>NZ_JOFJ01000013.1 GCF_000718255.1 Spirillospora albida
GACACGCCTGTGCCAGCGCATCTGCGCACTCAACGCCGCCATCTGGCACAACTGGCTCATCGACGCCCCGGTCAAGCGATCCCTGATCGCCTACGACCACTAACCAGAGCACTCAAAAACCCCCATCAACGATCTAGCCCGTGCCGAGCCGCGGGGTCGCGATCTCCCAGGGGCCGAGCGCGAGCCGGACCGTCCCGTCGTCGACGGGCAGGGGCTCCATCGCACGCCCGCGCAGGTCCACGCGTTCGGCGGCGGTGATCGCCCCCGCCACGACGGCCTCGGACGGCTCGGGGCCCTGGGCGACGTGCAGGATCTGCCACGGCCCGACCGCCAGCCGGAGCCGGAACCGCTGGAACGGCAGATAGCACTCGCGGTCCCCGTGGGTGTGGGGCACCACGACGATCGGATCCGTCATCCGCACGGTGACCTCCCGAAGGCGTCGCCACCATCCTGAACCGGGGACACGGCGGGGAGAAGACCGTCAGGGGTCGATCAGCTCGGCGCCGCGCGCGGCGAACACCTCCATCGCCTTCGCCGTGATGGGACCGGGCGCGGCCGGCAGGGGCGTGCCGTCCACGGTCCTGATCGGCTGGACGTTCCGGGTCGTCGAGGTCAGGAACGCCTCGTCCGCGCGGTACAGGTCGTCCAGCGGCAGGTCCTCCTCCTCGCCGCCGAACCACTCCAGCACCAGCGCGCGCGTCACGCCCGCCAGGCAGCCGGACGACAGCGGCGGCGTGACGAGGCGCCCGCCCCGCACCACGAAGACGTTGGTGCCCGTCCCCTCGCACAGGTTCCCGGCGAGGTTCCCGAAGATCGCCTCACCGCCGCCGCGCTGCTTCGCGTACGCGAGGGCCATCGCGTTGTCGGCGTAGGAGGTCGTCTTCAACCCCGCCAGCGCGCCCCGCTCGTTCCGTTGCCACGGCACCACCGTCACGTCCGCGGACGGCGGGAACGGCTTCTGCTCCGCCACGATGATCGAAACGGTGGGCCCCTGGTCGCCCCGGTCGGAGCCGAGCGGCCCCACACCGCTGGTGTAGGTGATGCGGATCCGCGCCAGCGGCCAGTCCGGCGCCGTCGCGAGCACCTCGGCCACGCCCCGGGCCAGCGCGTCCTGATCGGGCTCGGGCAGCCCCAGCCCCGACGCGGACCGCGCCAGCCGGCGCAGATGCCGCGTCAGCGCGAACGGCACCCCGCGCTCCGCCTTCACCGTCTCGAAGATGCCGTCCCCGACCAGCATGCCGTGGTCGAACACCGACACCACGGCCCGCTCGGGCTCGAGCAGCTCCCCGTTCATCCAGATCTTGGCCTGCACAGGAAAGGCCACCTTTCTCGATCGTCCCGGCGGTCTCTCCACAGTACGGCCCCGGTGCACCCCGCACGAGCAGGCACGACGGGACGCGACTCCCTCCGCGGGCGGCCCCGGCGGTATCCGGTTCGCGGAACGGCGCGGGACACGCTAATGTTTCACCCGTCGCCGCAAGGGGGCAGGCCCGCAAGGGACGGCCGCCGGGCAGCACACGCGGAAGTGGCTCAGGGGTAGAGCATCACCTTGCCAAGGTGAGGGTCGCGGGTTCAAATCCCGTCTTCCGCTCTGAGGGGCCTTTCCGGCTGTGACCAGAAGGTCTCTTTCTGGTGGAGTGGCCGAGAGGCGAGGCAACGGCCTGCAAAGCCGTGTACACGGGTTCAAATCCCGTCTCCACCTCGATGCCGCACCTCCCCCCGGGAGATGCGCGAGGGCGATTAGCTCAGTGGGAGAGCGCTACCTTGACACGGTAGAGGTCACTGGTTCAATCCCAGTATCGCCCACCACACAAGACCTGGTTCACGACCCCGGCCACCACCAACGGTGACCGGGGTTTCGCTTGTTCGGCCGTGGTTCGGAGGCCGATTCGAATCGCCGCCAGAGCGGCGCCGGGTGGTGTCCCGGCTTCGCCTCACTCCACGTCCTTGAGGCACATGCGGAGCAGGTAGCCCTCGGGTTCCTCGCGCCGGTCGTCGCCGGGGCACGGCCTGCCCGGTCTGACCAGAGCGCTGATCCTCTTGGTGAGGCCCTTCTCGCGGCAGTCCTCCGGCGCGGTCACCCCCGCGTAGATCGTGGTGCTGTCGACGCAGTCGCCGACGGCGGGCATCCATCCGCCGTTCTTGGCGATGCACAGGACGCGGGGCCTGCCGGCGCGCAGCGTCATGCTGTAGATCGCCGACCGCGGGCAGCCGCGGGCGGTGTCCGCCCGCTTCACCACCTGTCCGAACCACTTCCTTCCGAACCTCGTCCCTCTGACGATCAAGTCCTCGTTCGTGCAGGGCACCTCAACGCCCGCCCCGTAGTGGTCGCGGTTGCGCACCTGGACGCAGTCCCCCGGCCTCACCAGGCCGCCGCCCTGCCCCGGGTCGCCCGGGTGCGGGGCCGTGAGCCTGCGCATGCAGGCCAGGTCGGTCGACAGGTTCATGACGCGCAACTGCGCGAACTCGTCGGTGTCGATGGGGCAGTCCAGTTTCTCCAGGGCCTGCTCACCCAGGAGGTCGGGAACGGCGGTGCCGTCTCCCATCTTGGTGATCCGCGCGTAGGCCGCCGGATCGTCGCAGAGAGCGGGCGCGTATTCGGCGCGGGTGTACATCACGTGGCCGCCCGGAGTGGTGTGCATCGGCGACGGCTTCACCCGGAACCGCACGCAGCCGCCTGTCGTGAACTCGGCGGGTTGCGTCTTCGCGGTGGAAGGCTCGGGCTTCTCGTCCGTGACGAGCGAGCGCACGAGATTCACGGCGGCGATCCCGCCGACGACCAGCACGGCGGACACGACGGCGGCCAGCACGCGCGAACCGCACCCGGACCCGGCCCGGCCGCCGTGCGGTGGGGTGCCGGGCGGGGGTGGAGGGTCGTGGAACGGCGGCGTGCCCGGAGGGGGAGGCGGCTCCGTCATGGCTCTGCTCGCTTTCGTTCAGATAGACGGCGCATCCATACGTTCATGGTCCTCGCGATGCACCGGCAGGTCCATGTCCGCCGTACTCCACCAGAACGACAATCCCACCCGGTCGGCCCCGGCTGGGCCAGACGCTTGCGAGGACCGTGGGGCCGCCTCAGCGGGCGGTGTAGATGAAGCCGAGCTTGTCGACCTCGGCGCCGGACCGGCCGTGGAATCCGGCGAGCCGCCAGCCGGCCGGGGCGGTGCGCGTGACGCAGTCGGACGTGGTGGTGCCGCCCTCCAGGACGCGGCTATGGCTGGTGGTGAAGCGGGCGTGGAAGATGCGGGTTCGGCCGTCCTTCTGCCCCTGGCAGAGCCGGACGGACGTCACGTACTCGCCCGCCGCCAGCGTGAGGCTGTCGGCGGTGCCGCCCGTGCCGCCGTGGGTGAGGGACGTCCCGTTGTCGAGTGTGACGCCCACTTGGTCGACGCGGGAGCCGGCGCGCAGCGAGATGGTGGCGGCGCGCGCGCCTGCCGGGACGCGGTCGATGTCGGTGAACGAGGCGCCGTGCGGTCCGCCGAACTGGTCGCTGGCCTGGTAGGCGGGGTTGCGCGTCCAGGTGAAGTCGGCCGCGATGGGGAAGTGGTCGGACAGCTTGGCGCCGCCGCCGTCGCGGAAGTCGGCGTCGAGGTTGGCGTAGCGGGTGGCGGTGAGGGTCAGCAGCCGGCTGCTCCGGTAAAGGATCTTGTCGACGACCTCGCAGGCGATGCCGGGGGCGGTGTCGGGGCAGGTGAGGGCGGGGCTGCCGGGCGCCGGGGCGGTTCCGCCGCGGGCGAGCCGCACCCACGCGTCGGTGAGCCCGTTGTCGGCGGCGAACTGGGCGATGCGGTCGCCGGTCCGGGTGTAGCGGGTGTTGGTGTCGCCCATGATGAGCACGGCACCGCCCGCCGAGTGGGTGCCGATGTAGGACGTGAGCTGGGCAAGGTTGGCGCGGCGCGCGGCCTCGTCGCCGGACTCCGATCCGGCGTCGGCGTGCAGGTTGTAGACGTCCAGGTAGGCGCCTTCGGCGAGCCGGACGCGGTGGAAGGTGAAGCCCTTGGGGGTCAGGCAGTCGCCCGAGCCGATGAAGCAGTCGTTCCAGGTGATCCGATCGAGGTCGCCGAAGGGCTGGTGGGACAGGCTGTTGAGGCCGCTGCCCAGGCCCGCGCCGCCCGTGGTCGGCGTCCGGTGGGCGTGGGAGTCCGCGGCGTACAGGTAGGCGTGGTAGTTGAAGTCCTCCTGGACGTTGACGAGGTCGAACGGGCCGATCCGCCGGCCGATGGCCGTGGTGGCGGGCCGCCGGGGCGTCGGCGCGCTGGAGATGCCCTCGGGGAGGCCCGCGATGTTGTAGGTGAGCGCCCGGAAGGTGCCGGAGGCGGGGGTGTCGGCGGTGGCGGGGGGCGGTCCGAGAACGGGGAAGGCGGCGACCAGGGCGGCTGTGGCGAGGATGCGCGGGCTCCGACGCACGGGATCCTCCGAATGTGAGGAAAGCTCGGATAGTGGCCGCACGGTAACCCGGGCGCCGGGTCGTGCCTAGGTGGCGAAGGTGAACTCTCACCGTCGCGCGATGGCGCGGGCGGGGTGGCCGTCCCGTGCGTTCCGGGTGGCCGCGAGGGAACACTCTGTGAGGACAGGTGATTTCACCGATGCGCTCGGGTGCGCTCCGGCTCACAATCACGAACGTCGCAACAACCGGAACCCGCCGCCCGCTCTTCCCCCCCACCGGCCGGTTCCCAGGCTCGAACAGGAGTGCACCGACGTGCGACCTCACGACTCCCACCCCGCCGAGTACCCCGAGCACCCCGCCCCCGCCGGCCCCGCCCCCGCCGGGCCCGCCCCCCGCCGCCGGACGCGCCGCGGGCGGCTGACCCTCACGCTCGCCGCGGCCGCCTGCGCCACCGCGCTCGCCCCCGCGGCGGCGCAGGCGGTCCCGGCCGCCCCCGCCGCGAACGTGGCCGCCGCCGCCGCGGCCGAGAACCCCTACGAGCGCGGCCCCGACCCGACGGAGGCGAGCATCGAGGCGCTGCGCGGGCCGTTCGCCACGTCCGAGACCAGCGTCTCCGGCCTGTCGGTCACCGGCTTCGGCGGCGGGACGATCTACTACCCGACCAGCACCGCCCAGGGCACGTTCGGCGCCGTCGCCATCGCGCCCGGCTTCACCGCCGGCCAGTCGAGCATGGCGTGGCTCGGGCCGCGGCTCGCCTCGCAGGGCTTCGTGGTGTTCACCATCGACACCCTGACGCGCCTCGACCAGCCGTCCAGCCGCGCGCGGCAGCTGGAGGCGGCCCTGGACTACCTGACCCAGCGCAGCTCGGTGCGCTCGCGCATCGACGCGTCCCGGCTCGGCCTGATGGGCCACTCGATGGGCGGCGGCGGCACGCTGGAGGCCGCCGCGAACCGGCCGCAGCTCCAGGCGGCGATCCCGCTGACGCCGTGGCACACCGACAAGACCTTCAACGACGTCCGCGTCCCCACCATGATCATCGGTGCGCAGGCGGACACCGTCGCGCCGGTCTCCTCGCACTCCGAGCCGTTCTACAGCACGATCCCGGCGGCGTCGGAGAAGGCGTACCTGGAGCTGGCCGGCGCCTCCCACTTCGCGCCGAACAGCAATAACACGACGATCGCGAAGTACAGCATCTCCTGGCTCAAGCGGTTCATCGACAACGACACCCGCTACGAGCAGTTCATCTGCCCGGCGCCGCGCGAGGCGACGATCTCCGAGTACCGCGACACCTGCCCGTCCTCCTGATCGGTCGGGTGACCGGAACACCGGCCGCGCGGGCCTCGCCCGCGCGGCCGGTGGCCGTTCCGGGACGGGGGCGGGGTCATCTTCCGCAGCCGCGGCGGCGCCGGCGGCTCACGGGGCCGGCCGGGCGACCCGGACGGCCAGCCGTTCGGGGGCCTGGATGCAGTACGAGTCCGTGAGCAGCTCGGTCAGCTCCTCCCAGTCGGTCCCCTCGTCGAGGAGGAGGCCGACGGAGTCGCTGCCCCAGCCGACCTTGAAGTACGGGTCGCCGAGTTTCTCGAAGGCCATGACCTCGCCCGGCTCGGCCCGGAAGGTGATGCGGAAGAGCCCGTCCTCACCGCCGAACACGTGGGCGACCGTGGCCGATCCCACCCGCCACCGCACACCCACCCACGCGTCCTCCTCCACGCACTCGGGGAACGACGTGAGCACACCGCTCAACCGCCGCACCCAGGCCGCCGGAACGTCAGGTCTGTTGGACATCCCACGAGTGTGCTGCATACCTCTGACAAGCCCGGCCGCCGGGGCGGTCAGCCTTCCAGGAGACCCTGCATGCGGCCGATCTCGGCCAGCTGGGTGGACTGGACGTCCCGGGCGAGCGCCTGGACGGTCACATCGGTGCCCCTGTCCAGGACGTCCTTCGCCATGGTGACCGCGCCCCGGTGATGAGCGATCATCAGCGTCAGGTAGAGCCTGTCGAACTCCGCGCCGCGGGCGGCCCTCAGCCGCTCCAGCTGCTGCTCGGTGACCATGCCGGGCATGGCGGCGTGGCGGGCGCCGTGGCCGCCCTGCGCCTTCAGAACGGCCTTGGGGTTCTGATCCAGCCACGACCTCATCGCCGCGATCTCCACCTTCTGCGCCGCGCCGATGCGGGCGGCCAGGGACCGCACCTGCCCGCTCGACGCCCTGTCCGGGGCGAGCCCCGACATCTCCAGCGCCTGCGCGTGGTGGGGGATCATCATCTGGACGAACCTGACCTCGGCCGTGGTGGGCGGGGCGGCCTTCCGGGGCCCGGCGAGGCGGGTCTTGTTGGGCTCCCCCGGACGGCCCGGGACCAGGACGGTCTTCGAGGGGGCCGCCGCCGGCTCATCGCCGCCGCCGCAGCCCGCCAGGACCCCGGCGGCCGTCACGACCACCGCGGCCGCCACCGCGATCCGGTGCCGCATCGCACCTCCCCGTCCGGCCGGACACCCGAACCGTAACCGCCGGGGCCGGTGCCGCAAAAGGGGGGCGAAAGGATTTCCGATCACATGGTCCTCACTACGCGTTCAGATCTAGTCAGATACCCCAAAACGCTTCATACTCCTGGCTGATCCAGATTCTGCACGCGAGGGGCTGAAGACAAAGGAGTCAGAGGTGGCGCCGGTCTCGCATCGAAGAACCAGACGCAAAGTGTTCCTGGGGGTCCTCTCGGGAATCGTGCTCGTGATCTCGTCCGTGCTCGTCCCGGCGGCCTCGGCCGGCGCGCCCGCGGACGACGGGATCACCAAGACGCCGAACATGCATCATCTGGCGAACATCCCCAAGCAGGGGCCGCTCGCCGCTCCCACCGCCTACGGCTCCGACTGGGCCTTCAAGGGCCGGTACGCCTTCGGCGGCAACTACGAGGGCTTCACCGTCTACGACATCAGCCGCCCGAGGACGCCGAAGGTCGTCACGGTCGTGCACTGCCCGGGCTCCCAGAACGACGTGTCGGTCGCCGGGAACCTGCTGTTCCTGTCGACGGACAGCTCGCGCAGCGACGACTCGTGCCAGTCGGTGCCCAAGCCCGCGACCGACAAGACGGCGTGGGAGGGCATCAAGATCTTCGACATCAGCGACGTGCGCAACCCGCGCTACGTCAAGGCCGTCGAGACCAAGTGCGGCTCCCACACCAACACGCTCGTCCCGGGCAAGCGCGGCACGGCCTACATCTACGTGTCCTCGTACAACCCGAGCGACACCTACCCCGACTGCAGGACGCCGCACGACCTCATCTCGATCGTGAAGGTCCCGCTGCGGCACCCGGAGGCGGCGAGCGTGGCGGCCGAGCCGGTGCTGTTCCCGGACGGCGGCAACCCCGGTGACCCGCCGGAAACGCCGTGGCCGAACCAGACCAGGGCCACCTCGGGCTGCCACGACCTCACCGCCTACCCCGACCGGGACCTGATGGCCGGGGCGTGCATGGGCGACGGCGTGCTGTTCGACATCTCCGATCCCCTCAAGCCGCGCACCATCACGAGCGTGCGAGACGACGAGAACTTCGCGTTCTGGCATTCGGCGACGTTCAACAACAGCGCCACGAAGGTCGTCTTCACCGACGAACTGGGCGGCGGCTCCGCGGCGACCTGCAACCCGGCGATCGGCCCGGAGAAGGGCGCCAACGCCATCTACGACATCGTCGGCAAGGGCAAGCACCGCAAACTGGTGTTCCGCAGCTACTACAAGATCCCGCGCCACAACACCGACAACGAGAACTGCGTGGCCCACAACGGCTCGCTGATCCCGGTGAAGGGCAAGGACATCATGGTGCAGTCCTGGTACCAGGGCGGCATCTCGGTCATGGACTTCACCGACTCCCGGCGCCCGAAGGAGATCGCCTGGTTCGACCGCGGGCAGTGGGCGGACAACCTGCAGATCCTCGCGGGAACGTGGTCCACGTACTACTACAACGGCTACATCTACTCCAATGACATCCAGATGGGCCTGGACGTCATCGACCTGCGGGATCCCCGCACCGACAGGGCCAAGCGCGTCCGGCTCGACGTGCTGAACGCCCAGTCCCAGCCGAACTACCACGACGACTGACCCGAATCGGGCGCCGCCCGTCCCCGCGTCGCGGGGGCGGGCGGCCGTCTTTGGTCGGTTCCTACAACTGGAGCGGCCGAAGCATGCACCCTCCGCCACATGACGCCTGGGGCGGGAGATGGAACGGTGACCAGATGCCGGGGTGCCACCCGGCGGCGCACATCGTTCGTCTGCAGGAGGGCTGGGTCGGGTGTTCAGTCGTGTCGCCATCGTCAACCGTGGTGAGGCCGCGATGCGGCTCATCCACGCCGTCCGGGACCTGGCCGCCGAGACCGGGGACCGGATCGAGACCGTCGCGCTGCACACCGACGTGGACCGGACGGCGACGTTCGTCCGGGAGGCCGATCTGGCCTACGACCTCGGTCCCGCGTCGGCGCGCCCGTACCTCGACCTGGAGGTGCTCGAGCGCGCGCTGATCGAGACGCGGGCGGACGCCGCGTGGGTCGGCTGGGGCTTCGTCGCGGAGGACCCGGCGTTCGCGGAGCTGTGCGCGCGGATCGGGGTCGCGTTCGTCGGGCCGGACGCGGACGCCATGCGCAGGCTCGGCGACAAGATCGGCGCGAAGCTCATCGCCGAGGAGGTCGGCGTGCCCGTCGCGCCGTGGAGCCGCGGCGCGGTCGAGACCCTGGACGCGGCCCTCGCCGCGGCCCGCGACATCGGCTACCCGCTGATGCTCAAGGCCACGGCGGGCGGCGGCGGGCGCGGCATCCGCGTGGTCGCCGACCAGGACGAGCTGGCGGACGCCTACGAGCGCACCAGCCAGGAGGCCGCCCGCGCGTTCGGCAGCGGCGTCGTGTTCCTGGAGCGCCTGGTCACCGGCGCCCGGCACGTCGAGGTCCAGGTGATCGCGGACGGTGCGGCCGCGTGGGCGCTCGGCGTCCGCGACTGCTCGGTGCAGCGGCGCAACCAGAAGGTCATCGAGGAGTCGGCGTCCCCGGTGCTGCGCCCCGAGCAGGTCGCCGAGCTGAAGGCGTCGGCGGAGCGGCTGGCGGTGGCGGTCGGCTACCGGGGCGCGGCGACCGTCGAGTTCCTCTACCACCCCGGCACCGAGCTGTTCGCGTTCCTGGAGGTCAACACCCGGCTGCAGGTGGAGCACCCGATCACCGAGGCCACCACCGGGTTCGACCTGGTCAAGGCGCAGCTGCACGTGGCGTCCGGCGGACGGCTCGACGGCGCGCCGCCGGCCGAGCGCGGGCACGCGATCGAGGCGCGGCTGAACGCCGAGGACCCCGACCGCGACTTCGCGCCCTCCCCCGGGCGCATCGCCCGGCTCGATCTGCCCGCCGGGCCGGGCATCCGGGTGGACACCGGCGTCAGCGAGGGCGACACCATCCCCGCCGACTTCGACTCGATGATCGCGAAGATCATCGCCTATGGCGGCGACCGGGACGAGGCGCTCGGGCGGCTGCGCCGCGCGATGGCGCAGACCACGGTGATCATCGAGGGCGGGGCGACGAACAAGAGCTTCGTGCTGGACCTGCTCGACCAGCCCGAGGTGGTCGACGGCAGCGCGGACACCGGCTGGATCGACCGCGTCCGCGGTGAGGGCCGGCTCGTCTCGCACCGGCACTCCGCGGTCGCCCTGGCGGCCGCCGCCATCGAGGTGTACGAGGACGAGGAGCGCGCCGAGCGGCGGCGGCTGCTGGCGACGGCGTCCGGCGGGCGCCCGCAGATGCGGCACGAGAGCGGCCGTCCGCTGGCCCTCAAGCTGCGCGGCGTCGGCTACCGGGTGCGCGTCGCGCGGGTGGGCGCCCAGCGGTTCCGGGTGGGCGTCGAGGCGGGCGACGAGATCCGCACCGCCGACGTCGAGCTGCACCGGTTCGACCGGCACAGCGGGCACATCGTCGTGAACGGCGCCAGGTACCGCCTGCTGACCGGTTCGCACGGGCCCGTCCAGCTCGTCGAGGTGGACGGGGTGGCGCACCGCGTCGGCCGCGACGAGGGCGGCGTGGTCCGCTCCCCCGCGCCCGCGCTGGTCGTCGCGACCCCGCTGGAGGTCGGCGCCGAGGTCGAGGCGGGCGCCCCGGTGCTGGTGCTGGAGAGCATGAAGATGGAGACGGTGCTGCGGGCGCCGTTCAAGGCGCGGCTGAAGGAGTGCGTCGTCTCCGTGGGCAGCCAGGTGGAGACCGGTGCCCCGCTGCTGCGGCTGGAACCGGTCGGCGGCGACGGCGGCGCGGAGGCCGAGGCCGGCTCCGCCGCGGCCGTCGAGCTGGACCTGCCCGCCGCGCCCCGGACGGTCTCGGCCCGCGAGCGCACCGCGCGGCGCCGGGAGGACCTGCGGGACCTTCTGCTGGGGTTCGACGTCGACCCGCACGACGAGCGCCGGGTGCTGGACGACTACCTCGCCGCCCGCGCGGCCGCCGCGCGGGAGGGGCACCGCCCGCTCGCCGAGGAGCTGGAGCTCCTCGACGTCTTCGCCGACCTCGCCGAGCTGGGCCGCAACCTGCCGGCGGGCGAGGACGGCACCGGCGACGGCCACGTGCACAGCGCCCGCGAGCACTTCCACACCTACCTGCAGAGCCTGGACGTCGAGCGGGCCGGGCTGCCCGAGGGGTTCCGGTCGAGGCTGGCCAAGGCGCTCGGCCACTACGGCGTCGCGGACCTGGAGCGCACACCCGAGCTCGAGGCCGCGGTGTTCCGGATCTTCCTCGCGCAGCAGCGGGCGTCCGCCGACGCGGCCGTCGTCGCGGCGCTGCTGCGCTCGTGGCTCGCGGAGCCGCCGCCGGGCGAGGCGCTGCGCCGCGCCGCCGGGCTCGCGCTGGAGCGGCTCATCGCCGCGACGCGCGTCCGCTTCCCCGTCGTGTACGACCTCGCGTGCGGCGTGGTGTTCGCGTGGTTCGCCCAGCCGCTGCTGCGCCGCAACCGCGCCCGCGTCTACGCCGACGTCCGCCGGCACCTGCGGCACCTGGACGCGAACCCGGACGCCCCGGACCGCGACGCCCGCATCGCCGAGATGGTGCGCAGCACCGAGCCGCTGGTGCGGCTGCTGGGCCGGCGCCTCGCCCGCGGCGCCTTGGACAACGCGGTCATGCTGGAGGTCCTGACCCGGAGGTACTACGGCAACAAGGAGCTCACCTCCGTCCAGACCGCCGAGGCCGCGGGCTGCGCGTTCGTGGTCGCCGAGCGGACGGACTCCTGCGTGGTCTCCGCCGCCGTCGGGTTCGACGCGTTCGGCGGCGCGCTCCGCGGGCTCGCGGAGGTGGCGAGCGCGGCGGACGCCGTCGACGCGGACATCTACCTCGCCTGGGAGAACCAGCCCGCCGACCCGGACGCGATGGCGGCCGCCCTGCACGAGGTCGTCGCCGCGCACCCGCTGCCGGAGCGGGTCCGCCGGATCACCGCCACCGTCGCGGGCAGCGGCGGCGCGGTCATGCACCACCACTTCACGTTCCGCCCGTCGGAGGCGGGGATGGCGGAGGAGCGGCTGCTGCGCGGCCTGCACCCCTACATCGCGCAACGGATGCAGCTGGAGCGGCTGAGCGGGTTCGACCTCACTCGCCTGCCGTCGTCGGACGAGGAGGTCTACCTCTTCCAGTGCGTGGCGCGGGAGAACCCGTCCGACGACAGGCTCGTCGCGTTCGCGCAGGTCCGCGATCTGACCGGGCTCCGCGACGACGACGGCCGGCTGGCCGCGCTGCCGACGGCCGAGTACACCGTCGCGGCCTGCCTCGACTCGATCCGCCGCGCGCAGGAGCTGCGGCCGCGGAACCGCTTCACCACCAACCGGATCGTGGTCTACGTCTGGCCGCCGAGCGACCTCACCCGCGCGGAGCTGGAGGCGCTCGTCGAGCGGACGCTGCCGACGACCGCGGGCGCCGGGCTGGAGGAGATCCTGTTCATCGCGCGGCGGCGGGACCGGACGACCGGCGAACTGTCCAAGATCACCATGCGGGTCGCGTTCGACGCCGCCGGCGGCACCGAGCTGACCATCGGCGAACCGGCGGACGACCCGGTCGAGCCGATCGACGGCTACCGGCAGAAGGTGCTGCGGGCGAGCGCCCGCAACACCGTGTACCCGTACGAGCTGACCGGCCTGCTCGGCGACTTCGCCGAGCACGACCTCGACGGCGGCGGCGCGCTCGTCCCGGTCGACCGGCCGAAGGGGCGCAACACCGCCGCGATCGTCACGGGCGTGGTCAGCACGCCGACGGCGCGGTACCCGGAGGGCGTGACCCGCGTCGTCCTGCTCGGGGACCCGACGAAGTCGCTCGGCGCCCTGTCGGAGCCGGAGTGCCGCCGCGTGATCGCCGCGCTGGACCTCGCCGAGCGGATGCGCGTGCCGGTGGAGTGGTACGCGCTGTCGTCCGGCGCCCGGATCTCCATGGAGTCGGGCACGGAGAACATGGACTGGGTGGCCGCGGCGCTCAAGCGGATCGTCGAGTTCACGCAGGACGGCGGCGAGATCAACATCGTGGTCGCGGGCATCAACGTCGGCGCGCAGCCGTACTGGAACGCCGAGGCGACGATGCTCATGCACACCAAGGGCGTCCTCGTGATGACGCCGGACTCGGCGATGGTGCTGACCGGCAAGCAGGCGCTCGACTTCTCCGGCGGCGTGTCCGCCGAGGACAACTTCGGCATCGGCGGCTACGACCGGGTGATGGGCCCGAACGGGCAGGCGCAGTACTGGGCGCCGAACCTGGCGGCGGCGCGGGACGTCCTGATGGCGCACTACGACCACACGTACGTCGCGCCCGGCGAGGACGGGCCGCGGCGGGCGGAGACGTCCGATCCCGTCGACCGCGACATCTCCGACTTCACGCACGCCATGCCAGGCAGCGACTTCACCACCGTCGGCGAGATCTTCTCCGCGGAGGCGAACCCGGACCGCAAGAAGGCGTTCGACATCCGGACCGTGATGCGGGCGCTGTCCGACCAGGACCACCCGGTGCTGGAACGCTGGGCGGGCATGGCGGACGCGGAGACCGCGGTGGTGCAGGACGTCCATCTCGGCGGCATCCCCGTGTGCCTGCTCGGCATCGAGTCGCGGCCGGTGCCGCGGCGCGGCTTCCCGCCCACCGACGGCCCGGACGCCTACACGGCGGGCACGCTGTTCCCGCAGTCGTCGAAGAAGGCGGCGCGGGCGATCAACGCGGCGTCCGGCAACCGGCCGCTGGTGGTGCTGGCGAACCTGTCGGGCTTCGACGGCTCCCCGGAGTCGATGCGGAGGCTTCAGCTGGAGTACGGCGCCGAGATCGGCCGCGCGATCGTGAACTTCCGCGGGCCCATCGTGTTCTGCGTGATCTCGCGGTACCACGGCGGCGCGTTCGTGGTGTTCTCGAAGGCGCTCAACCCGAACATGACGGTGCTGGCTCTGGAGGGCTCGTTCGCGTCGGTGCTCGGCGGCGCCCCCGCCGCCGCGGTGGTGTTCGCCGGCGAGGTCGGCGCCCGCACCGGGGCGGACCCGCGCGTCCGGGAGCTGGAGGCCCGCGTCGCGCCCTCCACCGGTCCGGTCCGCGCCGCGCTGACCGCGGAGCTGGAGGAGCTGCGGGCGTCGGTCCGGGCGGAGAAGCTCGGCGAGGTGGCCGCGGAGTTCGACCGGGTGCACAGCATCCGCCGCGCGGTCGAGGTCGGCTCGGTCGACGCCGTGGTCGGCACCGCCGAGCTGCGCCCGCGGATCATCGAGGCCATCGAGTCCCGCCTGCGGTGACCTGCGGCCCCCGGACGCGGATGGTCCGGGGGCCGCAGGTCGAGCCGGTCATGCCGTCCCGCCGGGGGTGGGAGCCCCAGCCCCGGCGGGACGGTGATCAGGCGGCCGCGCCGGAGCCGGCGAACCCGCCGCTCAGCATCGCCGCGCGGGTGCGGGCCGGGATCGATCGAAGGCTGAACGCGTAGCGCGCGACGGAGTCGGCGATCGCGTCCGCGTTGACGTCCAGTGCCGTCCGGTTGACGTTGGTGATGGTGTCGCAGGCCTGGTGGTAGCAGATGTCGTAGGCGACACCGGCGGTACCGCCGAACAGCGCGGCCTCCTCGGGCGTCTTGATGCCCTCGGCGCCGGTGAAGATGCCGCCGGACGGGATGCCGACCGCGATGAACGGGCCATAGTCGGAGCGTCCGTCGAAGTCGGTCCCCACATGCCCGAGGCCGCGGCGGTCGAAGAAGCGCTCGAGCTGCTTCTCGATCTGCGCGGAGCCGGGCGGGCCGGCCGGCGAGCCGACGCCGTCGGAGTCGTCGCCGTCGTAGAGCTTGTAGGCGTAGTTCGGCGAGGCGACCATGTCGAAGTTCAGGTACAGCCGGATCCGGTCGCGCTCCGCGGCGGACAGGGCGGCGACGTACTGGTCAGAGCCGAGCAGCCCGATCTCCTCGGCGGCCCAGAACGCGAACCGCACCTTGTTGCGCACCGGGTACGCGCTCATCTGCAGCGCGGTCTCGAGGATCGCCGCGCTGCCGGAGCCGTTGTCGTTGATGCCCGGCCCCTCGGTCACGCTGTCGAGGTGGGCGCCGATCATCACGACGTTGTCCGGGTTGCCCCGGCGGCTCTCGGCGATGACGTTGTGGTTGGTGCCGAGCACGAGGTTGGAGTCGACCTTGAGGTGCACCGTCGCGCCCGGCGTGGAGGCCAGCTCGTTGCCGACCGCGAAGCTCGCGAACACCATGGGGATCCCGGCCCGCCACTCGCCGATGTCGAGCGGGAACGGGTCGGTGCGTCCGGGCTGGCCCTCGTTGAAGATGATGATGCCGGTCGCCCCGGCGGCCTTGGCGTTCTGCACCTTCGTGGTGAACGGGCAGGTGCCGCGCTGGATCAGGGCGATGCGGCCGGAGACGAAGCCGGCGAAGTCCGCCGCCTCGCAGCCGCTGGTGGACGTCGGCGCGGGTGTCGGCGGGAGCGTCAGGTCCACGGCCTGCACCTGCGCGGTCACGTCGCCCGCGGGCGAGGGCTGGAAGGTGACGAAGTCGGTGCCGGCCGTGTACGACTTCTGGTTCGGTGACTCCAGTGCCAGGACCGGCTGGGAGTTCTCGCTCCACGACTTCACGAAGTCGATCGGCTGGAGGCTGACCTTGTAGCCCGCGCGGCGCAGCCTGTTCGCCACGTAGTCGCGGGAGGCGTCATAGCCGGGCGTCCCGGCCGCGCGGCTGCCGCCGTTCGCGTCGGAGATCGCCTGGAGGGCCTTCAGGTGTTTGTCGACGTTCTTGCCGGAGACCTGCTTGACCAGCAGACGGGAGAAGACCTCCTCCACGGATCCGGTCCCGGCCTCGGCCGGCGCCGCCGCGGCGAGCGGGACGGTCACGGCCAGCGCCATCGCGCCGGCCAGGGCTGCGCGCCCGCGCCTGAGGATGCGCATACGACTCCTTTGTCAGTAGCGAAACACGTACACGCCCCCGAATCACACTTCAAGGACCGTAACCCCAGTAAACGCCCCAATGCCCTATCTGTGACCACTCACGGCCAAATCGGCGCGAAGCCCCGGCAGGGGCCGCGCAACTGCTCGCCATGGCCCCGCAGGCCCCGAGAGCCCTCCGCCTGGGCGTCGACCGCCCTCCCGCTTCTTCGAACACGCGCCGGCCCACTCATTCGTCATTCGAAATCTAGGTGCCCTTGACCTCGCCGATAAGCTCGCACATCGCCATCGGAACGGATGTGGCACATAATACTTGCACCGTTCTTTCCCGGTCCGGTGACATCTCCTGTCAGGAGTGCGGCTATGCCGACGTATTACGTGGCGTGGTGGAATGTGGAGAATCTCTTCGACGAGGAGAACTCGCCGCGCCGGAGCGAGAAGGTCGCGCGGGTGATCAAGAAGGACATCGCCGGCTGGACACCGCAGCTGCGCGACCGGAAGATCGCCCGGCTGGCCTCGGTCATCGCGCGGATGAACGACGGCGCCGGCCCCGACCTGCTCGGCGTCTGCGAGGTGGAGAACCGGTTCGTGCTCGACCGGCTCGCGGAGGCCGTCCACGAGCTGCTGCCGAAGCGCCGGTACGCCGTCGTGCACGCCGACACCGGTGACGCCCGCGGCATCGACGTGGCGTTCCTGCACGACGCCGGGCTGCTGGAGGCCCTGCCCGACCGGGTGTTCTTCCACGTCGTGATGCGCCGCACCGCCACCCGGGAGATCGTCCAGGCCGGTTTCCGCACCCGGGGCGGACGTACTTGGACGGTGTTCGGCAACCACTGGCCGTCCCGCAGCGGGGGCGCGCACGAGACCGCCGGCTACCGGCACATCGCGGGCGAGACGCTGGCCTTCTTCCACCAGCGGGTCCTGGAGACCGCCGGCGCCGACGCCCCGGTCCTGGCGATGGGCGACTTCAACGACGAGCCGTTCGACCCGTCCATGGTCACCCACGCCCTCGGCGTCCGCCAGCGGCGCAGGGCGCTCGAGGGCGGCGCCCCGCGGCTGTGGAATCTGATGTGGCCCGCCATGGGCACCCCCGACGGCAGTTTCTATTACCAGGACCAGCCCAATATGCTGGACCAGTTCCTGGCCAACGCGAACATGGCGCGGGACGACTCGCCACTGCGCGTCGACGCCGAATCGGTCCGCATCCTGAAGTTCCCCGGCACGTTCGACACCGGCCCCTATCCCCGGCCCGTCCCGTTCGGCGGCATGGGGAAAAAGATCAACACGGACGGTTTCTCCGACCATTTCCCGATAGGCGTGCGCGTCACCGAGGACGGCTGAGCGGCGGCCGGACGCGCTAGTCCGGCTTCAGGGAGAAGGTGCGGCGCGTCCCGTAGTCGCGGTTCAGGGTCAGGTGGACGGTGCCCTGGCGCAGCTCGTACACCGCCGACCAGCGCGTGTGGGGCTGCGCCACCGCCTGGAGGAGGCTCATGGCGTCGTCCGGGCCGAGACTCCCGCCGGTCCCGCGCAGGCGGCCGGAGATCGCGCGGTAGCGGCGGTCCGCGCGCCGCCCCGCCTCCTCCGTCTCGGCGAGGACGAAGTTGACCATGCCGTGCCAGGCGCCCGCGCCCCGGTCGATCCTGATGCGGCCGTCGACGTACTCGACGGCCGCCGACCGGCCGGACGCGTCCGCGAGGAGGTAGTGCAGCGGCGGTTCGTCCGACTCGAACTCGACGTCGTACCGGCCGAAGACCGCGATCGCCTCGTCGACGGTGCGCGCCTCGTCGAGGACGAGCCGCTGGATGCGGGCGCTGCCGACCAGCGGGCGGCCGGCCTCCCGCGGCGGGCGCGCCTCGGGCACCTGGGCGAGCCCCACGGCGAGGCCGTGCTCGTTCACGCCGTCGAAGGGCAGCACGACCGCGCGCAGCAGCCTGCGCTGGACCGCGGCGTCGGTGGGGGCGCGCAGCGCCTCTTCGCGGCTGATGCCCAGATAGCCGATGTCGGCGAGCGCGATGGAGGCCGGGCCGTCCGGCGGCCTGGCCGTCACCAGTATCGCCGGGCTCCGCAGCCAGTCGAAGTTACGGCCGAACAGCGGGCCGCGCGGCCCCCGCGACGCGACGAACAGCGAGCAGGCCAGCGGACGCTCGGAGGGCGGGGCGAGCGTGACCGGGCGCAGCGCGTCGTAGCGGCCGTACAGTGTCATCGCCAGCAGCGGGTGGCCGGCGTCGATCACCCGGAGCGTGGCGAGGCTCCGCCGCTCGTCGGCGGTGAGGCCGGGCGGACCGCCGCCGGCCCGGGAGCCCCGCGGCCACCAGAGGACCGCACCCGCGACGGCGACGGCGACGGCGACGGCCATCGCGGCGGCGGCGACGGCGAGGGCGGCCTTGTTCCGCCACGGTGATCGGCCCATCTCTCCGCTATAGCACCACCCGGTACGGGCGACAAGGCGCGACGGCCGCCCGGGCCCTCTCGGCAGCACCGTCGTTTAAGGTTAGCCTTGCCTTATTTGTGACCGCGGAGGGGCCGTGAACGCGACTCGGATCAGTGCGGGCATCGTCGGGCGGGCCGCCGAGGAGGCCCTGGAACCCCTCTTCGAGCGCCTGCGGGCCATCGCAGCGACCGGGATGCCGCTCGGCGCGGTCCCCGGCCTCCGGCCTCCGGGGGACGGGTGGGCGGCCGTCGGTGAGCTGACCGTCCCGCCCCACGACCGGCTCGGAGAACTCGTCGGCGCGGTCGAGCGGCAGTGGGACGCCCCCGCGCACGTCGCCGCCGCCCTGTGGTGGAAAAGCTTCTCCTACTGGTCGACGCTCCCGGCCGTGCTGGGCTGGGCGCTCAACCGGCGGGTGCCCGTGCCGGCGCCGGACACCACGATGGTGCGCACCATCGCCGAGGAACCCCGCATGCAGGTGGCCGCGACGGAGTTCCGCGTCGTCACCGGAGACACCGGCGAACTGGGCGAGGTCATCGCCGGGACGCTCCTTCGCGACCTGCACGCGCCCCTCATCGAGGCGCTCCACGCGCTGACCCGGGCGGGCCGGCGCGGGCTGTGGGGGTCGGTCGCCGAAGCCCTGGCCGACCCGCTGATCTGGTTCGCCGACGACCTCGTCGACGACCCCGCCGCGGCCGCGCGGGCGCTGCTGGACGCCGTCGGGGAGCCGGTGGCCGGCCTGGTCGAGCTGCCCGGACCGCGGCGGCGCACCTGCTGCCTGTGGGTGACGCTGCCGGGCCGGGAGCCGTGCTCGACCTGCTGCGTGACCGGGGAGGGGAACGCCCGTGCGGGGTCGTGACGTCATGCGGCGGACGGTCGCCGGGCAGTGGCGGTCCGCGGCGGGCAGCGCCGTGCTGGGCGCCGGCCACCAGACGGGCGAGGTGCTCGTGCCCGTCGTGATCGGCGTGGTCATCGACGAGGCGATCAGGACCGGGGACGGGTCCGCGCTCGTCCGGTGGACCATCGTGCTGGCCCTCGTCTTCACCGGGCTGTCGCTCAGTTACCGGTTCTGCTTCCGCCTCGCGGAACGGGCCTCGGAGCGCGCCGCGCACGCGCTGCGCATGGAACTGACCCGGCGGACGCTCGATCCGCGGGGCGGCGCGGAGGCCGGGCGGCTGCCGGGCGAGCTCGCGAGCGTCGCGTCCGGCGACACCAAGCGCGTCGGCGCCGTGCACGTGGCCCTCGCGGCCGGGGCGACGGCCCTCGCCGGGATGCTGGCGGGCGGCGTCGCGCTGCTCGCCGTGTCGGTGCCGCTGGGGCTGCTCGTCCTGCTGGGCATCCCGCCCGTGCTGGGCCTCGCCCACCTGCTCGGCAAGCCGCTGGAGCGGCACAGCGGCGCGGAGCAGGAGCGCGCCGCGCACGCCTCCGGGGTGGCCGCCGACCTGATCGCCGGACTGCGGGTGCTCAAGGGCCTGGGAGCCGAACGCGCGGCGGTGGAGCGCTACCGGCGCACCAGCCGCGACTCCCTGGCCGCGACCGTGCGGGCGGCCCGCGCGCAGGCGTGGCACGACGGCGTGATGCTGATGGTGACCGGCGCCTTCATCGCGGTCGTCGCGCTGGTCGGCGGGCGGCTGGCCGTCTCGGGCGACATCACCGTCGGCCAGCTCGTCGCGGCGGTGGGCCTGGCGCAGTTCCTGCTGACGCCGCTGTCGATCCTCGCGTGGGCCAACGGCGAGTTCGCGCAGGGGCGCGCGTCGGCGGCCCGCGTCGCCGCCGTCCTCGGCGCGCCGCCCGCCGTCGCCGGAGGGGAGGGCGGGCCGCCGCGGCCGGTGCGCGGCGGGATCCGGCTCGTCGACGTCGCTCACGGTGACGCCCTGCGCAAGCTGAACCTGGAGGCCGCGCCGGGCGAGATGCTGGGCGTCGTGACGACGGACCCGGCCGCCGCCACCGCGCTCCTGCGGCTGCTCGGCCGTTCCGCCGACCCCGATTCGGGCACGGTCGAGCTGGACGGGACGCCCCTCTCCGCCCTCGATCCGGCGGAGGTCCGGCGGACGGTCCTGGTCGCCGACCACGACGCCGACCTGTTCGAGGGCACTCTGCTGGAGAACGTCGCCGCGCCCGCCGCCGGACGTCCGGTGGAGCCCGCGATGGCCGCCGCCTCCGCGGACGAGGTCGCCGCCGATCTGCCGCACGGCGCCGGAACCGTCCTCACCGAGCGGGGCCGGTCGCTGTCCGGCGGGCAGCGGCAGCGCGTCGCGCTCGCCCGCGCGCTGGCCGCCGCCGCGCCGGTGCTGGTGCTGCACGACCCGACCACCGCGGTCGACGCGGTCACCGAGGCGCGGATCGCGGCGGGGCTGCGCGCCGTCCGCGCCGGGCGCACGACGATCGTCGTGGCGACCGGCCCCGCGCTGCTGGCGGCGGCCGACCGGGTGGTGCTGGTCGAGGGCGGCGCCGTGACCGCCGAAGGCGTCCACGCGCGGCTGGTCCACGAGTACCCGGCCTACCGCGCGGCCGTCCTGTGAACGAGGAGAGAGACCTCCCGATGGCGACCACCCACGAGCGGGAGCTGCTGCCGACGGCCTCGGCGGCCCGCACCGGCGCCGCCGTGCGCGCGCTGGCGCGCCCGCACCGCCGCACGCTCGCGGCCGGCTTCCTGACCCTGGTCGCCGCGACCGCGGCCGGGCTCCTCACCGCCCCGGTCCTGGGCCGCGTCATCGACCTCGTCGCCGGTGGCGCGCCCGCGTCGGCGATCACCGCGCCCGCCGGCTGGCTCGCGGTGATCGCCGTGGTGCAGGGCGTCGCGACCGCGTACGGGCTGGGACTGGTCGCCCGCGCGGGCGAGGGGATGCTCGCGACGCTGCGGGAGCGGTTCGTGGACCGGGCGCTGCGGCTTCCGCTGGAGCGGGTCGAGCGGGCGGGGTCGGGCGACCTGACGTCGCGGGTCACCAACGACGTCACCGTGATCACGACGGTGGTCCGGGAGGCGGTGCCGGCGCTGGGCCGGTCGCTGCTGACCATCGCCCTGACGCTGGTCGCCCTCGCCGTCCTCGACTGGCGGTTCCTGCTGGTGGCGCTGCTCGCGGTGCCCGTCCAGGCGCACACGGTGCGGTGGTACGTGCGCCGGGCGGTCCCGCTGTACGCGGCCCAGCGCGTCGCGATCGGGGCGCAGCAGCAGGAGCTGCTCGGCTCGGTCGGCGGCGCGTCCACCGTGCGGGCGTTCCGGCTGGAGGACGAGCACGCCGAGCGGGTCGGGAGGCGCTCCCTCGCGGCGGTGGAGCTGGCCCTGAAGGGCGTGCGGCTCGTCACCCGCTTCTACTCCCGCCTCAACCTCGCGGAGTTCGTCGGCCTGGCGGCGGTGCTCGCTGCCGGGTTCCTCCTCGTCCGGAACGGGAGCGTCAGCATCGGCACCGCCAGCGCCGCCGCCCTGTACTTCCACAACCTGTTCGGCCCGATCAACGTCGCGCTCGGCCTGGTGGACGACGCGCAGAGCGCCCTCGCCGGCCTCGCCCGCCTGATCGGCGTGGCGGACACGGCGCCGGTCCCGTCCGAGAGACCGGCGGAACCCGCACGGGACGGGACGATCCGCGTCGAGGGCGTCGGGTACTCCTACCGGCCCGGCCACCCGGTCCTGCACGACATCGACCTGCACATCGCGGAGAAGGAGCGGGTGGCGCTCGTCGGAGCGAGCGGCGCGGGCAAGACGACCCTCGCCCGGCTGATCGCGGGCATCCACGCCCCGGACACGGGCACCCTCACCGTCGGCGGCGCGGAGCCCCGGCCGGACGATGCCGCCGGCAGCGGCCGCCGCGTCGCGCTGGTGACGCAGGAGGTGCACGTCTTCACCGGCCCCCTGGCCGACGACCTGCGGCTCGCCCGCCCGGAGGCGACGGACGAGGAGCTGCGCGAGGCGCTGGAGCGGGTGGGCGCCCTGCGATGGGCACGGGCGCTCCCCCAGGGCCTGGACACAGTGGTCGGCGAGAGCGGGCACCGGCTCACCGCCGCGCAGGCCCAGCAGCTCGCGCTCGCCCGCCTCGTCCTGGCCGACCCCCCGGTGGTGGTGCTGGACGAGGCGACGGCGGAGGCCGGGAGCGCCGGCGCGCGCGAGCTGGAGTCCGCCGCGGACGCGGCGGCCGAGGGCCGGACGGCCCTGATCGTCGCGCACCGGCTCACCCAGGCGGCGACCGCCGACCGGATCATCACCCTCGACGCCGGACGGGTCGTCGAGAGCGGCCCCCACCGGGAGCTGGTCGAGGCGGGCGGCCGCTACGCCGAGCTCTGGCGCGCCTGGTCGGACGGCCGCCGGGACGACCTCTAGGCGCCGGAGTCCATGGCCTCCGCCAGGCTGCGGGGGCGCATGTCGGTCCAGTTCTCCTCGATGTAGGCCAGGCACGCGTCGCGGGAGTCCTCGCCGAAGGCGGTGTCCCACCCGGCCGGCACCTCGGCGAACGACGGCCACAGCGAGTGCTGGCCCTCCGCGTTCACCAGGACGAGGAAGCGGCCGTCGGGGTCCTCGAACGGGTTGGTGCTCATCGGGCGTTCCTCCTCAGGATGTCGAGCAGTTCGTCCGCCAGGCCCTGGACCGTCGCCCGGTCGAACAGGCCCGGGTCGTAGCGCACGACGCAGTCCACGGCGCCGGGGCCTGGCGGTTCGTAGTAGCCGAGCGCCAGCTCGGCGGGGGGCGCCCCGGCCGGGACGGGCTCGAACGCCGCGCCGAGACCCGGGACGTCCGACAGGCGCGCCTGCTCGTGCTGGATCAGCATCACCTGCGGCGCGGCGAGGCCGAGCGCGTCCGCGACCCGGGCGAACGGGACGTCCTGCCGGTCGAGCGCCGCCAGGCCGGTCTCCCGGACCCGGGCGAGCAGCTCGGTGAAGGCGGGGTCCCCGGCGGTGCCGGTGCGCAGCACGACGAGGTTGGAGAAGCAGCCGACGAGGCCGTTGAGCCGCTCGTCGGCGCGGCCCGCGACCGGGGAGGCGATCGGCACGTCGGTGCCCGCGCCGTGCCGGGTGAGCAGCGTGGCGAAAGCCGCCTGGAGGACCATGAACAGGCTCGTCCCGGCCCCCGCGAGGGCGCCGAGCGCCCGGTGCAGGCCGGCGTCGATCCGGAACTCGACGTGCTCCGCCGGCCCCCCGCGCGCGCCGGACGGCCGGTCCCACGGCAGGTGGATGCGGGGCGGCATCCCGGCGAGCGCCTCGCGCCAGTAGGCGAGCTGCTCCCCGCCGACCTCGCCGAGGACGCGGTGGGCCCACAGCGTGTAGTCGGTGTAGGAGACCGGGAGCGGCCGCCAGCCGGGTTCCCGCCCCCGCCGCCGCGCCGCGTACGCGGTGGCGAAGTCGCGGCTCAGCGGCACGGTCGACCATTCGTCCACACCGATGTGGTGCGCCGTCAGCAGCAGCGCCTGGGCGCCGCCCGGGTCGGTGAGCAGGCGGGCGCGCAGCGGCGGGCGGCCCGCCGCACCGGCCGGTTCCCGCGCCAGATCCCGGACGGCCCGGTCCAGATCGGCGACCGCGACGTGCTCCAGGACCGGCTCGGCCGGTCCGGGGCCGCGCTCGGTGAAGCAGGTGCGGAGCGGTTCGTGGCGTCCGGCCACATCGGAGAGCGCGACCGCGAGCGCCGGCGCGTCGAACCCGTCCGGTGACCGCAGCACCATCGCCGAGTCGTAGCCCGTGTCCCGCGAGCGGCGGGCCCACTGCCATTCCTGGGGCGGCGCCAGCGGCACCGTCTCCGGGCGCCCGGCGGCGACGGTCAGGCGCGGCCCGCCGCCGGACGCGTCCGTCCCGTCGAGGCGTTCCGCGAGCGCCGCGACCGTGGGCGCGTCGAACACGTCGCGCAGGGAGACCCCCGCGTCCAGGACGGCGCGGACGCGGCCGACGAGGCGCATCGCCGACATGGAGTGCCCGCCCAGCTCGAAGAAGCCGTCGTGCACACCGACCTCCGGCAGGCCGAGAACCTCCGCGAACAGTTCGGAGAGGACCCGCTGCCGCGCGGTGGCGGGCCGGGCGGACCCGGTCATCGACCCCCGGTCGGGCACGGGCAGCGCGCCGCGGTCGAGCTTGCCGTTGGGGGTGAGCGGCAGCGGGCCGTCGAGCACCACCACGGCCGCCGGGACCATGTACTCGGGCAGCAGCGAGCCGACGTGGGTCCGCAGTTCCGCCGGGACGAGCGGAGCGGCGCCCGGTTCGGGGACCGCGTACCCGATGAGCCTCGTGTCCGGGCCGCTCCGGTCGGCGACCACGGCCGCCTGCCGGACGCCCGGATGCCGGGTCAGCGCCCCGGCGACCTCGCCCGGCTCGATCCGGAACCCGCGGACCTTGACCTGGTCGTCCGAGCGGCCGAGGAAGCCGAGCAGCCCCCGGGCGCTCCAGCGGGCGCGGTCGCCCGTCCGGTACATGCGCGCGCCGGGCGGGCCGAACGGGCACGCGACGAACCGCTCGGCGGACAGCCCCGGGCGGCCCAGGTAGCCGCGCGCGAGACCGCGTCCGGCGATGTACAGCTCGCCGGCGACACCGGGCGGCACCGGCCGCAGCCGTTCGTCCAGCACGTACGCGCGGGTGTTGGGGTCGGGCACGCCGATCGGCACCGCCCCCGACCAGCCGGGCTCGGCCGCCCACAGGGTCGAGTTCACCGTCGCCTCCGTCAGCCCGTAGGCCGCCAGCAGGCGCAGGTGCCCGGCCCAGCGCGCGATCACGTCCGGCGGCACGGTCTCGGTTCCCACCAGCACGGTCGCGCCCGCCGGAGGCGCGCACCCGGCGGGCAGCGCGGCGACCAGTGAGGGCGGCAGGATCGCGTGCGTGACGCCCTGCTCGTGCATGAAACCGGTCAGCTCAGGGCCGGGCACGCGCGCTTCGTCGGGGACGAGGACGAGGCGGCCGCCGTGGCAGAGCGCCATGGCCAGCTCGAAGACCGTCACGTCGAAGCCGATGGACGCGAACTGCAGGACACGGCTGTCGGAGGTCAGGCCCATCCGGTCGACGGCGGTCGCGACCAGGCTCCCGATGCCCTCGTGCGGGACCACGACGCCCTTCGGCCGGCCGGTGGAGCCGGACGTGTAGATCACGTACGCGGCCTGGTCGAGCGCGGGACCGGACAGGGCGGGCGAATCCGGCCGGTGATCCGGCCCCTCCCCCTCCGGATCGCCGCCGGAAGGGCCGTCCAGCACCACGGTCCGCACCCCGTCGACCTCCGGCACCTTCCCGGCGACCTGCTCGGATACGACGACGGCCGCGGCCTTCGCGTCGCCGAGCATGTAGGCGAGCCGGTCGGCGGGGTGCGCGAGGTCGAGCGGCAGGAACGCGGCGCCCAGCCTGTTCGCGCCGAGCATCACCGCGACCATCTCCGCCGAGCGCGGCACCGCGACGCCGACGACGCTCTCGGGCCCCGCGCCGTGGCGGGCGAGCAGCCGCGCCATGCGGTCCGCCAGCGCGTCGAGCTCGGCGTAGGTGAGGGCGCGGCGGCCGTCGACGACCGCGACGGCGTCCGGGCGCTCGGCCGCGTGCCGCGCGAACATCCCGGTGAGGGTCTCCTCGGCCACCTCGCGGTCGGTGCGGTTGAAGCCGGTCAGGACGAGATCGCGCTCCTCCCCCGTGAGGACGTCGATGTCGCCGACGCGCAGCTCCGGGTCGGCGGTGACGGCGCCGACGAGGTTCGACAGCCGCTCCCCCAGCGCGGCGACCGTCGCACGGTCGAACAGGTCGGAGCGGTACTCCAGGACGCATGAGATCCGGCCCGTCTCCGCGTCCTCCGTGAAGGCGAACACGAGATCGAACTTCGCCGTCCGCGCCTGGACCTCCTGCGGGCGCACCTCAAGCCCCGGGAGCCCGACACCGCCGCCGGCGCGGTTGCGGTAGCCGACCATGACCTGGAACAGCGGGTTGCGGTCGGGCGAGCGGACCGGGTTCAGCTCCTCCACGACGGCCTCGAACGGCACGTCCTGGTGGGAGAACGCCGCCAGGTCCGTCTCCCGGACCCGCGCGACCAGCTCCGCGAACGTCGGGTCGCCGGACACGTCGGTCCGCAGCACCAGCGTGTTGACGAAGAAGCCGACCAGGTCGTCCAGCGCTCCGTCGGTGCGGCCGGAGACCGGCGCGCCGAGCGGGAGGTCGTCGCCGGCGCCGAGGCGGTGCAGCAGCGCGGCGACGGCGGCGTGGCACACCATGAACACGCTGGCTCCGGCGCCCTGCGCGATCCGCCGCAGGGCCGCGCAGTCGACCGGGTCGAACTCCACGGCCAGCTCGCCGCCGGACACGCTCGGACGCGCCGGATGCGGGCGGTCGGCGGGCAGTTCCAGCCGCTCCGGCGCCCCCGCCAGGGTCTCCCGCCAGAAGGCGAGCTGGCGCGCGGCCGGGCTCTGAGGGGCGTCCCGGTCGCCGAGCAGGTCGTGCTGCCAGAGCGTGTAGTCCACGTACTGGACGGGCAGCGGTCCCCAGTGCGGGGCGGCCCCCTCCAGACGGGCGGCGTAGGCGGTGGACAGGTCGCGCAGGAACGGGCCGTCCGACCACTCGTCGGTGGCGATGTGGTGCAGCAGGAGGGCCACGACGTGCTCGTCCTCGCCGAGCCGGACGATCGTCGCGCGCAGCGGCGGCTCCTCCGCCAGGTCGAACCGCCGCCCGAGGGCGTCCGCCAGCACCGCGTCCAGGTGCGCCTCGGAGGCCCCGACGACCCGGACGTCAGGGCGCGCCTCCGCCGCCGGGACGACCCTCTGGAACGGCCGCCCGTCGCGTTCGGCGATGAGCGTGCGCAGCACCTCGTGCCGTCCCATCACGTCGGTCAGCGCGGCCTCGAACGCGCCGGTGTCGAGCGCGCCGCGCAGCCGCATCACCAGCGGGAAGTTGTACGCGGCCGACGGCGACAGCTGCTCGATCATCCACAGCCGCCGCTGCGCGTGCGACAGCGGCGGCTCCGGGGGCCGGTCCGCGCGCGCCGCGAGCGGGGGACGTCCGCCGGCGGCGGCCGTCGCGCGCCCGGCCAGCTCCGCCACGGTCGGCGCCTCGAAGAGGTCGCGGATCGCCAGCTCCGCCCCCAGCGCGGTCCGGGCGCGGCCGATCAGCCGCGTCGCCAGCAGCGAGTGGCCGCCGAGGTCGAAGAAGTGGTCGTCGATCCCGACGCTCTCGACGCCGAGCAGCTCGGCGAACAGGCCGCACAGCACCTCCTCGGCGGGCGTGCGCGGCGGGCGGCTCTCCGCCGCGGCCGTGACCTCCGGCGCGGGCAGCGCCGCCACGTCCAGCTTGCCGTTGACGGTCAGCGGCAGCCGCTCCACCGGCATCAGCACCGCGGGGACCATGTAGTCCGGCAGCCGCGCCTTCAGATGCGCGCGCAGCGCGGCCGTGAACGCGGCGACGTCCCCCGGCCAGGGTTCCGGGACCACGTAGCCGACCAGGCGCTTCACCCCGCCCGGCCCGGAGGCGTCCGCGACGACGGCGGCGTGCGCGACCGCCGGGTGCTCCTCCAGCGCGGCGCCGATCTCGGCGGGCTCCACCCGGTACCCGCGGATCTTCACCTGGTCGTCGGTGCGGCCGAGGAAGTCGATGTTCCGGCCGGGGCCGCGGCGCACCAGGTCGCCCGTCCTGTACATGCGGCCGCCGGGCGGGCCGAACGGGTCGGCGACGAACCGCTCCGCGGTGAGGGCGGCGCCGCGGTGGTAGCCGCGCGCCAGCCCGGTGCCCGCGAGGTAGAGCTCGCCGGGCGCCCCGTCCGGGACGGGCCGCAGCGCCGCGTCCAGGATGTACGCGCGGGTGTTGCGGATCGGGCGGCCGACGGTCGGGGCGGCGCTGTCGCCCGTCCCGCCGCCGAGCGCGTTGATCGTGTACTCGGTCGGCCCGTACAGGTTGTAGCCGGTCGTGCCGCCGGTGTCCCGCAGCCGGGACCAGACCGTCTCGGTCACCGCCTCGCCGCCGAGCAGGACGAGCGCCGGCCGGTGCCGTCCGGCGCCCTGTTCGAGGAGGCCCTCCTCGAACAGGTGGTGCGCGTACGTCGGGGTGACGTTGACGACGTCCACGCGGTTCCGGTCGCAGTACGCGACCAGCGCCTCGGCGTCGCGGCGCAGCTCCTCGTCGCAGATGTGCACCTCGTGGCCCTCGACGAGCCAGAGCAGCTCCTCCCAGGACATGTCGAAGGCGAACGACACGGTGTGCGCGATCCGCAGCCGTTCCGCGGACGCCGCCCGGATCGCCGGTTCGAAGATCGCCCGACGGTGGTTCAGCTGCATGTTGGTCAGGCCCCGGTAGGGCGTGACGACGCCCTTGGGCCGGCCGGTGGAGCCGGAGGTATAGATGATGTACGCCGGGTGCTCCAGCCGGTCCGGGCGGCCCCGCTCGAACCCCGGCGGTTCGGCGTCGGTGACGGCGCCGCCGGGCAGGGCGTCGACCTCCGCCGCGACACGGGGGTCGTCGAGGGCGATGCGGCCCGGCCCGTCCGGCAGGACGGACACCGCCACCTCCGTCGTCGTCAGGACGCAGACCGGCTCGGCGTCGGCGAGCATGTGCGCCAGCCGCTCGGCCGGGTGGTCCAGCTCCAGCGGCAGGTACGCCGCGCCGGTGCGCAGCACGGCGAACAGGGCGGCGACCATGTCGGCCGTGCGCGGCAGCGCTAGCGCGACGACCCGCTCGGGCCCGGCGCCGTTCGCCAGCAGCAGCCGGGCGAGCCGGTTGACGCGCGCGTCGAGCCGCGCGTAGCTGAGGGCGCCCTCCTTCGCGACGACGGCGGTCGCGTCCGGGGTGCGGGCCGCCTGCGCGGCGAGCATCTCCGAGACGGTCTCGTCCGGCACGGGACGGCGGGCGGAGTCCCACTCGGCGGCGAGGGCCGCCCGCTCCGCCGGGCCGGCCAGGTCGAGCGCGCCGACGCGGGAGGTCTCGGCGTCCAGGCCGGCGACCAGTCCTTCGACGGCGGACGCGAAGCGGCGCAGCAGCGCCTCGGCGAACGCGCCGCCGATCACATCGGGCCGGTGGTCCAGTTTCATCCGCACGGGCGTGCCGGGCGTGACGACGAACGTGACCGGGTAGTGGGTGGCGTCCAGGCCCTCCGACTCGGTGATGCCGTGCCGCCGCTGCAGCGCGGCCATGTCGTCCTCGTCGCCGAGGTTCTGCAGCACGTACAGGGTGTCGAAGAGGCGGGCGTGGCCGGCCGCCCGCTGGATGTCGCCCAGGCCGAGGTGGTCGTACGGCATGAGCGCCACCCGCTCGCGCTGCATCCGCCTCAGCAGGTCCGGAACGGACTCGCGCGGGTCCAGGACGACCCGGACGGGCACCGTGTTGAGGAACATCCCGATGACGCTCTCCACGTGGGGGACGTCGCCGGGGCGCCCCGCCACCGCCGTGCCGAAGACCACGTCGCCGTGTCCCGTGGCGTTGGACAGCGCGAGCGCCCACGCGGCGCTGAACACCGTGTTCGGCGTCAGGCCGTGCCGGCGCACCGCCCCGTACAGCCGCTCGGTGAGCGGCACGGGCAGCTCCGCGCGGCGGCGCTCGGGGATCACCGGCGCGAGGGCCCGGTCGGGCGGGCCGGTCAGGGTCGGCTCCGCCAGGCCGGCGAGGGCGTCCCGCCAGGCCGCCGCGGCGCGCTCCGCGTCCTGCCCGTCGAGCCAGGCCAGGTAGTCGCGGTAGGAGCCGGGCGCGGGCAGCCCGGACGCGTCGCCGCGCCGCTCGTACAGGGCGATGAGCTGCTCGAAGAACAGCCACGCCGACCATCCGTCCCACAGGATCAGGTGGTGGGTGATGACGAGCCGGTCGGTGCCGTCGCCGAAGCGGATCAGCAGGAGGCGGAACAGCGGCGGGCGGGCCAGGTCGAACCGGTTCCCGCGGTCCTCCGCCAGGATCCGGTCGACGGCCGCGTTCCGGGCGTCCGCGTCGAGCGCGGAGAGGTCGATCTCCTCCAGCGGCGGCTCGGGGCCGGCCGCGATGAACTGCACGGGGCGCCGGAGCCCCTCGGCCGTGAACCCGGCGCGCAGCGCGGTGTGGCGGGACATGACCGCCGCGCACGCGGCGCGCAGCCGGACGGCGTCGACCCGGTACGGGAAGTCGAACGCGACCTGGGCCGTGTAGACGTCCAGGGCGGCGGTGTCGTAGCTGGAATGGAAGTACAGCCCCTCCTGGAGCGGTGACAGCGGCCAGACCTCCTCGACCGGCAGCGGGCCGACCCGCGCGAGCCGGTCCCGCTCCGCGTCGGTGAGCGCGACGAGCGGCGCGGCGCCGTCCGGTCCGGGCGCGCGGGGCCCGGCGGTCCCGGCCGCGGCGGCGAGGGCTGCGGGGGTGCGGTGCTCGAAGACCTCCTGCGGGCCGATGGACAGCCCGGAGCGGTGCGCCCGGCCGGACAGGACGATCGACAGGACGCTGTCGCCGCCGAGCACGAAGAAGTCGTCGTCGATCCCGACCTCGTCCGTCTCCAGGACGTCGGCGAAGATCTCGCAGAACAGCCGCTCGCGCTCGGTCCGCGGCGTGCGGGCCTCCCGCGGCTCGGCGGCGGGCGCGGGCAGGGCTCCCCGGTCGACCTTGCCGCCCGGGGTGAGCGGCAGCTCGTCCAGGACGGCGACGTGCGCGGGGACCATCGGCTCCGGCAGCCTCGCGGCCAGCCTCTCCCGCAGTTCCTCCGCGTCCGGGCGGGCACCCGGTGCGGGCACCACGTAGGCGTCCAGGCGGGTGCCGCCGGGACCGCCGTGCCGGTCGACCACGGCGGCGCGCCGGACGCCCGGCTCCGCGGCGATCGCCGCCTCGACCTCGCCGAGTTCGATCCGGTGGCCGCGCACCTTCACCTGCCGGTCGGCGCGGCCGAGGTACACCAGGTGCGCGGGTCCGCGGCGGACCAGGTCGCCGGTGCGGTACATGCGCTCCCCGGGCTCGCCGAACGGGTCGGCGACGAACCGCTCGGCGGACGGGCCGGGGCGCCCGTGGTAGCCGTGCGCGAGCTGCGCCCCGGCGACGTACAGCTCGCCCGCCGCGCCGGGGGGCACCGGGCGCAGCGCGGCGTCCAGGACGTACAGGCGGGTGCCGCCGACCGGTCCGCCGATCGGGACCGGCGCGGTGCCGGGGGCCTCCCCGTGCGCCTGGTACGCCACCTGGACCGCCGTCTCGGTCGGCCCGTACACATTGTGGATCGGGACGCCGGTCGCCTCGCTCCAGCGGGCGGCGAAGCCGCCGGTCAGGGCCTCGCCGCCGCTGAAGACGCGGCGCAGGCCGCGGAGGGGCGCGAGGTCGCCCGCGTCCTCGGCGGCCTCCAGGAAGGCGCGCAGCAGGGACGGCACCATGGCGAGCGTGGTCACCCGGTGCTCGCGGATCCGGTCCGCCAGGTGGACGGCGTCGCGCCGGCCGCCCGGCCGGGTCAGGACGATCCCGGCACCGGCGGTCAGCGGCCAGAACAGCTCCAGCAGCGAGGCGTCGAAGCTCGCCGACAGCTGCTGCAGGACGCGGTCGCCGTCGTCCAGGGGGAACCGTTCCCGCAGCCAGGAGAGCTGGGAGACGATGGCGCGGTGCGGGACGAGCACGCCCTTGGGGCGGCCCGTCGACCCGGAGGTGTAGATCAGGTAGGCGGGGTGGTCCGGCCCGGCGCCCGGTTCGAGGGGCGTCTCGTCCTCGGGGCCGTCCTCGTCCAGGATCAGGCGCGCGACGCCGTCGGCCGCCGGGAGCCGTCCCGCCGCCTCCCGCGTCGTGAGGACGGTGCGGACGCCCGAGTCGCCGAGCATGTACGCCAGCCGCTCGGCCGGCAGGTCCACGTCGAGCGGGAGGTAGGCGGCACCCGCCTGGAGCGTACCGAGGAGGGCGGCGACCAGGTCGATGGAGCGCGGCACCGCGACCCCGACGATGTCGCCCGGCCGTGTCCCGCCCGCGCGCAGGCGCCGTGCGAGGGCGCGCGCCCGTCCGTCCAGCTCCGCGTAGGTGAGCGTGGTCGCCGGGTCGTCCGCGCCGATCACGGCGGTCGCGTCCGGGGCCGCGGCGGCGCGCGCGGCGATCATGGCGTGCAGCGTGGGCGCGGCCGGGACGACGGGCTCCCCGGCGAGGGCGGCGCGCTCCCCCTCGTCCGGAGCCGGGGGCTCGACCCGCGCGACGGGCCGGTCGGGGTCCGTCGCGATCACGGTGAGGACGCCGGTGAGCCGCGCGGCGATGCGCTCGGCGTCGGCGGTGCCGATCCGCGCGAGGTCGTGGTCGATCCGCAGCGCCAGCCTCCGGCCGGGCAGGGCGACCAGGGCGAGGGGGTACTGCTCGACGTTGGTGAAGTCGACGCCCGTGATCGCGACGGTGCCCGAGGGGTCGCGCAGGTCGTGCTCCTCGGGGTAGTTCTCCAGGACGACGAGGGTGTCGAAAAGGTCGCCGGTCCCGGCGAGCCGCTGGATCCGGGCGAGGCCGAGGTACTGGTGGTCGAGCAGGGACGACTGCTCGTCCTGCAGGCCGCCGAGCGCCGCGATGAGGGGCTGCGCCGGGCGCCACCGCATCCGCACCGGCAGCGTGTTCACGAACATGCCGACCATCGACTCGATGCCGGGCACGTCCGCGCCGCGCCCGGAGACCGCGGTGCCGAACGTGACGTCGGCGCGGCCGGTCATGCGGCCGAGGAGCACGCCCCAAGCGCCCTGGACGATGGTGCCGAGGGTGAGGCCGTGTCGCCGGGCGCGCTCGGCGAGCCTGCCCGTGATCTCCTCGGAGAGCTCAAGCCGGACGTCGGCGCGGCGCCGGCCCCCCGCGTCCCCGGAAGCGGCCGGCAGGACGTCGGCCAGGCGGGTCGGGCCGTCGAGGTCGTCCAGGACGCGCCGCCAGGCGGCCGGCCCGGCGCCGGCGTCACGCCCCGCCAGCCAGGCGAGGTAGTCGCGGTAGGGCGTGACGGGAGCGATGTCGGGCGACGCCTTGTAGAACGCGAGCAGTTCGCGCAGCATCACCTGGACGGACCAGCCGTCCGCCACGATGTGGTGGAACATCAGGACCAGCTGGTGCCGGTCCGCGCCGTGCCGGACGAGCGTGCAGCGCAGCAGCGGCGGGCGCTCGAGGTCGAAGCCCCGCGCGTTCTCCTCGGCGGCGACGGCGGCCGCGCGCGCGGCCCGCTCGTCCTCGCCGAGGCCGCCGAGATCGACCTCCCGCCACGGGATCGCGACCCGCCCGGCCGGGACGAACTGGACGATGCGGCCGTCGTCCAGCCGCGCGATCCCGGCGCGAAGCGGGGCGTGCCGGTCGACGACGGCCTGGACGGCGCGGCGCAGGGCCGTCCCGTCGACGGGGCCGCTCAGGTCGATGACGTGCTGGACGACGTAGACATTGCCGGACGGCTCGTCCACCAGCGAGTGGAAGAAGAAGCCCTCTTGGAGGGGGGTGAGCGGGAGGACCTCGTCCGGTTCGCCCGCGGGGCCCGAGAGGCGGGCGATGTCCGCCTCTCCCAGCCGCACGAGGGGTTCCCCGCCGCCCCGCGGCGCGTCCCGCGTGCCGGACGACGCCACCGCCGCGAGGCCGGCGACGGTCCGGTTCCGGAAGACGTCCCCGGCGGTCAGGCGCAGCCCCGCCGCCCGCGCCTTGATGAGGACCTGGATGGCGAGGATGCTGTCGCCGCCCAGCTCGATGAAGTCGTCCCGGACGCCGACGTCCGGCACGCCGAGCACCTCGGCGTACACGCCGCGCAGCAGGTCCTCGCGGCTCCGCAGCTCGGCGTCGCCGGGACGGGGGGCCTCGTCCGCCGCCCGGGGCCGGCGGGGGGACGCCGACGCCCGGTAGTCGGGGGCTGGGAGGGCGGCGCGGTCGAGTTTGCCGCTGGGCAGGAGCGGGAGCTCGCCGAGCGGCACGAACGCGGCGGGCACCATGTGGGCGGGCAGCCTGCTCCGGACGTGGGCGCGCAGCGCGTGCGTCAGGGCGCTCACGTCGCGGAACCCCGACGGCGTGTTGGCGTACGGGGCCGCTGCCCCGTCGTCGTCCGGCCGGTACAGCGGCCCTGGGTCCACGCCCGGGGCGGCGAACACGACGTCGATCGAGCCGTCCGGCGCTGACGCCGACCATGTGGCGGCGACCTCGTGACCGGATTCCGCGCCGAGGTCCCAGAAGTCCTCCGGGTCCATGGGCGCGCCCGGAGCCGGGTCCTGCGGCCACAGCGTCCGGAGCGCGTCGAGGTCGCCGGTCAGCCGGGCGTTCGGCACGCCGTTGACGCGCAGCAGCGGCGGGCGCGCGGACAGCCGCTCCGCCAGCGCCGCCGGGCCGTCGAGGTCCGTGCCCCATGCGAGGGTGGGCGCCTGCCGCGGTGCGCCCGGCGGTCCGGTGCGCAGGACCACGTCGTAGCGGTAGCGGCTCAGCTCGTTGTGGTGGCGGGCGCGCTTGATGCGCACGTCCGCCGCGCCGATGCCCTCGGCGGTGCGGGCCAGGTCGGTGAAGAAGCCGGGGTCGAGCAGCAGCTCGCCCTCCCAGCGGACCGCCTGCTCGACCGCCGCGCGCAGCGCGGGCAGCTCGGACGGGTCCGGGCCGCCCGGGTGACGGCGCAGCTCGACGGCCGCCCGCAGGCAGGGCAGCAGCCGCAGGTCGCGCACGTCGCCGACGAAGACGCTGCCGCCCGGGGCGAGCAGGCCCGCCGCCGACCGCAGCACCTGGGCGAGGTAGCCGGCGGACGGGAAGTACTGCGCGACCGAGTTGAGGACGACGGTGTCGAAGTGCCCCTCGGGCAGGCCGGTGAAGTCGTGCGCGGGCTGCGCGCGCAGCTCGACCGTGTCCGCGAGCCCGGCGATGACGCCGATCTGGCGGCGCAGGCCCTCGATCGCCTCCTCGGACAGGTCGGTGCCCCAGTACGACTCGCAGTGCGGCGCGACCCGCGCGAGGATCAGGCCGCTGCCGACGCCGATCTCCAGGACGCGGCGGGGCCGCAGTTCCATGATCCGGTCGATCGTCGCGTCCCGCCACTCCCGCATCTCCTCCAGCGGGATCGGCGTGCCGTCGTACATGCTGTTCCAGCCGGTGAAGCTCTCCTTCAGCCCGGCGTCCTCGGCCCTGACCGCCGTGTAGAGGAGCTCGTGCAGGCGCTTCCACTCGCCGACCTGGTCCCGCTCGCGCCGCTCGTCGCGCTCGCCCCCGCCCGCGGCGGGCACGACGTAGGCGACGAGGCGCCGGTCGCCGGGCCGGTCCTCGCGGACGGTGACGGCCGTCCGCGCGACGGACGGGTGGCCGCCGATGACGGCCTCGATCTCGCCGGGCTCGACCCGGAAGCCGCGGATCTTCACCTGATCGTCGGCGCGCCCGACGAACTCCAGGCGGCCGTCCGGTAGCCACCGCACCACGTCGCCGGTGCGGTACAGCCGGCCGCCCGGCTCCCCGAACGGGTCGGCGACGAACCGCTCGGCGGTGAGGCCGGGACGCCCGAGGTAGCCGCGGGCCAGGCCGGATCCGGCGAGGTACAGCTCGCCGGTGACGCCCGGGCGGACGGGCCGGAGCGCGTCGTCCAGGACGTAGGCGCGGGTACCGGGGTCGGGGACGCCGATCGGCACCGTGGAGCCCGGCGGCAGCTCCGGCGGGCAGGCGCCGAGCGTCGAGTTGACCGTGGCCTCGGTCGGTCCGTAGGCGTTGAACATGTGCCGGCCGGGCGACCAGCGGTTGACCAGTTCGGCGGCGACGCGCTCGGTCCCGGCGAGCAGCGTCGCGCCCTCGGGCAGCGCGCACTCCGGCGGCAGCGTGGCGAGCAGCGCCGGCGGGAGGATCATGAAGTTCGCGCCGTGCTCGCGGGCGTACTCCGTCAGTTCCGGGCCCGGGATCCGGCGCTCGGACGGGACGACCACCAGCCGCCCGCCCGAGAGCAGGCCGAGGCACAGGTCCCAGAAGGCGACGTCGAAGCCGGGCGAGGCGAACTGCAGGACGCGGCTGTGCCGCCCGACGCCGAGCCGCTCGGACTGCGTGGCGACGAGCTTGGCGACGCCGGAGTGCGTGACCACGACGCCCTTGGGGCGTCCGGTGGAGCCGGAGGTGTAGATGACGTACGCGGCGTTCCGCACGTCGAGCGCGATCTCGGGGGCCGTGGCGGGCCGCGCGGCGGCGTCGGCGGCGACGTCCGGGTCGTCGAGCAGCAGGCGGGCCGTGCCCTCGGCGTCGGGCACGGAGCCCGCCAGGGCGGCCGTGGTGAGCAGGCACACCGGCCGCGCGTCGGCCAGCATGAACGCGAGGCGCTCGGCGGGGTGGTCGGTGTCGAGCGGGAGGTAGGCCCCGCCCGCCTTGAGGACGGCGATCTCGGCGATGATCAGTTCCGGGGAGCGGGGCAGCGCGAGGGCCACGATCCGCTCGGGGCCGGCGCCCCGCCCGACCAGGACGTGCGCGAGCCGGTTCGCGGCCGCGTCGACCTCGGCGTAGGTGAGTTCGGTCGTCTCGAAGACGAGCGCGACCGCGTCCGGGGCCTCGCGGACCCGCTCGGCGAACATCGCGGGCCAGGTCGCCGGGGGCACCGCGCATTCCGTGTCGTTCCACTCGACGAGCATCCGGTGCCGCTCCGCCGGTGAGAGGGGCACGTCCTGTCCGACAGCGGGGTTCTCCTGGGTCACAACCGCACCTCCGCGATGGCCGAATCCGCCTGGTCACCGTCCGGGACCGGGCCTGCGTCGGGGCGGCCCGGTCCCCCATGTCCCATCGTTCAGCGCCGAGGGGGCGGTCAGCCCGTCCTGGTCAGAAGGGGCACCGTCCGGTCGATGGCGAAGGGGATGCTGAGCACGGTGTTGAAGGAGATCGCCGCGCCGGTCGGCGTGTACGGCACGAACACGCTGCGCTTCTCCCTGGCCACCTTGAGGCCGGTGTAGACCTTGTCGCCCTCGACGACCTTCTGGGCGTCCGGGACGGAGGTGAGGAAGACGAGGTGGTCCACTTCCAGCAGGTCGAGGCGCTCGGAGCCGATCACGGCGGCCTGCTCCTTGCCGGTCGCCTCGGAGATCGGGCCCGGCACGGCCAGGCCGAGGCCCTTCAGGAACTCCACCTTCGGGTCGGACGGGCCGAAAACGGCGTACTGGCCCGGTTTGAAAGGATCGGCGATCGCGAAGGTCTTTCCCGCGAGTCGCGGATTCTTCTGCCGGGCGTCGCCGAATCGGCGGTCGACGTCGGCGATGAGCCGCCTCGCCTCGGCCTCCTTGCCGAGCGCCTGCCCGGTGACCAGCGTCATGTCCTTCCACGGCATCGCGTAATCGGGGTGTTTCGCGGACTGGGCCACGGTCGGGGCGATCTGGGAGAGCTTGCTGTACTGCTCCTTCTTCATCCCGGTGTAAAGACCGATGATCAGGTCCGGGTTCAGCTTCACGATCTTCTCGAATTCGAAGTCCTCCCGCTGCCCGACGACGGTCGGCGCGGTGCCGCCCCATCGGGCCGAGCTCCACGGGAATTCGCCGATCTCCATGCCGAGACCGGAGAACTCCACGACGCCCACGGGCTTGACGCCGAGCGCCAGAACCGCGTCCTGGTCGGTCATGCCGACGGTCACCACGCGCCGAGGCGGGGACTTGATCTCGGTCGTCCCGTACCTGTGCTCGATGCGCACCGGGAATCCGGCCTGGCCGGCGGGAGTATCCCCGTCGCCCTTCTTCTCCCCGCCGCCGCAGGCCGCGAGGCCGGCCATCAGGAGCAGTACGGCGAAAACCGCCAGCGTGATCTTCCTGGCCGACGGCGGAGCGGCCGTCGAAAGCGATGTGGGGGACATCGGCTGCCCTTCGGATTCGATTGTCGGGAGGCACCGCGCATGCGGAGAACTCGAAATCACCCGGCGCCGGTGTGATACTAAGGTAAGCCTTACCTAATCACAAGGCCCACCGATCCCGATAAGGTATGCCCCACCCGATGACGCGGACCGCCGCCCCCGACAGGTTGTGATCACGTGACGGAAGAGATCCGGCCGCCCGTCCTCGCGAAAACGGCTCCGGCGCCGCCCGCGGACGACCTCCCGCCCGGAATACCGGCGGGGCGCCCTCGCGTCCGGCGGCCCGTGGTGCTCGCCGCCATGACCGCCCTGCTGCTCCTCCTCTGCCTCCTCTCGCTGGCGGTGGGCAGCCGGCAGATCCCGCTCGGCCAGGTCCTCTCCGCACTCACCGGGCCGCACGACGGCGAGGTCGGCGCCATCGTCTGGGACGTGCGCGTCCCCCGCACCCTGCTCGGCGTGCTCGCCGGGGCCGCGCTCGGCGTGGGCGGCGCGGTCATGCAGGCCCTCACCCGCAACCCGCTCGCCGATCCCGGCCTGCTCGGCGTCAGCGCCGGGGCCGCCTTCGCCCTCATGCTCTCCATCGGCGTGGCGGGCGTCTCGTCCTTCTACGGCTACGTCTGGTTCGCGTTCGGCGGAGCCCTGGCCGCGAGCGCCGCCGTCTACGTGCTCAGCGGCCTCGGCCGCGGCGGGCAGACCCCGATCAAGCTGGCGCTCGCCGGGATCGCCGTCACCTTCATGCTGGAGTCGATCACGCGCGGCGTCTCCCTGGTCGACCCGCAGGTCCTCAACCGGTACCGGTTCTGGTCGTCCGGCTCGCTGACCGGCCAGGACACCTCGACGCTCCTGCAGGTGCTGCCGTTCCTGGCGACCGGCGGCCTCCTCGCGCTGGCCCTCGCGCCCGCGCTCAACAACCTCGCCCTCGGCGACGACGTCGCCGCCTCGCTCGGCCGGCGGCTCCGGCTGATCCGCGTGCAGGGCGTCGCGGCGGTCGTCCTGCTCACCGGCGCGGCCGTCGCGGTCGCCGGCCCGATCCTGTTCGTCGGGCTGGTCGTCCCGCACGCCGTGCGCGCGCTCACCGGGCCGGACCAGCGGTGGCTGCTGCCGCTGACCGCGGTCCTGGCCCCCTGCCTGCTGCTCGCCGCCGACATCGCCGGACGCGTCGTCGCGCGCCCGCAGGAGATCGACGTGGGCATCGTGGCCGCGTTCCTCGGCGCGCCGTTCTTCATCGCCCTGGTGCGCCGCCGCCGCCTCGCCGAACCGTGACCGGCCGATCCCGAGGGCGGGAGCCATGAACACCGACGGAGGAGCCCGGACATGAGCGCGATCGAGGTGACCCGGACGGCCGGGCGCACCGCCGTCCGGCTCGCGCGGCCGCGGGCGTCGATGATCCTGCGGCCCCGGCTGGTGCTGACGTGCGCCGGGCTGGCCGCCGCGACCTTCCTCGTCCTGTGCTACTGCCTGGCCACCGGGGACTACCCGCTCGGCCTCGGCGAGGTGATCCCGGCGCTGTGGGGCGGCGGCGACCAGGGGACCGTCCTCATCGTCCGGACGCTGCGGCTCCCGCGGGCCCTGATCGGCCTGCTGGCGGGCGCCGCGTTCGGCATGTCCGGCGCCGTCTTCCAGACGCTGACCCGCAACCCCCTCGCCAGCCCCGACATGATCGGCATCACCCAGGGCGCGGGCACGGCCGTGGTCGCCGGGATCGTCCTCGGCGTCGGCGCCGGGCTCGGCACCCAGACGCTCGGCCTCGGCGGCGCGCTGCTCACCGCCCTGCTGATCTACGCGCTCGCCTGGAACCGCGGCACCACCGGGTTCCGCATCGTCCTCGTCGGCATCGGCGTCAACTGGGTGTTCGTCGGCGCGACGCAGTACCTCATCGTCAAGGCGAAGGTCTACCAGGCGCAGCAGGCGGTGGGCTGGCTCGTCGGGAACCTCAACGGCCGCGGCTGGGAGAGCGTCCGGCCGCTCGCGATCGCCCTCGCCGTGCTCGTCCCCGTCATGCTGCTGCTCAGCCCGTGGCTGCGCTCACTCCAGTTCGGCGACCAGGTGGCGGGCGGGCTCGGCGTGCCCGTCCAGCGTGCGCGGCTCGCGCTGCTGTGCGCCGCCGTCGGCCTGGTCGCGTTCGCCACCGCGGCGGCCGGGCCGGTCGCGTTCGTCGCGCTGGCCGCGCCGCAGATCGCGCTGCGGCTGGCCGGGACGCCCCGTCCGCCGCTGACGGCGTCCGCGCTCTGCGGGGCGCTGATCGTCCTCGGCTGCGACCTGACCGCCCAGCGGCTCTTCGCCGACCTGGAGCTGCCGGTCGGCGTCGTCACCGGCGTCCTCGGCGCCCCGTTCCTGCTCTGGCTGCTCGTCCGCGCCAACCGCTCCGGCACTGGAGGCTGAACCCGTGACAGCACCGTCGTCCACCCAAGTCCCGGCGCGCGGCAGCGGCGACCGGTCCGAGCCGGACCTGCGGGCGAGCGGCCTGCGGCTCGCCTACGACGACCGCGTGGTCGTCGAGGACCTCGACCTCGTCGTCCCGCCGGGAAGGATCAGCGTCATCATCGGCGCGAACGCCTGCGGCAAGTCCACCCTGCTGCGGGCGCTGGCGCGGCTGCTGGCGCCGCGCGCCGGCGCCGTCCATCTCGACGGCCGCGAGATCCACTCCACGCCGACGCGCCAGGTCGCGCTGCGGCTCGGGATCCTGCCGCAATCGCCCGCCGCGCCGGAGGGCCTGACGGTCGTCGACCTCGTGGGGCAGGGCCGGGCTCCGCACCAGACGTGGTGGCGGCAGTGGTCGTCCGCCGACGAGGAGGCGGTGACCGCGGCGCTGCGCGCGACCGGGATGCTGGACCTCGCCGCCCGCCCGGTCGACGAGCTGTCGGGCGGCCAGCGGCAGCGCGCCTGGATCGCGATGGCCGTCGCGCAGGGCACCCCGATCCTGCTGCTGGACGAGCCGACCACCTACCTCGACCTCGCCCACCAGGTCGAGGTCCTCGACCTGGTCGTCGACCTGAACCGGCGGGAGCGGCGCACCGTCGTCATGGTGCTGCACGACCTGAACCAGGCGTGCCGGTACGCCGACCACGTCGTCGTCATGAAGGCGGGCTCCATCGTGGCGGAGGGGCCGCCGACGGAGGTCGTCGACGCGGACCTGGTCGAGCACGTCTTCGGGCTGCGCTGCCAGGTCACCCCCGACCCGGTCAGCGGGACGCCCCTGGTCATCCCGATGGGCCGCCACCACGGCGGGCCCGGCGGCCGGGACGCCTGACCGGCGGGAGCACGGCGTCCCCGCACCGGAACCGGCACGGGGACGCCGCCCATGGGCCACGGCGGGTCAGCGGCCCAAGGCGTAGGAGTCGGGCGAAGGGGACCGCAGGCGCGCGCCGATCGAGTCGGCGATCTCCCCCGAGCGGACGGCGGTGTTCGACAGCAGCGTGGAGCCGATGCCGTGCGAGTGCTCGGTCGCGCCCTGCAGGTAGATGCCGCAGCGCATGGTCGCGTCCGTGGCGATGCGGTAGTCGCGTTCCACGCGCACGGCGCCGCCGGCGTCCCGCAGGCAGTGCTCCCCCGCCTCGCCGAGCAGCGTCAGCGGGTCGCACGGCCGGTACCCGGTCGCGTAGACGAGGGCGTCGGCGTCCAGCGGGGCGCGCTCGCCGGTCGGCAGGAACTCCACCGTGGCGCGCACGCCGGACGCGTCGGCCGCGACGTGGACGAGGCGCGAGGCGTTGAGGATGCGCAGCCGCTCCCGGCCCGCGACCCGCTCCTGGTAGTGCCGCCGGTAGAGCTCGTCGATGAGCTCCAGGTCGACCACGGAGTAGTTGGTGGAGCGGTGGTAGCCCATCAGCGTCCGCTTCACGTCCTCGGGGGCGTCGAAGAAGTGGTCGACGGCACCCGGGTCGAAGATGCGGTTGGCGAACGAGCTGTCGTCGGCGGGCGTGTAGCCGTACTTGGCGAAGACCGCGCAGATCTCGGCGCCGGTGAACGTGCGGTGCAGGTAGTCGGTGACCTCGGCGGCGCTCTGCCCGGCGCCCACCACCAGCAGCCGCTTCGGGTCGCGCAGGCCGGGCGCGCGGTTCAGCAGTTCCTCGCTGTGCCAGATCCGCTCGCTCTCGGCGGTGCCCTCGGGCAGCACCGGCTCCAGCCCGGCGGCGATCACCAGGTTGCGGGCCCGGCACGTGGTGAGCTCGTCGGCCCGGCCGCTCTGCCGGACGACCACGTCGACGTACTCGACGACGCCGTCGACGGTGACCGGCGTGACGCCGACGACCTCCGAGCCGTAGCGGACCTGGTCGGTGAACGCGGACGCCGACCACTCCAGGTAGTCGTGGAATTCGGCGCGCGAGGGGAACATCGTCTTGTGGTTGACGAAGTCGGGCAGCCGGCCGCGGTCCTTCAAGTAGCTCAGGAACCCGAACCCGCTGGTCGGGTTCCGCATGGTGACCAGGTCCTTGAGAAAGGACACCTGCATCGTCGTGCCGTCGATGAGCATGCCTGGATGCCAGCCGAACCGCGGCTGTTTCTCGAGGAACACGGCGTCGACGACCTCGCCGGTCAGCGCCTCGCGCTCGCGCAGCGCGATCGCCAGCGCGATGTTGGAGGGGCCGAAGCCGATGCCGACGAGATCGTGGACATGGGTGTCCGTTGGGGGCATGGGGGGTGCCTTTCCGAAGGGGCTGGTCCGGGTCGGGAACGCTGCTCGCCGGGACGGGGACGCCGCGGACGGCACGACCCGGCCGAATCGCGCCGCTTCGCGGGCTTCCCATAATCCCACGCATCGTTTAGGTTAGCCTCACCTAATATAGGTGAGCCTAACCTCCCCTGACCTTCCGCACAAGGAGAGTCCATGCGGGTCGTGATGTTCGGCTATCAGACGTGGGGACACCGCACGCTCCAGGCGCTTCTCGACTCCGGACACGAGGTCTCCCTCGCGGTGACGCATCCCAGGAGCGACCACGCCTACGAGAAGATCTGGGACGACTCGGTCGCCGACCTCGCGGCCGCGCACGGCGTCCCCGTCCTGCTCCGCAACCGCCCCGACGACGAAGAGCTGATGGCCGCCCTCAAGGAGGCCGACCCCGACCTCATCGTCGCCAACAACTGGCGGACGTGGATCCCGCCGCAGATCTTCACGCTCCCCCGGCACGGAACCCTCAACGTCCACGACTCGCTGCTGCCGGCCTACGCGGGCTTCTCCCCCATCATCTGGGCCCTCATCAACGGCGAGACGGAGGTCGGCGTCACCGCGCACATGATGGACGAGCGGCTGGACGCCGGGGACATCGTCGTGCAGCGCGCCGTCCCGGTCGGCCCGTCCGACACCGCCACCGACCTGTTCCACCGCACCGTCGACCTCATCGGCCCGATCGTCGCGGAGTCGCTGGAGTCCATCGCGTCCGGACGCGCCGTCTTCACGCCGCAGGACCGCTCGAAGGCCAGCTTCTTCCACAAGCGCTCCGTCGAGGACGGCCGGATCGACTGGGCCTGGCCCGCCGAGGACATCGAACGCCTGGTCAGAGCGCAGTCCGACCCCTATCCGAACGCCTTCACGCACTACCGGGGCGAGCGCGTCCGGGTGCTGAAGGCGTCGGTCTCCGAGGGCGTCTACGGCGGGACCCCCGGCCGCGTCTTCATCCGCGAGGGCGACGGCGTGGTCATCGTCGCCGGGGCCGGCGCGCGGCGCGGCCGCAGCCGGGGCCTCGTCATCGAGCGGGTCCGCACCGACGACGGAACCGAACTGCGCGCGAACGACTACTTCCGCGTCATGGGCGGCTACCTCACCGACCGGCCATGACGCTCCCCGCCGGCGCCGCGGACACGGAGGCCGCCGCGATGGCGGGCCTGCTGGCCGAACTGGTCCGCATCCCGAGCGTCGGCGGGTCCCCGGCCGAGATCTCCATCCAGGAGCGCCTCGCCGCGTGGATGCGCGGCGAGGGTCTGGAGGTCGACCTGTGGCCGATCCCCGTGGCGGAGATCACCGCCGAGGAGGGCTTCCCCGGCATGGAGGTGCCCCGGACGCGGGCCCTCGGGCTCGTCGGGCGGCTGCCCGGCGCCGGCGGCGGGCCGTCGCTCATGCTGAACTGCCATGTCGACGTCGTCCCGCCCGGCGACGCGTCCGCGTGGCGCGACGACCCGTTCGGCGGCCGCGTCCACGGCGACCTGCTGTACGGGCGGGGCTCCTGCGACATGAAGGGCGGCCTGGTGGCCGCGCTGTTCGCCGTGCGCGCGCTGCGCCGCGTCCGGCTGCGGGGCGACGTGCTGATCGCCTGCGTCCCCGGCGAGGAGGACGGCGGCCTCGGCTCCTACGCCCTGCTCCGGCGCGGCTGGACGGCCGACGCCTGCGTCATCCCCGAGCCGACCGGACTGGACGCCGTCCCCGCCAACGCGGGCGCGCTGACGTTCCGGCTGCGGATCCGCGGCCGCACCGCCCACGCCGCCCGGCGCGACGGCGGGGTGAACGCGGTGGAGAAGTTCCCACCGGTGCTCGCCGCGCTGCGCGACCTGGAACGCCGCCGCAACGCGAACGTCGATCCGCTGATGCGGCGGTGGAATCTGCCCTACGCGATCGAGGTGGGCACCGTCCGGGCGGGCGACTGGCCGTCCACCGTCCCGGGCGACCTGGTCGCCGAGGGCCGCATCGGCGTCGCGCTCGGGGAACCGGAGCGGGACGCCCGCGACGCCCTCGAACGGGCGGTCGCGGAGGTGTGCGCCTCCGACGCCTGGCTGTCCCGGCACCCCGTCGAGGTGGAGTGGTGGGGCGGCCGGTTCGCGTCCGGCCGCCTCCCCGCCGACGACGGCGGCCTGCTGGACCTGCTCGCCGCGGCCCACCGGGGCGTGACCGGCGCGCCGCCCGCCGTCTGGGGCGCCCCTTACGGCAGCGACCTGCGCCTGCTCACCGGCCTCGGCGGCATCCCGGCGGTCCAGTACGGGCCCGGCGACATCGACCGCATGCACGCGCACGACGAACGCGTGTCCCTGACCGGGGTCGCCACCGCGTCGCGCGTCTTGACCGCCCTCGCCGTCTCCCACTGCGGGACGGCCTGAACCGCGCGCCGACCCTCGTGCCGCCGGCGCCGGGCGCCGCCCGTCACCAGGGGCGTTTCTCCTCGGCGGCGCCGAAGAAGTCGCCGCCCTTCGCGCGGACGTCATCGGTGCCCCACTGCCGCGAATGCGGCATCCTCATGAGCCGCGGGACGTGCTTGCTGCAGTGGATGTACGCCTCCTCGACGCCGACGCGCACCCAGAAGCGGGCGCGCCGCCCGGGGATGCTCGGCTCGGGGCACTCCGGCCATTCGCGGCGGAGCGCCGCGTCGTCCACCAGGGCGGCGGTGCCGTTGACGTGCAGGCCGACGAGATGGGTGAAGAAGTCGACGAACAGCAGCCCGATGTGCCCGTTCTCGGTGATGTTCCCCGCGCTGCCCATGACGCCGTTGCCCCGGTACTCGGGGTAGGTCAGGGTGTGCTCGTCCAGCACGTGGACGAATCCCGGCGGGCCGGCGCGGAAGCTGCAGTCGCATTCACCGCCGCCGTCGGCCGTCGAGACGAACACCATCTCCTGGCGTCCGATGAACTCCGCCATCCGGCCGTTCAGCCGGTCGAGCATCTGCTCGCGATAGAAGCGCGCGGCCCGCCCCTCGAACCCGAGGGCCCGCTGCAGGTCGTGCTCGCCCGCCGATCCAGGCAGCCCGGTCATGATCGCCTCCCGATCCCGGTTCCACCCTTTCAAAGCACGGGCGCGCCGCGCGCGGGGTTCACTCAGAGCATCGGAATCGTGACCGCATGCGGACAAGTCAGGAAAGAGTGCCTTCCGGGGCACCGGCGCGGACGGGCGGCGGCGGCGCTCCGGTCACTCGGGCAGGCCGGGGGCGGAACCCGACCGCCCGAACCGGCGCATCGCCCCCGGCGCCCGCCGAAGCGGCTCCACGCGCGCCTCGATGATGTCCAGGCGCGTGTGCAGGCCCGTCATGCGCAGGACGCGCAGCACCCGCGGCTGGGGATGCCGCAGGGCGAACCGCCGTCCGCGGCCCGTCATCTCCTGGTGCGCCCACACCATGAGGGACAGGCCGCTGGAGTCGACGAGCCCGACCCCGGACAGGTCCATCAGCAGCAGGTGCGGATCGTGCCCGGCGATCACCGCGCCGATGTGCTCCCGCAGTTCGGCGGCGGTGATCACGTCCACATGGCCGCTCAGCCGCAGCTCGGCCGCGGCCTCCTCGCCCCGGACCTCGACCTTCAGCACCAGCGCGCCGTTCCCGCAGGTCAGGTCGTCCCCGTCCGTCGTCACCGGGCCTCCACCGTCTCGCCGAGGACCTCCGCCGCGAGGTCGGCGACCCTCCGGCGGCTGTCGCGCGCCTGTTTGCGGAGCCGGTTGAACGCGGACACCGAGTCGATGCCGTGGGTCGCCATCAGGTACCCGATGGCGCGTTCGATCACGACCCGGTAGTCGAGGGCGTACTGCAACTGGGCGGCGGTGACGCTGTGCTCGTGGGACGACAGCGCGGCCCCCATCAGGTCGCCGGTCAGCCCGGCGTAGGCCCGCAGGGCCGTGACATCCGAGTCGTCCCATCCGGCCGGTTCCGCCCGGTAGACGTTCAGGGTGCCGACCGGGCCCCCGCCCAGCGTGATCGGCACGCCCGCGACGGCCCGCACCCGCTCGTCCAGGACGTCGGCCAGCAGCGGCCAGCGCACGTCGGAGCGCACGTCCTCGGTGGTGACGGGCTTGCCGCGGACGAACGCGTCGTAGCACGGCCCCTGCCCGGCGCCCGCCTGTGCCTGCTCCAGCGAACGCCCGACCTCGTCCGACGCGGCGACGTAGCACAGCTGCTGCTGCGCGTCGATGAGCATGATGCCGGCGCCGTCGTAGCCGAACAGCTCGTCCACCGAGCCGACCACCCGGCGCAGCGCGCTCGCCACGTCCGTGTCGTGCGGTGCCCCGTGCAGGCGGTCCAGGCTCGAACGCAACGCTTCCGTATCGATATGCATCATGCTCCACATCCTTGATGGGGGTTCGGTCGGGGAGATGTGAAGCCCTAGGGCAGACCGTGATCCTTCGTCGTCGCGGCCGCGGCCGGCAGGACCGGCCGGCCGGCGTCGGACGCCACGGGTGCGATGCGAAGCGGATGCCGCGTCACGGGAAAGGAAGGCCGGAATTCCTCCATCGCGAGTTCACCCATGGAGAGGAATCCCGAAGAGCACTCCGGAAGGCGGTCGTTTCCGCCGGCCCTGTCGCGATCGTACGCCACGGCGTTCCTTTCGGGCAGCATGAGGCAGCGATCCGCGGACGCAGGGCGGAACTTCTGGCACTCACCTTACCGGCCCCGCGAAGGAGGAACGGCACCGATCACCAAACCCCCGACCAGCTCGACACCCAAAAAAGACTTTGCATGCACAATGGGCGACTTTTCCACTACTCACTTTCCCGCGCGGCGTCCGCGAACCGCCCGCCGCGCGCCCTTCCGGTGCGCCGGACGGGTCGGGGACGGCGTCCGGCATGACACTGCGAGCGCGCACGGCTCCGAAAGGTGATCAAGTCGAGACCTGTGCTGATTGAAAGATCCACCAAATGGGTTCAAGCTGTCTCCGGCGCCGACGTCACTCCGCCCGTGTCCGGCGCCCGCACCTTCCGACCGACCGCCGACGGGACGCGCCATGTTCGAGATCTGGGAGACGAGCGAGCCGCCACGGCTCATCAGCGACGCGGGCAGCCTGACCGTCGCGCTCGAGAAGGTCGACACGATGTGCCGGCTCCGCCACGACCAGGCGGTCGCCCATGTGGGCGACGTCCGGGACAACTATCGGTTCGAGATCCGGGACCGGGCCGGGAAGGCGCTGGCCCGGCTGAGCTACGTCCCCGACACCTCCCGCGCCTACCAGAGCGTGGTCGTCGACGAGATGCGCGGAGCCGAGCAGCACGGCGGTTAGCCCCGCCGCCCGCCCCCGCACGTGCGAGGATGCGTCGTGGCCGGGCGCTGAAGGGGGCGGTGGTGGCTCTGGAGGCCGTGGAGGGATTGGCGGCGGCGGCGCTGCACGCGCTGTCCCGCGGTGACGCGAGCGCGTTCGATCACCTCGTCACCGAACTGGCGGGCGACCCGGGCGTGCCCGGGTGGACGCGGGCCGCCGATCGCTGCCTCTCGCTCCGGCTGCGGGCCGCCGTCCAGGATGCATGGGAACGAGGCTGGCAGCCCGGAGACGTGGCCCGGTTCACCGGCCGGCGCCACACCGCACGGCACGTCCGCCTGGCTCGCGACGCGATCGCCGCCCAGATGCGCCGATACCCGTCCTCCACCGTGGACGACCGGTGGCGTGAGCAACTCGCCCACCTCAAGGCGGAGGTCTGGTGGGGGGATGACCACGAGCACCCGGCGGCCTGGTGCGCCCGCGAAGGCGCCGGGCGCACTGCCCTCATCGCCTGCTCCATCGAAGTCCTGCACCTGCTTCACCATCTCCCCCGCCTTCCCCGTATCGGTCCGCTCCCAGGGACTTCCCGGCAGGGGCCGGCGGTCACGGCGAACGTCGACGGCCGGGTGCTCGGCAGGGTCCGTGCCCTGCTGGCCAAGGCGGAGTCGACCGAGTTCCCGGACGAGGCCGAAGCGCTCAGCGCCCGCGCCCAGGAGCTGATGGCCCGGCACAGCATCGACCGGGCACTGCTGGAGGCGGACGCGGAGAGCCCCTGCGCCCCCGCCGGACGGCGCGTCCCCATCGAGAGCCCGTACGACGCACCCAAGGCCGCGCTCCTGACGGTGGTGTCGGACGCGAACCGGTGCCGGGCCGTATGGCACCGCGATCTCGGCTTCTCCACGGTCGTGGGGTTCCCGGCGGATGTGGCGGGGACGGAGATGCTGTTCACGTCGCTGCTGGTCCAGGCGACGTCCGCGATGGTGAGCGCCGGTCCGCGGCGGGACGCCCGTGGCGCGTCGCGCACGCGCTCGTTCCGGCACGCGTTCCTGAACGCCTACGCGGGCCGCATCGGCGAGCGGCTGCGGGAGGCGACGGAGAGGGCCGCCACGGGAGAGGCGCTCCCCGTACTGGCCGCGCGCGACCGGGCGGTCGACGACGCCGTCGGCGCCCTGTTCCCCAGGCTGGCCAGGAGCCGGGCGAGCTCGGTCTCCAACCGCGAGGGCTGGCTCGCCGGACGGATGGCGGCGGACCTTGCCGGTCTCCGGGACCGCGCCGAGATCGCACACCGCGCTTAGGGCGCGCGTCCCCCCGGGGGCGAGGGGGACGTCCGGCACAGCGGGACCGGGTCAGGCCTTCTTGCGCCTGGTGTTGCCCCCTCTGCTGCGGAGCGGCACCCCCGCCTCCTTCAGGACGTTGTAGATGAATCCGTAAGAGCGGCCCGTTTCGGCGGCCAGGTCGCGGATGCTCTCACCGGCCGCGTAGCGCGGTGCGAGCTCCGCGGCGAGCCGCGTCCGTTCGGCACCGGTGACACGGGTGCCCCTCGTCAGCGTTCGGGTCACGGGGACCTCCTGTTTCCGAAGCTGGGCGGCGGGACCGTCCCCGCAGCTCACAGCCCTGTTGATCTACCCAACGTACACATTCCCCTGGATGAGGCCGCTGATGCCGTGCGAATCGCCGCGAAGTCGGCCGAAGTCGGTCTTTTCCACGGTGAACGGCGTGTCGTGAACCGAAACCCGTCATGGCACACCCGAAGACCGGGCACCCGCACACCCGACCACAGCGCGCTGGTGCACTCGGCCTCCAGAGCGCCGAACGCGATGCAGCCGACGTCGGACGGACGGCGGTGAGGCGGCCGACCATGCCGCAGTCGGCCGTGAGATGGCACACCTCTGAGGAGGTCGAGGGTGAGAGGGCCGATCGAGCCCTGGGCCGGACCGCCGCCCCCAAGGAGCCGCCGGGCAGAGCCCGGCCCGCGGAGAGCGCTACGAGGGGGCGGTCGCCGTGACCTGCTGGGAGGCGGCCTCCCGGGCGGTGAGCTCCGAGCGCTGCAGCGGGAGCGCCAGCGGCGTGAACGGGAAGAACGACGTCTCTTCCAGGCCGTCCACGACGAGAAGCTCACCCGGTTCCAGCAGGCGCCACCCCGGGTGGTCGTCCATGGGTTCACTGGCGACGACGACCGCCGGCACCGGTCCGTGCGCGGCGCCCGGCTGCCCCGGCCCGCTCATCCCTCCGTCGCCGGGGGACAGCACCCACAGCTCGTTCGTGTCGGGCTGGCGCAACGCCCACAGCCGGCCGGCCTCGGCGACCAGGAGGTTCAGCGAGAACACCGGCAGCTCCGCACCGATGCGCCGCACCGCCTCCACGATCCCGGCCGTCGTGTCGCCCTGCCGCTGGATCTCCGCGGTGACGTAGGCGAAGACGAGCTCGGAGTCGGTCTCACCCGCCACGTGGGCGCGCCCCACGTCGGTGAGCCACGTCCGGAGGGTGTCGAGCCCCTTGACGACGCCGTTGTGGGCGAACAGCCGGTCGTTCATCACGAACGGATGGCAGTTGTGCACCGTCAGCCCGCCCACCGACGCGTCGCGGACATGCGACACGAACGTGTGGGACAGGACGTTGCGCGCGTGGAGCGCGAAGTCGGTGTTCTCGAAGGCCGCCAGCGGCGCCCGGTCGCGCACGGGCTCACCGCCCAGGGAGAACCAGCCGAATCCCGCGCCGTGCGGCATCCGGTGGCTCAGCGCCCGCAGGCTGCGCGGCGCGTCCAGCAGCCAGTGGGCCGCCCGTACCCGCGGTCCGCCGGTGCTCATCCCGAACAGTCGGCACATGCCGTCACCTCTCATGTTCCCGATCGCGTGTGTCCCCGTCTCGCAGCGGCGGCGGAGCATGGCACCGGCACGGTCGTGCTCCGATCACCCGCTGTGCGCCCCGTCCGCCGGCCGCACCCGGCAGGGACGGCCCGCTTTAACTGCGAGTGATGGCGACTTTACCGATCGTCGTCACGGCGGGTGGCGCATTTCCAGCGATCGGTCCCCTCGAATGCGCAGGCCGCCGACGGTCGCCACGGCAGGGATTCCACCGGCTCCGGGCACCACAGGTGCGCTTCAGCCAATAATGGTGTTCTTCTCCCGCTCTCCGGCAAGCGGGGGCTTATCCGACATTGGCCCCTCAGAACGACGAAGGCTGAGCCGAAACGCAGTACCTGACAGCGGCCCGAGTTCTCCACAGAACGGTGCCCTCGTCATTCTCTGCAGATCGGAGCAAGACCGGCACACGTCCCGTACTGTGCGTAGTCGCTCCGATGCCGTGCGCCGGTCTAGAGATCCCTTTGACATCCACAAGCCCGCCCTTTCAAGGAGGCGACCTGACGGCGCCACCCCTTCCGCCACCGGCAGGCAAGATCGCCCCCGCAGCCGAGCTTCGGCATCACCCCACACGTTGTCGGCGGAGGCCACGGGTCACTCTTGCGCAGCGGACGGTGCACGGGCCGGGCTCCCGGCGCGGTCACACATCCGAGACGACGCCCGCACCAAAGCGCATCCGCGACGGCACCCACGGCCACCGAAATACCGGACGAATGCCATCGAACCTGCATACGATCACGGCGATTACCGACCGCTTACACATGATCACACACAGAGTCGTAATCAATCCTCAACCCTCCGTAGCCGGATTGACTACGATCGGCACTCTTACGAAGACCGACGTGATCCCCCGGGGCGAAGATGAACCGTTTCCGCGCAACTCCCCGATTCACCGACACCGTCGGCTGCGTCCTGCGCCGCACCAGCGGCGTCCTGGGCTGCGCGGCGGTGGCCGGAGCCCTTGCGCTGAGCTCCCCCGCGCCCGCCGCGGCCGTCGAACGCCTCGAGCCGGGCCCGCACCGGACGATGCCGGTCACGTGCCGCCGCCCGGCCGCCCTCACGAATTGGCACACCATGCGAACATGCAAGGAGGCATGGCTCGCCATGCACCGAAGGTCGCGAAACGCCCCTCCGCGCCGCCGCCAGGTCCCCTCCGTGCGCGATGAGCGGACGGACCCGATCAGTCGGGCCCATCCCCGTCCCCGTGTCCGGAAACCCCCGGCCACGCCCGCCGTCCGCCGCCCGACGACGGCACCGCCGCGCGTCGCGGCCCCCGTCCCCGCGGTCTCACCCCAGCCGGTCCCCGATTCCGAGAACGCCGCCCGAGAACCGTCCGCGGCCCCGCTGCAGCCGAGGATCCTCCTCAGCCTCCTTCTGTTCGCCGCGGTGGCGATCTGCTACCCCTTCCGCCACCGCATCCACGCCGCGGTGACCGCCGGAGGTCTGACGACCCTCACCAGCGCCGACGTCGGCACCCGCGCCCCCAAGACCGCCCCGGACGAAACGGGAACCACCCCAGGCGGAGCAGGAGCCGGCCCAGAGAAAGCAGGAACCACCCCCGGTGATGCGGGCTCCACGGCTGGCGGAACAGGAACCGACACAGGCGTAGCGGGAACCGCTACGGGTGGAGCGAGCACCACCGCAGGCGACTCGGGATCCCTCATGCCGCGAGCAGGGAACGACGCATGCGGAAGGGGGAGCACCGCAGGGCGAGTGCGAACCGATACGAGCGGCTCGGGAATCGGTGTCGACGGTGAGGGGATCGGCGCGTCGGACGTCCCGTCCACGTGCCGGTCGGTGCTCGATCCCTTCGCGGTTCCCGTTCTGGCTCTGTCCGGTGCGGGGGCCGTCGCCGCCGCACGCCTGCTCGCGCTGTCCGCCCTCGACGCGCACGGCGACGCCGCACTGGTGATCATTCCCCGGCCCGACATCGCCGGCCTGTTCGGGGTGTCCGACGACGAGCAGCTCGACGAGTCCGCCGCGAACCTCTTCATCCCGGGGAATCTCGATGCCGCGCTGGCCTACCTCGAGACGGAACTCGCCATCCGGCGGAACACCGTCTCACCGCAGGCCCGCCGCCTGCTTCTGGTGGCGGACTGCGGGGAGGAGGCCGACCGCATCGGCGAGATACTCGCCCGCCATCCGAACGGCGCCACGATGATCCTGCTGGGCGCCTGGACGGGCGAGCGGGCGACGGTCGGTGACGACGGCCTGGTCGACGCTCCCGCCGCGCTGATGGAACTGGTGCCACGCCTCCTTCTTCCCTCCATTTCCCAGGCGGACGCCCGTGATCGCCTGCACGCCGCCCTCGACCGTCACGGCAAGGCGGTGAACCGGCCCGTCAAGCGGCGATCGGGCAACCGCCGATCATGACCGCACACGCCCCGATCCACATCCCCCATGCGCGGCGATCCCGTCCTGAAGGCATGTGAGACGGCCTCGTACAGACAGGTCGGCGGAAGCCGGCGGCTCCAGCGGGCGGTCGCGTTCGACACGACTCCGATTGGGGCGGACCGTGCGTTCGCGTGTCCGTCCCTCATGGTGGCCGTTCGGGGTTGCCAGATGTGAAGGGCGTCCCGAGCGGTGCTGCAGGGTGACGGGGTGGCGGCTCATCCGGGTTCTGTCCGGCGGGCCGCGGTCAGGGTTCGGAGTGCCCGGGACAGGGCGGCGGTGTCCGGCGGATCCTCCGCGACGCGGTCCACGTAGGCGGTGCAGCGCAGGATCCAGCCACGGATCGCGTCCTCGCACTTCGCCTCCTGCCGGTGGCGCTTCGCCGCGGCCAGGCGGTGCTTCTCCTCGGAGACCTGGCGGGCGAGGAGCTCGTCCGCCTTCAAGGCTCGGACGTCGGCAAGCATGTAGCGGCCCAGGCGGTCCATGGGCAGGGAACGGCTGAGCGCGATCCGGTCGAACGCCCTTCTCGGCCAGTCGAGGATCGCCGCGGCACCGGCCGCGTCGACGGTGTCGGCCAGCGGTCCCTTCCGGGTGGAGACCACCGCGCGGACCGCATCGGGGTCGAGCGCGTCCAGGTCGCGCAGGAGGTACACGGGATGGCCGCGGAAGGCGCTGATGACCCGCAGCTCGCCGTGCGCAGCGAGAACCGCGATGTCCGGACGCTCCACGTCGATGCCGACGCGGCCGGCGAGCCGGGTGGCGGCCCTCCCCGCTCCGATCGGTGGCTCGGTACCGAACCGGGCGATGACCTGCCCGCCTTCGAGTTCCGCCGCGAGGGCGGCGGACCAGCGCTCACCGTCGCGGTCGGGTTCGGGCAGCAGGCCGTGCTCGCGGCCGAGGCGCATCTGCCATGGGGCGAGCCCGAGGTGGACGGCGAGCTGGTTCACGCTGTAGTCGGCGCGGATGATCGGAGCGGGCATCGTGCCTCTCTGCGGTGCCGGATGTCGACTCGGCCCAGCTTCACCGGCACCGCAGCGGCGGACCAGTAGAACCCCGTTCTGTGGATTGAGCCCCGTCCGTGGCCGTGGACAGTGCATCGGACTACTAGAGGAGATTCTTCTCACTTCACACCAAGGCGGCACGGAAGCCATACCGCGTCCCAGAGCGCCCTCTTCTCTGTGGTCCGCGAGGCCAGGACCAGAGGTCGCCCCGATTTCCGCGGGATCTGCGCGTTCCGGGACGGAGCGCGGCAGGCCACCCTGCGAGGATCGGGCCGTGTGATCACGCGGATACGATGAAGAGCGGAACGTCTACGCAGGTGTGGACAGAGTTGGGAGCAAGCGATCATGTCGGATTTCGAGCTCGACCACGCGGGCGGCAGGATGCCCCTCGAGGTGACCGAGGCGACGGAGGGCCCTTCCGGGGTGGGCGTGGGCAGTCTCCTCAAGGAGACCGGCCACGTCACTCTTGACCCCGGTTTCACCAACACCGCGTCCACCACCTCGTCGATCACCTACATCGACGGCGAGGCGGGCATCCTGCGCTACCGCGGGTATCCGATCGAGGAACTGGCGGAGAAGTCCTCGTTCCTCGAGGTCGCCTACCTGCTGATCTACGGTGAGCTGCCGTCCGCGGACGCGCTCACCTCGTTCACCGACAAGATCCGCAACCACACGCTCCTGGACGAGAAGTTCCGCGCCTTCTTCTCCGTCTTCCCGCGCCGCGCCCACCCGATGGCCGTGCTGTCGTCCGCGGTGAGCGCGCTGTCGACCTTCTACCAGGACAGCCTGGACCCGTTCGACCCCGAGCAGGTCGACCAGTCCAGCATCCGGCTCATCGCCAAGCTGCCGACCATCGCGGCGTACGCGTACAAGACGTCGACCGGGCAGCCGCTCCTGTACCCCGACAACTCCCTCGGGTACGTGGAGAACTTCCTGCGCATGTCGTTCGGACTGCCGACGCAGCCGTACGAGATCGACCCGGAGATCGTCCGGGTCCTGGACATGCTCTTCATCCTGCACGCCGACCACGAGCAGAACTGCTCCACGTCCACGGTGCGGCTCGTGGGGTCGAGCCAGGCCAACCTGTTCTCGTCCGTGTCCGCCGGGGTGGACGCCCTGTTCGGCCCCCTGCACGGCGGCGCCAACCAGGCCGTCCTCGAAATGCTGGAGGGCATCCACCAGAACGGCGACAACATCGAGTCGTTCGTGGAGCGCGTCAAGAAGAAGGAGCCCGGCGTCAAGCTGATGGGCTTCGGGCACCGCGTCTACCGCAACTACGACCCGCGCGCCGCGGTCGTGAAGAAGGCCACCTCGAAGGTGCTGGAGGCGCTCGGGAAGCCCGACCCGCTCCTCGACCTGGCGATGCGCCTGGAAGAGGTCGCCCTCAGCGACGACTACTTCATCGAGCGCAAGCTCTACCCCAACGTCGACTTCTACACCGGGGTCATCTACAAGGCGATGGGCTTCCCGACCAACGCGTTCACCGTGCTGTTCGCGCTGGGCAGGCTGCCCGGGTGGATCGCCCAGTGGCGCGAGATGATGAACGACCCCACCACGAAGATCGGCCGTCCGCGCCAGGTCTACGTGGGTCCGGGCGAGCGCCCCTACGTGGCGGTCGGCGACCGCTGAGCCGAGGGTGGCGCGGGCGGGACGCGTTCCCGCCCGCGCCCATCGGACGGCCGGGTTAGCCTGAGACGCGACTGCCGAGCGGAAGGCGACCCCCGGCCGATGGACGCCATTGTCGAAACGCGGCTGCAGAACCTGGACTTCTGGACGGGGCGGCAAGCCGAGCGCGACGCGGTGTTCGCCTTTCTGCGGTCAGCGCGGGGCCCGGTGTTCTGCCCGGTCCCCGACGGGCCGGGCTTCTACGCGCTGACCCGTTACGCGCAGGTCACCGAGGCGAGCCGCCGCTCGGACGTGTTCAGCTCCCAGCCGACCGCGGTCAGCCTCGTCGATCCGCCGCCGGAGGCCGTCGAGTACTCCGCGTCCATGATCAGCCTGGACGATCCGCGGCACGCGCGGCTGCGCCGCATCGTGTCGCGCTCGTTCACCCCCCGCATGGTCGAGCGCCTGACCGGGGACGTGGCCGTCCTGGCGCGCCGCATCGCGGACGAACTGGCGGAGCGCGGGCCGTGCGACTTCGTCGACCACGTCGCCGTGCCCATGCCGTTGCGGATCATCTGCACGATGATGGGGATTCCGGAGTCCGAGTACGCCGGGGTCATCGACGCGACGGAGGCGATCCTCGCGATCGGGGATCCCGGCTATGTCGCACCGGACGGCCGCGGACGCTCGCTGATCCTCGGTGAGAAGTTCTCCTACCTGCACGCGCTGATGGCCGAACTCGGCCGCCGGCGCCGTGCCGCCCCGGCCGACGACCTGGTGACCGCGCTGACGCACGCCAACGTGGACGGGGAGGCGCTCACGGACATCGAACTGGCGCGGTTCTTCTCCCTGCTGGTGGTGGCGGGCAACGAGACGACCCGCAACGCCCTCTCGCATGCGCTGGCGCTGCTCACCGCGAACCCCGGCCAGCGCGCCCGCCTCCTGGCGGACCTGGACGGGCGGCTTCCCGCGGCGGTCGAGGAGGTCGTGCGCCACGCCACCCCGGTGACCTGGATGCGCCGGACTCTGACGCGCGACCATGAACTGCAAGGGCACACGTACAGGCGGGGCGAGCGCGTCATCCTCTACTACAACTCCGCCAACCGGGACGAGAGCGTGTTCGAGGACCCGGACTCCTTCGACATCGGCCGATCCCCCAATCCGCATCTCGGGTTCGGTGCCGCCGGACCGCACTTCTGCCTCGGCGCGCACCTGGCACGCCGGGAGATAACCGTGCTGCTGCGGGAGCTCTACACGCGCCTGCCCGACCTGCACGCCACGGCCGCGCCCGTCCGGCAGAGGGCGAGTTTCATCAACGGGATCGCCTCCTTGCCCTGCGCGTTCTGAGCGGCACCTGCCCCACAGAACGGCCATTTCCGGCATGTTTCCGCAGCTCATCCACAGAATCACGTTCTACTTCACCGCGCCCGACCGCTCCCCGAGGCTGGACAGCACCACGCCGCTCCGGCCCGAGGAGGCTGCGCATGTCCGTCACCATCACGGTCCCCGAGAAGACCACCGCCGGGTTCGTCATCGCCACCGACCAGGTGCCCGGCGACCTCCCCGCGCTGCTTCGCGAGCGGCTGCCCGGCGCGTCCGCGCCGACGGCGCTGCACCGGCTCGGCACGCCCCGGCTGACGATCACGGGCCATCCGGCCGCGGACTCCCCCTGGGATCTCGACCCGGTCACCGGAGACGCCGAGGACGTCGAGCGTCTCCACCAGGCCACCCGCCACATCGGCGTCACGTCCGTCCTGGAGGTCGGCGACCTCCCCGTGGGCCTCCACCTGAGCCGGACCGTCGCCAAGGCCATCGCGGAGTCGCTCGGCGGCGTCCCCGTGGACACCGACACGAGCAGCGTGCTGCCGATCGTCCCGTTCGGCCCCCTCAACGAGTTCGTGCTCGCCGACGAGTGGCTGGGCGCGTCACTGCCGCCGTACCGCGACGCAGGCCGCTGCAGGGCGGCCGAGGCCGACATCGACGGATGCTCCTGCGTCGACCTGGCGACCACGGGCCTCCGCCGCTTCGGCCTGCCCGAGCTGGAGATCACCGACGTGGCGTGCGCGCAGGACCTCGCCGCGCTCAACCTCATCCGCTCGGCGGCGCAGCGGCTGCTGCCCCTCGGCCGGCATCGCGGAGAGCACGTCCTCGCCTCGGAGATCCTGCTGACCGGCGACGACCTGGCCGCCTACTGGGGATGCCGGGAACCGGTCTGGGACGACGGCCCCGTCGCCGTCCGGCTGACCGAGGTGGCGCCCGGCCGTATCCGGCTCGCCGCCCCGGCCGGCTTCCCGGGCACGCTCAACGAGTGGCTCTGGGACGAATTGCCGCCGATCCTGCACGAACTCCTCTCCTGCGAACCCGATCCGCACCCTTGACTCCCCGGCCGCGGAGTCAAGGGTGGTCGGCGGCGACACGGGCGGCGCCGGCTCCGGCACATCCGCATGCCGTCAGGACGAACGTGCCGTGCTCGACCGCCGCACGGCCGATCTCCGTGCCGTACGCCTGGCAGACCGTGATCGAATCGCGGTCGTACCCGGCGCGGATCTCACGCGTGCGCATCGTCGTCCCCGGCCTCCTCGATCGGCGGTGGCGCTCACGATGTCCCACGAGGCCGGCGACGGGCAACCGGGTTTTTCAGCAGACGCGCGGCCCCGAGCGCACGCCGCTACGCCGTGTCGTTCACGCGCCCCGCCGACGACATCGCGAACGTGCACGAGTTCGCCGCGGCGCTCGGCGACGCCAGGCCCCTCCTGGACGAGGTCCCGCTGTCCGAGACCAAGGCGAACACCGCGAACCTGCACGAACCCGCTGCGTCGCTCGGCGACGTCGGGCCCCTCCTGGACGTGGTTCCGCTGTACGGGACCGAGGCGGGTCGCGCGAAGGCGGGAGGCGGGCGGGCGGCGGGGCCGCCCGCCCGGTCAGCTCGCCAGGCGGTGGGTCAGGCGGGTCCGGAGGAGGTCGATCGCCTCCTCCAGGTGGGGCGCGGCGGCCTGGGCGCGCAGGCGGCGGCCCTCCAGGTCGGCCACCGCCTGGGCCAGGGCCGGGCGCGGGAGCGCCGGGTCGGCCGCGATGCTCAGGGTCACCTGGACGGTCGCGGACCCTCTGCCGTCGAGGGCGGTGCGGACGGCGCGTTCGGCCGCCGCACGCTCGTCCTCGGTGACCTTGCCGGACGTCTGGAAGCGGATCTCCGGGTTCCGGTGGACGGTTGCGTTCATGGGTGTCTCCCAGTCGATGCGTTTCATCGCCTTATGACCAGTGAACGCCTTGCGCGGACCGCGGATGTCCGATATTGACGAGAGCTTGATCACGGAACCCGCTCAGCTGCGCCTTTCCCGACGAGAGGTGCGTCACCCACCCGTGTTGTAGATGACGTTCTCGGGCGCGATACGGACGGTGACGCGTTGCTCGCCCTCCTGGCGGAAGGGATAGACGTCCTCGCCGATGTACTTCTTGGACAGCGCGTTGATGACGTCGTCGGCGCCGTCGCGCTCGAGGACGCCGCGGCCGGAGACGGTGACCCAGTGGAACGCGTCGTCCGGGTCGAGGACGCTGACGGACACGCGGGCGTCGGCGCTCAGGTGGCGTTCCTTCGCGCGGCCCACGGCGGTGTTGATGAGCACGTCATCGCCGTCCAGGCCGACCCAGACGACCGTGTTGTGCAGGGAGCCGTCCGGGCGGACGGTCGTGGCCCAGCCGGGCAGGGGCCGGTCGAGCAGCTTCCTGGCGTCGTCCGAGAGCTTCGTCATGCGGGTACTCCTTCGGTGGGGAACGCTCCCCTCGGTGATCGCCAACACGGGCGGGCGGCCTGCTTGTTCCCGGCTCGGTCGTTCGATCGGACGAGAATTCACCCGCACGTCACCCGCCGTTCCGGATTGGACGCCGCGGGGATCGGGAGTTTGTCCGAAACCGCCTTTTCTCCTACTTCCCAAAAGCGAGGCCCGATCCTCTACCATGAGGCGGTGCCTTTCCGCTCAGAGCGGACCCGTCGACCGGCTGGTGACCCCTTGCCCCAGGACTCAACCGCATCCACTCCCCCGGAGGGCGACTCCGCCGGACAGCTGATCGAGTACCCCCGCCGGGGCGGGCCCACGGTGCTCCGCATCCTGCTGGGCTCGCAGCTGCGCCGGCTCCGGGAGGCGCAGGGCATCTCGACCGAGCAGGCGGGATACGAGATCCGCGGCTCGCACTCCAAGATCAGCCGGATGGAGCTCGGCCGGGTCGGGTTCAAGGAGCGCGACGTCTCGGACCTGCTGACGCTGTACGGGGTCACGGACGCCGTGGAGCGCGCGCCGCTCCTGGAGCTCGCCCGGGAGGCCAACACCCCGGGCTGGTGGCACCGCTACGGGGACATCCTGCCGACCTGGTTCGAGGTGTACCTCGGCCTGGAGGAGGCGGCGTCGCTGCTGCGCACCTACGAGCTGCAGTTCGTCCCCGGGCTGCTGCAGACGGAGGAGTACGCGCGCGCCGTCGTGCGGCTCGGCTTCTCGGACGCGTCCGAGGAGGAGGTGGAGCGGCGCGTCCAGGTGCGGCGGACCCGCCAGGAGCGGTTCACCGCGCCCGGGGCGCCCACGCTCTGGGCCGTCGTCGACGAGGCGGTCGTCCGGCGGCCGCTCGGCGGGCGGGACGTGATGCGGCGCCAGATCGAGCATTTGGTCGAGATGTCGGAGCTGCCGAACGTGACGCTGCAGATCGTGCCGTTCGGCGCGGGCGGGCACGCGGCCGCGGGCGGCCCGTTCACGATCCTGCGGTTCGCCGAGCCCGCCCTGTCGGACGTCGTGTACCTGGAGCAGCTGACCAGCGCGCTCTACCTCGACAAGCCGACGGACGTCGACACCTACATGCGCGCCATGAACAACCTCTGCATCACGGCGGGGCGGCCCGACACCACGACGTCCTTCCTCGAAGGCGTCCTCAAGGAGCTCTGACCGCTCCTCTTCCCTCCACGTGACGCCCGGACTCACGGGTTCGGCCCCCGGTCGGCTCCGTGGTGGAGCGGCGGAACCTCCTGGCGGGCGAGCCGGTGATCCGCGTCCGCCGGGGTAGGTCACCGCCGAGGAGAGGAGCACGCATGCTGTTCGGCAAGGAGCACGTCGAGCGCTACCGGGCGACGGGCGGGCGCGAGGGGCACGACTGGCAGGGCACCACGACCCTGCTGCTCACCACGAAGGGGCGCCGCACCGGAGAGCCCCGCACGACCCCGCTCATCTATCAGCGGGCCGGGGACGACTACCTCGTCGTCGCGTCGAAGGGCGGCGCCGACGAGCCGCCGCTCTGGTACCTGAATCTGCAGGCGGACCCGGAGGTCGGCGTCCAGGTGATGGACGACGAGTTCACCGCGCGGGCGAGGACGGCGACCCCGGAGGAGAAGCCCGCCTACTGGGCGAAGATGACGGCCGCCTGGCCCGATTACGACGAGTACCAGCAGAAGACCGACCGCGAGATCCCCGTCGTCGTCCTCGAAAGGAAGTGACCGGGGCTCCCCGCGGCGGCCGGGCGGGCGGTTCGCTTTCGCGCGGGCGGGTGGGGCGTGTAGCGTCGGTGGTGAACATCCGTTCGACACCGCCGAGGTGCTGAGGTGCCGCCGACACTGACCGAGCCGCCGACCCGGCTGCTGCGGCGCTGGGAGATCGGCGCCGTCGACGGCGCGGTCCCGCTGCCCGGACGGCCGGGGCGCTGGCGCGTCGAGGCGTCCGGCGGGCGGTTCTTCCTCAAGGAGTGCGCCGACCCGGACCGCAAGAGAGTCCTGTTCCGGCACGCCCTGACCGCCGCGCTGGACGCCGCGGGCCTGCCGGTCCTGGCGCCGGTGCCCGCGCGCGGCGGCAGGACGCTCGTCACGGCGGAGGGGCGCGGCTTCGCCTTGTACCCGTGGGTGGCGGGGCGGACGCGGGGCGGGCTGGAGCTGACGTTCGCCCAGTGCGAGGCGCTCGGGGAACTGCTCGGCAGGCTGCACGCGGAGCTCGACCGGCTGACCCCGCCCGTCCAGCAGAGCATGCTGGTCCCGACGCCGCGCGCGGTGGACGCGGCCGCGGCGGTCGAGGCGATGCTGGCGGCGGTGCCGGGCGGCACCGATTTCGACGCCCTCACGGAGCGGCGGCTGCGGGAGCGGCACGCGCTGCTCACCGGGATGGCCGACCACCAGCCGCCGGAGCTGGAGGTGAGCACGGTCGGGCATCTGCACGGGTCGTTCCGCGCTCGGCACCTGCGGTACGGCGGTTCGGGGAACGTCACCGCGGTCCTCGGCTGGGACGGGCTGACGACCGGGCCGGTGGCGGGCGAGGTCGTGCGGGCGGCGGCGGAGCTGTTCGCCTGCGAGGACGACCGCGGCCTCGACCTCGACCGGGTGCAGGCGTTCGTGCGGGGCCACCGGGCGGCCTTCCCGCTCGACGCCGGGCAGATCCAGGCGGCCGTGCACCGCGCCTGGTGGGAGCGGCTCTGCGACGCCGGGCCGCTGCGCGACCGGTATCTGGACGGGTCGGCCGAGCGGGCCGCGTCCGCGCTCGTCACCTGGTGGTCCGCCCATCTGGAGCGGACGCTGGACGCGTTCGCGGCGCCCTACACCGCCGATCCGGCCGCGAATCCCGCCTACGGCTGAGACCGCCGCCGCCCCCGGGATGAGCGGGAAAGCCCGGCGAAAACTGGAAAACACTGGAACTGTCAGGAAGATCCGGTACTGTCTCGCGCATGTCCGGGTCCCCCGACGCGCTGGAGGCGCGCATCGCCGAGCTGCGGAGCGGCGTGCGCCGGGCGATGGCGGCGGGCGACCGGGCGGAGGCGCGGCGGCTGCGGGCCGCGCTGCGCGACGCCGAGAGCGCGTGGGACGACGCGGTCCTCGGCGCCGTGGACGACGGCGGGCCGCGGGACGCGCCGGGGCTGGTGCCCGTCCGGGAACAGGTCCACCAGGTGCTGACGCTGCTCGGCGCGCCCGCCGCGCCGAAGCTGGTGGGGTCGGTGCACGCGGCGTTCTTCGGCGGCGACCTGCCGGGGAACCGGGTGACGAGCCTGCGGCGGGACGAGGAGCGCTCGTTTCGGACCGCGCCGTACGCCCGCCCGTTCTACCTGTGCGCGGCGCTGACCGCCGACCTGCTGGCGCCCGCGCGCGGGCTGCTGACGGTGAGCACATGGCCGCTGGAGCGGCGGATCGTGGGACCGCTCAGCGCCCGCACCGACTTCCTCACGTCCGCGATCCGGCTCTCGGAGCACGCCCGGCGGGGCACGCCGTCGCCGGACGCGCGGCGGCTGCTGTGGCGTTTCGCGGCCAACATTCCGGGTGCGGCGACCGGTACGGTCGGTACCGTCGAGCCGGACGTGCTCGCCGCGGCCGCCCGTGCCGAGCTGGACGTGCACCGGGACGCCGACCTGCGGCGCCGCGCGGCCGCGGCCGCGCGCGCCCGGGAGGGGCTCGACGACGCCGAACGGCTGTTCGGCAGCCGGCTGCGGGCGCATCCCGGCGGCCGCGCCCACACGGGAGAACGAGACCGATGACCGAGACCGCGCCGGACCTGGACCGGCTGCGCGGCGGCGCCGCCCCGCGCAACCACGACGCCCGCACGATCGCGGCGCTGACCGCCAATCCCGGGTGCGCCCGCCGCGGGGTGATGGACGCGGCGGGCGTCGACAAGGACGCCGTTGCGCGGGCGCTGGGGTTCCCGGCACCGTTCGGCCAGTCGCAGTTCGCGATCACGCGCGGGAACGTGTTCGAGCAGCAGGTGAAGGCGGACGGCTGCGCGGAGCTGCTCACGCTGCTGCGGGAGGGGCTGGGGCTCGACGTCCCCGAGGTCGCCTACGACGATCTGGAGACGGTCGCGGGCAACGAGGGGCGGGAGCTGCGGCACATCCGGACGCGGCGGCTGCTCGCCCGCGCGCTGGAGACGGGCGAGGGCACGCTGTTCGACCATCCGCTGCTGCGGCTCGACATCGGGGGGCGTCCCGCGTACCTGGAGCCGGACGTGATCGCGTTCCAGTTCGCGGGCCGGTTCCACGTCATCGAGATCAAGTCGTTCGCGGTCGTGGACGGGCAGGCGGAGCCGGAGCAGGTCGCGGCGGCGGCGCGGCAGTCGGCGGTGTACGTGCTGGCGCTGCGGGACCTGGTCGCGGAGCTCGGGCACGATCCTGAGCGGGTGTCGCACGAGGTGTTCCTGGTGTGCCCGGAGAACTTCTCGAACCGTCCGGCGGCGACGCCGGTGGACGTGCGGCCGCAGCTGGCGGTGCTGCGCAGGCAGCTCGCGCGGCTCACCCGGATCGACGACATCCTCGCGGAGCTTCCCGCCGACCTGACGTTCGCGCCGGGCGAGCGGCTCGCCGAGGCGGTCCGGACGGTCGAGGCCCGGTACGCGCCGGAGTGCATGGCGGGCTGCGAGATGGCGTTCTTCTGCCGGGACGAGGCGCGCGCGTGCGGGGCGACGGGCGCGCTCGGCAGGTCCGTCCGGGACGATCTGGGCGGCCTCGACACGATCGGCACCGCGCTGGCCCTCGCCGACGGCGACCTCGACCCGGCGGCGGACCTCGCGGAGACGGCCGCGCAGCTGCGGCTCGCGTCCCTGCTGCGGGCCGAGGCCCTGGAGAACGCGGAGGCCCGCCGGGCCGCCGAGGCGCCGCCGGCCCCGGCCGCGGCTCCGGCCGCCGCGATCCCGGAGAGCCGCGCGTCATGAGCGCGCTGTCGGCGCTGGCGCGACTGGAGGCGGTGCGGGCGGGCCGGGCGCAGCCGGTCGCGACGGTGCGGCACGTGCACATCGCGGACGCGCCGCTGGTGCTGGTGCCGCTGAAGCTGGCCGGTGAGGCGGCCGCCCCGCTCGCGGTGATGGCGGGCGCGGCACCGGACGCGCCGTCGCTGCTGATCGTCCCGCAGCCCCGGAACCGCGACCAGCGGTTCGCGTTCGCGGCGTCGCTGGCGCGGCTCGTCCTGAACCATGTCGAGACGCACCGGGGCGAGGTCGAGGAGCTGCCCGGCAAGGACGGCGAGGTGCGGCTGCGGTACGGGGACGCGCCGCAGCTGCTGGTCCCGAACCGGGGCGGTGTCCGGTTCCTGCGGCTGCTCGGCCGGTCGACGCGGTTCCGGAGCACGGAGGGCGCGTACGCGGTCGACGCGGCCGTGCCCGTCCTCGGCCGATGGCTGACGTGGTTCGCGGACCGGCACGACCATCCGGGCTCGTCGCTGCTGGGGGCCGCCACGGAGCTGCTGCGGCTGCACTGGGCGACCGGGCAGAGCTCCCTGGAGGACGGCAACCTGGCGGCGCTCATGGGCTGGATCGACCCGCCGGACGGGCTGGACGGCCCGTCCGCCGCGGCCCTCGCGGAGGACCCGGTGCGGTGGCCGCCAGCGGGCCCGGCGACCGACCCGACGTTCGACAACGAGGTGCTCGCCCCCGCGATCGCGGCCTACGACCGGTCGGGCGGCGACGCCCGCGCGCGGGAACGGCTCCGGGCCGCGATCGAGACGCAGGTCACGCCCACGTGGGAGCTGATGTGGCGGGCCGTCGGGCTGCTGCGGGCCCTGCCGGAGGCCGCCGGTGTCGCCCGCCGCTGGGAGCGGGACCGGGACGCGTTCACCCATTACCACCAGACGTTCGGCGAGGCGTATCCTCAGGCCCGCCGCGACCCGCCCGTCCGGGCGGCGCGCCGGCTCCACGACCTGGAGCGGGCGCAGGAGGCGTACGAGGCGCAGCGGGCGTTCGACGATCCTCTGGTCATGGCGGAGCAGCGGCTCACGGGCGCGGCGTTCGGCGGTGTGGTCACCGAGTGCCACCCGGAGCGGCTGGACGAGACCGGCAAGCGGCCGAAGCTGCGCCCGCTGCTGCGGGTGGCGACCGGCGACCCGGTCCGGCTGGAGCCGGGGACGCCGGTGTGCAGCGCGGCGCGTCCGGCGCTGAAGGGGAGGATCGTGGAGATCGGCGGCGGCGGCGTGCTGGTGGAGCTGACCGGCGGGCTGGGCAGGCGGCTCGTCCCGGAGGCCGGCGTGGTCCCGGTGGAGGGCGACCGCGTCTGCTTCACGTCCCGCACGGAGGGGTCCTTCGGCATCGCGCGGTTCCCCGACCGGGAGGACACGCCGTGGACGCACGGCGGGCCGCCGGAGGACTACGTACCGACCGCCGACGACGCCCGCGAGGACTGGTCGTGAGCCGCCCCCCTCTCATGTCGGTGCCCCACGCCGCGAACGCGGAGACCGGCCCCGCGCCCCCGGAGACCGACCCGGCGCGGGCGGCGGGACGGGTCGTCGCGGACGTCCTCGCCGACCTCGGCGGCGGCCACCGCGGGGTGGTGGTCGACTCGCCGCCGGGCGCGGGGAAGTCGACGCTCGTGGTCCGCGCGGCCGCGCACCTGGCCGCCGCGGGCGAGCGGCTGATGATCGTCGCGCAGACGAACGAGCAGGTCGACGACCTCATCGACCGGCTCGCCGGGAAGCACCCCGAGGTGCCGCTCGGGCGGCTGTCGGCGTCCGGGTACGCGCCGTCCGACCGCGTCCGCGCGCATCCGGCGGTGCGGGTGGCGCAGAAGGCCGACGACCTCGCCGGCCAGACCGTCGTCATCGCGACCGCCGCGAAGTGGGCGACGCTGCAGGACGGCTCCTGGCCGTGGGCGATCGTGGACGAGGCGTACCAGATGCGCTCGGACATGCTGCTGCGCATCGCGGGGCGGTTCGAGCGGGCGCTGTTCGTCGGCGATCCCGGGCAGCTCGACCCGTTCTCCACCGTGGAGGTGGAGCGCTGGGCGGGCCTCTCCTGGGATCCGATGCGCAGCGCCGTGTCCGTGCTGCTGGCGCACAATCCGGACCTGCCCGTCCACCGGCTGCCGGTGTCGTGGCGGCTGCCCGCGTCGGCCGCGCCGGTGGTGTCGGACGCGTTCTACCCGTTCACCGGTTTCCAGGCCGGGACGCGGGAGGGCGACCGGCGGCTGGAGTTCGGCGCGCGCGGCATGGGCACCACCTACGACCGCGCGCTGGAGGAGGCCGCGGCGACCGGCTGGGCCCTGTACGAGCTGCCCGCGCGGCACACGCTGCGGACCGACGCGGAGGCCGTGCAGGCGACGGCGGCACTGGCCGTCCGGCTGCTGCAGCGCGGCCCGGTCGCGCATTCGGAGCAGGGCACGGCGGGCGTGGACGCGGCCCGGGTGGCGATCGGCGCGGCGCACCGCGACCAGGTCGCCGCGATCCGGGCGGCGCTCGGCCCGCACGGCGCGGGCATCACGGTCGACACGGCGAACCGGCTGCAGGGCCGCGAGTACGACGTGACGGTGGTGCTGCATCCGCTGTCGGGGCGGCGCGACGCGACCGCGTTCCATCTGGAGTCCGGCCGGCTGTGCGTGCTGGCGTCGCGGCACCGGCACGCGTGCGTGGTGGTGGCGCGGGCGGGCATCCCCGAGCTGCTGGACGCGCACCCGTCGACGGAGCCGGTGCGGCTCGGGGTGCCGGTGAAGTTCCCGGACGGGTGGGAGGCGAACCAGTCGGTCCTCGCGCATCTGGCGGCGCACCGCGTCCCGGCGGGGTGACCGGAGATACCCCGCACCGCGTACCGGCGGGGCGTCCGGCCGGATACTGTGAAGACCGGCGTCCCGGTGACCCGGGGAGGGGGGACATGGACGACCTGGGCTTCATGTGCGCCCGCTGCGGCGGGGAGGTGCACGATGTGACGCACAACCGCGAGGGTTCGCTCGACGGGGTCGGGTACCGGCACAACCGGCGTGTCGAGCCGTGGGACCACGAGCTGGAGCTCGCCGTGGGAGCCCCGGGCCCGCAGAGCCCGGCGTGCGACTTCTGCGCCGCGCCCGCCCCGCGCTGGCTGTACTACCCGACGCTCGACCCGGACGACACCGACATGTTCGAGGTCGAACTCGACACCTCGGACCTGTCGGACGACGACACGGCCGTCGCCGTGCTGAACATGCTGTACCCCTGGTACGCGTGCGACACGTGCTCGGTGCTCATCGCCGACCGCAACGTGGAGCTGATCATCGCCCGCGCCCTGGAGCGCACGCCGGTCCCGGCCGGCGGGGCCGTCGACGAGGAGACCGTGCGGGCGCGGCTGAACGGTTCCCTGTCGGTCTTCTTCACGACCCGCCCCGGCCGCCCGCAGCCGTCCCGCGCCGTCTGATCGGGGCGGTACGGCCACGGGCCGCCGCCCCGCGCCTTAAAATCGGACCGTTCCGTGCGGGGGCACGAGAGCACCGGGGGGCTCTAATGATCATCGAGAGACGGTTCCGCGGCCCGGACGGCTCGGGCAACGGGGGCTATGTGGCGGGCCTGCTCGCCGGGCGGATGGTGACCGACACGGTGACGGTCACGCTGCGGTGCCCGCCGCCGCTGGAACGGGAGCTGACCGTCACGGCCGAGGACGAGCGGCGCCGCGCGCTGCGGCTGTGGGACGGCGACCGCCTGGTCGCGGAGGCCATGGCGGGCGCGATCGCTGTGCCGCCCGTCCCGCCGGTGCCGTTCGTGATGGCGGCGGTGGGGGCGGAGAAGTACCGGGCGGCCGAGAGCCACCCGTTTCCCGGCTGCTTCGTGTGCGGGCCGGAGCGGGCCCTCGGGGACGGGCTGCGGCTGGAACCCGGTCCGGTCGGCGACGGTACGGTGGCTGCGCCCTGGACGCCGGTGCGGACGCCGGGCCGCGAGATCGTGTGGGCGGCGCTCGACTGCCCGGGCGGCTGGGCGTTCGACGTGGCGGGCCGGCCCGCCGTGCTCGGCACGATGACCGCGGAGATCGGCGACGTGCCCGCGGCGGGCGAGCGGTGCGTGGTGGTGGGGTACGCGCGCAGCCGGGAGGGCCGCAAGATGCACGCGGCGACGGCGCTGTACGGCGCGGACGGGCGGCTCCTCGGCCGCGCGGAACAGATCTGGGTCGAGATCGATCCCGAGCGTTTCGGGCGCGGCACCGCGATCTGACCCACCCGATCCCGCCCGATTCCACCCGGGTTACAGAAGAATGTGTCTTCCGACATGGACCCGTGCGCGCCTTCCGCTGTTGAATCTGAAGCTTCCGCGAAAACTGGAGGCGGGTCAGATGAGCGGAAGCGGGTTGCTCCTCATCGGGATCGCGGCCCTGGCGGTGTACACCGGGATGCACTGGGAGCGCGCCCGGCGTGCGATGTTCGACGTCAAGATCGGACGGAAGCGGGTGTCGAACCTGCGGCAGACGGCGGCGAAGGAGCAGCGCCAGACATTGATGATCATCGTGATCGCGACCGTGGTGCTCTTCCTGATCGTGAAGGCCCGCGGCGGCTGACCGGGGGCGCGCACGGCCGCGCCCCCGGCGCCCGGCGGCTCAGGGGCCGGTGAAGAGCGGGTCGTCGCGATCGGTGCCGTTGACGCGATCGGTGCCGTTGACGCCGTTGAGGGGGCGGCCGAGCCCGGGGGGCGTACCGCCGGACATGGGGTTGCCTCCGGTTCCGGGCTGCCCGGGTGCGGCCTGGCCCGGTCCGGGCCGCCCCGGTCCGGGCTGCGCGGCGCCGGGCGCGGGCGGCGCCGGGAGCGGGCCAGACCCGCCGTTCCGGGAGATCCCGGACGCGCCGTTCCCCGTCCCGCTCGCGCCGAACATCCCGGTGGCGGAGTAGCCCCCGGTGGGAACGCCGTTCGACGGGGCGCCGTTCGTGGGCGCCGCCGGGCGCCCGTACGCCGAGCCGAGCGGGTCGGGGGTGCGGGCGGGGGCGGGACTCCCGGCGGCGAGGGTGCTCTGCGTGAACTGGTCGATCTGGCGGCGGGCGCGGTCGGCCTCGGCGCGGGCGGCGTCGCGCTCCTCGGCGAGGGCGGTGAGCGCGGCCTGCTGCTCGGCGACCGACTGGGACAGCTGCCGCAGTTGGACGGCCTGCTCGCCGAGCCGGCCGGCCATCTCGTCGCGTTCGGCGGCGACGGCCGCGGCCTGCTCCCGGGCGGCGTCGCGGTCCTTCGCGGCCTCGTCGGCGCGGGCGGCGGCGCGGACCGCCTCGGCCTCGGCCTCGGCCTGGGCGCGCAGCGCGGCGCTCCGCTCGGCCTCGGCCTTGCTGGCGGCCTGCAGGGCGCGCTGCCGCTGCGCCTCGGTGTCGCGCATGGCGCTGCGGAGATCCTCGGCGCCCTGCTTGGCGGCGGACGCCTCGACCCGCAGGGTCTCGGCGCCGCTCTCCGCCTCGGCGACCTTGGAGTGCAGCGTGACGAGTTCGGCGCGGGCGTTCTCCAGCGCGGCGAGCAGCTCGGTCTCGCGGGCGGCGACGCGATCGCGCTCGCTCTCCGCGGCCAGCTTGGCGGTCATCGCCTGCTGCGCGATCTGGTGGGCCTCCTCCCACGCCTGCTGCGCGGCGTCCCGCTTGGCCGTGGCGCGCTTGGCCTCCTCGCGGGCGCGGCCGGCGTCCTCCTCGGCGGCGGCGGCGCGCTTGCGGGCACCGGCGGCCTCGTGCCACGCCTCCTCGGCCTTGCGCTGGGACGCGTCGCGCTCGCTCTGCGCGATGGCGAGCTCGCGGGCGGCCTCGGCGCGCACCTCGGCGACGCGCCGCTCGACGCCGGCGACGCTGAGCTCGGCGGCCAGCGAGTCGGCGAGCGCGTCGGCGGCCTGCTCCAGCCGCTCGACCATCTCCCAGGTCGCGGCGACCTGCCCGGTGAGCCCCGGCGCGTCCCGGCCGCGCTCGCGTCGGTCGCGGGCGTCGCGGGCGCAGGCGCCGTCGTTGTCCTGGCAGTAGCGGACTGCGCGGACGGCCCCGACGGGCTGCGGGACGGGCCGTCCGCAGCTGGCGCAGGGCCAGACGGTGACGGGGTCGCCGACCCGGGCCACGTCCGCCGGAGCCGCGCCGGCGTCGTTGCGGACCATGGCGCCGGAGGCCGCGGCCGCCTCCTCGGGACGGCCGTTGTCGCGCTCTTCGCTGTTAGGCATGGAATGAACCATACGCACTAGTCTGCGGGACTGCAGTGACTTGGGGGGCACATGTGGGCCCTCCCGATCCGTCGCGAACTTCACACCGCGTCCGGTGGACGGCGAAGCCTCACTCCCCGGATGCGAACCTGCGCTCAGAGTCCCGATCCGGACGCCGCCGCACCCTCACCGCGTCGCGCCCGAGGCTGCTCGACGGCCCATCGCGTCCCGGTGGCGGTGATGATCAGAGCTGGGCGATCGCCTTGCGGATGCGCTTGTCGGAGACGGGGAAGCGGGTGCCGAGCTGCTGGGCGAACAGGCTGACCCGGAACTCCTCCAGCATCCAGCGGACCTGGCGGACCGGCTCGTCGTCGCGGCGGGCCGGCGGCAGCCGCCCGGCGGCCTGCTCGAGCTCCTGGCGCAGGACCTCCACCTGGTGGGCGAGCGCCCGGTCGCGGCCAGGGTTCTCCGGCAGCCTCTCCAGCCGGGTGCGCAGCGCGCGCAGGTAGCGGGGCAGGTCGGGGAGGCGCCCCGCACCGGTCTCGGTGACGAAGCCCGGGTGGATCAGCGACCCCAGATGCGCGCGGACGTCGGTCAGCGCGGGGACGAGCGTGAGGCTCGTGGTGCCGCGCAACCGCCGCTCGATCTCGTGGGACTCGGCGAGGATCCGCTCGGTCACCCCGACGATCGCGGCCGTGGCGTCGTACAGGTCGGCGCGGACCTTGTCGTACAGGGCGCGGTATCCGGCCTCGTCCCAGGCGGGGCCGCCCGCCTGGGCGATGAGCCGGTCGGCCGCGGCGGTGACGCAGTCGTCGAACAGCGCGGGGACGGACCCGTGCGGACTGTGGCTCAGCGCCAGCTTCGCCTGGTTCGTGAGGTTCTTCTGGATGAGCTTCGCCGGAGACGGGGCGTTCAGCAGGATCAGCCGCCGGGTGCCGAGCCGCATCGCGCGGCGCTGCTCGGCCTCCGTCTCGTACATGCGGACGGCGACGCTCTCGCCCTCGTCGGTCAGCGCCGGGTACGCCTTGACGTCGTAGCCGTCCTGGCTGCGCTCGTAGGTGCGGGGCAGCGCGCCGATCGTCCAGTCGGTGAGGCCGGTGCGCTCGATGCCGGGCGCGGCCTTGGCCAGGGTGCCGCGGACCTTGCCGGCGAGGCGGCGCTTCAGCGCGTCGAGGTCGGTGCCCTCGCCGAGCGTGCGGCCCTTGTCGTCCACGACCCGGAAGGTGATCCGCAGGTGCGCGGGCAGCCGGGACGGGTCCCACGCCTCCCGCGCGACCGGCACGCCCGTCATCGCGGTGAGTTCGCGCTCGAGGGCGCCGAGCAGCGGTTCGGTGCGGGGCGCGACCCGGTCGAGGACACGGCGGGCGTGGTCGGGCGCGGGGACGAAGTTGACCCGCAGCTGCTTGGGCAGCGACCGGATCAGCTCGGTGACCAGCTCGGTGCGCAGGCCCGGGACCTGCCACTCGAAGCCGTCCGGCCGTACCTGGTTCAGGATCTGCACCGGGATGTGGACGGTCACGCCGTCGGCGTCGGTGCCCGGCTCGAACTGGTAGGTGAGGCGGAGCCGGAGGGGACCCTGCTTCCACACGTCCGGGTAGTCCGCCTCGCTGACGTCCTCCGCGGTCGCGTTGATGAGCATCGACTTCTCGAACCCGAGCAGGTCGGGATCGGTGCGGCGGGCCTGCTTCCACCAGGTGTCGAAGTGCCGCCCGGAGACGACGTCCTCGGGGACGCGCTCGTCGTAGAAGTCGAAGAGGGTCTCGTCGTCGACGAGGATGTCGCGGCGCCGGGCGCGGTGCTCCAGCTCCTCGACCTCCTCCAGCAGCGCGCGGTTGTCGTGGAAGAACCGGTGGTGGGTCTCCCAGTCGCCTTCGACGAGCGCGTGCCGGATGAACAGCTCGCGCGACAGCACGGGGTCGATGCGGCCGTAGTTGACGGGCCGGTCGGCGACGATCGGCACGCCGTAGAGGGTCACCTTCTCGCGCGCCATGACGGCGGCCTGCCTCTTCGACCAGTGCGGCTCGCTGTAGGCGCGCTTGACCAGGTGCCCGGCGAGCGGCTCGACCCATTCGGGCTCGATCCTGGCGTTGATGCGGCCCCAGAGGCGGGACGTCTCGACGAGCTCCGCCGACATCACCCAGCGCGGCGGTTTCTTGAACAGGGACGAGCCGGGGAACAGGGCGAACCTCGCTCCCCGCGCCCCGACGTACTCCTGCCCCCGCCGCTGCTTCTCCTTCTTCTCGGCGTCCAGGAGGCCGATGTGCGAGAGGAGACCGGACAGGAGCGAGACGTGGATGCGGTCGGGCGCGGCCTCGGCGGTGTTGAGGGTGACGCCGAGCGCCTTGGCGACCTGCTTGAGCTGGCCGTGCAGGTCCTGCCATTCCCGGACGCGCAGGAAGTGCAGGAACTCGTTCTTGCACATGCGGCGGAAGGCGCTGCCCGACAGTTCCCGCTGCTGTTCCTGGAGGTGGTTCCAGAGGTTCAGGTAGGCCAGGAAGTCGGAGGTCGGGTCGGCGAACCGGCGGTGCCGCTCGTCGGCGGCCTGCTGGTGCTCGGCGGGGCGCTCGCGCGGGTCCTGGATGGAGAGCGCCGACGCGATGACGAGGACCTCGCGGACGCAGCCGTTCCGATCGGCCTCCAGGACCATGCGGCCGAGGCGCGGGTCGACGGGCAGCTGCGCGAGGCGGCGGCCGAGCGGGGTGAGCCGCTTGCGCGGGTCCTTCTCGGACGGGTCGATCGCGCCGAGCTCGTGCAGGAGGTCGACGCCGGCCTTGACGTTGCGGCGGTCCGGCGGCTCCACGAACGGGAACGCGGCGATGTCGCCGAGCCCGAGCGAGGTCATCTGCAGGATGACGGACGCGAGGTTCGTGCGGAGGATCTCGGGATCGGTGAACTCGGGCCGGGACTCGAAGTCCTCCTCCGGGTACAGCCGGATGCAGATGCCCTCCGAGACGCGGCCGCAGCGTCCCTTCCGCTGGTTCGCCGACGCCTGCGAGATCGGCTCGATCGGCAGCCGCTGCACCTTCAGCCGGTGCGAGTAGCGGGACAGGCGGGCGTTGCCGGGATCGACGACGTACTTGATGCCGGGGACGGTCAGCGACGTCTCCGCCACGTTCGTCGCGAGGACGACGCGGCGCTCGCGGTGCGCCTGGAACACGCGGTGCTGCTCGGCCGCCGACAGCCGCGCGTACAGCGGCAGCACCTCGGTGGGCGTCCGCTGCCGGGCGAGGTGCTTGGTCAGGGCCTCGGCGGTGTCGCGGATCTCCCGCTCGCCGCTGAGGAACACGAGGACGTCGCCGGGCGCCTCGCGGCCCAGCTCGTCCACCGCGTCGATGATCGCCTGGATCTGGTCGCGGTCGGGATCGGCGGACGGGTCGTCCGGGTCGGTGATCGGCCGGTAGCGGACCTCGACCGGATACGTCCGGCCGGACACCTCCACGATCGGCGCGCCGTCGAAGTGCCGGGAGAACCGCTCGGGGTCGATCGTCGCCGAGGTGATGATGATCTTGAGGTCGGGGCGGCGGGGCAGGATCTCCTTGAGATAGCCGAGCAGGAAGTCGATGTTGAGGCTGCGCTCGTGCGCCTCGTCGATGATGAGGGTGTCGTAGCGGCGGAGCAGCCGGTCGGTCTGGATCTCGGCGAGCAGGATGCCGTCCGTCATCAGCTTGACGAGCGTGTCGTCGCTCGACCGGTCGGTGAAGCGCACCTTGTAGCCGACGACGTCGCCCAGCTCGGTGCCGAGTTCCTCGGCGATCCGGTCGCCCACCGTGCGGGCGGCGAGCCGCCGCGGCTGCGTGTGCCCGATCGTGCCGAGGACGCCGCGGCCCAGTTCCAGGCAGATCTTCGGGATCTGCGTCGTCTTTCCGGAGCCGGTCTCCCCCGCGACGATCACCACCTGGTGGTCGCGGATCGCCTCGAGGATCGCGTCCTTCTTCTGCGCGACCGGCAGTTCCGCCGGATACGTGATCGCGGGCACCACCGCGCGGCGCCGCGCGACCCGCGCCTCGGCGGCCTCGATCTCGGCGGCGATCTCCCCGGCGGCCTTGTCGCGCCTTCCGGCGTCGCGCATCTTCTCGACGCCGTCGATGCGGCGGCGCAGCCGGTGCCGGTCGTAGGGCATCAGCTCGGGCAGGCGCGCGCGCAGGTCGGCGAGCGGCGATCTCACAGGCGGGGTCCTCATGGCCACATCAAGGATAGGGTTCCGGGCGTGCGCCGGCGCGCACGGCCGTCTCGGGACCGTAACCGGAACCCCCGCCCCGGGTCGATTCGTTTTCCGGGACGCCGTGTCGATCGCTTCGCGATCTTCCCGGCGCGGCTCGCCTTCGGCTTCGCCGCGCCGGTCAGGTCACGCGTTCGCGCACGCTCACCCCGCTGCGAACCTCTTAGCTCGCGCCGTAGACGGGCTCCGGCGGGGCCGCCTTCGCCAGCAGGCCCTGGACGACCTCGCCGATCTCGGCGGGCTCCCACTTGGCGCCCTTGTCGTAGGTCGGGCCGTGCCGGAAGGCGTCCATCACGCAGATCTTGCCGCCCTCGGCCTCGAACACCCGGCCTGTCACGCCCCTGGCCTCGGCCGAACCGAGCCAGACGACGAGCGGGGAGACGTTCTCGGGCGCCATCGCGTCGAACTCGCCCTCGGCGGGCTTCGCCATCGTCTGCGCGAAGACCTCCTCGGTCATGCGGGTGCGGGCGGCGGGCGCGATCGCGTTCACCGTCACCCCGTACCGGCCCATCTCGGCGGACGCGACGAGCGTCAGCCCGACGATGCCGGCCTTCGCCGCCGAGTAGTTGCCCTGCCCGACGCTGCCGAGCAGGCCCGCGCCCGACGACGTGTTGACGACGCGGGCGTCGACGGGGCGGCCCGCCTTGCTCTCCGCCCGCCAGTACCGCCCGGCGTGCTTCAGCGGCAGGAAGTGGCCCTTGAGGTGGACGCGCATGACGGCGTCCCACTCGTCCTCGGCCAGGTTGACCAGCATCCGGTCGCGGAGGAACCCGGCGTTGTTCACCAGGACGTCCAGCCGCCCGAACGCCTCGACCGCCGTCGCGACGAGCGACGCGGCGCCGGCGTCGGCGGCGATGTCCTCGGTGTGGGCGACGGCCCGGCCACCGAGCGCCTCGATCTCCCGGACGACGTCGTGCGCCGGGCCCGCGGAGGCGTCGCCGGACCCGTCCCGCGCAACGCCGAGGTCGTTGACGACGACGAGCGCGCCCTCCCGGGCGAACTCCAGCGCGTGGGCGCGGCCGAGGCCGCGGCCCGCGCCGGTGACGGCGACCACACGGTCCTTGCAGATCATCGTGACTCCTCCTTGTTGACGGTGGCGGCGTCCAGGAAGGCGGGGCGCTCGCCCCCGCCGTGCAGCAGCAGCGCCGAGCCGGTGATGTAGGACGCGAGGTCGGACGCGAGGTACACGCAGGCGGCGCCGATCTCGTAGGGGTCGGCGAGCCGGCCGGCCGGGACGGTGGCCCCGACGGCCGCGATGCCGTCCTCGTCGCCGTAGTGCAGGTGGGCGAGCTCCGTGCGGACCATGCCGAGCGTCACCGTGTTGACGCGCACGTCCGGCGCCCACTCGACGGCGAGGGACGTGGCGAGGCTCTGCAGGCCCGCCTTGGCGGCGCCGTAGGCGGCTGTGCCCGGCGACGGGCGCACCCCGCTCACGCTGCCGACCATGATGATCGAGCCACCGTGGCCGCCCGCCGCCATCCTGGCCCGCGCCGCCCGCGCCATGATCAGCGGCGCGGTCAGGTTCAGCTCGATGATCTTGATGTGGGTGCGCAGCGGGCCCTCGGCGACCGGCAGGTGGGGCGCGCCGCCCGCGTTGTTGACCAGGACGTCGATCCGGTCGAGGCCCGCCATGAACGCCTCGGCGGCGTCGGGGTCGCGGACGTCCAGGGAGAAGAAGCGCGCCGTCCGGCCGCCCGCCGCGGGGAGCCGCTCCGGCTCGCGCCGGGCGACGGCGACGACGTCCGCCCCGGCCTCCAGGAAGGCGCGGCTGATCCCCGCGCCGACTCCGCGCACTCCCCCGGTGACCACGACGGTCTTGCCGGACAGGTCCAGGGCCAGTGCCATCCCGCCTCCTCTGCTACGGTCAGTTCTAACAAATGTTTGGTGGAAAGGTAGCGCATGGGAGTCTCCACCACGACCCTGGACGGGGTCGCAGAGATCGTCGTGGACGCGCCGCCGGTCAACGCCCTGACCGTGGCGGGGTGGTTCGAGCTGGCCGACGCGGTCACCGCGGCCGGGCGCGACCCGCAGGTCGGCGCCGTCGTGCTCCGGGCCGAGGGCCGGGGCTTCAACGCGGGCGTCGACATCAAGGAGATGCAGGCGACGGAGGGCCACACCGCGCTGGTGGGGGCCAACCGGGGCTGCTACGCGGCGTTCGCCGCCGTCTACGAGTGCGAGGTCCCCGTCGTCGCCGCCGTGCAGGGCTTCTGCCTCGGCGGCGGGATCGGCCTCGCGGGCAACGCCGACATCGTCATCGCGTCGGACGACGCCTTCTTCGGCCTGCCGGAGGTGGACCGGGGCGCGCTCGGCGCCGCCACCCACCTCGCCCGGCTCGTCCCGCAGCACCTGATGCGGGCGATGGTCTACACGTGCCGGAACGTCACCGCGGCGGAGCTGCACCACCACGGGTCGGTGCTGGAGGTCGTCGCGAGGGACGAGCTGCGCGCGAAGGCCATGGAGATCGCCGCGAACATCGCCGCGAAGGACCGGTACGTGATCCGCCGCGCCAAGGAGTCGCTGAACGGCATCGACCCGGTCGACGTGAAACGCAGCTACCGCTTCGAGCAGGGCTTCACGTTCGAGCTGAACCTCATGGGCGCGGGCGACGAGCACCGCGACGCCTTCGTGGCGAAGGGGGCGAGATGAGCGCGACCGGCAAGGTGCGGACGATCGACGAGATCGTCGGCTCGCTGGAGAGCGGCATGACGATCGGGATCGGCGGCTGGGGGTCGCGGCGCAAGCCGATGGCGCTCGTCCGGGCGCTGTGCAACTCCCCCGTCACCGACCTGACCGTCATCTCCTACGGCGGGCCGGACGTCGGGCTGCTGTGCGCCGCCGGGAAGATCCGCCGGCTCATCACGGCGTTCGTCACGCTCGACTCGATCCCCCTCGAGCCGCACTTCCGCACCGCGCGGCAGACCGGCGCGATCGAGATGACCGAGTACGACGAGGGCATGTTCCTGTTCGGGCTGTACGCGGCCGCGCACCGGCTGCCGTTCCTGCCCACCCCGGTCGGCCTCGGCTCCGACGTCCTGAGGGTCAACCCCGGCCTGAAGACCATCCGGTCGCCGTACGGGGACGAGGAGGTCGTCGCCGTCCCGCCGCTGGCGATGGACGTCGCGTTCGTCCACATGAACCGCGCCGACGCGCGCGGCAACGCGCAGTACCTCGGCCCCGACCCGTACATGGACGACCTGTTCGCCAAGGCCGCCGAGCGCACCTACGTCACGTGCGAGCGGCTCGTCGACACCGCCGACCTCGCCAAGGAGGGGCCGCTGCAGTCCCTTCTCATCAGCCGGTCGCACGTCGCGGGCGTCGTCGAGACCCCGAACGGCGCGCACTTCACCGACTGCGTCCCCGACCACGGCCGGGACGAGGGGTTCCAGAGGCTGTACGCGCAGTCGGCCGGGGACCCGGAGCGGTGGGCCGCGTTCCGCGACCGCTTCCTGGCCGGTGACGAGGCCGCGTACCAGGACGCCGTCCGCGTGTGGCGGGAGGAGGACCGATGACGGAGACCATCACCGCCACGCGCGCCGAGGTGTGCGCCGTGGCCTGCGCCGAGCTGTTCCGCGGCGACGGCGAGATCGTCGCCGCGGCCGTCGCCGGGTTCGTCCCGATGCTCGGGTCGCGGCTGGCCCGCGCCACGTTCGAGCCCGATCTCCTGACGACCGACGGCGGGCCGGTGCTGAGCGCCGGGCCCGTCCCGCTCGGGCGGTCCGCGACGGAGATCGAGGGCTGGCTGCCGTTCCGCGACCACCTGTGGCTCGTCCTCAACGGGCGCCGCCACGTCATCATGGGTCCGAGCCAGATCGACGCGCACGGCAACACGAACATCTCGTGCATCGGCGACTGGGACCGGCCCGCGCGGCAGCTCCTGGGCGCGCGCGGCGGCCCCGGCAACACGCTCCTCAATCCGACGAGCTACTGGGTGCCGAAGCACTCCGCGCGCGTGTTCACCGAGAAGGTCGACTTCGTCAGCGGCGTCGGCACCGACCGGGGCGCGCACGACCTCCGGGCCGTGGTGTCCAACCTGGCCGTCCTCGACTTCGAGACGCCGGACGGGCGGATGCGGCTGCGGTCGGTGCACCCCGGCGTCACCGTCGATGAGGTCGTGGCCGCCACCGGCTTCGAGCTCGCCGTCCCGGACGAGGTGCCGGAGACGCGCCTTCCGACCGCCGAGGAGCTGCGCATCATGCGCGACGTCCTCGACCCGAAGGGCCTTCGGGAACGCGAGGTGCCGTCGTGAGCGAGCAGGTCCTCGACACGCCGCTGACGCGGCTCGCGGGCGTGCGGCACCCCGTCGTCCAGACCGGCATGGGGTGGGTCGCCGGGCCCCGCCTCGTCACCGCCGTCGCGAACGCGGGCGGGCTCGGCATCCTCGCGTCCGCGACGATGACCCTCGACGAGCTGGCCGCCGCCGTCCGCGAGGTCAAGGAGCGGACGGACGCGCCGTTCGGCGTGAACCTGCGCGCCGACGCCGGGGACGCGGGCGACCGGATCGACCTCCTCATCAAGGAGGGCGTCAAGGTCGCCTCGTTCGCGCTCGCGCCGAAGCGGGAGCTGATCGCCAGGCTGAAGGACGCGGGGGTCGTCGTCGTCCCGTCCGTCGGCGCGCGCCGGCACGCGGAGAAGGTCGCCGCCTGGGGCGCGGACGCCGTGCTCGTGCAGGGCGGTGAGGGCGGCGGGCACACCGGCGCCGTCGCCACCACGCTGCTGCTCCCCCAGGTCGTGGACGCCGTCGACATCCCCGTGATCGCGGCCGGCGGCTTCTTCGACGGCCGCGGCCTCGCCGCCGCCCTCTCCTACGGCGCGGCGGGCGTCGCGATGGGCACCCGGTTCCTCCTCACGTCGGACAGCTCGGTGCCGGACGAGGTGAAACAGGTCTACCTGAGGACGGGCGAGACCATCGTCACCCGCCAGGTCGACGGGATGCCGCACCGCGTGCTGCGCAGCGAGCTGGTCGACACCCTGGAGAGGTCGGGCCGGGTGAGCGGCACGTTCCGGGCCATCCGCAACGGCGCCCGGTTCAAGAAGCTGTCGGGCATGTCGTGGCGCGCGATGCTCGCCGACGGCAAGGCCATGAAGCACGGCAAGGACCTGACCTGGTCGCAGGTGCTGATGGCCGCCAACACCCCGATGCTGCTGAGGGCCGCCATGGTGGACGGCCGTCCCGACCTCGGCGTCATGGCGTCCGGCCAGGTCGTCGGCGTCATCGACGACCTGCCGAGCTGCGCCGAGCTGATCGACGGCATCGTGAGGCAGGCCGTGGACGCCATCACCGCCCAGCAGTCCCTCCTGGTGCGCTAGGACCCGAGACCGCGCAGCAAGGCCGAGAGGCCCCCGAGGAACTCCTCGTCCGGGCCGATGCCGCGGGCGTGCTGCGCGGTCTTCGCCATGTTCGGGAACACGTCGCCGGGGAGTTCCGCGATGGCGTCGGTCCCCGTTCCCGACAGCGCGCCCAGGTGTTCGAGCTGGATCGCGCCGGTGACATAGGCGATCAGCGCGCGCAGCGCGATCGCGGCGGCCCGCCCCTCGATCCCGGCCTGGGCGAGGATCCCGGTGACCGTCTCGCCCCAGCGCAGCGACCCCGGCGAGCCGTGCCGGTGCGTCATCGTCAGCGGGACGATCGCGGCGTGCGCGGCGAGAGCGTCCCGCATGCGCACCGCCATGACCTCGACGCGCTCCCGCCACGGACCGTCCGGCGGCGGCGACGTGTCGACCTCCCCGAGGACGAGATCGACGATCAGTCCCTCGAGCTCGTCTCGGTCGCGGACGTACCGGTAGAGCGCCATCGTGCTCATCCCGAGCTCCTTGGCGACGGCGCGCATGGACAGCCCGGCGAGGCCGTCCCGGTCGGCGACGGCGAGCGCGGCGGCGGCGACCTGGTCCTGGGTGAGCGAGCGGGGACGCGGCATGACTTGACAGCGTACGGCATACGCCTACCATCGTAAGCGTATGCCGTACACCTACAGGAGGCCGCCCTCATGCATCTCGTCACCGGATCCGACATCCCGGCACGGGACCTGACCCCCGTCAACGCCGCACCGATCACGATCCCCGCCCCCGGACGGCTCGTCCACCTGCAGTTCCGCCGCTTCGCGGGCTGCCCGATCTGCAACCTGCACCTGCGGGCGTTCACCGTCCGGCACGCCGAACTGGAGGCGGCGGGCATCACCGAGGTCGCCGTGTTCCACTCCCCCGCCGAGGAACTCGCGGGGCACGTGGACGACCTGCCGTTCCCCGTGATCGCCGATCCGGGCAAGGCGCTCTACCGCGAGTTCGGCGTGGAATCGTCCCGCCGCTCCCTGCTCGATCCGCGGGCGTGGCCGGGGATCGTCCTCGGCGTCCTGCACGGCACATGGCGGCTGCTGCGCGGACGCGGGAAACTCCCGGCCAGGAGCCCGGCGGGCGGACGGCTCGGCCTGCCCGGCGACTTCCTCATCGCCCCGGACGGCCGCCTGCTCGCCGCGAAGTACGGCGAGCACGCCAACGACCAGTGGAGCCTCGACGAGGTCCTCGCCCAGGCGGCGCGGAACCCCGCCCCCTCCGCTCAGTAACGGTTCCCGACCGCCGCCGGGACGGCGTCCAGCGCGGCCAGGTCCTGCTCCGTGAGGACCAGGGAGGCGGCGTCCGCGTTCTCACGGAGGTAGCGGGACTTCTTCGTGCCCGGGATCGGGATGACGTGGTCGCCCTGCGCGAGCGTCCACGCGATCGCCACCTGGGCCGGCGTCGCACCGTGCCGTGCCGCGACCGCTTCGGCGACCTCGACGATGCGGCGGTTCGCCTTCAGGGCGTCCTCCTGGAAACGGGGATTGCCGCCCCGGTAGTCGGTGTCCTCGAAGTCGCCGGTGACCTTCCCGGTGAGGAAGCCGCGGCCGAGCGGGGAGAACGGCACGAACGCGGCCCCGTGGGCGGCGCACCAGCCGACGACGTCGCCCGACTCCAGGACGCCGCCGGGCACGCCCTGCGCGTCCCGCGTCCAGAGCGACAGCTCCGACTGGATCGCCGCGACCGGGTGGATCGCATGCGCCTCCGCCGCCTCCGCGACGGACACCTCGGAGAGGCCGAGCCGCCGCACCTTGCCCTCGGCGACGAGGTCCGCCATCGCGCCCCACGAGTCGGCGAGCGGCACCGCCGGGTCGACGCGGTGCAGGTAGTACAGGTCGATCACGTCGGTGCCGAGGCGGCGGAGGCTCTCCTCGGCGGACGTCCTCACCAGCTCGGGCGTCGCCTTCCGATCGATCCGCCAGGCGGCCGCGTCGGCGAGGACCAGGCCGGTCTTCGTGGCGACGACGGCCTCGTCGCGGCGGCCCGCGAGCGCCCGGCCGACCAGGGTCTCGTTGTGGCCGTTCCCGTACACCTGCGCGGTGTCGATGAACGTCACGCCGAGGTCCAGGGCCTCGCGGATCAGCGCCACGGACGCGTCGTCGTCCCGCTCCGACTCGCCGTACGCCCAGCTCATGCCCATGCATCCGAGCCCGACCGCGCCCACGGGGCGGCCGGCGAACTCACGGGTCCTCATATCGTTTTCGGTCATGCCACGATGCTGCCGGACCGCCGGCCCGGCTGACAGACTCCGTTGATCCGGGGTCCGCCACCACCACCCTCGCGGGCTCAGCCCGCCCTGGACAGCGGTGCGCCCGCCAGCCGCGCGAGCCGTTCGACGGATCCGGTGCCGGGCCGCGGGTTGTACAGCACCATCTGGTCGCCCGGCCGCTCGGGCAGCGGCAGCAGCGTCGCCTCGAGGACCAGCAACCCCACCTCCGGATGCAGGATCGCCTTCACCGTCCGGGCGGGCACGCTCACCTCGTGCCGGGACCACAGCTCGGCGAATTCGGCGCTCGCGGCGCACAGGTCCGCGATGAGGCGGTCGTACTCCGGGTCGTCCGGATGGCGGGCCGCGTCGGCGCGGAAGCGGGCCACGACGCCCGGCGCGGCCGCCGCCCAGTGCTCGAGAACGGACCGGTACCGCGCATTGGTGAAGAAGGTGACCAGGCAGTTGTGGTCGGTGTCGCCGTACCCGAACACGTCCTTGGCCGCGTCGTTGAGCGCGACGAAATTCCAGTGCCGGTCACGGACGTACCCGGGGCGCGGCGACCACGCGTCCAGGACCCGCTGGAGTTCCGGAGCGACCGGCACGGCCGGGACCGGGTCGCGGCGCGGCGGGTTGAGGCCCGCGAGGAGGTAGAGGTGCTCGCGTTCCGCGCCGTCCAGCCGCAGCGCCCGGGAGATCGCGTCCAGGACGTCCGCGGACACGGTGATGTCGCGGCCCTGTTCCAGCCACGTGTACCAGGACACTCCGACGCCGGCGAGGACGGCGACCTCCTCGCGGCGCAGCCCCGGCGTGCGGCGCCGGCCGCCGGGGGGCATCCCGACGTCGGCGGGCGTGAGGCGGGCGCGGCGGATCCTCAGGAAGTCGCGCAGCTCGGCGCGGCGGCGATCGGACACGGAGCCCACGCTACCCGTCAGCCGACGGCGCCGGAGGCGCGGAGGCGCGCGATCTCATCGGGCCCGCGGCCCAGTTCGTGGAGGACGGCGTCGGTGTGCTCACCGAGGGCCGGGATCGGGTCCATGCGGGCTTCGGCGTCCGCGAACGTGATGGGCGGCAGGAGCGCGCGCAGGTCACCGGCCGGGGAGCCGACCTCGCGCCAGCGGCCGCGCGCCGCGAGCTGCGGGTGCGCGATGAGGCCGTGGACGTCGTTCAGGGAGGCGTTCGGGACGCCCGCCTCGTCCAGACGGCGGGTCAGCTCCCCGCGGGTCAGCCGGGACGTGGCGGCGGCGACGAGCGCGTCCGTCTTCTCCCGGTTACGGGTGCGGGCCCGGTTCGTCGCGAACTCCGGGTCGGTGACCAGGTCGGGACGGTCCAGGACGCGGGTCGCGAGCGCCGCCCAGCCCCGGTCGTTCTGCACCCCGATGACGACGTCCTCACCGGACGCGGTGGGGTACGCGTCGTACGGCGCGATGACCGGGTGCGCGAGGCCCGTGCGGGGCGGCGGCTCACCGGTGTAGAGCGCCGTGTACATCGCCTGGCCCATCCATTCGGCGACCGCGTCGAACATCGCGACCTCGATCGACGCGCCCTCACCCGTCGTCCCGCGCCGGACGAGCGCGGCGAGGACGCCCGAGAACGCGTACATCCCGGCGGCGATGTCGGCCAGCGGGGCGCCCGCCTTCACCGGCGAGCCGGGCGTCCCCGTCACGGAGACGATGCCGGTCTCGGCCTGGACGAGCATGTCGTAGGCCCGCCTGCCGCGGTACGGGCCGTCCGAGCCGTAGCCGGACAGGTCCACGACGATGAGCCGGGGATCGCGTGCGCGCAGCGCGTCCGCCCCGAACCCGAGGCGGGCGGCGGCGCCCGGCGCGAGGTTCTGCAGGAACACGTCGGCGCGCGAGACGAGGTCGTCGAGGACCGCCCGGCCCTCGTCCCGCTTCAGGTCGAGGGCGACCGACTCCTTCGACCGGTTCAGCCAGGCGAAGTGGGTCCCGAGGGCGCCGCGGACGCCGGTGTCGTAGGCGCGGGCGAAGTCGCCGCCGTCGACGCGTTCGACCTTGATGACGCGGGCGCCGAGGTCGGCGAGCTGCCGGGACGCGAAGGGCGCCGCGACGGCCTGTTCGAGCGCCACGACCGTGACCCCGTCGAGCGGACGCAACGATCAGCCCTCCAGCAGCCGGCGGCCGATGATCATCTTCTGGATGTCGGCCGTGCCCTCGCCGATGAGGAGCATCGGCGCCTCGCGGTAGAGGCGCTCGATCTCGTACTCCTTGGAGTAGGCGTAGCCGCCGTGGATGCGGAACGCGTCCTCCACGACCTCCTTGCAGTACTCGCCCGCCAGGTACTTCGCCATGCCGGCCTCGAGGTCGTTGCGCTCGCCCCCGTCCTTGCGGCGGGCGGCCATCACCATCATCTGGTGGGCGGCCTCGACCTTCGTCGCCATCTCCGCGAGCCGGAACAGCACGGCCTGGTGCTCGACGATCGGCCTGCCGAACGTCTCGCGCTGCCGGGCGTAGCCCAGGGCGAGCTCGTAGGCGCGGCGGGCGACGCCGCAGCCCCGGGCGGCGACGTTCACGCGGCCGACCTCGACGCCGTCCATCATCTGGTGGAAGCCGCGCCCGGTGGTCCCGCCGAGGATCTGCCCGGACGGGATCCGGAACCCGTCGAACAGCAGCTCGGTCGTGTCGACGCCCTTGTAGCCCATCTTCTCGATCTTGCCCGGGACGGTGAGGCCGGGCGCGACCTCCCCGAAGCCGGGCTCCTTGTCGACGAGGAACGTCGTCATGCCGCGGTGGCCCGCGTCCGGATCGGTCTTCACGAGCGTCGCGACGAGGTTCGCGGACGCGCCGTTCGTCAGCCACATCTTCTGGCCGGTGATGACGTGGTGGCCGCCGTCCGGGACGGCCCGGGTCGTGATCGCGGCGACGTCGGAGCCGCAGCCGGGCTCCGACATCGAGAACGCGCCGCGGATCTCGCCGGTCGCCATCTTCGGCAGGTAGCGCGCCCGCTGCGCCGGCGTGCCGTGGTGGGTGATCATCCAGGCGACGATGAAGTGCGTGTTGAGGATGCCGGACACGCTCATCCAGCCGCGCGACAGCTCCTCCACGGCCAGGGCGTAGGTCAGCAGCGACTCCCCGAGCCCGCCGTGCTCCTCGCCGATCATGAGACCGAACAGGCCGAGGTCCTTCATCCCGTCCACGATGGCCTGGGGGTAGGCGTCGGCGTGCTCGAGCGCGGTCGCGACCGGAAGGATCTCCTTCTCGGTGAACGCCCGGACGGTCCCGAGGATCTCGCGCTGCTCGTCCGTGAGGCCGTGGGTCTGCTGGAGCCTGCTCACCGTTCTCCCTCCGTATTTTTTATATGATCCGCCCAGAATCCCCGCTCCTCGAGATGGAGCACGAGCAGGACGCCCGCATGCCATATATGCGCCCGCATCGCCTCGCGGGCGGCGGCCGCCTCCCCGTCCCGCAGCGCGGTGAGGATCATCCGGTGGTCGTCCACCGACGCCTGGCTCCAGCCCTGGATCGTGGCGTAGAAGCGGCGCGGCGCGTAGCGGGCGACGGTCTGGAGCAGCCACGCCATCTTCGGGGAGGCGGCGCACAGGTTGATCGTCCGGTGGAACCGGTGGTTGGCCCGCTCGATGGCCTCGGGGTCCGCGTCCTCGGAGGCCCGGACGAGCTGGGCCTGCGTGTGCTCCAGGCGCTCCAGCTCCGGCGCGGTGATCTTCTCGGCGGCACGGGCGGCGAGCTCTCCCGCGAAGTAGGACTGGGACTGGAAGAGATCGTGCACGTCGCGCTTCGACAGGGGCGCCGGCATGAAGCCGCGGCGCGGCTCCAGCGTCACGAACCCCTCGGCGCGCAGCGCGAGCAGCGCCTCGCGGACGGGGGTGACGCTGATCCCGAGATCGTCGGCGACCCGTTCCAGCCGGAGGAACTCCCCGTGCCGGACCTGACCCGACATGATGAGGTCCCGGATGTACGCGGCGACCTCGTCGCTCAGCTGGCGCCGCCGTCCCAGATCACCCGCCATACCGGCACGCTATCAAATATATGAAATATGATCGCCGGGAGGTGAGGGAGGACCCATGTACGGGTTGAGCGATGAGGAACGGGCCGTCGTCGAGGTCGTCGCGGACTTCGTCGACCGGGAGGTCCGTCCGGCGGCCCGGGATCTGGAGCACGCCGGCACGTACCCCGAGGCGCTGATCGGCCGCATGAAGGAGCTCGGCGTCTTCGGCTTGGCGGTGCCCGCGCCCTACGGGGACGCCGCCGTCTCCAAGACCTGCTACGCCCTGGTCACCGAGGAGCTGGCGCGCGGCTGGATGACCCTCGCCGGCGCGTTCGGCGGCCACACCGTCGTCTCGCACCTGATCGCGACGTTCGGTACCGACGAGCAGAAGGACCGGTACCTCCCCCGGATGGCGACCGGCGAGCTGCGCGCCACGATGGCGCTGACCGAGCCGTCCGGCGGATCCGACCTGCAGGCGATGCGGACGACCGCGCGCCGCGACGGCGACCGGTACGTCGTGGCCGGCGCCAAGATGTGGATCACCAACGCGCGGACGTCCGGGCTGATCGCGCTGATGTGCAAGACGGACCCGTCCGCCGAGCCGCGGCACAGGGGGATCAGCATCCTGCTGGTGGAGAAGGGCCCCGGTCTCACCGTCTCCCGCGACCTCCCGAAGCTCGGCTACAAGGGCGTCGAGAGCTGCGAGCTGGTGTTCGACGGTTACGAGGCGCCGCTCGGCGCCGTCCTCGGCGGCGTGGAGGGGCGCGGGTTCGCGCAGATGATGCGGGGCCTCGAGGTCGGCCGCATCCAGGTCGCGGCGCGCGCGCTCGGTGTCGGCCGGGCCGCGCTGGAGGACTCCCTCCGGTACGCGCAGGAGCGGGAGGCGTTCGGGAAACCGATCTGGCGGCACCAGTCGATCGGCAACTACCTCGCCGACATGGCGACGAGCCTGCGGGCCGCGCGCCTGCTCACCCTGGACGCCGCCGCGCGGCTGGACGCCGGGGAGCGCTGCGACATGGAGGCGGGCATGGCGAAGCTGTACGCGTCCGAGGCCGCGATGCGGATCGCGCTCGACGCCGTCCGGATCCACGGCGCGGCCGGGTACTCGACCGAGTTCGACGTCGAGCGCTACTTCCGCGACGCGCCCCTCATGATCGTCGGTGAGGGGACGAACGAGATCCAGCGGAACGTCATCGTCAAGCAGCTCATCGAGCGCAACCGGATCTAAGGGGCGAACGCCGCGGTCATCGCCGTGACGCCGCCGGGCGCCTCGACGGACAGCGTCCCGCCCGGCGAACCGGCGACGACGAACGGCCGCCCCGCGTGGACGGGCCTGCTGGCCCGGAACGACAGCTCCCGCACCCGCACGCCGGCCCGGCGCGGGAGTTCCATGCAGAGGATCGCGAGCAGCGGGCCGTGCACGACGAGCCCGGCGTGCCCTTCGACCCGCGTCGCGTACGCCTCGTCGTAGTGGATGCGGTGGGCGTTGTACGTCAGCGCGCTGAAACGGAACAGCAGCACCGGGTCCGCCGTGACGGGCAGCGTCCACGGCGCGTCGACGACGGGTGCGTCGAGCGTGGCCTCCGCCGGAGGCGGCGCGGCGTCGCCACTGCGGTAAACGAGGTCCTGCTCCTCCACGGCGAGCACGGTCCCGTCCCGCAGGAACGTGTGCCGGACGGTGACGAACAGCAGCTCGCCGCTGCGCCCGCTCTTCACGGCCGTGGACGCGAGTTCCGCGCGCCGGGTGACGGTGTCGCCGATCCGCAGCGGCTCCCCGCACCGGAACCGGCCGCCCGCGAACATCCGCCGCCGCTCGGGAAGGGGCGGGAGGAACCGGCCGTCGCGGGGATGCCCGTCCGCCCCCAGCTCCCGCTGGGCCGGACGTTCGAGGAAGTGGAGCCACTGCCAGAGCGGCGGCAGCTCCTCCCCCGCCGGCTCCACGTCGAGGACCCCGGCCAGCGCCGCCGCCGGCCCGGCGGCGATGGTCTCCGTCGTCTCGTCCGGCTCCGGCGCCCAGCCCGTGATGTCGATCATCGGACGATCATCGCACCGGGCGCCGGGCGGGCGGGGTCAGAGGCGCTCGATGACGGTGACGTTGGCCTGGCCGCCGCCCTCGCACATCGTCTGCAGGCCGTAGCGGCCGCCGGTGCGCTCCAGCTCGTGCAGCAGCGTCGTCATCAGGCGGGCGCCGGTCGCGCCGAGCGGGTGGCCGAGCGCGATCGCGCCGCCGTTCGGGTTGACCTTCGCCGGGTCGGCGCCGGTCTCCTTCAGCCACGCCAGCACGACGGACGCGAACGCCTCGTTGATCTCGACGGCGTCGATGTCGCCGATCGTCATGCCGGTCTTCTTCAGCGCGAACGCGGTGGCGGGGATCGGCGCGGACAGCATCCGGATCGGGTCCTCGCCGCGCGCCGAGATGTGGTGGATCCTGGCGCGGGGCGTGAGCCCGTGGTCCCTCACGGCCTGCTCGGACGCGATGAGCAGCGCGGCGGAGCCGTCCGAGATCTGGGACGACAGCGCCGCGGTGAGCCGGCCGCCCTCGACGAGCGCCTTCAGCCCCGCCATCTTCTCCAGGGTGGTGTCGCGCCGCGGCCCCTCGTCGGTGGTGACGCCTTCCAAAGGGACGATCTCCCGCTCGAACCGGCCCTCGTCGATGGCGCGGAGCGCCCGCTGATGCGACTCGTAGGCGAACCGCTCCATCTCCTCCCGGGAGATGTCCCAGTCGGCGGCGATCTGCTCGGCGCCCGCGAACTGCGAGACCTCGCGGTCCCCGTACCGGGCCCGCCAGCCCTTGGACCCCGCGAACGGGCCCTCGGTGAAGCCGAGCGGCTCGCCCGCCAGCATCGCGTACGAGATGGGGATCTGCGACATGTTCTGCACGCCGCCCGCGACGACGAGGTCGGACGTCCCGGACAGGACGGCCTGCGCCGCGAAGTGCACCGCCTGCTGGGACGAGCCGCACTGGCGGTCGACGGTGACACCGGGGACCTCCTCGGGGAGGCCGGCGGCCAGCCAGCAGGTGCGCGCGATGTCCCCGGCCTGCGGGCCGACGCTGTCGACGTTGCCGAACACGACGTCCTCGACGGCGGCGGGATCGACGTCCACCCGGTCCATCAGCGCCTTCAGCACGTGGGCGCCGAGGTCGGCGGGATGAACGCCGGCGAGCCCGCCCTTCTTGCGCCCGACCGGCGCGCGGACCGCGTCGACGATGTAGGCCTCGGCCATGATGTCTCCTTCTGCCAGGGGGCTCAGCTCGCCTGGATCCCTTCCAGGACCATGGCGAGGTACTGCTTGGCGATGTCGTCGGCGGACAGGCGCCCGCCGTGCTGGTACCAGTTCGCCGCGACCCAGACGGTGTCGCGGACGAACCGGTAGATGAGGACCAGGTCGAGGTCGGAGCGGAACTCCCCCTCGCGGACGCCGCGCTCCAGCAGCGCCAGCCACATCTCCTCGAACCGCCGCTGCGAGTCGAGGAGGTAGCGGAACCGCTCGGAGTTCGCGAGGTGCTTGGACTCGTTCTGGTAGAGCACGACGGCGGGCCGGTGCCGGTCGATCGACCGGAACGACTCGACGATGATCGCCTCGAGGGTGTCGCGGGCGCCCAGCCCCGCCGCGAGGACCCGGTCGTAGGACGCCCACATCTCGTCCAGGAACGTCGACAGGATCTCGTCGGCCATCGACTCCTTGGAGTCGAAGTGGTAGTACAGGCTGCCGCCGAGGATCCCGGCCGCGTCGGCGACCTTCCGGATCGTGGTGGCGGAGTAGCCCTGGGAGGCGAACACCTCGGCCGCCGCGGCGAGCAGCTCGGCCCGCCGCTCCGCGCGGGCCGCGGCGGTGCCCTCGGCGTCGCGCCGTCGTGGACTCATGGGATTCCTAAGCGTGCTGGGACGAGACGGAGACGACCTCGCCCGTCATGTACGAGGAGTAGTCGCTGGCCAGGAAGACGATAACGTTGGCCACCTCCCACGGCTCCGCGTACCGCCCGAACGCCTCGCGGCGGGTCAGCTCGTCCAGCAGCTCCGCCGAGGTCACCTTGACCAGGTGCGGGTGCATGGCGAGGGACGGCGACACCGCGTTGATCCGGACGCCGAACTCGGCGGCCTCCAGCGCGGCGCACCGCGTGAGCGCCATGACGCCGGCCTTCGCGGCGGCGTAGTGCGACTGCCCCTTCTGCGCGCGCCAGCCGATGACGGACGCGTTGTTGACGATGACGCCGAAGCCCTGGTCGCGCATCAGCCGCAGCGCGGCGCGGGTGCACCGCATGGTGCCGTTGAGGGTGATGTCGAGGACGCGGTCCCACGTCTCGTCCGGCATGTCGACGAGGTCGTCGGTGCCGCCGAGGCCCGCGTTGTTCACGGCGACGTCGACGCGTCCGAACCGCTCGACGCCGAGCCGGTACAGCGCCGCCACCTGCTCCTCGTCGGTGACGTCGCAGGCCAGCGCGGCGACACGGTCGGCGCCGAACTCCTTCTCCAGCTCCGCGGCGGACGCGGCGAGCCGCCGCTCGTGCGCGTCGGACACGAGGACCCGCGCGCCCTCCTCCAGGCAGCGCCGGGCGGTCGCGCCGCCGATCCCGGCCCCCGCGGCGGCGGTGATGACGACCGCGCGATCCCTCAGCAGCCCGTGACCGGGCACGTACGGTGGCGGAGCCGTCCTCGAACCGCCGTGTTCATGATCGCGCTCGGTCATTCGCCCGTCCTCACTCGTTCCCTCGCCGCTCTGGGCCGACGGTCGCGCTCGGTCCTCGTTCGTCCCTCACTCGTTCCCTCGCCGCTCGCGAGGCAGGCCGAGCACGCGCTCGGCGATGATGTTCCGCTGGATCTCGTTGGAGCCGGCGTAGATGGTGTCGGAGCGCGTGAACAGGAACAGCCGCTGCCACTCGCTCAGGTCGTAGGGCTCACCGTCCGCGATCAGTCCGGCGGCGCCGAGGACGTCCATGGCCAGCTCGCCGAGATCGCGGTGCCAGGTGCCCCAGACGAGCTTGGAGATGGACGACTCGGGACCGGGCGCCCCGGAGGTGACCCCCGCCATCGTCCGGACCGCGTTCAGCCGCATCACCTCGAGCCCCAGGTAGGAGCGGGTGAGGCGGTCGCGCATGAGCGGGTCGTCGATGGCACCGGTGCGGCGCGCGAGCCCGATGACCGCGTCCAGCTCCCGGCGGAACCCGACCTGCTGGCCGAGGGTCGCGACACCGCGCTCGAAGCCGAGCGTGGCCATCGCGATCTTCCAGCCCTCGCCTGGCGCGCCCACGATGTGGGACGCGTCGGCGCGGGCGCCGTCGAAGAAGACCTCGTTGAACTCGGACGTGCCCGTCATCTGCACGATGGGCCGGATGTCCACGCCCTCCTGGCGCATCGGCACGAGCAGGTACGACAGGCCGTGGTGCCGGGACGAGCCGGGCTCGGTGCGGCAGACGACGAAGCACCAGTCGGACTCGACGGCGTTGGACGTCCACACCTTCTGCCCGTCGACGACCCAGTGGCCGTCGCGGAGCTCGGCGCGGGTCTGCACGTTGGCGAGGTCGGACCCGGCGTTGGGCTCGGAGTAGCCCTGGCACCACATCTCCTCGACCGCCACGATCGGCGGCAGGAAGCGGGCCTTCTGCTCGTCGGTGCCGAACGCGATGATCGTCGGGCCGAGGAGGTTCTCGCCGATGTGGTTGACGCGGGCCGGCGCGTCGGCGAGGGCGTACTCCTCGTTGAAGATGACCTGCTGCTCCAGGCTCGCGCCGCGGCCGCCGTGCTCGACCGGCCAGCCGACGCAGGTCCAGCCCGCGGCGGCCATGTGCCGCTCCCAGGCCAGCCGCTCCTCGAACGCCTCGTGCTCGCGGCCGGGGCCGCCCTTGCCGCGGACGTGCGCGAACTCGCCGGTCAGGTTGGCCGCGAGCCAGTCGCGGACCTCGGCGCGGAAGGCGCGGTCCGCCGGGGACTCGTTCTGGTTCACGCCACGAACTCTACCAAACGGTTGTTAGAAAGAATCACCCGCCAGGTGCTGGCTCCGCCGCCGGGCGTCCCGGGGTCCGCGTCACGGCGCGTCCGGCCACCGGCCGCTCCGGGGCGCGCGACCCGCCGAACGCGGACGGGCGGTCCCTGTGCAGGAGGTCGAAGAGGCGGTCCCAGCGCGCCAGCACGGCGTCCGGCGCGAACCGGCCGGCGGACACCCGGGCCTTCGCGCCCAGTTCCCGGCGCAGCTCCGCGTCGTCCATGAGGCGCGCCAGCTCCCGCGCGAACGCGACCGTGTCGCCCGGCGGGACCAGCAGCCCGCCGCCCGCCGGGTCCCCGATCAGCGCCCGCACGCCCGGCGCGCAGTCGAACGCCACCGTCGGCCGCCCGTACGCCATGGCCTCCAGCACCGACATGGGCAGGCCCTCGGCCCGCGACGGCAGCGCGAACACCGACGCCTCCGCCAGCGCCGCGCCCACATCGTCGATGACGCCGCGGAACTCGACCGACCCGCCGGCCGCCGCCAGCTCGCGCAGCGCCTCCTCCTCCGGTCCCGCCCCGTACAGGCGCAGCCGCCAGTCCGGCCGGCGCGGCGCGACCCGCTCCCACGCCTCCAGCATCAGGTCGACGCCCTTCTCGTAGGACAGGCGGCCGACGCACGCGACGACCGGCCCGCCCGCCCCCGGTTCCCCGGCCGGCGCGATGTGCAGCGGATTCGGGATGTGGTCCACGCCGGTCATGCCGTCGCGCGCCCAGGCGTCGGCGTCCTCCTCGGTGAGCACCACCATCCGGTCGACGCCGGCGTAGAGCTCCTTCACCCGCCGGTACCGCGACGACGCGCGCGTCGCCGCGTACGACTCGTGGCTCATGCCGATGACGCGCATCCCGGACGTGTCGGCGCGCCGCACCCACTCCATCGCCCACACCTGCGCCGCGATGACGACCGTGCCGGGCCCGGACGCGTCCAGCAGCCGCGACAGCCGCTCCGCGCCCTGCCGCTGGACCCGGTCACGCCAGGCGTCCCGGGCGCGGGCCGCGACGTCCATCCGCCCCCGCAGCGTGCCGGGCCGGTGGGCGAGCGCGGGCGGGCGCCACGGGTCGTGCAGCGTCCGCACCCGGTACGAGCCGTCGCGGTCATGGTGGTGCGGGTCGTCCACGGTGGTCACGCCGACGAGCGTGACGCGGTCGCCGCGTCCCGCGAACATGCGGGCCAGCCGGTGCGCCCACCGCTGGACGCCGCCCATGCCGTCGACGTTGTTGGCGACGATGACGATGGCGCGCGGCGCACCGGGCCGGCCGGGATCAGGCTGTGCGGGCACGTTCGCTCCCCCCGAAGTAGCGGTCGACGACCGTCCGCGCCGCCGTCCCGCGGTCGTGCTCGCCGAACCGGGCCGCGAAGGCGCGGCGGCGCCCGGCGTACGCGGCGCCGAGCTCGTCCAGCCGGCCGAGCGCCGCGATCAGCTCGTCCTCCGTGCGGGTGATCGGGCCGGGCGCGTGCAGCGGCAGGTCGAAGTATCCGGAGCCGAGGACGTCCTCGTCCGGGACGTGCAGGACGATCGGACGGTCCAGCAGCGCGTAGTCGAACATGACGGACGAATGGTCGGTGACGAGCGCGTCGGCCAGCAGCAGCAGCGGCGTCACGTCCGGCACGTCCCCGACGTCCCGCATGACCGCGCCCGCCGACGGCGGCACGGGCGTCATACGGGTCAGGTAGTGCGGCCGGACGAGCAGGATCAGCTCGCCGCCCAGCTCGCGGGCGAGCCGCTCGGGATCGAGGGGCGGGTCGACGCGGCGGATCGGACGGCCGTCCGGCCCCTTCCGGAACGTCGGCGCGTACAGCACCACGCGGCGCCCGTCGTCCACCAGGCCCAGCGAGCGGCGCAGCGCGGCGACCTCGTCCGCCAGCTCCGGATCGCCGTCCACGCCGTTGACGAGCGGGTCGTTGCGCGGGTACCCGGCGGGCACCAGCTCGCCGCGCACCCCGAGCGCCGACGCGAGCGTCCGGACGTCGTGACCGGACCGGACGAGGAAGCAGTCCCAGCGGCCGACCATCCGCTCCAGCCGGGCGCGCTCCGACCTCGGGCCCGCCTTCATCGCCGGCTGGTCGCGGCCCATCCGCTTGTACGCGGACCCGTGCCAGGTCTGGATGTAGGTGGTCTCGTCCCGCTTGCGGAGCCCGTCGGGGAACCCCTGGTTGTCGACCCAGAACGCGGCGCGCGCGAGCGCCAGGTAGTACGGCCACGACCCCCGGCGGACGAGCTTCGCGTCGCCAGGGAAGCCGCGCGGCGACGACGCGTACGACCACACCGCCCGCACCGGCCGCCCGGACCTGCGCAGCTCCCGGTACAGGTACTTCGGGCTGTCGGAGTACTGCGCGCCGAGATGGCTCTCGAACACCACGAGGTCCCGCCGGACGGGCAGCCGGGTCAGCACCCGGTTGAACACGGCCTGCTTCGTCTCGCGGGACGTGAACAGCTCGCGCGCCCTGTGCCGGACCGCGCGGATCCGCCGCCACGCCCGCCGCCCCGCCGGACTGTAGGCGGCCCGGTACACGGCGGCGCGGGCGAGCCGCGTCCACGGCCTGTGGCCCTCAAGGCCGAACGCGAGGTGCCCCCGGTCGGTGACGTAGGAGCGCATCCGGTCGGCGGCGAGCCGGGTCATCCGGGGCCGGACCGGCACCGCGACCCCGGCCAGCGGCGGCGCGCCCGGCCCCTCCCCGGGCCGCGTGATCATCTCGTCGCCGTCGACGTCGACGCGGAGCCGCACGTCCCAGACGGGGTCGATGAACCCCCACGGCCGGACGCGCCGCCGCGGGTCGAAGTCGGCCCGCCACGTCAGATGGTCGCCGTCGTGCTCGATGGCGGCCGGGATCCTGCCGATACGGGCGGGCCGCCGGCGGTCGTAGAACTCCAGGGTCGCGCCGAGGTCGGCGTCCGGCGCCACCCGGTCCAGCGGGTTGAGGACGCGCCCCGCCATCTGGACCCGGCCGCGCCGCACGTCCAGCCGCGTCACGGTGTTGCCGGGGCTGATCTCGCGGAGCGGCCGCTGGTGGAAGCCGAAGTCGGTGACGTCGAGGACGCGGCGGGCGGCCTCGTCCTGCGGGCGTCCGTCCGCCGTCGCCCAGAAGACCCGCCCGTCGCGCTCGGTCAGGGGGGTGCGCAGCTCGGGGCGGCGGCCGATCCCGCACTCGGCGGCCGCCAGGGCGCCCGCGTGGTCGCCCGCCCGGATCTGGAACGCCGCGATCCCGGCGAGGCGGTTCGCCCGCTCGAACACCTCCGGGTCCAGTTCGGACAGGTAGGCGGCAGCGAGGTCCAGGAACCGCGCCCGGTACAGCGGGTCGCGTCCCCGGAGCTCCCGCAGGTAGAGCAGCAGGTCATGGTTGATGAACTTGGCGTCCTTCGCCCGCTGCGGCTCGTCCGCGCCGTGCCGGGCGAACAGCGCGTCGATGCGCCGGTGGATCTCCAGCCGGTCGGCGAAGTTCGCGAGCTCGGCCCGCCGGTTCGAGATCGACGGCGTCCCCGCCTCCCGCTCGACGAGCCAGTCGTAGACGCGGTGCGGGATCACGGCCGTCCGGCCGGACCGGAGATACGCCTCGGCGGTGAACAGGAGGTCCTCGTAGTGGAGGTCCTCGGTGAACGCGAGCCCCTTGTCCTCCAGGAAGCCGCGCCGGTACGCCTTGTTCGTCGAGAGCGTGTCGTACAGCAGGTCGGTCTTCTCCGTCAGCGAGCCGTACACGGCACTGCGCTCGTACAGCCACGGGTACCAGGGGCGCTCCCGGCCCGTCGTGCCGTGCGGGCGGTCCAGGATCACCCGGGTGCACAGGCCCGACACCAGGTCGGCGCCGGTCTCCTCGGCGGCCGCGACGAGGTTCAGGCAGGCGTGCCGGTCCAGCAGGTCGTCGCTGTCGAGGAACATCACGTACCGGCCGTCCGAGCGCTCCACGCCGACGTTGCGGGGGCGGCCGCAGCCGCCCGAGTTCTCCGCCAGCCGCATCGCCCGCACCCGGCCGGGGTACGCGGCGGCGAGCCGCTCGGCGACACGGCCCGTGCCGTCGGTGCTGGCGTCGTCGACGATCACCGCCTCCACCGAGTGGAGGGACTGGGCGAGCACGGAGCCCACCGCGCGCGGCAGCCGCCGCGCGTCGTTGTAGGCGATCACCACCACGCTGACATCCGGACGCGTGCGCATGGGCCCCCCTTCCCACTCCCCTTCGGGAACTGCCAGGGATTCCTTTCCAGGGAGGCCCCGTAGAGGTCCAAGTGCAATCAAAGGTCGTCAATGGATCGGATTACCCAATATTCACACTCAGACCACTGAAAGCGACAGATGCCGCATGCCGGACATAGTGCGGCAGGCGTGAAGGACCGGCTCTACCTGGGCGAACACCCGCGACCGGGCGACTATTCGACGCGGACGGCGAACAGCGTGGTGTCGTCGGCGGCCCGGTCGTGCTCCATCCGGGCCAGCACCTCGTCCAGCAGGAGCCCCGGACCGGACGAGCATTCCCGCAGGATGCCGGTCAGCCGCCCGATCTGCTCCTCCAGATCGGCGTCCCTGCGCTCCACCAGCCCGTCCGTGTACAGGAAGATCAAGTCACGGGGCCGCAGCGGCGTCGTCACCGTCGCGTAGTCCCACCCGGCCACCGCACCCAGCATCGGGTCCGGCGTGTACGGCAGCGGCGTGACGTCGCCGTCCCGCAGGAGGATCGGCGGCGGATGCCCGGCGCACGTCCACTCGATCACCCGCCGTCCCGGCTCGAACTGCGCGACGACCGCCGTGCCCGTCGCCGGCGGATCCATGTTCCCGACCAGGTCGTTCAGCCACCCGACCAGCCGGCCGGGCCGCTCCCCCGTCCGGGCGAGCCCGAGCAGGCCGTTGCGGGTCCGCGCCATCGCGGCCGCCGCCGGCAGCCCGTGCCCAGCCGCGTCCCCGATCGCGACGAGCGCGCGCCCGTCGTCCAGGACCCCCGTCGCGAACCAGTCCCCGCCGATCCGCGCGACGCTCTCCGCCGCCAGGCTGCGGATCGCGATCCGCAGCCCCGGCAGATCCTCCAGCTGGTCCACGTCCGGCAGGATCGCCCGCCGCAGCGTCACCGCGACCCGCCGCTCCTCCGCCGTCCGCGCCCGCTGCCGCAGCACCTGCCTGCGCGTCTCCGCCAGCGCCCGCTCGATGCCCCGCCGCCGCGTGATGTCCTGCGACACGATGTTGATCGAGACCGGCAGCCCCGCGTCGTCCAGGACCGGCTCCGCGAACACCCACAGGTTCCGGAGCCGCCCATCCGGCCCCACCACGCGGTGCTCGGCCTCCACCGGCTCCCGCCGCGAGAAGAGGGTCTGGACCGCCTCCTCCACCACCGGGACGTCCTCCTCCAGCACGACCTTCGGCAGGTCGTGCGGCATCGGCGGCGCCCCGTCCGGGTCCAGTCCGTAGTTCGCGAGCATCTGCGGCGTCCAGTCCGCCTCGTCCGTCCCGAGGTCCCACTCCCCGAACCCCATCGACGCGAGCCGCTCCGCCATCTCCAGCCGCCGCGCCCGCCGGTCCTCCTCCCGGTGGTAGCGCCACGTCAGGCACACCCCCGTCGGCACCCGCACGCACCGCACGCTCGTCCGGGACGACCGCGACAGCCCGCCCTGCGCCGTCGAGTACATGATGTCCCGCCCCAGCGGCCGTCCGCTCTCCAGCACCGCGACGTACTCGTCGAACAGCCCGGTGAGCGCCGCCCCCGGATCCGTCCGCAGCAGCCGCCGCCCCGTCAGCTCATCCCCGCCCCGCCCGAACAGGTCGTGCGCCACCTCGTTGAACGCCGCCTGCAGGAAGTCCACGACCCGCCCGTCGGCCCCCCGGACCGGCACCAGATGCACCGCCGAGTCGAGCGACCCGTCCAGGACGGCACGCGCCTGCGGATCGTCGGGCAGCCCCGCGAGCATCTCGGCGTCCCCCGCGGTGCTCTCCGCGAGCACCCGGCGCAGCACGTCCTCCGCCTCCGACACGACGGCCCGCCGCCGCCCCGCCACCCGAGGCGGCCGCCGCTCCGCGACGACGCCCCCGCCCTGCCCGGCCCCGATGTCCGTCACCACGAGCGCCGCCACCTCGGCGAGCTCCATCTCCAGGTCCCGCGCCAGCCAGATCAGATGCTGCAGCGCCTCCCCCGGCGGCACCCCGAGCCGCCGCGCCAGCACCACCCGCGCCTCGGACAGGACGGCCCGGTCATGCGCGGCGCCCCGCACGTCCTTCAGCCGCGGCATGGCCGCGTGCACACCGGACGGCACCCCGTCCTCCGCATCCGCCACGCGGCCCTCCCCTCCGGCGACGCCCGCACCCGAGAGAAGAAAGGTACATACGCCAGCGAAGGGCGAATCCCATCCCCTTCATCTGCAGTCCAGACCTTTGCCGGACTTTTCGCTAAGCCCCGGCCCGTTGCCCACCGCGCGCCCGCCGCTTGGCCGGACCCCGACCCGGCACCCCGCCGCGCGCCGCCCGCCACCCCGTTTCCCGGTACGCACGACCCTCGGGACTGCGCTACAGTAATCACGCCTGCTGCGGCGGGCACCGGGACGTAGCGCAGTTTGGCAGCGCACTTGACTGGGGGTCAAGGGGTCGTGGGTTCAAATCCCGCCGTCCCGACAGCACGACAAGCCCTGTCGACCATGGAGTTCATCCAGGTCAGCAGGGCTTTTGTGTACGCCCCCACGGGTGGTCATGGTGGAGCTGCGCAGAAGGGCCTGGCCCAGTGCCCTCGCTATTCGGCGGAGCGGAAATAGCGGCGGGCGGGCGCCCGGCATGCAAGCACGAGGATGACCAACGGGACGATGAGCCCCAGCACCCCGGCGGGGTCGTCGTTCGCGACACGGCCGAGCTGCCAGAACACGTAGAGGATCTCCAGAGCCAGGATCGCCCCCCACAGCCACCGGGACGGCCGGCGCGCGATCGCCAGCCCCGCGAGGACTCCGGCCGCGGCGGGCACCGTGACCGCCAGCGCCACCCCGAACCCGCGGGCGCCGCCGACCGCGAACCCCGCGTCGAGAGCCGCCATCACCGTGAGCCCGGCGGCGACGAAGAGCAGCACCCGGACGGCCCGCACCGAACTCGGCATCACACGATATGCGGGCACAGCGCCCCTCGCCTTCCCGACCACGACATCGTCGGCGTCGAATCCTAATGCCCCGGCCCGGCCCGGAGAAGAACCGGGCCCGAACACCGGACGTCCACCGCCTCGAATCCGGGCGACCAGAGGAGGAGGCAGAAAAGCGTTCCCCGATTAGGCCCAGGGGCCCTGGTTCTGCCCATTTCCGCACCCATACGGTCCGCTGCGGAGGTGACCGCCAGGTGATCCGCATGTCCGGCCGCGGACGGCCCCCGCAACGGCCCGATCGCGGTGAAGGCCCGGTGAGTTATCTGGCCGTCATTCTGCTGCTCGCCGTCATCGCCGGCTCCGTCGTCGTCACGGGTGTCTCGGACAGGGTCGTCAAGGGCGTCGAATCCGCGATATGCGAGGTGACGAGCGGAAAGAAATGCCAGGAGGACGGCAACGGGACGGCACCGGGACCCGGCCCGGTGGCCGGCCGGCCGTCGCCCGGCCCCACCACGGCGCCGCCCGGCACCGGGAGCACGCCCCCGCCCAAGCTCAAGGACACCGCCACCGGGGTCACGCAGGGGAAGCCCGACAACGGCAACTGCTACGAGTGGCTCGACTGGCTCTGCGCCGGGGTGGACGGCCTGCGGCTCGGCACGGTGGACGCGGGCAAGGACATCTGGGACGGGGTGACGTTCGCGGGCTGTCTCCTGCACATCTGCAGCCATGACGGCTTCAAGAGCAACTGGGGCAGTATCGGGGCGCTCTTCACCACCAATCCGGTCACCACCGCGAGCACGATCTGGGACGAGGCCACGAAACCCGTCCGCGACGACTGGAACAACGGGCACAAGGTCCGGTCCGTCTTCCGCGCCATCCCCTCGGCACTCGGCACCATCTTCGGCGGCAAGGGCCTCACCAAACTGAAATACCTCGGCGGCCGGAAGAAACCGGACGGCGAAGGCGGTGACAAACCGGAGCCGAGACCGTCGCCGACCGGCGCCACCCCCGCGCAGATCAAGGCGATCCTCGGCCGTATCGGCGAACCGTCGGGGGTGTTCGTCCCGGGGCGCGGGCACGAACTCCCCTACACATCGCCACCGACGGTCCGCGTCATCAAACCGGGTTCTCCGCTCGATCTCGGCACGCTCGATCCGTCGAAGACCTATCTGTGGCTCGTCGATCCGCAGGGGAATTTCCGCGTCGCGCCGGAAACCAGTCCGGAGTACGGCTCGCTCTTTCCGAAGCGGAACGGCAACGCCCTCAAGCACGGTGACCTCGCGGCCGGTGCGGACGGTGCGCCCACGGGCGGTCCCTTGCGCCCGCCCGCCCGGATGGGCGGCGAGCTGAAGGCGGAGCTCGGTCCCGACGGGAGGCCCACCGGGCGGTGGCTGCTGGACGACAATTCGTCCTACGCTTTCCCCAACACCCGGCTCGATGGCAGGAGCCTGGGAGAACCGGAGCTGCGGGCGGTGCACGACCTGCTCGGCACGACCGGAACGGACACCTCCAAGATCGTGGTGAGTCCCCGACGATGATGAGCTCTCCCGCGGGTCCCGCGCCGGTGTACTCGGCCGGTGACCGGGCGGCGCTGCGCGACCTCGGGCCCACGGCCGCCGCGCGCCTCGTCCGGTCGCTGTGCGAGCGCGTCGAGCGGGACGACCCCGCCTACGGCGACGACCGCCTGATCTCCGTCGGGATGATGCTGTCGGGGGCGCCGCACGGTGCGGCTTCGGCGGCCGTCGTTGACTGGTTCGCGGAGGGCCCCTCGCCCGCACGGTCGGAGACGGCGTGCGCGCTGCTGCGCGGCCTGTGGTTCCGCCGGGGCACCGCGCGGTGCTCCGACGACGGGATCGTCCGGCTCGTCGAGGGACATCGGGGCCTGGCGCTCGGGGACGCGGCGGCGTGGGATCTGGCGCGGACCCTGTTCCGTGCGGCGGTGTGCGGCACGGATCACGCCCCCGCCGTCGTGGACCTGCTGTGGGACGCCGTCGGCGGGCAGGGGCGGGACCGGCTCCGGGCGCTGGCCGACACGGGCGGCGCGCTGCTGACCTATCCGGAATGGCGGGCGCTCTCGCTGCTGCACCTCGCGGAGCATCACACCGTCCTCGGCACGCTCGGCGAGCCCGCGGTCGCGCTGCTGGTCGAGGAGGTCGGTGAGCGCTTCGCGCGGGCTCATCCCGGCCACGACGCGGAGGAGCTGAGCTCGTTCGGCGCCGCGCTGGCGAACGCCCGGCCGGGCCACCGTGCCGCCGGGCACGTGCTCGCGTGGCTGGAGGCCGGGCCGTCCCCCGTCCGGCTGGAGATCGCGAGTGTCCTGCTCAGCCTGCTGTGGGCCCGCCCGGTCGCCGGGGCCGGACGCGACGATCAGGTAGCGCGGTTCCTCGATGCGGGGGACCGCTTCCGGCACGAGCCGGAGGAGTGGAGCGACGAGGCGGAGTACCACTTCGCGAACGCGCTGGTGTTCGCCGCCGGGCCGGAGTCCGGCGCGGCGCTCGACGCCCGGATCCGGCGGGAGTTCGACACGGCGACGGCCCGGCTGCCGGGCGTCATGGGCGACGTGCTCCGGGGACGGCTCGCCGCGCGCGCTGAGCGGCGGGAGCCGTCCCCGTCGCGGCTCACAGGTGGTCGGCCACCAGGTCGGCGAACTCCTCCGGGGTGATGACGCGGACGCCGAGCTTCTCGGCCTTCGCCTTCTTGGAGCCGGCCTTCTCGCCCGCGACCAGCAGCGCCGTCTTCGCCGAGACGGAGGAGGACGCCTTGCCGCCCGCGCGCTCGACGAGCTCGTTCATCTCGTTGCGGGACAGGTCGGCCAGCGGACCGGTCATCGAGCCGGTGACGACGACGGACATGCCCGCCAGCGGACCGTCGCCCGCCGTGGCCGCGGCGGCGGCCTCCTCCGGGTCGGCCCCGGCCGCCTCCGCCGCCTCGGCGGCGGCCTGGGCGACGGCGGCGCGTTCGGCGGGGGTGGTCGCGCCCGGTTCGGTCATGTTCACGCCGGCGGCGACCAGCTTGCCGATGAGGGGGGCCAGCTCCTCCAGTTCGGCGACCAGGACGGGCGCCTTCTCGGGACCGATGCCGTCGACCTCCTGGAACGCCTCGGCGTCGGCGGCGCGGATCTCGTCCATGGTGGCGAAGTGCCGGGCGATGCGCCGCGACATCGACCGTCCGGTGCCGCGGACGCCGAGCGCGCAGAACACCTTGTTGAGCGGCTTGCCCTTGGCGGCCTCGATCGCGGCCAGCAGGTTGTCGGTGCTGGTCTCCCCCATCCGCTCCAGGCCGAGGATCTGCTCGCGGGTCAGGGTGAACAGGTCGGCGAAGTCGGTGATGAGGCCGGCGGAGACGAGCTGGTCGATGATCTTCTCGCCGAGGCCCTCGATGTCGAGCTGGTCGCGTCCCACCGCGTAGCGGATCGACGTGACCGCCGTGCACGCGCGGCCCTTGACGCAGCGCCACCGCTTCTGGGAGTCGTCGATGGTGTCGCCGCAGTTGGGGCAGGAGGACGGGATCTCGATCGGCGTCTCGGCGCCGGTGCGCAGGTGGACGACCGGCGCCTCGACCCGCGGGATGACGTCGCCCGCGCGGTGCACCATGACCGAGTCGCCGATCATCAGGCCGCGGCGCTCGATGTCTCCCGCGTTGTGCAGGGTCGCGTAGGTGATCTCGACGCCGTCGACCTTCACCGGTTCCAGGACGGCGCGGGGGGCGATGATGCCCGTCCGGCCGACGTTCCACTCCACCGCGAGCAGCTTGGTGATCTTCTCGACGGCGGGCAGCTTGTAGGCGATCGCCCAGCGCGGGGCGCGCGAGGAGAACCCGGCCTGCTGCTGGTCCAGGGCGGCGTCGGCCTTGACCACGATGCCGTCGATGCCGAACTCCAGGGTGCCGCGCAGGGCGGCGATCTCCTCGACCCGCCGCTGCACCTCCTCGACGGTGCCGGCGGTGGTGCCGGCGACGGGCGTGGCGGCGGTCGTCTGGACGCCCCATGCGCGCACCACGTCCATGATCTCGCTGTGCGGGAGGGTGCGCAGCCGCTCGGCCGTCGGCTCGTCCGTGCCCGCGCCGAACCCCGCGTCGGCGGACAGCGGCAGCGCCCCGTACCCGAAGAAGGTCATTTCGACCTTGTAGGGGCGGTCCTGAGCGCGCAGGGACCCCGCCGCGGCGCTGCGCGGGTTCGCGAACGGCGTGCCGCCCGCCTCGACCCGCGCGGCGGTGGCGGCCTCGAACTGCGCGGTCGTCATGAGGATCTCGCCCCGCACCTCGACGGTGACCGGGGACTCCAGCCGGCGCGGCAGCCCCAGCACGCTGTCGATGCCGTGGCTGACGTCCTCGCCGGCCGCGCCGTCGCCGCGCGTCACCAGCTGCACCAGGCGCCCGTCCCGGTAGCGGGCCGAGATCGCCAGGCCGTCCAGCTTGGGCTCCACGCTCCACCGCTCGACCGGACGGCCCAGCCGCCGCTCCAGCCCCGCCGCCCAGGACGCCAGCTCGTCCGCGCTGAAGGCGTTGTCGAGGCTCAGCATGGGGACGGTGTGCGGCACGTCGCCGACCACCGCGCCGCCCGCCACCTTGCCGGTCGGCGACTCCGGCAGCGTCCGCCCGGGATGGGCCCGCTCGTAGGCGGCGATGGCCCGCACCAGGCGGTCGAACGCGTCGTCGTCGAGCGGGGAGTCACCGTCGCCGTAGTAGGCGGCGGACGCCGAGACGGCGGTCTGGACGGCGGCGGCGTAGGCGGCCTCGTCGGCGATGTTCACGGCGGCAGCGGCTTGCGTCATGCTCTGATTCTCCCGCCCGCCACCGACAATCCGGGGCACGCGGTCCCGCGCGCCCCGGGACGTCACTAGGGTCGGCGCATGGGATACGCCTTCACGCTGGAGAGGCCGCACGACGACACCGCCGTGCACTGCGCCTTCAACGGCGAGCAGATGAACTACGTCCGCCTCATCATGATCGAGGCGGGTGCGACCGCCGGCGACGGGTTCGCGGCGGCGCTGGGCGGTCCCGGTCTGGAGACCTGCGCCGACACGGTGCCGATCGACAGGTTCATGTCGAACGACGCCTGGCACATCACCGCCCGTGAGGCGGAGTTCATCGCGGGACGGCTGCGGCGCGCCGTCGAGCTGGGCGTGATCGACGACCTGCTCGGCTTCTACGACGAGAGCCCCGGCACCGCGGCCGTCCGGTCCTGGGTCGAGGAGTTCGCCGCGTTCAACGAGCGCGCGGCCCGGCAGAACGGGTACCACGTCATGTGAGCGGGCCCGGAGAACCGGCCCGCCCGGCCGCCCGCACGGGTTACCGTCAGGTGAGGGGGTGTGAGGTGGCGCGGTACGCGGTCGACGAGGAGCGGCGCACGCTGATCGTGTCCTGGGGCACCGGCGCCGGGGATCGCGCCCGCGTGCTCGCCGGGCTGCCCGAGGCGGTCACCGGGCAGGACGCCAGGCGGCTGGCGCGGGAGCTGACCGATCTGTCGGCGGCCCTGTGGGCGACGTACACGCATCCGCCGGAGGCCGCGGAGGATCTCGCTCCGGACGGGACGCGCGCGCGGCTGCCCGAGGTCCCGGGTGTCCTGCTCGCGCCGAACCTCCCGGCCTCCGACGGCACCCTCGTGGTGTCGTACGACCCGGTGGAGGAGACCGCCCACCGGGTCGGCCGCACGCTGCACCGGTTCGGGGACGAGGCGCTCACCGAGGCGGTCGTCGCCGAGGTCCGCACGGAGCTCGACGCCGTCGGGCGGGCCGACCGGGGCGACCTGGCGGGACGCGCCGCGCACGCCGTGACGCTCACCCGCGTCGGGGCGTCGCCCGCGCAGATCGCCGTCGCCGACGCGATGCTGCGCGAGGACCCCCTGGGGGGCACCGCGCTGTTCACCGAACTCGACCCCGCGGCGTCCGCCGTCGCGGCCGCCCACTGGCTGCAGGCCGCCGCGGACGTCGCCGCCTGCGCCGCCGGCCTCGATCCGGCGGACGTCGTGCGCGAGGCCGACAACATCGAGGCCCTGCCGCACGAGACGCCCACGGCCGTCCTGGACCTCATGGCCGAGGAGGTGTCGCCGTACCGCGCCGTCACCGGCCTGATCAGCGATGCCGTGCGGGTCTCCGAGGGCCTGCTGCCGGACGTCGACGCCCTCCTGGAACGCCTCACGTTCACCGAGGAGGTCGCGGAGAAGTTCGGCCACCGCGAACCGAACCTGCGGGAGCGACTCCTGTCCGAGATGCGCACGACCCCGCTGGACCCGTCGCGCCCCGCACAGGACCTGCTGGAGGACCTCCTCAGCGGGATCTACGCCTGCTGGCTGATCTTCAGCGAGGACGCCGACGACGAGGGCATCGGCGACGACGACTACCACGACGCGCTCCGCCGGCGGAAGAGGGACGCGTTCATGGACGCCGTCCGCGCCGAGGCCGATCTGAACTCGGACCGGCTGTCCTGACGGCCGGCGGTCGAGGCGGCCCGTTTCGGTAGCGTTCGTCCATGCGTCTTCACGTGGGGTGTGCGATGTGGACCCATGCGCCGTGGCGGGGGCGCCACCTCCCGCATCCGCTGCCGCCGGCCGAGCGCCTGCACGCCTACGCGCGGTCCTGCAACGCGGTCGAGGGCAACACGACCTTCTACGCCACCCCCGCCCGCACGACGGTGGAGTCCTGGGCCGCCCAGGCACCGCCCGGTTTCCGCTTCCTGGTGAAGCTGCCGAAGACCATCACCCACCAGGCCCGCCTGCACGGAGCCGAGGCCGAACTGCGCGCGTTCCTGCACGCCATGGAGCCGCTGGGCGGCCACCCGCTCTGGATACAGCTCCCCGCGTCGTTCGGCCCGGAGGACATCGGCGCGCTGACGTCCTTCCTCCGCCGCCTGCCCGCGACGCGCCGGCGCGCGGTGGAGGTCCGCCACCGCGCCTTCTTCGAGGACGCCCGCTCGACCGCCCGGCTCGAGAGCGCCCTGGCCGGCTGCTCCGCCGAGTGGGTCCCGTTCGACACCACGATCCTGTTCCGGCTCCCTCCGGCGACCGACGCGGAACGCGACGCCTGGACGAAGAAGCCCCGCCTGCCCCGCCGGACCCGTGCCCTCACCGAGTTCCCGATCGTCCGCTATCTGGGCCGCGACGACACCGACCGCACCGTCGAAGGCTGGCGGGAGTGGATCGCCGTCGTCACCGGATGGCTGCGCGAGGGCCGCTCCCCCACGGTCTTCATCCACACCCCGGACAACGCCGAGGCCCTCCCGCTGGCCCGCCGCTTCCACGACGAGGTGAGGGCCCGGATCCCGGCCCTGGCCCCGCTGCCGACCCCCTTGCCCATAGAACCCGCGACCCTCTTCTGACCCCTGTGTCACCCACCTCTCGCGCGCGGGCCGGACGAGGCGGTCGAGGGGCGGTCGGGAGTGTCTCGGAGGTGGCGGAGGAGGAGGGCCAGGTCGAGGCGGCGGCGGCCGGCGGGCGTGGCGAAGGAGAAACCCAAGGTCGTCTCGGCTCGGGACAGGCGGGCGGCGACGGTGCTGTGGTGGCGGCCGACCCGGACGCGGCCCGTTCCGGAGAACTCGCGGACCGCCGAGGCGCGTCCGGGCCCGCCGGGGCCGGCCCGTTCGAGGACGCCGGTACCGGGGTCGGTGACGCCGGCGCCGCATCCGGCGAGGGCGGCGGTCTCGGCGACGAGGGTGCGCAGGTCGGCCCGGTCGGCCACGAGGGCGTCGAAGAGACCGTTCACCCGGACGGCGCTCTCCGCGTCGACGTCCAGGCCGGGAGGTGGCAGAGGTGGACCCTCCATGGACGCAAACCCTACGGCACGGACTGCCGCCGGATTCGTGTTTCGCGGACGCCGGATGGCGGCGGCCCCCGAAGATGTCGGCCCCCGTCGTTAGGCTCGGCCTCCGGCCACCGGTTCGAGAAGGGGACGCGCATGGAGAGCACGGAAGTCATCGGCCGTCTGCGGGACATCTGCCTTTCCCTTCCCGAGGCGGTGGAGAAGCCTTTCGGCGGCCACACCGCGCCGTCCTTCCGTATTCGCGACAAGCTGTTCGCGATGACCGGCGAGGACGGTACGGCACTGTGGTTCAAGGGCGGTCCCGGAGTGCAGGACGCGCTGGTGGCGGAGGATCCGGAACGCTTCTTCGTCCCGCCGTACGTGGGGAGCAAGGGCTGGGTCGGCGCCCGCCTGGACGTCGAGCAGGACTGGGACGAGCTCACCGAGCTGATCGAGGACAGCTACCGCCTCATCGCCCCCAAACGCCTCGCCGCCCTCCTCGACCGTGAGGACGGCGGGTGAGGAGGGTCAGGTTCGCGGTGATCCTGTCCAGAGTGGGCGGGTCGGGTGTCCAGCCGCGGTGGAGCAGCGCGGTCAGCAGGGCCTCCAGGTACGGAGCGGGGGTCGTGCGGAAGTCCTTGGTCACGGAGATCAGGTCCCAGCCGAGTTCGCGGGTGATCCAGCGGCGGCGCGCGCCGTCGCGGGCGCGGGCCCGGGGGCCGGTGTGGTGGCGTTCGCCGTCGTATTCGAGACCGACGCGGTGCTCGGGGTAGCCGAGGTCGAGGTAGAAGTCGCCGCCGTAGAGGCCCTCCACCGGGACCTGGGTCGCGGGGCGGGGGAACCCCGCCCGGATGATCGCCACGCGCACCCACGTCTCGCCCGGTGAGGCCGCGCCCGGGTCGCTCAGGCGCATGATCTCGTTCAGGCGGGTGCTGCCCCGGTAGCCGGGGAGGGCGCGGGCCATGCGGCGGAGGTCCTCGAGGGCGATGCCGTCGCGGAGGAACTGGTCCAGGGACGCGACGGCCTCGGTGCGCGGGAGCCAGCGGGCGCAGTCGAGGGCGGTGCGGTGCCGGGACGTCAGGCGGACCCCGCCCTCCTCCACGATGTGGCCGGACGGCAGGGCCGCGCACTCCGCGCTGGGCGGGTCGGGGGCGTTCTCGCCCGCCGCCGTGACCAGGTCGATCTCCCAGTCGGCGGCGTCCGCGCCGGGCGGGAGGACGTCCAGGCCCCAGATCCAGGCGGCCGTGCGCCGGGCGATGACGACGTCCGGCGGGAGGAGCCGGCTGAGCGCCGCGGCGCGGGTCTCCAGGGAGCTCCCGTCGACGGGTGCGAAGTACAGGCCGGGGCCGACGGGGACGACCGCGCCGGCCGGTGTGCGCTTCCAGGTCAGGGTGGATCCGTTCATGCCCCCGAGCGTGCGCGCCCCGGCAGGGCGGCGGCACCGTCATGCGGAACTGTGGACGACCTCCGATGCCCAGCCCGCGATGCGCTCGATCAGGTCAGGCGTGGCCGCCGCCTCGGCGTGACCGAAACCCGGCTCTATCCACAGTTCTCGCGGTTCCCGCGCCGCCCGGTACAGCTGTTCCCCGTGCTCCAGCGGGAAGAACGCGTCGGCGTCCCCGTGCACCACCAGGAGCGGCGCGGGAGCGATCAGCGACGCCACCTCGTGCGGCGCTTCGGGACGGGGATCCCATCCGTCCGGGGCCACGCGGGTACCGCGCGCCAGGCGCACGGCCAGTCGGCCCACCCGGCGCTCGATGACCCAGTGGACGCGCCGCATCGGCACGGTCCCGCGATAGTGCCAGCGGGCGGGGGCGCTGACCGACACCACCGCGTCGACGCCGCCGTGCAGGGCCGCGTGCCGCACGGCCACGGCGCCGCCCATGGAGAAGCCCGTCACCACCACGTGCTCGTAGCCGCGGCGCCGCGCGGAGGACACGGCGGCCTCGATGTCCAGGACCTCGCGGTCCCCCACGGTGGAGCGGCCGCCCGACCTGCCGTGCCCGCGGAAGTCCAGGCCGATGACGCCGCCGCGCCGGTTGAGGACGTCGGCGATCCTCCGCAGGCTGGGCCGCCGCCAGGAGCAGGTGAACCCGTGGGCCAGGACGAAACAGAGGCGGCCGTCGCCGCGCAGGTGCCCGGCATCGATCCTGACGTGGTCGGATGTGTAGAGGGTGAGCGGTTCGGGAGTCGGCACGCCCCCATGATGGACGGTCGGGCACCCGGGTACATAACGGCATTCTCGGGTGGAGCGGCGATGTGCGAAGATCGCCCCCGGGATCCATGGAGGTTCATATGCGTATCGGTGTTCTTCTCAACGAGCGGGGCGGCGCGGACGCGCTGAGCAGGCTCGCCGACGATGTGCGGCAGGCGGCGGACGACGGCTTCCCCTCGGCGTGGCTGTCGAACATCTTCGGGATCGAGGCGCTGACGGCGCTGGCCGTGGCGGGCGCCGGGGTGCCGGGCATCGAGCTCGGCACGGCGGTCGTCCCGACGTATCCGCGGCACCCGGCCGTCATGGCGCAGCAGGCGCGGACGACGGCGCTGGCCCTCGAAGGGCGGCTGACCCTCGGGATCGGCCTGTCCCACAAGGTCGTCATCGAGGACATGTACGGGTACGACTTCGGGCGGCCGCTGCGGCACATGCGCGAGTACCTCGAGGTGCTCGTGCCGCTGCTCGCCGGCGAGCCGGTGTCGTTCACGGGTGAGACGGTGAAGGGGCAGATCGGGTTCAGCGTTCCGAACGAGGGCCGGGTGCCGCTGCTGCTCGCGGCGCTCGGGCCGAAGATGCTGAAACTGGCGGCGGAGCGGGCCGACGGCACGGTCCTGTGGATGACCGGGCCGACGACCGTCCGGGACCACATCGCGCCCACCATCACGGCGGCGGCCGAGGCGGCCGGACGCCCCGACCCGCGCATCGTGTGCGTCCTCCCCGTGTGCGTCACGAACGACGCCGAGAACGCTCGGGAGCGGGCGGGCGAGGCGTTCGCGGTATACGGGACGCTGCCGTCGTACCGGGCGATGATGGACCGCGAGGGCGTGGCCGGCCCCGCCGACCTGGCGATCGTCGGTGACGAGGACGCGGTGGCGGCGCGGCTGGAGACCCTCGCGGCGGCGGGCGTCACCGATTTCGTGGCGGCCGAGTACATGCCGGGCGAGGAGCGCGAGCGGACGCGGGCCTTCCTGAAGTCCGTCACGGTGAAGTGACCCCGGGCGGGGCCACCGCGTTCCGGTGGCCCCGCGAGGCGGGCGGCCGTCCGGGCGGCCCGCGCCCGAAGTCGGACATCGCTACTGCTAACGTTGCAGTTCACGCGCGCCTTGGAGCGAAGTCCGGTGTGATTCCGGCGCTGTCCCGCAACTGTGATGCCCTTCCGTTAGTGGCCGAGCCAGGTCGCCTCCGGGCGCGCCGACGATTCTCGACCTCGTGGAAGGGCGATCCGTCATCAACGGGCCGCGGCTTCCCGGCAGCCAGGAGGCGCCAGTGAAACCCGTACGCTCCCTCTGCACGGCCCTCGTCATCGGCATGGTGACGCTCGCGGCCGGATGCGGCGGAGACGACGACAAGAGCGACGCGACGTCCGGCGCGCAGGCCGTCACGGTCGAGGCCGCGAACGGGAAGGTGACGATCCCGGCGAAGCCGAAGCGGATCGTCTCGCTGTCTCCCACCCACACCGAGACCCTGTTCGCCATCGGCGCGGGCCCGCAGGTGGTGGCGGTGGACGACTACTCCAACCACCCGGCGAACGCGCCCCGGACGAAGCTGTCGGGCTTCAAGCCGAACGCGGAGGCGATCATCGGGTACAGGCCCGACCTGGTGGTCGTGTCGGACGACATGAACGGCATCGTGAAGGCGCTGGAGAAGGTGAAGATCCCGGTGCTGCGAGAGCCCGCGGCACAGACCCTGGACGAGGCGTACGACGAGATCACCGATCTCGGCCAGGCCACCGGCCACGAGGCCGAGGCGAAGAAGCTCACCGCCGACATGAAGGCGAGCATCGAGAAGACGGTCGCGGCCGCGTCCCAGGGGAAGGGCCTGGACTACTACCACGAGCTGACGGACCAGCTCCACTCGGTGACGTCGAAGACGTTCGTCGGCCAGGTGTACGGCCTGTTCGGGCTGCGCAACGTCGCCGACGGGGCGGAGAAGGCGGCGGGCGGGTACCCGCAGCTGTCCCGCGAATTCCTCGTCCGGCAGGACCCCGACCTGATCTTCCTGGCGGACACCAAGTGCTGCGGGCAGAGCGCCGCGACCGTCGCGAAGCGGCCCGGCTTCGACGGGCTCACCGCCGTGAAGAAGAACGGCGTGGTCGCCCTGGACGACGATGTCGCGTCGCGCTGGGGCCCGCGCCTGCCCGAGTTCGTGAAGGCGATCGGCGACGCGGTGCAGAAGGCCAAGTGACCTCCGCGTCCGGGGGTGCCCGGCCGTGAAGGTCCCGGTCCGCCCCGATCCCGCCGCCGCGGCGGCCGGCGGCCAGGCCCGGCTGCGTCCCGGGCTGCTCGCGGCGGCGCTGCTGGTCCTGGCGGGGACCCTGCTGGGCTCGCTGCTGGTCGGCGCGGCGGACCTGCCGGCGTCCGGTGTCGTGCGGGCGCTCGCCGACCGGGTGCCGCTGGTGTCCCTCGACTCGGGGCTCGGGCCGGTCGGCGAGAGCATCGTGTGGGAGCTCCGGGTGCCGCGGGTGCTGATGGCGGCCGTGGTCGGGGGGCTCCTCGCGCTGGCGGGCGCCGGCTACCAGGGCGTGTTCCGCAACCCCCTCGCGGACCCGTACCTGCTCGGCGCGGCGGCGGGCGCCGGAGTCGGCGCGACGCTCGTGATCGTGCTGGTGCCGGACGGGCTCGGGTTCGTGGTGCCGCTCGCCGCGTTCGTCGGGGCGATCGGCGGGGTCCTGCTCGCCTACGCGCTGGGCAGCACCGCCGAGCGCGGGGGCGGCGCCGCGACACTGGTGCTGGCGGGTGTCGCGGTGTCGTCGTTCCTTTCGGCGGTGCAGACGTTCGTGCAGCAGCTGAGCTCTGAGGACCTGCAGCGGATCTACTCGTGGATCCTCGGCGGCGTCGGCGCGGCGGACTGGCGGCAGCTCACGCTGATCGCCCCGTACGCGGCCGTGTCGACGGCGGTGCTGCTGGCGCACGGGCGGCTGCTGGACGTGCTGAGCGTCGGCGACGACGAGGCGTCGGCGCTCGGCCTGTCGGCGCGGCGCGTCCGGCTGATGGTGCTGGTGGCGGCGTCGCTGGCGACCGCGTGCGCGGTGGCGGTGAGCGGGCTGATCGGTTTCGTGGGGATCGTGGTGCCGCACGTGGTGCGGCGCCTCGCGGGCGGTTCGTACCGGGTGGTGCTGCCGCTGTCGCTGCTCGGCGGCGCGGCGTTCCTGGCCGTGGCGGACCTGGTGGCGCGGACGGTGGTCGCGCCCGCGGAACTGCCGCTCGGGGTCGTGACGGCGTTCGTCGGCGGCCCGTTCTTCGTCGCGGTGCTGCGCGCGAGCCGGCGGCGGGTGGAGACGTGACCGTCGCGGTGAAGGGCCTGGACGTCGCGCTGGACGGGCGCCCGGTGCTGCGGGGCGTGTCGCTCGACGCGCCCGCCGGGTCGTGGACGGCGATCATCGGTCCGAACGGGGCGGGCAAGTCGACGCTGCTGAAGGCCGTCCTCGGGCTCGTCCCCTCGGCCGGGGCGATCAGGGTGGCGGGCGAGGACATCGCGGCGCTGAAGGCGCGGCAGCGCGCGCGGCTCATCGCGTACGCGCCGCAGATCCCGAGCCTGCCGGTGGGGATGACGGTCTTCGACTACACGCTGCTCGGCCGCTCCCCCTACATCCCGCATCTGGGCCGGGAGAGCGCCGCCGACCTGGCGATCACCGCGGAGGTCCTGGAACGGCTCGACCTGGTCGGGCTGGCCGCGCGCCCGCTCGACCACCTGTCGGGCGGGGAGCGGCAGCGCGTGGTGCTGGCGCGGGCGCTGGCGCAGCAGACTCCGGTGCTCCTGCTGGACGAGCCGACGGCCGCGCTCGACATCGGCCACCAGCAGCAGGTCCTCGAACTCGTCGACCGGCTGCGCCTGTCGGACGGCCTGACGGTGGTGACGACCATCCACGACCTGACGCTGGCGGGGCAGTACGCCGACACCCTCGTCCTGCTGTCGGAGGGACGGGTCGCCGCGGCGGGGACGCCCTCGCAGGTGCTGACCAGGCCCGCCGTCGAGGAGCACTTCGGTGCCCGCGTGCACGTGTCCCCCGGCCCGGACGGCCGGCCCGTCCTCTCCCTGGAGCGCCCATGAGGATCGAGCGGACCTGGCGCGACGAGGACGGCACCCGGCTCGCCGCGACCGTGTGGCGGGCGGGCGACGGCTGGCGCGGGGTGTCGTCGGCCATGGCGGGCGGCGGGATCGGGCCGGTCCGCTGGGTGCTGAACGCGCAGGTCGCGGCCGGCTACGCGCGGATGGACCCGGTGGCGCACCTTGCCGAACTGGCGGCGGCGCAGGGCCTCACCGGCCGCGGGGTGGGGATGCTGACCGCCGCGTCCGTCGACCGGACCGTGCAGCGGGAGGACGGCGGCGTCCACGTGTCGGCGACGGTGGGGCTGCGGGTCCCGACATGGGCGGCGGCACCCGAGGGCGCCGCCGACCGGGAGCTCGCGCCGATCCGGCTGGACGCGCCCGTCCCCCGGGCGGGGCTGCCGGGGACGGTCAACATCGTCGTCGCGGTCCCCGTGCCGCTGAGCGACGCGGCGCTGGTGAACGCGGTCGTCACCGCGACGGAGGCGAAGACGCAGGCGCTGCTGGAGGCCGGGTACCGGTGCACGGGGACGGCGTCGGACGCCGTCTGCGTCGCGGCCCCGGACACCGGGGACGAGGAGCCCTTCGCCGGTCCCCGCTCCGTCTGGGGCGCGCGGATCGCGCGGGCGGTGCACGGCGCCGTCCACGCGGGCGCGGTCGACTACACGGCCTATCTGCGGTCCCGGTCCGGCTGACCGGGACCGGCCGCCGCACCATCCCGGTGCGGTGCGGCGGCCGGTTCAGGGCCCGGTACATGGACGTGCGGCCTCACCTCCTGTTCCCGTGCCTCCAATCGCCCGCCTCACCCGGTGTGGGGCAGGCGGAAGCCGTTGCGGCCGCTCCGGTGCCCGTCCAGGCCCAGCGGGTCGCCGGTCATGGCGGTGAGCGGCGTGAGCGAGTGGACGCCTGTGGGCGGTTCCCTGTCGATGGCGGTGTGCGGGCCGCCGCCCTCCGCGACGCGGGTGAGGGCGTCGACACGGCGGCGGGCGCGGTCGGCCTCGGCGCGGGCCGCGTCGCGCTCGGCGGTGAGCGCCCGTACGGCGGCGCGCAGGTCGTCGACGGTGCGCGCGAGCCGCCAGTTCTGCTGCTCGAGGTCGTGCGCGCGGGCCTGGACCTGGTCGCGGTCGGCGACGGCCTGGCCGCGCTGCGCCTCGGCGTCCCGGACGGCGGCGCGCAGGTCGTCGGCGGTGCGGCCGGCGATGGCGAGCTCGCCGCCGCGCGACTGGGCGAGGCCCTCCGCCTCCGCGACCCGTTCGTGCAGCGTGACGAGTTCGCCCCGGGCGGCCTCGAGGGCGGCGCGCAGCTCGCCCTCGCGGCCGGCGACGCGGTCGCGCTCGCTCTCGGCGGCGAGCCGGGCGGCCGCGGCGGCGTCGGCGGCGTCCTTGGCGTCGTCGCGCTCGCGGCGGGCGGTGTCGCGCTCCGCGGCGGCGCGCTCGGCGGCGGCCCGTGCCCGCGCCGCGTCCTGCTCGGCGGTGTCCGCGCGGGCCCGCGCGGTCGCGGTCTCCCGCCAGGCGGCCTCGGCCTGGCGCTGGGACGCGTCGCGCTCCCGCTGCGCGATGGCGACGTGCCCGGCCGCGTCGGCCCGCGCGTCCGCGACGCGCCGCTCGACTCCCGCGACGCCGAGCTCGGAGGCGAGGGAGCCGGCGAGCCGGCCGGCGGCGTCCTCCAGCCGCTCCACCATCTCCCAGGCCCAGGCGACCTGGCCGGTCAGGCCGGGCGACTCCCATGCCCGCGCCCGGGCCTCGCGCGCCGCGCGCTCACAGCCGCCGTCCTCGTCCTGGCAGTAGCGGACGGTGCGGGCGCCGTGCGCCGGCTGCGGCACGGGCCTGCCGCAGCCGGCGCACGGCCATACCGCGACCGGGTCGCCGAGGCGGGTGATCCCGGCGCGGGGCTCGTCCGCCCCCTCCCCCGCCGGGGCGGGCCCGGGGACGGCGGCGGGAGGGTCGGGGATCGTCGGAAGGTCGTGCATCGTCGGGGCGGCGGCTGCCTTCGCGGGGCTGTCGAGCGGGGCGACCTTCTGGTCTTCCATGTGCCGTGGTACGCATCCGTCCCGCGAACCGTTCGACGCTCCCCGGACGTCTTATGCACTTTCCCCACCAACCGTCCGCAAGGCGCCACCGGCTTCCCCCTTCCCTGCGGACGCACCGAGGCGACCCGCGGCCATGCGAAGGGCGCGGGTCGTCTCGGGACCGGTCGACCGGGGAGCGGGCGTCAGCTCTCGTGTCCGCGCAGGTACGCGTCGCGGACGCGGCCCCGGCTCAGCTTCCCGGACGGGGTGCGCGGCAGTTCGGCGCGGAACTCGATCCGCCGGGGGTGCTTGAGTTTCGCGAGCCGGGGCGCGCAGTGCTCGAGCAGTTCGGCGGCGAGGGCGTCGCCGGGTTCGGCGCCGTCGGCGGGCTCGACGAGCGCGACGGCGGACTGGCCCCAGTCCTCGTCGGGGACGCCGATCACCGCGACGTCGCCGACGGCCGGGTGCTGCAGCAGCGCCGCCTCGATCTCCGCCGGATAGATGTTGACGCCGCCGGAGATGATGAGGTCGGTGCGGCGGTCGCTCATGTAGAGCCAGCCGCCCTCGTCGAGGTGGCCGAGGTCGCCGGGGGTGTAGTACTCGCCGTGCATGGCGGCGGCGGTCTTGCCGGGGTCCCCGTGGTACTCGAATCCGGGCTGGCCGGTCGCGTAGATGAGGCCGGTCTCGCCGGGCGGCAGCTCCGCGCCGTCCGAGTCGAGGATCTTGATCTGGACGCCCTCGACGGCGCGCCCGACGGTGCCGGGGTGGGCGAGCCAGTCGTGGGGGGTGGCGACGACGACCGGGCCGCTTTCGGTGGATCCGTAGTACTCGTACAGGACGGGCCCCCACCAGTCGAGCATCCGCCGCTTCGTCTCGACGGGCACCGGCGCGGCGGTGTGGTAGACCTGCCGCAGCGACGACACGTCGTAGCGGGCGCGGACCTCCTCGGGCAGGCCCAGCATCCGGTGGAACATCGTCGGGACCATCACCGAGTTCGTGACGCCGTACCGCTCGATCGTCGCGAGGGTCTCCTCGGGCTGGAAGCGCGGCGCGACGACGACGGCGTGCCCGAGGCTGAGCGCCATCAGCGCGTGGACGCAGGGCGCGGAGTGGTAGAGCGGACCGACGGCGAGGTGCACCTCGTCGCCGGGCTCGAGGCCGATGTTCCGGACGAGGGTCTGCCGCATGATGTCGAACAGCAGCTCCGGCGGGATCTCCATGAGCGGCCGGCGCACGCCCTTGGGCCGTCCGGTCGTCCCGGACGTGTAGAGCATGACCGAGCCCATCAGCCGGTCGGCGGGCGGCGCCGCGTCGGCACCGGCGCAGAGGTCGGCGAGCGTGCGGTCGGCACCGGTGGCCCCGGCGCCGGTGCCCCCGGCATCCGGGGAGGCGGCGTCGTCGACGCCGATGCGCGCGCCAAGGGGCAGGCCCGCCTCCCCGGCCGCCTCCGCGACCACCCCGGCGTGCGCGTTCTCGGTGAAGACGGCCTTGGCGCCGCTGTCGCCCAGGATGTAGCCGATCTCCGGGACGGTGAGATGCCGGCTGACCGGGACGAGGTACAGCCCCGACTGCATCGCGGCCAGCATCACGGTCAGGAACTCGGGGCGGTTCCCGAGCACGGTCGCGATCGTGTCGCCGGGTCCGAGGCCGAGCCCGCGCAGGGCGTGCGAGAGCCGGTTCACGCGGGCGTGCAGCTCGCCGTAGGTGACGGGTTCGCCGGGGGCGAGGATCGCCGTCCGATCGGGCGCGTTCGCCGCGATCTCGTAGAAGCCGACACCTTCGACGCCCATGCGGTGCTCCTCCCGACAGCCCGGCTGATATGCCCCATATGACCTGGGTCACAGGAGGGGCGTCAAGCGTTCCGGACTGGCCGCAATTCGCAAGGACCGGTCGGGAGGTCGCTCAGGAGAAGCCGGTGAGGGCGGCGCGCGCCATGCCGTGCAGGAGGTCGCCCATCGCGGCGCGGTCGAGGGCGGCGGCGCTGTGCGGGGTGGAGTTGAGCAGGCCGAAACAGGCGTGGACGGCGGCGCGGGTCCGGTCGTCGGGCAGGCCGGGGCGCAGGCGCCGCAGGACCGCCACCCATTCCTCGACATAGGCGCGCTGGAGCCGGCGGATCTCGTGCCGCTGCGGCTCCGGCACGTTGTCGAGCTCCCGCTCGTGGACGGTGATCAGCGCCGGGTTGTCGAGGGAGAACGCGATGTGCCCGTGGAGCAGCGCGTCGAGCGCGCGGTCGGGGTCGGGGTCGGCGGCGCGGACGGCGCCGTCGGCGCGCAGCCGGCCGCTGATGTCGAGCAGCATCTCGGCGAGGACGGCCTCCTTGCCGCGGAAGTGCCGGTACAGGGCCGGGCCGGTGAGCCCGACGGCGCGGCCGAGATCGCCGATGGACGCGCCGTGGTAGCCGCGCCGCGCGAACAGCTCGGCGGCCGCGGCGAGGATCTCGGCCCGGCGCGGATGGGCGGGCGGCGCCGGGCGCTCCCGCGCCCGCGGGTCTCCGCTCGCCGCGGCGGGGTAGGAGGGCATGGGGGAAAGTCTAGACGACGGGTGTTAACGACCATTAACATCGGTGTTGTTAACGATCGTTAACTGGGAAAGGGGACCATGTCCGGACCCGTGCTCACCTCGCGCGCCGACCCGGCGGGCGAGGCGTTCAAGGCGAACGCCGCGCACAACGAGGCGCTCGTCGCGCGGCTGCGCGACCGCATCGACGCGGCCGGGCGCGGCGGCCCCGAGCGGGCCCGCGAGCGGCATGTCGCGCGCGGCAAGCTGCTCCCCCGCGACCGCGTCGACACCCTCCTCGACCCCGGCTCGGCGTTCCTGGAGCTGTCGCCCCTCGCCGCGCACGGCATGTACGGCGACGAGGCGCCCGGCGCCGGGATCATCACCGGCATCGGCCGCGTCGCGGGCCGCGAATGCGTGATCGTCGCCAACGACGCGACGGTGAAGGGCGGCACCTACTACCCCGTCACGGTGAAGAAGCACCTGCGGGCGCAGGAGGTCGCGCTCCACAACAACCTCCCGTGCGTGTACCTGGTCGACTCCGGCGGCGCCTTCCTCCCGAAGCAGGACGACGTCTTCCCCGACCGCGAGCACTTCGGCCGGATCTTCTACAACCAGGCCACGATGTCGCGCCGCGGCATCCCGCAGATCGCGGCGGTCCTCGGATCGTGCACGGCGGGCGGCGCGTACGTCCCGGCGATGAGCGACGAGGCCGTGATCGTCCGCGGCCAGGGCACGATCTTCCTCGGCGGCCCGCCGCTGGTGAAGGCCGCGACCGGCGAGGTCGTCACGGCCGAGGAGCTGGGCGGCGGCGAGCTGCACTCCCGCACGTCCGGGGTGACCGACCACCTCGCCGAGGACGACGCGCACGCGCTGCGCATCGTCCGCGACATCGTCGGAACGTTCGGCCCCCGCGAGCGGCGCCCGTGGGACACCGTCCCCTCCGAGGACCCCCTCGCCGACCCGGGCGAGCTGTACGGCGTCGTCCCGCCCGACGCCCGCACCCCCTACGACGTGCGGGAGGTCATCGCGCGCATCGTGGACGGCAGCCGGTTCCAGGAGTTCAAGAAGGACTACGGCGCGACGCTCGTCACGGGGTTCGCGCGCATCCACGGGCACCCGGTCGGGATCGTCGCGAACAACGGCATCCTGTTCGGCGAGTCCGCGCAGAAGGGCGCGCACTTCATCGAGCTGTGCGACCGGCGCAGCATCCCGCTGGTGTTCCTGCAGAACATCACCGGGTTCATGGTCGGACGCGAGTACGAGGCGGGCGGCATCGCCAAGCACGGCGCGAAGATGGTCACCGCCGTGTCGTGCGCCCGCGTCCCGAAGCTCACCGTCGTGATCGGCGGCTCGTTCGGCGCCGGGAACTACGCCATGTGCGGGCGGGCCTACTCGCCCCGGTTCCTGTGGATGTGGCCGAACGCCCGCATCTCCGTCATGGGCGGCGAGCAGGCCGCGAGCGTCCTCGCGACCGTCCGCCGCGACCAGATGGAGGCGCGCGGGGAGGAGTGGCCCCCCGACGCCGAGGAGGCGTTCAAGGCGCCGATCCGCGACCAGTACGAGGCGCAGGGCAACCCGTACTACTCGACCGCCCGGCTGTGGGACGACGGCGTCATCGACCCGCGCGACACCCGCCGCGTCCTCGGGCTCGGGCTGTCGGCCGCCGCCAACGCACCGCTGGAGCCGGTCGGCTACGGCGTCTTCCGGATGTGAGGGTGTTGATGTTCGACGGCGTCCTGGTCGCCAACCGCGGGGAGATCACGGTCCGCGTCTTCCGCACGCTGCGGCGCCTCGGCGTCCGGGCGGTGGCCGTGCACACCGGCGCGGACGCGGGCGCGCGCCATGTGCGGGAGGCGGACGAGGCGGTCCGCGTCCCGTCCTACCTCGACATCGAGGCGGTCGTCGCGGCCGCTCTCGCCGCCGGGGCCTCGGCCGTCCACCCAGGCTACGGGTTCCTCGCGGAGAACACCGCCTTCGCGCGGGCGTGCGGCGACGCCGGGCTCGTGTTCATCGGCCCGCCCGCCGCCGCGATCGAGGCGATGGGCGACAAGATCCGCGCCAAGCGGACCGTCGCGGCGGCCGGGGTCCCGGTCGTCCCCGGGCGGGACGAGCCCGGCCTGACCGACGCCGAGCTGAAGGCCGCCGCGCTGGAGATCGGGCTGCCCGTCCTGCTGAAGCCGTCGGCGGGCGGCGGCGGCAAGGGGATGCGGCTGATCCGCGCCGCCGCCGAGCTGCCGGAGGCGATCGCGTCCGCGCGCCGCGAGGCCCTCGGCTCGTTCGGCGACGACACGCTCCTCGCCGAGCGGTTCGTGGAGAACCCCCGGCACATCGAGATCCAGGTGTTCGCGGACGCCCACGGGAACACCGTCCATCTGGGCGAGCGCGAGTGCAGCCTGCAGCGCCGGCACCAGAAGATCGTGGAGGAGGCGCCGTCGCCGCTGCTGGACGCCGCCGCGCGCGAGCGGATGGGCGCCGCCGCCGTCGCCGCCGCGCGGGCCGTCGGGTACGTGGGGGCGGGAACGGTCGAGTACATCGTGTCGGCCGACCGCCCGGACGAGTTCTTCTTCATGGAGATGAACACGCGCCTCCAGGTCGAGCATCCCGTCACGGAACTGGTCACCGGGCTCGACCTCGTCGAGCTGCAGCTCCGCGTCGCGGCCGGCGAGCCGCTGCCGTTCGGGCAGGACGACGTCCGGCTCGACGGGCACGCGATCGAGGCCCGCGTCTACGCCGAGGACCCGGAGCGGGGGTTCCTGCCCACGGGCGGGCGCGTCCTCGCGCTGGCCGAGCCCGCCGGGGTGCGCGTCGACTCGGGCCTGGACGCCGGGACGGAGGTCGGCGGCTCCTACGACCCGATGCTCGCCAAGGTGATCGTCCACGGGGCGTCCCGGGCGGAGGCGCTGCGCCGGCTCGACCGGGCGCTCGCCTCCTACACGCTGCTGGGCGTCCCGACGAACATCGCCTTCCTGCGCGACCTGCTCCGCCATCCGGACGTCGTGTCCGGCGCCCTCGACACGGGGCTGGTCGAGCGGGCGCTCCCCGGCCTGACCGGCGGACGCGCCGTCCCGGACGAGGTCCTCGCCGCCGCCGCGCTGGAGCGGACGCTCGCCCTGGAGGATTCCGCCCCCGACCCGTGGGACATCCCGGACGGCTGGCGTCCCGGCGCGCACGCCTGGACCCCGTGGATCATCACCCCGTCCGGCGGCGCGCCCGTCGAGGTGCGGGTCCGGGGCCGCGCCGCGTCCGCCGAGGTCGCGGTCGGCGGCGGCCCGCCCGTCGCCGCGTCCCTCACGCCGCCCTTCACGCTCGTCCACGGCGGCCGGACGGTCGCGTTCACCGCCGCGCGGGACGGCGACACCCTGTGGCTCGGCCGCGACGGGCGCGTCTGGGCGCTGGCCGAGCACGTCCGGTCCGAGGGCGGCCCGGAGGGCGCCGCCGCCGGCGACGGGGTCGTGCGCAGCCCGATGCCGGGAACGGTCCTCGCCGTGAAGGTCGCCGAGGGCGAGCGCGTGGAGGAGGGCCAGGCCGTCGCGGTGGTCGAGGCGATGAAGATGGAGCACACGGTGACCGCTCCCCTCGCGGGCGTCGTGACGGGAGTGCCGGTCCGCGCGGGCGCCCAGGTCGCCCTCGACGCGGTGCTGGCCGTGATCGAGGAGGGATGACGATGCGGGTGCCCCTGCCGGGCCTGCCGGAGAAGGTCACGATCTACGAGGTCGGGCCGCGGGACGGACTGCAGAACGAGAAGGCGGTCGTGCCCGCGGGCGTCAAGGCCGAGTTCGTCACCCGGCTCGCGGACGCGGGCCTGCGCACCATCGAGACGACGAGCTTCGTCCATCCGAAATGGGTGCCGCAGCTCGCCGACGCCGAGGAGCTCATCGACATCCTGCCCCGCTCCCCCGACCTGCGCTATCCGGTGCTCGTCCCGAACGAGCGGGGGCTGGAGCGCGCCCTCGCCAACGGCGTCACCGAGATCGCGATCTTCGGGAGCGCGACGGAGACGTTCGCGCGCCGCAACCTCAACCGCACCGTGGACGAGTCGCTCGCCATGTTCGCGCCCGTCGCCGCGCGGGCCCGCGAGCAGGGCCTGTGGGTGCGCGCCTACGTGTCGATGGCGTGCGGCGACCCGTGGGAGGGCGATGTGCCGATCCCGCAGGTGGTGTCCGTCGCGTCCCGCATGATGGAGATGGGCTGCGCGCAGCTCAGCATCGGCGACACCATCGGCGTCGGCACGCCCGGCCAGGTCACCGCGCTGATCGAGGCGCTGGGCGAGGCCGGGATCGGGCCCGAGCGGCTCGCCGTCCACTTCCACGACACCTACGGGCAGGCGCTCGCCAACACCCTCGCCGCGCTCCGCGCCGGCGTGACCGTCGTGGACGCGTCCGCCGGCGGGATCGGCGGCTGCCCGTACGCCGGCAGTGCCACCGGCAACCTCGCCACCGAGGACCTCGTGTGGATGCTGCACGGCCTCGGCATCGACACCGGCGTCGACCTCGGCGCGCTCGCCGCCACCAGCCGCTGGATGGCCGGGCATCTGGGCCGGCCCAGCCCGTCCCGCGTCGTCCAGGCCCTCACCCCGGAAACGGAAACCACATGATCGACTTCACGCTGACCACCGAGCAGGAAGAGCTGCGCCGCACCGTCGAGCGGTTCGCCCGCGAGACCGTCGCCCCCGTCATCGGCGACCTGTACGAGCGGGGTGAGTTCCCGTACGACATCGTCGCGGCCATGGGGAAGATGGGCCTGTTCGGCCTGCCGTTCCCCGAGGAGCACGGCGGGATGGGCGGCGACTACTTCGCGCTGTGCCTCGCGCTGGAGGAGCTCGCGCGGGTCGACTCGTCCGTCGCCATCACCCTCGAGGCCGGGGTCTCGCTCGGCGCGATGCCCATCCACCGCTTCGGATCGGACGAGCAGAAGGCGCGCTGGCTGCCGGTCCTGACATCCGGGGAGCGGCTCGCCGCGTTCGGCCTGACCGAGCCCGGCGGCGGCTCCGACGTCCCCGGCGGGATGCGCACGACGGCCCGCCTCGACGGCGACATGTGGGTCGTCAACGGGTCGAAGTCGTTCATCACCAACTCTGGCACGGACATCACCGCGTTCGTCACCGTCACCGCGTTCACCGGCGACGGCGAGATCTCCACGATCATCGTCCCGAACGGGACGCCCGGCTTCACCGTCGGGAAGAAGTACTCGAAGGTCGGCTGGTCGGCGTCCGACACGCGGGAGCTGTCGTTCGAGGACGTCCGGGTGCCCGCGGAGAACCTCGTCGGGGAACGCGGCCGCGGCTACGCGCAGTTCCTCCGCATCCTGGACGAGGGCCGCATCGCCATCGCCGCCCTGTCCGTCGGCCTCGCCCAGGGCTGCGTGGACGAATGCCTCCGCTACGTGCGGGAGCGGGAGGCGTTCGGCCGCGAGATCGGCCGCTACCAGGCCATCCAGTTCAAGATCGCCGACATGGAGACGCGCGCCCACACCGCCCGCCTCGCCTACTACGCCGCCGCCGCGCGGCTGCTCGCCGGGGAGCCGTTCAAGAAGGAGGCGGCGATCGCGAAGCTCGTCGCGTCCAACGCCGCGATGGACAACGCCCGCGACGCGACGCAGGTCTTCGGCGGCTACGGCTTCATGAACGAGTACGCCGTCGGCCGCTTCTACCGGGACGCGAAGATCCTGGAGGTCGGCGAGGGGACATCCGAGGTCCAGCGCATGCTCATCGCGCGGGCGCTCGGCCTGCCCCCCGCGTAGCGGCGGTGGGGCGGCGGGGCGCAGCAGAGAAGCACCCGCGGGTTCTCCACCCGCCGCCCACCGGCGCACCCCACCCTAGGACGCGCCCGCCCGATGATCACTCCCCGGCCGCCGCCCGGCCGGGGAGTGATCGCGTTCCCGCACGTCCCGGCCGCGCCGCCCGTGCCCGGATGACCGGTGTCGGCCAGCGCCCTCCGCCCTCCGGACAAGATCATTGACAGGCCGTCCCGTCTCTGGTGAGGTCTGACGCGCAGCAGAGGGCCCCGTCCGGAGACCAAGGACGCCCGTGACTCTCGATTCGACCTCCCCCGCACCGACCTGCCCCCGCTTCCCCTTCCCCGCCACGAGCGCGGACCCCCTCGCCCTGCCCGGGGCGTTCGAGGGGCTCGATCCCGTCACCCACGTCGTCCTGCCGGGCGGCGAGCAGGCGTGGCTCATCACGGGCTACGCCGAGACCGTCCGGGCGCTGCGCGAGACCGACGTGTTCGAGCGCGCCGCCGCCGACGGCATCGCGCCCTACCCGATGACCGCCGGCACCGTCCTCGCCATGGACGGCGAGGGGCACCGCGCCCTGCGCGGCCTGGTCGGCAACGCGTTCGCGCCCGCCGCGATCCGCCGGCAGCGCCCCGAGGTGGAGCGGCTGACCGGCGCGATCCTGGACGACCTGATGTCCCGGAGCGGCCCGGTCGAGATCCAGGACGAGCTCGCGATGCCGCTCACCCTCGGCGTGATCGGCAACCTCCTCGGCGCCCCCGAGGAGGACCTCCCCCGGTTCGCCGCCTGGGGCGACCTGTTCCTGTCCACGGGCCCCGACCGGGATGAGGAGAACCGCCGCGCCATCACCGAGATGGCCGCGTACATGGGCGCCCACATGCAGCGGCTGCTGAGCGACCCGTCCTCGTCGTCCGGGCTGATCGGCGAGATCGGCGCCCTGGCCGTCGAGCGGAACGTCCCGATGGAGCAGGCCGTCGTCTTCGCGGCGGGGCTCGTCATCGCGGGGTGGGAGACCACCGCCGCGGCGATCTGCTCGTTCCTCTACCGGCTCCTCACCAGCACCGGCGAGGACGGCACGACCCGCTACCGCGAGCTCTGCGACCGCCCCGACCGGATCGCCGGGGCCGTCGAGGAACTGATGCGCACCGTCCCCAACAGCAGCTGGACGACCGCGCAGCCCCGCCGCGCGACGCGGGACGTCGAGCTCGGCGGCGTTCCCGTCCGGGCGGGCGACCTGGTCATCCCCGCGATCGACGCCGCGGACCGCGACCCCGCCCGGTTCCCCGAGCCCGGCCGGGTCGACTTCGAGCGGAGCCCGAACCCGCATCTGGGCTTCGGCAGCGGCCCCCACGTCTGCCTCGGCGCCCCGCTGGCCCGCCTGGAGCTGAACGTCGTCCTGGAGCAGCTCACCGCCCGCGCCCCCGGCCTGCGCCTGCACCGCCGGCCGGAGGAGGTGCCGTGGAACACGGCCACCACCGTCCGCCGCCCGTCGGAACTGCTGCTCGACCTGAGGTGACCCCGGCGGCCGCCGTGCGGGGCGCGCACCGCACGGCGGCCCCTCTTCTGTCCCTAAACAACCTTATTAACCCGCCAATGACGTACAGTAGGGAGTGATGGAGAAGGAAATGTACTCGGTCGAGGAGGTCGCGGCACTCCTCGGGCTGCACGTCCGGACCGTCCGGTCCTACATCCGGTCGGGACGCCTGAACGCGACCCGGATCGGCAAGCAGTACCGGATCGCCGCCGCCGACCTCGCGCAGTTCACCGGCCGGCCGGCCGCCCCGCCCGCCGCGGCGGAGGTGTCGAGCATCGTGCGGCTCGACGGCGTCGACCGCGCCGCCGCCGACCGGCTCGGCACGCTCGTCCTGGCGAGCGCGAACACCGGTCACGACCCCGCGCGCCCCCTGCGCGTCCAGACCGTCCACGACGGGGAACGGAACCGCATGACGATAGTGATTCTGGGCGGCGCCGCCGCGACCGCCGACCTGCTGCGCCTGATCGACGCCGTCGTCGAGGGCGGCGGCCTGCTCGGCCGGGAGGACCGCGATGCCTGACACGCTCGTCGAACGCGCCGGCGCCCAGGTCCTGATGTGCGATCCGGACGGCCCGCCGATCGCCACGCTGGAGGACGCCCTCGACCTGGTCGGCGCGGTGTTCCAGGGCGCCGACACGGTCGCCGTCCCGGCGTCCCGCCTGGACGAGCGCTTCTTCTCCCTGGGCACCCGCTTCGCCGGCGAGATCATGCAGAAGTTCGTCAATTACCGGCTGCGGCTCGCGGTGATCGGGGACATCTCGCGGCACCTGGAAACGAGCCCGGCGCTGCGCGCGCTCGTCCGCGAATCCAACTCCGCCGGCCATATCTGGTTCGTTCCCGACCTGGAGACCTTCGACGCCCGACTGGACGCCGTCCGGTAAAAGGCTGACGCCGCGCATCGCGGCGACGTACCGTTGACGGTCATGGCGGACAAGGAAGAACCGAGGCCGTTCCATGACCGTTGCGCGTGTTTCGACCAGCGCGGTGACCGGCAGCCGGAGCGCGTCGGGTTCCACGGCGAGCTCCAGGACACCGCGGCCCCCGGCTGGGTGCGACTCCTGCGGCTGATCGACGAGGCGGACGCCGACGGCCGCGAGGAGTTCGCGCCGCTGCGCGACATGAGCGCGGAGCACCGCCGCCAGATCGTCACGCTCCCGCCGACCATCGCGCGCCTGACCCGCGTGAAGCATCTGCTGCTGTACGGCAGCGACCTCGTCCGGATCCCGCCGGAGATCGGGGACATGGCGAGCCTGGAGGAATTCACGCCCTACACCTCGTATCGCCTGCACTGGTTCCCCTACGAACTGACCCGGTGCGCGAATCTGCGGCAGAGCACGGTCAGCACCCGAGCCCTCTACGGCAATTTCAAGACGCGCCCGCCGTTCCCGGAACTGAAACAGAACCGGAAGGGCTTCACCTATTCCGAACTCGATCCCGGAGAATGGGGCGCGACGTCCATCCGGACCTGCAGCGTCTGCGCCGGCCCCATTCCCGCGACCGGCCCCCACCAGGTGTGGATCTCCAAAGGCGTCGCCACCGACGTCCTCCCCCTCCTGGTCAACGCCTGCTCGGAATCGTGCGTCGAGGCGCTGCCCGAACCCGCCGGCGGCCACGTCCCGACGGTCCATCGCGGCGGCCCGGACGCGCCGCGGCCCGAAGCCGGGCTCTGATCCGAGGCGCGAGACCGCTCAGGACTCCTCGGCGTCGAGGGCGGACAGGCGCCGTGCCAACTCATCGCGTTCCCTGGCCATCTCGGCGAGTTCCATCTGCAGTTCGATGATGCGGCGGATCGCGGGCAGGGTCATCCCCTCCGCCATCATCGTGACGACCTCCCGGATGCGGCCGATCTCGTGGCGGCTGTAGCGCCGCTGCCCGCCCGCGGATCGCTGGGGGGCCACGACCTGCTGAGTGTCGATGCGGCGCAGGAACGCCTGCTGCACCTGCAGCATGTCGGCGACCTGGCCCACCGTGAACAGGGCCGCGTGCTCGTCGTCCATGGGCAGCTTCACGCGCCCCTCCTTCACTGCTGCGCAGAACGCCCCGTCCCGGCCTCCGCGCGTGACGGGGACCGGGACGGGGCCGGGCCGTTCAGCCGCGGATGGCCATACGGCCCTCGCCGGCCTGGACGGCGACCTTGCGCGGCTTCGCCTTCTCCAGGACGGGGATGCGAACGGCCAGGACGCCGTTCTCGTAGGCGGCCTCGATCGCGTCGGCGTCGAGGTACTCCGACAGGTAGACCCGGCGGGTGAACGCGCCCATGGTCCGCTCGCGGACGAAGACGCGGTCGTCCTCGCCGAACTCCTCCTCGCGGCGCGCCGTCACCGTGAGGACGCCCCGGTCGACGGTGACCTCGATGGAGCCGGGGTCGATGCCCGGCAGGTCGAACCGCAGGACGACGTCGTCGGCGCGCCGGATCCCGTCCATGGCCATGCCCGCGCCGCCGCTCTGCCCGGCGACCTGGCGGAACGCCCGGTCGAACTGACGCTCGAACTCCTGCACGAACGGGTCGATCGTCGTCAGCAGCATCACGCTTCACCTCCGAAGACCCCCGGGGCCTCCCGGCACCCGGGATACTTGAACCCTGCAGAGAGGAAACCTGCAACTCGAAGTGTACGTTATCCGCCTCTCCAGTTGTCAAGTCCGTCTGGGCAGGTGGCCGAACCCGAGCACGACCGGCCGGCCCGCGGCGGGCTTGGGTGCGGGATGGGGGGATCTTGGCCGGGGGGTGGCGCTCACGTCGGCCCGGTCGGGAATGAGAGGACGGCGTCGTCGATCCGTCCCGGAAAGGTTCCCCGGATGCGTGCTGGCCGGTCCCCGTTGCCGATGGTCCTGCTCGCGACCGCGCCGCTGTGGGCGGCCGCGGACGCGGCGGGCGCCGCCCCCAAGGACGACGGCCTGACACTCGTGGTCCCGCAGTTCGCGGCGATGCTGCCCGGCCAGGAGGGCTGGGTGAGCGCGCTGTGGACGGCGACGAAGGACGTGTGCAACGTGAGGGCCACCGCGTCGGGGCAGGGCCTGCGCATCGGCTACCCCGCCAACACCGACACGTACTCCTCCTTCTACATCAGCTCGGGGCTGGCGACCGGGAACACCGACTACACGGCCTTGAACATCGCGGTGCCCGCCACGGCGACGGCCGCGGTCCCGGTCACCCTGAACGTCACATACCTGCAGATGCCGCCGGGCCTGATCAAGAAGAGCGACGACCTGAAGACCAAGAGGTTCGACTGCAAGGGGCCCAAGGGCGCGCAGACGGTGAAGATCGTTCTGCCGGTCACCAAGCCGACCGGGGCGGCGCTGCTGCAGAAGACGACCGCCATCACCGTGCCCCGCGCGAAACCCGCGTGGGTGAAGGTCGTGTTCGAGGGTGTCCGGGCGGGGGTGTCGTCCTTCCGGGCGACGCTGGACCCGCCCGAGGGCCTGGACGTCGTCTATCCCGGCGAGAAGACCTCGGCGGGGCTGAACGAGTCCGCGACGCTGGAGGTCGGGCGCAGCGACTACGTCTCGTTCCGCCTCGACGCGTCCGGGCTGGAGCCCGGCACCTACACGGTTCCGGTGAAGGCCGCCTACACGGGCGGGTCCTACACCGGCGAGCTGTCCGTCATCGTCACCTGATGCTGGAGGTCGTGCCATGGGCAGGCGCCGCGTCCTGATCCCGGTCGCCGTGGCCGTCGTAGCGGGCGCGGTGGTGGCCGGGTTCCTGCTGGCGCGCGGCGCCCCGGAGCGGGACGCCGGGGTCGCCGGCTCGACCGGACGACCGAGCGGGACCGCGGTGCCACCGGTCGACCGGTCCCGGCCCGGGTGGCCGGACGAGCTGTTCGTGAACGTCACCGCCGCGCACCTGTGCCGGATCCAGTCCACCGTCTTCCCGGACGCGGCCACGCAGGCGGCCGCGTACGCGGCCGCCCCCCGCTACCCGGCCGAGCTGACCGCCGACCAGGTGGCGGAGCGCGTGCGGCGGCTCCGCACCGACGCCGCCCTGTCCAAGGCCGTCACCGACCGGCTGTCGGCGACGTGCCGGCCCGGCGGGGCGTGACCGCGGCGGGTCACACCGTGTCGAGCAGGTGCGGGCGCCCGGCCCGGTAGCGCTGGGCGTCGAGCTTCTTGAGGCCGTCCAGTTCCGGGGGCTGATGGAGTTTCGCGATGGGGACGGGATCCGCGGGCGAGTCCGCCGCGTCCAGCAGGGCGTTGGCGGCGGCGCGGCCCGACTCGTTGGCGCCCTCCATCGTTGCCAGGTCCATGTTGGTGCGGACGTAGTCGCCCGACAGGAAGAGGTTGGGGATCTTCGTGCGCGCGGACGGCCGGTTCGCCCAGCTCCCGACGGTGTTCACCATGAGGGGCTCGTCGTTGGTGTTGCGCCCGGCGGCGGCGTTCCACTGGATCGCGGGGTCGAGGAACCACGAGTGCAGGATGTCGTCGGGGAGGACGGAGCGTCCGGTGTCCTCCATGTGGTCCTTCATCTGCGCCCAGCACTCCTTGGCGATCTGCGCGCGGGTGCATTCCTTGGCCGGTCTGCCGTACAGGATCCCGGGGGTGTCCCAGTCGGAGACGTCCAGGGACAGGCAGTCGGCGACCGCGCCGTCGCCGTAGTCGCGCGGGAAGCTGCGCTTCCAGAGCCGGCTCTGCAGGACGGCCGTGATCTGCCACGGCGAGTCCATGAAGTTGACCTCCTGGTCGAGGCCGCGCGGGCTCCGGCGCAGGAAGAACTGGAGGCCGTTCATCCATTCCGTGTGAAGGCTCCGCATGCGCTCCAGGCCCGGGTCCAGCGCGAGGACGTCACGGGACAGCAGCTTCCGCGCCCGCTCCACCGGCATCGCGGAGACGAACCAGTCCGCCTCGGCCCGCGTGCGGCGCCCCTTCGCGTCCACGAGCCGGATCGCCTTCACCCGGCCGCCACCGACCTCCAGGGCCTCGACGGCCTGCCCCACGGCGAACCGGACGCCCCGATCCCGCAGGTACCGCACCCACGGGTCGATCCACGCCTCGTTCGTCGGCGCGTTCAGCATGCGGGCGAGGCCGCCGTCGGTGCCGAGCCCGAGGCCCGACAGCAGGAACGCCTGCCCCATCGCTCCGACCGTCCGGGTGCTGGCGACCTGCTCCTTGACGGCCACCAGCCCGCGGGTGAGGAACCGGGCCACGATCGCCTTGTAGTCCCTGGACTTCCCCTCCGCGCGGACGTACTCCCACCAGGGCAGATGCTCCCACTGCCCGAAGCGCCGCTCGTCACTGCTGGTCACGTAGACGATGAAGCGGTTGACGAACAGGGCCAGCTCGGCCGGCGGCAGCGCGGCGGCCTGCTCGACCGCGCCCGTCAGCGTCTCCTTCAGGACGTCCAGGCTCAGGCTGCCGCCGCCGGGAGCGGTGATCTGCGGGACGATGATGTCCGACCGGCCGCCGTTGCGGGAGATCCGCGTGGACGTCAGGTCGAGCATGTTGTCGTGGACGCCGTTGGCGTTGCCGGGGAACGGGATGCGGCGCATCGTGTCCGGCACGTTGCGGTAGAAGCCGGGGAAGAAGCGGAATCCGTGCTCCCCCGGCAGGTCCCGGCGCCCGCCCTCGCCGGTCCCCGCGACGGGGATGCTCCGCGCCTTCCCGCCGAGCGCGTTGCGTTCGTAGACCGTGACGTCGAACCCCCGCTCGGCCAGTTCGTGGGCGGCCGCGAGGCCCGCCATCCCGCCGCCGAGCACGGCGACCCGCGCGCCGCGCCGCGCCGCGCGGGCCGCGGTCGCGGGCAGCAGGGCGACCGCACCCGTGGCGGCCGTCCCGTACAGGACGCGGCGCCGGGAGATCCGTCCCGTGTTCGTTCGTTGTTCGTCCGACCTGGTCATGGGGGTCACCGTCCTCGGGGAGAGAGCGAAGGAGGGGTCAGGACCGCGGCAGCCGCGCCGACAGCACCCGGATGTGCTCGATGAGCCCGATCGACCCGGGGACCGTCCGGCCCAGCGACTCGGGCAGGGCGAGCAGCCCGACGTCGAGGATGAACGGGTCGACGACGTGGAAGCCGCGGTCGAGGCCCGGCCGCTTGCCCACCAGCCCCTTCGGCGTCGCGAGCAGCGACGACGGGCACGTCAGCCGCGTCGTCTCCGGGTAGGAGAACAGGCCGGACGTCCGCCAGTCCGAGAGCTTGATCGTGCTCATGCAGCCGTAGGTCTCCTTCGACGTGACCCTTCCGACCACGCCCTGCCACGTCCCGTCGCCCTTCACCACGCCGCCGAGCAGCGTGGCCGACCCGTCCGGTTCGTGCGAGACGCCCCACTCCCAGCCCGAGTAGCGCTGGTCGAGGACGTTGAAGTCGCCCCAGTTGTGGTCGTGGTAGCCGCGCCACCCGTTCACGCTGATCTTCTTGGACTCCCCGGGCGGCCGCAGCCAGCCGCGGACCCGGCTCGTCGCGACCGGCGACGTCCAGTACATGGTCTGGCCGCCGTCGTAGCGGATCGGCCCGCCGGTGACGCCCGGCAGCGCGCGGTCGAACCAGATGTCGCCCTTGGCGAACGTCCCGGTCCAGCGCAGGTGGTAGGCGCGCCGCTTCTTGTCGTAGACGAGGCTGCCCGCGCTGCTCTTGACGACGGGCCCGTCGGTCGCCGTCACCTTCAGGGTCGGTTCCGGCAGGACGAGCTTCTGCCCCTTCTCCGGGTACCAGAAGATCACCGCGGTGGGCACGGGCGCGGTGAACAGCATCGCGATGAACGTGCGCCGCGTCGCGGGATCCATCACGTGCGCGTACCACCACTCGGTGGCCGATCCCGGATGCGGTCCGTCGTCGGAGGGCTCGGCGAGCTTGCCTGGCACCTGTGTGAGGTCCGAGCGTGCGATGTCGGTGCGGGGGATCCACGATCCCGGGTCCGGCTCCGCGTCCGCGGTCGCGGTGACCGGGACGAGCGCCGTGACGGTGAGCATGAGCAGGGCGAGAGTGCGGGCGGATCGGCGACGTACCACGTTGAGCCTCCTCGGCTGAGCCCCGTGATAACCGGCGGCTTCTGATGAGCCGTGGACCGAGTGTGATTCGGTTCACGCTCGCCGTCAAGCACAATGTCGACACACTGTCCGATCGCGGCCGCGGCGGGTACGCTGCCGCCATGGCGTCCACCACTCAGCCGCGCAGCCGGACCAGGGAGCGACGCGAGGACGTCCGGCGGCGCGTGCTGCGGACGACCGCGGAGATGATGGCCGACGGAACGCCCTACACCGAGCTTCCCGTCCAGCGCATCGCCGAGCGCGCCGACGTGGCCCGCTCCACCTTCTACCTGCACTTTCCCGACAAGAGCCGGCTGCTCATCGCCCTCGCCGACGAGGCCGTCGAGGCCCTGTTCTCCGAGGCCGTCATCTGGTGGCGCGCCGACCACGCCGACGGCGTGGACGGCGTCGCCCACGCGATGCGCCAGATGATCGCCGCCTACCGCCGCCACCGCCGCGTCCTGCACGCCCTCGGCGAGGTCGCGGGCTACGACCCGGACGTCGCCGCCTTCTGGCGCGACCGCATGCGGGGTTTCACCGACGAGGTCCAGACCCGCCTGGAGGCCGAGCTCCGCGCCGGCACCGTCGACCCCGCCCTCGACCCGAGGACCACCGCCCAGGTCCTGATCTGGATGGTCGAACGCACCATCTCAGCCCACTGCCACCACGACGAGGGCCCGGGAGACGACCGCACCGCCCGAACCCTGGCCCGAGCGATCTGGCTGACGGTCTACGCCACCCCACCCCCGCCGCCCAGCCCATAGCCGACCTTGCGCCCCGCACGGATCGCAAAGCAAAAGGCGGCATCATGCGGGAGGAGTTCGCACAGGCGTCCTGCCGGCCATGTCCATGCTCTTCTTCGGCGACGATCTGAGCGCCGCCTCCTGGGAGAGCACTGCGGCATGATGGGCATTCGTCCCGCTCCCGATTCACCGCGACAACCAGAAGGACACATATGCAGGCCCCGAGAACCCTCGAACAGCGCATCAAGGACACGCAGGGTCGCCTGGAGACCGACACCGACCTCTGGGTGGCCACAGCCGACCCCGAGACCGGCGCCCCCTACCTCGTCCCGCTGTCCTTCCTCTGGGACGGCGAAACCCTCCTCATCTCCACGCCCGCCTCCAGCCGCACGGCCCGCGGCCTGTGCGCGACCGGCCAGGTCCGCCTGGGCCTGGGCCTCACCCGCGACGTCGTCATGATCGACGCGACCGCCACCCCGCTCCTCGCCGCCGACCTCCCTCGCGACCTCGGCGACGCCTTCGCGTCCCGGACCGGCTTCGACCCGCGCGACCTCACCACCCCCTACCTCTACTTCCACCTCAAGCCGCACCGCGTCCAGGCATGGCGCGAGGAGAACGAACTCCAGGGCCGCACCCTCATGCGCGACGGCGCCTGGCTCCATTCCTGACGGCCACCAGCGGCACGGCCGGAGCCGATCCGCGGGCTGTCTCAACGGCTCCCCGGCTGACAGACTTTTGATCATGGCGAACAGCGGACTATGGGTCGGCGTTCTCACCGCGCTGACGGCCCTTGGGGCCGGCTACCTCACGTCGCGGGCGACCCTGCGCGCGGCGCTGACCCAAGCCCGGACGACCACACGGGCGCAGGCCCTTCGCGACCAGCACGAGCGGCGCCGAACCTCCTATCGCGAGCTGATGACCCGCGTGCACGCGTTCAGCGAGGTCACGTGGCAGATCGATGACGTCGACGCGGCGCCCGACCCCGCGAGCAGGGAACGGCTGCTGGCTCAGATGTACGAGCGCATCGGCCCGGCCATCGGGGACATGAACCGGGCGATGCACGAGGTCCGGCTCGACGGTCCCGCCGAGGTCTCGGCCGCGGCGGATCGCACGCGGAACAAGGCACGGCACGTGCAGACGCGGCTCAAGGCGCTCATGGGTGACGACGGCCCACCCGCGCGGGAGGCCTACGACGCCGCCTACCAGGATTTCCGGGAGGCCTACATCGCGTTCATCGGCCTGGCGCGAGAGGCACTGGAAGTCAACGACGACGGCCGGTAGCCCTTCGTCGTCAAGGTGCGGGGCGCGGAGGCGCTGGGTGAACGCTTGAAGAAGGTCTGACGGCTCCGATGAGTCCTCCGCCTGCCGATGGTCCGTATCGGCGGCCCGAACGGGGCGGGGGGTCACGGCAGAGGTGAGGGCCCGGTGTCGCGTGCGTCACACCCGGTTGACCTCAAGCCCGGTCGAGGCCGCACGATGAACCCCCGGGACCAGGAGGGATCCGGCGAAACTGTCGGACCCCGGTGGAATACTCCCGGACCTCGGCGAGTTTAATCGTTCGCGAAAGTGTCAGTCACTGCACTAATTTGCGGCGTACCCCCGTGACCGTTGCCCTGGTTCTCGCATGTCCGTGCGGACCCCCCGACGATTGGAAGACAGTTGACCGCACCCGCGTCCCCACAGACGACGGACGGCCCACCGAAGGATGCCGGACCGGCGGGCGGAGGCCTCGATCGCGGCGTGCTCGCGGTCGCGATGGTCGTCGTGCTCGGCGCGATCATGTCCATCCTGGACGTGACCGTCGTGAACGTCGCCCTCAACGACCTCACCAAGGAGTTCAACACCCCGCTCGCGACGATCCAGTGGGTGGCCACCGGCTACACGCTGGCGCTGGCGACGGTGATCCCGATCACCGGGTGGGCGTCCGCCCGGTTCGGCACCAAGCGCCTCTACATCATCTCGATCGCGCTGTTCGTGGCCGGCTCGATGCTGGCGGGCGCGGCCTGGTCGGCCGAGTCGCTGATCGCGTTCCGGGTCCTGCAGGGCCTCGGCGGCGGCATGATCATGCCGGCCGGCATGACGATCCTGACCCAGGCGGCCGGTCCCGCGCGGGTCGGCCAGGTGATGAGCGTCGTCGGCATCCCGATGCTGCTCGGCCCGATCCTCGGCCCGATCCTCGGCGGCTGGCTCGTCGACGACGTCGACTGGCGCTGGATCTTCTTCATCAACCTGCCGATCGGCATCGTCGCGCTGATCATGGCGGTCAAGATCCTCAAGCCGGACACCCCGAAGCCGGCGGAGAAGCTGGACATCCTCGGGCTGCTCCTGCTCTCTCCCGGTCTCGCCTCGCTGATCTACGGCCTCGCGAAGGGCGCCGAGCTCAGGGACTTCACCGAGCTCGAGGCCCTGATCCCGACGGTCGCCGGTGCGGTGCTCACGCTCGGGTTCGTGGCCCGCGCGCTGAAGGCGGAGAACCCGCTGATCGACCTGCGGCTGCTGAAGCGCCGTTCGGTGGCCGCCGCGTCCGGCACGATGGTGCTGTTCATGGCGGCGTTCATGGGCGCGATGCTGCTGCTTCCGCTCTACTACCAGCAGGTCCGCCTGGAGACCGCGCTGGCCTCCGGCCTGCTGCTGGCCCCGCAGGGCCTCGGCGCGATGGTCACGATGCCGATCGGCGGGAAGCTGACCGACCGGATCGGGCCCGGACGGGTCGTCCTGGTCGGCCTGTCCATCGTGGTCCTGTCGTTCGCCGGCTTCGCCGCGCTCCTGGAGTCCGACACCTCGTACTGGGCGCTCGGCGGCGCCCTGTTCGTGATGGGTCTCGGCATGGGCATGACGATGATGCCGACGATGGCCGCCGCGATCCAGACCCTCGTCCACGACGAGGTGCCGCGGGCCAGCACGATGCTGAACATCATCCAGCAGGTGTCGGCGTCCATCGGCACCGCGATGATCTCGGTGCTGCTGGCGAACCAGCTCACCGAGAAGCTCAAGCCCGCCGCGAACGGCGGTGCCCTCGGGGGCGACGCCACGCAGAGCGTCAAGGAGAAGGTGCTCGCCCTGATGGCGGACGCGTTCCAGCACACGTACTGGTACGCGGCGGCGCTGCTGTTGCTGGCGTTCCTGCCGGCGCTGCTCCTGCCCCGCAAGAAGCCGGAGACGCCGGCGCTCGACGCTCCCATGCCGATGCACTGAGGGCGCCGGAGAGCGAAGACGCCCCGGCCCGGAACCCCGAGAGGGATCCGGGCCGGGGCGTCGGCGTTTCTCAGGCGGGACGCCGGTCCTTCCAGTACTCGTCCTTCAGCAGGCGCTTGTAGAGCTTGCCCGTCGGGTGCCGGGGCAGCTCGGCGCGGAAGTCGACGCTGCGGGGGCACTTGTAGTGGGCGAGGTTGTCGCGGCAGTAGGCGATGAGCTCGGCGGCGAGGTCGTCGCCCGCCTCGTCCATCGAGACCGGCTGGACGACGGCCTTCACGGCCTCGCCCATCTCCGGGTCGGGGACGCCGAAGACGGCGACGTCGGCGACCTTGGGGTGGACGGCGAGGACGTTCTCCGCCTCCTGCGGGTAGATGTTCACCCCGCCGCTGATGATCATGTATGACCGGCGGTCGGTGAGGTAGAGGAAGCCGTCCCCGTCGACGTAGCCGACGTCGCCGAGGGTCGTCCAGCCCCGGCCCTTCGGGTCGCGGGACGCGGCGGTCTTCTCCTCGTCGCCGTGGTACTCGAACGGCAGGCCGTTGCCGAAGTAGAGGGTGCCGGGCGTGCCGGCGGGCAGTTCCTCGCCGTCCTCGCCGCAGACGTGCACCTCACCGATGATGGGGCGGCCGACGGCGCCCTTGTGGGCGAGCCAGTCCTCGGAGTTGGTGTAGACGAAGCAGTTGCCCTCGGTGCCCGCGTAGTACTCGTGGAGGATCGGCCCCCACCAGCCGATCATCTGCTCCTTGACCGGGACGGGGCAGGGCGCGGCGGCGTGCACGGCGCACTTGAGGGAGGACACGTCGTAGCGGGCGCGGGTCTCCTCCGGAAGCTTGAGCATCCGGATGAACATGGTGGGGACCCACTGGCTGTGGGTGACGCCGTACTTCTCGATGGCGGCGAGGGCCGCCTCGGGGTCGAACTTCTCCATCACGACGACGGTGGCGCCGCAGCGATGGAAGATGAGCGAGTAGCGCAGCGGGGCGGCGTGGTAAAGCGGCGCCGGGGAGAGGTAGACGGAGTCGGCGTCGGCGCCGAACAGCCCCTGGATGAGCATCATGAGCGGGCCGCCGTTGCCGATCGGCGACAGCGGCAGGGGCGGTTTCACGCCCTTCGGGCGGCCGGTGGTGCCGGAGGAGTACAGCATGTCCTGGCCCTCGACCTCGTTCTCGAGGGGTTCGGCCGGGTGCTGCGCGACGCGGTCCTCGTAGGAGTCGAAGCCGGGCGCGGTGCCGTCCAGCATGAGGCGCAGCGGCACATCCGGGACGGCCCTGGCGGGGGCCTCCATCGCCGCGCTGGTGATGAAGGCCTTCGCCTCGCAGTTCTCGACGATGTAGGCCAGTTCGTCGGGCTGGAGCCGAGAACTGATGGCCGTGTAGTAGAGGCCCGACCGCTGCGCGGCCCACGCCACGGCCAGGAAGAGCGGATGGTTCTCCAGCATGAACGCGATGTGGTCGCCGGGACGCAGCCCCTCCGCGTGGAGAAGCTGCGCCAGCCGGTTGGACTCGTCGTTCAGTTCCGCGAACGTGATGACCCGGCCGGAGCCCGCCATAATGACGGCGGGCTTTTCGGGGGTCTGTGCGGCGATCTGCCCCAGATGCATGGCCGCACGCTACCGGGCCGGATCGCCGATTGGAATCCCATTCGGTTTATTTTGGCCGTACCGGTTCGGCCGGCCACCCCCTGGTCAGACCAGCATGTGGTCGAAGTCGCCGTCCTTGGCTCCGCCCACGAAGGCCTCCACCTCCTCGCGCGTGTAGACGAGGACCGCACCGTGCGGGTCACGCGAGTTGCGGACCGCGATCTCCCCGGTGGGGAGCTCGGCCATCTCGACGCAGTTGCCGCTCGGGTTGCTCCGCCTGCTCTTCTGCCAGACGAGCCCGCTGCGCAGTGCGTCCGATATGCCGCTGCCGTCCAACTTTGCCCCCTTAAGGCGTCATCACCTCCCCGCAGGGAGGCCGCGATCTCCCCCACCCCACACCCATGGTACGAGATGCACGTGCATTCGTTCTTGCATTCGTTCATGCAGACGTCCTTGCATCTGCACGACTTGGGGAGCAAGATAGCGAACGCTCGCCGGTGACCGCCCCGCACGCCCTCGAGGTTGGACCATGACCGTTGACCAGGCCCTTGACGTAGCCGCTTCCACCATGAGGGGAACGCGGCCGCGGCACGCCAACGTCCATCCGGCCTGGCCGGACGCACCCGCGGCCGGCGTGCCGAGCGCGCCCGCGCCGGCGGGCCTCGCCGGGCTCTGGCCGGCCCCGCACGCCGGCACCCCGCGCTCCGCGCGCCGCGTGTTCCCCGCGGAGATCACCGCGCCACGCGCGGCCCGCGAGTTCACCCGCGCCACGCTGCTCGACTGGCGCGTGCCGGGGGACGCCGGCGACGTCCTCGTCGCCGTGTCCGAACTGGTCACCAACGCCCTGCGTCACGGCATGGAGGGTCTCCCCCAGCCGCTGCCGCTGTGCCCGATCCAGGTCGTCCTGCTCGGGCACCGGCGGCGGCTCGTCGTGACGGTCACCGACCCGGGCGGCCAAGTCCCCGAGCCGGTCGCGGCCGACCCGGACCGGTTCACCGAGGGCGGCCGCGGCCTGCTCGTCGTCGGCGCGGTCAGCGACGCGTGGGGCTGGGCGCGGCTCGCCACCGGCGGCAAGGCCGTGTGGGCCGCGTTCGACCTGCGGGTCAGCCCGCCTGCACCGCGACCGGCGGAGGATCCGCGGGCTCCGGGCGCGCAGGATTCTCCAGCTCGCTGAGGAAGGTCTTCGCCCAGCGGTCGACGTCGTGCTCGGTGACGCGGCGGCGCATCGTGCGCATCCGCCGCGCCTGCTCCCCGGGCCCGGCCTCCAGGGCGGCGAGCAGCGTGCCCTTCAGCCCGTCGATGTCGTACGGGTTGACCTGGAACGCGCCGCGCCTCAGCTCCATCGCGGCGCCCGCGAACTCGCTCAGCACGAGGGCGCCGCGCAGGTCGCTGCGGCACGCCACGTACTCCTTGGCGACGAGGTTCATGCCGTCCCGCAGCGGCGTCACCACCATCACGTCGGCGGCGAGGTAGAGCGCGGCGAGCTCGGCCCGGTCGTACGAGCTGTGCATGTAGTGGACGACGGGGAACCCGATCTCCCCGTACTCGCCGTTGATCCGCCCGACCTGCTGCTCGATCTCCTCGCGCAGCAGCTGGTACTGCTCGACGCGCTCCCTGCTCGGCGTCGCGATCTGGACGAGCACCGCCTGGCCGGGACTGAGCCGGCCGTCCCCGAACAGCTCCCCGAACGCCTGCAGCCGCTGGGTGATGCCCTTGGTGTAGTCGAGGCGGTCCACGCCGAGCAGGACCGTCGCGTCCCCGAGGTCGGCGCGGATCTCCTGCGCCCGCTCCCGGACGTCGGGACGCGCCACCAGGTCGTTCAGCTCCTCGACGTCCACGGAGATGGGGAACGCCCTGGCCCGGACGATCCGGCCCTCCCACAGGACGTCCTGCTTGACGTGGCGGGCGTCCAGCAGCCGCCGGCAGAGCCGCACGAAGTTGGCGGCGGCGCCCGGCAGCTGGAAGCCGACGAGGTCCGCGCCGAGCAGCCCTTCGAGGATCTGCCGCCGCCAGGGCAGCTGCCAGAACAGCTCCAGCGGCGGGAAGGGGATGTGGAGGAAGAACCCGATCCGCAGGTCGGGACGCAGCTTGCGCAGCATCGCCGGGACGAGCTGCAGCTGGTAGTCCTGCACCCACACCATCGCGCCCTCGGCCGCGACCTCGGCCGCCGCCTCCGCGAACCGGTTGTTGACGCGGACGTAGGCGTCCCACATCGCCCGGTCGTACACGGGGGGCGCGACGACGTCGTGGTAGAGCGGCCAGAGCGTGGCGTTGGAGAAGCCCTCGTAGTAGAGCCGGACCTCCTCCGCCGACTGCGCGATCGGGTGAAGGGACATGCCGTCCTCTTCGAAGGGGTCGAACTCCTCGTCGGGAGCGCCCGCCCAGCCGATCCAGGTGCCCTTCCTGCTGCGCATGACCGGCGCGATCGCGCTGACCAGCCCTCCGGGGCTCCTTCTCCAGGCGGGTTTCCCGTCCTCTCCGACGATCCGGTCGACCGGAAGCCGGTTTGCCACCACCACGAACTCGCTACCGCGTGACACGAACGATCCGCCTCTCTTGGAACCCATCGTGATCACCATGCCCAGAAACGGTCATCTGGAACATCTTGTCAGTTCGACGCGAAGCGCCGGAGGCGTCAAGGTGACGTGTCAGCGACCTGGAGTGCCCCCACACCGATATTGGACCGGACCATATTGCCGACGCGGCACGTGACACGTGTCGGTCGCGAAGTCACCGCGCCCCGCATGTGATCCGGCTCATATGACATCGGCCGCGAATACACGCGAACTACAATCACCGCATGACCGATGCCGGCGGGCGGCCCCTCGCTCCGCGTGAGCTGCGCGCCTGGGTCGCCTTCCTCTCCGCGGGTCACCTCGTCGAGCACGAGATCGAACGGCAGCTGAAGCGCGACGGCGGGCTGTCGCACGCCGAGTTCGAGGTCCTGATGCGGCTGAGCATCGCCGACGGGAACCGGCTGCGGATGTCCGACCTCGCCCGCGAGGTGATGATCTCCAAGAGCCGGCTCACCTACCAGGTCACCCGGCTCGAGCGCGCCGGCCTGGTCAGGCGCACCGGGTGCGAGTCGGACCGCCGCTCGGTGTGGGCCGAACTGACCGACGGCGGCGCGGACGCCCTGGTCCGCGTCCGGCCCGGCCACCGCCGCGTCGTCCGCGAGCACCTCATCGACGTGCTCACCCCGGACGAGCTCGACCTCGTCGGTGACGCCCTCGCCCGCGTCGCCGACCGCCTCCGCGCGCGGCCCGGTCCGGCCTGACCCGCCCGCCGGCGGCTCAGGGCTCGGGCGAGCCGAGGTAGCGCAGGACGGCCAGGACTCGGCGGCTGTAGCCGGCGGCGGGCGGCAGATCGAGCTTGTCGAAGATGGCGTTGACGTGCTTTTCCACGGCGCTCTGCGAGATGTGCAGGTGCGCGGCGACCGAGGCGTTGGTGTGGCCTTGCGCCATGTGGTCCAGGACGTCCCGTTCGCGGGGCGTGAGGCGGGACAGGGGATCGGCGGCCGTGCCGTGCGCCAGGAGGCGGCGGACCACCTCCGGGTCGAAGGCGGCGCCTCCGGCGGCGACGCGGTCGAGGGCGTCCAGGAACTCGTCCACCTGGGCGACGCGGTCCTTGAGGAGGTAGCCGACGCCGCCGGCCGCGTCGGTGAGCAGCTCGGTCGCGTAGCGGCGCTCCACGTACTGGGACAGGACGAGCACGCCGACGTCGGGCCACCGGCGCCGGATGTCCAGGGCGGCGCGCAGACCCTCGTCGGTGTGGGTGGGCGGCATCCGGACGTCCACGACCACGACGTCGGGCGGGTCGTCCGCTACGGCCTCGAGGAGGGCGGCGGCGTCGCCGACGGCGGCGGCGACCTCGTGGCCCTCCTCCGCGAGCAGCCGGACGAGGCCCTCCCGCAGGAGCGTCGAGTCCTCCGCGAGGATCACTCGCACGGCAGTTCCGCGGTGATCACGGTGGGCCCGCCGGGCGGGCTGGTCACGCTGAACGTCCCGTCCAGGGCGGCGACGCGGCGGGCCAGCCCGGCCAGGCCGCCGCCCGCGGGGTCGGCTCCCCCGTTCCCGTCGTCCTCGATGCGCACGCCGACCATCCTCCCGTATCCGGCGACGCGGACACGGACGTGCCGCGCGCCGGAGTGCTTGGCGGCGTTGGTGACGGCCTCGCAGACCACGAAGTAGGCGGCGGTCTCGACGGCGTGCGGCGGCCGTCCGGGCAGGTCGTGGTCGATCGTGACCGGCAGCGGGGAACGCTCGGCGACGGTGTCGAGCGCTGCGCGCAGGCCCTCGCCGTCCAGCGCCGCCGGGTAGACGCGCCAGGAGACCTCCCGCAGATCCTCCAGCGCGCGCCGCGACTCCTCGTGCGCCTGCCGGAGGAGGTCGGCGGCGCGGGCGGGGTCCCCGGCGCGGCGGGCGCGGCCGATCAGCATGCCGAGCGCGACGAGCCGCTGCTGGACGCCGTCGTGCAGGTCGCGCTCGATGCGGCGGCGCTCGTCGTCGACCGCGTCCACGACCTGGGCGCGGGTGACCGACAGCTGCGCGATGCGGCGCTCGTACTCCTCCAGCGGGCTCGGGCCGAGGGCGCGGCGCGCGACGCGGCGCTCCAGGGCGACGACCCCCGCGAGCCCCTGGACGGCGAGGAACAGCAGCACGGTGGCCGCCGCGGCCGTGTAGAGGACGATCCACCAGGTGGGCGCGATGCCGTCCAGATGGTCGCCGGTGATCCACCAGCCCACGGCCAGCCTGACGCCGGTGACCAGCCCGTAGGCCACGAGGACGAGGATCACCCCGCCGAGCAGCCCGGCGGGCACGCGCAGCACCAGGTAGGCGAGGGCCTGAAGGGGGCCGTACCCGGTCGGGACGGACGCGCCGTGGAAGCGGGAGAGGCGCCGCCCCTCCAGGTCGGTGAGGCGGCACGCGCCGTCCGCGACCAGTACCGGGACGGTCCGGCGGTCGCGGGTGAACGCCATCGCGTACGCCGTCAGCAGTGCCGCCGCGACGAGGAAGACCAGCTCGGCCGCGGCGGTCGCCGCGCCGGTCAGCAGGCCGGCCGCCGCCCGCGCCGGCAGGCGCGCGCGACGGGCGGGGTCGTCAGCGGACGCGTTCACGTTCCCGTTCTCTGATCACGGCTCCCCGGTCCGGGGTCCCCTTCACGATACGCACGGCGACGAACGCGACCGCGGCCAGCGCCGCCGCGACGAGGACGGACGTGGAGTAGAGGCCCACGTAGTGCTCGACCGTCCGCCAGTTGTCGCCCAGCCCGTATCCGGCCAGGATGAAGGCGGAGTTCCAGATGAGGCTGCCCAGGGCGGTGCAGAGCAGGAAGGGCGCCATCCGCATCCGCTCCACCCCCGCCGGGATCGAGATGAGGCTCCGGAAGATCGGGATCATCCGGCCGAAGAACACGGCCTTGGTGCCGTGCCGGAGGAACCACTCCTCCGTCCGGTCCAGGTCGGCGAGCTTGACCAGCGGGAGGCGCGCCACGAGCCGGCGGATCCGGTCGCGGCCGATCGCTGCGCCGACCCCGTACAGGGCGAGCGCCCCGGCGACGGAGCCGATGGTGGTCCAGAGGAGGGCGGCGAGAAGGCCCATGCCGCCCTGCGCGGCGGTGAACCCGGCGAGCGGGAGGATGATCTCGCTCGGCAGGGGCGGGAACAGGTTCTCCAGCGCGATCGCCAGCCCCGCTCCCGGCGCGCCCAGCTGCTCCATCAGGCCGGTCGCCCAGCCCGCCACGCCCCCGTCGGGCCCGGCCCCGTCCTGCGTGCTCGTCATCATCGGGATCATGCTTCGACGCTACGGACCGGCCCCGCGCGCCACCATGGAGCGCACCGCCGGACCGGGCGGCCGCGCACCGCACCGCGGCACTGCGGAAAACCTCACCCCCGGCGGAGCCCACGCCGGGTCGCAGTTGCCCGGAAACGCCCTACGCGCAGGGTATTCCGGCCTAATCTTGGATCAATCCCGATCTTCGCCGTCCCCCCATCAGAAGGAGCCGCACCCGTGGCCGACGACCTCCCGGAGAGCGCGCCTCCCGGCATCGACCCCACCACCCCGACCTTCGCCCGCGTCTACGACTACTTCCTCGGCGGAAAGGACAACTTCGCCGCCGACCGCGAGGTGGCCGACATGGTGATGCAGCTCGTCCCCGAGGCGCCGGTCGTGGCGCAGGGCAACCGCGTCGCGATCGAGCGCGCGGTGACCTACCTCGCCGGCGAGCTCGGCATCGCCCAGTTCGTCGACATCGGGTCGGGGCTGCCCACGTCCAGCAACGTCCACCAGTTCGCGCGGGCCGTCAACCCGGACGCGAAGGTGGTGTACGTCGACAGCGACCCGATCGTCCTGGCGCACGGGCGGGCGCTGCTGACCGAGACGGGCGTCGCGACCTTCATCCAGGGCGACCTGTACGAACCGGAGAAGATCTTCGGTGACCCGGCGCTGACGAAGCTGCTCGACCTGGACGAACCGGTGGCCGTGATCCTCGCCGCGATCATCCACCACGTCCCGGACGAGCGGGACCCGGCGGGCGTCGTCCGGGGCCTGCACGAGTTCCTCGCACCGGGCAGCCACATCATGCTGACGCATCTGCACGACTCGGGCGACGACCCGCGCGTGGAGGAGGCGAAGAAGATCCTCCAGTCGGGGCTGGGCGGCTCGTACTTCCGGCCGGCCGCGCAGATCGAGTCGTTCATGGACGGGCTGACCATCCTGGAGCCCGGTCTGGCGCACGTGACGGAGTGGCGCCCGAACGGGCCGGTGGGGCCGCTCGAGCACCCCCTGCACACGCAGATGGTGGCCGTCCTCGGCCGCAAGGACTGACCAGGGCCGGGCGGGGGCGGGCCGCCTCCGCCCCGGCCGCGCGCTGATCGCGGAATTCCGCGCAGAGTGAAACGCCGGACGCGGTGCGCGGCGCGCGGGGACGCTCGGATCCTCCCGATGCCCTCGTCCCCGGGGCCGGGGGGCGGCGCGGGCGCGGGTTTCGGGCGGCGCCCCCGGCCGCGGCCCGCCTGATCGACTTTTCGGACAAGTTCCTTTCTTGTAGCGTTCGCAGCGTTTTGTGAAGGGATTTCATGATCGGCTCCCGTCCACCCGAGGATCATGTGAGGACCCCGCGATGCCCCTGGCGACCGGCCTGACCGCCGTCGTACTGTGCGGCCTGCTGGCGATGCTGGCCACCGTGAGGCGCGGCCGCACGCGCCCCCCGGCACGCCCCGGCCGTCCCGCGGCGCCCCGGGCGGCGGCGCCCGGCGGCGCGGAGCGGCACCCCGAGTCCCTGACGGCCGTGCTCGATCCGGCAGACGAGGAGTACCTCGCCTGGCTCGCCGACCACCACTGGCCCACCGACGAGTACCTCGACCTCGTCCCGGAGCGGGCCGCCGAGCCTTCCGCCGGGCCGGGCCGCGACCCCTCCGGGGATCTGCCGTCCGACCTGCCGTTCGACGTCCTCCTGGACGCGGACGGGACCGGCGGGTACGTGTCGCCGCTGTGCCCGCGGTGCCGGGTCCGGCGGGAGGACGTGTGGCCCTGCCCGGCGTGCGGGGGGCTGCTCCACTCGTCCTGCGGGCACGGGATGCGGCGGCGCAGGGTCGCGCGCCCGTACCGGACGCGCGGCACGAACCCGGAGACGGTCGTCGCGGAGTGGATCTGCGAGGGCTGCACCTCGGTCGTGGGCCTGGACGTGACCCACGCGGACGACCCGGACGGCGATCTGCTGCCCTGATCGGCCCTGTTTGTCGGGATTTGACCTTCCCAATACAGCAGGGAACGTAAAGAATCCGTCATCCACTTGCATATTTCGGTCGTCCGGCGGCACTCTCAACTATGTCCTAAATCACAGGGGACGCAGGGAGGACACCGTGAAGATCGAACGCGTCCGGACCTGCCGGCACAAGCCGGCCTGCCCGGTCTCCGAGGCGCTGGACCACGACGCCGCACGCATGGTCGCCCACCACCCCGAGCAGGGCTGGGGTCTCCTGTGCAACGGCGTCGTCGTCTTCGAGGACACCGGGGAGCTGCTCCCCGACGGCCGTGTGGTCGCACCGCACCGCCCCGTCCGCGGCACGGCCGCCTGACGGCGTCGTCCGCGCCGCGGACGGCGCTCAGGCCGGCGCGATCCGGACGGGGACGGCGTTCAGATGGGCCATGCCCGCCAGCGGCTCCAGGTCGCCCGCGTCGGGAGAGGCGAGCAGGTTGACGTTCGCCCCGCCCGCTCCGTTGGCCGTACGCCAGCCGCCCTGGTGACCCCAGCCGTGCGGAACGGCGACGGTGCCCTCGGTCATCTCGTCGGTGACCTTCGCGACGAGCTCGATGGAGCCGTGCGGAGAGGTGACGCGACAGGGCGCCCCGTCCGCGATGCCGTGCTCCGCGGCGTCCTTGGGACTGATACGGGCCGCGTGGACGCGGTCGCCCCGCATCAGCGACGGCGCGTTGTGCATCCAGGAGTTGTGCGAGCGGAGCTCGCGGAGGCCGATGAGGCGGAGCGGGAAGCCGTCCGGAGGCGGGGGCGCCGCCGCGAGGCGCCCGACCTCGGCGACGATCTCCGGCGGGGCGAGGTGCACCCGCCCGTCCTTGTGCACGATGCGGCGGCGGAGCGTCCCCGTCGGGTGGTGCTCGCCGAGGACGATGCCGTGTGGCGCGCGCCGCAGCCTGCGGACGCTGAGGCCGCGTCGGCGCAGTCCGAACCAGTCACCGGACGGGCCGGTGCGCAGCAGGGCGTCCACGAGCCGGCGCGGGGACGGCCGGACGCCGAGCCGGTGCGCGAGCCGCTGCGGGCCGAACGCGCCGACGCCGAGCCGCATCCGGCGGGCCAGATCGTCGATGATCTCCCATTCCTGGCGGGCCTCGCCGCGCGGCGGGACCACGGCCTCCGTCCAGGTGACGAAAGGGGTGAGGTGGTTCTGCAAGAACGGCAGGGGGAAGTCCTCGCGCTCCAGGAACGTCGTGGCGGGCAGGATGTAGTCGGCCTTGCGCCCCGTCTCCGTGACATAGAGGTCGACGCAGACGAGGAGATCGAGTTCGTCGAGAGCCGCCCCGAGCGAGTCCCCGCCGGGGACGCTGAGCAGCGGGTTCCCGGCGGAGACGAACAGCGCCCGCATCCGCCCCTCTCCCGGTGTCGTGATCTCGTCGGCCATGACGCCGGCCGGGAAGGTCCCGAGCACGTCGGGGTAGTTGCCGATCCGCGACCGCGTCTTCCCGTAGGTGGCGAGACCGGAGAGGCGGAGCAGCTCGTCCAGGCGCAGGGGCGCCGCGCCGAACACGGCGCCGCCCGGCCGGTCGAGGTTGCCGGTGACGAGCGTGACGGCGTCGATCAGGAACGCGGTCAGCGTGCCGTACCGGCCGAGACAGGTGCCCGTCCGGCCGTACACGACGGCGCGTTCGGCGGCGGCCAGGTCGCGGGCCAGGGCGCGGACGGCCGGGGCGGGGACGCCGCTGCGGGCGGCGGTGTCCTCGGGCGCGAAGCGGGCGGCGAGCCCGCGCAGCTCCTGAACGCCCGCGGCCTGCCGCTCGCAGGCGGCGGCGTCCTCCAGTCCCTCCGCGAACAGGACGTGGAGCAGCGACAGCAGCAGCCACGGGTCGCCGTCCGGGGCAACGGGCAGGTGCTCGTAGGCGCGGGCGGTCTCGGTGCGGCGCGGGTCGGCGACGACGACACGGCCGCCGCGCCGCACGATCGCCGACAGGTCGTCGCGGATGCGAGGCGCGGAGATGAGGCTGCCGTGCGACACGATGGGGTTCGCGCCCAGCATGAGCAGCAGGTCGGTGCGCTTGAGGTCGGGGATCGGGACGAGGACCGGCGCGCCGTAGAGCAGGGCGCTGGCGGCGAACCGGTTGTTCACGTCCTGCGAGCCGGCGGAGTAGATGTGCGGCGACCCCAGCGCGGCCATGAAGCCGTTCAGCCAGAGGGGATGGCTGTAGGAGAACGTGCCGGGGTTGCCGAAGTACCAGCCGATCGAGTTCCCGCCGTGCTCTTTGCGGAGCGCGTTGAGCCGCGCGGCGATGCCGTCGAGCGCCTCGTCCCAGGTGACCCGCTCGAACTCGCCGTCGGGGCGGCGCCGCAGCGGGTGGACGACGCGGTCCGGGTCGTTCTGCACCTCGGTCATCGCGATGCCCTTGGGGCAGGCGAAGCCTCGGGACAGCGGATGGTCGCGGTCCGGTCGCAGCTGGACCAGCTCGCCGTCCCGGACGGTGGCCTCCAGGCCGCACAGCGGCTCGCAGATCCGGCAGTAAGTGGTCACTTTCGACATGGCCCGATTGTGCCCCAGGACGGGGCCGGGGACCAGACCGCCCGCGTGTCGTCCCGCCACCGGGCCGCCGGTTTCGCCAGCCTGGTCGCACGGCGGCCCGCGGGGCGCGGCCGTACCGGTAACGTTCAGCTGTTTCGGTCATTACTCGGCCGGCGCGTCCCCGGACGGGAAGCGATCGTGAAAGGACGGGGTGGTGTGATCACGGTTCTGGTCCTCGCGGCCCTGGCCGCCCTGTTCGGCCTGTGCGTGCCGAACCTGCTCCGGCCCATGGCCCCTGCCCGGCCCGGCCCGCGGACGCGGCGCCGGCGCACCGGGAGGGCCCGCTCCGAGCCGCCCGTCCCGCACCCCGAGTCGATGACCGCCGAGCTGGACCCCGGCGACGAGGAGTACCTCGCCTCCCTCGCCGACGAGCTGTGGCCGGACGACGAGTACCTCGAACCCGAGGTCGGCGCGGACGGCGAGGAGGAGAACGGCAACGGGATGCGGCGGTGAACGCGGCGGCGGCGAGCGACCGCGCCGCCGCCTTCGTTCGACCGGGCAGGGCTACTTGAGGAGCTGGCGGGCGATGACCATCCGCTGGATCTGGTTGGTGCCCTCGTAGATCTGGGTGATCTTGGCGTCGCGCATCATCCGCTCCACCGG
>NZ_JOFJ01000014.1 GCF_000718255.1 Spirillospora albida
CCGGATCGATAAAGGCACTGGCTTTTAACACGCTGTTGAGTTCTCAAGAAACGGACACCCACCGCGCTCAACCCGCATCCGCGAGTCTCGCCCCGGGGCAACCATACTAACTTACCCGATTCGTTCCGACTGTCAAGTCGATCCGTGAAGATCTTTTCGACATGGTCGGTGACGTACCGGTCTCTCGCGCGGCGACGGCAAGCCAGGAGAAACCTGTCCCGCATCGCTCTGTGAGAGGCGCCCTTCGGGCCGGCCGCCTCTCGGCGTCCTGCATCCCGTCTCGGGCTGACCAGATCAGCGTACCGCGCTCCGGGCGATGCCCGAACCGTTTTTCGGAGATCCGATCCCCCCGGGGCCGTCCGCCTCTCGGCGTCCCGCATCCCCTCGGGGCATGGAGAACATTATGGTCCGCCTCGAAACCCGTCAAATCCACCGCGCCGATCTCTGGCGCCCGCACGCGGCAGGCGGCACTATTCCTCCGTATGACCTCGTAATTCCCCCGCGGAGTGCGTCGGGTCACACTGCGGTACCGTCCGTGGATCGCCGTGGAGGGATGTCCGGAATCCGTGTTTCCGGCGATCCGGCGGCCGACAGCAGGAGGAGCGCCCCGTGAACGTCACCATCCGCGCTTCGGCGGAACGCCTGGTGGTCGCCGCGACGATGGGGCCGACGGTGCATGACGTGCACGCCTGGCGGTTCCGGATCGTGCCGGGGCTGATCGAGGTGCACGCCGATCCCGACCGGTTCCGGCCCGCCCCGGACCCGGCCGGGCGGGGGCTCCACCTCAGCTGCGGCGCGGCGGTGGTGAACCTGCGGCTCGCGGCCGCGCAGCTCGGGCACGAGGCGGTCGTGCGGCTCCTTCCCGACGCGGGAAGGCCGGCCGTGCTGGCGGCGGTGCGGCTCGCGGGCCGCCATCGGATCACGCGTGAGGAGCGCTTGCTCTACGCCGCCACGCTCCGTCCCTTCCCGTCCATGCCGTCGGAGGGGGCACCGCCTCCCCTTCCCGTGCTCAATGAGCTCGGAGAGGCCGCGCGGCTGGAGGGGGCCACCCTTCACCTGCTTCCGGAGTCGTCCGGGGGGCCGTCGCGCCGGGCTCTCCTCGCGACTCGTGGCGACTCCCCCGCCGAGTGGGTCCGGGCCGGCCAGGCCCTGCAGCGCATCCTGCTCAGCGGTGCCGCACGGTCCGTCTCGATGGCGTTCCGTTACGGCCGCGAGGATCTCCTGAGCGGGCAGGACGTCGCGGAGCCCGGTCAGGTTCCGCAGGTGCTTCTGGACATCGTCCAAGACGTTCGTGCCGTCAACAGGCGAGGGCTCGCCCGTTAGCCGAGCCCTCGGTGACGACCGGCGTCAGGCGAGTCTCCGGTACACCGACAGAACGAAGGAGACCGGCACCGGAAGCGGGTCCGGGAGGGTCTGCAGGCGCTCCACCAGGACGGGCTCGGGCACGTGGTGCGCGCTCGGGCCCATCAGGACGAGCGTGGTGACCTCGTCACGGGTGAGAACGACCTGGTCATCCAGTTCGTCTCGCAGGTCGAGCTTGAAGTAGCCCGCGAGCGCCGCGTCGGTGCGTTCCGTCTTGCGTTCGTCCACGGCCAGGAGGCCCAGGGGACCGATGAGGGATCCGAGGTGACGCGGGGACGGGGTGACCGTGAAGAGCAGGCCGTCGCCGTGCAGGACGCGGTGGAACTCGGCGGCGTTGCGCGGCGCGAACACGTTGACGACGGAGCCGGCGGCCCCGTCGCGGAGCGGCAGGGGGCGCCAGAGGTCGGCGACGATGGCGCCGGCGCGGGCATGGGCCCTGGCGGCGCGGCGGGCGGCGTGCTTGGAGATGTCCAGGGCCAGGCCCACCGCGTGCGGGTCGGCGTCCAGGATCCGGCTCAGGTAGTGGCCTGTTCCGGCGCCCGCGTCGAGGACGAGCGGCGCCGCGCCGCCGTGGTGGGCGACCGTGCGGGCCAGCCGGCTCGACAGCGATGTGAAGTGGCCGGCGCCGAGGAACGCCTCGCGGGCGCGGACCATCTCGGGCGTGTCGGCCGTCCCCGGGCGGGCGTTGCCCGGCAGGAGGTTGGCATAGCCCTGCCGCGCGATGTCGAAGGCGTGCCCGGCGGGGCACCGCAGTCCGCGGTCCGCCGGCGCGAGGTCCGCCCCGCACACGGGGCACACCAGGTACGGGACGACATCGGCGAGCATCCGTCCATCATCGTCCATGCGGCGGGGCCGAGGGACGGCGCGGCGGGTGTCTTCGCCGGAGCGCCGCCGCGCCGACACCCGGCATTCACGGCGATCAGGACTGGGCGCGCTTGCGCACGTCGTCCATGTCCAGGCCGCGCACCTGCTCGATGACGTTCTCCAGGACGTTCTCGGGCAGCGCTCCCGGCTCGGCGAAGACGATGATGCCGTCGCGGATCGCCATGAGGGTAGGTATGGACGCGATGCCGAACCGCTCGGACAGTTCCGGCTGCGCCTCGGTGTCGACTTTGCCGAACACGATGTCCCCGTGCTTGCCCGCCGACTTCTCGAACACGGGCGCGAACCGGCGGCAGGGACCGCACCAGTCGGCCCAGAAGTCGACGAGGACGATCCCGTCGCCTTGCGCGACCTCGTCGAAGTTCTCGGCGGTGAGTGTGACGGTCGCCATGTCGCTGTCTCCTCAGTCGGGGGTATCAGGACCCATAGAGCGGCTGACAGCCACGCAGTATTCCCCACGTGGGAATCACCGAACTGCGATCGGCGTTGTCCTCTTAGGGAGATCGCATCGGAGAAGGGTCAGGATGGCTGCAACCCGTACCAAGGGCGACAGGGTCGACGTCCCCGACAAGGATCTCGTCGGGGCCTACCTCGACCGGATCGGCCGCACTCCCCTCCTCGACGCCGAGGAGGAGGTCGATCTGGCGAAGGCGATCGAAGGGGGCCTGTACGCCGAACAGCTGCTCGACGAGGGGACGATCCCGAAGGGGGTGTCCCGCGAGGAGCTGGAGGAGGTGGCCGCGGCGGGGCTGCGCGCCAAGAGGCGTTTCGTGGAGGCGAACCTGCGCCTCGTCGTCTCGATCGCCCGCAAGTACCCGACCGACTCGTTGCCCCTCATCGACCTCATTCAGGAGGGGAACCTGGGGCTGATGCGCGCGGTGGAGAAGTTCGACTACCGGCGCGGCTTCAAGTTCTCCACGTACGCGACGTGGTGGATCCGGCAGGCGATCGGGCGGGGGCTGAGCCACACGGCCCGCACGATCCGGCTGCCCGTCCATGTGGAAGAGGAGCTGTCGCGGCTCCGGCGGGCGGAGCGGCAGATGAGCCGCGACCTCGGCCGCGAGCCGAACCGCGAGGAGCTGGCCGCCGCGCTGGGCGCGGCGGAGGAGCATGTGGACGAGCTGCTGCGCTGGCGGCGCGACCCGGCGAGCCTGGACGCGACCGTCGACGACGCGGGCGAGACGCCGATGGGCGATCTGCTGCAGGATCCGGAGGCCGTGACCCCGGAGGCGGAGGTCCTGGCACTTGACGAGACGGAGGGGCTCGGGCGGCTGCTCGAGCGGCTGCCGGAGCGCGAGTCGGCGATCCTGCGCGCCCGGTTCGGCATGGACAGCGGCCAGCCGCTGTCGTACGCGCAGATCGGCGCCCGGTACGGGCTGAGCCACAACCGGGTCCGGCAGATCACGGACCGTTCGCTGCGGCGGCTGCGGCAGTACGCGACGGACGTCGCGCCGGCGGAGGCCGAGCCGGCGCAGCGCGCGCTGGCGGGGGTGGCGGCCGGCGGCGAGGTCGGGCGCCCGGTCCCGGCGGACGCCGGGGAGCGCGCCGCCTGACGTGCATGATCAGCGGAAGGGGCGGTCCCGTCGCGGGGCCGCCCCTTCCGCTGTCTGAGGGCGGGTTGGCGGCGCACCACGGGGCGTGCCATAGCCTTTTCCTGTGAGTACTTCGAGCGTCCCGGGGGAACTCGACGCCTGGCGCGACCTCCCGGCCCTTCAGCAGCCCGAATGGGACGATCCCGCCGAGGCGCGGGCCGTCACCGCGGAATTGTCCCGGCAGCCGCCGCTCGTCTTCGCGGGCGAGTGCGACCAGCTCCGGGACCGGCTCGCGCAGGTGACCCGCGGGGAGGCGTTCGTCCTCCAGGGCGGCGACTGCGCGGAGACCTTCGACGGGTCGACCGCGGACGCGGTGAAGAACAAGCTGAAGACGCTGCTGCAGATGGCGGTCGTGCTGACCTACGCGGCGAGCGTCCCGGTCGTCAAGATCGGGCGGATGGCGGGGCAGTTCGCGAAACCGCGCTCGAAGCCGACGGAGGTCCGCGGCGGGGTGGAGCTGCCCGCGTACCGGGGCGACGCGGTGAACGGGCTGGCGTTCGACGCCGGCTCGCGGCGCAACGACCCGCGACGGCTGCTGAAGGCGTACCACTGCTCGGCGGTCACGCTGAACCTGTGCCGGGCGTTCACGAAGGGCGGCTACGCCGACCTGCGCCAGGTGCACGCCTGGAACCGGGACTTCGTGGCGCAGAGCCCGGCGGGCAAGCGCTACGACCGGCTGGCCGGGGAGATCGACCGGGCGCTGACGTTCATGAAGGCGTGCGGCGCGAACCCCGAGGAGTTCCACGGAGTGGAGTTCTACTCCAGCCACGAGGCGCTGCTGCTGGAGTACGAGCGGGCGCTGACGCGGATCGACCACCTGAGCGGCCTCCCCTACGACGTCTCGGCGCACTTCCTGTGGATCGGTGAGCGGACCCGGCAGCTGGACGGCGCGCACGTGGAGTTCCTGCGGCACATCCGCAATCCGATCGGGGTGAAGCTCGGCCCGACGACGTCAGCCGACGACGCGCTGCGGCTGATCGACCGGCTGAACCCCGACGGGGAGCCCGGCCGCCTGACGTTCATCACGCGCATGGGCGCGGGCCGGATCCGGGAGGCGCTGCCGCCGCTGATCGAGAAGGTCAGCCAGGGCGGCGCCCCGGTCGCGTGGGTGTGCGACCCGATGCACGGCAACACGTTCGAGGCGCCGAGCGGCCACAAGACCCGGCGGCTGGACGACGTCCTGGACGAGGTGGCGGGCTTCTTCGAGGTGCACCGCGCGCTCGGCACGCACCCGGGCGGCATCCACATCGAGTTCACGGGCGACGACGTCACCGAGTGCGTGGGCGGCGGCGAGGGCCTCGTCGAGGGCGATCTGCACCAGCGCTATGAGACGGCGTGCGACCCGCGCCTGAACCGCGGCCAGTCCCTCGACCTGGCCTTCATGGTCGCGGAGCTGTACCGCAAGTCGTCCTGACCTCGGCGGACGTAGACGAGAGCCCCGCGCCGCTCACGGCGCGGGGCTCTTCTGCGTCCATCGGCGCGTCCCGGCGGAACCGGCGGGACGCCTCAGACACTGACCTCGGCCCAGACGACCTTGCCGCCGGTGACCGGGTCGGCGCCCCAGGAGGAGGCGAAGCGGTCGACGATGAAGAGGCCGCGGTGCGATTCGTCCAGGGGGCCGGGGACGGTGAGGCGCGGGAGCTGCGTGGCGCGGTCGCGGACCTCCACGCGGACGCGGCCGGCGCCGCGCAGGAGGCGCAGCTCCAGGGCCGTGCCCGCGTGCCGGACGGCGTTGGCGACGAGTTCGGCGACGATGGCGGTGACGAGCTCCTCACGGTCCATCAGCGCCCAGGTGCGCATCGTGCGGGCGGCGAGGCGCCGCGCGTACTCGACCGCCTCCGTCTGGGGTGCCGCGCGCAATGTCGTCTCGGTCATGGGGTCGGTCACTCCGCCCGGTCGCCGTTCCGTGTGGTGTGCGGCCCGGGGACGGGGACCGCTCGGGGCCGGCCGATGTCAGCGTCCATCCGCCGGCGCCTCCTCCGGTGCCCCGTCCGCCGCGTCGGCGATGAGGAACCGGTCGAGGCCCGTGGTGCGCAGGACGTTCTCGACCCGGCCGTAGGCGCCGGTCACGGTCAGCGTCGCGTTCTGCGCGCGCGCGTGTTTGTATGCGCGGACGAGGACGTTCAGCCCCGAGGAATCACAGAAGTCGACCGCCGTCAGGTCGACGACGACCTCGCGCTCCCCGGCGTCCACGAGCTCGGTCAACCGAGCCCGCAGTTCGTCGGAGGAGTGCAGGTCGATGGAGCCGCGCGCGGCGATCGTCGCGCGGCCGTCCTGTCGCGTCGTGTGCAAGGCAAGCCCCACGCCACCCCACCTTACCGATTGTTGGTGTTCATCATGACGCCCGCAGAACGATGAGGGCAACGTCGTCGTTGGACGGCTCGGCGCCGAAGTCGCGCACCGCGCGCTGGATGCGCGCGGCGACGGCACCGGCGCTGAGCCCCGTACAGCCTGCCAGCAGCCGTTCCAGGCCGTGGCCGTCGCCGAGCAGCCGGCCGCCGGAGCGCCGCTCGGTGACCCCGTCGGTCACGCACAGCAGCACCTCGCCGCGGCGCAGCTCGACGGTGTCGGTGTGGAACTCCACACCGTCGAACACCCCGAGCAGCGGCTGCGGCGACGACGCCTCCCGCACGGCGCCGTCCGGGGCGAGGACGAGCGGCGGCGGATGCCCCGCGCTCGACAGCCGGATCGTGACGCCGTCGCGGCCGCGCCGCGGCGTGATCTCGCCGTGCAGCAGGGTCAGCAGCCTGCCCCGCTCGCCCTCGCCGAGGATGAGCCGGTTGAGCCGGGTCAGCACGGCGGGGACGGACAGGTTCTCGGCGGCGAGGATGCGCAGCGCGTGCCGGGCGAGGCCGGTGACGGCGGCGGCCTGGGGCCCGGTGCCGCAGACGTCCCCGATGGCGAAGCGCCAGCGGGGCGCGGCACCACCCGGGCGGCCCCGCGGGGGGCCGCTCTCGAAGACGTCGTAGAAGTCGCCGCCGACCTCACTGCCCTCCCCCGCCGGCTCGTACACGACGGCGACCTCCAGGCCGGGGATCTCGGGGATGCCGGGCGGCAGGAGGCTGCGCTGGAGTGCGCTGCTCATCGCGGTCTGGGCGGAGAAGAGGCGCGCGTTGTCGATGGCGAGGGCGGCGCGGCGGCCCAGCTCCTCGGCGAGCTCGATCGCGCTGCGCGGGAACCGGTCGCCGGCGGGGCGTCCGATGACGAGGGCGCCGATGCGGCGGCCGCGGGCGCTGAGCGGGAAGGCGTGGACCGTGTCGGAGGCCGGGTCCGAGCCGGTGTCGGAGGCGGGATCGGGGCCGTCCCCGGACACCGGATCCGGCCCGGCGGCGAGGCCGTTCCAGGGGCCGGTCGCGTCGGTGGGCGGTGCCGGGGCGCGGACGAGGAGGTCGCGCAGCCGGTCGGCGCGGTTCTCGTCGGCGTGCCAGACGTAGGCGAGGCGGGCTTCGCCGCCCTCGGCCTCGGTGACGGTGTAGACGGCGCACCAGGTGGCGAGGCGGGGGACGACGAGCTGGGCGACGAGCGCCATCGTGCGCTCCTGGTCGAGGGTGCCGGCGAGCAGGTCGCTGGCCTCGGCGACGAAGCTGAGCCAGCCCCGCCAGGATCGTTCCAGTTCGCCCACCCTGGCCCGCTCCAGGGCGAGCGACGTCTCATCGGCGAGCCGGCCGACGCGCAGCCGGTCGGCCTCGTCGAAGCGGCCGGGGCCGTTCGCGACGGCCACGATGACGCCGGTGACGCGGCCCTGGGTCGCCAGCGGAGCGGCGGCGAGGGACGCGGCGCGCAGCGCGGCGGCGGTCGGGTCGGCCGCGTCGGCGGCGATCCAGGGCGTGCCGGCGCGGACCTCGGGGCCGAGCGCGCCGATCGACAGCTCGCCGGGCTCGAGCTCGGCGGCGGTGCCGGTGGCGGCGCCCATGATGAGGCGGCCGTCGGGTTCGGTGAGCAGGACGGCCGCGCCGTCGGCGCCGAGGACGTCCCGGACGGTCGCGACGGCGTCCTCCATCGCCTCGACCGCGGCGGCGGAGCGCAGCAGCCGGTCGCCGGCGGCGGGCGTCTCCCCCGTCTGATCGCTCAGCCGGGACTCCCGGCTCCGGTGCGGCTGCCGCGCGTGCGCCGCGCCGGACGCGTCGGACGCGTCGGACGCGTCGGCCCGGTCGGCTCCGCCGGTCTCCGGCCCGCCGCCCTCGGGCCCGCCGTCCACGGCGGATCCGGACGCGGCGAAGGAGGGTGCGGCGCCGTTGACCGCGCCGTGCCGTGCCAGCCGGAACCAGACGCCCTTGGTGCCGCCGTCGTAGGAGACGCCCCAGGAGGCGGCGAGGCGCGCGATCGACGGCAGGCCCCGTCCGCTGGTCGCGGTGACGCCGGGCATCTCGATGCCGCGGGTGGGGTGCCGGTCGCGGATCTCGACCCTGACCGCGCCGTCCTCGAGGCGGCAGGTCACGTCGAAGGAGGTGCCCGCGTAGGCGACGGCGTTGGTGGCGAGCTCGCTGGTGGCCAGGACGGCGTCGTCGGCGAGCTCCTCGACGCCCCAGTCGGCGAGGGCCTTGCGGACGAACCGGCGCGCGTCCGCCACGGCCGCCGCGGCCGACGGGAACGTCGCCGACGCCGTCTGCCGATCCACCTGTCGCCCTTCGCTCGTTGCGCTGCCCTCGGCCCCTGCCATCGTGACAGACCGGCCGGTCCCCCGCCCACGATAGGCGGTGAACGCGGCCCCGTACGCCCACCGCCCGGCAGGTCAACCGGGCAAAGCGGTCCCCCGCCACGACACGACCGACGGTAACACGAAGGCTACGGGCGCCATTGACGGGCGTTGCCGTTCCTTTGCGCGGCGTGCGGCGATGCGGGGCGGCGGGGCGCACGGCGACGTAGAGTGCAGGTGCGGGCCGCACCGGCGCGGCGCGCTCACCGGGTACCTGACGACCGCGGGCCAGGAGGATGAAGAGCATGCCGCGTACCGCGTCCCGTGCCCGTCTCGACGGCGGGTTCCACGACACCGCACCGCGCTACAGCGACGCCGATCTGGCGCCGCTTCTGAAGGCGCTGGCCGCCGTCCGGGACGGCAAGGCGCGCGAGGAGCTGAGCGTTCCGGGCGAGGGCGCCGTGGCGCGGGCCGGGGAGATCCTGGAGGAGATCCGGCAGAACGCGCATCAGCTGACGTCGGGGCTGAGCCGGGTGCGGCGGGAGATCGGCAGGGAGGGCAGCCTCCAGGGGAGGCTGGCGCCGGGGACGCTGCGCGGCACGTGGGCGGCCGGGGTCGAGGACGCCAACGCCATCATCGGGAAGCTGACCGATCTGGCGACCGGGATCCACCAGGTGGTGGAGGCGGTTGCCGCGGGCGATCTGAACACGCGGGTGGAGCTGCGGGTGGCGGGCCGGCCGATGCGCGGGGAGCTGCTGCGGATGGCCCGTTCGGTGAACGGGATGGTCGAGCTGCTCGACCAGTTCACCTGGGAGGTCACGCAGTTCGCGCGGGAGGTCGGCACCGAGGGCCGGCTCGGCGGGCAGGCGTCGGTGCGCAAGACGACGGGCCGCTGGCGGGACGTGACGACGTCGGTGAACGTGATGGCGTCGCGGCTGACGGCGCAGGTCCGCGACATCGCGGAGGTGACGACGGCGGTCGCCAAAGGCGACCTGACCCGCAAGGTGACCGTCGAGGCGACGGGCGAGCTGCAGGAGCTCAAGCTCACCGTGAACCAGATGGTCGACCAGCTGTCGGCGTTCGCGGACGAGGTGACGCGCGTCGCGCGGGAGGTCGGCGCGGAGGGGCGGCTCGGCGGTCAGGCGAACGTGCCGGGCGTCAGCGGGGTCTGGAAGAACCTCACCGACAACGTGAACGCGATGGCGAACAACCTGACCTACCAGGTCCGCAACATCGCGCAGGTCACGACGGCGGTCGCCGAGGGCGACCTCGGCAAGAAGATCACGGTGGCGGCGCAGGGCGAGATCCTGGAGCTGAAGGACACCGTGAACACGATGGTCGACACGCTGTCGTCCTTCGCGTCCGAGGTGACCCGGGTCGCCCGCGAGGTCGGCACCGAGGGTCGGCTCGGCGGGCAGGCGCGGGTGCCCGGCGTGAGCGGGGTCTGGAAGGACCTGACGAACAACGTCAACGGCATGGCGTCCAACCTGACCTACCAGGTCCGCAACATCGCGCAGGTCACGACGGCGGTCGCGGACGGCGACCTGACCAAGAAGATCACGGTGGACGCGCAGGGCGAGATCCTCGACCTGAAGGACACCGTGAACACCATGGTCGACACGCTGTCGGCGTTCGCGAACGAGGTCACCCGCGTCGCCCGCGAGGTCGGCACCGAGGGGCGCCTCGGCGGGCAGGCGTACGTCCACGGCGTCAGCGGCGTGTGGAAGAACCTCACCGACAACGTGAACTCGATGGCGAACAACCTCACCACGCAGGTGCGGAGCATCGCGCAGGTCACGACGGCGGTCGCGCAGGGCGACCTGACCCGCAAGATCGAGGTGGACGCGCAGGGCGAGATCCTCGAGCTGAAGACCACGCTGAACACCATGGTCGACACGCTGTCGGCGTTCGCGGACGAGGTCAGCCGCGTCGCCCGCGAGGTCGGCACCGAGGGGCGCCTCGGCGGGCAGGCGATCGTGCCGGGCGCGGGCGGCATGTGGAAGGACCTGACCGACAACGTCAACGGCATGGCGTCCAACCTGACCTACCAGGTCCGCAACATCGCGCAGGTCGCGACCGCCGTCGCGCACGGCGACCTGACGCGGCGGATCGACGTGGACGCGCAGGGCGAGATCCTCGAGCTGAAGACCACGCTGAACACCATGGTCGACACGCTGTCGTCGTTCGCGTCGGAGGTCACCCGCGTCGCCCGCGAGGTCGGCAGCGAGGGGCGGCTCGGCGGGCAGGCCGAGGTCGAGGGCGTGTCCGCCACGTGGAAGCGGCTGACCGAGAGCGTCAACGAGCTGGCCGGGAACCTGACCACGCAGGTCCGGGCGATCGGCGCGGTGGCGAGCGCGGTCGCGCGCGGCGACCTGACCCGGACGATCACCGTGGAGGCGCGCGGCGAGGTCGCGGAGCTGAAGGACAACGTCAACCTGATGGTGGCGACGCTCCGCGAGACGACCCGGGCGAACGAGGAGCAGGACTGGCTCAAGACGAACCTCGCGCGCATCGGCGGCCTCATGCAGGGCCACCGCGACCTGATGCAGCTCGCCGAGCTGATCGTCCGGGAGCTGACGCCGACCGCGAGCGCCCAGTACGGCGCGTTCTACCTGGCGGAGAACGGCGGCGAGGAGACCGAGCTCGTCATGATCGCCGGGTACGGGGCGCGGCGCGGCCGGGCCGGCGCGATCCGGTTCGGGCTCGGCGAGGGCCTGGTCGGGCAGGCCGCGCTGGAGCGCCGGACCCTGCTGATCTCCGACGCCCCCGCCGACTACCTCAAGATCCGCTCGGGGCTCGGCGAGGCGTCCCCGGTCAACATCATCGTGCTGCCGATCGTGTTCGAGGACGCGGTGCTCGGCGCGATCGAGCTGGCGTCGTTCGGCCGGTTCAGCGACGTCCATCTGGCGTTCTTCCGGCAGCTGATCGAGACGATCGGGGTGACGCTGAACGCGATCCGCGCCAACACCCGCACCGAGGCGCTGCTCGCGGAGTCGCAGCGGCTGGCGCAGGAGCTGCAGGAGCGGTCGGACGAGCTGCAGCGCCAGCAGGGCGAGCTGCGCCACTCCAACACCGAGCTGGAGGAGAAGGCGGCGCTGCTGGCCCAGCAGAACCGGGCGATCGAGATCCAGAACTTCCAGATCGAGCAGGCCCGCAAGACCCTGGAGGAGCGCGCCGAGCAGCTGGCGATCTCCTCGCGGTACAAGTCGGAGTTCCTCGCGAACATGTCGCACGAGCTGCGGACGCCGCTGAACAGCCTGCTCGTGCTGGCGAAGCTGCTGTCGGAGAACCCGGGCGGCAACCTCACCGACAAGCAGGTCGAGTTCGCGCGGACGATCCACGAGTCCGGCACCGACCTGCTGGAGCTCATCAACGACATCCTCGACCTGGCGAAGGTCGAGGCGGGCAAGATGGAGGTCCACATCCAGCGGCTCCCGGTGTCGGAGCTGGTCGACTACGTGGACGCGACGTTCCGCCCGCTGTCGGTCGACAAGGGGCTGCGGTTCGGCGTGGAGGTCGCGCCGGACGTCCCGCCCGTCCTCGACACCGACGAGCAGCGGCTGCAGCAGGTGCTGCGGAACCTGCTGTCGAACGCGGTGAAGTTCACCTCGGAGGGCGAGGTGCGGCTGCGGATCGAGCGGGCCGGCGGCGCCGCGTTCACACTGCCGACGCTGTGGAACCACCCGGACGTCCTCGCGTTCCAGGTGATCGACACGGGCATCGGGGTCAGCGCCGACAAGCTGCAGGAGATCTTCGAGCCGTTCCAGCAGGCCGACGGGACCACGTCCCGCCGGTACGGCGGCACCGGCCTCGGCCTGTCCATCAGCCGGAACATCGCGCGGCTGCTGGGCGGCGAGATCCACGCCGAGAGCGAGCCCGGCCGGGGCAGCGTGTTCACGCTGTACCTGCCCGCCCGCTACACCGAGCCGGACGGGCGCCGCCGGATCGTGCCGGCGCCCGCCGAGGCGCCGGCCGAGGCGTCCGCGCTCCCGGCGCCGGCGGGCGAGGCGGGGGCGGGCTCCGGCCGCGAGCCGGCCTCGGCCCGGCCTCCCGCCGGGATCGCGAACGGGCTGTTGGAGACGCCGCCCGCCGACTTCCTTGACGCCGTGCTGTCCGGGCGGAAGGTCCTCATCGTCGACGACGACGTCCGGAACGTGTTCGCGCTGACGAGCGTCCTGGAGGGCTACGGGATGGAGGTCCTGTACGCGGAGGACGGGCAGGCGGGCATCGACGCGCTGCAGCGCAACCCCGACGTCACGGTCGTGCTGATGGACGTGATGATGCCGGGCCTCGACGGCTACGCGACGACCGCCGCGATCCGGGAGATGCCGCAGTTCGCGGATCTGCCCATCATCGTCATCACGGCGAAGGTGATGAAGGGCGACCGGGAGAAGAGCCTGGCGTCCGGCGCGTCGGACTACGTCCCGAAGCCCGTCGACGTGGACCATCTGCTTGACGTCATGCGGACCTGGGTGCAACCCTCCATCGCCGGTGACGGGGCCCGGTGACCGGATTCGGAGAGGGGCGGCGCGTGGACGGCAAGGCCAGGATCCTGCTCGTGGACGACCGCGTGGAGAACCTCATCGCGCTCGAGGCCATCCTCAGCTCCCTCGATCAGGACCTGGTCCGCGCGCGGTCGGGCGAGGAGGCGCTCAAGGCGCTGCTCACCGACGAGTACGCCGTCATCCTGCTCGACGTCGTCATGCCCGGCATGGACGGGTTCGAGACGGCCCGCGACATCAAACGCCGCAAGAAGACCCGCGACGTCCCCATCATCTTCCTGACGGCGGTGAACAGCGACCCCGACTACGCGTTCCGCGGCTACGCGGCGGGCGCGGTCGACTTCATCTCCAAGCCCTTCGACCCGTGGGTGCTGCGGGCGAAGGTGTCGGTGTTCGTGGAGCTGCACGCCAAGAACCGCAGGCTCCGCGAGCAGGGCGCGCAGCTGCGCGAGCAGGCGGCCCTGCTCCAGGCCCGTTCCGTCGGCGCGGCCGCCGCCGAGCGCCTGGCCGCGGTGGAGGAGCAGGCCGAGACGCTCGGCAAGCACGTCCCCGCCGCCGCGCGCGGCGAGTTCGCCGAGCTCAGGCGGCGCCTCGCCGAGCTCCGCGAGACCGTCGTGCCCGCCGGGGACACCGAGGTGTAGCCGGCGCCGCACGCTTCGCGGCGTCCTCGCGCGGGGAGGGTTCCGCTGCGGAGGTGGCCCGTGGGCGGTACCGCTGACATCACCGCGCTGTTCCTCGCGGGCGCCGGGACGGGCCTGCTGGCGGGAGGCACCACGTGCGCCGCCGTCCAGCTGGGGCTGCTCGCCGGTGCGGTCCGCGACGGCGGCGGCCCGCGCCCGGCCGCCGCGTTCCTCGCGGGCAAGCTGGCCGCGCACACCGCGCTGGGCGCCTTCCTCGGCCTCGCGGGCGCGGCGCTCCAGCCCGGTCCCCGGGTGCGCGGCGCCCTCCTCATCGGCGCCGCGCTGGTGCTGCTGCTCTTCGCCCTGGACCTGCTGGGGTTCGCTCCGGCCCGCCGCCTCGTCCGCCGCGGCAGGGCCGCGGACACCTGCGCCGCTCCGCCGGCGAAGGACTTCGCCGGACTCGGTGCGGAGGCGCGCGCGGGAGGGGTTCCCGGGCGATGCGGGGAGCGGGGCGATGGCGAGCGGTCCGCGCGGGCGGAGCAGCCCGTGAAGGGCGGCTGGGGGTGGCGGGCGTGGGGGCTGGGGGCCGCCACCGTGCTGGTGCCGTGCGGGTTGACCCTGTCCGTGGAGCTGCTGGCCGTTTCGTCCGGGTCCGCTCTGGGCGGGGCCGTGGTGCTCGGCGCGTTCGTGCTGGGGACGGTGCCCTTCTTCCTGCTGGCGGGGCTCGCGGCCGGACGCGTCCTGGACGTGCTGCGGGGGCGGGCGGCGGCGCTGCCCGCCGCCGTGCTGGCGGTCGCCGCCGGATGGACGCTGCTGTCCGGGCTGCGGCTCGGGGGGTGGCTGCCGGACGGGGGGTCGGCGCCCGCGTCGGCGTCGGCGCGGTTCGTGCGGGTCGACGCGTCCGGGACGCAGGTCGTGACGGTGTGGGCGCTCGACCGGGGTTACCGGCCGGCGCTGGTCACGGCGCGGGCGGGCGTGCCGACGGTGCTGGTGCTGCGGACGCGGGAGACGCGGGGGCACACGCGGGCGTTCACCATCCCGGCGCGGGGCACGGACGTGATCCTGCCGGTGACCGGCGAGACGCGGGTGGCGCTGGGCACCCCGGGGCGCGGCCGGATGCGCTTCGTGTGCGCGTCCGGCCACTTCCCCGGGGCCATCACGTTCCGCTAGGCAAGGCGGGCGCGGGCGGCGGCGATGCGGGTCAGGGTGCGGTCGCGGCCGAGGATCTCCAGGGACTCGAACAGCGGGAGGCCGACGGTGCGGCCGGTGACGGCGACGCGGACGGGCGCCTGGGTCTTGCCGAGCTTCAGTCCGTGCGCGGCGCCGATCGCCTCGAGGCGGTTCTTCAGCTCCTCGGCGTTCCAGGGCGCGTCTGCGTAGGCGGCCTCGGTGTCGGCGAGGATCGCGGCGGCGGGCTCCTTCATCGCCTTGGCCCAGGACTGCTCGTCGGACGGCGGCTCGTCCAGGAACGCGAAGTCGATCATCGCCACGATCTCCGAGAGGAGCGCGATGCGGGTCTGGGCGAGCGGCGCCAGCTCGGCGAAGACGGCGACGTCCACGTCGAAGGGGGCGTTCTGGAGGAAGGGCAGGCACGCGGCGGTGAACTTCTCCACCGGGAGCGCGCGGATGTACTCGCCGTTGATCGCGCGGAGCTTCTTGACGTCGAAGAAGGCGGGCGAGGTGTTGACGTCCTCGATGCGGAACTCGTCGACGATGACGTCCCACGGCACGATCTCGCGGTCGCCGGCCGGGGCCCAGCCGAGCAGCATCAGGTAGTTGCGCATGGCCTCGGCGAGGTAGCCCTCGGCGCGGTAGTCCTCCAGGGCGACCTTGTCGCGCCGCTTGGACAGCTTCTGCCGCTTCTCGTTGACGATCACGGGGACGTGCGCCCACACGGGCGGCTCGCAGCCGAGCGCCTCCCACAGCAGCTGCTGCTTCGGCGCGTTCGACAGGTGCTCCTCGCCGCGGACGACGTGCGTGATGCCCTGGCTCATGTCGTCGACGGCGTTGGCCAGCAGGAACGTCACCGAGCCGTCGGCGCGGGCGATGACGAAGTCCTCCAGGACGGCGTTCTCGAAGACGGGCTTGCCGCGCAGCAGGTCGATGACCGTGGTCTGGCCCTCGTCAGGGGTGCGGAACCGGAGGGCGCGGGCCGGGCCGGGCTCCAGGCCGCGGTCGCGGCAGAACCCGTCGTAGCCCTTGTGCTGGTCGCCGGTGCGGGCGGTCACGGCGTCGCGGGTGCACTCGCAGTAGTAGGCGCGGCCCTGCTCGCGAAGCCGCGCCGCCGCCTCGGCGTGCTTGTCGGCGTTGGCGGACTGGAAGTAGGGGCCCTCGTACTGCTCGCCGTCCATGCCGAGCCAGGCGAGGGCGCGGATGATGCCCTCGGTCCACTCGGGGCTGTTGCGGGACGCGTCGGTGTCCTCGATGCGGAGTACGAGCGTCCCGCCCGACTGCGCGGCGATCACCCAGTTGAACAGCGCGGAGCGGGCGCCGCCCACATGGAACATGCCGGTCGGTGACGGCGCGAATCGCACCCGGATCGAAGACGTGGAAGCCATGCCCTCAAGGGTAGAGCGCCGCGGCGGCGGCTCGCGCCAGGCCGTCGGCGCGCCGCCGCCGGTCTCCGGTCAGGGCGTCCAGTGCGGGTCGCGGCCGGCCAGGCCGAGGACGCGGTGCAGGAGCGGGGCGTCCGCCGGGACGGGCACCTCCGCGCCGAACGCCCCGAATTCGCGGCCCATCTCCGCGGTCGGGACGAGGTGGCCCCAGACGGCGTCGAGGACCCCGGGCGGGAAGCCGGGGTCGCGGCCGAGCGCGGCGGCGACGTCCCATCCGTGCAGGACGAGCTCGCTGAGGACGATCCCGCCGATGACGGACGCCGGCATGCCGTCCTTGCCGCCGGTGAGGCTGGTCGCGCCCTCCCACGCGGCCGGGTCGTCCCAGGCGGCGGCGGTCCTGGCGGCCTGCTCCGCGAACCGGTCGGCCCAGCCGGGTTCGGCGGTGAAGTCGTGGTCCTCCCCCGGCCCGGCCGGCGGCCGCCTCCGCGCGGCGGTCTCCCCGCACGCGTTCCAGTAGAGGAAGTGGTTCACGAGGGCCCGCAGGTCCCAGTCGGGGCAGGGCGTCGGCGCGTCCAGGCGGTCGTCCGGTACCTCCCGGACGATCCGCACCGCGGCCTCGGTGGCCGGTCCCATCTGGGCGCGCAGGGCGGAGGTGTCGATATCGCTCATATGTTCGATCATATCCTCACGGTAGGTCGGGCGGCGGCGCGTGGTTATGAAGAAACGCGACGGCTGGCCTGGAATGGTGAGACGACCCCTACCCGAGCGGACGCGCGGCATCCTCCGCCCGCGTGCCGGGCGGCGGCCCTCCCGGTCGAGACGTGCGCGCCGGACGCGGCCCTCGCCCCGTTCGTAAACCACCTCTGGCTCCTGCGACGATCGACCCATGAGCGACCCCCTCGACGGCCCTGTCGACGATCTCGCCGCGTTCCACCGGCTCGCCGCCGAGCGGCTCGCCTCGTTCGCCCACACGACCGTCCCGGACGCGCCGGACCTGCGGCGTGCGGGCGTGGTGCTGTGCGTGGTGGAGCACGGTGGCGTCCCGTCCGTGATCGTGATCAAGCGGGCGTACCGGGGGCGGAACGCGGGGCAGTGGGGGCTGCCGGGCGGCCGGCTGGAGCCGGGCGAGTCGCCGGAGGAGGCGGCGCTGCGGGAGCTGCGCGAGGAGATCGGCCTGGAGGCGGGGCCGGGCGACGTCCTCGGGCGGCTGGACGACTTCCCCGCGGCGTCCGGGTTCGCCATCACACCGGTGGTGGTCGCGCTGGAGGATCCCGGTCCGCTGCGGCCGAGCCCGGACGAGGTGCATTCCGTCCACTACGCGACCCTGCGGAAGCTGGCCGCCGACGACACCCCGATGTGGGTGCCGCAGGAGGACGGCGGCCGGCTCCTGCAGATGTGGCTCGGACCGCGGTGGCGCGTCCACGCCCCGACGGGCGCGATGCTGTGGCAGTTCCGCGAGGTCGTGCTGCTGGGCCGCGACGTCCGGGTCGCGGACTTCGTCCAGCCGGACTGGACGCGCCACTGACGCCTCAGAAGGTGCCGCCGTCCACGACGATCCGCTGCCCCGTGACGTAGGACGCGGCGTCCGACACCAGGAACCGGACCACGTCGGCGACCTCCCCCGGGGTGCACACGTGCCCGTACGGCGACGACGCGTCGTGCTGCCTGATGTCGTCCAGGCCCATGGTGGCCCGGACGAGGCGGCGCCCCATGTCGGTGTCGACGATGCCCGGCGCGACGATGTTGACGTGCATGCCGTGGCCGCGCTCCTCCTTCGCGAGCGTCAGCGCGAGCGCTTCCATCGCGGCCTTCCCCATGGAGTAAGGGCCGCTGAACGCCGCCATCAGGTCCGTGGCGACGCTGGACACGAACACCATGTCGCTGCGCTCGGCCCGCCTCATGAGCGGCAGCAGCGCCTGGCTGAGGTGGTGAGGGCCGAACGCGTGGACGCGCAGGACGCGCTCCAGCTCGGCCGGGTCGGTGTCGGCCACGCTGTCGCCGCGGCTGGCGATCCCGGCGCAGTGGACGAGGATGTCGCAGGCGCCGAACGCGTCCTCCACCCGGGCGGCGAGGCTCCGGCACTCGGCCAGGTCGTCGACGGACGCGCGGAACGCCCGGCCGGCCGCACCGGCCGCCTCGATGTCGGCGGCGGTCTCGGCGGCCGCCTCCTCGTCCCGGCGGTAGGCGATGCCGACCCGCGCGCCGTCCGCGGCGAGGGCGAGCGCGATGGCCCTGCCGATCCCCCGGCCACCTCCGGTGACCAGCGCGGTACGACCGGCGAGAGAACCCATGGACACTCCTTCGTCAGAGCCCGTTGCAGGCGTCCATACTGCCGTCTCCGACACCCGGAGGTAAGTGGCCCCTGACGTCACGCTCCCGAGGGAGCGGGCTCCGCGGTCAAACCAGGGCGCGGAGCCAGCCGGCGGCGACGTCGAGATGGTCGTCGGTCAGCCCGCGCGCAGGGTCGACGGCAACGAGGAGGTGCTCGCCCACGCCCGGCTCGGCGGCGATGTGGTCGGTGGCGTCCGGCTCGTCCTCGAACCAGACGAACGGCCTCCGCTCCACCCATTCGGCGACGTGACGGGCCTTCCACGCCCCCAGCGAGCCGCCCTCCACACCGGGGAACCGCGGGATCGGCACGAACGGCAGCTCCGGCAGCCCGACCCTCGGAGCGATCCACTCGTTGGCGTGGTCGCACCAGTAGCTCGCCCACGCCAGTTCCGCGCCGGTCGTCTCGGCCAGCCGCACCAGCGCCGGACCGTGCTTCCTGTTCAGCCACAGCCGGAACGTCACGCCGTTCGGCGAGCATCTGTGCCGGCGGAAACCCCGGTGGGGCCGCTCGAAGGGATTCAGCACGCCGTCGACGTCGAGCAGGATGAGAGGCGACCCCATACCGGGACCGTACGGCATGAAGGCCCCGCCGTCGAAGGGTTCGACCACCGGACCGCGAACGTACAGTGGACGGGGTCCGATGATCATCCCCCCGGGAGTCCCGACGATGCAGCGAGAACTCACTCTGATGGCGGTCCACGCCCATCCCGACGACGAGGTGCTCGGCACCGGCGGCCTGCTGGCGCGGTCCGCCGCCGAGGGGATCCGCACCGTCCTCGTCACCTGCACGAACGGGGAGCAGGGCGACGACTCGGGCGGCGTGAAGCCCGGCGAGCCCGGCCACAACGCCGCCGAGGTCGCCGAGCGCCGCCTCGCCGAGCTCCGCGAGTCCGCCGCGCTGCTCGGCATCGACCACGTCGAGCTGCTCGGCCATCAGGACTCCGGCATGGAGGGCTGGGCGACCAACGACCACCCGGAGGCGTTCGCCAACATCCCCCTGGACGTCTCGTCCGGGCGGCTGGCCGCTTTGATGGAGCGGTACCGGCCGCAGGTCGTCGTCACCTACGACGAGATCGGCGGGTACGGGCACCCCGACCACATCCAGGCGCACCGCATCGCCGTGGACGCGGCCGAGCGGACCGGCATCCCCGACAAGCTGTACTACACCGCGATCCCCCGCTCGGGGATCGGGCGGATGCTGGAGTTCGCGCGGGAGGCGGGCCTCGACCTCGGCTTCGAGCCGCCCGCCGACTTCGGCACCCCGGACGAGCTGATCAGCGCCGTCCTCGACGTGTCCGCGCACGTGGACGCCAAGCGGAAGGCCCTGGAGGCGCACGCCAGCCAGGGCGAGAACATCTTCCTGCTGCGCCTCCCCGAGGAGGTCCAGTTCATGGTGTTCTCGCAGGAGGCGTTCGTCCGCCGCTTCTCCCGCGTGGAGACCCCGGAGCACGAGGACGACCTCTTCACCGGCCTGCGCTGAGGGGCCGGGGCGGCCGGGCGGCCCACCGGGAGCCCGGCCGTGTCGCCGGCGTTCCCCGCGGCGCGCGCGGTGGCGAGCAGGCGCCGTTCAGCGGCGGGCGGCGCGGTATCCGTCACGGACGTCCCGGCGGAGCAGGTGGCCGAAGCCCGCGTGCTCCAGGCGGTGGACGAGCGCGGCCTCGGTGACGCCGAGCGCGGCGGCGGTCGCGTCCAGGCGCCAGTCGTGGGCGGCGAGGCGCTTGAGCAGGTGGCCGCGGCGCACCTGCGCGTCGGAGAGCCGGAACGTCTTCAGGTAGGCGACGCGTCCGCGCTCGTCGGTGATCGTCTCGCCGATGTGGTTCTCGCGGCGGAGGGCGAACGACGGCAGGAACCGCGACAGCTCGAAGCCGTTCAGGGACTGGACGGTCTGGTAGGCGGCCTCGGGGTCGAACAGCTGCCCGGCCATGACCTCGTCGTGGAAGTCGGCCCACTCCCGCGCGCGGCGGACGGCGGCGGCGCGGAGGTCCCGGAGGGAGCGGATCTCCGCGTCGTCGATCGGGGCGGTGACGTTCCCCGCGGGCGCGCCGAGCAGGCCGTAGGTGTAGATCAGCTCGCCGTAGAGGTCCTCGACGAGGGTGGCGTGCAGGGCGCGGTAGTCGTCGGGGTGCGGAGTGACGAAGGCGCCCGCGAGCGAGTCGGCGAGGTAGACGAGGACGCCGCACTGCCCCGGATGGATCTCGAAAATGCGGAGCGCCTCCTCCAGCCCGCCGACGCGGAAGCCGGAATATGCCTGCTCGGAGCGGGGCGACAGGCCGCGGTCGACCGCCCGGCGCGACCACTCCTCCCAGACGATCTCGGGGCCGCCGAAGTGCAGCGCGAGATAGCCCTCGACGGCGAAGTGCAGCGGCAGGAAGCGCAGCCGGTCCCCGCCCGCCTTCCGCGCCATGCGGCGGGTCGTCCGGATCGGCATGCCCGGTACGGACGAGGTGTCCCGCTCCAGGAGGCGGGTCCCGTAGGACGCGGCGGGGGACTCCTCGCGTCCGGTCCAGGACGCCACGAACGCGTGCGGGACGAACGAGGTGTAGACGGCGCCGCCGCCGACGTCCACGACGGAGAACGGCTCCTCGTACGCCTTGCGGTGCAGCCGCAGGTGCGGGACGGGCTCGTCCCGCAGGAGGGGGACGAGGCGTACCGAGCCCCACGTCTGCCCCGTCCCGGTGCGCAGGCCGTCGAGGCGGAAGGTCATGGGGTCTCCAGGAAGCGGGCGGTCTTCTCGTCGAGGTGGGCGCGCAGGTCGGCCAGGCCCGCGCGGCCCTCGGCGAAGCGCGCGAGCTCGACCAGGGACGGGAGGTCCTCGGCGTCGCGGATGCCGGCGGTCGGGACGCCCGGCGCGAGGCGGCGGACATCGAAGCCGTCGGCGTCGTACACCGGGTTGAGATGCGTGATCGCGACGCGGTGGTCCGGGTCGAGCCGGGTCCGCCAGATGCGCAGGACGTCGGCGGCGAGGCCGGGCGGGGCGTTGTCCCAGCCGTCCGAGACGATGATCAGCCGGTCGGGGGCGGTGTCGAGGGCGTCGAGGATACGCTCGCCGAGCGGCGTCGGGCCGAACGGGTAGAGCAGCGTTTCGTCGGTGCGGCCGGACGTCCAGAGCGGAACGTAGCGGCCCGGCGCCGCGAGCGCGTCCAGCAGGAAGGACGCGGCGAGCGCGACCGCGAGGGGGCGGCGGCGCTTGTGGCCCGAGCCGGACGTGGAGTGGCTGTCGTCCAGGACGGCGGTGACGGCTCCCCAGCGTCCGGCGGACGCGCCCGCGACACGGCGGGCCGCCGCCCGGAGCGCGCCGGTGAGCTCGGCGCGGCGCGCGGCGCGGTCGTCCAGCGGAAGGGACAGGACATAGGACGCGAGCCGGGTCAGCGGCATGGCCGACAGGTCGGTGCGCGGCGCGACGGCGTCGCGCGCGCTCTCCTGGTGGCGAAGGCGCTCGAGGCGGGTCATGCGGCGCTCGATCCCGGCCAGGAAGCGCTCGCGGGGAACGGCGTGCTTGGCGGCGAAGCCCTGCGCGACGGTGAACGGGAGTTCGTAGATCGCCGCCTCCTCGTAATGGGCCCGGCGCCATTTCTCGAGCACCGGCGTCTCGTACCTCTTCACCGAATGCGGGGCGAAGAGGAACGCGCCGAGCTCGCCGCCGGGCGCGAGGTGGGCGTGCCTGAGCGCGGCCTTGACGCCGCCGCGGTACTTGACGGCGTCGAACGCCGGGTCGCGGCGTCCGTCGAACCAGTCGCGGATGATCGCGCGCGTGCGGCGGTTGTTGACGCGCAGGTCGCGCAGCTCGCGGAACAGCCGGTGGACGCGCTGCTGCGGCAGCAGCTCCAGGCGCCGCGCGATCAGCCGGCCCTCGTGCCGGCGGCGGCCGGGGCCGGCGGCGCCCGCCCGTACGAGAAGGTTCCGGATGATCAGCGCGGCGTTGTGGTCGTTGATGTCGAGCGCGAGCGCGGACGCGTAGATCTCGCGGTGGCCGACGAGCATGTACTCGTGCAGGAATTCGAGCGAGAGGCGCTGCGCACCGGAGGCGTGGTGGAATTCGCGCTGCCCGGTGGAGGTGATCGCCGCGTTGACGAACATCAGCGCGTCCTCGCACGCGATCAGGTCCGCGAACGTCTCGCTCATCCGGTGCCCTCGGGTCGGCGAAAAGGGGAGGGATGCCGGCCGGGGAATGGAGGAGCGACAGCGAATCATCGCGTTACATCACGTATTCCGGAAGTCGCACCGGAGTCCCGCGGCCGGCTCCCGCACCGTAGCACCGGACGGCCGGGCATTTCCTCCCTATTCGCCCCGGGTCAGGAGCGGTAGGTGCCGAAGTACCACTCGTTGCCGTCCGGGTCGCGGGCCGCGAAGTCGCGGGAGCCGTGGTCCTTGTCGGACACCTCCTGGAGGATCTCCGCTCCGGCGGTCTTCGCCCGGTCGTGCAGCCCGTCCGGGTCGTCGACGGCGACGTAGACCGACGCCCTGGGGCTGTCGGGCTTGCCGACCATGACGATGCCGGTGTCGAAGGACAGCTCGGCGTGCACGATCACGCCGTCGCCGTCCCGGTGGACCTCGCGGACGGTGAAGCCGAACGCCCGCTCCAGCCACTCCAGGGCCTTGTCCCCGTCGGCGGCGCGGATGATCGGATAGAAGGTGCGCCGGGTCTCGTCTGCCATGTCGTCCTCCTCTGTCGGTCGTGGCATGCCCAGTCTGGGGCGCGGCACGGCGCGCGGTCTTGGACGAATGTGCTCAGCGGCGGGCGGCGTCGCGCTCGGCGGCGAGGCGGCGCGTCTCGGGCGAGACGGGCGCCCCGAGGATCGCCGCGACGACGTCGACGAGGTAGCTGGTGAAGAGGCGGTCGTCGGTGCGGGGGCCGGAGCGGGCGCGGCGGGCCAGCTCGATCGAGGCGTACAGGATGGCGGTGAAGCGGCGGTGCAGGCGCGCCGCGTCCGCCTCGAGGAGCGGCTCGACCAGGGTGCGCCAGCGGCAGAGGCTGTCGGACGGGTCGTCCAGCACGGTGACGGGGACGAGGGGGTCGGGGCGGTTCAGGACGTCCGCCCAGATCTGCAGGTACGCCCGCCCGGACGGGTCGGCGAGGCGCGGCGTCATGGGCCGGATCAGCGCGGCGGCGAGCGGCCGGATGCCCCGCTCGCCGTCCTCGTAGGCGTCGAGCAGGGCGTGCCGGCGGGATTCGATGTCCGGGGCGTGCCGGGCGAAGATCGCCCGGACGACCCCGGCGCGGTCCCCGAAGTGGTACTGGACGGCCGTGGCGTTGCGGGCGCCCGCCTCCTGCAGGATCTCGCGCAGGCTGACGGCGTCGACGCCGCGCTCGGCGTAGAGGCGCTCGGCGGCGTCCAGCAGCCGCTCCCGGGTGTCGTTCACTCGTTGCCGATCAGGTGCTCCAGGGCGTCGGCGTAGCGTTCGCGGGCCGCCGCGCGGCGGGTGGGCAGGTGGGCGGTGGGCCACAGGCCCTCGACGGGCTCGACGTCGCGGAGCAGCTGCCGGGCCAGCGTGATCTTGTGGACCTCGGTGGGGCCGTCCGCGATGGCGAGGGCCTGCGCCCCCATCATCATGGCGGCGAACGGCATCTCGTTCGAGACCCCGAGCGCGCCGTGCAGGTGCATCGCCCGCTGGACGACGTCGTGGTACACCTTCGGCATCGCGGCCTTGACGGCGGCGATGTCCTTGCGGACCTTGCGGTAGTCCTTGTGCCGGTCGATGAGCCAGGCGGTGCGCAGGACGAGCAGGCGGAACTGCTCGATCTCGATCCAGCTGTCGGCGATCTTCTCGCGGGTCATCTGCATCTTGGCGAGCGCGCCGAACCTGGTCCGCCGGGAGACGGCGCGCTCGAGCATCATGTCGAACGCCACGCGGACCTGCGCGATCGTCCGCATGGCGTGGTGGATGCGGCCGCCGCCGAGCCGGGTCTGCGCGATCGCGAACGCGCCGCCCTCCTCTCCGAGGAGGTTCTCCGCCGGGACGCGGACGTCCTCGTACCGCAGGTAGCCGTGCGACCCCTCGCGCTCCCCCGCGCCGACGCCGACGTTCCGGACGGTCGTCAGCCCGGGGGTGCCCGCCGGGACGATGAACATCGACATGCCCTCGTAGGCGGACACGTCCGGGTTCGTGACGGCCATGACGATGAGGAACGTCGCGTGCCGGGCGTTGGAGGAGAACCACTTCTCGCCGTTGATCACCCAGCCGTCGCCGTCGCGGACGGCGCGCGTGGTGAACAGGGTCGGGTCGGCGCCGGCGTGGGGTTCGGTCATCGAGTAGGAGGACGAGATCTCGCCGTCCAGGAGGGGGCGCAGGTAGCGCTCCTTCTGTCCGGGCGTGCCGAAGTGGGCGATGATCTCGGCGTTGCCGGAGTCGGGGGCCTGGCAGCCGAACACCGTCGGCGCCCACCGGGAGCGGCCGAGGATCTCGTTCAGCAGAGCGAGCTTCACCTGTCCGTAGCCCTGGCCGCCGAGCTCGGGGCCGAGGTGGCACGCCCACAGGCCCTTGCCGCGGACCTGGTCCTGGAGGGGCCGGACGAGGGCCTTGTAGCGGGGATCCGTCCTGTCGTACGGATCACCGAGGACCAGGTCGAGGGGCTCGACCTCGTCCCGGACGAAGGCGTCCGCCCAGTCGAGGAGTTCCTGGTAGTCGGCGTCGGTCTCGAAGTCCCATGCCATGGGGGCCTCCCGGGATGCGGTGCGCTCCGTCCCGTTGATAATCGACCTAGCTGAGTTACTAATGCAAGTGCATGACTGTTACTCTCCGGTAGACCTTCGTGCCGGAAAGGGAACCCCGCCGATGCAGCCCGCTCAGATCGATCCCGCCCTGGTGGACTTCGGCGTCCTCGACCGCTGGATGGACGCCCGGGACCTGCCGGGCGGCCCCTTCGAGGACGTCCGCTCTCTGTCGGGCGGCACTCAGAACGTGCTGATCCGGTTCCGCCGGGGCGGCCGCGACTACGTGCTCCGGCGCGGCCCCCGGCACCTGCGCGCGCGGACGAACGAGGTGCTGCGCCGCGAGGCCCGCGTCCTGTCCGCGCTGGACGGCACGGACGTGCCCGCGCCCCGCGTCATCGCCGCCTGCCCCGACGAGGACGTCATGGGCGGCGCGGTCTTCTACCTGATGACGCCGGTCGAGGGCTTCAACGCGACGGTCTCGCTGCCCGAGCCGCACGCGGGCGACCCCGGCGTCCGGCACGCGATGGGCCTGGAGGCGGCCCGCGCGCTGTCCGCGCTGGGCGCGGTCGACCACGACGCCGTGGGCCTGGCCGGCTTCGGCAAGCCGGCGGGCTTCCTGGAGCGGCAGGTCGGCCGCTGGATGTCGGAGCTGAAGTCCTACGGCGCGCTGGACGGCTACCCCGGACCGGAGATCCCCGGCCTGGAGAAGGTCGCCGCCTGGCTGGAGGCCAACCGCCCGCGGACGTGGCGTCCCGGCATCATGCACGGCGACTACCACCTGGCGAACCTCATGTTCTCCTTCGACGGGCCGCGGGTCGCCGCCATCGTGGACTGGGAGATGTGCACGATCGGCGACCCGCTGCTCGACCTCGGATGGCTGCTCGCGACGTGGCCCGGCGCGGGCGACGAGAGCTCGCTGCTCGCGGGCCCGTTCGGCGCCGCCGGCGGTTTCCCGGCGGGCGAGGAGCTCGTCGCCGCCTACGCCGAGCGCGCCGGCGCGGTCGAGGGCCGGGACCTGTCGTCCATCACCTGGTACGCCGTGCTGGCGTGCTTCAAGCTCGGGATCGTGCTGGAGGGGACGCACGCCCGCGCGTTCGCGGGGAAGGCCCCGAAGGAGACCGGCGACCTGCTGCACTCCATCACGCTCGGCCTGTTCCGCCGGGCCGAGGCGTTCATCGCGTCCTGAGGCGGCTCATCCGCCGAAGGGCCGCGGGGCGCCGCGCTCGCCGGCGCCCTTGCCCCAGGCCAGCACCTCGTACCTGACGCGCTCGAGGTGCCCCTCGCCCGTCCCGCTCGTGTACCGGCTCGCCGGCTTCCGGCCGTCGAGGAGGTAGCGGAACGTGTAGGTGTCGAGGTCGAGCATGATGCCGGCGTGCGACGGGGCGCCGGGCCCGCGGTCGCCGACGAAGCCGATGACGCTGCGTCCCCTGTAGGTGACCCGCACCTTGGTGAGGAGCGGCCAGCTCGGGCTGGCGAACATGCCCCTCCGCATCGGCCGTCCGCTCGCGGGGGCGCCGGTGTCGCCGTTGACGCCGGAACCGTCGTCCCAGAAGTAGGACGCGGTGGTGGTGCCGGTCAGGAGCGCCTTCTCCCGGCGCGGGGCGACGGCGTCGCGCACGGCGTTGCCGGCGCTCTTCGCCGCCGCCTTCGCCTGCGGGGCGTCCACGGTCGCGGGCGCCTCGGCCTCCGCGGGAGCGGTGTCGCCCGCCGCGGCCGCCACGCCCGCCCCGATGACGCCCGCGAGGGCGGTACCGGTGGCGGCGGCCAGGACGACGTCGATCGCGCGCTGCTGCATGAAGATCCTTTGTTCGGGGAACAGGTCAGCCGCTCCGCGCCGCGGGCATGGCGAAGACGCCGTCCGGGCATGGCGGAGCGGTTCCGAGACGGATGGCTCGGTGTGCCGCCGTGAAAGGGGGGAGTACCGCTTCGCGAGAGTCCGCGCATGGCGGGTCGCGCCCGCCGCGCAGCGCGCGTGGCCGTCGTCGGACACGCGGGCTCGGACGAGCTGGATGAAGCGGAGGAGAGGCCGACCGGGGGCGCAGGGGCCCGGCACGTGCGGCCGTGACGGTGACGGCCGCGAAGTCGGCGGGTCCCGCCTGGCGGGCGGGAGAGGGCGACAGCGTTCAGCTGTGGCCGCGGATCAATGGTTCGTTGACCCCGGCCGGGCTCGACTATAGCCGGATTTGGAGCGCTTGAACCAAATGATGGTCTTCGTCACTTTTGACGCATAGATCATTAGACGCGAAGAGCCGGGATGGGCGGGGCGCGACGCGGCGAGCGCGTCAGGCCCCGTCCACCCCGGCTCGGCGAACCGGCGGGACGGCGGTCAGCGGGCTTGGTGGTAGACCGACGGCACGAAGGGCGTCGGCCCCGTCCCGCCGCCGTAGACCCCTGTCTGCTGCGCGTAGCCCGGCCCGGTGTAAGCGGGTTCGGGGTAGGCGGGTTCGGGGTAGGCGGGTTCGGGGTAGGCGGGCTGCCGGACGGGCTCCGGATGGGCGGGGCCGCCGAACGGCGACATCCCCGGCATCTCCGGCCCGGCCGTCGGCGCGGCCTGCGGGAAGGGCGGCGGCTGCGAGGGCGGCGGCACGTGCGAGCCGTCCGCCCGGCGCGGCTCCCGCTGCGGCGGCGCGCCCGGCGCGCCGCGCCGCTCGGCCAGCACCGCCATGAGGGCGCGCGCCGTCTCGGCATCCATCTTCAGCAGGACGCTGGGCATCCCCGACTGGTCGACGAACGGGGAGACCGAGGGGGCGGCGGCCACCCTCGGGAGGACGGCCCGGATCTCCTCGCGGAGGTCCTGCGCCAGCCGAAGCGCCTGTCGGTCACTGTCACTCAAGTGTGCGTTCATCGCGATCTCCGGGGAGTTCACGTGCGGGGGTCCGGGGCAATCCTGCTAGGGATGGCGTGCAGGTGCAAGAGCTGATGCACGTGCATTTCACGAAATATTCCCCCGTATCCCCCGTCACCGTCGATCATTCCGCCTCCCTTCCTGCCCCGTTTCCCCAGCCGTCTAACCGCTCACCAGCTGCGATGACCATCCGGTCACCGGGCGGCTGCGAACCGTCACCGGCTGCCGTGCGGAGCAGGCGTCGCGTAGGTTTCGGCGGAGGCACGACGGAAGGCGGGACGCACATGACGGAGACCCTGGGGGTCCGCGCGCTCAACCGGGCGACGCTGGCGCGGCAGCTGCTGCTCGCACGGGCGGAGATCCCCGTCGCGGCGGCCGTGGAGCGGCTCGGCGGCATGCAGGCGCAGGAGCCGAAGCCGCCGTTCCTCGGGCTCTGGACGCGGGTGGCGGGGTTCGAGCCCGCCCATCTGCTCACAGCGCTGCACGACCGGTCGCTCGTCCGCGCGACGGCGATGCGGGCGACGCTGCATCTGATGACGGCGGCCGACTACCGGGAGTTCCGCACGGCGCTCCAGCCGGCGCTGGACGCGGCGCTGCGCGTCCTCGGCGACCGCGCCAAGGCGCTCGACCTGGGCGAGGTGGTTCCCGCCGCCGTGGCGCACCTGGAGAAGGGGCCGCTCACGTTCAACGAGGTGCGCGCGCTCCTCCAGGAGGACCTTCCGGACGTCGACGACCGCGCGCTGGGGTACGCCGTCCGGCTGTGGGTGCCGCTGGTGATGGTCCCGACCAACGACCGGTGGGGGTTCCCGCGCACGTCCGCGTTCACGCTCGCCGCCGAGTGGCTCGGCCGCCCGCTCTCCCCCGGACCGGCCGTCGAGGAGCTGGTGCTGCGGTACCTCGCCGCGTTCGGCCCGGCGTCCGCCGCCGACGCGCAGGCGTGGTCGGGGCTGCCCGCGCTCGGCGAGGTCCTCGACCGGCTCCGGCCACGGCTGCGCACGTTCGCCGACGGCGCCGGCCGGGAACTGTTCGACCTGCCGGACGCCCCGCGCCCGGACCCGGACTCCCCCGCCCCGGCGAGGTTCCTGCCCGAGTTCGACAGTCTCGTCCTGGCGCACGCCGACCGGCGCCGGATCATCGCGGACGCGCACCGGCCGTTCCTCACCACGAAGAACCTGCGGGTCCGTTCCGTCTTCCTCTGGGACGGCTTCGCCGCGGGCGTCTGGGAATCGGAGTACAAGCGCAAGGTGGCGACGCTGCGGCTGCGGCCGTTCTCGCCCTTGCCGGACGCGGCGCTCGGCGCGCTGACGGCCGAAGGGGAGGCGCTGCTGCGGTTCATCGAACCCGGAGCGAAGGAGACCGTCGTGGAATCCGGTCCGGAAATGGCCTGACCGCGCCATTCCGGGAATGGCGCGGCCGGGGGTGGAAGGTGCGGGCCGTTCAGCTTCGCTTGATCAGGACGCCGCCGTACTCGCACAGGTCGCTTCGGAACTTGGTGGCGCCGACGAAGCCTTCCAGTTCCACGGGGACGGGGGCGAGCGGCGGCTGATCGGGGTCGGGGCGCCAGGCGCTGATGTCGGTGAGGCCCGGCTCGACGGGGTCCAGTCCCTCCAGCAGGGCGTCGACCTCCTCGCGGCTGCGGGTCCGCCACGGCATGCCGGCGCCGTTGGCGCGGGCGTCCATCTCGGCGCGCCGCTCCGGGTCGGAGCAGGTGATCTGGGTGAAGACCAGGTGGCTGCCCGGCACGGCGCGGTCGGTGATGCTGTGCACGATGCGGCGGGCCTCGGCGTCGTCCATGAGGTGGTGCCCGACGGACAGGTAGAGCACGGCCAGCGGCTCGTTGAAGTCGATCAGCCGCTCGGTCTCCTCGTGCGCGAGAATGGCCTCGGTGTCGGCCATGTCGGCGGTGATCACCGCGGTGGACCCGCCGTCCGCGAGCAGGGCGCGGGCGTGCACGAGGACGATCGGGTCGATATCGACGTAGAGGGTCCGGGCGTCGGGGGCGAACTTCTGCGCGACCTGGTGAACGTTGTCATCGGTCGGCAGGCCGCAGCCCAGATCGATGAACTGCCGGATGCCGGCCTCCTGCGCCAGATACCGGACGGCCCGGTACAGGAACAGGCGGTTGGCCCGCGCGATGTCGACGATCTCCGGGAACGCGGGCAGGCTGGCCAGCGCGAACCGCCGGTCGACCTCGTAGTTGTCCTTGCCGCCGAGCGTCCATCCGTAGAGCCGCGCCGATGCCGGCACGTCCGTTGAAATCCCCGGAATGTCACTGTCCACGAACCGCACCCGCTTTCACACCGATTTCGACGGTTGCACACTATCGAATCGGCCGTCTGAAACAGCGGATCTCTCCATATTCTCGGACCGCCGCACGGGAATGCACGCGGCGAGGGCGGCGGCCGCGGCGGCGACCCCGGCCCCGATGAGCAGCGCCACCCGGAAGCCGTTCTCCGACGGCAGCGCGTGCCCGCCGAGATCGACGGTCAGCCGTGCGAGGACGACGCCCATGACGGCGGCGCTCACCGAGGTGCCGACCGAGCGCATCAGCGTGTTGAAGCTGTTGGCGGACGCGGTCTCCGCCGGCGGCACGGCGCTCATGATCAGCGCGGGCATGGCGCCGTAGGCGAGCCCGACCCCCGCGCCGCACACGCACGTCACGAGCATGAGGCCCCAGGTGGAGCCGAGCAGGACGAGGCCGGAGGCGTAGCCGGCGCCGACGACGAGGCTGCCGGCGGCGAGGGTGACCTTGGGGCCGCGCGCGGCCGACAGCTTCGCGCCGAACGGCGAGACGAGCATCATCATCAGGCCGCCGGGCGCCATCCACAGCCCCATCGAGAGCATCGACTGGCCGAGCCCGTAGCCGGTGGCCTCGGGCAGCTGCATCAGCTGCGGGATGACGAGCGACTGCGCGTACATCGCGAAGGCGACCAGGACCGACGCGGCGTTGGTGACGAGGACCTGCGGGCGGGCGGCGACGCGCAGGTCGACGAGCGGGTCGCGGGTGCGCAGCTCCCACCGGCCCCAGGCGGGCAGGACGGCGGCGGTGGCGGCGAGCAGGCCGAGCGTGGTCGCGGACGTCCAGCCCCAGTCGGCGCCCTTGGAGACGGCCAGCAGCAGGCAGACCAGGCCGGTGCCGAGGCCGAGCGCGCCGAGCAGGTCGAACCGGCCGCCGCCGGTGCCGGGCCGGCCCTTCGGGACGAGCAGCAGGACGAGCAGCAGGATCAGGGCACTCAGCCCGGCGGTCGCCCAGAACAGCACGCGCCAGCTGGTGTGCTCGGCGACGGCGGCGGAGAACGGCAGGCCGAGCGCGCCGCCGACGCCCATGGAGGCGCTCAGGGCGGCGATGGACGACCCGAGCCTCGCGGGCGGCAGCACGTCCCGCAGCAGGCTGATGCCGAGCGGGATGACGCCCATGCCGACGCCCTGCAGGCCGCGTCCGATGATCATCGGAACGATGCCGGACGCCAGCGCGCACAGCACCGAGCCGAGGATGAGCGGCAGCGTGGACAGCACGATCATGCGGTGCTTGCCGTAGCGGTCGCCGAGCCGGCCCGCGACGGGGGTCGCGACCGCGCCCGCGAGCAGGGTGGCGGTGACGACCCAGCTGGTGTCTGACGCCGTGCTGTCCAGGATGCGGGGCAGGTCGCCGAGCAGCGGGACGACGAGCGTCTGGGTGATCGCGGCGGTGACGCCCGCGAAGGCGAGCACGCCGACGATCCCGCCGGGGCGGGCGGCGGGCTGTGGGTCCGTCACGGGTTCTCCTCGAAATGTGCATAACGCAAGATTTGTGCATCATACACATCAAATGCGCCATGCATATCGGCGTGGTATACCTGGCCGCGGAGGGGAGGCGGCATGACCACGCCGGACGAACCGGACTTCCTCGAGCAGCCGCGGATGATCGAGTTCGAGGCCATGCTGCTCGGGCGGCACGGTTTCCTGCCGAACGCCCGCGCGCGGGCGGCCGGACGGCTGGACCGCAGCGCGTACGTGCTGCTCAGCCGGCTCGAGATCGACGGCCCGATGTCGATCGGCCAGCTGAGCGACGCCTTCGGGCTCGACGCGTCCACGCTGAACCGGCAGACCGCGGCCATGCTGCGCGGCGGTCTCGTCGAGCGCATCCCCGACCCGGACGGCGGCATCGCCCGCAAGTTCCGCGTCACGGCGGAGGGCGAGAGGCGGCTCGCCCAGGACCGCGACGCCTACACCCGGGGCGTGGCGCGGGTCCTCGCCGACTGGACCCCGGAGGAGATCGCCGCCTTCGGCGCCGCCCTCCGCCGCTTCAACCGCGACATCGAGCGGCTCGACGGCCGCCCCTGGCCGCGTCCCTGACCCACGCCGCCGCCCGCCTGCCCGGCCGCCCGCGCCTCCGGCCGGCCGGGCGCCGCTACCCTCTACGCAGGCGGCCGGGCCCGGCCGCGTTCCGGTGGAGAGGGCGGGATGGCGAAGAGACCGGCCGGTGACGTTCGGCGGCCGCTGACCCGCTCACTGATCGTCTCGACCACCATCGCGATCATCGAGCGGGACGGCGCGAAGGCGCTGTCCATGCGGAAGATCGCGGCGGAGCTCGGAGTCGGCGTGATGTCCCTCTACAACCACGTCCCGAACAAGGACGCCCTGCTGGAGGCCGTCGCCGAGGAGGTCCTCGCCGGGCTGGACGCCGCCGGCACCGATCCCGCGCTCGACTGGCGGCACAACGCGCGCGCGATGGTCGCGGCGTTCCGGGCCGCCGCGCGGCGGCATCCGCGCAGCATGCACCTGGTGCTGACCGGGCGGGCCGGGCGGGTGTTCGGCCGCCGCCCGATGGAGCGGGCGCTCACCCTGTTCGGCGCGGCCGGCTTCGATCCGGAGACGTCCGTCCGGGCGCTCCGGGCGCTGATCGCCTACATGATGGGCGCGCAGATGATGGAGGGCGGGGCGCTGCTGATCCCGGGGCGGCGGCCGGGCGACCTGACCGGGCCGCACATCGACGTGGACTTCGCCGAGATCCCGCATGTGGCGGCGCTGGCCGACGACCTGCTGCACAGCGATCCGGAGGCCGATTTCCAGGCCGGCCTGGAGATGCTGCTCTCCGCGCTCGACCGGCTCCCCCGCCGGGCCGGCTAGCGGGCGGCCGCCTCGACGGCGGACAGGAACAGCTCCAGGCCGAACTCGAAGTCGGCGTCCCGGTCAGCCTCGGGCGCGAGCGGGGCGGGGCAGTCCGCCGGGCAGTCCACCGGGCCGTCCGCCACCGGGCCGGGGCCGGCGTCGCGGAGCTGCGAGCCGAGCGTGTAGGCCATCATCGCCCGGACGACGCGGACGGAGGTCGGGCCGTCGATGCCGGCGGCGTCGCAGATCGCGAGGGCGCGCTCGATCGCGCGCAGCCCGACCGGGATGCCGGTCTTGTTGCCGACCACGAGCGCGATGCTGCGCGGGTACTCGTCGGTGGTGCGGCGGAACGCGCGGATGAGGCCGCGGGCGTCGGCGCGCCAGTCGCCGGTCGGCTCGGGCAGCTCCAGGGTCTCCATCACGTACTCGGCGATGCCCCGGACGAGCTCCTCCTTGCTCGGGACGTGGTTGTACATGGCCATCGCGCTCACCCCGAGCTCGGCCGCGACGGCCCGCATCGACAGCGCCCTGACGCCCTCGCGCTCGATGAGGGCGACGGCGGTGTGCACGATGAGGTCGCGGGTCAGCACGGTCCGCAGCACCGGCCGCGGCGCGTGCTTCGGCATGGCGTGTCGTCCTCCCCGTCCGGCGTTCCGTCCGGCGATTTTATGCCCGCCGCCGGGCCGTCCCGGCACTCTCGACGGGAAAACGAGAACACGTTACAGTTTTCTCATGATCGCCCTGACGTGGGACGCGCCCGACGCCGACCATCCGGCACGCCGGGCCGCGCGCGCCTCCATGACCGCCGTGGCCGAGGGACGCAAGGACGACTGGCTGGCGCTGTTCGCGCCGGACGCCCTGCTGGAGGACCCCGTCGGGCCGTCCTTCCTGGACCCCGAGGGCGCCGGCCACCGGGGACGCGACGGCATCGCGGCGTTCTGGGACGGCTTCATCGGCACCATCGCCGGCTTCCGGTTCCACATCAGGGACTCGTTCGCGAACGGCCCGTGCTGCGCCAACGTCGCGACGATCACGACGATGATGGACGACGGCTCGACGATGGACGTCGACTGCGTCCTCGTCTACGTCCTCGACGGCGAGGGGCTCATCACGTCGCTGCGCGCCCACTGGGAGCCCGACCGGGCGCTCGCCACCGTCACGCGTCCCGCGCACTAGCCGGACGCGCGCGTCAGTCGAGGGCCGACAGCGGCCGGGCGATCGACTCCAGGCTCCGCCGTTCGGCCTTGACGCCGACGAGCAGCTCCACCACGCCCGCCGCGATCATCAGGGCGGCGCCGAGCGAGAACGCGAGCGCCGTGTCGCCCGGCACCCCGCTGCCCACCAGCTTCGAGAAGATCAGCGGGCCGGTGATGCCGCCGACCGCGGTGCCGATCGCGTAGAAGAAGGCGATGGCGAGCGCGCGGGTCTCCATGGGGAAGATCTCGCTGACGGTGAGGTAGGCCGAACTGGCACCGGCGGACGCGAAGAACAGCACCACGCACCAGCAGGCGGTGAGCGTGACCGCCGTGAGGTGGCCCTGGTCGAACAGGAAGGCGGTGCCGAGCAGCAGCACGCCGGACAGGATGTAGCAGCCGCTGATCATCGGGATCCGGCCGACGGTGTCGAACAGCGGGCCGAGCAGCAGCGGGCCGAGGAAGTTCCCCAGCGCGATCACGGCGTAGAAGTAGCCCGTGTCGGCGCCGATGTCGAAGAACGTCGTGAGGATCTCGGCGTAGCCGAACGTGATCGCGTTGTAGAGGAACGCCTGGCCGATGAACAGCGAGAACCCCAGCAGCGCCCGCTTGGGGTAGTGCCGCCACAGGCTCGCGGCGATCACGCCGAAGCCGAGGCTCTTGCGCTGGTGGATGCGGATCGACTCCTCGGCGTCCGGGAGGTCCCTGCCGGTCTCCCGCCGCACCTCCTCCTCGACGCCGCCGACGAGCTCCTCCGCCCGCTCCGTATGCCCGTGGATGATGAGCCACCGGGGGCTCTCCGGGACGTTCCGCCGCACCACCAGGATGATGAGCCCGAGGACGACCCCGAGCCCGAACGCGAGCCTCCACCCGACGTCCACCGCGAACTGCGACAGCAGCGGGACGGTCAGCAGCGCGCCCGCCGCCGCGCCGAGCCAGAAGCTGCCGTTGATGATGAGGTCGACCCGGCCGCGGTGCCTGCTCGGGATCAGCTCGTCGATCGCCGAGTTGATCGCCGCGTACTCGCCGCCGATGCCGAGGCCGGTGATGAACCGGCAGAGGAAGAACCACCAGGCCGTCCACGACAGGGCGGTCAGCGCTGTGCCCGCCAGGTAGACGGCGAGGGTGATGAGGAACAGCTTCTTGCGGCCGAACCGGTCGGTGAGCCAGCCGAAGAACAGCGCGCCGGTGCAGGCGCCCGCGACGTAGATCGCCGCCGCGAGCCCGGTCACCTGGCTCGCGGTGATGTCGACGCCGCTGCCGGGCTTGCCGAGCTGGGGGGCGAGGTTCCCGACGATCGTCACCTCGAGGCCGTCCAGGATCCAGACGGTGCCGAGCCCGATCACGATCATCCAGTGCCAGCGCGCCCAGGGCAGCCGGTCGAGCCTCGCCGGGATCCTCGTCTCCACGGTCTGCTGTTCCATCACCACGCCCGGGTTGATCTCCGGAAGAGCGCGGGCCAAACAAGCGCCTGCCTGATTTGACCTCTTGAGGGGGTTAGCGAGGGAGAGCCCCGCGCGCCGGCCCGATGGGGGCCGGGCGGCCGGAGCCGGTCAGCCCTCCACCCATCCGTACTTCTGCGCGAGCGTGAGAAGGCTCCCCCGCAACCGGGTGATCTGCGCGCCCGTGAGGTCAGGGACGTCGCGGAGGAGGAGATCGGTCAGCTCGTGCGTGAACTCGTCCCTTGACAGGACGTCGCAGAGCCCGTCGTCGTCGTCCGACAGCCCGGCGGGCGCGGACGCCGCCCGCGCCGGGCGCGGCCGGTCGAGCACGTGCACCGAATACGCCTTCAGACCCCGTTCCCCCTGCGCCACCTCGAACTCGACCGCCGTCCCCGGGGCGAACATCGACTTCTCGTCCAGCAGGTCGTTCGCGTGGACGAACACGTCCTCGCCGCCGCTGTCGGGCGCGATGAAGCCGTAACCGCGCACATCGTCGAACCGCAGCACCTTGCCCGTCAGCACCATGACGCCGACCACCCTCCAGCGAACCACCCTCCAGCGAACACCGCGACCGCCATCATAGGTCGTCGCCGCCGCGGCCCGTGGGCATGACCCGCGGGGATCCGGTCACCGGCGGGACCGGGCGGCGAGGCGATCCCCGTTCTTGTTAGGCTCACGGCCAGCACGCCCCCTTAGCCCAACTGGCAGAGGCAGTCCCCTTAAAAGGGACCTGTTGTCGGTTCGAATCCGACCGGGGGTACCGGCGGTCAGGAGACCGGGTCGCGGACCGGGACGGCGCTCCGTTCCGGTCCGCTGACCGTGCCGCCGCGCCGCGCGAGCCGGCGTCCGTACCGCTGCGCGGGCGCCTCGAGCCAGCGGTACACCGCCCAGCTCACCAGGAGCAGGACGGCGGTGAAGACGAGGAGGCCGAGCGGGTCGTCGGCCCGCTCCAGGCCGCCGAAGTGGACCGCGAGGACGATCAGCAGCGGGTGCAGCAGGTAGACGGAGAAGCTGATCGCGCCGAGTCCGGTCAGCGCGCGGGGGAAGCGGCGGCGGCGCAGCAGCCAGGCCGCCGCGAACGTCGCGGCGGCACCGAGGACGGCGGTGGACCAGATCACCCGGTCGCCGCCCCAGTAGTCCCCGGCGGCGAGCCCGGCCGCGGTCACCGCGGCGAGGACGCCGCCGCCGGCGAGGAGCGCGCGGCGGCGCGACACCTGGCGGTGCTCGGCCCGGTACGCGACGGTGCCGGCGAACATCACCGCGAGGATGGCGAGGCCCTCCCAGGCGGCGACCCTGGAGTTCATCAGGACCAGGACCGCCGCGAGGAGCCCTCCGAGGAGCCCTCCGGCGACGCGGGCCGCCGGGCGCGCCGACACGGCGGCGGCGATCGCGCCGGCCAGCAGCAGGACGGTGGCGATGACGATCGGCCCGGTCCCGGCCGTCCGGGACAGCAGCATCGGGGGGAACAGCACGATCGGGAGCGCGACGGCGGAGACCAGCGACGTCCCGGCGAGGGCGAGCGAGACGGTCATCGAGCGGCGGTGCGTCCCCGTCACGAACAGCGCGACGACGATGAGGTAGAACGCCATCTCGTAGGACAGTGTCCATAGAACGTTCATCACGTTCGGGACGGCGACGAGGTCCTGGAGCATGGTCAGGTGCGCGAGGACGGCGGTGACCGGATGGTAGGAGTCCAGGTCGCCGCGCAGCCCGGTGCGGCCGGCCAGGAACGGCACGAGCGCCAGGACGGACGCGAGCGCGAGCAGCGGGTAGATGCGGAAGAACCGGCCGGTCCAGAACCCGCGGACGCTGCCGCGCCGCTCCAGTGACGCGGGGATGATGTAGCCGCTGACCAGGAAGAACACCAGGACTCCCCAGCGTCCGAAATCGAACCGTCCGCTCAGCGCCCGCTGGGCGGACGGCAGGTAGTAGTAGGCGGCGTGGTGGGCCGCCACGGCGAGCGCGGCGACGCCTCGCAGCACGTCCAGCCAGGCCAGCCGTGCGGGGGGCCGGTCGCTCGGTCCGGGAGCCATCCGAACAGGGTAGGGCCGCGGGGCACGGTTCGCGATCGCGGATGAGCGGGCGCCCCGGCGGCCTCCCGGGCCGTTCTCCGCCTATGGTGACGGGAACGACCCGCAAGGAGGCCATATGTCCGGTTCGCTCGCCTTCCGCCCCTGGGTGCCGCCGCACAGCGAGCGGCTCGTCCAGGACGTCTCCGCGTCGGCCGCGGGCCGGGATCCCGGCGGGCTGCTCGCCGAGATCGAGGGGCTGGCGGCGGCGAACCACCGCATCCACGACGTGGAGTGCGTCAACCTCAACCCGGCGACGAACATCCTGAACCCGCGCGCGGAGGCGCTGCTGGCGGCGGGCCTCGGGTCCCGGCCGTCGCTGGGGTACCCGGGCGACAAGTACGAGACGGGCCTGGAGGCCGTCGAGCGCATCGAGATCATCGCGGCGGAGCTGGCGGCGGAGGTGTTCCGCGCCCGGTACGCCGAGGTCCGGGTCGGCTCCGGCGCGCTCGCGAACCTGTACGCGTTCATGGCGACGTGCCGTCCGGGCGACACGATCATCGCGCCGCCCGCCGCGATCGGCGGGCACGTCACCCATCACGCGGCGGGCGCGGCGGGGCTGTACGGGCTGACGACCGTGCCGGCGCCGGTCGCGGCCGACGGCTACACCGTGGACGTGGCGGCGCTGCGCGCGCTGGCGGCGGAGGTCCGGCCGTCGCTGATCACGGTCGGCGGCAGCCTCAACCTGTTCCCGCACCCGGTCGCGGCGATCCGGGAGGTGGCCGACGCGGTCGGCGCGCGGGTGCTGTTCGACGCCGCGCACCTGTGCGGCGTGATCGCCGGGGGCGCCTGGCCGGACCCGCTCGCCGAGGGCGCGCACCTGATGACGATGAGCACCTACAAGAGCCTCGGGGGCCCGGCGGGCGGGCTGCTCGTCACGGACGACGCGGGGCTCGCCGAGCGGCTGGACGCGATCGCCTACCCGGGCCTCACCGCGAACTTCGACGCCGGGCGGACGGCCGCGCTCGCGGTCGCGCTGCTCGACTGGCGGGCGGAGGGCCGCGCGTACGCGGACGCGATGGTCGCGAACGCGGCGCGGCTGGCGGCGGAGCTGGCGGAGCTCGGCGTGCCGCTGTTCGCGGCGGAGCGGGGGGCGACCCGCTCGCACCAGTTCGCGGTGCTCGCACACGGGTACGGCGGCGGGCAGCGCGCCGCCCGGCGGATGCGCCGCGCGAACCTGCTGGCGTGCGGGATCGGGCTGCCCGCCGGACCGGTGGACGGCGGCGACGCGAACGGGCTGCGGATCGGCACCCCGGAGATCACGCGGCTCGGGATGGCGGCGGAGGACATGCCCGTGCTCGCGTCCCTCGTCGCGCGGTCCCTCGACCCGGCGACGGAGCCGGAGACGGTCGCGCCCGAGGTGACCGAGTGGCGGAAGCGGTTCTCCGGCGTGCACTACACGGTCGGCGGCCCGGCACCCTCCCCCCGTGCCGGCGACGGCCTTCACACGTGACGTTCAACACCAAACCGGACAAACAGGGCGTTGTTCGCCGTCCCCGGCACGGGGGGCGGATGGCATCCGCACGGGCCTTCCGCAGCGGCGCTCAGCCCTGTCGGGCCGACGATTTCGCAGGATCGTAACGTTCCCATCCGCTCACCCGTCGGCCAGGCCACGTTCTGCCGACGGTTGTCACAGAGTGATGACGAACTGGCCGTTCAGATTGAGAGCTAAGTATGCTTCCTCGCTGTTAGTGCAGGTTGTGGGGGAAATCCAAAGGAGTGGCCCGTGTCCGAGGCCGAGCAAGCACGCGGCTCTCATGGGAAGGCGCGCACCCGTCCCATCCGGCAACGGATCGCGCTGCTCCTCGCGCTCCCGCTCGCGACGCTGATCGCGCTGTGGGCGTTCGCGATGACGATCACGCTGTCCGCCGCCCTGGAACGCGACGACTACACCACCGTGTACGAGCAGGCCGGCCTGCCCGCCCTGGACGTCACCAGCCTCGTCCAGGCCGAGCGCGCCGCCGCCGTCGCCGTCCTCACGATGCGGGACACCACCCGCGCCACCCGCTACCAGCAGGCGATCGCCGCGACCGACAAGGCCGTCGCCGCCTTCCGCAAGACCGGGTTCGCGGCGGACACCACCGGCGCGATGGACGCGAACGTCCGGCAGCGCCTCGGCGACCTCAACCGCTCGTTCGGCGTCCTCGGCGTGCTGCGAGCCCAGGTGAACGGCCAGCGCATCACGCCGGTCGCCGCGATCGACGCCTACGGCGCCGTCAACGACGGCGCGCTGCGCATGCTCACCACCCTGGTCAGCGTCGACGACGTCGCCGTCTACCAGCAGAGCACCGCGCTGCTCTACTCGTACTGGTCCCGCGACTTCATGCTGCGCGAGGACGCCCTGATCTCGGCGCTGCGCCCCGGCGGGCGCGTCGGCGTCACCACCCGCGCCGCGTTCGCCCGGTGGGCCGGCAGCCGCGAGGAGCTGTTCAAGCTCGGCAACGCGCCCGTCCGCAACGACATCGCGACGATCCTCAAGCGCGTCGACGGCTCCGTCGTCTACGGGCGGTACTCCACGCTGGAGGCCCGCTTCGCCAAGGAGGGCCTCGTCCCCGACCAGGCGGACTGGCGGGCCCAGATGGCCACCCTGTCGCCGCTGTGGATGAAGTCCATCTCCGACGCCAACGCCGTGCTGCGCGACAAGCTCATGCAGCCCGCCATCGACAGCATCATGACCCGCTTCTACATCGCGGGCGTCGCCGGCCTCGCCGGCGTCATCCTGTCGATCGTGCTGTCGCTGCTGTTCGCCCGCCGGATCGCGGCGGAGCTGCGCCGCCTGCAGAACAGCGCCCAGCACCTCGCGCACGAGCAGCTCCCCCGCGTCGTCGCCCGGCTGCGCCGCGGCGAGCGCGTCGACGTGGACGCCGAGGCGCCCCGCCCCGCCACCGGCAAGACGCGCGAGATCGCCTCGGTCGCCGACGCGTTCTCCGCCGTCCAGCGCACCGCCGTCGGCACCGCCGTCGGCGAGTCCGAGCTGCGCGCCAGCATCAACCGCGTCTTCATCAACCTGTCCTGGCGCAGCCAGTCGCTGCTGCACCGCCAGCTGCGGCTGCTCGACCAGATGGAGCGGCGCGCGTCCAGCCCCGAGGAGCTGGACGACCTGTTCCGCCTCGACCACCTCACCACCCGCATGCGGCGGCACGCGGAGGGCCTGGTCATCCTGTCCGGGTCGCCGACCGTCCGGGCCTGGGACCACCCCGTCGCGGCCGAGGACGTCGTCCGCGCCGCCATCGCCGAGGTGGAGGACTACACCCGGATCGAGGTCGTCGGCGTCACCGCCGCGGCCGTCAGCGGCGCCGTCGTCGCCGACGTCATCCACCTGCTCGCCGAGCTGATCGAGAACGCCGCGTCGTTCTCGCCGCCGACCACCGAGGTCACCGTCCGCGTCGAGACCGTCGCGAACGGCCTCGCCGTCGAGGTCGTCGACCGCGGCGTCGGCCTGCACCCCGAGGAGCTCGACGAGCTGAACCGGCGGGTCTCGCAGTCGGTCGAGTTCGACCTCGTCGACACCGACCGGCTCGGCCTGTTCGTCGTCTCGCGCCTCGCCGCCCGGCACGGCATCCAGGTCAAGATGCAGCCCTCCGCGTACGGCGGGACGACCGTGATCGTCCTCATCCCGCACAAGCTGGTCGTGGTGGACGAGGACTGGCACCCGCCGGCGCTGGAGGCCGCCGACGCCGGCCAGGGCGGCGGGCACCGCCTCGGCCGCCCGGCGCGCCCCGCGCTCGCCGGCCCCGCCGCCGGGATGAGCGCCGCGATGGGCGGCGCGCCCGCCTACGTCCCGCAGGCCGAGCCGTCCGCCGCGCCGGCGGCCCCCGCCGCGCCCGTGGCCGCGCCCGAGTACGTCCCGCCGACCGAGCCGCCCGTCCCGGCCGCCGGCCCGCCGGCGCCCCTTGAGCCCCTCGCGCCGTCCCGGACGTCCGGCGCCCACACCGTGGCAGGGGGCGCGCACGCCCGGCCCGAGGAGAAGGAGGAGCACATCGAGACCGACACCGCGGCGGCCGACGGCAAGCTGCCCCGCCGCGTGCGGCAGCGCAACCTCGCGCCGCAGCTGCGCGACAGGCCCGCCGCGCCCGCGCCGGGCGGCCACGTGGACGAGGCCGACGACGACTTCGACGAACCGAGCCCCGAGCTCAGCCGCGACCTCATGGCGTCGCTGCAGTCGGGCTGGCTGCGCGGCAGGGACACCGGCACCGACGCCGGCGAACCCGGCGCGCACGAGGAATGGGGGGAATCATGACTCAGCCGGGCCACGTGACCGGTGAGCTCGACTGGCTGCTGGACGACCTCGTCCAGCGCGTCGGGGAGGTGCACCAGGCCGTCCTGCTGTCGCGGGACGGGCTCGTCATGGGCGCCTCCGGCGGCGTCACCCGCAAGGACGCCGAGTTCCTCGCGGCCCTGTCGTCCGGCTTCCACAGCCTGGCGAACGGCGCCCGCGACCACTTCGGCGCCCGCTCGGTGCGGCAGACGGTCGTGGAGCTGGACGGGCTGCTGTTCTTCATCATCCCGGCGGGCAGCGGCAGCTGCCTCGCCGTGCTGAGCGACGCGGGCGGCAACGCCGGCCTCGTCGCCTACGAGACCACGATGCTGATCAAGCGGGTGCGGCGTCATCTGGGCGCGGCGCCGCGCGCGGGCGCCGACGCCCCCGGCCCCGGGTGAGCGGCATGGAGGAGACGCCGAGAGAGCGCTGGGTCGGCCGGGAGGCCGGGCCCGTCGTCCGGCCGTACGCGGTCACCCGCGGCCGGACCCGGACCCGGGGCGGCCTGGTCATCGACCTCGTCACCATCCTCGTCGCGACCGGCCGGACGCCCGGCGACCGGGTCTGGCTGTCGCGCGAGCAGCGGCGGCTGCTGGAGCTGTGCCGCCGCCCCAGCACGCCCGCCGACCTCGCGTCGGAGACCGACCTGCCGTTCCGGGTCGTCCAGATCCTGCTCGAGGACCTCCACCAGTACGGACTGATCGAAGAACTGCCGCAGCCGGAGCGGGACTCCGGCCGTCCCGACCCGCAGATCCTGATGAGAGTGCTCGATGAACTCCGCCGCATGTGACGGCCCCTCCGCCCGCGACGCGGACGACGTGCCGCTGCACACCCTGAAGATCCTGGTGGCGGGCGGGTTCGGCGTCGGCAAGACCACGTTCGTCGGCGCGGTCAGCGAGATCCGGCCGCTGCGCACCGAAGAGGTGCTCACCGACGTGTCCGAGGGCGTCGACGACCTCAGCGGCGTCGAGGCGAAGTCGACCACGACCGTCGCGATGGACTTCGGCCGCCTGACCTTCTCCGGCGGCGTCCGGCTGTACCTGTTCGGGACGCCCGGGCAGGAGCGGTTCTGGTTCATGTGGGACCAGATCGCCTACGGGGCGGTGGGCGCCGTGGTGCTCGTCGACACCCGCAGGCTGACGTCCAGCTTCGCCTCGATCGACTTCTTCGAGCAGCGCGGCATCCCGTTCGTCATCGCGGTGAACTGCTTCGACGACGCCCGCCGCTACAGCACCGACGAGATCCGGGACGCCCTCGACCTGGACCCGGACGTGCCGGTGCTGCTCACCGACGTCCGGCACCGGGACGGCGCGAAGGCGATGCTGGTGCGGCTGGTCGAGCACGCCCTCCAGATGTCCCGCGCCTGATCGCCGCCCGGTACCGTCGGGGGTGCGAAAGGAGTCCCGCATGCCCGCCGTCCGCCATCTGCCCACCTCGGAGTCCGAGGACCTCATCGCGCTCACCCGCGAGCTCGCCGCGAAGGAGCTCGCGCCCCGGGTGACCGCCGCCGAGCGGGAGGGCGCGTTCCCCCGCGAGGTGTTCGCGACCCTCGGCGCGGCGGGGCTGCTGTCGCTGCCGTACCCGGAGGAGTTCGGGGGCGGCGCCCAGCCGTACGAGGTGTACCTCCAGGTGCTGGAGGAGATCGGCGCCGTGTGGGCGAGCGTCGGCGTCGGCGTCAGCGTGCACGCCCTCTCCTGCTTCCCGTTGTTCGCGTACGGGACGGACGAGCAGCGCTCCGCGTGGCTGCCCGGCATGCTGTCGGGCGAGAGGCTCGGCGCCTACTGCCTGTCGGAGGCCCACGCGGGCTCCGATCCCGCCGCGATGCGGGCGCGGGCCGTCCGGGACGGCGACTCCTACGTCCTGGACGGGGCGAAGGCGTGGACGACGCACGGCGGCGAGGCCGACTTCTACACCGTCATGGCCCGCACGTCCGACGACGGCGCGCGCGGGATCTCGTGCTTCCACGTCCCCGCCGGCACGCCCGGCCTGGAGTTCGACAGGCCCGAGGACAAGATGGGCCTGATGGGCTCGACGACGGCGACCGTCCGGCTGGAGGGCGTCCGCGTCCCGGCCGGGAACCGCATCGGCGCCGAGGGGCAGGGCCTGTCGATCGCGCTCGCGGGGCTGGACGCGGGCCGGCTCGGCATCGCGGCCGTCGCGACGGGGCTCGCCCAGGGCGCCCTCGACACCGCCGTCCGGTACGCGAAGGAGCGAGAGGCGTTCGGTAGGGCGATCATCGACCACCAGGGCCTCGCGTTCGTCCTCGCGGACATGGCCGCCGCCGTCGAGTCGGCCCGCGCGACGTACCTGTCGGCCGCCCGGCTGAAGGACGCGGGGCGCCCCTACGGCCGCGAGGCGTCCATCGCCAAGCTCATCGCCACCGACAACGCCATGAGGGTCACCACGGACGCCGTGCAGGTCCTCGGCGGCGCCGGCTACACCCGCGACTTCCCCGTCGAGCGGTACATGCGGGAGGCGAAGGTCATGCAGATCTTCGAGGGCACGAACCAGATCCAGCGCCTCGTGATTTCGCGTCACCTGGCCCGATAGGCAACGTTTCTACCTGCGCAGTTGGGATACCGCACCCAGCTATCCCCGTTCTCGGCACGCTTTCGCCCGTTCTCGATACGGGTTCGCCCGCATGATCGTCTCCCAGGGGTCTCCCAGCGGCTCCCTGCCCGAAGACGCGCGGGCCAGCATCGTCGAAGATGTCGAGCGTGCCGTCTCCCAGTTGCGCGCCTTCGACTGGCTCACCCGGCAGCCCCTCCGCCGCCTCCCCGTCCTCGTCTGGTTCGCCGACGAGGACGGAGGGCTCGTCGGTCATCCCGCGGACCTGTCCCCCGAGGAGGCCCGCACCGCGTTCGACGCGTGGGTCGGGCATCTCGCCCTCTCCCCCGATCCGGTTCGCCACCGTGGCGGAATCACCCGGCTGCGCGCGCAGGAGCAGGTCGACGGAGTCCTTGTCACCCTGCATGCCGAGTACCGGCCACCCCTGGGGCGTCGGCCTCTCCCGCGGCACGGACAGCGGTGACCAGAACGGCGCGCTCCATGGCCGGCCTTAGCGGTACAGGGTCCGGCGGGCGCGGGCGGCTCGACGGTCCATCAGCCAGGTGAGGCCGGCCTGCCCCTTGGCGGCCTGGTGGGCGCGCAGCCCCGGGATGTTGGCGGGCGGGGGGCGCAGGGACTGGGTGAGGTGGTCGCCGCAGAGGGCGGCGAGGACCGCGTCGACCTGTTCGGCCGGGACCGTTCGGGTGTGGGGGTGGGCGCGCCAGACCGGTTCGGGGTCGATGCCGCTGAAGGCGGCCACCGAGGGCAGCAGGAACAGCAGGTCCATCCACGGTGTGGTGGTGACGGCGTACGGCCAGTCCACGACCATCACGGTGTCGCGGGTGAGGAGCAGGTTGTCGGCGCGCAGGTCGGTGTGCGCCAGGGTCTTGCCGGTCGCGGCCTCGGCCCAGCCGCTTTCGAGGTCAGCGAGCAGATCGAGGTTGTCGCGCGCCCGGGCCGGGAGCCGATCGGGCCTGTGCGGGCCGTCCCCGGCGGCCATGCGGCGCCAGGAGGAGAAGTTGTCCGCCAGGTCGTCGGTGATGGGCAGGGCGCCGTCGAAGGCGGGGGTGAGGGTGTCGGCCATCGCGGCCAGCGCGGTGACGACGCGGTCCAGGTCGCGGATCGTCCAAGGCTGGGCGGGTGGATGTCCGTCGATGTCGTCGAGGGCGAGGGCGACCCAGGTGCCGTCGTCGTAGCTCCAGCGCAGCCTCGGCGCGGGGGCGGTGGCCGGCAGGTCGCGCATGACTTGGGCTTCGCGGCGGTAGAGCGCGGGCGCGTGCGGGTCGCGGGCGGTGGAGATGGCCTTGAGGAAGACACGGCGGCCATCGGCCAGGGTCAGCCGGGACGCCAGCCCGGGGCTGAACCCTCCGGTCTGGCGCTGCTCGGTGGTGACGGCCGCGCCCATAGCGGTGGTGAACGCCGCCCGCAGCGGGCCGGGCAGCTCGTCCCACCCGATCCGGTTGGTGTGGCCGGTCATGTTCCCCTCGCGGTCATCGCTGGCACTGACGCATCCCGTCACGTCCGATGTCTAGCAGTAACCGCGTCTCGTCGCTGTGATTGTGGTGCAGGTGGTACTCGCGGGCGGCGCCGAGGAACTCCATGGCCGCGGCCGCCATGCCGTAGGCGGCCAGCGCGGCGTGTTCGGCGGCGGTGAGCTGGTGGTGCCGGTCGTACTGGGCCGCCAGGGCGGTGAGCCGGTCCGGGAGCGGATCGGAGGCGCCGGCGGTGAGGTTGGCGGCGGCCACGGCCAGTTCCTGGATGCGGGGTGCCGCCCGGCGGCGCCGTAGTCGATCAGGACGATGCGGTCGGCGGTGTCGATGAGCACGTTGCCCTTGGTGATGTCGCCGTGGATGAGGGCGTCGGGCAGTTCCCATGTCGGTACGGCGGCCATCGCCGAGACGGCGGCGTCGACCAGTCGGCGGGCGGGGGCGTCCAGGTGGTCGCGGACCGCGGCGGCGGTCGGGGCCAGCTGCGGGATCGCCCACGGGTCGCAGACCGGCTCAGGGTGCAGGCCTGCGGTGTGGAGCCGGTCGAGCTGGTCGATCAGGTCCGCGGATTCGGCGGAGGTCGGCGGCCGGTCCAGAGCTTGACGATATGTAGCGGCCGGTGGGGGTGGTGACCGCGAGGTTGGTGTCCTCGTAGCCGGTGCTGATCGTCGTCCAGGCGGTGACCTCGCCCAGGCGGCAGGTGGCGGCCGCCGCGTGGGCGAGGCGGGCGCACTGGAGCGCGGGGAGGCGGGTGCGGGTCATCGCGGGCTGCCGTGCGCGAGGGGGAAGGGGATGACGTCGCTGATGGACGGTGCGGCGGTGAGGGCCTGCACGAGCCGGTCCAGGCCGATGCACAGGCCGCCGGCGGGCGGCATCCCGGAGGCGAACACCGCTTCGACACCTGGTTCGAGACGACGCTGCGCAAGGAGTTGTCCAAGCCTGGCATACACCTGCGGACGTACCGCCGCTCGCGCTGACTCAGACACGACGAAGCAGCCCCCGCCCTCCCGGAGGAGGAGCGGGGGCCGCTGCGCGCTCTGGGCCTGCCCGGGGGGCGGGGTGCCCACGCGGGAGTGGTTTCGCCAATGTGAGATCTTGTCCGGCTGGAAACCGGACAAGATCTCACTCACTGAGGAATGCGAGCGCAGCTGCTCGTGTTAATAAGCGTAGCCGCCCGGGCAAAAAGTTCCGGGTATGATAGCCCGCATTTTCGGTGGCCGATCTGCGAGGCTTGCGAATCGACGCACATCGACCGGCCAGAGCCCGTTAGGCCCGTCGACCGTTAGACCGTCCTTGCCGTAGTCGTTGAAGTCCAGCATGAGACGCCGCTGGGGTTGGCCGTAGACGAGACAGACCATCACCAGGGGCCCGGTTTGTTCGTCATCGAGCTCGGCTTGTACCGGGCCCTGAAGCGAGTTTGAGAAGTACCTGATCAGCCATGCTGCCCCTTTCTCGGCGTCCGATCCTCCACGGCGGCCTCTGTGGTCAAGATCGAGTCTGGCGAGTCCGGCCACGTCCCGCTGGCGAATTTCGGTGATTACTTCTCCGACTCGGGTTCGCAGGGCGGGCGCGTCGGGTCCGGTAAAAGTAACTCCTGGCGGCGGGGGGGAAGGCGCATCGTCGGCAGAGCATCCAGCCAGCGGGAGCATCGCGACAAAAACGATCATCGCCGCCGCGCGCCGCCAATGTTCTACCCCGTGCCCGAACATGGTCACCACCTCACCCACACGAATCCGACCCCGCCGACGTATTCCTCGGCTGTTGGCCACAGCGGCTTGTAGGTATCGCCGTGCGGCCTGCCGGTGGTTGTACGGGTCTGCTGAGCCATGTAGATTCCGTACTTATTATTCTTTGTCTTCCTGGACACGATGGCCGCGTGCGAGATTGGCCTTCCTTTATAGCGCCTGAAGAAGATGGTGTCACCCACCTGGATATGGGCGTAGGTGGGCTGCCAATACCCGCGAGTTCCTCTGCTTCCGAACTTCCAAGTCGTGAAGTGTTGCATGCTGTTCTCGGCGCCGGCCCAGGTCCAGGAATCCCTAAGCCAATTCGTCCACCATGCGCCTCTGTACTCATACCACCCGTTGATGTGACGGGCGCCGCCGCCCTTGTTAATCGCATGGGACACGAAATTGGTGCAGTTTTCGTAGTGCCTTTGCTTGTGCGTCTTAGCGTTGCGAATCGCCCATGTCGCAATCCCGGTGTGGTAGAGGCCGCTACTTGCCCGGCCAAGGGTGGAGCTGGCTCGCGCGCTTACCGACGGGGTCGTGGAGAGGTCTTGGGAAGGGGCGAAGGCTTCGTCGGGAGGTTGAGGCAGTGCCTCTTCCTGTTCAGGCGTGTAGGCGTTGATTTCTGCCGGAGTCGGGGTGGCGTCTGAGTCCACGAGGGTCAGGGTCGGCTGCGGCGGTGCGGCGGCCTGTATCGATCGGGCGGCCATCGCACCGGCGGTGCTCGGAACGGAGAAGCTGAAGGTGCTCTCGCGGTTGAACTCGTTGGTGACCCGCTGTTCGGTCTCGGCGCCGAGGTCGTTGGCGTAGACGGTCTGGCCTTCGATTGTGGCGGTTACGGTGACGGTGCCGGTGTCCGCCGAGTACGCGACGAAGGTCGCCGGATACGTGGTCGACGTGCTGATCTGGGCGGCCTGGTGTGTGGCGGCGGCCTCTCGTGTTTGGACCATCTGGTCGGTCTGTGTCGTGAGGAGGTCCTCGAAGGCGCTTTCCCTGGGAGCTGGCTTCCACGGCGGCCGCAGCGGTGTCGAACTCGCCTTCCATGATGCCGTTCTGGCTGCTCAGGTACTCCTTCACGGTGGTCACGAACGTGTTCGCGCCGAGAGGTATCGCCTGTGGGGTCACCGTTGGAGTGCTGGCCCATGGGCCGGGTCCGTGACCGGAGCGGGCACGGATCCGGAAAAGGTAGGCGGTGCCGTTGGACAGGTCGGAAATCTTGACCTGTGTGTCGGGCGTGGTGACGGTGCGCAGTACCTGGCCGTCCGGGCCTACCGCCTCGATCTCGTATTCACTGATGGGAGAGGTCTCGGTGGCGTCCTCGCCCTCGGTGACCTCGCCTGCGGCTCCGGGATCGCTCGGCGGCGTCCACGTGACCAGGGCGGCGCCGTCGCCGGCCGAGGCGACCGGTCCTTCGATCATCCCTGGAGGACCGGCCGGGATGTAGGTGACTGTGGCGGATATCGTGCTCGCAGGGATGGTGATCTCCGGCAGATCCTGGCCTTGGGTACGCAGGAACACGCCGTCGTTCTCGTCGGCGCCGTGCTGCCATATGGCGCCCAGTTCACCGAGGTCCAGCTTCGGGCTCGCCGAACTCGTGGTCTCGGTCACCGCGTCTGGGAGGAGTTTCTCCTCAGTTTCGGCCCCGGTCGGCTGCGCGGACAGGTTCTCGGCCAGTTGGTGCGCCGACAATGTGACCGCGTCAGGGCAATCGGGCGCACAGGAGGGTGATCCGAGGTCGATCGTGACGCTGGTGACGCGGGCGCCCGCAGGTAGCGAGGCCAGGTCGACCTTGAGTGCCGACAGTTGGGCGTCGGTCGACGTCCCGCCCACTCTGACGGCGGTGTCGTCCGCCAGCGGGCACGCCGAGCCATCGCACGCCTGTGCGCCGACCTTGGCGGTCCTGACGCTGATCTTGTCCGAAGCCAGAGTCAGGCTGCGGGTCTCGGGCTGGGGGCCGGTTCCCTCTGCGGTGAAATTGGTCAGTGCGCTCCTGGGTGTGCAGGACGCACCGACACAGGCATCCATCTGCCACTGGTAGCTCTGTCCGAGCCGGACCAGGCCCTCTGGCAGCCGCAGGCTGACGCGCTGGCCGCCTTGAACGGTGCCTTGGCCGATCGGGCTGGCCCCCAGCTGCCGGCCTGCGGAGTCGAAGAGATTGAAACGTCCGGTAACGATTCCGTTGGAGGGCCGTGAGACCGTGCCTGAGAGGACCGGCACTTCGGGGTCGCCGAGGTCGGCGTCCAAGGTGGCCGGAACCAGAGGCGCGTCCACCGTAAGTGCCTTCCACGCTGACCACAGCGCGTCCCGGCCGTCGTCGACCTTGACCCGGAATCGGTACGCACCCGGGTTGGTCAGCCGTCCTGCCGGCACTGTCCACGTGGCGGGCTGGCCGACGGGGACGGCGCTTCTCGTGCCGCTGGCCACAGGAGCGCCAGACAAGGCGGGGGCGACCTCGAAGGTGTAGGTGATCGGGCCTGCGCCATCGGAGGCCGTGGCCGACAGCACAGGGGCGGCATCGGTGACGCGGACGCCGTCGGTCCCTTGGCGATCGGAGGGAGTAGCGGTCAGCTCGGTGAGGGCCGCCAACGGTTCCGGCCGCACGAAGTAGCCGCGGATGGAGAACTGGACGTGGACGGTGGAGTCGCTGTGGTTGGTTACGGTGAGCTTGCCGTCGGTGCCCGGTCGGACGATGTCGGTGAGCTGGCTGGTCTCACCCTTCATGAACTGCAGGGTGCCGAGCTTCGCCTCGGTGCCCCCGGTGGGAGTGATCGACAGGGAGCCGGTGGCGGCGGGCTGGAAGGCGGTGAGGCTGCCGGCGACCGCGGAGATCCGCTGCATTGGGGTGCTGGTGGCGGAGGTGGCGGTGAAGGTCAGCGATGCGCGTGCGGCCAGCGGGGTGGTGGTGCCGCCGGGGGTGCCGACGCCGCTGTCGGTGCGCAGCAGCGTCTTGGGCTCGACGGCCTCGAACCCGGCCCCGTCGGTGTCGGTGGTGGTGGTCTTCTTGAAGTAGCCGCGGACGGCGATGGCGACGTTGATCGGGTTGGCGCCGTGGTTGACCAGCCGGATGCGTCCGCCTGTGCCGACGCGGACGATGTCGGTGAGGCTGTTGTTCTCCCCTGCGGTGTACAGCAGGGTGGAGGAGGTGGGGTCGGACTCCCCGTCGGCCCACAAGGAAAGGCCGGCGTTGGTGGTGGCGCCCAGGGCGGCGATGTTGATCGCGACCGAGTCGACGCCGGTGGCGGGGATCCCGGCCTTGCCTGTGACCTGGAGGGTGATCGGGGTCTTGGACGCCAGCGGGGTCTTGGGTCCGTCGGCGGGGCCGATGCCGGGGCGGGAGTCGTAGATGTAGGCGGCGTTGAGCGGGTGGTACTCGGTGGCGGCCTGGGTGGCGGAGGCGTCCAGGAAGTAGCCGCGCACCGCGATCCGCACGTCCACCGGGTTCGGCCCCGTGTTGGTCAGGGTCAGCTTCCCGGTGGAGGTGAGCCGGATCAGGTCGTCGGTGGAGTTGTGATCGGTGGGGTTGTAGTACAGCGTCACCGCGGTGGACGGCTTGTCCGAGGGCCGCAGCACCAGATAGCCGTAGCCGTCGGACCCGCCACGCTTCCAGATGTTCAGCGCCACCGCCGACACCCCCGACGCCGGGATCCCGGCCTTCCCGGCGACCTGGACGGTCACCGACCCGTTGGCCGGGATCTCGGCGACCGGGGCGTTCACTCCGGACAGGGTGTCGTACAAGCCGACCAGCGGCAACGACACGAACTGCCCGCTGGTGCCGGTGTCCGCTCGGGCCAACTGGCCGGGCCAGGCCAGGACGACGAGACCTGCGGCGGCCATCACCAGCGCGGTGGCCAGCACCAGCACCCGTGTGCGGGCATGCTGCAGAGACGAACCCACTAAGGCTCCTTGTGCACGTGATGAGAGGGCGCGTCCCCGTGCTACCGGGGGAAGCTCACTTAGGGCACGCGCTGATGAGGCTGTCGCGCGACCACTGAACGCCGCCCCAAGGTAGCAACCAGTCAAAGATGCCTAAAACGGACGTAAGTAAAATTTGGAGTCGGTGGTGTCAACGCCCCCCTGTGGGAGCACCCGGGATCCTGAGGAAGCTGGGGAACCACCTCTGGGAGCAGAGCGGCTCCCGCGGACCTCAATGCGGGCAGCGCCATCGCCCGCACAACGAAACACGCCCCGCCTCCCGAAGGAGACGGGGCGTCTGTGAACCCTGATGGCTACCGGCGACCAGCCAGGCGCCCTGAGGCAATCTCCAGCCGGCTGACCCGCAGGGCTGCGGCGCGCCACCCATCGCGGACCTGGTCACCCGAAAGGTCTCCGACGTCGGCAGCAAGGTCGACCGGCTGGCCGACCAGCACGACGGGCTCCGGCAGGACCTCGCCGACGCCCGCACCGACATCGCCGACCACGGGTCGACTTCGGAGACCTTGTCGTAGATCTCTCGCGCTCCTATCTGGACGCCGAGCGGGTCGGGCGGCTGGGTCACGTCACGCTCCATTTCGGACGGGTACAGAGCCGGTCATGCGGTGTCGGGAGACGAGATACTGGCGTCCCACAGGCCGCCGTCACGGGCGGCTTTGATGCCGCTGTAGGGCGGCTGACCGGTCTTGGCGGGGGTGGTGAGGCGGACCTGCGCGATCCGGACCGTGCCGACCACGGCGCGGGGCGCCTCGAACGCGACCTGCGAGACGCGGGCGAGGAGCACCTGAGGCTGCGCATCTATACGACGCTCGGAGACGCCCCCGTCAACTCCCTGTTCAGCAGGGAGGAGATCCGGGCCCGGGAGATCGCGCTACGGAAGCGGTAGGCGGCGAACACTGTGGAGAACTGCCGGTCGCTCCTGGCCACCATCCTCGGCGACGCCCGGGACGCCGGCCTGGTGGACGCCAACGCGGCCAGCCGGCGCGGGAACCGCCGCGGAAAGGTGATCACCCGCCGTCTCGAGCGGACCACCGCGCCCAAGGAGTGGCTCACACCGCTGGAAATCCTGCTGCTCGCCGAACGCGCGGCCGCGCTGACTGGGCGCGATGACGACTTCGTCATGTGGACGGTGTGCGGCTGGTGCGGGCTGCGATGGGGCGAGCTGATGGGGCTCCAACGCTCGGCGTTCCTCGGCGACAGACTGAGGATCGACGTTCAGCTGTCGCCGCCCAACGGCGGCCCGTTCGTGCTGCGCCATCCCAAGAACGGCTCACTTCGCAACGACCAGCCCCAGTTCTTCTGCGCTGTAGACCTTCCCCCCTTCCTGTCCGCGCTGCTGACCCGTCACATCTCGACTCGCCCCCCTGCGGATTGCGGCTGTGGCTGCGGCGGGCGCAAGTTCCTCTTCCTCAATAAGGAGGGTGGTCACCACTTCCACGGCACCTACGAACAATTCCCCTGGTCCCAGGCCGCCCACGGCGTCGTCTCCGGCAGGCCGCCGCGCCCGGGACGCTCGGCCGATGCCCCGGCGAGGCCGGTCCTGGTGGACTGCTCGGCGGGCTTTCCGGGCCGGCCCCTGTCACCGGCGTGGCCCAAGGCGGACGGCCCTGTTTGGACGCCGCCGCTGATTCGCGGGGTGCCGCGCTACGACCAGCCCGTCATCGACGTCGTGGCCGTGGACTGCCCGAGCTGCCCTGCGCGCGAGGGGCAGCCGTGCCGCTCTGCCTACGGCGCGGTCCTCTCCAACCGCCCGCACCGGCCTCGCGTCCGGGCGGCTGCCGAACAGGGGCACCGCCGTGTTCTGGCGCTCGCGTTTCGGCTGCCGATCAAGGCGGGGCTCACCCCCCATGGGCTGCGGCACTCCCACCGGGTCCTGCTGGACGAGATCGGCACTCCGGACGTGCTGGCCCATGACCGGCTGGGGCACAGCAAGCCGGGGATCGGGCGCGTCACCGCCTCCCCAGCCCCGGCACCCGTCCGAATGCGCAGGTAGTGGCCTATGGCGGCGTCGTCAGCCTGGCGCCGCCGATGATCAGGGACGGAGCGGGAGAGGCGGGCGCCTCGAAGCACATGCAGATCTTCGAGGGCACCAACCAGATCCAGCGGCTCGTCATCTCCCGGCACCTGTCCCGCGAGGCGTAGCGCGCCGGCGGGCGGTCATCCGCCGGCGGGGCGCCCGTCGCGGCCCGCCGGCAGCAGGCTGGCCCGCATCGCGCCGGCCAGCCACTCCCGGAAGGCCGCTTCCGGCCAGCCCCGGCCGTGCACGAGCGCGCCGTAGTGGGCCGGGTCGTTCAGCAGCCACAGCACGTCGGTGGCCCGGTCGAGGCCGGTGCGCAGCCGGCCGGTCCGCGCCGCGTGCGCGGCGACCCGGGACGCGGCGTCCCGCCGGTCGGCCCGCAGCGCCCGGCGCAGCTCCGCCACCTCGGGATCGGTGCCCGCCGCCCGGTGGACGACCCCCAGCACGCCGGAGGCGCGCCCGCCGAGCAGCGCGCACACCCCCGCGTAGGCGTCCAGGACGTCGGCGGGGCACGACGCGTCCCACACCGGCCGGAACCAGGGCCGGTCGGCGGGCGGCACCGGCTCGTCGTCGCCGCCGAGGGCGCGGTCGACCACCGCCCGCAGCAGCGCGGGCTTCGGCCCGCACGCCGCGGCGACCGCGGACCGGTCCACGCCCGCGGCGAGCGCGACCGCGGCGATCGACGTCGCCTGGTACCCGTCGCGGACGAACAGCTCACCGGCCGCCGCCACGATCGCCCGCCTCGTCCGCCGCGCTCCGTCCCCGCGCACGGACGAGCGGTGCCCCCAGGTCTCCACGCCGGAAATGTTACGGTCAGTCCTGCCCTGCGGCGAAGGTCCGCAGCCGGGGCAGGTCGACGACGGTGATCCGGCGCCACCCGGTCCGGATCAGCCCCTCCCGGCGCAGCCCGTTCAGCGCGCGGGCGACCGTCTCGCGTGACGCGTCCATCCAGCTCCCCAGCTCCTCCTGCGACAGCGGCGGCCCGATCTCGATGCTGCCGTCGGCGGCGGGCGGCACGTAGGCCGCCGACAGCTCCGCCAGGTTCGCCAGCAGCAGCGCGAGGCGCTGCGTCCCCCGGCTCGCGACATGGGCCTTCAGCCGCCGGTCCTGGTCGTCGAGGCGCTGCACGAACGTGCCGGTGACGAGCCGCCACACCTCCGGGTGCGCCTCCAGGAACCCGGTGAACCGGGCGGCGGGCACGACCAGCGCCCGGATCGGCGACAGCGCCGTCACCGTCGCCGACCGGGTGCGCCCGCCGAGGGCCGCGCTCTCCGCCAGCAGGTCCCCCGGACCGCGGACGGCCAGCACCACGTCGTGCCCGTTCTCGGTCGAGGACGTGACCTTCACCCAGCCGCGCTCGATGATGATCACATGGTCGGACTCGTCGCCCTGGTACACCAGCGGCGACCGCACCGGGTAGTTCTTTGGGCGCGCGGCGGCCCGCAGGGCGGACCGCTGCGCCTGGTCGAGCGCCGTCCAGAACCCCGGGCGCGGCGCGGACGGGGCGGGGTGCAGAGCCAACGGCTCCTCCTCGGAGTCCTCGAAGCGCCGAATGGCGTTCGTACCGCGGGGTCAACCGAACGGTAAACCTCTCATGCCGGGCAGGGGAAGCCACCCGGCCGATCCGCGCGGCCCCGGCGCCCCTGACGCCGCCGGCGGGCGGCGGCGTCAGGGGGCGGCGTCAGGGGGCTCAGACGCCGCTCGGCACGGTCGCCCGCTCCCGCCGGCCCACCGGTTCCGCGCGCAGCGGGGTGAGGGCCGAGGTCGTCCGGAACCAGCACAGCGCGTCGTACCGTTCGGCGACCTTCGTCCGGACGTACTGGCGCGCGTCCAGGTCCGGGTCGTAGACGACGCCGATCGCGCGGTGCCCGAGCCACGTGTCGAACCACTTCGGCCGGCCGGACTCCGGCGGCGCGATGAACAGCGCGCGCTGCAGCTCCCGCTCCGACTCGGCGAGCAGGGCCTCCAGCGAACCGTGCGCGGGCGGCGGGACGTGCACGACCTCCTGCGGCCCGCCCCAGCGCGGCGCGGCGACCACCTCGCCGGGCCCGCCCGCGAACCCGACGACGCACACGTTCCCGCGGCCGTGCCGGTCGCGGGCCAGCTGCCCGACACTGACCATTCCCCGGCCGCGCATGTCGGTGGCGCGGGCGTCGCCCACGTGGGTGTTGTGCGCCCACACGACGCCCTTCCCGCCGTGGTGCTCCAGCAGCCGGTCGAGCGTGTCGGCCATGTGGGTGTCGCGGATGTTCCACGACTCGGGGCCGCCGTCGATCATCGTCCGGTAGTAGAGCTCGGCGTCCGCCGCGACCTCCGCGTTCTGCCGGGCGTCCAGCTCCGCCAGCGCGTCCCCGGCCCGGCCGCGCGGCGACGGGGCGCGCATCCGGGTCAGCAGCGCGAGGACCTCGTCGGCGCAGCCGTCCGGCACGAGCGCGGTGTTCCACCCGTACGCCTGCGGGTCCTCGCCGTGCGGCTCGAAGCAGCGGTACGCGGCGAGCGCCGTGTCGAGGTGCTCGGGGCGGTGCTCGGCGACGTGGTCGGTGACGGCGCGCAGCGACTCGTACAGGCTGTAGACGTCCAGGCCGTAGAAGCCGGCCCGCAGCTCGGACGGCAGCTCGGCGTTGCGGTCACGGAGCCACCGGCAGAACCCCGCCGTCTCCTCGTTCGCCCACATCCACGTCGGCCACCGCTCGTAGCCGCCGAGGACCGCGCGGGGGTCGTCCGCCGCTCCTCCGGCGAGCGTCACCGACCGGCACACGCGCATGCAGTCCGGCCAGTCCCCCTCGAGCGCGACGAACGCGAACCCCTTCTCCGCGATGAGCCGCCGGGTCAGCGCCGCCCGCCACGCGTAGTACTCGTGGGTGCCGTGGGACGCCTCCCCGATCAGGACGATCCGGGAGTCCCCGACGCGGTCGAGGAGGGGGCCGAGGTCCTCCTCGTACTCCAGCGGCAGGGCGGACCCGAGGACGTCGTCCCCGGTGCTCACCGCGGGTCCCCCCGCTCGCCCGCCTCGGCGCCGTACCGGCTGCTTCCTGGACGTGACATCGACATCTCCCCCTATTTCGGTCGTCACCCGACGGGTTCCCCGGATCGGGCGTTCGATGCCGGACGGGAGGCCCCCGCGAAAGCGGCCACGACACGTACCCGGAATCCACCACGAATAAGCCAAGAAATGGATAGTCTCCCCAGCGATTCGTTTCGATCGCGCAAGGAAACCGGGGGCAACCGCCGCATGAGCGCCGCCAACCGCGCACAGGTCATCACTCGCTGGGGGGCCATCGCCTTCATGGCGGCCGCGGTCATGACCGCGACCGCGGGCGGCTTCGCCCAGTCCTACGCCGGGCTCTACCACTGGGCGCTGGAACACGGCCTGCGCGGCTGGAAGGCCGAGTCCTTCCCCCTCCTGGTCGACCTGTTCATCATCGTCGGGGAGCTCGGCCTGTTCCTGCTCGCCGTGGACGCGTTCGTCCTGCACCGGCGGCAGCTCCTCAGCTGGCTGGACTTCTTCCTGCCGCTGACCATCGCGCTCGCCGGGTGGACCGCCAGCCTCGTCTTCAACGTCGGCCACGTCGGCAACCGGACGTTCTCCTACCAGGCGACCGCCGCCGTCCCGCCGATCGTGTCGATGCTCGGCCTGTTCGTCCTGCTGCGGACCCTGCACCGGTACGTCGCGCAGAAGGAGGCCGAGCCCGAGCCGAAGCAGCCCGAGCCGCAGCCGCGCGCCATCGCCGGGCCGGTCACCCTGCAGCAGATCACGTTCATGCCGGTGCGGCACACCGGGCCGCTGCCGCAGATCCAGGTCCCCGGGCACTCCGGCAAGGCCATCGAGTCCGGCGCCACCGCGCCCGCCGCGGCGGGCGGGCCCGCGCCCGCGCCGGCCGCCGCCGCGCCGGCCGCCGAGCCCGAGCCGGAACTCGCCGTGATGAGCGCCGCCGCGAGCGCCAACGGGCACGGCGCTCTCGGCGGGATCGCGGACGACCCGGCGCCCGCCCCCGCCGAACCCGCCGGGCGCGAGACGACCGCCGAGAACCTGCGCTCGGTCGTCCTGGAGATCCTGGAGCGACGGCACGGCGATATCGCCGGGACGGTCGCCGAGCTCACCGCCGAGGGGTACCACGTCGACGAGGCGGAGATCCGCCGGATCAGCGACAACCACTGGTTCCCGTACGCGGTGTACCGGCTGCTGGCCAAGCACGAGGGCGACGGCGCCCGGGTCGCCCGCGACCTGGACCTCCAAGGCATCTCCTACGACCAGGCGACGCTGGACGCGCTCGTCCGCTCCTGGCGTATGTGACATACCCGCCGATCACGCCGTGTCCGTGTGATCACTGTGCGTCCCGTGCGACGCTGGTATCCGGTCACCATGCCGCGTCCAGTGATGCCGGGAGAGCCCATGAGAACGCATCTCGCCGCGGTGGCCGCCGCGGCCGCCCTCGGCGGTGCCGCCGCCGGGTACCTGATCGCCCCGACGCCCGGGGACGCCGCGGCCCGCGCCGCACGCGACCAGGCCGCGTCCTACCCGGCCGGCGGCACCCGCACGTCACCGGGCGCGGATGAGCCGGGCGCGAACGACGAGCCCCCGAACACGGGTCGGCAGCCGCCGGACACGGGTGGGCAGCCGTCGGAAACGGGTGGGCAGCCGTCGGACACGGATCCCCGCGCGTCGAACGCGAAGCCCCGCACGCCGAAGACGATGCACATCGCGCTGAACATGCCGGCGGGCGACCGCACCCGCGCCGCCGCACTCGGCTACGACCTGTTCGACGCGGCGCCCGACGCGGGCGACCTCGCGGCGCTGCCCCCGGGCGGCCGGGCGCTGCTGTGGGTCGGCAACACCACCTGCGGCGAGTTCGCGATCGCGAGCACGCGGGAGTTCACCGCGACGGTGCGGCGGTTCGCGCGCGACCCCCGCGTCTACGGCTGGTACCTCTCGGACGAGCCGAACCCCGCCGACTGCCCCGGGATCGCCGCGCGGATCCGGAAGCGCGCCGACATCGTCCACCGGCACGCGCCCGGCCAGAAGGCGTTCGCGTCGCTCACCGACTGGCCCATGCGGGCGCTGCGCCCGGACGTGACGCACCTCGACCTGATCGGTCTCGACCCGTACCCGTGCCGCACCGACCGCGCGTGCGACCTGGACGACATCGACCGGATGGTGCGCCAGGCCGACCGGGCCGGGTTCCCCCGCCGGATGATCGTCCCGGTGTTCCAGACGTTCGGGCAGGAGTGCAACAGCGGCGCCCGCCAGTGGCGGCTCCCCCGGGCCGGCGAACTCCGCGCGATGCTGAGGCGGTGGGACCGGTTCGTCCGCGACCCGGCCTTCGACATCAGCTATTCGTGGGGCCGCCAGCGCAGGTGGGCGTGCCCGACGCTCGCCGACGCGGACGGCGACGACGGCCTGCCCGACCTCCAGTCCGTCATGAGGAGGCACAACACGCGCCCCGCCGCCGCCCGGACGTCCGCGCCGAGTCCGGCCCCCACCGGGCCGTGCGTGGACGAAGACTGACATCCTGCCGGAATGCAGGAGACCAGGCGGCACGATCTCGACCTCACCGACGCGCGGCTGCTCGCGTTCTGGCGCGACCGGCACCTGTGCACGCTGGTGACGCTCCGCCCGGACGGCACTCCGCACGCCGTGCCCGTCGGCGCCACGCTGGACGCCGACGCCGGCGTCGTCCGCGTCATCTCGTCGGGCACCTCCGCGAAGGCCCGGCACGTCGCCGCGTGCGCGGATCCCGCCGGGCTGCCCGTCGCGGTGAGCCAGGTGGACGGGCGGCGCTGGTCGACGATCGAGGGCCGGGCCGTGCTGCGCACCGACCCGGCCGCGGTCGCCGACGCCGAGCGCCGCTACACCGAGCGGTACAAGCCGCCCCGGCCGAACCCGGCCCGCGTCGTCATCGAGATCACGATCAGCCGGATCCTCGGCAACCTGCCCGCCTGAGTCACGCGGCGCCGGTGTAGGCCGCGATCGTGCGCTCCGCGGCGGCCCGCGCGGACGCCTCGTCCGCGCCGGACGCGGCGTCGGCGGCGGCCCACGCCTCGCCGCTCAGCCGCGTGAACTCCTTGCCCTCGTCCGACATGGCCCATTGCGGGCCCATCTCGGCGGCGGGCCGGGCCCGTCCCGACTCCAGGTGCAAGGAGAGGCCGAGGACGCCCATGTCCCAGCCGATGCCGACGGCGGCCGGGCCGAACTCGTCCCAGCGGTCGTCGACGTGCGCGATGTGCTCCAGTTCGAACCGGGTGCGGCCGCCCTCCTCGGGGACGAGGCGCACCTCGACCCAGCTGACCTGGCCGCCGTACTCCCATGTCGCCGCGTACGACTTCGGCGGGTCGCAGCGCTCGATCACCCCGCCCGCGTTGCCCTCGAACTGGAACCGGCCGCCCTCCCGCAGATCGCCCGAGACGGGCAGGAACCAGCGCGGGATGCGCTCGGCGCTGGTCACGGCGTCCCACACGTCCTCGACGTCGGCGTCGTAGACCCGGCTGACCGTCACGGTCTTCGCCGTGCCCGCCTCCAGGACGCGCTCGCCGACCCGGCGCCGCACCGCGGTGATCTGCCCGCTGACCTCGATCATGACTCGCTCTCCGTTCGCTCGGCCTGCCTGCGCGCACGCCTGCCCCGCACGAGCTCGGTGCCCAGGGCGTCGAGATGCGGCGTCCAGTACCGGCGGAACCGGTCCAGCCACGCGTCGATCTCCTGGAGGGGCGCGGGGTCGACGGCGTAGAGCCGCCGCGTCCCCTCGGCCCGGACCACCGCGAACCCGGCGTCCCGCAGCACCTTCAGATGCTGCGAGACGGCCGGCTGGGAGATCCCGAACTCCGCGCGGACGACCTCCGCGACGGCGCCGGAGGTGCGCTCCCCGTCGGCGAGCAGCTCCAGGATCCGGCGCCGGACGGGGTCGCCCAGCACGTCGAAGGCGTGCACGGAGCCCAAGATACAGTCTCCATTTATATAAGGCCAGTCTTAATCAACTGGCGAGCAGCGTCGCGAAGTCGACGGGCGAATCGTACGGGTCGTCCTTCGCGCGGGGCGGGGCCGCCCGGATCATCGCGGCCAGCTCGGCGCCGGCGCGGGCGACGCGTCCGGCGAGGGCGTCGTCGCCGCCGCCCGCCCAGTCCTCGGACGCCGCGTAGACGGCGGTCGCGGCGGGCCGCGCCCGCAGGTACCCGAACAGCGGCCGCAGCGCGTGGTCGAGGACGAGGGAGTGCCGCGCCGTACCGCCGGTCGCGCCCAGGAGCACGGGCATGCCGTCCAGCGAACCCCGTTCGAGGACGTCGAAGAACGCCTTGAACAGCCCGCTGAAGGACGCGTTGAACACGGGCGTCACGGCGATGAGGCCCGCGGCCCCCGTCACGGTCTCGACGGCGGCGCGGAACTCTCCGGTCGGGAAGCCGGTCAGCGTCGCGTCGACCACGGCGTGCGCGTGGTCGCGGAGCTCCACCGTCTCCACGGTGACACCGGGGCCGAGCGCCTCGGACGTCGCGGCGGCGAGCCGGTCGGCGAGCAGCCGCGTGCTGGAAGGCCGGCCGAGACCGGCGGAGACGACGGCGAGGGCGCTCATCGGACGGCCTCCACGTCCCTCTTCGCCACCAGGTCGTCGTGCCCCGGCGGGTCCGACGGGACGTGCTCGGGGCGGCGCGCCTCGAACTCCCTGCGCAGCACCGGGACGACCTCCTCGCCCAGCATGTCGATCTGCTCCAGGACGGTCTTCAGCGGCAGCCCGGCGTGGTCGACGAGGAACAGCTGCCGCTGGTAGTCGCCGAAGGAGTCGGCGAACGCCAGCGTCTTCTCGATCACCTGCTCCGGGCTGCCGACGGTGAGCGGCGTCTCGGCGGTGAACTCCTCCAGCGACGGCCCGTGCCCGTACACGGGCGCGTTGTCGAAGTAGGGGCGGAACTCCCGGACGGCGTCCTGCGAGTTCCGCCGCATGAACACCTGGCCGCCGAGCCCGACGATCGCCTGGTCGGCGGCGCCGTGCCCGTAGTGCTCGTACCGCCGCCGGTACAGGCCGATGAGCCGCTGGAAGTGCTCCTTCGGCCAGAAGATGTTGTTCGCGAAGAACCCGTCGCCGTAGTAGGCGGCCTGCTCGGCGATCTCCGGGCTGCGGATGGAGCCGTGCCACACGAACGGCGGGACCCCGTCCAGCGGGCGCGGCGTCGAGGTGAACGACTGCAGCGGCGTCCGGTACCTGCCCTGCCAGTCGACGACGTCCTCCCGCCACAGCCGGTGCAGGAGCCCGTAGTTCTCGACGGCGAGCGGGATGCCGTCCCGGATGTCCTTGCCGAACCAGGGGTAGACGGGGCCGGTGTTGCCGCGTCCCATCATGAGGTCGACCCGCCCGCCGGCGAGGTGCTGCAGCATCGCGAAGTCCTCGGCGATCTTCACCGGGTCGTTGGTGGTGATCAGCGTGGTCGCGGTGGACAGCAGCAGCCGCTCGGTGCGGGCCGCGATGTAGCCGAGCATCGTGGTCGGGGACGACGGGACGAACGGAGGGTTGTGGTGCTCGCCGGTGGCGAAGACGTCGAGGCCCGCGTCCTCGGCCCTGAGCGCGATCGCGACCATGGCCCGGATGCGCTCGGCCTCCGACGGCGTGCGGCCTGTCGTCGGGTCCGGCGTGACGTCGCCGACCGTGAAGATCCCGAACTGCATGGCCGTCCCTCCAAATAGTAGAATTTTCAACCATCGTACCGGAACCGGCGCAGCCGGGCGGATATTCCGGCGGCGCCGATCGCGTTCTCGATCCCGGCCTCGGGGAATGTGCACTGCATGATCGGTGAACACGTCCTCGCCGGATACGCCCCGGACGCGGGCGGCCGCGAGGCGCTCGGCCTGGCGCGCGCGATCATCGCGCTGACCGGCGGGCGGCTCAGCGTGGCGACCGTCCACCCGCCGGACCTGCCGGCCGCCGCCGGAGAGGCGCACGCGCTGCTGGAGCAGGCCGCCGACCAGCTCGGCGAGCATCCCGCCGAGCTGATCGCCCAGGAAGGCCGCAGCGTGAGCCGGGGCCTGTCGGTCCTCGCCAGCCGGATCGGCGCCGACCTCATCGTCGTCGGCTCCCCCGAGGGCGGCACCCGGGGCCGGATCGGCGTCAGCGCGACCGCCGACCATCTCCTGCACTCCGCCACCGCGGCGGTGATGCTCACCCCGTCCGGCTACACGCCGCCCGCCGACCTGAACCGGATCACCGTCATGTACGTCCGGCGCCCGCAGTGCGACGACGCGGTGGTGCGCGCCGCGCAGGCCGCCGACATCCTGGACGTCCCGCTCCGGCTGCTCACCCTCGCGCTCGGCGACGCCCCCCTCGAACGCCTCCGGGACGACCTGGCCCTCGCGATCCGGCTCGCCGTCGACTCGGCCGAGCTGCTCCCCGAGGATGTCACCGGCGACCTCGCCGAGGGCGACGACGTGGCCGAGGCCCTGGCCGACACCGACTGGTCGGACGGGGAGATCCTCGTGTGCGCCTCCAGCGAGGACGCCGCGGCCCATCGCGTCTTCCTGGGGGAGGTCGCGCTCAAGGTCCTGCGGGCCGCCCCGTGCCCGGCGACCGTCCTCCCACGGGGCTACTACTGAGTAGTCCGTTTTGACCGGTTCTGCCGAACAAGTTGCCGCCTGCTCTTTACCTCGACTACATTCCGTCGAGATCGTAACGTTACCTTGATCATCCGGGGGCGGGCGCGGGATGGATCCCATCGGCAAGAAACTGCTCGACGTCGCGAAGACCCAGCTCGGCTACACCGAGAAGGGCGACGGCTACACCAAGTTCGGCGAGTGGTACCGCAAGAACGTCGACGGCGACAACGACGCCTACTTCACCACCGCCCCCTGGTGCGACATGTTCCTCGCCTGGGCCGCCGAGCAGGCCGACGTCACCGACCAGGCGGGCCAGTTCGCGTCCACGATCCTGCACGCGAAGTGGTTCGAGAAGAACGACGCCTGGGGCACCGAGCCCGAGCCGGGCGCCATCGTCTTCTACGACTGGAACGGTTCAGGCGACATCGACCAGATCGACCACGTCGGCATCGTCGAGAAGGTCGACGGCAAGACCCTCCACACGATCGAGGGCAACGCCGACGGCTACAAGCTCATGCGCAAGACCCGCGACATGGACACCGTGGTCGGCTTCGGCTACCCGTCCAAGGTCAAGGTCGCCGCCAAGTACACCCCCAAGCACGCCGCCCCCGCCCCCACCGTCGAGAAGATCACGGCCGCCCCCGCCGCCGTCCGCGCGGAGGAGCAGGACACGGGCGGCGCGGCCCCCTCCCCCGTCCCCGTCCAGGAAGTAGTCCTCGGCGGCGTCCTCGCCCTCGTGCTCTGCGGCACCGCCGCGCTCGCCGCCGGCCGCGCCGCCGCCGCGAAGACCCCCACGACGCCCCCCATCCGCGTCCGCAAGCGCGGCAAGCACCACCGTCCCGCGACCCCCGTCGCCCTCCCCGCCGACATCACCCCGGCCGACCTCGACCGCGCCGACGCGGGTACGACGATCATGCCCGCCCTCTCCCTCGCCGCCGCCCACGAGGCCGAGGACCGCGAGTTCTGGGGCCGCATCGCCCACCTGGAGGAGGACCAGGAGCTCTCCTTCTGGAACTCCCTCCACGCCGACGTCGCCGAATCCGGTTACGCAACCACCCCGGAGTTCCGCTAGAGTTGTCATGCGCGCCGGGGGAGACCCCGAGCGGCACGCGGACGTGGCTCAGTTGGTAGAGCATCACCTTGCCAAGGTGAGGGTCGCGGGTTCGAATCCCGTCGTCCGCTCTGAGGGGCCGCAGGGCCTCGCTCTGGTGGAGTGGCCGAGAGGCGAGGCAGCGGCCTGCAAAGCCGTGCACACGGGTTCAAATCCCGTCTCCACCTCACGGCTGGCAAGGGCGATTAGCTCAGTGGGAGAGCGCTACCTTGACACGGTAGAGGTCACTGGTTCAATCCCAGTATCGCCCACCACGCACGACCAGGTCACAGGCCCTGTCTCCGATCATCGAGACGAGGCCTGATGTCATGACCGGGGAGATCTCCGAGGTCCGCCTCCCGTGATCGATCCCCTCCGAGCACCGTCGCCGGATGAGCGCGACTCCGTGCCGGTACCGTGTACCGCATGAGTGCAGAAGAGGCGCAGGCCAAAGTCGAACTCGCCACCACCCGCTACACCAAGGCCAAGGCCGAAGCCGAGGCCGCCCTCGAAGACCTCTTCGACGCCTACGCGGTCGCCGCCCAGGCCGGGCGCACAGCGGACGACCTCGCCAAGAACGGCACCTTCACCGCCTCCTACATCCGCAGGAAGCTCCGCGAGCGCGGCATCGAACCCCGCAAGGGCGGCCCCAAACCGCGAACCCGCTGAGTCCCGCCGTGAGCAGCTCTCCCGGTTTCGGCGGCCTCAGGGGGAGTCGGCTTCGGCTTGCAGGGCGTCCACCTCGGCGGTGATGTCGATGCCCACGGGGCACCAGACGATGCAGCGGCCGCAGCCCACGCAGCCCGAGGACCCGAACTGGTCGTGCCAGGTGCCGAGCTTGTGGGTGAGCCACTGGCGGTAGCGGCTCTTGGCGGACGACCGCACCGCCCCACCGTGCAGGAGCGAGTAGTCGGGGTCGAAGCAGGAGTCCCAGAGCTGCCAGCGTTCGGCGTGGTCGCCCGTGAGGTCGGTCGTGTCGGTGACGCGGGTGCAGAAGCACGTGGGGCACACCATCGTGCAGTTCCCGCAGGTGAGGCAGCGCTGCGCGACGTCGTCCCAGCGCGCGGAGCCGAGACTCCCCGCCATCAGGTCGCGCAGGTCGGGCGCGGGCATCTCCCGGCCCATCCGGCCGGCCGCCGCCGTGACCTCGGCGCGGGCGCGGTCGACGTCGGCGGGCCGCGCGGCGGCGGCGTCCAGGTCGGCGAGGACGGCCGCGCCGGCCTCGGTGCCGATCTCGGCGATGTAGCGGGGGTCGCCGTCGTCGAGTAGTTCGGTGAGCGCGATGTCGTAGCCCGGCCCGGCCTGGGGGCCGGTGCCCATCGACACGCAGAAGCACGTCTCACCGGGTTCGGTGCAGTTGACGGCGATGATGAGCGCGCCCTCGCGCCGGCCCGCGTAGGAGGGGTCGGTGTGGCGGCCGCCCATCAGGACGCGGTCCTGGATCGCGATCGCCCGCAGGTCGCACGGCCGGACGCCGAGGAAGGCGTAGCGAGGCGGGTCGGGGCTGTCGGTGGCGATCTGGAATCCGTCGCCGGTCCGGTCGGCCTCCCACAGCTTCACGCGCGGCCGGTGCAGGAAGGGCTTCCAGGACTGCGGCCCGGCCGAGTGCGCGAAGGCGGCGCGGTCGCTCCGGCGGCGCAGCCGGTAGCCGCCGGGCTCCAGCTCGACCCCCCAGCCGTGGGGAAGATCGTCGGCCGAGGACAGCTCGGCCAGGACGATGGCGCCGTCGCGGACGGTGGGGCCGACGACGGTGCGGCCCGCCCCGTGCAGCGCCTCGAACAGCGGTCCCAGATCGGTGAGCTCCATCGCTTTCATGTCGGGTCCCCCTTCATCACGGGCGCGGGAGCGAGCAGGGCGGTCACGCGGGCCGCGGCGGCGGCGACGCCCGCGGCGACCTGCGGGGTCAGGCCGGCGCCGAGGCCGAAGTCGAGCCCCTCGATGGCCAGGACGCGCAGGCGTCCGGGGAGCCGTCCCACGGCCCGGCCGAGCGCCACGGCCTCGCCGAGGCCGAACGCGTGGCCGCTGACGGCCGGTCCGGCGAGCGCGGCGGCGTCCGCGCCGAGGTCGTGGACGCGGCCGGGGACGGGCGGGTCGGCGCGCACGGCGTCCACGACGATCGCCAGGTCGGCGCCCGCCCACAGCTCGATCAGCCGGGCGGGTTCGCCGTCGGTCACCGCGAGCGTCGCGGCCACCCGCCCGCGGAGCGCGTCGATCACGGCCGGTCCCGCGCCGTCATCGCGGCGGAAGGGGTTGCCGACTCCGATGACGATGGTCATGTCCGCTCCACGGTGAGGTCGAGGAAGTGGGTGGAGCAGGAGATGCACGGGTCGTAGTTGCGGATCGCCTGCTCGCACCGGCGGGTCAGCTCGGCGTCGTCCAAGTGGAGGCGGGCGGCCACGAACCGGCGCAGGTCGTCCTCGATGGCGGTCTGGTTCTGGGAGGTGGGCGGGACGATCCGGGCGGCCGTGATCAGGCCGTCCGCGTCCAGGTCGTAGCGGTGGTAGAGGACCCCGCGGGGCGCCTCGGAGACGCCGTGCCCGGTGCCGGCGCGCGGTTCCACCGGCACCGCCGGGCGGTCCGGGGGCTCGTAGCCGGCGATGAGCCGCAGGGCCTCGTCGACGGCGTAGACGATCTCGACCGCGCGGACGAGGACGCTGCGGAACGGGTTGCGGCACTCGGCGCCGAGCCCGGCGCCGGCGGCGGCCTCCAGCGCGAGCGGTGACAGCAGGTGGCGGTTGAGGGAGTAGCGGGCGAGAGGGCCGGTGAGGTACGTCCCGCCATCGGTGAAGCGGGCGTGCAGGGCGGTGGAGTGCGGCACCTGCTCCTCGGTGATGTGGTCCTCGAACGCCGCCGCGGGGAACGCCCGTCCGGCGCCGCTGCGCAGGTCGCCGCCCTCGATGGGGTACCGGTCGGCAGACAGGGCCAGGTACTCGTGGTCGTGGACGAAGTCGGGGAACTCGAAGCCCGCCGCCCACCGCACGGTGTCGAGCGCGTCGTCCAGGGCGCGGCGCAGCATCTCGGCCAGCGGCGCGAGCTCGGCGCGTGCGGGGACCCGGTAGAAGCCGCCGACCCGGACGTTGACCGGGTGGATCGCCCGGCCGCCGAGGACCTCCATCAGCGTGTTGCCGGCCTTCTTCAGCCGCAGGCCCCGCTCGACGATGTCGCGGTGGTCCCGGGCCAGCTCGACGGCGCCGTGGTAGCCGAGGAAGTCGGGGGCGTGGAGGAGGTAGACGTGCAGCGCGTGGCTCTCGATCCACTCGCCGCAGTACAGCAGCCGGCGCAGGTCCCGCAGCGGGCCGTCCACGGTCGCCCCGCACGCCTCCTCGATCGCCAGGCACGCGCTCGTCTGGTAGGCGACCGGGCAGATCCCGCAGATGCGGGCGGTGATGTCGGGCGGCTCGGTGTGGGCGCGGCCGCGCAGGAACGCCTCGAAGAACCGGGGCGGCTCGTAGATGTCGAGCCGCACCTCCGCGACGTCGCCGCCGCGGACGCGGACGTACAGCGCGCCCTCGCCCTCGACGCGGGCGAGCTCGCCGACCTTCAGCGTCCGGTCATGCCGGTGCGTCATCTCCGGGGCCCTCCGGTACGGCCGCCTCGCGGAACGCGGCGACATTGAACGTGGACAGGACGCGGCGCGTCTCGTCCTCGGTCATGTCCAGCCAGGGCAGCAGCGCGCGGGTGTTGGGGCGGGCGCCGTCCCACGCCGGGGACGGGCCGAAGCATCCGTAGCAGCCGCGCCCGTAGGCGGGGCAGATGGCGCCGCAGCCCGCGTGCGTCACCGGGCCCAGGCAGGGGGTGCCGTGGGCGACCATCACGCAGACGTTGCCGCGGCTCTTGCACTCGAAGCAGACGCTGTGCGCGGGGACGTCGGGCCTGCGGCCGGTGAGGTGCGCCGACAGCACCTCCAGGAGCTGCCGCCGGTCGATCGGGCAGCCGTGCAGCTCGAAGTCGACCGGGACGTGCGCCGCGATCGGGGTCGACTCGGCGAGCGTCGCGATGTACTCGGGGCGGGCGTAGACGACGGAGGCGAACTCGCGGACGTCGGCGAAGTTCCGCAGCGCCTGCACTCCCCCGGCGGTCGCGCACGCCCCGATCGTGATCAGCGTCCGGGACACCGCGCGGACGTGCCGGATGCGGTCCAGGTCGGCGGGCGTGGTGATGGACCCCTCGACCAGCGACACGTCGTACGGGCCCTCGCCCACGGCGCCGGACGCCTCCAAAAAGTGCGCGATCTCCACCCGCCCGGCGAGGGCGAGCAGCTCGTCCTCGCAGTCGAGCAGGGTGAGCTGGCAGCCGTCGCAGGAGGCGAACTTCCACACCGCCAGGGTCGGGGCCATGGTCACAGCTCCCTGACGGTCATGAGCGGGAGCACCCGCTCGTACGGCAGGACGGGGCCGTCCCGGCAGATCAGCAGCGGGCCGAGCTGGCAGTGCCCGCACCAGCCGAGCCCGCAGCGCATGTTGCGCTCCATCGACAGCCGCACATGGGCGGCGGGCAGCCCCCGGCCGATCAGGGCCTGCGCGGTGACCCGCATCATGATCTCCGGGCCGCAGACGAACGCGGCGGCGAGGGCGGGCTCGATGTCGGCGGCGCCGACCAGCCCGGTGATCAGCCCGACATGCCCGGACCAGCCGGGGGCCGGGCGGTCGACCGTGACCTCCACCTGCGCCCCCCGCGCGCGCCACTCGTCGAGCTCGGCCGCGAACAGCAGGTCGTCCGGGGTGCGGGTGCCGATCAGGACGGCGATCCGGCCGTAGGCGTCCCGGTCGGCCAGCGCGGCCAGCACGAGCGGGCGCAGCGGCGCCAGCCCGATCCCGCCGGCGGCCAGCACCAGGTCGCGGCCCTTCGCGGCGTCCAGTTCCCAGCCGGTGCCGAACGGGCCGCGCAGGCCCAGGATCCGGCCGGGCGCCGTCGCGCACACCGCCCGGGTGACCGCGCCGACCGAGCGGACCGTCTGCTCCAGCACCGGACCGGTCCGGCTGACCGAGATCGGCACCTCCCCGACCCCGAACGCGTACATCATCGTGAACTGGCCGGGGGCGGGTTCCGCGATGGGCTCGGCGACGGGTTCCAGCGTGAGCGTCACCGTGTCGGCGAGGTCGGCCCGGCGCGCGGCCACCCGGTACGGGACGGGCGTCATGGGCGTCATGGGCGCTCCCCCGGCCGGGCGTACAGGTCGAGCAGGCGGATCCGGGTGGCGGCCAGCCGGTCCAGCATCAGCGTCCCGAACCGCATGGCGAGGTCGTAGCCGAGGTCGTGGTCGGCGGCGCAGAAGGTCCGGACGAGGCGCCCGTCGAAGCGCAGCGCGTCCACGGGCCCGGTCGCCACGGCGCCGAACCGCCAGCGGTGCGGCGGGAACAGCCATGACCAGCCGAGGACGGACGAGGCGGCCAGCGTCTCCACGATCACCGTTCCCCGGCCGGGAACGGACATGTCCAGGGCGACGGTGCCGGAGCGCAGCAGCCAGAAGTACTCGGCGACCTCGTGCTCCTCGAAGATGCGGCGGCCGGCGGGGATCTCCTCGACCGCCGCCGCCGTCGCCAGCCGGGCGACCCGGCTCCCGGCCACCCCGTGGAAGAACGGATGCCGGGCCACCTCGGCGGCCGTGACGCGTCCCATACCCTCAGCGGACACCGCTCGCCCTCCCCTCGGGCAGTGCTGAACGGCCCGTCCGGGCCGCCGGACGTCCCCCGGCGCCGGCGTGCCGCGCCGCCCCGTCCAGGATCGGGGCCGGGCGGGGCGCGGCGTTGACCACGGCGAGCTGGGCCGCGGTGTAGTGGCGGAGCCGGGCCAGGCCCCGGGGGCCGAGCCGGTGGCATATCCAGTCCCAGTGCAGGGCGACGGCGTCGCCGGGCAGGGCGCGCACGCCGGGTCCCTGCCGCACCCGCTCGGTCCGGGGACCGCCGAGCGCCAGCCCGATCCCGTTCCATTCCAGGGCCCGGGAGCGGACGGTCGCGGTCGCGCCGTCCACGGCCGTCACCCGTCCCCATCTGATGCGGCAGCGGTCGAGGACCCGCAGCGGCTCCCCCTCGAACCCGGCGCGCAGGAGCCCGACCCACGGGTACACGCCGAACACGTGGAAGTTGTGGTGGGGGCGGCCCCCGGCCATGGCCAGGGCCGCCAGGTCGGTCCAGTGCCGGCCGGCGCGGGCCCGGAACCTGTCCTCCAGGTGGGCGGCCAGCAGCGCGGGCCGCACCCGCTCCAGGGGTCGGCCGCCGATCCAGTAGGCGCCGACCACCCGGGCGTCCAGCGGGTCGCCGATGCGCGACGCCGCCGCGATGAGCCGCAGGTACGGCCAGGCCCCGGAGAATCCGGCGGCGAGCTCCACGAGCCCCCGGTCGCAGACCCCCGCCTCGGCGTAGTCGCCGACCGCGCCGCTGTCGGCGGGACCGCAGTACCCGAGCCGGTTCGGCGGGAAGGCGAACCGGGCGAACAGCACCGGCCCGGGGATCATGCCGCCGCCTCGTCCGGAGGTGTCCTTCTCCGCGCCGTCCCGGCCAGCACGACCAGCACCGCGCCGGTCAGGAGCATGGCCAGGCCGCCGGTCTCGGTGGCGGAGGGCGCGAGTCCCGTGTCGGCCGCCGCCAGGGCGGCCGTCACCAGTGCCGCGACGCTCAGCACCGCGGTCACGTCCACGGCCGGGGCGAGCGAGAGGGCCGAGTACCAGCAGGCGACGTATCCCGCGAGGACCAGCCCGGTCGCCGCCGCCCACGTCCACGCCTCGGCGTCCAGTCCCGCCAGCGTCGACCAGCGGCCGCTGACGGCCGCCCACGCGAGGAGCAGCAGCGACCCGAGCACCATCCGGGCGGCGCCGAGCGACACCGGCGGCACCTCCCCGAGCAGCCGCTTCACCACGATCACCTCGACCGCCCAGAGCAGTGTCGCCGCGAGGATCAAGGTCTCGCCCGTCCCGATCCGGAGGCCCGCGAGCCCCCCGTCGGCGACCGCCTGGCCCGCCACCAGCAGGGCGACGGCGGCGACGTGCGGCGCGCCGAGCCGCTCGCCCAGCAGGGGCACGGCGAGCAGGGCCACCCAGATCACCAGGGTCTTCTGCAGGAACGCCGCGTGCGTGGACGACTCCCGCGCCAGTCCCTCGAAGAAGAGGACGAAGGGGACGCTCCCGCCGATCACCCCGACGGCGGCGGTGGCGGCGAGCACGCCGGGGCTGCGCGGCAGCCGGGCCCCGCGTCCTGCCTGGCCGCGCGGCAGGGCGAGCGCCACCGGGATCAGGACCACGGCCGCGACGAGGTTCTTCGCGGTGGTGTAGACGGTGGCCTCCCCCACCGCCCGCACGCCCTTCGCGTTCAGGAAGACCGCCACCCCGCTGATCACGGCCGTGACGACGGCGATGCCGATTCCGCGCGCCCAGGGGGTCATGGCAGCCGCCCGTCCGCTTCCCGCCGCCACCGCAGGTGTTCCGCGGCCTCGTCCTCGCCGAGCCTGCGGACCGCGATGCCGCTGTGCGCGGCCAGCCAGTCGCCGGGCGCCAAGGGGACGCCCTCCGCGTCCAGGACGACCAGGGAGACCGACCTCTCGATCCCCTCGAATACCGCGACGGCGGTACCGTCCCCGCTCAGGGCCGAAACCCGACCGATCTGTTCGAGGCACACCCGTGCCACCCCCTCGCCGTGGGGTCTCATTCCATGGCATCGCATTCCGTACCCACGACCAAGGGTCAAAAGTCCCCCCATTCCCGGCGCGGTTCGGTCAGGGCGGAACGCGCGCCCCAGTCACCGCGGGGCGGGCTGCTCCCGCCGCGCGACGAGCACGCCGCCGCCGCGCACGACCTCCAGGACGATCAGTACGACGGCCTGGACGATGACCACCGTCGTGACCGCGGCGGCAACGCCGCCGCGCGCGGCGAGGGTGGCCGAGCCCAGGTTGTAGGTCGCGTGCCAGCAGGCCACGGCCAGCACGCTCCCGGTGCGGTCGTAGAGCCACGCGAGGACGACCGCGCCGCTGAACATGCCGATCAGGAACCCGACGAGGGTCGCCGGGCCGAAGCCCCGGAACGACTCCAGCAGCCAGAACAGCGGAAGGTGCAGCGGCCGAAGGGCCCCCGGGCTCGGGACGGCGGTCCTCGGCGCGAGCCGCCCCGGCCGTCCGCGGCCCCCGGGGGCGATATGGCGGCGCCCCCTCCTCAGCCCGGGTCCGGGACGACCGCGACGGGGCACCGCGCGTGGTGGACCGTGCCGTGCCCGACGGACCAGAACCGGGGCATGACCCGGCTGTGCGGATGCTCGCCGACGACGACCAGGCAGGCGTTGCGCGAGGCGTTCACCAGCGCGGTCACCGGATGCTCCAGCACCACCTCGTCGACCGCGTCGACGCCGGGGTGGTGGTCGCGCAGCGGCGCGTACGCCGCGGCGACGCGCGAGCGCAGCTCCGCCTCCATCGTCTCCACGTCCGGGGTGGCCCCGACCTCGGCGGCGGTCGGGTAGACCTGCCAGGCGTGCACGATCCGGAGGCGGGCCCCGCGGACGGACGCGGTCTCGAACGCGTACCGCAGGGAGTTCCCGGGGTTCCGGTCCAGGTCCAGCCCGACGACGACCTCGCCCCGATCGTCGGTCTCCCCCCGCACGATGACGACCGGGATCTCGGAGTGGGCGACCGCCTTCAGGCCGGTGGAGCCCAGCAGCAGGTCCGCGAATCCGCCGTGCCCTCGGCTGCCCAGCACGAGCTCGAACGCGCCCTCCGACTGTTTCCGCAGGGCGGCGGCGGTGTCCTCGGTGGCGAGGGCGGTGGTGGTTTCCAGTGCGGGGTGGCGCGTCCGGACGCGACGCTCCGCGTCCTCGAGGACCCTGAGGCCCGCACGGCGGACACGCTCCCCCGCGTCGGGCGGCGCGAGGCGCGGGACCTTGAGCGGCCACCCCTCCACGGCGTGGACGATGTGCAGGCGCCCGCCGCGCCGCACGGCCTCGCCGGCGGCCCAGTCGACGGCGAGGTCCGCGCAGTCGGATCCGTCGGTTCCGACCACGATCAGATCGGGCATGATGCCTCCTCACTGGTCCGCCCGCGGCGGGGCGCCGGGCGATGGTCTCGTCGCCGTCCGGGTCAGTGGGACCTGGACTCCCGGTGCCGTTCGATCACGGCGTCCGCGGCGGGGAAGAAGGTGCTGCTGTGCCCGTCGTCCCACTCGACCACGTACGGTGGCTCGCCGTCGCCGCCGTGCACCTCGACGATCAGTGCCTTGCGGTCGGGCTCCCCCACGTGGTGCCCTCGGACGATCACCCAGTCGCCCACGTTCGCCTTCATGGCCCCTCCTCGAGGTCCGTGTCGCCGCCACCTTCGACTGTGCGCCCGGTGGAAAGAGCGCGTCAGGGTCGAAGGTCCCCGGAACTCCGGCGACCATGCCGAAGGTCCCGTCCGGACCGGGGCTTGCGCCCCTACGTACGCCCCGGGGACGGGAAGAGGCTGGTCCCATGGCCACGATGACGACGACGCCGCCCGCCCGTCGGGGGCTGACGTCGGACGAGGCCGCCGCCAGGCTGCGGCGGGACGGGCCGAACGCGCTGCCCGCCGAGCGGCCTCCCTCTCCCCTGGTGTCGCTGGCCAGGCAGATGGTGCACTTCTTCGCGCTGCTGCTGTGGGCGGCGGCCGGGCTGGCCTATGTGGGCGGTATGCCGCAGCTCGCGGTGGCCATCGCCGTCGTCGTTGTTCTCAACGGCGTCTTCGCGTTCGCCCAGGAGTACCGCGCCGAGCGGGCGGGCCGGCGCCTGCGCGAGCTGCTGCCGGCGCGGGTGGCCGTCCGCCGGGACGGGCACCGCACGGTGATCGACACCATGGGCCTCGTCGCGGGGGACGTCGTCCTGCTGGAGGCGGGCGACCGGGTCTCCGCCGACCTCGAGCTCCTGGAGGCGCACTCCCTGGCGGTCGACGAATCGATGCTCACGGGCGAGAGCGTGCCGGTGCGGCCCGAGACCGGCGCTCCCGTGCACGCGGGGACGTTCGTGACCGAGGGCGAGGGCGAGGCCCGCGTGGCCGCGACGGGGAGCCGGACCCGGCTGGCGGGCATCGCCGCCCTGACCCGTTCCGCGCGCAGGCGCCCGAGCCCGCTGGCGCTCCAGCTGCACCGGGTCGTGCTGACCGTCGCGGTGATCGCGGTCGCGGTCGGCGCGACGTTCTTCGGCGCCGCCGTGCTGATCGGGCTGGAGCCCGGCACGGGGTTCCTGCTGGCCGTGGGCGTGACCGTCGCGCTGGTGCCGGAGGGGCTGCTGCCGACCGTGACGCTGTCCCTGGCCCGCGCCGCGCAGCGGATGGCCGGACGCAACGCGCTCGTCCGGCGGCTGGAGGCGGTGGAGACCCTGGGCTCCACCACGTTCATCTGCACCGACAAGACCGGCACGCTGACGCGCAACGAGATGACGGCCGTGCGGATCTGGACGCCGTCGGGGACGGTGACCGCGGAGGGCAGCGGGTACTCCGCCGAAGGCCGGCTGGCCGGCGGGCCCGACGCCGTCGACGCGGTCCGCAGGCTCGCCGTCAGCGCCTACCGCTGCTCCACCGGGCGGGCCCGGCTCCAGGACGGCCACTGGCGGGCGGTCGGCGACCCGATGGAGGCGGCCCTGCACACCCTCGCGCTCCGGGCCGGAGCCGATCTGCCCGACGAGGCCGAAGAGCGCCGCTACCCCTTCGACCCGCAGCGCCGCAGGTCGTCCTCCCTCACCGGCAGCGGACTCCACGTCAAGGGCGCCCCCGACGCGGTTTTGCCGCGCTGCGCGCCCGTGCCCGGCGCCGAGGACGCCCTCGCCGCCATGACCGGGCGGGGCCTGCGCGTCCTCGCGGTCGCCGTCCGCCGGCCCGAGGACCTGCCGGACGACCTGCCCGCCGACGCCGACGGGGCGGAGCGCGAGCTGACGCTGCTGGGGCTGGTCGGGCTGGAGGACCCACCCCGGGACGACGTCGCCGGCGCCATCGCGTCCTGCCACCGGGCGGGCATCCGGCTCGCCATGATCACCGGAGACCATCCGGCGACGGCCCGCGCCATCGCCGCCGAGGTCGGGCTGGCGGGCCCGGACGCCCTGGTGGTGACGGGCGCCGAGCTGCCGGACGACGAGGTCGAGCTGGGACGCCTGCTGGACCGCGACGGCGTCGTCGTCGCCCGCGTCACCCCCGAGGACAAGCTCCGGATCGCCAAGGCCCTGCAGGCACGCGGGCACGTGGTGGCGATGACCGGCGACGGCGTCAACGACGGCCCGGCGCTGCGGCAGGCCGACATCGGGGTGGCGATGGGCGCGTCCGGCACCGACGTCGCCCGCGAGGCCGCGGACCTGGTCCTGCTGGACGACCACTTCGCCACGATCGTCGGCGCCGTGGAGCTCGGCCGGGCGACCTTCTCCAACATCCGCCGCTTCCTGACCTACCACCTCACCGACAACGTCGCCGAGCTGGTGCCGTTCGTGGCGTGGGCGGCGACCGGCGGGCAGCTCCCCCTCGCGCTCGGCGTGCTGCAGATCCTCGCGCTGGACATCGGCACCGACATCCTGCCCGCTCTCGCGCTGGGGGCCGAACCCGCCGGGCCGCGCACGATGGAGGGCCGCGCCCGCAGGGACCGCTTGATCGACCGCGGCGTGCTCGGCCGGGCCTTCGGCGTCCTCGGTCCCGTCGAGGCGGCCGTGACCATGGCCGCGTTCGCCGCCGTCCTGCTCGCCGGGGGCTGGAGCTGGGGCGAGACGCCCTCCGCCGGCCTGCTGTTCACCGCGTCCGGCACCGCGTTCGCCACCGTGATGCTCGGGCAGATGGCCGCCGCGTTCTCCTGCCGCAGCGAGTCGCGGTGGGCCGGGCGCCTCGGCTGGAAGGGCAACCCGCTGCTGCTGGGGGCGGCCGGGATCGACCTGGTGCTGATGTTCGTCTTCCTCGGCGTGCCGCCGGTCGCCGACGTGCTCGGTGGCGGGTTCCCGTCGCTGCTCGGCTGGCTGGTCGCCCTCGGCGTGATCCCGGCCGTCCTGCTCGCGGACGCCGCCGCCAAGGCCGTCCGGGCCAGGAGGGCCGCGGCCGCCACGGCGGGCGGCGCCGCGGAGGTCCTCTCGAACCGGTGAGACCCGGCCGGTGCCCGGCTCGGCGGTGCGCGGGCTCGCCGAACAGCCACCCGGCGAGGCGGTCCGCGATCGCGGGCTCACCGCGCCCCCGGGTCCGGACGACGAGGCGCGTCCCGCCGTCCGGCAGGGGCCGCAGGTGGAACGCCCAGATCCCGTCGGTGTACGCCTTGGGGCGCGGCCCCCGCGGATCGAACCACCTGCCCGACGGGACCTCCGGCGACCCTCCAGAGGCCATCCGCTCCGGGCCGGGGGGCGTTCGTCCCCGGCCCGGCTCAGGCGGTGGGGGCGGTGGGCTCCTCGCGGACGAGGGACAGGGCGCGCAGGGCGCGGGGCACGGCGAAGGACGCGGCGGCGGCCCCCGCGGCGGCGGACAGGACCATGGCCCAGGCGGCCGGGCCGAGCGGAGTGCAGCCGAAGAAGCGGCTCACGCCCGGGGTCTCGATGACGGCGGCCAGCAGCAGCGTCGAGGCGCCGCAGGTGACCAGGACCGCCGGGCTGCGCCACCCGGCCTGGAGGGTCTGCAGGAGCTGCGTGAGGACCAGCGCGGCGAGGCCCATCGTCGCGGCCCGCCGGCCGCGTCCGGTGAACCGGCCCGCGTGCCAGGCGAGGACGGCGCCCATCGCGGTGACCGCGCCGCGCACCGCGATGGCCTCGTGCAGCGGGTCGGCCAGCGGGCCGCGGCGCACGGTCGCGCCGCCCGACGGCCCGGTGCCGTCCTCGCGGTCGCCGCCGGGCGGCGCGAGCGCCACCGCCAGCGCGGGCATCATGTCGGTGAGGGTGTTGACCAGCAGCAGCTGCCGGGTGGTCAGCGGGGAACGGCCGCCGAGGGCCGTCCCGTAGACGGTGAAGGCGATCTCGCCCGCGTTGCCGCCGACGAGGATCGACACCGCGTTGCGGACGCTGTCCCACAGGGCCCGGCCCTCCAGCAGCGCCTCCACGATCGCGGGCAGGTCGCCGCCGCGCAGGACGAGGTCGGCGGCCGACTGGGCGGCGCGCGAGTCGCCCGCCGTGAGCCCGATGCCGACGTCGGCCAGCCGGATCGCGGCGGCGTCGTTGGCGCCGTCCCCCGTCATCGCGACCGTGCGTCCCGCGCGCTGCAGCGACTGGACGATGCGGACCTTGTGCTCGGGCCCGACCCGGGCGAAGACGGACGTCTCGGCGATCCGGGCGGTGCGCTCGGCGTCCGGGAGCCGGTCGAGCTCGGCGCCGGTCAGCACCCGGTCCGGCGCGGGGATGCCGAGGTCGGCGGCGATGGCCTGGGCGGTCGCCGGATGATCCCCGGTGATCATCGCGACCCGGATGCCGGCCCGGGTGAGCCGGTCGATGGCCCCCGCCGCGGCGGGGCGGGGCGCGTCCGCGATGCCGATGAAGCCGGTCAGCGCGAGCTCCGCCGACTCCACCAGGTCGCCGAGCCGGTCGCCGTCGGCGATGTCGTCGCGGGAGGGCGACGCCTCCGCGACGGCCAGCACGCGCAGCCCGTCCTCGGCGAGGCGCCGCAGGGTGCGGCGCGCGTCCCGGCGCCCCGCGTCGGTCAGCGGGCGGGTGCCGTTCCCCGAGACCACCCGCGTGCAGCGCTCCAGCACCACCTCGGGGGCGCCCTTGACGGCGAGGCACGGCCGGTCCCCCGCCGTCCCGACCGCCGCCGCGAACCCCCGGCTGGGCTCGAACGGCGTCTCGTGCAGCAGCGTCCAGTCCGCGTCGTCCCCGGCGGTCTCGCGGGCGGCGGTCAGCACCGCCCGGTCGGTGGCGTGCCGCAGATCGGCCGCCTCGTCGACCTGCGGGCAGGCGCGCGCCCCGGCGGTGAGGAGCCTGCGGCCCGCGGGCGAGTCCGCCGCCACCTCGGTCTTCGGCCCGCTGAGCCGGGCGACGCCCAGCCGCCCCTCGGTGAGGGTTCCGGTCTTGTCGAAGCACAGGGTGTCGACCTGGCCCATCGTGCCGAGGGTCCGGGAGCTGCGCACCAGGATGTTGCGCCGCGACAGGCGGCGGGCGGCGGCGAGCTGCGCGACGGTCGCGACCAGCGGCAGCCCCTCGGGGACGGCGGCGACGGCCACCGACACCCCGGACGACACCGCCTGCCGGATCGAGACGCCGCGGGCGAACGCGAGGGCGGTGACGAGGGCGCCGCTGAGCCCGGTCACCGGCATCGCGACCCGCGTCAGCTCGTTGAGCCGGACCTGCACTCCGCTCGGCGGCGGCGCCTTGCCCGCCAGCGCGGCGGCCCGTCCGGCCTGGGTGGCGGCGCCGGTCGCGACAACGACCGCGTGGGCCTGCCCGGCGAGGACGGTGGTGTCCTCGAAGACCATGCAGGTCCGGTCGGCGAGGTCCGCGCCCGGGGTCGCGTCGACGGACTTGGCCACCGGCAGCGACTCGCCGGTCAGGCTCGCCTCGTCCACCTCGAGGTCGGCCGCCTCCAGCAGCCGGGCGTCGGCGGGCACGACGTCGGACGGGCGGAGCGCGATGACGTCGCCGGGCCGCAGGTCGGCGGCCAGCACGGTCTCCCAGATCTCGTCGTCGGCGCCGGTCGACCCGTTGAGCCCGCCCTCGGACGGCTCCGGCGGCGGGACCCCGTCCCGCAGCCGCCGGGCGGGCGGCCGCTGCCCGAGCAGCAGCGTGCGCAGCGCCCGCTCGGCGCGCATCCGCTGCACGCCGCTGATGGCGGCGTTGCCCGCGGTGACGCCGCCGACCAGGGCCGCGTCGACCCCCGAGCCGACGATCGCGGACGCGGCCGCGCCCAGTACGAGAACGGGCGTCAGCGGGTCGCGCAGCTCGTGCCCGACGGCCGCGCCGACGTCGGCCAGCACCCGGATCGGGCCCGGCGGCGGGCGCCTCGCGGCCGGGGCCTCGGGCTCGCCGGTCCGCAGCGCGGCGGCGCGGTCGAGGGCGGTGTCGGGGTCCATGGCGTGCCAGGCGACGCGCGGCGCCGGGGCGGGGTCGCGCCGGGCCGCCAGCCGCCGCGCCGACACCACCCCGGTGACCAGCGCGATCAGGGCGGCGCTGTGGACGGGGGCGAGGGTGTACGGGGCGGTGCCGCGCCGCCCGTTGACGACGAGCAGCGCGCCGAGCGACGTGCCGCCGAGCGCCATCCGCACGGACCGCCGGCTCGCCTCCCTGGCCGGGCCGAGCGCGCCGAGGATCCGCCACAGGTGCCCGAGTCCCGGCCCGCACACCAGGTCCGCGCCCCAGCAGGCGGACGGGCCGTGCCCCAGCACCGCGACGCCGACGTCGGCGGCCAGCGCCGCCTCGGTGTCGGCGGTGGTGGCCAGCAGCACCGCCTCCCCCGCGCCCTGAAGGGCGAGGATGTGCTCGGACAGCGGGAGCTCGGGCCCGAGGGCGTCGTCGGCGAGCGAGATCAGTTCGGCGGTGGCGGCGTGTTCGGTGAGCAGCACCCGGACGCCGGACTCGCGGGCGGCGCCCAGCACCGCGTCCGCCAGGGGGTCGACCCTGCACCCGACGCGGACCCGGCCCAGTACGGTGCCCGCCGCGTCCGCCAGTTCCATGCGCAGCCCGGCCGGGTCGTCGGGACTGCCGGGGTCCGTCCGTCTCAGCCGCCGGCCCTCGGCGTCGGGCCGCTCGGTGAGGCCGGGGTCGGCGGCGAGCAGGCGGGCGGCCGTCCGCCACGCGCCGGGCTCGTCGGCGTCGAGGATCTGCAGGCCGTCGCCGCACAGGACGGCGGAGTCGAGGACGACCGCGGTGATCCGGTCGAGCCTGCGGTAGGCCGAGCCCTGCAGCGGGACGACGCCGCGCCGGCCGAGGTCGCGTCCCAGGGTGGCGGCGAAGCCCTCGCGGCCGACCCGGGCGGCCTTGGGCACCGCGGCGAGGAGGATGTCGGCGGCCATGCGCGGTGACCTGCTCAGCGCCAGCATCCCGGCGGCGCCCGCGAACGCGGCCGGGGCGGACCGCTCGCAGTAGGTCTCGACGGGGCCCGGGGGCAGCGGGCAGGGGCGGGGGCCGCGCGGCGCGGCCTCGGTCGGCAGCCCGCCCGAGCACAGGTCCTGCTCGCGGCGGTTCCAGACGGAGCGGCGCTCGGCCAGCTCGGCCAGCAGGACGCCCCGGTAGAGGGCGTCCACGGCGAGGGTCCCGGGCTCCTGCGTCATCCCGTGCATGGCCGCGTTGGCCATCGCGAGCATCAGGTCGGCGCCGTGCCCGCCGAGCCTCGCCGCCAGCACCCGGCGCAGCCTCGGCTGCGCGTCGACCAGGGCGACGGCCGCCCGGGTGCCGCGCGGCAGCTTCGGCCAGCGGGCGACGCGGCCCGCGACCGCCAGCGCGAACGCCGTGCAGTCGGCGGCGAGCGCGATCGACTCGGCGGTGATCGGGGCGCGGTCGGCGGGATGCCCGTGCCCGGGGAACGGCTCGGCGGTGCCCGCCAGGCCGCCCGTCTCACGGGTCTCCTCGACCGCCTCGATCGTCTCGACCAGGCGCTCCACGCTGATCCTGGACTCGTCGAAGGCGGTGAGGATCTCCCCGGTGACGGCGTTGACCTCGGCCCAGTTCACCCCGTCCAGCCGCCGCACCGCCGCGGCGACCGCGGTCTGCGCGGTCGTGTCGGACCGCGCCGCGAGCCCCTTGACCTCGATGTAGGCGCGGCCGTGCCGGGCCCATACCCGGCGCTGGCCCCGCGAGCCGAACAGGTTCGCGAGTTCCGCGCGGGCCGGCAGCCCGGGAAGCCCGCGCAGCGCGTCCGCGTCGGGCAGGGCGTCCTGCAGGCGGGGCAGCGCCTCCGGAAGGGCGCGGACGGCCTGCGCGGGCAGGGCGGCGGCGGTCGCCGCGGCCCTGGGCGCCAACGCCAGCGCCGAGCGGAGCAGCCCCATCGAAGATCCTCACTGCCGTGGCCGATGCAGTGGGCCACTACCCGGCTGAGCTGCGATGACACCGTCGATCGGAGGCCGTGCTTCCGGCCGAATTCGGGGTAGGTCCTGTGATCCTGCCCGCGACCATCAGGAGATGGGACATGGCCACCAAGACCGCCCGATCGTCCGGCTCTCGTCCGAAGAGCACGCAGAGTTCCCGCAACGCGAAGACGCAGGGCGCGACGAAGACACAGGGCACCGCGAAGACACGCGTCACGAAGACACAGGGCACCGCGAAGCCCCGGGCGAAGACCCAGCCCACGTCGAAGAGCCGGGCCACCGCGAAACCGCAGGGCACCCCGAAACCGCGGGCCGCCCGGCCGGCGCGCACGGGCGCTCCGGGGACGGTGGGCGGGCGGCAGGGCCGGGAGTCCGAGAACCTGACCGTGACCATCCCGCGCACCGTCATCACCGCCGCCAGCACGCCGTTCGCCGTCGCCGGACGGGTGCTGCCCGCGAAGAAGGGCCTGCCGGTCTACATGGGCCTCGGCGCGCTGGCCGCCGGCGGCGCCATCGCCTGGCCCGTGGCCGCCGGCATCGGCGTCGCCTACGCGTCCATGCGCCGCTGGGGCCGTGCGTCCGGCCCGGCGGGCAGGGCGCCCGGGAACGAGGACACCCGTTAGCGGCCGGCGTCGAGCACTTCGCGGAGCTTGCGGGCGAAGGCCTCGGGCTGCCCGGCGTAGCCGTACTCGCCGCCCAGGAAGCCGCCGTGGTGGCTGGGGAAGACCGTCGCCTCCTGGCCGAGCAGTTCGGCCGTCGCCGCCGACGTCCGGCCGGTGAAGACGTCGAGCGACTCCTCGCCCACGGCGATCACGAGCCGGGTCGGCGCGGCGGTCAGCGCGGCCACGTCGGGCCGGTAGGCGCTGACCGCCCACGACCGGTCGGACAGCAGCGGGTCGCCGCGCTCGCCGTCGTCCTCGGCCGGCATCCCGAAGGCGGCGGGATCCGGCGCGGGTTCCGCGAAGTACTCGTCGGTGAGCTCGCCCTTCCACGAGGTCATCGCCATGAAGGCCGCCATTCCGGCGCCCCACCCCTTGGCCTCGTAGACGTCCCGGACCGCGGCTCGGGCGCGCTCGACCGCCTCCGCGTCGGGCAGGACGTGGATGAGCGGCGGCTCGTGCGCGACCAGTGTGGTCACATCCCCGGGGTGCGCCGTCACGAGGGCGAGGGCGGTGATCGCGCCGCCGCTGCTGGCGAAGATCTCGACCGGTCCGGCGCCCAGCGCCTCGATCAGGGCGTGCAGGTCGGCGGCCTGGGTCTCGGGCACGTGGTCGACCCGCCCGTCCTTGCGGGTGCTGCGGCCGAGTCCGCGCGGGTCGTAGGTGACCACCGTCCGGTCGGGGAAGAGCGACGCCAGCACGGCGAAGCCGGCGGCGTCCATGGGCTGGCCGATCATGAGTAGCGGCGGGCGCCCGTCGGTGGCCGGAAGCGGGCCGCGGACGTCATAGGCGAGATCGACCTCGGGCAGCTGAAGCAGATGTGTCGTCATGCCCGTACAGACCGGTAGCGCGTCCGGAACTCATCGCCCGCGCGGCTCGACGATCAGGGCCTGGGCGGATTGGCCCAGGCGTCCGGCCGCGTCGTAGAGGACGGCGGTGCTGAGGCCGGTACGTCGACCGCCGACGCCAGCAGGGCGGCGACGGCGCCGCCGTGCAGCGCGTCGCGGCGCCAGGGACCGCGCGCCCGGTCCCTCGGCACGATGCGGGAGCCGTCCCGTTCGAACAGGGCGGTCTCGTCGGTGGTCCCGGAGGCGCCCGGCGTCCGCTCATCGACTGTCATGACGCCACTCTGGCATCGGTCGCGGCGGCGCCGGCGCCCGGGAAAGCGAGACCCGCGTCTCAGTGGACCGGGTCCGCGCTGCGCTCCCGCCTCCCGGCACCGGCGGTGAGGAAGCCGACCGCCGCGGCGAGCGCGGCCACGACCTCCCCCGCGAGGCTGATCGTCTTGTCCGCGTACCAGGACGGGTCGTGCATGGCCGGAATGGGGCCCAGCCGCCCGACGTCCACGTAGTAGTAGAGGACGACGGCGCCCGCGGCGCTTGCGGCGACCACGAACGCGAACGCGTACGTCCACCTGCTCGCCCACGCCAGGACGAGGACCGCGGCGACGACCGCCACGATCGCCTGCGCGCGGAACAGGTCGTCGCCCGCGATGGTGCCGCCGGGGGCGTTGGGGCCGGGGGCCATGTCGGGCGCGAACCGCCAGTGCACCCACGCGTCGACCGCGAGCCCGGCGGCCACCAGAACACGAAGAAGGATTCCCATACCCGATGACACGTCCCCATCGCCTCCCCGGCTCAACCGAAACCGCACGAACCTTCCCGCGTCCGGATGCGGCCTCATTCCGCACCGGCATTCCCCGGCCCCTCGCGGGGCGGCCCCGTGCGGCGCGGGAGCCTGAGGGCGATCTGGGGGTTGCCGTCGGGGCCGGGGGTCACGTCCGCGGCGACGCGGTAGACGTCGGTGAGGAGGGCGGGGGTCACCACGGCGTGCGGGGTGCCCTCGGCCACCAGGCGGCCGGCCCGCAGGACGGCGAGGCGGTCGCAGGCCGCCGCCGCGAGCTGGAGGTCGTGCAGGGCCACGAGGACGGTGGCGTCCAGGTCCGCGAGGAGGCCGAACAGCTCCACCTGGTGGTGCAGGTCGAGGTGGTTGGTGGGTTCGTCCAGGACGAGGAGGCGGGGGCGCTGGGCCAGGGCGCGGGCCACCTGGACGCGCTGGCGCTCGCCGCCGGAGAGGGTGGCCATGCGGCGGCCCGCCAGGGACGCCACGTCGCAGCGGTCCATGGCGTCGTGGATCAGGCGGCGGTCGTGGCGGTCCAGGCGGCCGAGGGCGCCGAGGTACGGGAGGCGGCCCAGTGCGACGATCTGCTCGGCCGTGGTGTCCGGGTCGGCGGGGGCGTCCTGGGTGACGGCCGCGATGGTGCGCGCCACCTCGCGGGCGGGGGTGCGCCAGACGTCCGCGCCGTCGACCAGGACGGTGCCGCTGCCGGGACGGATCCGCCGGTAGACGCAGCGCAGCAGGCTCGACTTGCCGCTGCCGTTCGGCCCGAGGAGGCCGACGGTCTCGCCCGGCTCGACCCGGAGCGTGATGTCCGCGAGCCGCGCGGGGGCCCAGCCGAGGCCGTCGACGCGGAGGGCGGCGGGCTTCACGGGTGCTCCCCCCGGTCGGTCCTGACCAGCAGCAGGAGGAAGAACGGCACGCCGATGATCGCGGTGATGATGCCGACCGGGATCTCGTCGGGACGCTGCAGCGTGCGCGCGGCGACGTCCACCCAGACGAGCAGGATCGCGCCGGTCAGCGCGCTGACGGGCAGCACGAGCCGGTTGTCGCCGCCGGCCGCCATCCGGACGGCGTGCGGCACCATGAGCGCGACGAACCCGATGCCGCCGCTGACGGCCACGACGGCGCCGACGACGAGGGCGCAGCCGACGACCAGCCGGCGGCGGAAGCGGTCCACCTCCAGGCCGAGGCCGGTGGCGCCCTCGTCGCCGAGGACCAGCGCGTTCAGCCGGGCGGCTCGGGCCGAGAACCAGGCGAGGCCACCGGCGACGACCAGGGCGGGGACGCCGATGTCCCGCCACTGGGTGCCGCCGAGCCCGCCGAGCGTCCAGAACATGGCGGAACGCACCTCCTTGTCCGGGGAGGTCAGCACCAGGTAGTGGGTGGCCGCCTCGATGAACGCCGACACCGCCACCCCCGCGAGGACGAGGCGGGTCGGCGCGAGCCGGCCGCGCCCTCCGGCGAGGGCGAGGACCAGGGCGAACGCGCCGATCGCCCCGGCGAACGCCGCGACCGGCAGGGAGAGGACCCCGAGCGGGGCGAAGCCCGCGATGAGCACGCACACCGCGCCGAAGGACGCCCCCGAGCTCGCCCCCAGCAGGTAGGGGTCGGCGAGCGGGTTGCGCAGGACGGCCTGCATGACGGCGCCCACCACGGCCAGGCCCGCGCCCACCACCGCTCCGAGGAGCACGCGGGGCACCCGGAGGTCGAGGACGATGACGGCCTGCGGTCCCCCGGGCGCGGACTCCACCAGGAACGGCGCCCAGTGGTGGCCGATGATGCGGGCGACGTCGGCGAACGGGATGGACACCGGGCCGAGCCCCACCGCGGCCACCATGGACACGGCCAGGAGGGCGCCGAGCACGGTGACGGCGCCGGACGCCGTGGGGCGGCGCGCGGGCCGTCCCACGGCGTGCGGCGTGGTCACCTGCCGAATCCCGCGACCAGCGTCCGCAGGGCGCGGGGGCCGCGGACGCCCGGCTGGGTGTCGTTGACGGGGATGACGACGAACCGGTTCTCCTTCACCGCCGTGACGTCCTTCAGCGGCCCGAACGCCTTCATGAACGCGATCGCCTTCGCGGCGGGCTCGAACGCCTGGTCCTCGACGACGATGACGTCCGGGTTCCGCTTCACGACCTCCTCCCAGGCGACCTGCTTGTAGGAGGTGACCTCGGGGAAGATGTTCGTCCCGCCGGCGCGGGCGATGAGGTCGTCGATCAGCGCCCGGGACCCGGCGGTGGCGGGCTTGTCCGTGCCTCCCGCGTAGTCGAACACCTTCGGCGCTCCGGTGACCGGCCTGACGGCCGCGGCGTCCTTCTTCAGCCGGGCGACGAGCGCGGCGGCCGCCCGCTCCGCGCGGAAGACCTTCCCGAGGTCGGTGATGTCGGTGTGGACGTCGTCGAGCTTCGCGTCGCGGCCGGGGCAGTTGGCCGACAGCAGGTGGGTGTTGACGCCCTCCTTCCGCAGGACGGCGCGGTCCCCCATGGCCTTCTCCGCGTAGTCGTCGGGGTAGCCGCTGACGACGAGGTCGGGGTTCGCGGAGTAGACGACCTCCTTGGACGGGGGCGGGAACGCCTTCTCCGCGATGACCTTGACGCCCCGCAGCGCCGCGGCGTGCTCGGGGACGATGTCCTTGGCGGCGACGGTGCCCGCCAGCCGGTCCCGCAGGCCGAGGGCGAGGATCACCTCGGTGGCGACCGTGCTGGAGGTGACGACGCGCTCGGGCGCCTTGGCGTAGGTGTAGGACGCCCCGCAGTTGCCGATCGTCACGGGCGCGGCGGGCGCGGCGTCCGCCTCGTCCCCGCCGGATCCGCCGGATCCGCCGGATCCGCAGGCGGCGAGGGTCAGGCCGAGGGCCAGGGCCGGGACGAGGGCGGCCGTTCTGTTCACGCGGTTCTTCCTTATCTCTGGGGGTTCAGACGTGCGGGAGGGGCAGCCGCTCCGGTGCCGGGGGCAGCGGTTCGGCGCCGTCCCCGAGGAACGGGAAGGCGGCGGGCCCGACCGAGCGCAGGCCCGGCACGAGCACGCGGGCGACGGACCAGCCGGACGGCGCGAGGTCCGGCGGGGTGATGTCGACGGTCACCGGCTCGAGGCCGTGCGCGCGCAGGCGCGCGCCGAGGTCGACGGGGCCGGGGCGCCACCGGCCGCGCGGCCGGCCCCCGGCGAGGCGGGCGGCGGCTGCGCCGGCGACGCGCGGGTCGGCGAGGAGCTGCAGCGTGCACACCAGGTCGGTCGCGTCGGCGAGGTCGGGCCGGTAGGAGTCGGCGTAGCGGCGGTCGGGCCGGACGGGGCGGAGCACCGCCGACCAGTCCGGCACGCCCGTGTGCACGGCGTCCACCGCGTCGAGGGAGACGAGCGCCTCGGCGGCGGCCTTGCGGCCGGCCGCGGCGACGGGGTCGGTGGCGTCCGGGACGAGGGCGCAGCCGAGCGCGAGCCGGTCTCCGGACCGGGCGGCGCAGGCGACGACGGGCGCGCCGACGAGGTTCGGGACGGCCCGCCAGGTCAGCTCCGCCCCGTCCGGCGGCGGCACCGGCTGCGGGGGGAGCGCGGGGAACCGGCTCCCGGAGTACCAGGCGGTGGCGAGCGCGTGCCGTTCCACGACCTCGGCGAGCGCCGCCGCGCGGGCCCGGCCGGGCGTGTCCCCGGCGGCGATGCCGGCCGCGATCGGCAGGTGCGGCACCGCGCCGACCGGCCCTTCCGCCGCGTGCGGGCCCGGGGCGAGCCAGACGAGCGAGGCGGGGACCAGGCGGCGCCGGCCGCCGTCGGTGCGGCCCTCGACCCAGGCGCGCTTGCGGCCGGGCCTCAGGCCGTGGAACGGGAAGCCGGGCCGGGCGTGCTGCCCGTCGCGGTACAGGGCGAGGGCGGCGACGTCGACGGCGTCGGCGGGCGCGGCGGCCCAGTGCAGCCGGGCGGGGTCGACGAGGTGGCCGGCGTACCGTTCGACGGCCTCGCCGAGCGCGCGCCGCGCGGCCCGTCCGGGCGAGGTCCAGGACGTGCCGCCGGTGGACGGGTTGCCGAGCGGAAGCGCGTGCCCGCCGGTCGCGGCGAGGGCGGCGGTGGCGGTGTGCAGGACGCCGTGGGAGCGGCCGTGCCCGATCCCGGTCACGACCCCGCAGCGGTCGTCGGGGGCGGTCACGTGTGCGGCAGCGGGACGAGGTTGAGCTCGTCGTCGCGGGTCGGGGCGGTGCGCAGGCCGAGCCGCACCGGGTCGGTGCGGAGCCGGGCGCCGCCGAGGAACGGGAACGCCGCCGGGGCGTTGGAGTACGCGCCGGGCACGACGACGCGGGCGGCGCGCAGCCCGAGCGCGGCGACGTCGGGGGTGGTGACGTCGACGGCGTGGGCGGTCAGCCCGGCGCCCGCGAGCCGCTCCAGGTAGGCGCGGTAGGGGTCGCCGGTGACGCGGGGCAGCTCGTCCAGCCCGATCGGGTCGCCGGGCCCGGTGATGGGGGCGAGGTGAGGCCGCATCCGGGGGTCGAGCCAGATCTGGCTGTGGCAGGACAGGTCGGCGACGTCGCGGAAGTCCGCGCGGTAGGAGTCGGCGTAGCGGCGGTCGGGGCGGTGCGGATGGAAGAACTCGATCGGGATCGTTCCGTCCCGCGCCGACACCCAGATGTCGCCGTCCGGGTCGAGCAGGCCGAGCGCGTAGCGGCGCAGGGTCACGGCCTCGGCGAGCGCCTTGAGGGCGGCGCCGGCGGGGTCGGGCCGGGCGGCGACGCCGAGCACGCTGATCCGGTGCTCGGGGTCGTCCAGCAGGACGCCGAGGACGGCGACGTCGAAGACGGTGGGGAGCGCGACGACGCGGTAGCGGCAGGGCGAGTCGACGCCGGTGGCGGCGGCCCAGCCGGGCCCGGCCTCGGGGACCGGGGTGAGGTGCGGCGCCAGCCGGGGGTGCGCGACGTCGACGGGGCGGGCGGGCAGCCGGTTCGCCCACCAGATCACGGTGGCGTCCCGCTCGATGATCTCCTCGAGCGCGGCGGTGCGGGCCATCCGGTCGTCGGTGCCGGCGGCGATCCCGGCGAGCATGACGAAGTTCGTGACGGGCTCGGCGGTGCGGGGCGGCTGGTGGTAGTTGATGTAGACGAGGGACGCCGGGACGTGCACGGGCTCCTCGCCTGGCAGCGTGGCGCCGGTCGTCCACAGGACCGGCAGGTCGGGCGTGAACGGGACGAAGGGGCAGCCGGGCTCGGCGTACTGGGCGGCCGAGTACAGCGCCAGGTCCGCCGGGTCGACCGCCCGGCGGCCCGCCTCCACCAGCTCCGCGTGGGTCGCCCGCGCGAGCGCGTCCGGGACGAAGTTGCCGCAGTACCGCTCGACGGCCTCCCCGATCGCGGACCTCCGGGCGCGGGCCGGGTCGCCGAACGCGGTGCCGGTGGAGACGCGGTCGGCGGGCCACGGCAGCAGCGACGCCAGGTCGCCGACATGGGTGCCGAACACCGACAGGCCGGGCGGCCACCACGGCTCGGGATCGGCCTCGAAGAGCCGGGTGATCACGCCGGTGCGGTCGTCGACGAGATGGTCGGGGGTCACGGACGGTCCTCCGGCGGGGGCAGCAGCAGCGGTCCGAGGTCGAGGGCGACGTCGGCCGGGACGGGCGGGGCGGGGCGGCGCGGCGGGCGGCCGGCGGTCAGCTCGACGTGCAGGGCGTGGCCGGCGGGCAGCCGCACCGCCACGGGCGCGGCCCGCAGCTCCGCCCGGCCGCCGCCGGCCGGGACGGGCGCGACGGCGTCGGTGATCCGGGTGCGGACGCCGTCCGGGCGGGCGTGCACGAACGTGGCGACGAGGTCGACGGGGGCGGTGGTCGCGGCGCCGGCGGTGACCACGGCGGCGCCGTGCCAGGCGAGCGGGCCGGGGACGGTCAGCCGCAGCAGGTCCGGGCGGTCCTCGGGCGGGCCGAGCGCGGCCGAGTGCGGCAGCGACCGGACGGGACGCGCCGGGTCGTGCCGTAGCACCGCGCGCGGCTCCGGGAACGGGACGGACCGGTGCGCCGGGGGCTCGGGCGGCAGCGGGTCGCGTCCCGTCCAGCCGTCGCCGATGACGAGGCAGCGCTCGGCGACGCTCCACCGGTCTCCGCGCGCCTGCGCCGCGAGCCAGCCGAGCACGAGGTCGGCGGGGTCGGGGCCGTCCAGGACGTCCAGCGCGCAGTCCGGCCGGAGGCGGTGGGTGAGCGGTGACGCCCAGCCGCCCATGACCGCGGTGCCGTCGGCGGCGAGCCGCGCGTGCCGGAGGACGGCGTGCGCGGACGCGCAGTACCAGCTGCCCACGTGCAGGGTGGGGACGTTCGCGGCGCGCACTCCGCGGGTCGCCAGGCGCCCGGCCTCCTCCCGCGGGCGGGGCGGCCAGGGACCGAGCGGCACCGGCCAGCGGTCCGCGAAGCCCGGCGCGGCGGGGTCGGCGCCGGCGTCCGGGTCGAGGCCGGTGATGAGGTCGTACAGGCCGGGCCGGGCGGCGCCGCCGGTGCCGAGGTCGGTGCGCCACCACAGCTCCTCGTCCGTCGCGGGCGTCCCGTCCGGCGGCCAGGGCTGGCGGGACGCGACGGCGCGGACCGCCGGGTGGCCGGCCGCGCACCAGGCGGCGAACGCCTCGTAGGCGGTGCCGGACAGCAGGACCCGCCCGTCGCTCCATGGGCGGGACGCCACCCAGTCGAGGGTGGCCGCGCCGTCCGGACCCTCGTCCGCGCCGGGCCGGAAGACCCCGCCCGACCGGTGCCGGCCGCGCACGTCCTGGACCAGGACGGCGAGGCCCGCCTGGGCCAGCGCGGCGGCCTCGGGCCACAGGCCGGGCGTCCCGTAGGGGGTGCGGATCACGACGCAGGGGGCGGGGGCGGCGGCGGGCAGGAACAGGTCGCCGACGAGCGGGGCGCAGTCCCCCGCGCGGACGGTCACGTCGGGTTCGATCCGGGGGCTCACGCGGGCACCTCGCGCATCAGCCCCTGCGGCACCGGCAGGACGGGGTGGCGGCGCACCACGCCGTCGGCGAGGTCGATCCCGACCTGGACGTTCCGCCCGGCCGGGTCTCCGCCGCACCGCCACGTCCACAGGTCGGCGGCGAGGAACGCGGCGGCAGCGGCGGCGGCGACCGCTCCGGATGGGTCCGGTGCCGGGCGGCCGCCGCCGTCGAGCCAGTCCCAGTACGCGGCGAGCTGCTCCGGCCAGGGGGTCGCGGCGAGGCGCCGGATCCTCAGGTCGGTGTGCCCGCTGTCGCCGGGACCGGTCCAGAAGGGGCCGGCGTACCAGCGGCGGCCCTCGGCGTGCCCGCGGTGCCAGGGCACGCCCGCCGCGCGGACGCGGGGGTCGAGGTCCGACCAGCGCCGGTCCGGCAGCCACGGTTCGGCGGAGACGAGGGCGAGGAGCCCGCGGTCCAGCAGGTCCTCCTCCGGGCCGCGGAGCACGTCGAGGCCCAGCCCGGCCAGCGACCGGGCGAGGTGGTCGGCGAGCGGGCCGGTCCCGCCGATCCCGACCGGTCCGGGGCGCGGAGCGGGCTCCGGCGCGAGGACGCCCTCCGCGGCGAACGCCGCGCGGAGCTCCGGAGCGGCCGGGTCGGCGGGGCGGCCCGGCTCCGGCTCGACGACGAGGAACTCCTCGGCCGGGGTGTGGACCAGCAGGCCCTCGCCGTCGGGGATCAGCGACACACCGCCGGCCCATCGCGGGAACCCGTCCATCGCCTCTGTCCTCCCTTGTCGTCGGCGACCGGGTGCGGGCGTGCCCATGGGCACGCCCGCACCCGGCCTCTACCTGGTGATGCCGTTCATCCCGTCACCGCCAGACGACGGCGGACGACCGCGCCGTGGCGTGGTTCGAGGAGTGCACCTGCGCGCGGCTCTTGGGCGCCGCCAGCTTGGAGACCTTCATCCGTTGATCACCTCCTCCGGGGGTCGGACGTCCTCGATCAAAGCGAAAATGAAAACGGTTGTCAATATCGATAGAGTGGCGGAGCATGAAGCCGATCCCCCCGGCGCCCTCCCCCGGGCTGCTCCCGCTGCTGTCCGCCAACCGCGACCTGCGCCTTCTCTGGCTGGGCAACCTCATCAGCGCGTGCGGCGGCTGGTTCAGCGCGGTGGCCGTGTTCGCGATGGTCTACGAGCGCACCGGCGGCGCCCTGGCCGCCGGGGCCACGCTCGCGCTGCGCTACCTGCCCGGCCTGCTCGTCGGCCCGTGGGCCGGGGTCCTCGCCGACCGCGCCGACCGGCGGACCGTCATGCTCGCCTGCGACGGCGTCCTCGCCGTCCTCGCCCTGGCGTTCCTGCTCGCCGACGGCCCCGGCAGGCTGTGGCTCGTCTATCCGCTGACCTTCGCGGCGGCCTCCGTCGGCTTCGTGTTCCAGGCCGCCCGGTCGGCCTGGATGCCGTCCCTGGTGCGCCCGGACGAGTACGTCCTGTACTCGGCGGCCGTCCAGGTCAACGGCATGCTCTTCCAGGCCGTCGGCGGTCTGGCGGGCGCCGCCGTCACCGGCGTCCTCGGCTGGCGCTGGGCGTTCGCCGTCAACGCCGCCTCGTTCGTGCTCTCCCTCGCGCTGACCGCGCGCGTCACCGCCGGGAGCCGGCGCGGCGGCGGGACCCGCGCCCGCTGGCTCGCGTCACTGCGCGAAGGAGTGCGGGAGGCCCGCCGAACCCGCCTGATCGCCGCCCTGCTCTGCCTCGAGGCGGCCTTCTGCCTCGGGCTCGGCGGCACCGTGACCGCGATGACGCACCTCGCCCTGCACGTCCACGACCTCGGCGGCGGCGGGACCGGCTGGTTCTACGCCGCCCAGGGCGCCGCCGGGGCCTTCGTCCTGCTGGCCTTCTCGGCCCGGCTGCAGCACGCGGCGCCCCGCGTCCGGCTGCGTCTCATCGGGCTGTCCTGCCTGCTGGAGGGGCTGCTCACCATCCCGCTCGGCCTGCCCGGCGCCGCCGCGGCCGCCCTGCTGCTGTGGGCGGCCGCGGCGGCGGCCGACGCCGTCTACGGGCCGACCGCCGTGGCGGCGCTCCTGGCCGCGGCCCCCGACGAGGTCCGCGGCCGGATCATGTCGCTGTGGAGCGCCGTCGCCACCACCGGCCTCGCCGTGTCGTCCGCCGCCGGCGGCGCCCTCCTCGACACCGTCGGGCACCGGGTCCTACCGGCGCTCCTCGGCGCGGTGATGGCGCTGTCCGGCCTGGTCTGGCTGGCCGTTATGGCCCTCGCCGCCCACCGGGATCAGGGGTTCCAGATACCGGACGCGGCCACCTCCCGGACATAGGACGCGAAGTCCTTCGGCGGGCGGCCCAGCGCGCGCCGCACACCGTCGCCCGGCTCCGAGTTGCGGCCGTCCAGGATGGTGGTGAACAGGTACATGAGCAGGTCGATCACGTCTCCGGGCAGCCCGTGCTCCTTCAGGGCGGCGGCGTACCCCTCGGCGGGTACCGGGACGTACGCGATGTCGCGCCCCGCCGCGCCGGCGATCTCGGCGACCGCCTCGGCGAACGTCAGCGCGCGCGGACCGGTCACCTCGTAGGTTTCGCCGGTGTGGCCGTCCCGCGTGAGGGCGGCGACGGCCACGTCGGCGATGTCGTCCGCGTCCACGAACGGCTCCGCGACGCCGTCGGCGGGCAGGGCCACCTCGCCCGCGCGGACCGGGTCGAGGAGGTAGTCCTCGCTGAAGTTCTGCGCGAACCAGGCGGCCCGCAGGACCGTCCACTCCATGCCCGAGTCGCGGACGATCCGCTCGCACGCCACGGCCTCGTCCTCGCCCCGCCCGGACAGCAGGACCACCCGCCGGACGCCCGCCCCGGCCGCCGCCGCCGTGAACGCGCGGATCGCGGCGGGCGCGCCGGGGGCCGCCAGGTCCGGGGAGTAGGACAGGTAGACGGACCGGACGCCTTCCAGGACGGGCGCGTAGGTCGACTCGTCCTCCCAGTCGAAGGCCGGGTCCGCCGACCGCAAGCCCATCCGCACCGGAAGGTCGAGCGCCTCCAGCCGCTCCACCACGCGGCGCCCGGTCTTGCCGGTGCCGCCGAGTACCAGGATCAGGTCGTTCTCTGCGCTGTTCGTCATGTCCCCCAGCCAACCGCCGGGCGGCCGCGGCCGACATCGCCGAGACTCCCGCGCGCATGTGCGAGCGTCCACACGGCCGAGGCCGGACCCGCGCGGGTCCGGCCTCGGTGGAGACGCCTCGAGGGGCGCCCGGTGCGGGCGCCCCTCGGGACGGTCACTTCGTGAAGGCGGTCACTTGAGGAAGGGGAGCCGCTTCACCAGCGCCAGGTTGCTCCACCAGCGGCCGAGGCCGAGGGTGTCGCCCGCGCTGACCAGGGCCAGGCCGACGATGAGCAGGGCGTAGATGAGGTGGTCGTCCATGAACGGGTTGTTCTCGGGGAGAAGCGCGGCCGACCACATCATGACCAGGAGGAGCGCGCCGCCCGCGGCGGCGATCCGCATCCCGATGCCGAGGATGAGGGCGGCGCCGATGCCGGCGAGACCGATCATGAAGAGCCAGTCCGCCCAGGCGGCGCCCGCCATGCCCTGGTAGAAGTCGGCCAGCGGGCCCTTGGTGCCGTGGGCGAGGAAGCCCTCGGTGGGGCTGCCGCCGTCCAGCCACGCCTTCGCGGCGGGGGTGGCCCGGCCGAGGCCGAACATCTTGTCGAGGAACGCCCAGAGGAACACCCAGCCGAGGGCCAGGCGGGCGGCGGCCCAGAGGTACCGGGCTGCGGGCGACTCGGTCAGCGGCCGCGGCGTCACCACCTTGATGAGGGTGCTCCGGCCGATGTGCGTCTTGTGCTCGGAGATCGCCATTGCGGTCTCACCTTCCATCGTGTCGCTGTCTGCGTTTGCTTACATCCATGAGTGAACCCTGGCGGCGAACCCGCGGGGAGGTCCGATCGGTACATGGTCGGGGGGACCTATGTCCCCGCCCCCCGGAGGCCCGCTGGGACCTTGGCCCCTGCGGACCCGCGGCGCGCGTCGGGGAGACTGGTGGCGTGGATACGACGACCGCGCCCGCCGGCCCCCCGCACTCACTCCCGTACGCCCAGGTCGCCGACGCCCTCGGCACCGACACCGGGCTCGGGCTCGGCACGGACGAGGCAGCGGCGCGCCTCGAGCGGCACGGGCCGAACGCGCTGCCGGCCGCGCGGCGGCGCGGGCCGCTGCTGCGGTTCGCGCTCCAGTTCCACAGCCCGCTCATCTACGTGCTGCTGGTGTCGGCGGGCATCACGGCGGCACTGGGCGAGCACGTGGACGCCGCCGTCATCCTCGGCGTGGTGCTCGTCAACGCGATCGTCGGGTTCGTCCAGGAGGCGCGGGCCGAGCAGGCCCTCGCCGCGCTCGCCGCGCTGACCCGGACGGTCACGACCGTCGTGCGGGACGGGCGGCCGGCGCGGGTCCCGTCGCAGGAACTGGTGCGCGGCGACCTCGTCGTCCTGGAGGCGGGCGACAAGGTCCCGGCCGACCTGCGGCTCGTCCGGACGTCCGAGCTGAAGGCGGACGAGTCGGCGCTGACCGGCGAGTCGGCGCCCGTCACCAAGGACCCGGCCCCGGTCGGGGACGTGACGCTCGCCGACCGGCGCTCCATGGCGTACTCGGGCACGTTCATCGGCTACGGCCAAGGCGCCGGGATCGTCACCGCGACCGGCGCGGACACCGAGCTCGGCCTCGTGCACCGGCTCGTCGGGCAGGCCACGGGGGTGCAGACCCCGCTGACCCGGAAGATCGCCCGGTTCAGCAAGGTCGTGACGGTCGCGATCCTGGTCCTCGCGGCGGTGACGTTCGCGATCGGCCTGCTGCGCGGCCAGCCGGCGGCGGAGACGCTGACGGCGGCGGTGGCGCTCGCGGTCGGCGCGATCCCGGAGGGGCTGCCCGCGCTGGTCACGATCACGCTGGCGTTCGGCGTGGCGCGGATGGTGCGGCGCAACGCGATCGTCCGGCACCTGCCGGCGGTCGAGACGCTCGGCAGCACCACCGTGATCTGCACCGACAAGACGGGGACGCTCACCGAGAACCAGATGACGGTCGTCGGCGTCGCGGCGGGCGGGCGGCTGTACGAGGTGACCGGCGCCGGCTACGCCCCGCACGGCGAGATCCGCCTCGACGGAACCCGGGTCGGCCCGGCGGAGCACCCCGTCCTGCACGCCTGCCTGCTCGCGGGGGCGGCCTGCAACGACGCCCAGGTCCAGGAGGGCGACAACGGCTGGACGCTGCACGGCGACCCCACCGAGGGCGCCCTGGTGACCAGCGCGGCCAAGGCGGGCGTCGGGCCCGTCCCCGAGCGCGTGGACACGATCACGTTCAGCTCCGAGCGGCAGTACATGGCGACCCTGCACGCCGACGGCGCCGTCCACGTGAAGGGGTCCGTCGAGCGGATCCTCGCGGCCTGCGACACCCAGCTCGGCCCGGACGGCCGCCCCGCCCCCATCGACCGGGACGCGATCGTCCAGATCGCCCACGCGTACGGGGAGCAGGCGCTGCGGGTCCTGGCGTTCGCCCGCGCCGAGACGGACGCGGGCGCGCTCACCGAGCTCCCCCGGCTCACCTTCCTCGGGCTGCAGGCCATGCACGACCCGCCCCGCGCGTCCGCCGCGCGGGCGGTGCGGGCCTGCCGCACCGCCGGGATCCAGGTCAAGATGATCACCGGGGACCATGCCGCGACCGCCCGCGCCATCGGCGCCGCGGTGGGGCTCGAGGGCGACGTCATGACGGGCGCCGAGCTGGCGGCCTGCCCCGCCGCCGACCTCCCCGACGCGGTGGAGCGCACCGCCGTGTTCGCCCGCGTCACCCCCGAGCAGAAGCTGCGGCTCGTCCAGGCGCTGCAGAGCCGGGACCACGTCATCGCGATGACCGGCGACGGCGTCAACGACGCCCCCGCGCTCAAGCAGGCCGACATCGGCGTCGCGATGGGACGGGCCGGCACGGAGGTCGCCAAGGAGTCGGCCGACATGATCCTCACCGACGACGACTTCGCCTCGATCGAGGCGGCCGTCGAGGAGGGCCGCGGCGTCTTCGACAACCTGGTGAAGTTCATCGTGTGGGCGCTGCCCGCCAACGTCGGGCTCGGCCTCGTGCTGATGGCCGCGGTGGTGCTCGGCGGGGAGCTGCCGATCCTGCCGGTCCAGGTGCTGTGGCTGAACATGACCGCCGTGCTGATCCTCGGGCTGCCGTTCGCGGTGGAGCCGCACGACGACGACATCATGCGGCGTCCGCCGCGCGACCCGGCACTGCCGCTGATCCCGCGTCCCCTCGCGGCCCGGATCCTGCTGGTGTCGGTGGTGCTCCTCGGCGGCGCGTTCGGCCTGTTCCACTGGGAGCAGGAGCACGGCGCGTCCCTGGCCGAGGCCCGCACGGTCGTGGTGAACGTGTTCGCGCTGACCCTGCTGGCCTACATGTTCAACTGCCTGTCGCTGCACCGGCCGATGCTGTGGCGGGGCGTCCGCCGCAACCCGTGGACGGCGGTCGGCGCCGCCGCGCTCCTCGCCGTCCAGGCCCTCTACACGTACACGCCGTGGATGCGGGAGGTGTTCGGCTCCGCCGGGCTGGACGCGGCCGCCTGGCTGCGGGCCGCCGCGGTCGCGGTGCTCACCTACGTCCTCGTCGAGACGGTGAAGTGGGCGTCCGGCCGCGAGTTCCGTCACGGTCGGTGATCGCGGGGCGTTACGGTGGATCAATGCGGACGATCACCGAGACGCACCTGAGGGCCGTCCTGGCGGGCCTGCCCGGAAGGCCCCGCGTCGTGGCCGGCGGCAACTTCGCGGCACCGCGCCGGCTCCTGTCGATCCTGGACGAGACCGTGCCGGAGTACCGGCTGTTCATGCTGAACGCGCAGGGCGACCTGCCCGACCGCGACGGGGTCGTGCTGGAGACCCCGTTCGTCGGCGCCGGGATGCGCGGCCGGCGGAACCTGCGGTACTTCCCGTCCCGGCTGTCGCTGGTCCCGAACCTGCTGAAGGGGTCGCTGCCGCCGGACGTGGTGCTGGTGCAGACGTCCCGGCCGGTCGGCCCGACGGTCTCGCTCGGCATCGAGGTCAACGTGCTGCCCGCCGCGATCGAGGCGGTGCGGGCCCGCGGCGGCCTGGTGATCGCGCAGCTCAACCCGCGGATGCCCTACACGTTCGGTGACGCCGTCACCGCCATGGACGACATCGACTACGCGATCGAGTGCGACGAGCCGCTCGCCTCGCCGGACCCGCGGCCGCCCGGCCCGGAGGCCCAGACCATCGGCGAGCGGGTCGCCGGCCTCGTCCCGGAGCGGGCGACGCTGCAGCTCGGCATCGGCGCGGTCCCCGACGCGGTGCTCGCGTCGCTGCCGGACCGGCGGGGCCTCGGCGTGTGGTCGGAGATGTTCAGCGACGGCGTCCTCGCGCTGGAGAAGGCGGGCGCGCTCGACACCGGCACGCCCATCACCGCGTCGTTCGCGTTCGGGAGCCGGGAGCTGTACGACTGGACGGACCGCAACGAGCGGGTCCGGATGCTGCGCACCGAGAAGACCAACGACCCCGCGGTGATCGCCCGCAGCCCCCGGATGGTGTCGGTGAACTCCGCGCTGGAGGTCGACCTGTACGCGCAGGCGAACGCGAGCCGGGTGCGCGGCGCCATCTACTCGGGGTTCGGCGGGCAGACCGACTTCATCGTGGGCGCCCTGCACTCCCCCGGCGGCCGCGCCGTGATCGCGCTGCCGTCCTGGCATCCGCGCGCGGACGTCTCGACGGTGGTGCCGCGGCTGACGGGGCCGGTGACGTCGTTCCAGCACAGCTACATCGTCAGCGAGCAGGGCACGGCCGCGATCTGGGGCCGGGACGCCGTGTCCCAGGCCCGCGAGATCGTGGAGAACGTCGCCCACCCCTCCGCGCGGGACCCACTCCGCGCGGAGGGGAGGTCGCTCGGGTTCCCCCTCTGACCGCCAGGCGGCCCGACGCGTCCCATCCTCGCGGCGGGCGGGCGCGGACGATCAGGGCCGAAGGTCCCTGTCCGGCGGGCCGCAGGGCCCGCGGCTAGGGGCGCGTCGGAAGGCGGACGACGGTGACGAAGAAGTCGTCGATCTGCCGGATGGCCGCGATGAACTGGTCGAAGTCGACCGGCTTGGTGACGTAGGCGTTGGCGTGCAGCGCGTAGCTGCGCAGGATGTCCTCCTCGGCGGCGGACGTCGTCAGCACCACCACCGGGATCGGCGCCAGGTCCGGGTCGGTCTTGATCTCCTGGAGGACCTCGCGGCCGTCGCGGCGGGGCAGGTTCAGGTCGAGCAGGACGAGGTCGGGGCGCGGCGCGTCGGCGTACTCGCCGCGCCGGTACAGGAAGTCGAGCGCCTCGGCGCCGTCGCGGGCGACGTGCAGGGCGTTGCCGACCTTGTTGTGCTCGAACGCCTCGCGGGTCATCAGCTCGTCACCGGGGTCGTCCTCGACCAGCAGGACGGTGATGGGCTCGATGGAGTCGGGCGTGCTCATGAGCGGGCTCCCTGCAGATCTGCGGAGTCGGCGGACTCCCCGGCGGCCCCGGCCTCGGGGTCGGGGTCGGGGTCGGCCTCGGGGTCGGGACCGGCCTCGCCTTCGGGACCGGCCTCGGGTTCGGGTTCGGGTTCGGGGTCGGCGGCCAGCGTGAAATGGAACCGGGTGCCCTCGTCGTGCTCCTCGTCCAGCCAGATCCGGCCGCCGTGGAACTCCACGATCTTCTTGCACAGGGCCAGGCCGATGCCGGTGCCGCCGTAGGCGTCGCGGCCGTGCAGCCGCTGGAAGATGACGAAGATCTTCTCCGCGTACTCGGCGGGGACGCCGATGCCGTTGTCGGTGACGGTGAGGTGCCAGTGCCCGTCCGCCGCCTCGCAGGTGATCCGGACGACGGGCGGGCGGTCCGGGGAGCGGAACTTGACGGCGTTCCCGATGAGGTTCTGCCACAGCATCGTGAGCTGCGTCGGGTCGCCGGTCAGCTCCGGCAGGTCGTCCGGCACCTCCACCGACGCCTCCGCGGAGGTGAGCGCGTCGCCGAGGTTGTCGAGGGCCCGGTCCAGCGGCTCCCGGAGCGCGAGCGGGCCGCGGTGGTGGTCCATGCGGCCGACCCGGGAGAACGTCAGCAGGTCGTTGATCAGCACCTGCATGCGCTTGGCGCCGTCCACGGCGAAGTCGATGTACTGCCGGGCGCGGTCGTCGAGCTGATCGGCGTACCGGCGCTCCAGCATCTGGCAGAAGGACGCGACCTTGCGCAGCGGCTCCTGAAGGTCGTGGCTGGCGACATAGGCGAACTGCTCCAGCTCGGCGTTGGAGCGGCGCAGCTCGGCGGTCTGCTCGTCCAGCTCGGCGGTGCGGCGCCGCAGCAGCAGCTCCCGCTCGGTCGCCTCCTCCAGCTCCCGGACGATCCGGCGCCGCATCGCCTCGACGCCGCGCGCCACGTCCTGGACGTCGGCGGGCCCGTGCGGCGTGATGACGTGGCCGAACTCACCGTCGGCGACGCGCCGGGTCTCCGTGCGCAGCATGCCGAGCGGGCGGCCCACCGTGTGGTGCAGCAGGAGCACGAGCAGCACCATGGTCATCAGGAAGGCGGCGAACATGGCGGCCAGCACCCAGCCCCGCTGCGTGCGGATGTCGTGCAGTTCGGCACGGCCCTCCTCGCGGGCCTCGGCGAGGTGCCGCTCCTGGGCCTCGGTGAGGCGGTGGATCTCGTCGAAGGCGGGCCTGCCGCGAGCCGCCGTCTCGGCGGCGGACCGGCCGGGGCCGCGCTCGGCGACCTGGGCGAGCACGGCGGCGGCATGGTCGCGGCGCCACGTCCCGATCGCCCGCTCGAGGCCGGTGAGGTCGTCGCGCAGGGCGGGCTCGCCGGCCAGCAGCCCGCGCAGCGCCTCCAGCGACCGCCGCTCCTCGGCCAGCCCGGCGTTGTAGGGCTCGAGGAACCGCCGGTCGCCGGTCAGGGCGTAGCCCCGGACGCCGGTCTCCTGGCTGAGCAGCGCGGACTGCAGCCGGCCCGCCTCCACCCTGGCCGGGGAGAGCCTGTCGACGATGCGGTCGGAGGCCTCCGCGGTGCGTCCGAGGAGGATCTGCACGACGACGGCGGACGCGATGGCCAGCGTCCCCATCAGCAGCACGGCCACGAGGAACCACGACCGGACGGTCAGCAGCCGCCGCGGATCGCCGTCGCCCGGCGCGGTGGGTGTGGAGTCGTTCATGGACCGTCCCATCCGACGTGCACGACGGCGACGTCATCGGCGAGCCCGCCGTGGTCGGCCGACGCGGCCTCGACGTCGGCCAGGACGGCGCCGACGAAGTCCTCGGGCGGGTGGTGGCAGTGCTCCCGGGCGATCCGGACGAGCCCCGTGAGGTCGAGCCGCCGCCCCTCCGGGTCGATCTGGCCTTCGAAGAGACCGTCGGTGAACAGGACGAGCGACGTGCCGTCCGGCAGCCGCACCTCCTCCTCCCGCCAGTCCCCGAGGCCGGGGACCATCCCGACGGCGAGCCCGCCCGGCGGCTCGACGAGCGCGACCTCGCCGGGGGCGTGCAGGAAGAAGCCGTGGTGCCCGGCCCGCAGGACCCGCGCGACCCGCTCCCCGGGCGGCAGCGTGACGGTGGTGAGCGTGACGAACATCTCCGCGCCGCCGTGCTCGGCGACGAGCAGTTCCTCGAGCAGCTCCACCAGCCGGCCGCCGCGCATCCCGGCGAGGACGAGGGACCGCCACGCCACCCGCAGGCTGACCCCGAGCGCGGCCGAGGCGGGCCCGTGCCCGGCGACGTCCCCGACCACGACGTGCACGTGCCCGTCGGCGGTCTCCACCACGTCGTAGAAGTCGCCACCGAGCAGCGAGTGCGCGCGTCCGGGCAGGTACCGCGTGACGGCGCGCAGCCGCGGGTTGCCGACCCGGGGGCGCGGCAGCAGCCCATGCTCCAGCCGGGCGTTCTCCTGGGCCCGCATGCGCTGGGCCTGGAGGGCGGCGACGGCCTGCTGGACCTGGCGGCGCTGGACGGCGTACCGGATCGCGCGGCCGAGCCCGTCCGGCTCGAGCTGGCCCTTGGCGAGGTAGTCCTGCGCGCCGGCGGCCACGGCCGCCATGCCCGCCTGCGCCTCGGCGAGCCCGGTCAGCACGACGACCGCGGCGCCGGGCGCCCACTCCAGGACCCGGCGCAGGACCGGCAGGCCCCGGACGTCGCCGAGGTGCAGGTCGAGGATGACGCAGTCGGGACCGGGGCCGGCGGCGAGGTGCGGCTCGGCGTCGGCGAGCGACCGGACCCAGGTGACGTCGTGCTTCAGCCCGGTGTCGATGAGGGTGTCCTCGACGAGCAGGGCGTCGCCCGGGTCGTCCTCGACGAGGAGGATCCGCAGCTCCTCGGCGCCGAACACCCCGTCGGCGGGTTCGCCGGCGGCGGGCTCGGTGCCGGCACCCCGCGCCGCCCGGTCGGGGGGGCGCACCGGTTGCAGGGGACGCGACATCGGCAGTTCTCACACCTCTCCGGCCGGGCGCGAACCCCGATCGGCCGACGCGCGTAGTTCGGTCACCGAAAGAGAAGATACACGGCGCCGCGCGCGGATCCGGCGGAGGCGGCTCCACCTGCGGTGACGGGGGGAGGGAAAGGTCCCCTGGAGCATCTGGCGATTCCGCCCCGCCGGGGTAGTCTCGATACATCGGACGCCGGGATCCCGACGGCGTCCCCAGGGTGGTGCGGATGGACGATCTGGTGCGCACGGGCACGCTTCAGGTGACGCCCGCTCGCGAGGCCGACGGTACCCGTGTGCTGCGCGTTCGCGGCGCCGTCGACCGCACCGTCACCGGCCCCTGGGCAGAGGCCCTGCACGCCGGCGCCGAGACGGGCGGCGACATCCATCTCGACATGTCCGGCCTGGTGTTCATCGACGTGGGCGGGCTGCGCGTGCTGGTCGAGGCCGCCGCGCGGCTGGACGGCGGGCGCCGGTACCGCGTGCGCAACCTGGCGCCGCCGATGCACCGGGTCGTCCGGCTGACGGGATGGGACCGGGCGGCCGGCCTGGTCATCGACCGGTGGTCCGGGGAGGCCGGGCGCCCGGTCCCGATGTGACCGGCCTCCGGCTCAGAGGCCGAGCCGGCCCGCGTGGCGTCCCAGGAAGGCGACGACCTCGTCCTGCGGCTTGTCGGGCAGACCCCAGATGATCTCGGTGACGCCGGCGTCCGCCCAGGCCGCCATGTCGTCGGCCGAGGGGCGGGTGGCGGCCAGCACGCGGATCTCCGGGGCGCCGCCGCGGCCCGCGTCGGCCCAGGCCGCCCGCAGGGCGGCGGCCTTGGGGAGGATGTCCCGCTCGATCGGCGTCGTCATCCAGCCGTCGGCGTGCGCGGCGATCCACGCGAACGTCTTCGGTCCGCCGCCCGCGCCGATCAGCAGCGGGACGTGGTCCTGCGCGGGCTTCGGCCACGCCCAGGACGGGCCGAACGAGACGAACTCCCCGTCGTAGGACGCCTGCTCCTCGGTCCACAGCGCCCGCATCGCCTCGACGTACTCGCGCAGGACGGTGCGGCGGCGGTCCGCGGGGACGTGGTGGTCGGCGAGCTCGTCGGTGTTCCAGCCGAACCCGGCGCCGACGGTGACGCGGCCGCCGGACAGGTGGTCGAGGGTCGCGACGGCCTTCGCGAGGGTGATCGGGTCGGACTCCACCGGCAGAGCCACGGCGGTCGAGAGCCGGATCTCGGACGTGACGGCGGCGGCCGTCGCGAGCGACACCCACGGGTCGAGCGTGCGCATGTAGCGGTCGTCGGGGAGGGTCGCGTCGCCGGTGCCGGGGTGGGCGGCGTCCCGCTTGACGGGGATGTGGGTGTGCTCGGGGACGTAGAAGGTGTGGAACCCGTGGTCCTCGGCGGCCTTCGCGGCGGCGGCGGGCGTGATGCCCCGGTCACTGGTGAACAGCACGATGCCATGGCGCATGCGCCGATACTAGAACGATGTCTGGACACCTGTCTTGTCCCGCGCGGAAACGGGCCGGCCGTCCCCCTCGGGACGACCGGCCCCCGGCCGCACGGGCCGGATTCCGTTGCGATCAGGCGCGGTGGGCCGCCCGGCGCCCCCGCGCGGCCTGCTGCACGACCGAGAAGGTGAACACGGCGGCGGCCGCCGCGACCACGGCCAGCAGCGCCAGCCCGACGACGTAGGAGCCGTACGAGCCGTAGATCGCGCCCATCAGCAGCGGCGGCACGAACCCGCCGAGGCCGCCCGCGGCGCCGACGACGCCGGTGACCGCGCCCACCTTGTTGGCCGGGCTGAGCTGGGCGACCAGCGCGAACGTGGCGCCGCTGCCCGCCCCGAGCGCGGCGGCCATGGCGAGGAACGCGATGGTGCCGACCGGGAGCAGGGACGGGGCGAACGCCTGGACGGTCGCGCCGACGGTGACCACGGCGAGCGCGAGGGTCAGCACCCGGACGGCGCCGATCCGGTCCGACAGCCAGCCGCCGAACGGGCGCATCAGCACGGCGAGGAGGACGAAGCCCGCCATCCGGTTCGCGGCGTCCGCCTGGGAGAGGCCGTACTCGGTCTTGAGGTAGACCGGGAGGTAGACGGAAAAGGCGACGTACCCGCCGAACGCGACCGCGTAGAGGGCGGACGCCTGCCAGGTGACGGGCAGCCTGACGGTGGCGGCGAGCCGCTTGGACAGCGGCTCGGTGGGCGCGGTGCGTCCGGGCGCCTCCCGCAGGACGGCGTAGGCGAGGACGGCGTAGGCGGCGAGCAGGACGGCCGTCACCACGAACGGCGTCGCGGTGCCGCCGGAGTCGACGAGCCGGACGGTGGTGAGCGCGCTGATCGCGGTGCCGCCCATGCCCGCGCCGAACACGCCGACGGCCAGGCCGCGCCGCTCCGGCGGGAACCAGCCGTTGACGAACGGGACGCCGACCGCGAACGCGGTTCCGGCGACGCCGAGGAAGAACCCGCCGACCAGCAGGGCCGCCAGCGACTCGTGGCCCCACAGCCCGAGATACAGCACCGGCAGGATGGTGATCGCCGAGATGACCGGGAACATCACGCGGCCGCCGAACCGGTCGGTGAGCGCCCCGACCGGGATGCGGCCGACCGAGCCGACCACGACGGGCACGGCGACCAGCAGCGCCTGCCACGCGGCGATCGGCGCCGTGCCGGGGCGGCCCGTCCGATCGAGGTCCTGGCGGCCTGGGTCCAGGCTCGCGAAAGGGGCCGGAGGGGCGATAGGGACGTTCGGCCCTGCCCCCGGGACCGTTCGTCCGGGCCCCCGCGGCACCTGAGGGGCCGAAAGGCCCTCCGGCACGGGACCTCCGCCGCCGCGCCCGCTCCCGCAGGGGTGGTGTGCTGGGGGCATGAGCACCTCGACCCCAGAGCGGCACGCCCGGGACGGCCTGTCCGTCCCGGGCGGGTGGCCCGGCCCGTTCGACCCGGCCCTCGCGGCGGACCTGCCCGCGCCGGCGCGGCGCTGGCTGACCCACGCGATCGCGCCGGGGACGCCGCTGTTCGGCGGGGTCAGGCTCGAAATGCACGGCCGGATCCGGATCGGGTCCTGGTGGCCGTTCACCGCGACCCAGGTGCTGCGGCCCGCGTCCGGGTTCGTGTGGGCGGCGAGGGCACGGGTCGCGCACCTGCCGGTGACGGGCTTCGACCGCTACGCGGCGGGCGAGGGCGAGATGCGGTGGCGGCTGCTGGGCACCGTCCCGGTCATGTCGGGCGGCGGCCCGGACATCACCCGCAGCGCGGCCGGGCGGCTGGCGGGCGAGCTGATGCTCGTCCCGGGCGCTGCGCTGTCCCCGTTCGTGACATGGGAGCCGCTCGACGACGAGCACGCCGTCGCGCGCGTCACCGTCGGCGCGTGGACCCACCGGGTGACGATCGGCGTCGCCCCGTCCGGCGCGCTGACCTCGGTGAGAATGCCGCGCTGGGGGAACCCTGACAGGGGCGGCGCGTTCCGCGAGCACGAGTTCGGTGCCGTGGTGCACCGGGAGGCGTCGTCGGGCGGGTTCACCATCCCGAGCATCGTGAGCGCGGGATGGTGGCCCTGCACGGAGCGGTGGGGCGAGGGCGAGTTCATCCGGTTCGTGGTGGACGGGTTCGCGCACTTCTGATCCATTGGAAGAGCACGACGACGACAGAGGGGAACGACGATGCGAGCGCTGCGCCTGCTGAAGTGGAAGTCCGATCCCGAACTGGTCGAGGTCCCCGATCCCGTGCCCGGCCCCGGCCAGGTGGTCGTGCGGGTGGGCGGCGCGGGCGCCTGCCACTCGGACCTCCACCTGATGCGCGACTTCGAGGACGGCCTGCTGCCGTGGGGGCCGCCGTTCACGCTCGGGCACGAGAACGCGGGCTGGGTGCACGCGCTCGGCACGGGCGTCACGGGCCTGGAGGAGGGGCAGCCGGTCGCGGTGTACGGACCGTGGGGCTGCGGCCGGTGCGTGCGCTGCCGGATCGGCATGGAGAACTACTGCGACGACCCGGGCAGCGCGCCGGCGCCGATGGGCGGCGGCGGGCTCGGCCTCGACGGCGGGATGGCGGAGCTGATGCTCGTCCCGGACGCGCGGTCGCTGCTGCCGCTCCCGGACGGCCTGGAGCCGGCCACGGCGGCGCCGCTGTCGGACGCCGGGCTCACCCCGTACCACGCCGTCCGCCGGTCGTGGCCGAAGCTGCCGCCGGGCTCGACCGCCGTGGTGATCGGCGCCGGCGGGCTCGGGCACGTGGCGGTGCAGATCCTCAAGGCGACGACGGCCGCCCGGGTCATCGCCGTGGACCTCCGGCGGGAGGCGCTCGACCTCGCGGTGCGCAGCGGCGCCGACCTCGCCGTCGTGTCCGGCGAGGACACGGTGGCGGCCGTCCGGGAGGCGACCGGCGGGCTCGGCGCCGACGTCGTCCTCGACTTCGTCGGCAACGACGCGACGCTGGCCGCGGCGGTCGGCTGCGCCCGGGTGCTCGGCGACGTCACGATCGTGGGCATCGGCGGAGGCAGTCTGCCTGTGTCGTTCTTCTCGGTCCCCTACGAGGTCTCGCTGCAGACGACCTACTGGGGCACCCGGCCCGAGTTCGCCGAGGTCCTGGACCTGGCGGCGCGCGGCCTGATCCGGCCGGACGTCACCGAGTTCCCGCTCGACCGGGCGCAGGAGGCCTACCGGCTGATGGAGGCCGGAGAGCTCACCGGACGGGCGGTCGTCGTCCCGGGTCGCTGAACGGGCGCCGCCGCACCGCTCACCATGGCTACCCTTGCCTGATGCCCTTCCTGATGCCGTTCCTACCAGCTGTCCGCGGATTGCCCGGATACCGTCCGGCGGAGGGACGGGGCACATGTGGCCGACCGCGTGCCGTCCAGGCTCCGGCGCCCATGACGAGGAGACCAGGGATCCGTGATGAGTGACACCCCGGGTACGTCCGTCGCGCGGGCGAACGGCGAGGTCGCGGAGGTGGAGCTGCGGCGGCTGCTGGCCGGGCTGACCGCCGTGCGCGACGGCGACTTCGGCACGCGGCTGCCGGGCGACGACGCCGACGGGCTCCTCGGTGAGATCGCCGCGGTGTTCAACGGCATGGTCGACCAGCTCGCGCTGTTCACCTCGGAGGTCACCCGCGTCGCCCGCGAGGTCGGCACCGAGGGGCAGCTCGGCGGGCAGGCGCGGGTGCCGGGGGTCTCCGGCACGTGGGCCGACCTGACCGACTCGGTGAACGCGATGGCGGGCAACCTGACGACCCAGGTCCGCGACATCGCGCAGGTCGCCACCGCCGTCGCGCGCGGCGACCTGTCCCAGAAGATCACCGTGACGGCGCGGGGCGAGATCCTGGAGCTGAAGAACACCGTCAACACGATGGTCGACCAGCTGTCGTCGTTCGCCGACGAGGTCACCCGCGTCGCCCGCGAGGTCGGCAGCGAGGGCCGGCTCGGCGGGCAGGCGGACGTGAAGGGCGTGTCGGGCACCTGGCGCGACCTCACCGACTCGGTGAACTTCATGGCCGGGAACCTGACCGGCCAGGTCCGGTCGATCGCGCAGGTCGCCACCGCCGTCGCGCGCGGCGACCTGTCCCAGAAGATCACGGTGGACGCGCGGGGCGAGATCCTGGAGCTGAAGACCACGATCAACACGATGGTCGACCAGCTGTCGTCGTTCGCCGACGAGGTCACCCGCGTCGCCCGCGAGGTGGGCACCGAGGGCAACCTCGGCGGGCAGGCGACCGTCCGGGGCGTCAGCGGCACCTGGAAGGACCTCACCGACAACGTCAACGTGATGGCGTCCAACCTGACCGGCCAGGTCCGGTCGATCGCGCAGGTCGCCACCGCCGTCGCGCGCGGCGACCTGTCCCAGAAGATCACGGTCGAGGCGAAGGGCGAGGTCGCGGCGCTGGCGCAGACCATCAACACGATGGTCGACACGCTGTCCGCGTTCGCCGGGGAGGTCACCCGCGTCGCCCGCGAGGTCGGCACCGAGGGGCAGCTCGGCGGGCAGGCGCAGGTCCCCAACGTCGCCGGGACGTGGAAGGACCTCACCGACAACGTCAACTCGATGGCGAACAACCTGACCAACCAGGTCCGCAACATCGCCCAGGTCACCACGGCGGTCGCCGAGGGCGACCTGACGAAGAAGATCGACGTGGACGCGCGCGGCGAGATCCTCGCGCTGAAGACCACGATCAACACGATGGTCGACCAGCTGTCGGCGTTCGCCGCCGAGGTCACCCGCGTCGCCCGCGAGGTCGGCAGCGAGGGCCGGCTCGGCGGGCAGGCCGAGGTCGAGGGCGTGTCGGGCACCTGGAAGCGGCTGACGGAGAACGTCAACGAACTGGCCGGGAACCTGACCCGGCAGGTCCGCGCGATCGCCGAGGTGACGAGCGCCGTGACCTCCGGCGACCTGACCCGGTCGATCACGGTGGACGCGTCCGGCGAGGTCGCCGAGCTCAAGGACAACATCAACCTGATGGTGCAGTCGCTCCGCGAGACGACCCGCGCCAACCAGGAGCAGGACTGGCTGAAGACCAACCTGGCGCGGATCTCCGGGCTCATGCAGGGCCACCGCGATCTGGCCGTGGTCGCCGAGCTGATCATGGACGAGCTGACCCCGCTGGTGTCGGCCCAGTACGGCGCGTTCTACCTCGCGGAGGAGAGCGGGGAGCTGCACCTCATCGGGTCCTACGGCTACCCGGAGGACGGCGACCCGTCCGTCCCGGCGCGCCCCACGCGGTTCCGGGCGGGGCGGTCGCTGGTCGGGCAGGCCGCGCGCAGCCGGCAGACGATCGTGGTGGAGGAGGTGCCCGCCGGGTACCTGACCATCTCGTCCGGGCTCGGCTCGAGCGACCCCGCCAGCGTGATCGTCCTGCCGGTCGTGGTGGAGGACCAGGTCCTCGGCGTGATCGAGCTGGCGTCGCTCGGCACGCTCGGCCCCGTCCAGCGGGACCTGCTGGAGCAGCTGCGGGAGAACCTCGGCGTCAACGTCAACACCATCATCGCCAACGCCCGCACCGACGAGCTGCTCGCCGAGTCGCAGCGGCTCGCGGGCGAGCTGCAGGCCCGCTCGGAGGAGCTGCAGGCCCGGCAGGACGAGCTGCAGAGCTCCAACGCCGAGCTGGAGGAGAAGGCCGCTCTGCTCGTCACCCAGAACCGCGACATCGAGACCAAGAACCTGGAGATCGAGCAGGCCCGGCAGGAGCTGGAGGCGCGGGCGCAGCAGCTGGCGCTGGCGTCCAAGTACAAGAGCGAGTTCCTCGCCAACATGAGCCACGAGCTTCGGACGCCGCTGAACTCGCTGCTGATCCTCGCGCAGCTGCTGGCGCAGAACCCGACCCGCAACCTCACCCCCAAGCAGGTCGAGTACGCGGGCATCATCCACTCCGCCGGGTCGGACCTGCTGCAGCTCATCAACGACATCCTCGACCTGTCCAAGGTCGAGGCCGGCAAGATGAACCTCACCCCCGAGCAGGTCCCGCTGCGGCACCTGGTCGAGTACGTCGAGGCGACGTTCCGGCCGCTGACCACGCAGAAGAGCCTGGACTTCCGGGTCACCATCGCGCCCGGCGTTCCCGACCAGGTCCTGACCGACGGGTCGCGGCTGCGGCAGGTGCTGCGGAACCTGCTGTCGAACGCGGTCAAGTTCACCGACGCCGGCGGGGTCGAGCTGCGGATCGAGCCCGCCGACGCGGCGGAGCTGCCCGCCGCGATGCGGGCGCACGGCCGGGCGCTGGCGCTGCGGGTGATCGACACCGGTATCGGCATCCCGGAGCACCAGCTCGAATCGATCTTCGGGGCGTTCCAGCAGGCCGACGGCACCTCCAGCCGCAAGTACGGCGGCACCGGGCTCGGCCTGTCGATCAGCCGGGAGCTCGCGTACCTGCTGGGCGGGGTGATCATCGCGGACAGCGCGCCCGGCCGCGGCAGCACGTTCACGTTCTTCCTGCCCGTCGCCCGGCCCGACTTCCAGGGCCGGCCCGGCGGCCAGGAGGCCATCGAGGTCCAGGGCGGCGTCGCGGACCGGGAGGAGCGCGCCGTCCCGGCCGCGTACGCCGGGCCGCCGCGCGTGGACGGCGCCGCGGACCCCGGCGCCGGGCCGGGCGCGGCGCCGCGCCCGCGCCGGCTGCTGGTGATCGAGGAACGGCAGGGCGGGCTGCTGTCGCTGGTGGCGGAGAGCGCCGTCGGCGCCGGCGGGCACGCGCCTCCGGACGGCGGCGTCCAGATCATCAGCGCGGTCGGGGCCGAGGAGGCCGCCGCCGCGCTGGCCGCCGAGCCCTGCCACTGCGTCGTCCTGCAGCTCGACATGGCGGACGGCGCCGCGCTGACGCTGCTGGCGGCCATGGACGGCGACCCGGCCCTGCGCGGCTTCCCCGTCCTCGCGCACAACGGGCGCCGGCTGGACGGCGAGCAGGAGCGGCGGCTCCAGGAGTTCGCCCGGCGGCAGCCGCTGGAACTGCTGCAGAGCCTGGACGAGCTGCGCGAGCGCATCACCCTGTACCTCGCGGCAGAGCAGCCCGGCGACGTCCCGCCGCTGGTCCGGGACGGCGGCACGGGCGAGCAGCCCACGCCCGACATCGACACGTCGCTGGCCGGGCGCACCGCCCTGATCGTGGACGACGACTCCCGCAACGTGTTCGCGCTCACCGGCATCCTGGAGCTGCACGGGGTCCGGGTGCTGCACGCCGACAACGGGCGCAAGGGCATCGAGGCGCTCGCGGCCCACCCCGAGATCGATGTCATCCTTATGGACGTGATGATGCCGGAGATGGACGGCTACGCCGCGACCGCCGCGATCCGGGCGATGCCCGCGCACACCGACCTGCCGATCATCATGGTGACGGCGAAGGCGATGCCCGGCGACCAGGAGAAGAGCCTCGCGTCCGGCGCGAACGACTACATCACCAAGCCGCTCGACGCCGACGACATGATCGCCTGCATCCGCCGCTGCCTCGAGCCCGGCCACTGACATGGCGCCGGACGACCCCGCGTTCCCGGCCGCCGCACCGGCGCCCGCGAACGGCATCACCCGCCTGGCGGTGACCGTCGAGCGGCTCCAGCGACAGGTCCGGGAGGCGCAGGCCGCCGCGGACGGGCGGGGCGTGCTCGAGCTCGCCAAGGGCGTCCTCGTCGCGCGGCTGGGCTGCGGGCCGGTGGAGGCCGCCCGCCATCTGGACGCGCTCGCCGCCGAGGCCGGGCTCGCCCCGCTCGAGCTCGCCGCCGAGATCATCAATCAGGCGGCGCGGGACCGGGTCACCGCGGCCACGGAGGCGTTCCTGCGGCAGACGGCGCGCAACGGCGCGACCGGCCCGGACGCGGGCGGGGCCGGCGGGAACGGGTCCTCGGCGGTCGCGGCGCGGCTGCGGACCGCGGAGAGCGGCGCGCTCGCCGCACCGGACGCGCAGGCCGCCGCCGAGTCGGTGCTCGGCCACGCCCTGGAGCCGCTCGGCGCGGTCGCGGTCGCGGTCTGGGCCGCCGGGACCGACGCGTCCCTCACCCTCGCGGGCGCCGCGGGCTTCGCCGCCGAGGAGGCGGCGCGCTGGCGGTACGTGCCGCCGGGCGTCGCGACCCCGGCGCGGGCGGCGCTGGCCGAGCGAAGGTCGATCTGGTACGAGTCGCTCGACCGGTCGGGGCTGCCGTCCATCGGCCGGTACGAGCTGCCCGGCGGCGGGCGGGTGACGGTGCCCGCCGGGACGGGCGGCCGCATCGTCGGGGTGCTGGAGATCTGCTGGCCGGGCGCGCCCGAGCCGCGCACCGCGCAGATCGAGCGGCAGGTGGAGGCGCTCGCGGAGCTGGTCGCCCGCACCCTGGACGACTGGCCCGCCGACGAGACGGCCGGGACGGGTGCGACCGGGGCGGGTGCGACCGGGGCGGCGGCCGGGCCGGGCCGGCACCGGGAGCTGATCGACCTCGTCGACGGGCTGCTGACCCCGGCGCTGGTGCTGCTGCCCCGGCTGGACGCGCTGGGGCGGCTCGTCGACTTCCGCATCCACCACGTCAACGGCGGGTTCGTGGACTTCGCGGGCCGCCCCCGCGGCGAGATCGTCGGGGCGCTGCTGCTGGAGGCGTACCCCCTCGCCGCCGACGACGGCGGGCTGCTGGAGAAGATCGAGCGGGTGCACGCCACCGGGGAGCCGTTCCGCGCGCTCGGCGTCCCGCTCCGGACGCTCGTGGACGCGGTGCCGCTGTCGACGACCGCCGACATCGGCATCAGCCGGCACGGCGACGCCGTCGTCGTCGTCTACCGGTTCAAGGACGAGGGGGCCCGGCTGGCGAACCTGCTGCAGCACGCGCAGCGGCTCGGCCGCATCGGCGGGTTCGAGGAGAACCTCGCCACCGGCGAGATCGCCTGGAACGACCAGCTGTTCGAGCTGCACGGGCTCGCGCCCGGAACCCCGCCGCCGCCGCTCACCGCGCTGCCGGCCCGCGCGCATCCCGACGACGAGGCGGAGCTCGGCAGGTTCCTGCGCGCGGTGCTGCACCACCGCCGCCCCGCCTCGACCGCGTTCCGCCTGTGCCGTCCCGACGGGATCGTCCGGCACCTGAGGATCGTCGCGGAGCCGGAGGTGGACGCGGCCGGGCACCTGCTCGCGGTCCGCGGCGCGTACCAGGACATCTCCGCTCAGCACTGGACGGAGGTCGCGCTCTCCGCGACCCGCGACCAGCTCGCGCACTCCGAGCAGCGGGCCGCCGAGCGCAACCGGCTCACGCTGCAGCTGCAGCGCGCGATCATGCCGCCGTCGCGGGGGCCGATCGCCGCGGGGGGGCTGCGGGTGGCAGTGCGGTACCGGCCCGCCGAGCACGAGCACCTGGTCGGCGGCGACTGGTACGACGCGGTTCCGCTGCCGTCCGGGCGGGTGCTGCTCGGGGTGGGCGACGTCGCGGGGCACGGCATCGACGCGGCGACCGGCATGGTGGTGCTGCGCAACGCGCTGCGCGGGCTCGCCACCACCGGGGCGGGGCCGGCCCAGCTGCTCGGCTGGCTGAACCTCGTCGCGAACCACCTCACCGACCACGTGACGGCCACCGCGCTGTGCGGGCTCTACGACCCGGCGACCCGGACGCTGCGGTGGGCGCGGGCGGGGCACCTCGCGCCGGTGCTGGTGCGGCGGGGCGAGGCGGTCGCGCTGCCGCTGGTGCCGGGGACGCTGCTCGGGGCTCTGGACGAGGGCGAGTACGAGGAGGGCTCGATCGTCCTGGAGCCCGGCGACGTCCTGCTCATGTTCACCGACGGGCTCATCGAGCGCCGCGACGGCTCCATCGAGGACGCGCTCGCGCGGCTGCTGCGCACGGCGGTCGAGCCCTCCGGGGACCTGGAGGCCCGCCTGGACCACCTGCTGACCCACAGCAACGCCGACACCGACGACGACACGTGCATCGTCGGCGTCCACCTCCCCCCGGAGCCGTCCGGCTGAGTCATGCGGCCGGGTCATCCCGTCGCGGGCCGTCGTCGAGCCAGCGGAGCGCCTCGTCCCGGAACGGGACGGGCCGAGCCGGGCGCGCCGCCCGTGCTCGTCCTGACGATGTTCGACGACGCCGAGATCGTCTCGGCGGCGCTCGCGGCGGGCGCCGCCGGGTTCGTCCTGAAGGACGCCCCCTGCGAGGAGATCATCCAGGCGTGCCGCGCCGTCGCGGCGGGCGAGGGATGGCTCGACCCCGCCGTGACCCCGCAGGTCCTCGCCGTCTACCGGACGGGGATCGCCCGCGCGGGCCCGCCGTCCGCGCCGGCGTCGCTGTCCCCCCGCGAGCGCGAGGTGCTGGCCCTGATCGGCGAGGGCGCCACCAACCCCGAGATCGCGCTCCGCCTCGCCATCGCCGAGGGCACCGTGAAGGCGCACGTGGGCGCCATCTTCACCAAGCTCGGCCTGCGCGACCGCGCCGCGGCGGTGATCTTCGCGCTGCGCAACGGCCTCGACGGCGGGACGTGAAGCGGGGTCAGTCCGCGGCGCGCGAGATCGCGAGCAGTTCGGCCCCGTCGGTGAGGCGGCCGCCGGCATGCGCGAGCAGGCCCGCCATGACGGCGTCCAGCATGGTGTCGGTGTCCTCGGCGGTGTTCGCCGCGAGCCGCTCCTCGAACGGGTAGGGGACGCCGTCGCCGTCGCGGGCCTCGGAGACGCCGTTGGAGTGGACGAACACCCGGTCGCCAGGACGGCAGGGAACGGTGGCCGGGGCGAGGCCGCCGGCGGCGTGCTGGAGCAGGCCGAGCGGCGGATGGACGGGGACGGCGTCCGGCCGGGACACGTACCCGTCCCGCGCCAGGAGCGGAGGCGGGTGGCCGCAGCCCACCATGTCGAGGTGCTCGCCGTCCTCGCGGGCCGAGAGGAGGAGCGCGCGGACGGCGTCGTCCCCGGGGGCGAGAGCGGCGTGGAGGTGCCGCGCGAGGGCCGCGAGGTCGGCCTCGCAGGGGGCCGCGGCGCGGAAGGCGGCCAGGACGGCGGCGGCCGCGTGGTCGGCCGACGGCCCGGCGCCCAGCGCGTCCGCCATGAGCATCCGCAGGCCGAAGGGGGTCCGGACGACCGCCCGCGCATCGCCGCCGCGCCGCGCGGTGTCGGCGGGCCGCAGCCGGCGGCCCGTCACCCGCAGCGGCGAGCCCGGCTCCCCGGCGTCCTCGGGCGAGCGGCGCAGCCGGAGGAGGAGCTCCCGGGTGCCCTCCGGTGACGCGCTCTTCACCGACAGCTGCTCCATGACGTGGAGGTAGCGGTCGAGGTCGTCGAGCTTCTCGAGGTAGACGGCTCCGACGAGGTTCTCGAGGTAGACCGCGTCCGGGACCTCTGGGTCGGGGAACCGCAGGATGGAGAACGCGCCGCCCTCGGCGGCGTGCCCGCCGTGGGCCAGCGGCATGACCTGGATCGTGACGTTCGGCAGCAGGGACAGGGCGAGGAGGTGGTCGAACTGCTCCCGCATCACCTCCGCGCCGCCGACGGTGCGGCGCAGCGCCGTCTCGTCGATGACGGTCCAGAGCCGCAGCGGGTCGCCGCCCCACAGCCGGCGCTGACGACCGAGCCGCACCCCGACGCGGCGCTCGATCTCGTCGGGGTCCGCGTCGGGGCGGCCGACCTCGAACACGGCGCGCGCGTAGTCGGGCGTCTGGAGCAGTCCGGGCACGAACTGGATCTCGTACGTGCGGATGCGGGCCGCCGCGTCCTCCAGCCCGAGATAGGTCTGGAACCAGTGCGGGAGGAGGTCGTTGAAACGGTGCCACCAGCCGGGGACATTGCTCTCCCGCGCCCACCCAAGCATCGTTTCTCGGGTGCGCTCGTCGGACACCCCGTAAAGGGTGAGCAGATCGGCGACGTCGCGTTCCTTGAAACCGACGCGGCCGAGCTCCAGCCGGCTGATCTTGGATTCGGAGGAGCGGATCGCGTAGCCCGCGTCGTGCCGGGTCATGTTGCACGCCTCGCGCAGCCGGCGCAGCTGCGCGCCGAGCACGAGCCTGCGCACCGTCGAACCCGGCGCCGGACCACCCACGGCCACTGTCCCCTCCACCACGAACCCGTTGCCGGCAGGCACCACGGCAGTGTGGCACTTCCGTACAGCTTTTAACTACCTTTCCGGCAAAACGGAGATGTCCGGGCAGGATGCCTTTCCCGGCGAGAAGCGAAACGGTCGGCCCGCCGGAGAGGACATCACGACGGACGGTTCGTTCACCCGGACATGTCGCCCCTGCCGGACCGGACACGGCATGATGCCTTCTGTCCTCCGGCCACCCGGGGACGGAGGGAGAGCGATGGGGCCGCTGCTGGCGGAGGACCCCCGGCGGATCGGCGGATACCGGATCGTCGGGCGGCTCGGCGCGGGCGGCATGGGAACGGTGTACCTCGGCCGGTCGGCGGCCGGGACACCGGTGGCGATCAAGGTCATCCACCCGGAGCGTTCGGGCGATCCGGGGTTCCGCGCCCGGTTCGCCCGGGAGGTGACGGCGGCGCGCGCGGTGAGCGGCGCGTTCACCGCACCGGTCGTCGACGCCGACCCCGGCGCCGCCGACCCGTGGCTGGCCACCGCCTACCTGCCCGGGATGTCGCTCCAGGACGCCGTGGCCGAGCACGGGCCGCTCCCCGTCCAGGCGGTGTTCGGGCTCGGCGCCGGCCTCGCGGAGGCGCTGGTGTCGGTGCACCGCGCGGGGGTCGTGCACCGCGACCTGAAGCCCGCCAACGTCATGCTCGCCCCGGACGGCCCGCGCCTCATCGACTTCGGCATCGCGCACGCGGCGGGCGCCGCCGTCGTGACGCGGGCCGGGTCGCTGGTCGGCTCCCCCGGCTACCTGCCGCCCGAGCAGGCGACCGGAGGCGCGACCGGCCCGGCCGGGGACGTCTTCGCGCTCGGCTGCGTGCTCGCGTTCGCGGCGACCGGCACCGGCCCGTTCGGGCGCGGCGCCGCCGAGGTGCTGATCTACCGCGCCGTCCACGACGCACCGCGGCTGGACGCCGTCCCCGACCCGGAACTGCGGGACCTCATCGCGCTCTGCCTGGACAAGGACCCGGCGCGGCGGCCCCCGCCGCACCGGCTGGTGTCCCGGTTCGCCGCCCGCGCGCCGGACGCCGACGTCCTGCACGGGACGGCCTGGCTGCCCGAGCCCGTCGCGGAGCGCATCGTCCGGGCCGAGCGCGCCCTGCCCGGACGGCGGCGGTTCCTGGCGGCCGGGCTCGCGGCGGGCGGCGTCGCGGCGCTGGCGGGCACCGGCACCGCCGTCGCGCTGCTGCGCGGCGAGGAGGGCGAGCCCGAGACGGCCCCCTCCGTGACGCCGAGCCCCGCCGCGGCATCGACGCCCGCGGCGCCGCCTCCGCAGGCGCGGCAGCTGTGGAAGCGCGACATCGGCTTCGACCCCTACGGCGGCCTCGCCGCCGGCGACCGGCTGCTGTACGTCAGCGCGGACCAGGGGCGGCTGTTCGCCCTCGACCCCCGCACCGGCCGGGAGCGGTGGCGGTACCGGACGGGCGACCGGGGGGAGGGCGCGGCGAGCTGGCGGACGCCCGTCCCCGCGGGCGGCGTCCTGTACGCGGGCTGGCCGGACGCGAACGGCCCGCTGTTCGCGTTCGACGCGGACAGCGGCCGGGTGCGGTGGCGGTCGCCGGTCGCGGCGGACGCCCGGGACCCGGCCGTCGGCGGCGGCCTGGTCGTCGCCTGCTCGAAGGACTGCCACGCCCTGGACGCCCGCACCGGGGCGGAGCGCTGGCGCAGGTCGCTCGGCAACGTCCTCGGCGCCGTGCCGGTCATCGCGGGGCCGGCCGTGTTCGTCAACTCCCTCGACGCCCTCCACGCGCTCGACCTCAGGAGCGGCAGGACGAGGTGGCGGCGGGCGATGGAGCAGCAGCCGACCGGCGGGGAGGGGGCGCGCGGGCCCGTGGTCGCGGGCGGGCTCGTGCTGTGCTCGAACGGCGTCGGGGACCTTCTCGCGCTGGACGCCGCGACCGGCAGGGAGCGCTGGCGGTTCGTCGGCGGCACCGGCGTCGGCACGGCGCACGTGAGCGGCGGCGCCGCGTTCGTCGCGGACGGCAGCGGCACCATGGTGGCGCTGGACGCGGCGACCGGCCGGGTCCGCTGGCGGTACCCGACCGGCGGGGACGACGTCGGCCGGGGATCGGTGAGCGACGGGGTACTGTGCTTCACCGCCGGCGACTCCGCGCTCGGGCTGGACGCCGCGACCGGGCGCCCGCTGTGGCGGACCACGGTCGGCGGGGACGTCCGCGACGACGTCGCGGCGCACGGCCGGTACCACCTGGCCTACGAGGACGGCACGATCGTCGCCTACGCGGTGAAGGGACGGTGAGGGTTCCGGCATGGAGGCACTGCGTCCGGGCGACCCACGAGAGATCGGCGGCCACCGGATCACGGCCCGGCTCGGCTCGGGCGGCATGGGCCGGGTGTTCCTCGCCCGCAGCCCCGCCGGGCGGTCCGTCGCGGTCAAGGTCGTCCACCCCGAGCTGGCCGGCGACCCGGGGTTCCGGGCCCGGTTCGCCCGCGAGGTCGCGGCGGCGCGCGCGGTCGGCGGCGCGTTCACCGCACCGCTCATCGACGCCGACGCCGACGCGCACCGCCCCTGGCTCGTCACCGCCTACCTGCCCGGACGCTCGCTGACCGAGGCGGTCGCCGCGCACGGCCCGCTCCCGCCGCCGTCGGTGCGCGCCCTCGGCGCCGGGCTGGCCGAGGCGCTCACCGGCATCCACCGGGCGGGCGTCGTGCACCGCGACCTCAAGCCGTCCAACGTGCTCCTCACCCCCGACGGCGCCCGCGTCATCGACTTCGGCATCGCCCGCGCCGCGGACGCCGCCACCGTGACCCGCACCGGCACCGCCATCGGCTCCCCCGGCTACCTGCCGCCCGAGCAGGCCGCGGGCGGCACCACCGGTCCCGCCGGGGACGTGTTCTCCCTCGGCGCCGTGCTCGTCTTCGCGGCCACCGGCGAGGGGCCGTTCGGGGACGGCGCCGTCCACGAGCTCGTGTACCGGGTGCTCCACGAGCCGCCGCGCCTGGACGGCGTCACCGACCCGGAACTGCGCGCCCTCATCGCCGGCTGCCTGGAGAAGGACCCGGAGCGGCGGCCCGCCCCGGACGCGCTGCTGGAGCGCCTCGCCGCGCTCGCCCCCGCACCGCCGCACGGGGTGGACTGGCTGCCACCTCCGGTGGCGACCGACATCACCCGGCCCGTGCCCGTTCCGCCGCCCACGCAGGAGCCCGCGAAGCGGGCGGTGCCGTCGCCGGCGCGGCGGCGGCTGCTGGTCGGCGCGGCGGCGACCGGCGCGGTGCTGCTCACCGGCGGCACGGCCGTCGCGGCCGTGCGCTCGGTCCTGCGCGCCGTCGGCCCCGCCGAGGGCACCTGGACGTTCACCCCGGAGCAGGACAACCCGACCGGCGGGCCCCTCGTCCTCGGCGATCTGCTGCTCGTGACCGCCGGGATCGGCGACGACGTCCTCATCGCGATCGACCGGCGCACCGGGAAGCCGCGCTGGACGGCGGACGGGGTGAAGGCCCCGCGCGCCGGGACGATCCTCGGCGCGGTCTCCGCCGGGAACATCCTCTACACGTACGGCCGCGACGAGATCCTCGCGCTGAACCGGGCGGACGGGCGGCGGCTCTGGCGCGCCGACACCGACACGTTCGGCACCGACACCGGACCGGTCGCCGGCGGCGGAGTCGTCGTCGCCACGGTGCGCCGCCCGGAAATGCAGCTCCGCGGCCACGACGCGGTATCGGGCCGGCAGCGGTGGACGTTCCGGCTGGAGAGCGCGTTCTCGGTGGCCGCGGCCGTGGCCGGGCCGATGGTGTACGCCGTCACGTCGCGCGGCGACGTCTTCGGGATCGAGGCGGCGACCGGGCAGGCGAAATGGCGCCGCGCCCTCCGGCCGGGCGGCCTGAGCTCCTCGGCCGCGCCGGTTCCGGTGGCGGCCGGCGGCCTGCTGTACCTCGTCGACGAGGGCGTCACCCATGCGCTCGACGCGGCGACGGGCGCCCCGAAGTGGAAGAGCGCGGCCGCCGACGCGGCCTCCACGCTGCCGAACTCGGCGGTGGCGGTCGCGGGCGACGCCGTCTACACCGCCCATTCGACCCGGGTGCTGGAGGTGTTCGGCGCGGCGGACGGGAAGAAGCGCTGGCAGCACACCTTCCCGCCGGGCGACGACCGCAACGCGTTCTGGATGCTGCCGGTCGTGGCGGAAGGGACCGCCGTCAGCTACGTGAACGAGACGCTCGTCGCGCTGGACGCCGCGTCCGGGAGGGAGCGGTGGCGCAAGGGCGGGCTGCCGGGCATCTTCCAGCGGCCCGTCGCCGCGTCGGGCGCGGTGCACCTCGCGAACCTGCAGGACGTGGTGTCCTTCGACCTCGCGACGGGCAGGGAGCTGCAGCGGATCGACGGGCAGGGGAACCAGCCGCACAACGTCGCCGTCGCGGACGGGTTCCTCTACTGGTACGAGGGCTTCGGCGGCGTGCGGGCCGCCGAAGCCCCGCGCTGACGGCCGCTACCGGGATGCGGGCCAGTGCTCCGGCCTTCAGGCCGGGGGTGGAGGCCCGCGCTGGGAGGGCCGTCAGGCCCGAGCAGTGCCTTGACCGGGACGGCTCTGCCGCTCGATGTACCGCTTCACGAGGTGAACACTTCGCGCCGAAACTTCGTTATTGCACGGAAATCAAATGGACATGTGTCGCGAAACGCAATGTCCACCAGTACGGATACCTTCAAGATTTGCCATTTGCCGATGGTACGGTGCTCTTCGTGCAGCTCCGTTACAACTTCCGCGTCTATCCGACGCCCGGCCAGCGGATCGAGCTGGCTCGGGCGTTCGGGTGCGCGCGGGTGGTGTTCAACGACGGGCTGCGCCTGCGGCAGGAAGCCCGCGAGCGGGGTTTGCCGTACGTCTCGGACGCCGAGCTGTCCAAGCAAGTCATCACCGAGGCCAAGCTGACCCCGGAACGGGCGTGGCTGGGCGAGGTGTCGTCGGTGGTGCTCCAGCAGGCGCTGGCCGACCTGAATACCGCGTACCGTAACTTCTTCAACTCCGTGTCGGGTAAGCGCAGGGGCCGCAAGATGGCGCCGCCGCGGTTCCGGTCGCATAAGGACAACCGGCAGGCGATCCGGTTCACGAAGAACTCCCGGTTCCGCGTGTTGGACAACGGCCGGCTCAGGTTGCCGAAGATCGGCGACCTTGCGGTGCGCTGGTCGCGGTCGCTGCCGTCGGAGGCGTCGAGCGTGACGATCGTCAAGGACGCGGCGGGGCGGTACTTCGCCTCGTTCGTCGTCCAGGCCACCGACGATCCGTTGCCCGAGCTGGACTCGCGGGTCGGCATCGATCTGGGGCTGACGCACTTCGCGGTGCTGTCGGACGGCACGAAGGTCACGGCGCCGAAGTTCCTGCGCCGCGCCGCGCGCAAGCTCAAGCGGCTGCAACAGGCGCTTGCGCGCAAGCAGAAGGGCTCGAACAGGCGCAAGAAGGCGGTCGTCAAGGTCGCTCGCGCCCATGCGCGGGTGGCCGATACCCGGCGGGACTGGCAGCACAAGCTGTCCACGGCGATCATCCGCGAGAACCAAGCGGTGTACGTCGAGGACCTGTGCGTCGTCGGTCTCGGCCGGACCCGGCTCGCCAAATCGGTCCACGATGCCGGGTGGGCCGGCTTCACCGCGATGCTGGAGTACAAGGCCGCCCGGTGGGGGCGGACGTTCGGCCGGGTGGATCGGTTCTTCCCCTCCACCCGAATGTGCTCGGCGTGTGGCCGGATCAACGAGAAGATGGCGCTCAACGTCCGAGCGTGGGACTGCCCCTGCGGCGCGGCCCACGACCGGGACGTCAACGCCGCCATCAACGTGCTCGCCGCCGGACAGGCGGAGAGGGAAAACGACCGTCGAGCGCACGTAAGACCGGGACTCGTCCCGGCGGCGCGCAACGAAACGGTAACCCACCCGGACGCTGCGTGTCCCACGCGCAACGTGGAGGGAATCTCCGCCCTTCAGGGCGGAGAGGATGTCAATCCCCGTCGTACGCCTTCCGGAGCGCGGCGATGTCGAGCTTGACCATCTTCATCATCGCGTCCAGGACGCGCGCGACCTTGGCCGGGTCGGGGTCGGCGACCATCTCCATGTAGGCCGTCGGGATGATCTGCCACGACACGCCGTACCTGTCCTTGAGCCAGCCGCACTGCGACTCCTCGCCGCCCTCGCCGAGCCTGCTCCAGTAGGAGTCGACCTCCGCCTGGTCGTCGCAGAAGACCTGGAACGACACGGCCTCGCTGAACGTGAAGAGCGGGCCGCCGTTCAGGGCCATGAACGACGAGCCGTTGATCTCGAACTCGATCGCCATGACCGCCCCCGTCTCGCCGGGGGTGGCGTCGGTGTTGCGGATCACCTGCCCGATCCTGCCGTCCGGGAAGATCGAGGTGTAGTGGTCCACCGCCTCCTCCGCCTGGTCGTCGAACCACAGGCACGTGGTGATTCCGGTGCGGGCCATCGTTGCCTCCAAGGTCGGGTGTGGCCTTCACCCGGTACCGACACCTTCCGGCGCGGGAACTCATCGGCGCGGCCGGGACTGTCACCGCCTCGACAGATTATTACTCATTGTGACTTCAGCGCCACTGTGCATGACTGGACGGCGTGACAGAAACGATCGCCGGCTCCGGCGTCCTCCGCACGGGCGCCCACCGCTCCCCCGGCTTCGCAGAACGGCCGTGGGGGGACGACGCCCACCCTCCGCTCTACTCCCCGGGGCCCGTGCGGACCGACGACGCGCTCGCCGCCGAGGTCGGCCGCCGTCTCGCCGCGTGGGAGCGGGAGAACGGCCTGCCCGCCGGACGCGGCGAACCGGCTCTCGGGCGGCTCGCCGTCCTCGCCCACCCCGGCACGGACGATCCCGACCTGCTGCTCCTCGCCGCGCAGTTCTGCACGGCGTGGCGGGCGCTCGCCGCCCGTCCCGGCGATCCGGCGGCGCGCCTCGCGGCGCTGCCGGCGGCGCTGGACGGGCCCCCGCCCGCCGACCGGTACGCGCGGGAGCCGGAGGAGGCCGTCGCGGCCGATCCCGCGCTCCGCGCGCTCGGCTCCGCGGTCGCGCATCTGCGCGGCCACGCGACCCCGTCGCAGGTCATGCGCGTCCGCTCCGCGACCTTCCAGCTCGCCGCGAGCGGGGCGGCGGAGCCGACGGGCGCGCCGCCGCCGGTGTGGCGCCGCCTCACCGCCCTGCGCCTGGCGTTCCCGGCACCGGTGCTCATCGACGTCGTCGACGGCTACCGGCTCGACGCCGACCTCTTCGCCGACCCGCGCGTGCAGCGGGCCCTGGTCTGCGCGGGGACGGCGGCCGGTCTCGTGCACGACCTGCACGCGGCGGAGCGCGACCCCGCGCACGGCGGCGCCGTCCGGCTGATCGCGGCCGAGGAGGGCCACCCGCCGCCGGACGCGATCCGCGCGGCCGTCGCCCTGCACAACGGCCTCGTCCGCGACTTCGAGGACGCCCGCCGCCGGCTCGCCGCCGCGCTCCCGTCGGCGGAGCTGCGGCGGTTCCTGCACGGCGTGCAGGGCTGGCTGGGCGGATTCACCGAATGGCACCGCTCCGGCGGCGCGCGCCCCCGCGCGTGACCGCCAGGCCCGGCACGCCCCAGGACCCACCGGGTCGACAGAAACCACGGGGTGAATGGGACGCCGTGTCAGCGGCGGGGGGCCGGGTCGGCGGGGGTGTGGGGTCAGTGGGGGTGCGGGGTCAGTGGGGGCGCCAGGGCGATGCCGGGTCGGTCGGCCGGGCGTCGGCGGCGACCCGAAGGCCGTAGGTGGGGGCGTCGGCGGCGACCGGGCCGAGGTACTCGTGGCCGGTGAGGTGGCACCAGGCGGGCAGGTCGATCGGCGCGGCCGGGTCGTGGGCGACGAGGTGCACGACCGTCCCGGGCTCCAGGGGGGCGAGGTGGCCGCGCAGCTCCAGCAGCAGGCGGACGCAGGCTTTGTGACCGCCGTCGATCAGTACCGGATCAGCACGCATCCGTCCCCCTTCGCCCCTCTGGTGGTGAAATATACGGCTTCGTCCGCCTGATGGCTCACCCCGGGCGGCGGACGGCCCGGTGCGCGGGGGTGCCGCGGCGTTCTCAAACCTCCGCCGTACGGCGATAAATCGGAATGGTCCGCGCTCGCACCCCTTCGCTGGGACATTCGGGGCGTGGCCGGGATGCCGTCTTGACGCGAAGCGGAGTGTCGCGGGGGGATCACCTTCCGAAATTTGACCCTTTCTTTCAGATTTCGTCCGGCTTTGAGGCTTACAGTCGCAGGAGTCCCCCGGATCGACGTCCAGTGATCGCCGTCCAGCCGGACCTGAACTTTGGGGCGAGCCGATGAACCTCGGACCAGCTCGTGTGGAGCGCACGGCGACCTGCGGTGTGCTGTCCTTCCCCGCCGAAGTCGACCTGAGCAACGGAGAGGCGATCCTCGGCCAGTCCGAGCGGCTGCTCGCGGCCGGGGTGCCCGCGCTCATCCTCGACCTCACCGCCTGCGCGTTCTGCGATTCCAGCGGCCTCAACGTGATCCTGCGCTCCCAGGCGCGCGCGTCCGAGCTCGGCATCCCGATGTGGGTGGTGCTGCCGCACCGCGGCATCGTCCGGCGGGTCTCGGACGTCGCCGGGCTGCCGCGCCGCGTCGCCATCGCCCCGGACGTCGCGACCGCCCGAGAGGCCCTCGCCGTCCCCGCCCGCTGACCGCCGCCCCGGTTCCTTTGCGCGATCTCGCCCCGGCCGGGATGCGCGGGAGGGACGGGACGGGGCATGGATGCCTGCGGAAAGATCAGCGACCGGGGGGCGGCACATGGACCGGGCGACCGCGGGCACGCGAGACCCGCGCACCTCCTCGCGTCCCGGGCGGGACGGGTCGTGCGCGGGTCACGGTCAGAGCGAGCGGCAGGCGGAGAACACCTCGCCGAGGCCCTCGCGGTCGATGACGGCCCGCAGCCGCGGCGGCAGGCCCGGCAGCGACAGGCAGCCGCCCTCCGCCGCCACCCGCCAGCGGATGCCGAGCAGGATCGGCAGCGGGTCGCAGCGGATCCCGAGCCGGTCCCCCATCCGCACCATGAGGTGCCGCAGGTTCCCCTCCACCAGCGTCGTCAGCGTCTCGCCGAGGCGCCGCACGGTGCGCTGGTCGAGCGTCCCGGACAGGTGCACCACGGTGTGGTCGCCGTCCCCGGCGTCCACGGTGGTGATGTCCAGCGACGGCCCGGGTAAGCCCCCGGGCGGCCCCGGGCTGAGCGACAGCCCGGTATCGCCGGGATGCAGGGCGCGGATCGCGTCCAGGACGTGGGTCGTGTCCGCGTCGGCCATCGGACGCTCGGGGACCGGCGCGGCCGTCGCCGTCCGCACGTCGGGGAACACCGGGACGAGCGCGGCGAGGCCCGTGTCGTGCAGGGCGCGCCGCACGTGCGCCTCCTCCGGCACCACCACGCGCAGCGGGCACCCGAGCAGCTGCGCCCGGGTCTCGGTGCGCGCCAGCAGGACGAGCCCCGCGGCGTCGAGCAGGACGGCCTCACCGAAGTCGAGGACGACGCCCCTGCGCCGCCGCGCTCCGCCGGCCGGTCCGGCGGGACGAGGCGGCGGCGCCGCCGCCAGCGCCAGCGCGCGGCACACCCCGTCCCGGATGCCCGCGTAGTTCCGCCAGCCGATCTGCGCCGGCAGGCGCAGGACGAGGAAGCCGCCCCGCTCGGTGATGGCCAGGTCCGGCGCGGTCGTGTCCTTCACGGGTCACATCCCGATCGGGGTGCCCGCGCCGGCGCGGGCACGGCCGGACGCGGCGGGACGGGAGGCGGGAGCGCGGCCGCCCGGCGGCCGCGGCGCGCGGAGCGGCGGCCTGAGCGCGGGCCGGGCACCGCCCGGACCGGTCATGGACGGCGGGCGGGCGGTGAACGGCGGGCGGGCTCCCCGCTGGACGCCGGTCAGCCGGGACGCCGCGAGCCGCTCGATGGTCCGCTCGTCGGGCCGCACGCCGAGGTGGGTGCAGCAGCACCACAGGTCGTCCACGCAGCGCCGCACGTGTTCGGCCGGGATGTCGGCGAAGCGGGCGCGCAGCCGCGCGACGAGGGCGTCGCGCGCCGGTACGACCGATGGTGACGTCTTCCTGCGCTCCACTGTCCCTCCGATCGCTGCGGACGAAATGGCATTTCGTCCGATGTGTCATCGTCTGCCGGTTGGCAGGCTTTGTGGTTGGAAAGGACCTACCCGGGACAAGCGCCAGAAAAAGCGGCCCGGATAAAAACAGGGACATGACACGGCCGCCGCGTGGCAAGCATTGTCGCCCCGGAGCACCTGTTTGGCGGCACTGCGCGACACTGTTTTTCCGTTTCTTATGGCGGTTTTTAGTCGGTGCTTGCCGACCGTGCGCTTCATCGACTTCTTTAACGGATGGTTGCCCGCGCGGCGCGGGCCGGGAGCGGCCCCGGCGGGAACGGCTCATGGAGAAGGGATTCCATCGGCGTCGGGAGGACAGGACGGTGCTGCCACGCGAACACGTACTCACCCGCGATCTCGCCGAATGGCTGCCGAGGCAGCACTGGTTCGGCGGCGAGGACGGCCCCGTCCTCGGGGTCTCGATCGGTGCCGCGACCGAGCTGGTGCCCGGCGACCCGGGCCTGCACCATCTCGTCCTGGACGTGCGGCGGGGCACCGGCGCCGACCGGTACCAGGTGCTGCTCGGCGTGCGCCACCACCTGCCGGACCGGCTCCGGCACGCCGAGATCGGCGCCGTCGACGGCGGCGCGCCCCCGCACCTCTACGACGCGGCGCACGACCCCGAGCTGACCCGGACCCTGCTCGCCGACCTGGCGTCCGGGGCGTCCATCGGCCCCGTCCGGTTCCGGCGCCTCGGCGGCGCGCCCATCCGCACCGGCCTGACGAGCCTGCCGCTCACCGCGGCGCAGAGCAACACGTCGCTGCTGTTCGGGGACGACTACATCTGCAAGCTGTTCCGGCGGCTCGGCGGCGGCGTGAACCTCGACCTGGAGGTGAACCTGGCGCTGACCCGCGACGGCTGCCCGCACGTGCCGGCCGTCCTCGGCTGGATCGAGCTGGAGCGGGGGGCGGACGCGGACGGCGGGCCGGTCACGCTCGGGCTGCTGTCGGACTACCTGCGCACCGGCGCCGCGGGCTGGCGGCTCGCGCTGGCGAGCGTCCGCGACTGGTACGCGCACACCCCGCCGCCGGACGGGACCGGACGGCCCGACGAGTGGGCCGCGGTGTGGGCGGAGCTGGACGCGAGCGCGGCCGGCGGCGACTTCGCCGCCGAGGCGGAGCGGCTCGGCGCCGCCACCGCCGAGGTGCACCGGGCGCTCGCCGCCGCGTTCGGCGAGACGACGCTGCCGCCCGGCGAGGTGCGCGCCCTGGCCGCCCGCATGAACGCCGAGCTCACCGCCACGTGCCGCGCCGTGCCGGCGCTCGTCCCGCACGCCCGGTCCATCACCCGGGCCTTCGTCGAGCTGGCGGCGGACGCGGCGCCGCTCACCGTGCAGCGCGTGCACGGCGACTACCACCTGGGACGGGTGCTGCGCACGGAGTCCGGGTGGGCCCTGCTGGACTTCGAGGGCGAGCCGGCGCGGCCGCCGGGCGAGCGCCGCGCGCTCGCGCACCCGCTGCGGGACGTCGCCGGGATGCTGCGCTCGCTGGAGTACGCGGCGCGCTTCCTCGTCCAGCGGTCCCGCACGGTGCCGCCCGAGGCCGGCCGCGACCTGGAGGGCCGGGCGCAGGCGTGGGCGGCCCGCAACCGGGCCGCGTTCTGCCGGGGCTACGCGGCGGCGGGCGGCGCCGACCCGGCCGCGCACGCCGCGCTGCTGCGCGCGTTCGAATTCGAGAAGGCCGTGTACGAGGTGCGCTACGAGGCGCGGCACCGCCCGGGATGGCTGCCGGTGCCGCTGGCGTCGCTCGCCCATCTGGCCACTTGAGCAAAAACGCGGAACCGGGTCCCCAACAAGGCGTCATGATCATGCAAAATCGCACTGCCCACTCCGTTTCCATGTGCGAACGCGGGTACCCGCTGTTTCGACGGATGATCTGTCGAATGGTCGCCGTCACTTTCGCCCGAACGACAGAAAATGGAGAACGGAAAAATGGGAGTGACGTCTCGGGTGGTACCGGGCCGCGCCGCCGGGCCGCGACGGCGCGCGCCGCACGGCGGGAGCCGCCACAGCCGGACGGGGGTCCGAAAACACGGGCGGCGGCTCGCCCCGGCGGTCACCGCGGCCGCGACCGGCCTCGTGCTGACCATCCCGCTCGCCCCGCCGCCGAGCGCGCACACCCCGGTGCACGCCCCGGGGAGCGCGCGGCCCGAGACCGTCCCGGTCGCCGCGCACCGGCCCCTCCTCGACGCCGCCACGCTGCGGAAGGTGCGCTCCTACGGCCGGTACCGGGTCCGGGTGACGCTGCAGCGGCACCGCGCCCGGCAGGCCGCCCGCTTCGCCCGGAGCCAGGTCGGCAAGCCCTACCGCTGGGGCGCCACGGGTCCCCGCGGCTACGACTGCTCCGGGCTCGTCCTGCGGGCGTGGCGCACGGCGGGGATCGGCCTCCCCCGCGTCAGCCACGCCCAGTACCACCGGGTGAAGCGCAAGGTCCCGCTGCGCCGCCTGCACCGGGGCGACCTCGTCTTCTTCCACCGGCGCGGCCATGTCGGCATCTACCTCGGGCAGCGGCGGTTCGTGCACGCCCCGAGGGCCGGCGCACGGGTCCGCGTCGACCGGCTGCGCGGCTGGCGCCTGCACGCGTTCGCGGGGGCCGTCCGCCCGGCCGCCCCGCGACATCTGGAATGGCCCGAGCACGTCCGCCGAATGGCCCGGATGGCGGCCGGGATCCATGGACTCCGAAACACCCCCGAATCGCCCCCGCGTTTCCCCCCGGAATGGCCGCCGGAACTGCGGCTCCGCCCCGGCCTCGATCCGTCCTGGGGAGGATTCGCCTGGTAGAAGCGTCGAGGGCCCCTGTCCCGGCGAACAGGGGCTCTCTTTGTGCGGTGGTGGGGACCGCCGTCCCCCGGCGCCCGGCACGTGACCGAACCCACCGCAGGGATCCGACATTCCGGATCCGTCTTCACCGGTTCCTTCCATTCGCTTGCCGAACCTTGAGCATCCCGGCGGGCGGCGCGGGCATCTACACGGTTCCCGTGCGACTGGACGCGATGGAAGGGGACACGGGCATGTGGACGTACGCGGGCAGGGACACGGCCATCGACCTCGGCAGCTCGACCGTTCGCATGCACGTCGCGGGGCGCGGCATCGTCTGCCGCGAACCGTCCGTCCTCGCCCGCTCGCGCCGCACCGGGCGGATCCTGGCGCTGGGCACGCCGGCCCTGGAGATGGCGGGCCGCGACCCCGACGCCGACCTGGTCCGGCCCGTCCGGGAGGGCGCCCCCACGGACACCGACGAGGTCGAGTACCTGATGCGCCGGCTCGTCCGGCGGCACCTGCGCCGCCACTACACCGCCCGCCCCCGGCTGGTCGTGACGGTGCCTAGCGGGGTGAACTCGGTGTACGCGCGGGCCCTGGAGTTCTCCGCGTACCAGGCGGGCGCCCGGCGCGTCACGCTCGTCCCGGTCCCGGTGGCGGCCGCCGCCGGGATGGGGCTCATCACCGGCGGCCGCGCGGTCGCGGTGGTCGCCGACATCGGCGCCGAGCTCACCGACGTCGGCGTCATCGCGTTCGGCGGCCTGGTCACCGCGCACACGGTGGCCGTCGGCGGGACGCACCTGGACCGCGCCATCGCCGCGCTGGCCCGGCAGGAGTTCGGCGTCGCGCTGTCCCCCGCCGAGGCGGAGGCCGCCAAGCTCGCCGTCGGCACCGCGCCGTGCCCCGGCCGCCGCCCCGTGCGGGCGGTCACCGTGCACGGCCGCGACGTCGAGACGGGCCTGCCCCGCCCGGTGGAGCTCACCACCCGCGACGTCCAGGGCGCCATCGCCAAGCCCGTCGAGGAGATCGTCGAGGCGATCCGCGCCGGGCTGCGCGGCTGCGCGCCGGAGATCGCGGGCGACCTGCTGAGCGCCGGGATCTCCCTCACCGGCGGCTCCTCGCGCCTCCCCGGCCTGGACCGGCTGATCGGCGATCGCACCGGTCTCACCGCCGTGGTCCGCGACCCGACCGGCGACGCGGCGGTCATCGGCGCCGCCGAGGTGCACCGCGCGGTCGGCGACCGCCCCGAGCTCCCCGATCCCCGGCGGCCGCTCGCGCGGCTCACCACGTCCGTCCCCCAGTTCTGAGGAAGATCACGAATCTCGGCCCGGAATGCCGGGCGGGTCCGCTACGGCCTTGCCCGCCGGGCAAGGCCGTGGCCCAAGGTCGTCGCGCCATGCGCCCCAGGCGTGAGCGACGCCTGACGGGTCACCGCAGCTCGGCGGTGGTGATGAGGCGGATCGCCGCGTCGGCCCAGGCGCGGGTGGCGCCGTCGGTGCCGAGGGCCGCCGCGAAGCGGGCGAGGTCCGCGGCGGTGGCCGCGAACCCGGCGCGCGCCAGGTCGTCGGCGGCGGCCGACACGCGGTCGCGGAGGGCCGGGGTGGCGTGCCGGAGGCCGCGGTGCGCGGCCTCCGCGCACACGGCGAGCGCGGCGTCCAGGACCTCGGTGAGCGGGTCCGCCGCGGCGCCGGACGCGCCGTCCAGGGCCTCGGCGCCGTCGCCGGGCGCCAGGTCGGGGACGACGACGCCGTCCGGGGCGAGGACGGCGAACGGGTCGATGACGAGGCCGCCGCGCCCCCGCCGGACGGCGCCGCTGACGAGGCGCGGGCTCGCGGCGAGGGCCCCGGCGAGGGCGTCGAGGGCCGCCGGGGCGTGCGGGGAGTACTCGGCGGACACGACGGCGGTGACACCGCACGCGTCCGCGACGACCGCGTCGAGGCGCTGAGCGCCGGGGTGGTAGCCGATCTCGCGGACCTCGCCGATCTCGACGACGCGGACGAGCTCCGCCTCGACGCGGGGCCGGACGAGCCGGGGCGGCAGCGCGTCCAGGACCCGCTCCTCCGCCTTCAGGTCGCGGACGAGCAGTCCGTCCGGCAGCCCGGTCCAGGCGTCGCCGAGCGGGGTGACGGACGTCCTCGCGATCCGGCCCGCCGTGACCCGGACGACGCGCCGGGCGCTGCGCGTGGCGGACTCGGAGACGACGTTTCCCGCCGCGATGTCGCCGAGCGTGGTGCCGAGCAGGCGGCGGGACGCGATGTCCGCTCCGGTCGCGCGGGCGCCCTCCGGCACGTCGAAGCGCCGTTTCAGCACGAGGACGGTCCCGGCGGCGGCGTGCGCGAGGAACACGTCGGCGGTGCGGGCCCGCGCGGTCCCGCCGACCCGGCAGCCGAGCGCGACGAGCCGGACCTGCCGCAGCGGCGTCTCGGCGGACTCGCTCGTGCCGAGGACCTGGGAGCGGGCGCCGGTCGCGCGGTGCCGGGCGTGCAGCTCGGCGAGCAGCGCGGCGAGCCGCTCGGGCGCGTACTCGGCGTGCCGGGCGTGATGCGCGGCGAGCTGCCCGGCGAGGTCGTCGACGGCGCCCGCTGGCCAGTGCAGGCCCCGGCCCGCGAGGTCGGGGACGGCGCGCCGCAGCCCGGTCGCGAGGACGGGCCCGGCGTGCACGGCCCCTTCGAGGAGGATCTCGTCGGCGAGGTCGAGGACGTCGTCGAGGCCGTCCGGTTCGCGGCCGGTGCCGCCGATGTCGAGGCTGACGTCGGCGCCGTCGAGTCCCCGCTCGTCGGCGGCGCGGAACGCCCACACGGCGAGGACGATCACGGCGGCGCGCCGGCCGGCGGCCGCGTCGGTGTGCACGTAGCCGAGTTCGCCGGGCACCAGGAACCGGACGGTGCAGGACGGCAGGTCGACCTGGGCGACGGGGTCGCCGCCGGACGGCCGCCGGACGCGGGCGGCGTACCCGGCGCGGAAGGTGCGGCGGGCGGCGGTGAGGGCGCGCTGCCCGAGGACGGCGGTGAGCGCGTCGTCGTCGAACGCGCCCGGCGACCACGCCCCCGCGCTTCCGGCGGAGTCGGGCACGGCCGTTCCGGCAGGATCGGGCCCCGCCGCCCCGGCGGAGTCGGGCACGGCCGCCCCGGCGGACTCCGGCACGCTCTCCCCCGGCGGCCGCTCCTGGTAGGCGAGCACGAGGCAGAGCTGGTGACGGCAGGTGCCGGTGGCGGCGCACGTGCAGGTGGCGGCCTCGAGCCCGGCGCCCGCCGGGAGTGAGGCGCGGGTGCCGTCGGGGTAGTCGCCGTGGACGCCGCCGTCCGGGTCGACGGTGATCCCGGGCCCCTGCCCGGCGGCCAGGTCCTTCGCGGCGCGCTTGACGAGGCCGCGGTTGGCGAGGGCGGCCAGCGCGTCGGGGGTGAGGGAGAGCAGGTCGGTGCGGGTCATCGGGAGATCCGTTCGGCGACGAACTCGGCGAGCCGGCCCGGTGTCATCGCGCCGACGTGGGCGCCCGCGTCGGCGAGGCGCCGCGCGGTCTTCCGGTCGTAGTCGGGGTTGGCGTCCTCGTCGAGCGCGGCGAGGCCGAGGACCTGCGTGCCCTGCTCGACGAGCGACCTGACCTCCCGGACGAGCCGGTGCTCGTCGCCGCCCTCGTAGAAGTCGGTGATGAGGGCGACGATGGCGCGGCGCGGGTCCTCCACGAGGCCGGCGCCGTAGCCGACCGCCCCCGCGATGTCGGTGCCGCCGCCGAGCTGGACCTTCATCAGCAGCTCCACGGTGTCGGTGACGTCGGAGGTGAGGTCGACGACGGACGTGTCGAACGCGACGAGGTGCGTCCTGAGGCCCGGCAGGCCCCACAGGCACGCGGCCGTCACGGCGGAGTGGATCACGGATCCGGCCATGGACCCGGACTGGTCGACCAGCAGGATCAGCTGCCACTGCTCGACGTGCCGCCGCGTCCGGGACAGGAACCTCGGCTCTTCGATGTAGAGGCGCCGCTCGTCCGGCCGGTAGTGGCCGAGGTTCGCGCGGATCGTCCCGCGGAAGTCGAAGTCGCGGGAGTTCCTGCGGCGGCTGGGGCGCCGCGAGCGGGTGCCGTGGAACGCCTGCCGCACCTCCGTCGCGAGCCGCTCCATCAGTTCCCGGACGACCTGCTCCACGATGCGGCGGGCGAGCGCGAGGACGTCGGGGCTCATGAGGTGCTTGGTGCGCAGGACGGCCCGCAGCAGCGTCCGGTCGGGCTCGATCCGGGCGAGGACGTCGGGGTCGGTGACGACCTCGTGGATCTCGTACCGTTCGACGGCGTCGCGTTCGAGCCGCTCGATCGTCTCCTTGGGGAAGAGCCGGTGGACGGCGTCCAGCCAGTCGACGGTGGTGATCTGGGACGGCCCGTCGCCGCCCTCCCGGGTCTCCGGTCTCGCGCCGCCGCGGCGCACGCCCCGCTCCCCGAGTTCGGAGTCGCGGCCGTAGAGCCAGTCGAGCATCCGGTCGCGTTCGGCGGCGCCGCCGGCGAGCCCGCCGATGCGCCCCTCGGCGGGGGCGCCGAGGACGAGCCGCCAGCGTTCCAGGCCGGCGTCGGTCATGGGGTCCCTCCCGGGAGGAGGCCGGCGGCCGCGAGGGCCTGCCCGGCGCGGCGCTCGAGGGCCTTCGCCTCGGCGATGAGGACGGGGTCCCCGGCGGTGCGCAGCAGCGCGCGGGCGGACCCGGCCGCGCCCCGCCGGCCGAGCAGGCGGCCGGCGATCGTCTCGCGCTCGCGGGGCGGGAAGAACGCGAACGCCTGCCGGAGCGCGGGCAGCGCGACGAGGAAGTCGTCGTCGGCCAGGGCGGTGACCATCTCGTCGAGGACGCCGAGGACGGACGAGCCGTCGTCCAGGACGTCCTGGCGGGCCAGCGCGAACAGGCCGGCGAGCCAGTCCCCGAAGGTGCGCGGCCCGGCCGCGCCGCGCACCGCGCGGGCCGGGTCGGCGGTGTCGCCGAGCGCGCGGGCCAGGCCGAACGCGGCGCCGCGCAGGTCGGGCGGGACGTCGGGGTTCGCGGCGACGCGGCGGGCGACGCCGAGGGCGGTGTCCCGGTCCAGGCCGGCCCGCTCCCGCAGCGGCCCGGCGGCGTGCAGGAGCGCGTCGCGGGTGGCGGCGAGGGCGTGCAGCCGGCCGGGGTCGGCGGGCGCGGGACCGCCCCGCACCCCCTCGACCAGCCACAGGACGCGCTCGGCGCAGCCGGCGACGACCGTCCCGAACAGGGGGCTGCGGGCGGTGCCGAGGACGCGGTCGTGCCGCCACAGCCCGAGGACGACGCCCAGCGCGGCGCCGAGCCCGGCGATGTCGGACGCGCCCGCGATGCCGGCGGCGAGGGACGCGGCGATCCGGTCGGACTGCCCGGCGCAGCCGCACAGCGCGGCGTCGAACAGCACCGCCGCGAGAGCCGCCATGTCGGTGCCCGCGCCGGCCATCCGCTCGTCGAGGGCGGCCGCGGCCGCGTCGGCGAGCGTCGGGCCGTAGGCGCCCGCCTCGATCAGGGCGGACAGCCGCGCGGGGTCGCGGTCGGCGGCGGCGAGCGTCCAGCGCTCCTTCAGCACCGGGTCGGCGCCCGTCCGCGGCCCCTCGTCGCGGACGAAACCGGGGACGCGCAGGACGCGGAGTCGGTGCAGGGCGCGGCTGCGGGCGAGGCCGCGCGGGTCGGCGAGCTTGAGGGCGACCGTGCCCGCGCGGTCGAGGCCGAGCCGCTCGAGTTCGGCGGCGGTGTCGTGGACGAGCGGCGGCGCCGGGGTGTCCGCGTGGAGGCGGCCGACGCGGTCGCCGCTCAGCGCGGTCACCATCTCCAGCACGGCGGGGTGGGCGCCGGGCGCGAGGGGGCCGCGCGACGTCCACGGCAGGCGCTGGTCGAGGTCGTCGGTGACGAGCGCGGCCACCAGGCCGTCCAGGATGTCGGTGCGGGCGGGGGCGCGGTGGCCGCGCAGCCGGGTGAGGCCCTCGGTGAGGGTGCGGGCGGCGATCAGGTCGGCGGTCGAGACCCGCTGGCCGCGCTCGCGCAGCCGCGTCACGACCGTCTCGGTGAGCGCCTCGGCGGCCCGCTCCGGGCCGCTCTCCCAGAGCCGCCGGTAGTACTCGGGGGACGGCATCCCGGACTGGTAGCCGGTGAACGCGTCCAGCCGCCGGAACGAGTACGGGACGAGGAAGCTCCCGCCGAGCGCCCCGTCCGGCGGGCTCGGCACCCGCGGCCACGCCCGCGGCCCGTCCGCGATGAGGGCGCGCAGGGCGGGCGTGTGGAATCCGCCCGTCACGACCAGGACGGGGCGCCCGCCCGCGGCGTCCTCCGCCGCCCTGATCCAGGACGCCATGTACGCCTCGCGCTCGGTGTCGTCCTCGCCCGCCTCGGCCTCGCCGCGCAGCAGGTCGAAGTAGGCGTCGAGGCGTTCGCCGAGGCCGTCGGCGTCGCCGATCTCGAACAGGTGGTCCCAGAGGACGTCGGTGTTGTCGACCGCGAACTCTCGGCACAGCCGCTCCGCGACCTCCGCGTACCTGCGGTCGGCGTCGGCGTACCGGTTCGCGCGCCCGGCGAGCGCGGGATGCCAGGCGGGCAGGTCGATGAACCGGACCTCGGCCCCGGCGGCGCGGCCGTCGTGCAGCGCGATCCACTCGGGCGAGTACCCGCAGAACGGCGTCCAGGACGAGTGGACCCGCTCCCCGTCCCGGTGGTAGCTGAAGATCGCGACGGGGGGCTCGTGGCCGAGGAGGAGCTCGTCCAGCCGGTCACCGAAGTCGGCGGGGCCCTCGACCAGCACGTACGCGGGCCGGAGCCGGGCGATGGTCTCCCGGACGAGCCGCGCGCACGCCGGGCTGTGGTGCCGGACGCCGATGAACGCGACGGCCATCAGCCGGGCAGGAGGTGGCGGGCGGCGTGCAGGGCCCGCCACTGCTCGCCGGAGCGGCGCGGGGCCTGCTGCTCCAGGTAGCGGCGGAGGCGGGCGAGGTCCTCGGGGCTGTCCTTGGCGGCCGTCCCGGCGAGGCACTCGACGATGTCGGCGGCGCCGCCCGGCTCGCCGCGCAGGAACCAGCCGCGGACGCCGACCGCGTGCGCGACCGACACGGCCTCGGCGGTGCTCATCACCGCGCCGAGGCGGTCCATGGCGCGGCCGTCCTCGGTCGTCGCGTTCCGCAGCTCCCGGAACGTGGTGACGAGGACCTCCAGGACGTCGCGGCGCGGCGCGGCCCGCACGCCGGAGTGCTCGAGGAGCCGCGCCGCCTCCGCCTCCACCAGGTCGAGCTCGGTGGCGAAGTCGGAGATCGGGAAGACCGTCTCGAAGTTGAACCGGCGCTTGAGCGCGGCGCTCATCTCGTTGACGCCCCGGTCGCGGGTGTTCGCGGTCGCGATGACGTTGAAGCCGTCGCGGGCGAACACCATCGCGTCCGGGCCGGTCAGCTCCGGCACCGAGAGGACCCGGTCGGACAGCGGGGAGAGCAGGGAGTCCTGCACCTCCGGCGGGCAGCGGGTGATCTCCTCGAACCGGACGATCCGCCCCTCCGCCATCCCGGTCAGCAGCGGCGCCGGGACGAGCGACCGCGTCGACGGCCCCTCCGAGACGAGCAGCGCGTAGTTCCACGAGTACTTGATCTGGTCCTCGGTGGTGGCGGCGCCGCCCTGGATCGTGAGCGTGGACGTCCCGCCGACGGCCGCCGCGATCAGCTCGGACAGCAGCGACTTCGCGGTGCCGGGCTCGCCGACGAGCATGAGGCCGCGGCTCGTCGCGAGCGTCACCAGCGCCCGGTCGATGAGGGCCGTGTCCCCGACGAACTTGCGGGTGACGCCCAGCGCGTCGTCCCCGGTGACGAACCGGCGCGCCGCCGTCAGGCTCAGCGCCCAGCCGGGCGGGCGGTGGCCGGTGTCGTCCTCGCGGAGCCGTTCGAGCTCGTCCGCGAACCGGACCTCGGCGGGGGGCCGCTGGTAGTCGGCGGTGTCGTGCGTCATTACGTTCCTTCAGAGTCGGGGCCCAGGGGGAGGGTGATGAGGGCTTCGGAGAGCGCGACGGGGTCCAGTTCGCCGAAGTGGGGGCCCGTCGAGCCGTCGCCCGCGACGACCCGTACCTCGCGCAGGCGGTACCCGGCGGCGTCCCGGTCGGCGGCGCCGAAGAGGGCGATGAGGCGGTGGTCGCCGGCGATCCGCCGGCTCAGGCTGCTGGTGTACGCCTCCCCCGCCTCGTCGGTCCACGCCCAGCCGCGGTAGGTGAGCCGGTACAGCCGCTCGGAGTCGATCACGGCGCCTCCGAGCCCGGTGAGCACGCCGGACGAGCGCTGCTCCGGGTCGAGGGCCACGAAGGGGTGGTCGAGCTGCGGAAACGGCTGGAGGATCTCGTAGTCGGCCAGGACCTCCGCCCACGCCTTGAGGTCGCCGCCCAGCTGGACGGGGTGCGCGATCCCGACGCGCGCCGTATCCGGGAGGTCGTAGGCGTCGTCGTGGACGTCGGCGAACGTGCGGTCCTCCGCGACGCGGAAGAACGCCGCCGCGCCGCCGTCCTCGGCGAGCCAGACCAGGCGGCGGGCCAGGTGCCACACGAGCGGATGCCCGATGATCAGGTCGCGGAACTCGTCCGGCGACCAGCGCCGCCGCGCCGGCATCGCCCGCTCCAGCCGGTCCCGCTGGTGGGCCGCGACCGTCCGGACGTTCTTCTTCAGGTCGGCGAACGCCCGGTAGGCGGCCGGGGCGAGGTCGGGGTCGTCCTTCTTCGCGGGTTTCGGCGGGGACTTGCGGGGCGTGCCGTCCTCGTCGGCGACCTGCGGCCTGAACTGGTCGTCGAACCCGACGGTGAAGCGGCGCGGCCCGTAGTCGAGGACGAGGGCGCCGCCGCCGTCCATGCCGAAGGCCGGGACGAGCCGGTCGCCCAGCTGGTCGGCGGTCAGGCCCCGCTCGGCGGCGGCCCGCTCGAACCTGTCGCGCGCCTCGCCGCGCAGCTCGCCGAACCGCGACCGCTCGGCGACGTCGTAGAGGGCCGCGAGCGCGGTGTCGGAGCCGAGGGCGACGAAGACGTCCAGGCCGCGCACCGCCTTGGCGTGCCCGCGCGCGCCCGGCCACTTGTGCACCACCGGGAGGAGGCGGTCCACGGTGCCGTCGTCACCGGTGGTCCCGAGCTGCGCCAGCGCCCAGCCGTCCCTGGCCGGATGGCCCGCGGCCCGCCACCGCTCGAGCAGCGCCCAGCCGAACTCCGCGAGCGACGCCGGGTCGCACGCCTCCCGTATCGCGTCCCGCCCGTACGGGACGGGCAGGGACAGCAGCTCGAGGAGCGTCCGCACGGCGTCGTGGGGGAGCGCCTGCCCGCGTCCGCGCAGCAGCGGCTGCGGGAGCGCCGGGAGGTTCAGCCAGCCCGCCGTCCTCGGCCGGGGCGCGAGGCCCGTCTGCGCGGGATGGGCGGTGAGGAGGGCGCGGAGCCCGTCCGCCGCCTCGGGGACGGCGTCCGCGACCGGGTCCGTGCCGTGGGCGGCGGCGATGTGGCGCAGCGCGGCCTCCGCGTTCCGCCGCGCCGCCGCGGGTTTCGCGAGCGCGGCCGGGGCGAGGCGGGGAACCGCGTCCAGGCCGTGCCGGTCGAGCCAGGCGCGGGCCGTCAGGGCGGTGCCCTTGCCCTCCTGGCGCAGCCAGCCCGCCATCAGCGCCGCGACCTCCGCGTCGAGGAAGGGCAGCAGCAGCGCGTGGTCCCGGGCGGGATGCTCGGTCGCGTGGTGCAGGGCCATGGGATACGCGTCCAGGCCGTAGCGCGCGATGAGCGGCCGTGCCCACTCGTTCCCGAAGTTCTCCGAGGGGCCGTCGGCGTCCCAGCCGGCGAGGATCGGGCGGACGATCTCCTCGGGGCCGTACAGCAGGAGCTGCAGCTTCAGGCGGTCGGGGCCGCCCCGGCGGTACCCGCGGGCGAGCGCCGCCCAGTGGGGGTCGTCCATCATCGGCGGCGCCTCGGCGGCGAGCCATTCCTCCCGCTCGCCGTCCCGCCACGCGATGCGCGTGCCGGCCGGGGGCTTCAGGTCCGGGGCGAGCGGCTTCACCGGCCGCGTCCACGGCAGGTCGGCGAGGAAGGCGGGGAGGGCGTCCGGCGGCGCGTCCGGGACCCGCGGGGCCCGCGACGTGAAGCGCTCGACGGCCGCGCGCAGCTCGCCGGGCAGTGCGGGCAGCACCTCCGGATGCCCCTGGACGTGGTCCCGCAGCAGCTCGTCGGCGCCCGCCGCCGCGAGCAGCCGCATCGCCCGGACGGGGAACCGGTTCATCGCCTCGACCAGCGCGGGCACCGCGTTCCGGTCGGCGCGCCGGTCCAGGAGCGCCTGGAACGCCTCGTCCACCGGCAGCACGGCGACCGTCTCGTAGAGCTGCCGCGTCTCCTGCGCGGTGAGGCGGCCCCCGTCGATGTTGTGCACGAGGAAGGGCAGGAGCCCTGCGCCCATGGCGTCCGTCATCGTGGCGAGCAGGCCGCGGGACGTCTCCCTCCAGCCGAGGTCCGGCGGGGGGTCGCCCAGCAGGGCGGGGTCGTCGAGGCTGCAGTACAGCAGCCAGCGGTCGTCGCTCGGCAGCACGCGCCGGAACCGGAGGCACTCCTCAAGCCAGTCGCGCCGTTCCGGCACCAGGTAGGACACGAGCCATCGCGCCGCCGGCTTGCGCCGGTGCCCGCCGAGGCGCTCCACGGCGTCCGCGTGGGCGTCGTCGTCGAGGGCGGCGAGGAGGCACCGCGCGCGGCGCACCGCCTCCCGCTCCGTGCCGCCGAAACCGGACTTGCGGTACGAGACGCCGAGCCAGCGGTCGTTCCAGGGCCCTCCCCTGCCCCGCTGCTCGATCATCGTGCTCAGCTCGACGACCGCGCACGCGGCGAACCCGGCGCCGTGCTCGGCGGCCCAGGCGTCAACGAACGCGCGGTGCGTCCTCGCCCGCCGGTCCCGCCCGACCGTGCCCGCGGCGACGGTCGCGACGGCGGCGGCGCCGACCGGGCCGGGGTCGCCCTCCAGGTGCAGGCGCGCGGCCTCCGCGAGGGCCGGGTCGCCGGCGCGGCCCGCGACCAGCGCCTCGAACGCGCCGCCGATCCCGTCCAGCATCTCCCGGACGGCCCGCACGGCCGGGGCGCCCACCCTGATCCCGGGACCGGGCGTGCCGCCGCGGCGCGCGTGCAGGTGGCGGCGCCATTCCCGCGGGATCGTCAGGGTGTCCTCATCGGTGTTCACTCTGCGGCCGCGGCGAGGGTGGTCAGGTCGGCGAGGACCTCGGACGCGATGACCGGGTCGAGATCGCCGAACCGGTACGGGGCGCCGTTCCTCGGCCGGAAGTCCCCCGGGCGGGCGGCGAACCAGACGTACTCGAGGGTCTGGTGGTCGCCGGTCGCGTCGACGGCGCCGACCGAGATGCCGGGATGGAGGTCGATGACGACGTACCGGTCGTCGGCGACGCGGCGGGAGATCCACCGCTCCCCGCCCGCGTCCTGCGGGACGCCGCGCTCCCATCCGAGCCGGACCAGGCCCAGCACCTTCCCGAACGGGACCTTGAGCCCCTCGAACCGCTCCAGCCGCCCGGCGTCCCGCTCGTCCTCGGTCAGGGTGTGGACGGGGCGTCCGAGCTGCGGGAACGGCTGCAGGATCTCGTAGTCGGCGAACACCTCGCCCCAGGCGTCGCGTTCCCCGGGGGTCAGGTGGACGGGATGCGCCACGCCCACGGACGCGGTCCCGGGAAGCGGGTAGACCTCGTCGTCGGCGTCGGCGAGGGTGCGGTCCTCCGCGACGCGGAAGAACGCGGTCGTGCCGTCCTGCTCCGCGAGCCAGAGGAGGCGGCGGGCGAGGTGCCGGACGAGGGGGTGCCCCACAATGAGGTCGCGGAACTCGTCCGGCGTCCAGCGGCGCCCCGTCACCATCGCGGTCTCGAAGCGGCGGAGCTGGTCGGCGGCGACCGTCCGGACGTCCTTGCGGAGGTCGGCGAACGCCTTGTACGCCTCGGGGGCCCTGTCCGGGTCGTCCTTGGCGCCGGGCTTCGGGAGGGTCTTGCGCTGCCTGCCCGACTCGTCCTCGACGGTGGGCCTGAGCTGCTCGTCGAACCGGACGGTGAAGCGGCGCGGCCCGTAGTCGAGGGTGCGGGTGCCGTCGTCGTCCAGGCCGAACGTCGGGACGAGCCGGTCGGCCAGTTGCTCGGCCGTGAGGCCCAGGCGATCGGCGACCTCGGCGATGCGGTCCCGTGCCTCCGCCTTGAGTCCCTTGAACTTCGCCTTCTCGGCGATTCCGTTCAAGTGCATCAGCGCCACGTCCGTCCCGATCCCGGCCAGGACGCCGAGCCCCTTCACCGCGTTCCTGTGCCCGCCCTCCCCCGGCCACGCCCGGATGACCGGCGTGAGCCGCCGGACGGTCTCGTCGTCACCGGTGATCCCGAGCTGCGTCAGCGCCCAGCCGTCCTTCGACGGCGCCCCCGCGTCCCGCCATTTCTGGAACAGGGTCCACCCGAACCCGGTGAGCGCGCCGGGTTCGAGCGCGTCCCGGACCTCGTCGAGGCCGCCGGGCGCGGGCAGCGTGAGCAGCTCGATCAGCCGCCGGGTCGCCGCGGCGGGCAGCGCCCGCTCGCCGCCGCGCATCGGCGGCTGCGGCAGTGCCGCCGTGTCGGCCCAGTCGCCGATCTCCGGGCGGGGGTACAGGCCGGTGCGTCCGGGGTGGGCGGCCAGGATCTCGCCGACCGCGTCCGCCGCGGCGTCGCCGTGGGCGGCCCGCGCGGCGGCGACGACCTCCTCGCGCGCGCACGGGAGGCGGCGCAGCGCGCTCTCCGCCGACCGCCTCGGCTTCGCCGCCTTCCCGAGCGCCGCCGGGACGAGGAACGGCACCGCGTCCGATCCGTGCCGCTCGAGCCACCGGCCCGCCACACCGCGGACGGCGGTCGCCCCCTTGGCCAGCCAGTCGCCCATCAGGAGCGCCACCCGCTCGTCCAGGAAGGGCATCAGGAACCCGGCGCACTCCTTCGGGTCCCTCTCGGCCATGCGGAGGGCGGCGGGGAACGCGTCCCCTTCGTACCGGGCGACGAGATCGAACAGCCAGGACGCGTCGGGGGCGTACGGCCGGCCACGCCATGCGGCCAGGAGCGGCCGCACCAGGTCTTCGGGTCCGTGCACCATGATCTGGAGATCGCTCACGGTGTTGCGCTCGTGGCGGCGGTACAGCGCGACCACGGTCTCCCAGTCGGGGGCGCCGGGACGGTCGACCAGGTCGGTCCCGGTGCCCCGCCACCGCTCCCGCTCGCCGTCCCGCCAGACCGCCACCGGCCCGCCGGGTGCCCGCAGACCCGGCACGACCGGCCGCACCGGGGGCTCCCAGGGAGATTCGGTCAGCACCCGGGGCACGTCCGCCGGATCGGCGTCCGGGAGGCGCACGTTCGCCGCCGCGACCGGCTCGACGATCGCGCGCGGGCCGGCGGGGAGCGCGGGCAGCGCTTCCGCGACGGCCTCGGGGTGGGCGCGCACGTGGTCGTCCAGAAGCGGGCCGGGCCCGGCCGACGCCAGCAGCCGCAGCGCCCGGACGGGGAACCGCTTCATCGCCGCCCGCAGCGCCGGGAGCGCGTGCTTGTCGTCGCGCCGCGCGAGCAGGGCCTGGAAGGCCTCGTCGGACGGCAGCAGGGAGACCGCTTCGAAGATGTTCCGGCGGTCGGAGGAGTCCAGGTAGTGCGCGCCGACGGCCGCCAGCAGGAGGTCGAGCGCGCCGGTCCCGAGACCGTCCAGCACCGTGGCGAGCATCCCCCGCGTCGCGCCGCGCCAGTGGATCCCGGCGTTCGCGGCGGCGATGTGGGCGGCGGATCCGGCCATGGCCAGCAGCAGCCAGTTCCGGTCGCTGTACCGGGACCGGGGCAGGCCGCCGGCGCACGCCTCGGCCACCCAGTCATGCCGCGTCGGCGCCAGGTAGGCCACGACGAGGCGCGTCCCCGGCCCGTGCCGGTGCCCTTCCAGCAGCCGCACGGCCGCCGCGTACGCCTCGTCGTCCGCCGCGGCCAGCAGGCTCCGGACGCGGCGCAGCACGGGCTCGCCCACGCCGATCTCGTCCTCCTCGCGGTGGACGGCCCCCGCCTCGCGGACGTCGCCGAGGCCCCCGTCGACGCCGGCCGTCCGGCTCAGCTCCACCAGCGCGCGGGCGGCGAACCCGATCCCGTGCTCGGCGGTCCACGCGTCGGTGAAGGCGCGGTGCACCGCGTCGCGGTCCGCGACGGTGAGCGCCGCGACGGCGGCGACCGCCGCCGCTCCCGCCGGGTCGGCCTCTCCGCCCAGGTGCCTGCGGGCCGTCTCGGCCAGCGCGGGGTCGCCGTGCGCGCCCGCGCGCAGCGCCTCGACGGCCGTGCCCGCGCGCTTCATGTGGGCCCGGACGGCCTTCGCGTCCACCTTGATCGCGGGTCCGGGGGCGCCGCCGTGCCGGGGGTGCATCGACCGGCGCCAGGAGTCCGGGATCGTCAGGACGTCCTCGTCCGGGAGGAGATCGTTCATGTCGCCTCACCGTAGAGCAGCGCACCGACAAACCGCTCAAAAACGAAAACAGGCACGTCACGCCTTCGGCGCGAACGCGGCGCCGACACGCCTCCGGCCGTAACGCCCGTTGGGAATTGTCATATTTTTGCCACTTTGTCTGCGGACGAAATCGCTATGATCCTCCTGAAATCGACGCATCGCGGGGAGCGGTCACCATGCAACCTCCTCAGCCGCCGTACGGCGGCCGTCCGCCCGGCTACGGGCCTCCGGCCGGTCCGCCCGGCCCTCCGGGCGGTCCGCCCGGCCCTCCGGGCGGTCCGCCCGGCCCTCCGGGCTGGGGTCCGCCCGGTCCTCCGCCGCCGCCGAACGGCAACGCCGCGGTGGTCTTCATCGTGCTGGCCGTCGCGGGGGCGTTCGTGCTGGTGTTCGGCGGCGCCTTCGTGTGGCTGGTGTCCGGCTCCGACGACACACCGCGCGCACCGGTGGCCGCGCGGACCACCCTGGACATCCCGACCCCGCCGAGCTTCACCCCTCCGACGCTGCCCTCGACGCCGACCACCCCGGAGACGACCTACTCTCCGCCGCCGCAGAACTACGGGGCCATCGCCGTCGGCCGCAACGGCGCCATCGGCAAGGCATGGGACTACGACTCCCCGGCCGCCGCCCGGCGAAGGGCGCTCAACGAGTGCCCGACCTCCGGCTGCAAGGTCCTCACGACCTTCGTCGACGGCTGCGGCGCGGTCGCGTTCAACCCCAGGACCAACAAGTACTGGGGCGGCAGCGGCAAGACGCGGTCCGCCGCCACGAGCGACGCGATCTCCAACGCGGGCGGCGGCCGCTGGATCACCTGGGTCTGCACCACGCGGTAGCGCCGCCCCGCGTCATGCCCGGTCAGCGAGGTGCGAGACGATGGAGGCCGGCTCAGGGGAGGGCACAGGGCGATGTACGGGGACGGAACGACGGCCGTGAACGCGGGGCGGCCACCGGCGGAGAAGTACACCCCCTCCCTTCCCGGGCCGGTGTTCGCGGCCTACTACCACCTGCCCGGCGAACCCGCCGGCCCCTACACCTACGGCCGCGACACGAATCCGACGTGGACCCTCCTGGAGTCGGCGATCGCCGAGCTGGAGGGCGGGGGCGAGGCGACGTCGTTCGCGTCCGGGATGGCGGCCGTTTCGGCGGTGCTCCTGTCCCTGGTCAGGGCGGGCGACGCGGTCGTGATGCCGGACGACTGCTACCAGACCACCCGCATGCTGCGGGAGCGCCTTGAGTCGTACGGCGCCGAGGTGCGCATGGTGCCGACGACCGGGGACGCGGTGTTCACCGCCCTCGAGGGGGCGCGCCTGGTGTACCTGGAGACCCCGTCCAACCCGAACCTCGACACCTGCGACATCACCCGCGTCTGCGAGGCCGCCCACCGGGCGGGCGCCCTGGTGGCCGTGGACAACACGCTCGCCACGCCGCTCGGGCAGCGCCCCCTCGATCTGGGCGCGGACATCTCCCTGGCCAGCGACACCAAGGCGATGACGGGCCACGGCGACCTCCTGCTCGGCCACGTCGCCACCCGCGATCCCGGGATCGCGGAGGCCGTCCGGCTCTGGCGCAAGACCGTGGGGGCCGTCCCCGGCCCCATGGAGGCGTGGCTGGCGCACCGCTCCCTGGCCACGCTGGAAGTCCGGCTGGACCGCCAATGCGCGAACGCCCTGGCGATCGCGCAGGCGCTGCGGGGACGCGACGGCGTTTCGGGACTGCGTTACCCCGGACTGCCCGACGACCCCGCGCATGAGATCGCGGCCCGCCAGATGCGGCGCTTCGGCTGCGTCGTCTCCTTCACGCTCCCGGACGAGGCGTCCGCGGAACGGTTCCTCGGGTCGCTGAGGCTGGTCGGCCAGGCCACGAGCTTCGGCAGCGTCCACAGCATGGCGGAACGCCGCGGACGCTGGGGCGGCGACGCGGTCCCGCCCGGCTTCGTCCGCCTCTCCGCCGGCATAGAGAACACCGGGGACCTGGTGGCCGACGTCCTTCAGGCGCTGGCGGCGTCCGCCCCCGCCGGCGGCCCGGATCACGTGCCGTAGACGCGGCGGGCGTTGGCGGAGGTGATGAGGCGGGCGGCGCGACCGGCGTCGGCGTACGTCCACGCGCCTTCGCGGACGCCGTCCTCCAGGAGGGACGCCAGGCCGCGGCGGAACAGGGCGGAGCCGAGGTAGTACAGCTCCGCCAGGGCGAACGCGTCGGACGCGTACAGGACCTTGCCGAACGGGGCGAGTTCCAGCAGCTCCGCGATGACCGTGGACGCCCTCTGCCCCACGCCGTGGGTGGCGAGGCTGACGTCCACGTGCACGTTCGGGAACACCTGCGCGAGGTAGCCCGCGTTCCGGTGGAACGGGTAGTTGTGCAGCAGGACGATCGGGACGCCGGTCGGCGCGATCGCACGCAGGAGGCCGGTGAGCAGGAGCGGGTCGCCGCGCCGGAGGTCGGTGTCCGCGTCGCCGTAGCCGACGTGGAACTGGACGGGCAGGCCGGCGTCGACCGCGCACCAGATCAGGAACCGGTGCAGGACCTCGTCGTCGACGCGGGGTCGCGCGGCGCGCATGAGGCGTCCGGCGGCGGCCGCGACCTCGGTGCCGGACGGGCGCTCCCCGCCCAGTTCCAGGCCGGCGCGGTAGGCGGCGATGGACTTGGCGCCGACGGCGCCCCGGGCCGAGAGGCGCTCGCGGATCTCGGACGCGAAGTCCGCGGCGCCGACGCCGTCCGCGGCCGTCTCCTCCGCGAGCCTCTCCAGGCGGACGATCTCGCGGGCGTCGGCCCTCGCGAGGCGGCCCAGTTCCTCGGGTCCGAGCATGGCCTGCGGGGTGTGGCCCGTGTCCACGTAGAGGGCCTGGAGCCCCGCGGCCTCCAGGAAGCGGCGGTTCACCTCCGCCGCGCCGAGGGCGGCGCGGCGTTCCAGGTAGGTGTCCGGGTCCGCGTGCGGCTCCAGGTCGAGGACGGGCGGGCACCAGCGGCGGAGCGCGAATCCGAGCTGGGAGTCGAACACGGAGACGCCCGGGGCCTGCCCGTCCCGCGCCTCGGTCAGCCGCTCCTCGAACGCGCCGCGGTCGAGGTCGGCGCCGAGGACGCCGTGGCAGTGGTGGTCGATCAGTGGCAGTGATTCCAGCCGAGTCGGCACGACACCCTCTCTCTCCTCCCCGCGACGGCGCTCTGTTGTTCCTACGATGCCTGTGCGGGACGGGGCGCACCATCCGGCGCGCCCAGGCCGCCGGGCGACCGGGGAGCACACGTGGAAGAGATCGGACATCTCGACGGCCGGGCGCGGGCGGCGCTCGGGGCCAGGGCGGCCGAGGCGGCCCGGCGGCTGGCCGGTCAGGGCATCGAGGCGGTGGCGCTGACCTGGGTGGACGTCGGCGGCATCACCCGCACCAAGACGGTCCCGATCGGGCGCCTGGAGCACGCCGCCGCATGGGGCGTCGGGATGTCGCCGGTGTTCGACGCGTACCTGGTGGACGACTCCATCGCGCCCGGCCGGCACGTCGGCGGCCCGGTCGGGGACCTGCGGCTGCACCCCGATCTGGATCGGCTCGTCCCGCTGGCGGCGCTGCCCGGGTGGGCGCACGCGCCCGCGTTCCGGTACGCGCAGGACGGCACCGCGCATCCGCTGGACACGCGCGCGCTCCTGCACCGGGAGATGGCGCGGCTGGCCGGGGGCGGGTGGTCGGTGAGGGCGGCGTTCGAGATCGAGTGGGCGGTGTCGGACGGTGAGGGGGACGGGTTCTCGCCCGCCTGCCATGGCCCCGCGTACGGGATGACCCGGGTGAGCGAGCTGTCCGGCTACCTGCGCGACCTCCTCGCGGCCCTCAGGGCGACCGGGGTGTCGGTGGATCAGCTGCACCCCGAGTACGCGGCCGGGCAGTACGAGGTCTCGGTCGCGGCGGAGGACCCGCTGGGCGCGGCGGACACGGCCGTGCTCGTCCGGGAGAGCATCCGGGCCGTGTCCATGGAGCACGGCCTGGCCGCCTCGTTCTCCCCGAAGGTGGAGGCCGATTCGGTCGGGAACGGCATGCACGTCCATCTGAGCCTGTGGCGGGACGGGAAGGTCAACATGATGACGGGCGGGGACGGGCCCCACGGCCTGTCCCCGGCCGGCGAGTCGTTCGCGGCGGGGATCCTGGAGCGGCTGCCGGCGCTGCTGGCGGTCTGCGCCCCGTCGGTCGCCTCGTACCTGCGGCTGGTCCCGTCCCATTGGGCGGGCGCGTTCGCCTGCTGGGGACTGGAGAACCGGGAGGCCGCGCTGCGGCTGGTCACGGGCGCGGACGGGGAGCGCGCGACGGCCGCGAACCTCGAGGTCAAGTGCATCGACGGCGCGGCCAACCCGTATCTCGCCCTCGCCGCCGTGCTCGCGGCGGGACGGGCCGGCATCGCCGCGGAGGCCGCCCTGCCCGACCCCGTGACGGTGGATCCGGCGAGCATCGACGCCGATGAGCGCGCCGCCCGGGGCATCGCCGCCCTGCCGTCCTCGCTCGGCGCGTCGGTCGCGGCTTTCGAGGCGGACGCCGTGCTGCGGGACGCCCTCGGCGAGGTGGTGGCCGACACCGTCGCGACCGTCCGGCGCGGGGAGATCGCCCTTCTGGACGGGGCGTCGCCGGAGGAGGTCGCCGCCACCGTCCGCTGGCGGCACTGAGACCCGGCAATACCGACATGCCCGAAATCACCAAATCGGGCGGGGCGTTGGCCGTGGCTTTGCCCTCGCCGGGGAAGGAGGGCGTCGATGACGCTGTCCTTCTTCCATCGTCCGGACCGCGCCGCGCGGCCGTCGCTCGAGGTCGCGACCGAGGTGCAGTCGACCGTGTTCCGCATCGCGCGCCTGACGCTGACCGCGGTCGCGGCGTTCCTGATCGCCCTGGCCCTGCTCCCGATGTACGCGTCGCGGCCGCTCCTGGCGCCGCTCACCGCGCTGCTCGTCGTCCAGTACTCGGTCTACGAGACCATCAGGTCCAGCATCATGCGGGTCCTGTCGGTCGCCTCCGGGGTCCTGCTGGCGGTCGCCTTCGCGGAGACCGTCGGGTTCTCCTGGTGGAGCCTCGGCATGACCATCCTCGCCGCGCTCACCGTGGGGCACGGCCTGCGGCTGGGCGAGCACATCCTGGAGGTGCCGATCAGCGCGATGCTCATCTTCGCGCTCGGATCGGCCAGCCACTCCGCCGCCGCCGGGCGCATCGTGGAGACCCTCATCGGCGCCGCCACGGGCCTCGCCGCCGCGCTGCTCGTCCCCTCGGTCCGGGTCCGCCCCGCGGAGGAGGCCGTGGAGGACATCTCCACCCGGCTCGCCTCGCTCCTGGAGGGGGTCGCCGACGACCTCCAGGGCGTCCCCAGGCAGGACGAGGCGGCGCACTGGCAGGCGGAGACCGAGCGCCTCGCCCACGACATCGGCCGCACCGACCGCGCCCTGGGCGCCGCGGAGGAGAGCGTCCGCCTCAACCCCCGCGCGCGGCGGTTCGTGGACGCGGGCGTCGCGCTCCGCAACGCGGTGGAGACGATGGAGCACTTCACGCTGTCGCTGCGCGGCCTGATGCGGTCGCTCGCCGACGACGAGCGGCTCGACGGACCGGGCCGCGTCCTCACCGACCGGGCGCTCCGCCCGGAGTTCGCGGAGATGGTCGGCGCGCTCGCGCGCACGATCGCCGCCTACGGCCTGCTGGCGCGGTCCGACCTGGACCGGGACGCGCTCCCGTACCACGCGGAGGAGGAACTGGACCGGTGCATCCGCGTCGCGCACGGGCACCGGGAGCGGCTCGCGCGGATGCTGCGGGAGCGCGGCGGCGGGTCCGAGCGCTGGCCGCTGTACGGGGAGATCTCCATGGACCTCGCGCGGCTCCTGGAGCACCTGCGGGTCGAGCACCGCACCCGCGCGCGGGAGCAGTGGCGGCGGCATCGCGGGGCGGAGCGGCACCTGCCCGAGCGGCCGCTGCGGGTCGTCCGCCGCGCCGGGCACCGTCTGCGGCGCGCGGCCGAGACCGCCGCGTCGGCCGCCGAGCGCGAGGCGCGGGACTCCGGCAGCCCGTACCGCTTCCGGTGACGCCCCGGCGGGCGGGGGCGGGGGCGGTCAGGCGAGCCGGTGGGCGAGCGCGGTGTGCCGGCGGCCCGCGCCGGCGGTGCGGACGGCGGCGGCCAGCGCGCGCCGGGACCCCACCAGCACGACGAGCCTCTTCGCGCGCGTGATGCCGGTGTAGAGGAGGTTCCTGCGGAGCATCGTCCAGGCGCCCGTCGTCAAGGGGAGGACCACGGCCGGGTACTCGCTGCCCTGCGAGCGGTGGATGGTGATGGCGTAGGCGTGGGCGAGCTCGTCCAGTTCGTCGAAGGCGTAGTCGATGCTCTCGTCCTCGTCCGTGCGGACGGTCAGGGTGTTCTCCTCCAGCGAGACCGACGTGACCACCCCCACGGTGCCGTTGAAGACCCCCGCCTCGCCCTTGTCGTAGTTGTTGCGCAGCTGGGTCACCTTGTCGCCCACGCGGAAGACGCGCCCGCCGTACCGGCGCTCGGGGCGGCCCTCGTCGTGCGGGGTCAGGGCGTCCTGGAGGAGCTGGTTGAGGGCGCCCGCGCCGGCCACGCCCCGGTGCATGGGGGTGAGGACCTGGACGTCCCGGCGCGGATCCAGGCCGAACCTGCGGGAGATGCGGTTGGCGACGACATCGATGGTCACTTCCGCCGCCTCCTCCTGCTCCTCGCAGGGGAACAGGAAGAAATCCGGGAAACCGCGGGTCTGCGGGTGCTCGCCGGAGTTCACGCGGTGGGCGTTGACCACGATCCCGGACCGCTGCGCCTGCCGGAAGATCCTCGTGAGCCGGACGCGGGGGATCCGCTCCGCCGCGAGCAGGTCGGCCAGCACCTCGCCCGCCCCGACGGACGGCAGCTGGTCGACGTCCCCGACGAACAGCAGGTGGGCGCCGCGCGGGACGGCCTTGACGAGCTTGTTGGCGAGGATCAGGTCGACCATGGAGCTCTCGTCCACGACCACGAGGTCGGCGTCCAGGGGCTCGTCCTGGTCGAACTTCGCGTCGCCGCCCGGCTGGAGCTGCAGGAGGCGGTGGACAGTGGCGGCCTCGTGGCCGGTCAGCTCGGCGAGGCGCTTGGCGGCGCGTCCGGTGGGGGCGGCCAGGACGATCTTCGCCTTCTTGGCGGCGGCCAGTTCCACGATGGAGCGGACGGTGAAGCTCTTGCCGCATCCGGGGCCGCCGGTCAGCACGGCCACCTTCGAGGTGAGCGCGAGCCTGACGGCCTCCTCCTGCTCGGGTGCGAGGTCCGCCCCGGTCCGCCGCCCGAGCCACGGCAGGACCCTGTCCCAGTCGACGTCGGCGAACGCCTTGAGGCGGTCGGTGGGCGCGTCCAGGAGCTCCCGCAGGCCGCGCGCGAGGGAGCGTTCGGCGCGGTGGAACGGGACCAGGTAGACGGCGGGGATCGTCGCCGCGCCGTCCCCCCGGCCGGGGATCGGTTCCCGCACGACGCCCTCGTCCCGCGCCAGCTCGTCCAGGGCCGGGAGGATCAGGTCCCGCTCCACGCCCAGGATCTTCTCCGCCGCCGTGACGAGGTTCGGTTCCGGCAGGAAGCAGTGGCCGTCGTCGGCGGCCTCCGAGAGGGTGTACTGGAGGCCGGCCTTGATGCGCTCCGGGCTGTCGTGGGGGATGCCGACCGCCTGCGCGATCGTGTCGGCCGTCTTGAACCCGATGCCCCACACATCGGACGCCAGCCGGTAGGGCCGCTCGCGCACCGTCTGGACGGACGCGTCCCCGTACTGCTTGTAGATGCGGACGGCGAGGGACGTGGAGACCCCGACGCCCTGCAGGAAGACCATCACCTCCTTGATGGCCTTCTGCTCCTCCCACGCGTCCGCGATCCGCTTCGTGCGCTTGGGGCCGAGGCCGGGAACCTCCACCAGGCGCTCCGGCTCCTCCTCGATCACACGGAGGATGTCGGTACCGAAGTGGCCGACCATCCGGTCGGCCATCACCGGCCCGATCCCCTTGATCATGCCGGAGCCCAGATAGCGGCGGATCCCCTGCACGGTGGCCGGGAGGACCGTCGTGTAGGAGTCGACCTCGAACTGCCTGCCGTATTTCGGGTGCGAGCGCCACCGGCCGGTCAGCCTGAGGCTCTCCCCCACCTGCGCGCCGAGCAGCGCCCCGACGACCGTCAGCAGGTCGGCGCCCGTTCTCTCGGTGGCGACCCGGGCGACGGTGTAGCCGGTGTCCTCGTTCGCGTACGTGACGCGCTCCAGAACCGCCTCGAGCACCACCGGCCTCGGAGGAGCCCCATGGCCCGGAGGGCTCCCTGGTCTCGTCACGAACCCCATGATGCCGGACCCCTGCGACAGGGCGGCCGGATCCGGGCCGTCCGGCCCGCGCTACCCGTCCTCCGGGCCGGCCGTCATCGCCTCGAGCGCGTCCCGCGAGCTGTGGCGCGGGCGCCAGCCGAGGCGGTCCCTGGCCCGAGAGGTGTCGGCGAGCATCGGGTACCGGACCGCGTGCACCCACTCGAGCCTGGCGGGCTTCACCGGCAGCAGCCCGACGAGTTCCGCGGTCATCCCGACCAGCTCCGCCGGCACGGGCACCGCGTACGCGCCGACCGCGCGGGCGAAGTCCGACACGGTGATCGTGTCGTCCGCCGCCAGGTTGTACGCGCCGGGCGGGCCGTCCCCCAGGGCCGCCGCCACGATCGCGGACGCGACGTCGGCCGGGTGGACGAGCTGGAACCGCGTGCCCGGGTCGGGCAGGACGGGCTTCAGCCCGGGCACCGTCCCCAGCGCCCTCCGCACGGGGGACGGGACGTACGAGGCCGCCTGCTCCCACGGCAGGTTCCGCACCAGCACGGTCGCCTCCGGCCCCGCGACGACGCAGGGGCGCAAGACGTACACGTCCAGATCCGCGCCCTCGGTGGCCTCCGCCAGCAGCCGCTCGCACGCCGCCTTCTGCGCCGAGTAGTAGTGCTCGGCGGAACCGCGGGCCGGAACGTCCTCCGTCAGGGGCGCGGGGTTGTCCCGGTGGTACCCGTAGGCCGCCACGGAGGAGGTGTAGACGAGGCGTCGCGCGCGGGGGGCGGCGGCCGTGAGCTCGAAGACGTTCCGGCAGCCGGTGAGGTTGACCCGTTCGCTCTCCTGGTGCGATCCCATGATGACGTAGGCGAGATGGACGACGACGTCCGCGCCGCCCACCAGGTCCCGGACGGCCGACCGGTCGAGGACGTCCCCCCGGCGGTACTCCGTCTTGCGCCACCCCCGCGACGCGGGGTCGAACGGGCGGCGCGCCATGCCGAGGATCCGCTCGACCCGCTCGTCCTCCTCGAGCGCCCGCACCGCCGACGTGCCGATCTCTCCGGTGGGTCCGGTCACCGCGACGGTGAGTCCCATGACGCTCCTCCCGATCGATCGTCCGACAATTCCCCAAAAAAGTGGCCGCAACACCGGCGCCATCGGGCTTTCCGAGTCCTGCGGAAACCCCGTTGGAGCGGTCTGTGACCTGCGACGACTTGACAGAAGTCGAACCTGTGTTCGAAATTTGGGGAGGACGGGAGAGGAGGGCCGGTTGTGGCCGAAGCGGCGCTGCGCGCGATGGACGCGGTGGGCATGGACGCCGTGGGCATGGACGCGGTGGGCACGGCCCCCCTCCGCGAGGGCCTCCCGGTGCTCCCCGCGCTGCGCGGCGTCCTGCCGGGCGGGCTGCGCCCCGGCTCGCCGGTGGGCCTGGCCGGCCGCGGCGCCGCGTCCCTGGGCCTGGCGCTGGTGGCGGGGGTCTCCCGGCACAGCGGTCCGGACGGCGCCGGCGGGTGGTGCGCCGTCGTCGGCGTCCCCGGCTTCGGCGTCGCGGCGGCGGCCGCCATGGGCGCCGTCCCGGACCGCCTGCTGCTCGTCGACGACCCCGGCGACCGCTGGCCGGATGTGGTCGCCGCCCTCACCGAGGCCGTCGACCTGATCCTGCTCGACCCGGCGGACCGCCCCGGCGGGCCCGCCGTCCGCCGGCTGTCCGCGCTGGCCCGCAGGCACGGCTGCGTCCTCGCCCTGACCGGCCCGCACGCCCACGCCTGGCCGGCCGTCCGCCTGAGCCTGCGCCTGGAGGCCGTCACCTGGCATGGCCTGGCGGACGGCCACGGGCGGCTCACGGCGCGCCAGGCGGACGTCGTCGCGCAGGACCACGGACCGGCCCGCCGCACGCGCCTCTGGTTCCCCGCCGCCGACGGCACGGTCGCGCCCGTCGCCGTCCCGCCCCTGGAGGCCGTCGTCCCCGGCGGCGACGCGCGCGTGAGCGCGGGCGCCCCCGCCCACCGGCCCGTCCTCCTCCCGCCCGCCCCGCGCCCCCTCCTGAGCGAGGGCGCGTGACGCGCGTGCTGGCGGTGTGGTGCCCCGACTGGCCGGCCACGGCGGTCGGCGTGGAGGCGGCCGTGCCGGGGGCGGCCGTCGACCGGGGACGGATCGCCGCCTGCACGGCGGCGGCCCGCGCGGAGGGCGTGCGGCGCGGCCAGCGCCTCCGGGACGCCCAGCGCCGGTGCCCCGGCCTGGTCGTCCGCGAGCGCGACACCGGCGCCGAGGGGCGGCTGTTCGACGCCGTCGTGGAGGCGGTCGCCGAACTGGCGCCCCGCGTGGAGGTGGTGCGGCCCGGCCTGTGCGCGATCCCCGCGTCCGGGCCCGCCCGGTTCTACGGCGGCGAGGAGGCGCTGCGGATCCTCGTCCAGGACACCGTGGTCGAGGCCGGGCACGACTGCGGATCCGGTGTCGCGGACGGCCTCTTCGCCGCCGAACTGGCCGCACGCGCCGGCCAGGGCGGCGTGGTGGTGCCGGAGGGCGGCGCGGCGGCCTTCCTCGCGCCCTACCCGCTGTCGGTCCTGGGCCGTCCCGCGCTGGCCGACCTCCTGGCGCGGCTCGGCGTGAAGACGCTGGGCGCGTTCGCCGCGCTGCCGTCCGGCCACGTGGCCGCGCGGTTCGGCGCGGACGGGGCCCTCGCGCACCGCCTGGCGCGAGGTGAGGAGCCCCGCCCGATCGCGCCCGGCCCGGCCACCGCGGACCTCTCCGTCCGCGCCGCGTTCGATCCCCCCGCCGCCCGGGACGAGCAGGTCGTGTTCGCGGCGAAGCGCCTGGCCGGCGACCTGCACGGGGGCCTCGCCGCCGGTGGCATGACGTGCGTCCGGCTGGAGGTCGGGATCGGTTTCGCGGACGGCCACGTCGTCCACCGCCGCTGGCGGCACGACGGCCGCCTGTCAGCCCTCGCGGTGGCGGAGCGGGTGCGGTGGCAGCTGTCCGCCTGGCGCGCCTCCCGCCCCACGCCGGGCACGGACGAGCACGGGGTCGAGGCACCCGCCGACGACGACGCCGTCTGGGGCGGCGTCACCTGGGTGGAGCTGGCGCCCGACCAGCTCATCCCGGACGAGGGATCCCAGGAGGTCCTCTGGGGCCGCGGCACCGTCACGGATCGGATCACCCGCGCGGCGGACCGCGTCCAGGCCCTCCTGGGCCATCACGCGGTCACGCGGCCGGTCCTGACCGGCGGCCGGGCCCCCGGCGAGCAGGTGGCGAAGGTGCCGATGGGCGACCTGCCGCCCGCCGGCGTCCCCGAGGGCCCCTGGCCGGGCCGCCTGACCGGCCCCGCTCCCGCCGTGGTGCCCGCGTCGCCGGTTCCGGCGGCCGTCGCCGACGCGATGGGCCGCCCCGTCAGGGTCTCCGCGCGCTGCGCCGTCTCCGCCCCGCCCGCGACCGTGACCCTGGGCGGGGAATCGGCGGCGGTGACGGCCTGGACCGGCCCCTGGCCCGCCGACGAGCGCTGGTGGGACCCGCCCCGATCGCGGCGCCGCGCCCGCTTCCAGGTCACCACCGACGACGGGAACGCCTACCTCCTGGCCGTGGAATCCGGCCAGTGGCACCTGGAGGCGTCCTATGACTGACGGTCGCGGGCGCGGGGCCGTGCGGAGGGAGGTGACCCATGGGGTGGAGTAATCCGCCTGTTCCCTGGCGGGAGCTGGAGGAGCGCCTTTCGTGGCGGGTCCCGCAGAGCCCTCCGGCACCGGAGCCGGGACCGGCGCCGGAGGCGGCCGCTCCGGCGCCGCGGCTGAGCGGGGTCGCGTGGGCGGAGCTGCACTGCCATTCGTCGTTCAGCTTCCTGGACGGCGCCAGCTCGCCCGAGGCGCTCGTCGCGGAGGCGGCGCGGCTCGGGGTGGAGACCATGGCCGTCACCGACCACGACGGGATGTACGGCGCCGTCCAGTTCGCGCGGGCGGCGGGCGAGGCCGGTATCGGGACGGTGTTCGGCGCGGAACTGGGCCTCGGCGCCCCCGGCCCGCGCGCCGGGGAGCCGGATCCGGCGGGGCGGCACCTGCTCGTGCTCGCGCGCGGCGCGCAGGGGTACGGGCGGCTGTGCGGGGCGATCACGGCGGCGCAGCTGCGGGGCGGCCGGAAGGGGCGTCCGGTGTACGAACCGGACGAGCTGGCCGCCGCCCACGGCGGGCACTGGGCGGTCCTGACGGGGTGCCGGAAGGGGGCCGTGCCCGCGGCGCTGGAGAGCGGCGGCCCCGAGGCGGCGGAGCGGGCACTGCGGGACCTCGCCGAGAGGTACGGGCGGGCGAACGTCTTCGTGGAGCTCGTCGACCACGACCTGCCGGACGACGACCACCGCAACGACGCCCTGTTCGACCTCGCCGGGCGGGTGGGCGTGGACGTCGTGGCGTCCAACAACGTGCATTTCGCGGGGCCGGGGGCGGACGCGCGACTCGCCCAGGCGCTGGCGGCCGTCCGGGCGCGGCGGAGCCTGGACCGCATGGAGGGGTGGCTGACCACCGGCACCGCCCACCTGCGGAGCGGGGCCGAGATGGCGGCGAGGCTCGCGCGGTTCCCCGGGGTGCGGGAGCGGACGGTCGACCTCGCCCGCGAGTGCCGGTTCGACTTCCGGGTGGTGGCCCCCGGGCTGCCCGACCGGCCGGTCCCGGAAGGGCACACCGAGGCGAGCTGGCTGCGGCACCTGGTGGCGGAGGGCGCGCTCAGGCGGTACGGGCCGCCGGAGGGCGAGCGCGTCGAGGGGGCGCACGCCCAGATCGCCCGGGAGCTGGACGTCATCGAGGGCCTGGGGTTCCCGGGGTACTTCCTGATCGTCCACGACATCGTGGAGTTCTGCGTGCGCCGGGGGATCCTCTGCCAGGGGCGCGGGTCGGCGGCCAACTCGGCGGTCTGCTACGCGCTCGGCATCACGGGGGTCGACGCCGTCCGGCACGGGCTGCTGTTCGAGCGGTTCCTCTCCCCCGGACGCGACGGCCCGCCCGACATCGACCTCGACATCGAGCACCGCCGGAGGGAGGAGGTGATCCAGTACGTGTACGGCCGGTACGGGCGGGAGTGCACGGCGCAGGTCGCGAACGTCATCGCCTACCGGCCGCGCATGGCCGTCCGGGACGCGGCGCGCGCCCTGGGGTACTCGCCGGGGCAGCAGGACGCCTGGTCGAAGAGCATCGACGCGCGCGACCCCGTCGGGACGGAGAACGACATCCCCGCGCCCGTGATGGAGCTGGCGAACCGGATGCTCACCCTCCCCCGGCACCTCGGCATCCATTCGGGCGGCATGGTCATCGCCGACCGGCCCGTCGGCGAGATCTGCCCCATCGAGTGGGCCGCCATGAAGGACCGCAGCGTCCTGCAGTGGGACAAGGACGACTGCGCGACGGCGGGGCTCGTCAAGTTCGATCTGCTGGGCCTCGGCATGCTCGCGGCCCTGCACGACTCCTTCGACCTGGTCGCGCGGCACCACGGACGCCGGTACGACCTCCAGTCGATCCCGCCGGACGACCCGGCCGTCTACGACATGCTGTGCGACGCCGACACGGTCGGGGTGTTCCAGGTGGAGTCGCGCGCGCAGATGGCGACGCTCCCGAGGCTGCGGCCCCGCAGGTTCTACGACCTGGTGGTGGAGGTGTCGCTGATCCGCCCCGGCCCGATCCAGGGCGGGTCCGTCCATCCCTACCTGCGGCGCAGGAAGGGCCTGGAGCCCGCCGCGTGCCCGCACCCGCTCATGGAGCCCGCGCTCGCGCGCACCCTGGGCGTCCCGCTGTTCCAGGAGCAGATGATGCAGCTCGCCGTGGACTGCGCCGGCTTCACCCCGGCCGAGTCGGACGAGCTGCGCCAGGCGATGGGCGCGAAGCGGGCGCCGGAGCGTGTCGAGCGCCTCCGGCGCAGGCTCATGGACGGCATGGCCGAGCGCGGCATCCCCGAGGACGTCGCGGAGAGCGTCTACCAGAAGATCCTGGGTTTCACCGGGTACGGGTTCCCGGAGTCCCACGCGCAGAGCTTCGCCCATCTCGTCTACGCGAGCGCCTATCTGAAGCGGCACCACCCAGCCGCCTTCACCGCCGCTCTGGTCCGGAACCAGCCGATGGGGTTCTACTCGCCGCAGAGCCTCCTGGCCGACGCCCGCCGCCATGGTGTCGTGGTCAGGGGTGTCGACATCAACGCCAGCGACGTCCATCCCGTCCTGGAGGAGCCCGTCGAGGTGCGCAGCGACCATCCGCACGCCCCCGAGGAGCCCCAGCCGGCGATCCGGGTCGGCCTGGCCGGTGTCCGCGACCTCGGTGAGGAGACGGCGAAGGCCATCGCGGACGGCCGCCCCTACGCGAGCATGGAGGAGCTGGCCCGCCGCGTCCCGCTGTCGGCCGGCGCGCTGGAGGCCCTCGCCACGGCGGGCGCGTTCGGCTGCTTCGGGCTGTCCCGCCGGGAGGCGCTGTGGGCGGCGGGGGCGCTGGCCGGATCGGGCCCCGGACGGCTGGAGGGCGTCACTCCGGGCGCGCAGGCCCCCGCGCTGCCCGCCATGACCCCGGTGGAGGAGACCCTCGCCGACCTGTGGGCGACCGGGGTGTCCCACACCCACCCGGTCGCGCACGTCCGCCCGTCCCTCGACGAGCTCGGCGCTCTCTCCGCGACCCGCGTCGCCGAGGCCCCGCCCGACACCAACGTCGTCGTCGCGGGCCTGGTGACCCACCGGCAGCGGCCCCCGACGGCGGGCGGCATCGTGTTCATGACGCTGGAGGACGAGACCGGCGTCGTCAACGTCGTCTGCCCGCCCCCGGTGTTCCGGCGGCACCGGGCGCTCGCCGTCGACTCCCAGGCGCTCCTCGTCTCCGGGCGGCTGGAACGTGCCGACGGCGTGACGAGCGTCCGCGCGACACGGCTGCGCCGCCTCCCCGTCCCCGGCAGGGTCCGCGCCCGCAACTTCCACTGAGCCGCCTCCGTCCGGCCGGGCCGGAGCGGGAATTCGGCGATCCGGCGAACCGATCGCCGGTTTCGCCGGTCAGAGGTAGGCGGAAGACGACGGCGTGCGGCGCCGTCCCGGCCGCCCCCGGACTCGGGCGGGTCTGGCCGGAACGGCATGTCCTCTGCCATCGTGGGAGCGGAGTGGGCCGCGCGCCGCCGTGGGGGCGGCCGCCGAGACGCGGCTTCGGGGCGGAGAGGTGAACCGATGGAGAGCCCGGGCACCCGTCCGCGTGCGGCGTCGACCCTGCGCGAGCTGGGGCCGGACGACCCCACCCGGGTCGGCCGGTACCGGATCGAGGCGAAGATCGGCGAGGGCGGCATGGGCGCCGTCTACCTCGGCCGCGACGAGGAGGACCGGGTCGTCGCGGTGAAGGTCGTCCGGTCGGAGCTGGCCGGAGACCGGACGTTCCTCGCGCGGTTCCACGACGAGGCGGCGAACGCGCAGCGGGTCGCGTCGTTCTGCACCGCGCAGGTCCTGGAGCACGGCGAGGACCTCGGCCTCGCCTACATGGTCACCGAGTACATCGACGGGCCGTCGCTGCTGCAGCACGTGTCCGAGAACGGGGCGCTGTCGCCCGGCCTGCTGCACGGCATGGCGGTGGGTGTGGCGGCGGCGCTCGTCGCGATCCACAACGCCGGGCTCGTCCACCGGGACCTGAAGCCGAGCAACGTGCTGCTGTCCATCTCCGGCCCGCGTGTGATCGACTTCGGGATCGCGCGGGCGATGGACGTCGCGAGCTCCCACACCCGCACCGGCCAGGTCGTCGGGACGCCCGGCTGGATCGCGCCGGAGCAGATCACGACGCAGCGGGTGACCCCGGCCGTCGACATCTTCGCGTGGGGCTGCCTGGTCGCGTTCGCCGCGTCCGGGCGCAACCCGTTCGGGCAGGGCTCGTTCCAGATCATGGCGGCGCGGGCCGTCCACGCCGAGCCGGAGACCGGCGACCTGCCCGAGCCTCTGGCCGGGCTCGTCGCCGCGGCGCTGCGCAAGGACCCGGAGCAGCGGCCGAGCGCCCGGGACCTGCTGCTCGACCTCGTCGGCGGTGCCGGTGACGGCGCGGTGAACGCGACGCTCGGCGCGTCCTGGGCGGCCCCGCCGATGCCGGACGCCACGTCCCGGGACCTGCCCGTCCCGCCGCCGCCCGAGCCGGAGCCGGAGGCCACGGTGTTGCAGGCGCCGGCGGATCCGCGTCCCGAGCCGGCGCCCGCCGCCTTCCCGGCAACGCCGCCGGCGCATCCGGTCACGGAGCCGGCGGAGTTGCGGCAGCGCACCGCGCCGGCCGGCGAGATCCGGACGGACTCGCCCGCCGGGATGCGCGTCCCTCCGCCCGCGACCCCCACCGCCGTCGAGAGCGGGACGCGGCCGCCCGGCGGGCGCGAGCGGCGGCGCAACACGATCCTGGCAGGGGCGCTGACGACCGTCCTGCTCGCGGGCGCCGTCGCGGGCGGGGTGTACCTGTTCACGCAGGACGAGCCCGGGAAGCGCGGTGGCGGCGCGGGAGCGGCTGCGCTGCCTAAGGGGATGCTGCTCGTCCGGATCGACACGAAGCCCGGGTGGCCGAGGGAGTGCCACGGCGATCTCGGCCTGTTCAAGCCGGGCGACGCGGCGCCGAAGACGCTGGTCTCCGGCGACCAGTGCGACACGCTGCCCCAGGCGTCCCCGGACGGCACGAGGATCGCGTTCTCCCGGGAGCAGGACGGCCGCAAGACGGCGATGGTCATGAACGCCGACGGCAGCGGGCTGCGGGAGGTCGCCGAGAACGCGGGCGGGCGCGTGACCTGGTCACCGGACGGCAAGCGGCTCGCCTACACGGTGCCGCAGGGCGGGATCCGGCAGATCCACGCGATCGACCTCGAAACCCGCGTGAAGACGCAGCTCACCAAGGACGGGTCCCAGAAGGACGACCCGTCCTGGTCGCGCAACGGCATCGTGTTCTGGAGCGACAGGGACAAGGGCCAGCGGCTCTTCAAACTGGATCCGGCGAACCCCTCCGCGGCGTGGACGCCGCTCACCGAGCCCGGCGCCCGGTCGGTCGACCCGGTGTGGTCGCCCGACGGCGGCAAGATCGCCTACTCGTACGGCGCGTACCCGAACGGGCGCATCTACGTGATGAACGCCGACGGCTCGGGCAAGCAGCCGGTCACCGGGGGCATCGGGCACGCGATGGACCCGGGGTGGTCCCGCGACGGCCGCCGCCTCTGCTTCGTCAGGGGCCCGTACGCCAGTCCGTCCGTCCAGGAGATCGGGCTGGACGGCAGCGGCGACAAGGTGCTCACCCCGCCCGGCGGGCGCGTCGTCATCGGCCACCCCACCTGGACGTGACTCGAGGCGTCAGCGCGCGGCCGGGGCCGTCTCGTCCTCCAGCGGTCCCTTCGCGGGCGCCTCGGCGCGGGCGAGGGCGCTCGGCCACCACATGTGCCGCCCCACGTCCAGGTTCAGGGCGGTGACCAGCACCGACCGGACGATGAAGGTGTCGAGCAGCACCCCGAACGCGACGGTGAACCCCAGTTCGGCGACGAAGACGAGCGGCAGGGAGCCGAGCGCGGCGAACGTCCCGGCGAGGACGGCGCCCGCCGAGGTGATGACGCCGCCGGTGGCGGCGAGGCCGATGAGGGCGCCCCGCCGGGTGCCGTGCGGCTTCGCCTCCTCGTGCACGCGGGTCATGAGGAAGATGTTGTAGTCGGTGCCGAGCGCGACGAGGAACACGAACGTCCAGAGCGGGAACGACGGGTCGGCGGACGCGAACCCGAAGACGTGCTCGAACACGAGCGCGCTGACGCCGAGCGCCGCCGCGAACGACAGCACGACGGTGGCGACGAGGATGAGGGGCGCGACCAGGGCGCGCAGGAGCAGCGCGAGGATGAGGAACACGACGACGAGCACGACGGGAATGACGACGTTCTGGTCGCGTCTCGACGCCTCGTTGATGTCGAGGGTGATCGCGGACCCGCCGCCGACCTCGGCGTTGGCGCCGGGCACCCGGTGGACGGCGTCGCGGACCCGTTCGATGGCCGTGAACCCCGCCGGGCTGTCGGGCCGGTGCGTCAGCGTGCCCTCGAGGTAGACGAGCCCGCCGATGGGCTGGCCGGGCCGCGCCCCGGCGGGCTGGACGTCGGTGATGCCGGGCACGGCGGACGCGGCGGCGCGGACGGCGTTCTCCGTCCCGGCCCGGGTGATGATCTGGACGGGTGAGCCGCTGCCCGCCGGGAAGTGCCGGGCGAGGACCTCCTCGCCCGTGACGGAGTCGGGCTTGTCGCCGGCGAAGGCGTCCTTGTTCGGCAGCGATCCCGTCCGCAGGCCGAGGACGCCGAGCGCGAGGACGCCGAGCACCAGCGCGGTGACCAGCCACGTCACGCGCGGGCGGAGCGCGACCAGCGCCCCGGTCCGCGCCCACAGCCCCTTCTCGGACGGCTCCGGCGTCCCGTACCGGGGGCGCTTCGGCCAGAACAGCCAGCGGCCGCCGATGACGAGGAGCGCGGGCAGCAGCGTGACCATGGCGGCGAGCGCGACGACGACGCCGATCGCCATGACGGGCCCCATGCTCTTCGTGGAGTTCAGGACGGCGAGCAGCAGGCACAGCATGCCGAGCGCGACGGTGGAGCCGCTGGCGATGATCGCGGGCCCGGCGCGGTGCAGCGCGAACGCCATCGCCTCGTGCCGGTCGTCGTGCCTGCGCAGTTCCTCCCGGTAACGGGCGATGAGCAGCAGCGCGTAGTCGGTCCCGGCGCCGAACACGAGGACGGTGAGGATGAAGGCGGCCTGCCCGTTCACGGTGAGGCCGGCGTTGTCGGCGAGCAGGTAGATGACGGCCTGGGCCACCGTGAGCGCCACCCCGACGCAGAGCAGCGGGGCGAGCCACAGCACGGGGCTGCGGTAGGTGACGAGCAGGATGGCGACGACGATCGCGGCGGTGATGAACAGCAGCGTCTTGTCGAAGCCCGCGAACACGTTGCTGAAGTCGCCCCCGTAGCCGACCGGGCCGGTGACGTGCGCCTTCAGTCCGGCCGGGCCGCCCCGGACGATGTCGCGGTAGTCGTCCACGGCGGGGCCGAGCAGGTCCCAGCCGTCGTCGCCGGTGCCGACCACGACGAGGGTCTCCAGGGCCTTGCCGTCCTTGGACGGCGCGGGCCCCTGGGTGCTGATCGCGAGGCGGCGCGGGGGCGCGTCGCCCTTCGGGTCGCCGGTGACCGCCTGGAGGCGGGCCACGTCCGCGGCGGCCTTGGCGCGGTCGGCGGGGGTGATGGGCGCGCCGTCCCGGTGGTAGACGATCACGGCGGGGGCGGATTCGGCGGGCACGAACCGCTCGGAGTCCTCGACGACCCGCGTGGACTCGGCGTCCTTCGGCAGCCACGCGGACGAGTCGTTCTCCTGGGCCCCGGTCAGCTTGCCCGCGAGGGGCATCGCGACCAGGAGCAGGACGATCCAGGCTCCGAGGACGACGAACTTGCCGCGCCGTCCGCAGGGCAGGGACGAGAACCTGTACGCACCCGGCATTGGAGAACCCCCAGGAAAGAGCCGCCCGTGCGTTCCAGACTGCGACGCGATCCCGCCATGGTCAAGACATATCGCGTCGAGCGGCCGCGTTCGGGCAGGTCAGTCCGCGCGCGACCGGATCCGGTCAGCCCGTGATGCGGTCGAGCCGCTCCAGGATCACGCCCTCCCGCAGCGCCCAGGGGCAGATCTCCAGCTCCGTCAGCCCGAACAGGTCCATCGCGGCGTCCGCGACGATCGCCCCGGCCACGAGCTGCGGCGCGCGCCGCTCCGACACCCCGGGCAGCGCGGCGCGCTCGGCGGCGGGCAGCCCGCCGAGCCGGTCGGCCCACCCGGTCAGGTCGGCGCCGCGCAGCACCCGCCGCTGGTACGGGCCGGCCTCGCTCGGCGCGGCCCCGCCGATCCGGGCGAGCTGCTTGAACGTCTTGGACGTGGCGACCGCGTGCTCGGGCGGCCCGTACCGGGCGACCTCGCCGACCCGGCGGGCGATCTCCGCGCGGACGTGCCGCCGCAGGTTGCGCAGCTCCTCCGGCGCGGGCGGGTCCGCGGTGAACCAGTCGCGGGTGAGCCGGCCGGCGCCGAGCGGCAGCGAGATCGCCGCGTCCGGCTCCTCGTCGATGCCGACGGCGATCTCCAGCGAGCCGCCGCCGATGTCGACGACCAGCAGCCGCCCCGACGACCAGCCGAACCAGCGCCGGACGGCGAGGAAGGTCAGCCGCGCCTCCTCCTCGCCGGGCAGGGCCGCGATGTCGATCCCCTTGTCGGCGCGGATCCCGGCCAGGATCTCCTCGCCGTTGGCGGCGTCCCGCACCGCGGACGTCGCGAACGCGACCAGGTCCTCGACGCCCTTGTCCTCGGCGATCTGCAGTGCCTCGTCGACGAACTTGCGCAGGAGCTTCTCGCCGTCCGCCGACACGCGGTCGCCGTCCATGTGCTCGGCCAGCCGCAGCTCGGCCTTGTGGGAGTAGGCGGGCAGCGGCCGCGCCCCCCGGTGGGCATCCACCACCAGCAGGTGCACGGTGTTCGAGCCCACGTCCAGCACGCCGAGTCGCATATGCATGACGCTATCGGACACCTCGCCCCTTCCCGGCGCGGACCTCGGTTACGGCACGGCACTGTGGCCGTCCGGTCGCCGCTACGGTGGCCGTCATGACGGAGATGCCCGTGCGGCGGTGGGGCGTGCGGCGCCGCGACCTCGTTGCGAAGATCGCGGCGGCCGTCGTCGCGGCGGCGCTCATGCTCGCGCCGGCGCACGATCCGCAGCGCTTCCTCCTCGCGCTCGGGGCGGTCTCCGGCCTCCTCGTGCTCATCCTCCGCGACCTCCTCGCGCCCGTCCGGCTGGCCGCCGACGAAGCGGGCGTGACCGTCGTGCGGGGGTTCGCCGGTCGGCGGCGCGTCCCGTGGGCGGAGGTGACGGCGATCCGGGTGGACGAGCGGCGCCGCCTCGGCATCCGCACCCGCCTCCTGGAGATCGAGACGGAGGACGACCTCTGCCTCCTCAGCGCCGCCGACCTGGGCTCCGACGTCCAGGACGTGGCCGACTCCCTGTACCGCATCCGCGCCTAACCGGCGCGGAGGCCGGCCAGGTCGACGACCTCCGCCAGGGCCTCCACGGACGGGTAGTAGCCGCGTCCGACGAGCATCCCGCCCCGGGTCACGAGGTAGGCGCACTCCCCCCGCACCCCGGCGAGGTCGGCCCACACCCGGTGCGCCCCGGTGAGCCGCACCACCGTCACCCGCACCCCGCCCGGCCCCTGCCATTCCTCCCCCACACACGAAACGTTACGCTCCGTGATTATTCGAGGTCACGGCAGGGGCCGGGCGGACGGTTCAGCCTCCGTGGCGGTCGGCGCGGGCGGCGGCCGCCGTGTCCGGGTTGTCGCTGAACAGCCCGTCGACACCGGCCTTGAAGAAGGCGCCGTACTCCGCGAACGCCTGCCCGTAGTCGGACGGGACGGTCCCGTTGCGCAGCGCGGGCGGCAGGAACGCGTTCTCGTTGCGGAACGTGTACGGGCCGACCTTCAGCCGCGCCGCGTGCGCGTTCGCGACCAGCGGCGTCGGGGCGCCGAGCGTCCCGGCGGCCGTGACCGGGACGACCAGCGACTTCTCGGGACCGATCCAGGACGCGTAGGAGCGGATCTCCCGCAGCCCGGCCGGGGTGATCATGTCGGCGAACGTCGGGCCCTTCCCGGCCGCGACGGTGTCGTAGGGCGCCCCGGACGCCGAGACGCACTGGAGCGCGGGCACCCGCAGCGCTCTGTCCAGCGTCCGCAGGCTGGTCGGCTCGAACGACTGGACGATGACGCGGCCGTCGGCGCGGTCGAGGCCGTTGCGCTTGATCGCCGTGATGAGCGCGCCCTCCAGCGGAAGGCCGATCGACCGGAAATAGGTGGGGTGCTTGGTCTCGGGGATGATCCCGACGCGCCGGCCGTGCCCGCTCCCGAGGCGCTTCGCCAGGTCGATGACCTCCTGCAGCGTCGGCACCTCGTACCGGCCGTCGTAGAGGGTGTTGCGCTGGCGGACGGCGGGCAGCCGCTCGACCGCGCGCAGCGTCTTCAGCTCGGCGAGCGTGAAGTCCTCGGTGAACCAGCCGGTCACCTTCGCGCCGTCGATGGTCTTGGTGGCCTTGCGGGACGCGAACTCGGGGCGGCTCGCGACGTCCGTCGTGCCGCTGATCTCGTTCTCGTGGCGGGCGACGAGCACCCCGTCCCTCGTCGGAACGAGGTCGGGCTCGATGTGGTCGGCTCCCATCTTCACGGCCAGCTCGTACGACGCGAGCGTGTGCTCCGGCCGGTACCCGGACGCGCCGCGGTGCCCGAACACGAGCGGCTCCTCCCGCCCCGGCGCCGCCTGCGCCGTGCCCCCCACGGCCCCGATCGGCACCATGAGCGCGACGGCCAGCGCCAGCGCCGCCCTTGTCCTCGTTGCGCGCATCTCCGCTCCTCTCGCGGCCGTGCCGGGGCGACCACCGCCCTCGGGACACCGCCGCCCGGACGCTACGGCGGCCCGGTGCCCCGGCGGACGCCCGTCCGGTGACGGCCCGCCCAACCTTGATCGTCGACCCGGTGAACCGCCCCGCGCCGCGCCGCGGACCCTTCACGCTCCGTTGCCCGCCCCGTCGCCCGCGGCTTCCGCCGCGCTCGGACGGCCGCGCTGCACTGGACGCGTGGATCCGACACGCCGGACGTTCCTGGCCGCCACGCCCCTCGCCGCCGCTCCCCTCCTCAGCCCCGCCCGCCGCCACGTCCATCGCGCGGCCCCCGCCGACCCCTTCACGCTGGGCGTCGCGTCCGGGGATCCCGCCCCGGACGGCGCCGTCCTCTGGACGCGCCTCGCCCCCCGCCCGCTCGCCGAGGACGGCCTCGGCGGCATGCCGCACCGCGACGTGACCGTGGAATGGCAGGTCGCCGAGGATCCCCGCTTCGCCCGCGTCGTCCGCCGGGGGCGCGCCACGGCGCGGCCCGGCTCGGCCCACACCGTGCATGTGGAGGTCACGGGCCTGCGCCCGGACGCCGACTACCACTACCGCTTCCGCGCGGACGGCCACGTCTCCCCGGCGGGCCGCACCCGGACCCTGCCGGCGCCCGGCTCCCCCACGCCGCTGACGTTCGCCGCGGCGTCCTGCGCGAACTACGAGCACGGGTACTTCACCGCGTACCGGCGGCTCGCGGAGCAGGGCCCCGACCTCGTCGTGCATCTCGGCGACTACCTGTACGAGGACGCGTCCGAGCCGTCGCGGGAGGGACGCGACGCGCCGCCGATCGTCCGCCGCCACGGCGGCGGGCGGTGCCTCACCCTGGCCGACTACCGGCGCCGGCACGCCCGGTACCGGACCGACCCCGACCTGCGCGCCGCGCACGCCGCCGCGCCGTGGGCGGTGACCTGGGACGACCACGAGATCGAGAACAACTGGGCCGGCGACCTGCCCGGCACGGCGCTGCCGGGCTTCCCGGCCCGCCGCCGCGCCGCCGCGCGGGCGTACTACGAGCACATGCCGCTGCGCCCGTCGGCGTTCCGGCGCGGCCGGGTGGACCTGACCCGGCGGCTCGACTGGGGTGGCGTGGCCGCCGTGCACCTGCTCGACACCCGCCGGTTCCGCTCCGACCAGCCCTGCGACGACGGCGTCCGGGCGGGCTGCGACGACCGGCTCGACGAGCGCCGCGCGCTGCTCGGGCCGGGGCAGCTGCGCCGGCTGGAGGCGGGGCTGCGCGGCTCGCCCGCCCGCTGGAACGTCCTCGCGCAGCAGGTGTTCCTCGCGCAGCGCGACCACCGGCTCGGGCCGGGCACGGAACTGGCGATGGACGGCTGGGACGGGTACGCCGCGGAGCGGTCCCGCCTCATGGGCGCGCTCACCGGCGCGCGGAACCCGGTGGTGCTGACCGGCGATGTCCATGTCGCGCACGCCTGCGACCTGCGCGCCGACTTCGACGACCCCGCCTCGCCCCGGACGGGCGTCGAGCTGGTGGCCACGTCCATCGCCAGCGACGGCGACGGCTACCACGACCCCGCGGGGAACGCCGCGATCCGGGCGGAGAACCCGCACATCGCGTTCGTCGACCAGCGCCGCGGCTTCCTGCTGTGCCGCGCCGGGTCCGGTGAGCTGCGCGCCGAGTTCCACACCGTCCCGTACGTGTCGCGGCGCGGCGCCCCGTCGTCGGTGGCCGCGTCGTTCACGATCCCGGACGGGGCCCGCGCCCTTCCGGCTCAGGCGACGGCGTAGCCGAGCAGTCCGCCGGCGGGCAGCGGCACGACCTCCGCCCGCCCCGAGAGCCCCCGGACGGCGGCGACGGCCCCGCCGAACCCGTGCGCGCCGGGCGCGCCGGCGACCAGGGTCCGGTTCCGGATGGCGAGAGCGTCCCCGAACCGGCCGAGGGCGGGCGTGAGGGTCGTCCCGCCCCGGGCCGCCGGGCCGCGTCCCCGCACACCGCGCAGCACCCGCACCGCGCCCCGGCCGGGTGCGCCGGCCGCCAGCTCGGGCACCCCGTCACCGGTGAGGTCGCCGGCGGCGAGGGCCGAGCCGAACCGGTCGTGCCGTCCCGCGCGGCCGCGTCCCCGCAGGGTGGGGCCGAGCTGCGTCCGGGACGATCCGTCGATGATCTGCACCGCGCCCTCGTGGTAGGCGTACGAGGCGTGCTCGGCGCGGTTCTCCCCCGGGACGCCGACGGCGATGTCGTCGTCGCCGTCCCCGTCGAAGTCGGCCACGGCGAGCGCCGACCCGAACGCGTCGCCGCGCTCGGACGAGATCATCAGGACGGCGAGGTCCTGCGCGGCGAGCTCGGACAGCAGCCGGTGCACCTCGGCCTTGGTGCCGACGTCGATGCCGCGGGTCGGCTCGTCCACGATGAGGACGGTGGGTTCGGTCGCGAGCCACTTGGCGAGCACGACCTTCTGCTGGTTGCCGCCGGACAGGACGCCCACCGTGTCGCTGAGCCGCGCGTACTTGAGCTGGAGGCGCAGCGCCCAGTCGGCGGCGCGGTCCCGCTCCACCCGCCGGGAGAGGAGGCCCGCCCTGCCGCTCTCGCGGCGGAGGGACCGGAGCCGGGTGAGGCCCATGTTCCGCTCGATCGACATGTCCATGACGAGGCCCTGCTGGCGGCGGTCCTCGGGGACGAGTGCCAGCCCGGCCGCCATCGCGGCGGTGGGGCTCGCGGCGGGCAGCCCCTTCCCGTCGACCGTGACGGAGCCCGCGTCCCAGCGGTCCACGCCGAAGATCGCGCGGGCGACCTCGCTGCGGCCGGCGCCGACGAGGCCGGCCAGCGCGACGATCTCGCCGCGGCGCACCTCGAAGGAGACGTCGGTGAAGGCGCCCTCGCGGGTGAGGCGGTCCACCTTGAGCGCCACCGGCCCGAGGGCCACGTCCTGCTTGGGGTAGAGCGCCTCGAGGTCGCGGCCGACCATCCGGCGGACGAGGTCGTCGGGGGTCAGCCCGGCCACCGCCTCGGTGCCGATGTAGGCGCCGTCCCGCAGGGTGGTGACCCGCTGGCACAGCTCGAAGATCTCCTCGAGCCGGTGCGAGATGAACAGGATCGCGCAGCCCTGCTCCCGCAGGGCGCGGGTCACCGCGAACAGGCGGGCGACCTCCTGGCCGGTCAGCGCGGCGGTCGGCTCGTCCATGATGAGGACGCGGGCGTCCCGGGAGATGGCCTTGGCGATCTCGACGACCTGCTGGTCGGCGATCGACAGGCCGCGGGCGGGCTGCCGCGGGTCGAGCGCGACCCCGAGCCGCCGGAACAGCTCGGCGGTCCGCTCGTGCACGGCCCTCCGGTCGATACGGCGGAGCGCGGCGCGCGGCTGCCGGCCCATGAAGATGTTCTCCGCGACCGACAGGTCCGGGAACAGCGTGGGCTCCTGGTAGATCACGGCGACGCCGGCGGCCTGCGCGTCGGCGGGGCCGCCGAACGTGACGGGCCGGCCGTCGACGCGGATCTCGCCCGCGTCGGGGCGGTGCACGCCTGCGAACGTTTTTACGACGGTGGACTTGCCCGCGCCGTTCTCGCCCGCCAGTGCGTGCACCTCGCCCGCGTGCAGCTCCAGGGTGACCCCCTGCAGCGCGCGTACGGCACCGAACGACTTGCTGACACTGACCAGCGCCAATGTCGGCGGTGCCGACTGGCCTGGTGCGCTCATGGCGGCCCTCCTCAAGGGGAGTGGTCGAGGACGGAGTGGAAAAAACGTTTTAACGCTCTGCGTTGCGGAGGACGGTAGATGTGAGGTGGAGCACTCGTCAAGAGGCGATCCGCCGACGGTTCCGCCCGACCGCACCCGAACCCTTGCGGGGCAAGGGCGCAGCTCGTTTCGAAACCGTCCGCCGGAGACCGCTCCGGGTCCTGCCGACCGTCTCGCCGGAGGCCCGATCGGGGCTTGACACGTTTTAATCGATGTCCCAGAGTGAGCGGCGACACACCGCAGGCACACATCAGCGAACCGACCGGGAGCGGCCCAGTGAGCAGCAACGACACCGCGCGGCCGGTGGGCATCAAGCAGGTCGCCGCGCACGCCGGCGTCTCCCCCGGCACCGTGTCGAACGTCCTGAACCGCCCCGAGCGCGTCGCCGACGGCACCCGCGAGCGGGTCGAGCGCGCCATCGTCGAGCTCGGGTTCGTCCGCAACGGGTCGGCGTCGACCCTGCGCGCCGGGCACAGCAGCACGATCGGGCTGATGGTCCTCGACCTCGCCAACCCCTTCTTCACCGAGGTCGCGCGCGGCGTCGAGGACGTCGCGAGCGAGCGCGGCTACGCGGTGATCCTCGCCTCGTCCGGGGAGTCGGACGAGCGGGAGCAGCGCAACCTGCGGGTGCTCGCCGAGCAGCGGGTGCGCGGCGTCCTGCTCACCCCCGTCGGGGACGAGGGCGAGAACGCCGACCGGCTCCGGGACCGGGACGTCCCGGTCGTCCTGCTCGACCATCCGACGCCCCGCGCGAACCAGTGCTCGGTCGCCGTCGACGACGTCGCGGGCGGCGAGCTGGCGGCGGCGGAGCTGCTCGCGGGCGGCGCCCGCACCATCGCGTTCGTCACCGGCCCGCCGGGGCTGCGGCAGTGCGCCGACCGCCGCAAGGGCGCGCTGCGCGCGCTGAAGGCGGCGGGCCTCGGCCGGGACGCGCTGCGCGAGGTGCCGGTCGCCGCGATGAACGCGCGCGCCGGGCAGGAGGCGGCGGCGCGGCTGCTGGACGGGCCGCCGCCCGACGCGGTGTTCTGCGCGAACGACCTGCTGGCGCTCGGCGTGCTGCGCGTCCTGCTGCAGGCCGGGATGCGGGTCCCCGAGGACGTCGCGCTGATCGGGTACGACGACATCGATTTCTCGGCGGCTGCGGCCGTCCCGCTCAGCTCGGTGCGGCAGCCGACCTACCGGCTCGGCCGCATCGCGACGGAGCTGCTGCTGGAGGAGTGCGACGACGCGGGGGGCCACGCGCACCAGCAGGTGATGTTCCAGCCGGAGCTCGTCGTCCGGGAGTCCAGCCGGCGCGCGCCGGGGTCCGCCCGATGAGGATCGCCCTGTTCGTCACCTGCGTCAACGACACCATGTTCCCCGGCACGGGGCGCGCGATGGTGACGCTGCTGCGCAGGCTCGGGCACGAGGTCCTGTTCCCCGAGGCGCAGACGTGCTGCGGGCAGATGCACCTGAACACCGGGTACCGGAGGCAGGCGCGCGCCCTGGCGGAGGAGTTCCCGAAGGTGTTCGCGGGCCACGACGCCGTCGTGACGCCGTCGGCGTCCTGCGCGGCGACGGTCCGCGACTGGCATCCGCGGCTCGCGCCCGGCGCGGGCACGCCGCCCGTGTTCGAGCTGTCGGAGTTCCTCGTCGACGTCCTTGCGGTCACCGACGTCGGCGCCTACTACCCGCACCGGGTCACCTACCACCCCACCTGCCACTCGCTGCGGATGCTGCGGATCGGCGACCGGCCGCTGCGCCTCCTGCGCGCGGTGCGCGGCATCGACCTGGTCGACCTTCCGGACGCCGCCGAGTGCTGCGGGTTCGGCGGGACGTTCGCGCTGAAGAACGCCGACGTGTCCGCCGCGATGTGCGCCGACAAGGTCGCCTGCGTCGAGCGGACGGGCGCGGACGCGCTCTGCGCCGCCGACAACTCCTGCCTCATGCACATCGGCGGGACGCTCGCCCGGAACGGGGCGCGGGCGCGGACCGTCCACCTGGCCGAGATCCTCGCCTCCACCGAGGAGGACCCGTCGTGAGCGCCGCGCCGCCGCCGTCCCCCGCCATGCCGACCTATCTCGGCATGCCCGCGTTCCCGGACGCCGCGCGCCGCGCCGTCGCCGACGAGCGGCTGCGCGCCAACCTACGGCACGCCACCACCACGATCCGGGGCCGCCGCGCCGGCGCGGTCGCCGAACTGGACGACTGGGACGCGCTCCGCGAGGCCGGCAAGCAGATCAAGGACCACGTCCTGGCGAACCTCGGCCACTACCTGCGGCTGCTGGAGGAGAACGTCACGGCGGCGGGCGGCACCGTGCACTGGGCGCGGGACGCCGGCGAGGCGAACCGGATCGTCGCGGACCTGGTCAAGGCGACCGGCGAGACCGAGGTCGTCAAGGTCAAGTCGATGGCGACGCAGGAGATCGGCCTGAACGAGGCCCTCGCGGAGGAGGGCGTCACGGCCTACGAGACCGATCTCGCCGAACTGATCGTGCAGCTGGGCGACGACCGCCCGTCGCACATCCTGGTGCCCGCCATCCACCGGAACCGCTCGGACATCCGCGACATCTTCCTCGCGCGGATGGACGGCGCGCCGCGGGACCTCACCGATGAGCCCGCCGCGCTGGCGGAGGCCGCCCGGCGGCACCTGCGCGCCAAGTTCCTGTCCGCGAAGGTCGGGATCTCCGGGGTCAACTTCGCCGTCGCCGACACCGGGACGCTCGTCGTGCTCGAATCGGAGGGCAACGGCCGCATGTGCCTCACGCTGCCCGAGACGCTGATCTCCGTGATGGGCGTGGAGAAGGTCGTGCCGTCCTGGCGGGACCTCGAGGTGTTCCTCCAGCTGCTGCCCCGCTCGTCCACGGCCGAGCGGATGAACCCCTACACCTCCACCTGGACGGGCACGCACCCCGGCGACGGGCCGCGCGACTTCCATCTCGTCCTTCTCGACAACGGCCGGACGGCGACGCTCGCCGACGAGGTGGGGCGGCAGGCGCTGCGCTGCATCCGCTGCTCCGCGTGCCTGAACGTGTGCCCGGTCTACCAGCGCGCCGGGGGCCACGCCTACGGGTCGCCCTACCCGGGGCCGATCGGCGCGATCCTGTCGCCGCAGATCCGGGGCATCGGGTCGGACGTGGACGCGTCGCTGCCGTACGCGTCGACGCTGTGCGGGGCGTGCTTCGACGCCTGTCCCGTCGCGATCGACATCCCCGAGGTGCTGGTGCACCTGCGGGCGCGCGCCGTCGAGGACGGGCCGCGGCACCCCCTCGAGCGGGCGTCGATGACGGCCGCCGGCTGGGTGCTGCGCTCCCCCGCCCTGCTGCGCGCCGCGCAGCGCGCCGCGTCCGCGAGCCGCCGGGTGGTGGGCCGCGGCGGCCGGATCGGGCGCCTGCCCGGACCGCTGCGCGCCTGGACCGCGACCCGCGACGCGCCCGTCCCGCCGCCCGAGTCGTTCCGCCGGTGGTGGCGGCGGACGGACGGGGGCCGCGCGTGAACGCCCGCGAGGAGATCCTCGGCCGGATCGACGGGATCTTCCCGGCCCGCCCGGCGGCGGAGGTCGCCGCCGACCACGAGCGGATCGACCGCCGCTACCGGCGCGCCCACCACGGCGGCGGCATCGTCGACCTGTTCGCCGAGCGCGTCGCCGACTACCGCGCGACCGTGCTGCGCGCGGCGCCGTCCGAGGCGCCGGGGCTGATCGCGGAGCGGCTCGCGGCGCGGCCCGGCAGGTACGGCGTCCCGGCCGGCCTGCCCGCCGCGTGGGTCCCGGCGGCGGCGGCGATCGTACGGGACCCGTCCGCCGGCGAACTGGACGGGCTCGCGGGCGCCGTCACGGGCTGCGCCGCCGCGTTCGCCGAGACCGGCACGATCGTCCTCGACCACGGGCCGGCGCAGGGGCCGCGCGCCCTGTCGCTCGTCCCCGACTTCCACCTGATCGTCGTGCTGGCCGGGCAGATCGCGCCGGACGTCCCCGGCGGCCTGGAGCGCCTCGACCCGCGCCGGCCCCTCACGTTCGTGTCCGGACCGTCCGCCACGAGCGACATCGAGCTGGACCGCGTGGAGGGCGTGCACGGCCCCCGCACCCTGGAAGTGGTGATCGTCGCGTGACCGTGTCCACCTTCGGAGCCGTCGACCTCGGCGCCTCCAGCGGCCGCGTCATGGCCGGGAGCGTCGGCCCCGGCACGCTCGCGCTGGCGGAGGTCCGGCGGTTCCCGAACCGCCCCGTCCGGGTGAACGGCACCCTGCACTGGGACATCCTCGGCCTGTACGGCAACGTTTTGGACGGCCTGCGCGCCTGCCCGCCCGGCCTCGCGTCCGCCGGGATCGACTCGTGGGCCGTCGACTACGGCCTGCTGGACGAGCGCGGCGCCCTGCTCGGCAACCCCGTCCACTACCGGGACTCCCGCACCGACGGCGTCATGGAGCGCGTCCGCGCCGAGCTGGGCGACGACCTCCTCTACGGGACGTCCGGCCTGCAGTTCCTGCCGTTCAACACCCTCTACCAGCTCGCCGCGGACGACCTGTCCCGCGCGCGGACGCTGCTGCTCGTCCCCGACCTCCTCGCCTTCTGGCTGACCGGCGCGATCGGCGCCGAGCGCACCAACGCGTCCACGACCGGCCTGCTGGACGTCCGGGACGGCATTTGGTCGGCGCCGCTGCTGTCCCGGCTGGGCGTCCCGGCCGGGATCCTGCCGCCGATCATCGAGCCCGGCGCGCCGATCGGGACGCTCCGGCCGGACGTCGCGGCCGAGACCGGCCATCCCGGTCTGGCGGTGACCGCGGTCGGGTCGCACGACACCGCGTCCGCCGTCGCGGCGGTGCCCGCCTCCACGGACCGCTTCGCCTACATCTCCTGCGGCACCTGGTCGCTCGTCGGCGTCGAGCTGGACGCGCCCGTCCTGACCGCGGAGAGCCGCGCGGCCAACTTCACCAACGAGGGCGGCGTCGACGGCACCGTCCGGTACCTGCGGAACGTGATGGGGCTGTGGCTCGTGCAGGAGTCGCTGCGCGCGTGGGGCGGCCCCGACCTGCCGTCCCTGCTCGCGGAGGCCGCGCGCGCGCCCGCCCTGCGCTCCCTCGTCGACCCCGACGACCCGGAGTTCCTCCCGCCCGGCGACATGCCGACGCGGATCGCCGCGCACTGCCGCCGCCGCGGGTTCGCCGAGCCGCGCACCCCCGCCGAGACGCTGCGCGCGGCGTCCCGGCTGTCCGGCCGGGAGATCGACGTCGTCCACCTGGTCGGCGGCGGCAGCCGCAACGAGCTGCTGTGCCGCTTGACCGCGGACGCGTCCGGGCTGCCGGTCGTGGCCGGCCCGGTGGAGGCGACGGCGCTCGGGAACGTGCTCGCGCAGGCCCGCGCCGCCGGGGCGGTCGGGAGCCTGGCGGAGGCGCGCGCCCTGGTCGCGGCCACGCAGCCGCTCCGCCGCTACGAGCCGTCCGGTGATCCGGCCGCGTGGGACGCGGCCGAGGAGCGCCTGCGCGGCGAGCGCTGACGGCGGGGCGGCGAGCGCTGACGGCGGTATCCGCCACCGCCGCAGGGGGGCGGAAGGGATGGAGAACTGTGACCGGTGCGGAAGGTTTACCGTCCGCCGGTTGACACGCCGCGCCCGCCGACGGTTGATAGCACTGGAGCACGGAGGAGGACGAGAGGGAGATCGCGGGCATCCGGAATGCGTGTTGCCCGCCTTTATTGACGTTTCACCCGATAAGGTGATCCTTACAGTTTCGCGGGAATCGATCAGAACTCGATCACGGCGTATCGGCCGCCTGTCGCTGGTGGGGTGTGGACATGCGAGGTCCGGACGGCGCCGGCGCTCGACCCGGCCGCCCGCGGCCCGAGCCGGCCGAGCGGAGCGGGGCGGCGGGGCCGGGCAGGCTGGTGGGGCGCGGGGACGCGCTCGCCGCGCTCGACCGCGCCCTCGACACCCCTGGCTTCGGGTTCCTCGCGCTCGTCGGCGAGCCCGGCGCCGGGAAGAGCCGGCTGCTGAACGAGCTCGCCGACGGCGCCTCCGGCCGCAGGCTGCCCTGCCTCACGGGGCGCGCCGCCGAGTTCGAGCAGGAGATGCCGTTCGGCGCCGTCGTCGACGCCCTCGACGACCGCCTGGAGGAGCACGCCCCCGAGCTCGCGCCCGGCGCGATGCGGCTGCTCGGCGGCGTGTTCCCCGCGCTGTCCGACCTCGACCCGGACGCCGCGCCGCCGGCCGCGACCTCGCGGGTGGCGCGCTACCAGCTGCACCGCACCGTCCGGCACCTACTGGAGGAGCTGGCGGCGCCGCAGGGCGGCCTCGTCCTGATCCTGGACGACCTGCACTGGGCCGACGACGCCACGGTCGAGCTGCTCGACCACCTCGTCCGGCATCCGCCGCGCGCCCGGGTCCTCGCCGCCGTGGCGTACCGGCCCGCGCAGGCGTCGCCGCGGCTGGCCGCCCTGGTGGACGCGGCCGGGCCGCTCGGCACCCGCGTGCCCGTCGACCCGCTGACGCAGAGCGAGGTGGAGGAGTTCCTCGGTCCCGGTGTCGGCCGCTCGCGGTGCGAGGCGCTGTACAAGGCGTCCGGCGGGAACCCGTTCTACCTGGAGGCGCTGTCGCGGATGGCGCCGGACGCCGCGCCCGCCGCCGCGGACGGCACCGAGTGGCGCGACGGCGTCGCCGCCCTGCCGGAGGTGCCGCCCGCCGTCCGGACCGCGCTGCAGGTGGAGCTGAGCGCGCTGCCCGGCCCCGCGCTGCGGCTGGCGCGTGGCGCGGCGGTCGCCGCCAACGTGTTCGAGCCCGCGCTCGCCGCGGTCGCCGCCGAACTGGACCAGGGCGAGGCCCTCGCCGCGCTGGACGTGCTGACCGCGCACGACGTGGTCCGGCCGATGTCGGGCGGCCGGTTCCGGTTCCGGCACCCCCTCGTCCGGCACGTCGCGTACGCGTCGACGGCGGCGGGCTGGCGGTTCGCCGCGCACGCCCGGGTGTCGGAGCGGCTCGCGGAGCTGGGCGCGCCCGCCGCGGTCCGCGCGCACCACGTGGTGCGGTCGGCGCGGTTCGGCGACCTCGCGGCCATCGGCACGCTGGTCGAGGCGGCCCGCGCCGTCGCGATCCAGGCACCCGGCACGGCCGCCACCTGGCTGAAGTCCGCCATGGAGCTGCTGCCCGAGCACGGCGGCGAGCCCGGCGGCGACGGGCCCGACCGGCTGGAGCTGCTGCTGGAGCTCGCCCAGGTGCAGGCCGTCAGCGGCCGCGCCGAGGAGGGCCGGGAGACCGCGCGGACGCTGCTCGGCCTGCTGCCCGCCGGCGACACCGTGCGGCGCGCCCGGACCGTCCACATGTGCGCGGTGATGGAGCGCCAGCTCGGCCGCATCCACGAGGCGCGCGCGATCGTCCTGGACGAGCTGCGCCGCATCACCGACCGGCAGACGCCGGAGGCGGTGCTGCTGCGCATCCGCCTGGTCGCCGACCGGATCCAGCGGATCGACATCCGCGGGTCGCAGGCCGTCCTGGACACGATCCCCGAGAGCGCGCCCGGCTGGGGTCCGGGCCTGACCGCCGCGGTCGCGTCGATGCGCCCGATGGTGGCCTACGGCGCCGGGAAGATCACCGACGCGATCGCCTTCGCGGAGACCGCCGACCGGCTGTTCTCCGCCGCGTCCGACCACGACTTCGCCGACTGCCTCGACTGCGTGCTGTGGCTGGTGTGGGCGGAGGTGTTCCTCGGCCGGTACGAGAGCGCGCTGCGGCACGTGGAGCGGCTCATCGCGATCGCGCGGGGGCAGGGGCAGAGCTACATCCTCGGCTACATGCTGGCCGCGAAGGCGCGGATCCTCGCGCTGACCGGGCGGGTCGCGGAGGCCGCGGCGTTCGCGGACGAGTCCGCCGCCGTCGGCCGGGAGCTGCGCTCCCCCGAGGTCACGGCGTACGGGCTGAACGAGCAGTGCGTGATCGCCGGCTGGACCGGCGACCACGACCGGGCCGTCCGGCTCGGCGACGAGGCGGTCGCGCAGGACACCGGCTCCGGCGAGTGGTGGACGCGCATGGCGCACGTCGTGCGGGCCTGCGCCGTGATCGGCGCGGGCCGGCCGGACGAGGGCGCGGACGCGCTGGTCGAGGCGTGCGGCGAGGGCGTCGGCGCGCTCGACCTGAGCACGCTGGTGGCGAGCGCGGAGACCCTGGCGTGCCTGCGCGCCGGGCAGGACCGTGCGGACGCGGCGCGCGAGTGGGCCGACATCGCCGCCTCCCTCGCGATGCCGGAGCTGAGCGTGGACGTCGCGATGGCGCGGCTCGCGGAGGCGCACGCGCTGCGCTGCGTCGATCCGGAGCGGGCCGCCGCGGTGGCGGTGGCGGCGGCCGAGGAGCTGGCCGGGGCGGGGCGGCGGCCGGACGCGGGCCGCGCCGAGCTGACCGCGGGGATCGCCTACGGGGCGGCGGGCCTTCGCGCGCCCGCGCTGGAGCGGCTGCGCGCCGCCGGGGAGATCTTCGAGGCGTGCGGGATGACGGGCTGGCACGCGCAGACCGTCCGGGAGCAGCGGCGGCTCGGGGTGCGGGTGCCGGGGCCGGGCGCGGGCGTCCGGTCCGGCGGGAAGGCGGCCGAGAACCCGTTCGGGCTCTCGCCCCGCGAGCTGGAGATCGCCCGGCTGGTCGCGGAGGGCTGCTCCAACCAGAGGATCGCCGAGCAGCTGTACCTGAGCGTGCGGACGGTGGAGACCCATCTGTCCAGGGTGTTCGGCAAAATCGGGGTCACGTCGCGGGTCGGAGTGGCGACCGCGATGAACCGATCGAACGGTTCGTAAGTCTTATCCCTCGTATGCCGGGATTGAGAGTGGCGTACGGGGACCTGCGGTAAGTACGGGTTCTCCACGATGCCGGGTATCTCCCCATGTCCGGCAAGGTAGAGGCGGTCGGAACACCGAAGGGATCATCATGGGACAGCGGATCGCGCGCTTCACGCACGCGGGCGTCGCCGACGCGGCGATCTCCGTGCACCCCTTCGCCACGAGCGACGGCCTCGGCCTGGAGCTCACCCGGTTCCGGCGCGGCGGCGAGACCGCCGACGACGTCGTCCTGCTGGTCCACGGGCTGACGACGTCCAGCGACATGTACATCATGCCGGAGCACACGAACATCGTGAACTACCTGCACGATCACGGGTTCACCGACGTGTGGGCGCTGGACTTCCGGATGAGCGGCCGCTTCCCCTACGACACCGAGACCCACCGCTACACCCTCGACGACGTCGCGCGGCACGACCATCCGGCCGCCCTCGCCGAGCTGCGCCGGCACGTCGGGGACCGCCGGGTCCACGTGATCACGCATTGCCTCGGCTCGGTGTCGTTCGCGATGGCGCTGTTCGGCGGGACGGTCACCGGCATCGCGAGCATGGTCAGCAACAGCGTCGCCCTGACGCCCCGCACCAACACCTGGTCGAAGATCAAGCTCGGGCTCGGGCCGTCGCTCATGGAGTACGTCCTCGGCCCGCCGTTCGTCGACCCCCGCTTCGGGCACTCGCCCTTCATGACGCGCGGGTGGATGCTGTCGCGGGCCGTCTCGGCGTGGCACCGGCGCGGCTGCGGCCAGCCCGCCTGCCACATGCTCAGCTTCATGTGGGGCGGCGGCAAGCCGATCTACACGCACGGGAAGATGTCGCCGGTCACGCACGGCCGGCTGCCCGACCTGTTCGGCGCCGTCGGCCTGCACTACTACCGGCACATGTACAAGATGGTGAAGGCGGGACGGGCCGTCCGGTTCGACGAGCGGCACGAGGACCTGCCCGAGGACTACCTCGCGCGCGCCGCCGAGGTGGAGACGCCCATCCTGTTCCTCACCGGCGACCGCAACCACGTGTTCGCCGACTCCAACATCGTCTGCCACCGCACGCTGGAGGAGATCACGCCCGGCCTGCACGAGCTGGAGATCCTCGACGGCTACGGCCACCAGGACACCTTCATGGGCAAGGACGTCCACGAAGAGGTGTTCCCCCAGGTTCTGGACTTCTTGAAGCGGAAGGCGGGCTGACCGATGGAGCATGTCGGCGCCGTCGTCGTCGGGTCCGGGTTCGGGGGGGCCGTCGCCGCGTACCGGCTCGCCGAGGCGGGTGAGGACGTCGTCCTGCTGGAGCGCGGGCGGCCGTACCCGCCGGGCAGCTTCCCGCGCTCCCCGCACCAGATGGGGCGGGCGTTCTGGGACCCGGCCGAGGGCCTGTACGGGATGTTCGACGTGTGGAGCTTCGGCGGCTGCGACTCCGTCGTCGCGTCCGGGCTCGGCGGCGGCTCCCTGATCTACGCGAACGTGCTGCTGCGCAAGGACGAGCGCTGGTTCGTCACCGAGCAGCCGATGCCGGGCGGCGGCTACGAGTCGTGGCCGATCACCCGCGCCGACCTCGACCCGCACTACGACGCGGTCGAGCGGATGATGGGCGCGACGCCCTACCCGCTGGACCGGGCGCCGTTCAGCGACACCCCCAAGACCCATGCGATGCAGGACGCGGCGGCGGAGCTCGGGCTCGACTGCTCCCTGCCGCCCCTCGCGGTGAGCTTCGCTCCGCGGCCGGGCGCCGAGCCGGGGCCCGGCCTGCCGATCGTGGACGCCGGCTACGGCAACATCCACGGCGGCGGCCGCCGGACGTGCAAGCTGTGCGGCGAATGCGACATCGGCTGCAACGAGGGCGCCAAGAACAGCCTCGACCACACCTACCTGTCCGCCGCGGCGTTCCACGGCGCCGACATCCGGACGTCCCGGGAGGTCAAGGCGATCCGGCCGCGTCCGGGCGGCGGGTACGAGGTCGACTACGTCCACCACACCGACCTGGAGACGAAGAAGAGGCGCCTCCCGGTCGTGACGATGTCGTGCGACACGCTGGTCCTCGGCGCCGGCACGTACGGGACGACCTACCTGCTGCTGAGGTCGCGGGACGCGTTCCCCGGGCTGAGCGGCGCGCTCGGCACCCGGTTCTGCGGCAACGGCGACCTGCTGACGTTCCTGCTGAAGGCGACCGACCGCGAGCGGGTCCGCCCGCTGGACGCCAGCCGCGGGCCGGTGATCACCAGCGCGATCCGGCTGCCGGACGAGCTGGACGGCGTGCCCGGCGCGGGCCGCGGCGCCTACATCGAGGACGGCGGGTACCCGGCGTTCACCGACTGGATCGTCCAGTCCATGGACGTCGGCGGCGAGATCCAGCGCGCCGTGCGGTTCCTCTGGGAGCGCTTCACCGAGTTCTTCAAGGACGCCCCCGACACGAACGTGTCGAAGGAGCTGTCGGACCTGATCGGCGACGGCGCGCTGACCGTGTCGTCCCTGCCGCTGCTCGGCATGGGCCGCGACACCGCGGACGGCCGCCTCCGCCTGAAGGGCGGCCGGCTCGCCGCCGAGTGGTCGACCAGGACGAGCGAGGAGCACTTCGACCGGGTCCGCACCACGATGCGGGGCATCGCGGCCGTGCTCGGCGCGGAGTACCGGGACAACCCGATGTGGTTCGCCAAGCGCGTCGTGACCGTCCATCCGCTGGGCGGCGCCCCCATGTCCTCCCACCAGGACGAAGGCGTCTGCGACGCCTTCGGCGAGGTGTTCGGGTTCCCGGGCCTCTACATCGCCGACGGGGCGGCGATGCCGGGACCGGTGGGCCCGAACCCCTCGCTCACCATCGCCGCGCACGCCGACCGGATGGCGACGCGGCTGCTGGAAGGGGCGCCCGCCCGACGGCGTGCGGGCGCCGACGGATCCTCCTCCGCCCGGAGTTCGGGGGCCGGCCCGGAATCGGGGACCGGGCCGTCCGGGGCGGCGGGGCACGACTCGGCGTACGGGCCGGGCACGGGGTCCGGCGGAGACGCTCGGGGTGCGTCCACGCTGGTGTCCGGCCGTACGTCGCTGTCGTTCACGGAGGAGATGAAGGGGTCGGTCGCGTTCGGCGCGACCGACCCGCGGGAGGGCGAGCGGGCGCAGGGCCGGGAGCCGTGCGCGTTCCGGCTCACCATCACCGCGGACGACGCCGACCGCTTCCTGGCCGAGCCCGCGCATCTCGCGCGGGCGGAGGGCTGGGTCGAGGCCGCCGGCCTGGGGGGCCGGCGGCCGGTGACGGAGGGGTCGTTCAACCTCTTCGTCCCGGACGGCACCGCGGACGACCGCCGCCTGATGAAGTACCGGCTGTTCTTCACCGACGGCGAGGGCCGCCCGATGACCCTCGCCGGGGAGAAGAACGTGCTGCACGGTCCGCCGACGCGGATCTGGCCCGACACGTCCACGCTCTATGTGCGGATCCTGGCGGGCCATGTCGCGGAGGACGCGGAGGACGGGGCGCCCCTCGCGGGGGCGGGCGTCCTGCACATCCGGCCGACCGACTTCGCCCAGCAGCTCACGACGTTCCGGACGTCGGGGCCCGGCGGCGCGGAGGCGCTGCTGCGGTTCGGGCGGTTCTTCGCCGGGGAGCTGTGGGAGGTGTACGGCCCCGGCCGCTAGGCCGGGGTTTCGGGGGGCGTGGTCGTGCGGGCCGGGGGAACTGCGGGGTGCTCCCGGCCCGCACCTTCACGGGTGCGGGTCGCCGGCCGGCCGCGCGGGGCAGCCCGCGGGGCAGTGCTCGACGTGCGCGGGCAGCCAGCGGGTGAACATCTTCAGCATCATGCCGAGCGCGGGCCTCAGCAGCGGTCCGGTGCCGGGGATCAGCGGCTCGAACGTCGATTCCCAGCGGATGCGGGTCCCGGAGCCGGTGCTCTCGAGGTGGATGTCCGAGCGGTAGCGGCGGACGGGCAGCCCGGAGAGCGCGACGTAGGCGAAGTGCCCGTGCGGCTCGTACGCGACGGTCTGCTCCCTGGCGGGCCAGATCTGCTTGACCGACCCGACGCCGTACGGGGTGGTGTCGCCCTCGCGGACCTGCCGGGCCCGGGTGGGGAACCTCCCCCAGGCGCCCCACGCCTCGGGGACGGCGAGGTGCCGGAACAGCTCCTCGGGCGTGGCGGAGGAGGTGGCGGTGGAGCTGATCTCGTACGGCATGGCGCGACCCTAGCCATCGGCGCGCGGCGGCGGCAAGCGCCCGGACGGCCGGTTCGGGCCGTCGTCACAGGTAGAGGCCGGGACCGTCGCGGCCGGGCGCGGCGCCGTCGGCGGCGGCCTCCAGGTCGGCGCGCCGCAGCGTGCTGACCTCCGCGCCGTCGAGCGTGCCCGGAGCGGTGGTGATGCGCTGCGCCTGGACGGCCACGGCCCGGTCGAGCAGGTTCCGCATCTCGCGCGCGTTGCCGAAGTGCGCGTCGCGGGCGGTGCGGGCGAGCAGCCGCCGGACGGCGTCGAGCGCGCCGGGCTCCACGCCGAACCCGGCCCGCGCCGCCATCGCCGCGAAGATCGCCACGAGCTCGTCGTCGGCGTAGTCGGGGAACCGCAGCACGCGCGGGAAGCGGGACGCGAGGCCCGGGTTGGAGCGCAGGAACTCCTCCATCTCCCGCTCGTACCCGGCGACGATGACGACGAGGTCGGAGCGGTGCTCCTCCATCAGCCGCAGCAGTTCCGCGACGGCCTCGTGCCCGAAGTCGGCGCCGGACCGCCACCGCCCGGCGAGCGCGTACGCCTCGTCCACGAACAGGACGCCGCCGAGCGCGCGGTCCACGGCGGCGCGGACGCGCGGCGCGGTCTGCCCGACGAACTCGGCGATCAGGTCGGCGCGGGTGACCTCGACGAGGTGCCCGGACGACAGCAGCCCGAGCCGGGCGTACACGGCGGCGAGCAGCCGCGCGATCGTCGTCTTCGCGGTGCCGGGGTTGCCGGTGAACACCATGTGCCGGGTGGGGCGGGCGGCTGGGATGCCGGCGTCGCGGCGCAGCCGTTCCGCGCGGGCCTCCGCGACCAGCAGCGCGACCTCCTCCTTCACCGTCGCGAGCCCGACCAGCCGGTCGATCTCGGCGAGCGGGTCGGCGGCGGGCGCGGCGGGGGCGCCCGGCACGAGGGTGGCGGGCACGTCGGCGGGGCACAGGGTGTCGAGCGGCTCGTCCTCGTCGAGGGCCCCGGCGTTCATGACGCGCCGCGCCTGCCGCGCGACGGTTCGCTCCAGCAGCGCGGCCATCAGCCGGGCGTTGCCGAGCCGGGCGCCGCCGGCGCGGCTGGCGAGCAGGTCCCGGACGCGGTCCAGGACGCCCGGCGCGAGCGCGAACCCCTCCGCGGCGGCCCGTTCGGCGAACACGGTGACGAGTTCCTCCTCGGTCAGGTCGGGGAAGCGGACCGTCTTCGGGAACAGCCGCGCGAGGTCGGGCCGGGCGTTGAGGAGGCCGCCGAGCTCCCCCTCCGGGCCGGACAGGATGACGACGAGGTCGTCCGGGTGGGCCTCCAGCGCCGCGACGAGCGCGTCCAGGACCTCCGCGTCGCGGGCCGCGCCGCCGGGGCCGATCAGGTGCGCGTTGCCGATCAGCAGGACGCCGCCGCGGGCCCGCTCGAACGCGCGCCGCACCTTCGGCCCGGCCTCCCCCGCGTACCCGCCGGCGAGGTCGGCGCGGTCGACGTGCACGAGGTGCCCGGACGTCAGGACGTCCAGCTCCCCGTAGAGGCGGCCGAGGATGCGGGCGACCCGCGTCCGGCCGGTGCCGGGGTTGCCGGTGAACACCAGGTGCCGGGGACGGGCGTAGGCGGTCATGCCCGCCTCCTGCCGCAGCCGCGCCGCCCGCGCCTCGGTGACCAGCGCCCGGATCTCCCGCTTCACCGGCCCGATGCCGACGCAGGCGGCGAGCTCGGCGAGCGGGTCGGTGGCGGGCGCGCCGGGCGCCACCGGGCGCGCCGGCAGGTCCGCCTCGGTGACCTCGGGGACCTTCGCGGGGCCGCCCTGCTCGGCGGCGCGGCGCCGGGCGCGGGCGAGGCAGACCCCGGCGAGGTGCCCGGCGAGGCGGGCGCCGCGCATGTTGAGCTGGGCGGGGGTCCGGACGATCAGGGCGGCGGCGGCGCGCGCCACCCGCCGGTCCACCCGCCCGCCGCCGGCCCGGACGGCGCGGTGGAACAGCTCGGCGTGGTCGCGGACGCCGAACTCGCCGGTGCGCGCCACGTCCATGAGGTGGACCAGCGCGGGGTTCGCCGCGACGAGGCGTTCCTCGCCGCCCGCCCGGCACAGCGCGACGACGTGCAGGCCCGGATGGTCGGCCATCGCGCGGCGCAGCTCCTCCACCACGGCCGCGCCCGCCGTCTCGCAGCCGAGGACCGCGTCCAGGTACCGGATGACGAGGAGCCGGCCGCCGTCCACGGCCTCCCGGACACGGGCCTGCGTCCACAGCACGGCGTCGCTCACGCCGAGGTCGGTGAACACCTGGTCGGAGATCCGGACCGGCTCCCCGGCCCGCCCGGCGGTGGCGAGGTCCGTCTCCAGGGCGGCCGCGCACGTCCGTCGGCCCGACCCCTCGGGTCCCGAGACCAGCAGCCGGACGGGACGCGCCGTGTCGTCCAGGACACGGCGGAGCGTCGCGGTCAGCGCGGCCGGGCCGAGGATCTCGTCGACGGCCCTCGGCAGGCCGGGATCGTCGTCGTCCTCGTCGTCCCAGGCCGCGTCGTCGGCGTCGTCCGGCGGCCGCGGCGGCCGGCCCAGGGCGCGGGCGAGGGGGTTGGCGACGGTCCGGCGGTCGAACAGCCGCCGCAGGTCCAGCTGGAACCCGGCGACCGGCAGGACGCGGTGCGGGCTCGTCGCCGCGTCCGGCAGGCCCTCGACGGCGCCCGTGACCCGCATCGCCATGTCCAGCCAGGCGCGGCAGGCGTCCGCCTCGCCCGCGACGAGGCCGCGCGCCAGCCAGGCCCGCACGTCGTCCTGCCAGGTCTCCACGCGGAAGGCGTGCCGCTCGGCGCCGAGCCGTTCCTGCAGCTCCTCCCGCGCCGTCGCGCCGAGGACGACCGCGAGCTCGGCGGGCGCGGCGGACACCCCGGCCGACAGCAGCAGCCGCGCGAGCGCCCCTTCGAGCTCGCCGCCGTCGCCGAGGGCGGCCGTCAGCCGCTCGTGCGCGGCGCCGAACCCCGTGCACGCCCACCCGAGGTAGCCGACCGGGCCCGCCAGCTCCGGGAGGGCCTCCAGCGTCGCGGCCGGCACGTCCTGCGCCCACGTCTCCTCCAGCCGCTCGTGCGGGACCGTCATGTCGCGGTCCCGCAGCACCGGGTCGGCGGCCCGCCGCTCGAACAGCGCCGCGAGCGCCGCGCGCCGGGGCTCGACCGGCTCCAGTCCCTCGAACGCGTCCAGGCAGTTCCGCGCCAGCTCGTACATGACGGCGCGGCGCTCGGGGTCGGCGCCCGCCGGCTCGGGCAGCCACAGGCCGGGCGGCCGCCACCGCCCGCCCTGCGTGAACCAGGCGAGCGGGTCGCGGACGGGGGGCTCCGGCGCGGCCAGGAGGTCCGCCAGGAGCTCGAAGTCGACGTCGCCCCGCGACCCGCCACGGATCGCGGACGCGCCGAGCAGGAACGTCAGCAGCGACCACAGCTCCGCGCCCGCGACGCTGGTGCCGTCCCCGTAGAACTCGTTCAGCCGCCGGGTCAGCGCGCGGGCGCGCGGGTCGCGGTTGAGTTCGAGCGCGCGGTCGCGGATCTCGGCGTACCGGCCGTCGGGAACCCGCCACGGCCCGGCGGCGTACACGTCCAGCACCGGCTCGTCGGTGAGGAGCACCTCCAGGTGCTCCGGCAACCGGTCCACGCCCACTCGGCCACCCTCCCGCGCAGATCCCTATTCTCCCTCTTTGCCCGTTCCTGGCCCTCCCCAGATCCGTACCCGGAGGGAAATGCGGGTGCGTTGAACCGGGGCCGCCGCGATGCCCGTACTGCCCCCCACAACGGCCACACCGGCCCGCGCCCCCGCATCGCCCCCGGAGACCACCGATGGCTCACAGATCCCCGTCAGCGGCCACCCGCGAACGCCCGCCCTCCGGCGCGGGTCCGTGGAGCTGGTTCCGCGGCGCCCACCCCGGCGGCGTGGACGACCAGGTGCTGGTCACGGAGCTGTACCGGGTCTACGGGCGGCCGCTGCTGTCGTTCGTCCTGCGCCTCACCGGCGGGGACCGGCACTGGGCCGAGGACGTCGTCCAGGAGACGATGATCCGCGCTTGGCGGAGCGCGGGGCAGTTGGACGAGAACGCGGCCTCGCTCCTGCCGTGGCTCGCGACCGTCGCCCGCCGCATCGTCATCGACGACCAGCGGCGCAAGAACGCCAGGCCCCAGGAGGCGGGCGAGGGCCCGCTGGAGAACCTGCGGGTCGCCGACGGGATGGAGGACCTCCTGCGCTCGGTCGTCGTGTCCGAAGCCCTCCTCGCGCTGTCCCCCGCCCACCGCGAGATCCTGAACGAGACCTTCTTCCGGGACCGCTCCGTCAACGAGGCCGCCCGCCATCTCGGCATCCCCGTCGGCACGGTCAAGTCCCGGGTCTACTACGCGCTCCGGGCGCTGCGCGTCGCTCTGGAGGAGAGGGGCGTGACCCCGTGAACGCCCTGCACACCGACGTCGGCGCGTACGCGCTCGGGCTGCTGGAGGACGCCGACCGGCGCGCGTTCGAGGCCCACCTGCCGGCCTGCTTCACCTGCCACGAGGAGCTGACCGTCCTGCGCGGCGTCGCCCGCACCCTGGACGGCATGGGCCCGATCGCCGAGCCGGCCGGCGCCGCGCCCGTCCCGCCCGAGCCCGCCGTGGTGACCGACCTGCTGCGGCACCGCTCCCGCCGGGAGCGCCGCGGCCGGACGGTCCGCGCGCTGGCCGGCGCCGCCGCCGGCCTGGTCCTGCTCGCCGGCGCCGCCGGGACCGGGTTCACGCTCGGCGACGACCCCGACCCGGCCGCCGCGCCTCCGCCGGCCACCGCCTCGCCTGGGAGAACGGCCCCCGCGGCGGACGGCGGCGTGGAGGCGCTGCTGGCGGGCGGCGACAAGGTGTCCGCCGAGGACCCCGCGACCGGCGTGTCCGGGACGGTCGCCATGGAGGGCAAGCTGTGGGGCAGCAAGGTCGCGCTGCGCCTCAGCCGGGTCAAGGGCCCCCTCCGGTGCGAGCTGGTCGCGGTGGACCGGGCCGGGAACGCGCACACCGTCGCGGGCTGGACCGTCCCCCCGAAGGGCTACGGCCGGCCGGGCTCCCCCGCCCCCCTGACCATGATGGGCGGCACGGCACTGCTCCCCGAGGAGATCGAGAGGTTCGAGATCAGGACGATCGGCGGGCACGACACCCTGCTGACCATCCCCGCCTGACGGATACGCTCTGCGGGTGAGTTCTTCGCTGGTGCTCCCCGGGCTTCGTGACGTGTACGCCGCATTCGTCCGGGAGGCCGAGGCCCTTCCCGGGTTGCCGGGGGCGCTGGAGGGCGAGGTGTGGGCGTCCGCCCGCCTGGGCGCCCTGGAGGCGGCCGCCCCGCACGCCGAGGGACGGCGCGCCGCGCTCGGCGACCTCATCACCACGCTGCGGGACGCCGGGACGCCCGGCGCGCGGGCGTTCCTGCGCGCGATGGCCGCGATCGGGCCCGCCGAGGCGCGGCGCGCGGCCGGGAAGGCCGCCGACACCCTCACCGGCGCCGCGCCGGCCCCCTGGGAGGAATCGCTCGGACGCGTCGTCCCCGGCCAGGTCTGGCTGATCCAGGAGGGCCCCCTCGACGGCGACCGCCTCTTCTGCGAGTTCCGCTACGCGGGCGCCGGGACGTCCGGGATGCACGCCCTCGCCGTCCGCCTCGGCTACGGCGACACGCTGAGCGAGGCCGTCGTCGTCGGGGACGTCCCGGCGCTGATGGCGGCGGCCCGGCAGGCGATGCAGGCCGAGCTGTGCGTCGTCCAGCCCTACGACGCCGCCGCCGTCGGCGCCCGGCTCCGCGCCGCGCTGGGCGGCACGGAGCCGGTACCCGAGGACTGCCACCCGGTGCTGCCGCTCGCCCGGCACCGGGCCGCGCTGCTGCCCGGCTAGCGGCCCCGGTCGCGGTAGCGGCGCACCGACAGCGGCAGGAACACCGCCGTGATCGCCAGCGGCCACGCGAGGGCCATGAGGAGGCCGTGCCCGGCCGCCCACGACGTCCCGGTGACGGTGGGGTCGCCGAACAGGTCGCGGCAGGCCGTGACCGTCGCCGACATGGGGTTCCACTCCGCGACCGCGCCGAGCCAGCCCGGCATCGTCCCCGGCGCGACGAGCGCGCTCGACAGGAACACCACCGGCCACACCAGGATCTGGACGGCGACCAGCGACTCCGGCCCCTTCGCGAGCAGCGCCAGGTAGATCCCGGGCCAGACCAGCGCGAACCGCAGGAGCAGCAGCAGCCCGAACGCCGCGAGCGCGGCCGGGACGCCGTCGTGCCAGCGCCACCCCATCGCCAGCCCGCAGACCACCATGACCGCGAGCCCGGCGACCGAGTACAGCAGGTCGGCGGCGGCACGGCCCACCACCACGGCGGACGGCGCCATCGGCATCGACCGGAACCGGTCGGTCACCCCCTTCGCCGCGTCCCCGGCGACGGCCGCGAACGTGGCCTCGATCCCGAACACCATGGTCATCGCGAACATGCCGGGCATGATGAACTCGCGGTAGTCCCCGCCGCCCGGCACGTCCATCTGGCCGCCGAACAGGTAGCCCATCATCACGACCACCATGACGGGGAACAGCAGCCCGGCGACCATCTCGCCGGGCCTGCGCGCCCAGTGCGCGAGCGCGCGCCGGGTCAGCGTCCACCCGTCGATGACGGTCCACCGGACGCCCGTCGCGCCCCCTCCCGCGGGTGCGGAGATCATGCGGGCACCTCCTCGCTCTCCGTGAGGTGCAGGAACACCTCGTCCAGCGTCGGCCTGCGCAGGGCGATGTCGGCGACCGGCACGCCCGCGGCGTCCAGCGCCCGGACGGTCTCGGTCAGCGACGCCGCCCGGTCGGAGACGGGGGCGCCGACCCGCAGCGCCTCCTCGTCCACGTCGGGTTCGGCTCCGGTGACCCGCCGCACCACGGCGGCGGCCCCGGCGACCGCCTCCGGGTCCGCGACGACCACGTCGACGCGGTCGCCGCCGATCCTCGCCTTGAGCCGCTCCGGCGAGCCCTCCGCGATGACCCGCCCCCGGTCGATCACCGAGATCCCGTCGGCGAGCCGGTCCGCCTCCTCCAGGTACTGGGTGGTCAGGAGGACGGTCGTGCCGCCGTCCACCAGGTCGCGGACCGCCTCCCACACCTCGGTCCGGCCGCGCGGGTCGAGGCCGGTGGTCGGCTCGTCCAGGAACAGGACGGGCGGCGCGAGGATCAGGCCGGCGGCGAGGTCCAGCCGGCGGCGCATGCCCCCCGAGTACTCGCCGGCGGTCCTGTCCGCCGCCTCCGTGAGCCGGAACCGCTCCAGCAGCTCGTCGGCCCGCTTCTTCGCCGCGCGCATGCCGAGGTGGTAGAGCCGCCCGAACATGACGAGGTTCTGCCGTCCGCTCAGGACCTCGTCCACGGCGGCGTGCTGCCCGACGAGCCCGATGCGCGCCCGCACCCGGACCGGATCCCGGACGACGTCGTGCCCGGCGACGGTGGCGGTGCCGCCGTCCGGCCGGGTCAGCGTGGTCAGCACGCGGACGGCGGTCGTCTTGCCCGCGCCGTTCGGCCCCAGCAGACCGTGCACGCTGCCGGCGGGCACCTCCAGATCGAGGCCGGCGAGGGCCTCGGTGTCTCCGTATCGCTTGCGCAGCCCCTCGGCCGCGACCGCGGTCACCCCAACTCTGTACGCCATACGGTGTAATATATCCGTACGGAGTACGGAGTTCAACCCTGCGAGGATGGCGGCGTGCCGGAGTACAGCGGAGCGGGCGATCCGAAACACACCCTGGAGCTGCTGTGGGGCGTGCGGGAGCGGCCCCGCCGCGGCCCGAGGCCCAAGCTCACCGTCGAGCGCCTCGTCACGGCCGCGATCGCCGCCGCGGACGCCGACGGCCTGAACGCCCTGTCCATGCGCCGCATCGCCGACGACCTGGGCGTCTCCCCCATGTCGATCTACACCTACGTCCCGGGCAAGGCCGAGCTGATCGACGTCATGGTCGACCGCGTCCTCGGGGAGCTCACCCCGGCCGACGGCGTCCCCGGCGGCTGGCGTGCCCGCCTCGAGCACATCGCCCGCGACAACTGGGCGCTCTTCCACCGCCACCCCTGGCTGCTGCACGTGGCGATCGTCCGCCCCCCGATGGGGCCGAACGTCCTCGCCAAGTACGAGTTCGAGCTCCGCGCCGTCGACGGCATCGGCCTCACCGACCTGGAGATGGACGCCGTCGTCGCGCTCGTCATCGGCTTCGCCGAGAGCTCCGCCCGCGTCTCCGTCAACGCCGCCGAGGCCGAGCGCCGCAGCGGAATCAGCGACGAGGCGTGGTGGGCGGCGACCGCGCCCGTCCTGGAGAAGCTCATCGACGGCGCGGCCTACCCGCTCGGCGAGCGCGTCGGCACCGCCGCCGGCCAGGAGTACAACGCCGCCGTGGCCCCCGCCCGCGCGTTCGAGTTCGGCCTCGGCCGCATCCTGGACGGCATCGAGGTCCTGATCGCGTCCCGCTGAGCCGGCGCCGGCGTTCCGCCGGGGTCGGTGCGGCTTCCGTCGGGTCGGTGCCGATGTCCCGCCGGGTCAGCGCCGCGGCTTGGCCCGCCGGGTCGCCACCGCCTGCCCGGGGTCCTCCGGCCAGGGGTGCCGCGGGTACCGCCCCCGCAGCTCGGCCCGCACGGCCTTGTAGCCCTCCCGCCAGAAGGACGCGAGATCCGCGGTCACCGCCGCCGGCCGCCCCGCCGGGGACAGCAGGTGCACCACCGGCGCCACCCGCCCGCCCGCGAGCCGCGGCGCCGCGTCCCACCCGAACAGCTCCTGCAGCTTCACCGCGAGCACCGGCCGCTCCCCCGAGTAGTCCACCCGCACCCGCGACCCGGACGGCACCTCCAGCCGTTCTGGCGCCAGCTCGTCCAGCCGCGCCGCGAGCTCCCACGGCAGCGCCGCCCGCAGCGCCCCGGCCACGTCCACGCGCCGCAGATCACTCCGCCGCCGGACGGACCCCAGCCAGCCGGGAACCCGCTCCAGCAGTGCCGCGTCGTCCATGGCGGGCCAGGGGTCCCCCAGCGCTCCGTGCAGGAACGCCAGCCGCTCCCGCAGCGCGACGGCCGCCGGCGTCCACTCCAGGAGCCCGAGCCCCTCGGCGCGCAGCCCGTCCAGCACGGCCGCCCGCACGAGCTCCGGATCGGGCTCCCGCAGGGCCCGCGCGTCCAGCTCGATCGCCCCGAGCCGCTCGACCCGCCGCGCCACGACGTCCCCGTCCCGCCAGGCGACCTCCTCGGCGGTCTCCAGCAACGGCGCCGCCGCGTACCGCGCGGCCTCCTCGCCTATCACCACGGCCTGCCGCACCCGCGCGGAAGCGGCCCCCGCCGGCCGGTCCGCCGCCGCGATCGCCAGCCACTCCGCCCGAGCCGCCGCCAGCGCGGATCCCCGCAGGAACTCCGCCCCCGTCCCGGACGCCATCAGGTACCCGCCCCCGGGCCGTCTCCGGGCCACCCGCTCGGGGAAGGCCAGCGCCACCACGGTCCCGACCACCTGGTCATCACCCGCTCCACCGTGCGTGGAACGCTCGGCCGCGGCGTCCGGCACGACCTCCCGGCCGGGAGCGCCGCCGTGAGGGGAACGGCCGGAGGCGGCGGGATCACTCGGGTCGGCCGCGCGGGTGCGCCGGGCGGAGTCCTCGCCGCGGGTGGCCTTGAGGGCCGTGAGGAGGCGGGTGGTCTCGTCGCGCCAGCGTCTCGCATGAGGGGCCGCCGAGTCCCGCCCGCGAAGGGCGCGCCAGGTCGCCGTCAGATCGTCACCCGCGTTGGGGGGCGGGGGTTCGCTCAGGAGGGCCACGACCTCGGCGGCGGTGCGGGCGCCCACCTCCCCGGCGCCGTCCAGGAGGGCTCTGGCCAGGCGGGGGTGGACGCCCATGCGGGCCAGCAGGCGGCCCCGATCGGTGACCCTGCCGTCCTGGACGGCGCCCAGCGCGCGGAGTGTGGCGTGCGCGGCGTCCATGGCCGCCGGCGGGGGCGGGTCGGGCAGGGCGAGACCGGACGCGTCGGGGTCGCCCCAGCAGGCGGCCTGGAGGGCGAAGGCGGTGAGGTCGGCCAGTTCGATCTCGGGGCGGGGACGGGCGGGGAGGCGGTCGTGCTCCGCCCGCGTCCAGCAGCGGTAGACGGTGCCGGGGGCCTCCCGTCCGGCGCGTCCGGCGCGCTGCTCGGCGGTGGCGCGGGACGCGCGGACGGTGGTGAGCGCGCCGAGGCCGCGGGCGTGGTCGGTGCGCGGCTCGCGGGCGAGGCCGGAGTCGACGACGGCGCGGACGCCGGGAACGGTCAGGCTCGACTCGGCGACGGACGTCGCGAGCACCACGCGGCGGCGGACGCCCGGCGCGAGGACGGCGTCCTGGACCTTCGGAGGCGCCTGGCCGTGGATCTGGAGGACATCGGCCGGGACGTCGGCGAGCAGCCCCGCCACGCGGGCCAGTTCTCCGGCGCCCGGGAGGAAACAAAGTATGTCGCCGCCGGTCTCGGCCAGGGCGCGGCGGACGGTCACGGCCACGTGGGCGAGGACGGCGGGGTCGACGCGCATGCCGTGCGGGGGCGGGAGCGGGCGGTCCGGCGGCGCCCAGACGGTCTCGACGGGGTGGAGGGCGGCCTCGGTCTCGACCACCGGGCCGTCGAGGAGGCGCGCCCAGGGGCCGGTGTCGGCGGTCGCGGACGCCGCGACGAGGCGGAGGTCGGGGCGCAGCGCGGCGCGGACGTCGAGGAGGAAGGCGAGGGCGGTGTCGGCGTCCAGATGCCGTTCGTGGCATTCGTCCAGGATGACCGTGCCGACGCCGGCGAGCTCCGGGTCGTGCTGGAGGCGCTGGAGGACGACGCCCGTGGTCACGACGTCGATGGCCGTCCCGGGCCGGTGCTCGCCGCGGACGGTGACGCCGACGCGGTCGCCGACCCGTTCGCCGAGCAGCCAGGCCATCCGGCGGGCGGCGGCGCGGGCGGCGAGTCGGCGCGGCTCCAGGACGATGACCCTGCCGGGGTGCGGCGGCCCGGCGGGAAGGGCGAGGCCCGCGAGGGCGAGGGGGACGAGGGTCGTCTTGCCGGTGCCGGGCGGGGCGGCGAGGACGGCGGCGCCGTGCGCGGCGAGGGCCGCGCGCAGCGGGGGGACGGCGGTGCGGACGGGCAGCCGGGCCGCGGCGCCGAGACGCGGGTGCATCGGTCCAGTGTGGCGGAACGGGCCGGCGCCGGCGCCGGCGGACGTGCCGCTGGGTGAGCGCCCACATCCCGAACGCGACAAAAACGATAAGGACCCTGAATATGTCGATGTAAGTTGCATCGACATATTCAGTTCTAGCGCGGGAACGTTCTAAAATCTTCCCCAAAAAGGTCGACCCCGGCCTCACGAAAGGCCAGGTCGGACCGAGGTTCCCCGTCCACGCTCACTTTTCGGTATGACACCCGTCACCGAGCGATGTGTAGCGAGAATACACCCGGCGTCCCCATAATGGGATGTGTCGTCGCAGGTGCGCGGGAGGTTCGTCATGATCGGCAGCTCCATCTACCTGAGGGACAGGGCGGCCTTCACCGGAGGTTCACCGCAGGCCGTATACGAGGAGTTGTGGCAGCAGGGGCGGCAGGCCCGACTGCGGACGCGAGCCATTATCTCGCTCTCCGCCATGGTCCTGTGCGGATTGCTGGTCAACGCGGTATTCGGCCTAGCCGTCGCCGCCCTGGTCGCCCTCGCGGACATCATCGTCCATTGGCGCGTTTATCGCTCTTCGCGCGTGTGGCGGCACGGGCTGCGCGGCGAGGAGCAGATGGCCCGGCTGCTGAAGTACACCCTGGAGCGGCGGGGGCACCGCGTCCTGCACGCCCGGACGGTGCCCGGCCACGGCTCCGCCGACCAGCTGGTGTTCGGCCGGGGCGGGATCTGGCTCGTCCACAACGAGGCGTGGGACCCGGAGGCCGAGATCGCCCACCACGGCGGCCGGCTGTTCGTCAACGGCCGCACGCAGTCGAAGCTCGTCAAGGAGCTGACGGAACGCGCCGCCGAGGCCGCGCGCCTCATCTCCGACGCGTCCGGGACCATCGTGAAGGTGACGCCGGTGCTCGCGGTCCACTGCGGCGACCTCGCCCGGACGCCCTTCACCGCCGACGGCATCACGTTCGCGCCGCCGTTCAAGCTGGTCCGCTGGATGAGCCGCAACCCGAACGGGGACTTCTCCGCCGAGGACGTGGAGCGGCTCGCCCGCGCCGCCGTGCACGCGCTGCCGATCGGCGGCCGCACCATGACGCAGGCGGCATGACCTCCGCCCTGTGGTTCCAGCACCTGTGGCCGGAGGGCTCACCCGCCGCCCGCAGGGCGCCCACCGCCCGTACCGGGCCCACGCGCGCGGGCGGTGCGGCGCAGCCACAGCAGGCCCACGGCCGGCAGGACCAGCGGGACGAAGCCGTACCCCCGCCCGTAGGCCGACCAGACGGTCTCGTCCGGGAACGCCGCGGCGTCGACCAGGCTCAGCGAGCCGACGACCAGCACGCCCGCGAGTTCCACCGCGCACGCGGCGACGGCGACCCGCAGCGACGTCCTGCCGCCGCGCGCCAGCGCGACCGTCGCCACGACGTAGACGGCCGCGGCGAGCGCCGACAGCGCGTACGCGACCGGGGCGTCGCCGAACCGGGTGGCGATCTGCACGCCCGCGCGCGCGCCGGCCGCCAGCGCGAAGACCGCGTAGACGGCGACGAGCAGCCGGCCGGGTCCGCCGCCCGTGGCCGCCGGGGCCCCGGCCCCGATCCGGTCAGCCAACGGTGCCCGCCCAGAGCTGATCCAGCCTGACGGTCATCACGGCGGTCGCCAGGCAGGCGACGACGATCACGGCCGGGCCCCAGCGGGACCGTTCGAGCAGGCCCCATCCGGCACCGGCCGGGGGGATCAGCAGGGTCGCGATCAGGTAGCCGACGAACGTCGCGGTGTCGTCCGGCCCGCCGCCCCCGTTCAGCTTGACGAACCCGACGACGACCTGGGCGGCGAGCAGCACCTCCAGGACGCCGAGCGCGACGAGGTGCCCGACGCCCATCGGGCGGTCGCGCAGCGCCGTCACCAGGGCGTAGGCGGCGGCCAGCAGCGCGGCGACGATGTTCGCGGTGGCCAGGACGTCCGTCACGACAAAAGAGCGTACTACCGCTTGTAGTGGACGGCGCGCCGGATCCGCGTGGCAGCATGGCGGGCGTGGACACGCTGCAGTGGCTCAACCTGGCCCGGCACGGTGAGAGCACCGGCAACGTCGCGCACGACGCGGTCGACGGCACCGGCGCCGAGGAGAAGGACGTCCCCGAGCGGGACGCCGACATCCCTCTCACGGCCGCCGGCCGCGAGCAGGCCGCGGGCCTCGGCCGGTGGCTCGCCACGCTGCCCGCCGACGAGCGTCCGACCGCGGTGGTCACCTCCCCGTACCTGCGCGCCCGCGAGACCGCCCGGATCGCGCTCGCCCGGACGGACTACGCCGCCGACCTGGTGCCCCGCGTGGACGAGCGGCTCCGCGACCGCGACCAGGGCGTCTTCGAGGGGCTCACGCCGGCCGGCATCCGCGGCCGCCACCCGGAGGAGGCGCGGCGGCGGGAGTGGATCGGCAAGTTCTACTACCGGCCGCCGGGCGGCGAGTCCTGGACCGATCTCGCGCTCCGCCTCCGCTCCTTCTACCGCGACCTCGGGTCGTGCTTCCCCGGCGGCCGTGTCCTCATCGTCACCCACGACGTGATCATCGTGATGACCCGCTACCTGGTCGAGGAGCTGACCGAGGAGCGGCTCATGGAGATCGAGCGGGAACCCGTCGGGAACGCCTCGATCTCCCGCTGGCGGCAGGGCGGCGGCGGCCTGCGCGCCGTCTGCTATGACGACCGCGCCCACCTCGCCTCCGCGGGCTCCCCCGCCGAGTAGCCGGGGTCAGGTCTCGGCGAGAAGGCGCGCGGCGCGGGACTCGACGGCCGCGCGGCGGGAGTCCCCGGGCGGCAGGACCGCCGCCAGCCGCTGGAGCGCCTCCAGATCGCCGCGTCCGGGCTCGGTCTGGACGTGCTCCCACAGCGTGTCCGGACCGCCGTGGGCGAGGGCCAGGCGGCGGACGCGGACGGCGAGCTCGTCGCGTTCGGCCCGGACGCCCGGGGCGTCCGAGCGGGGCAGCAGCTCCCCGCCGTGCAGCCGGACGGCGCCCGCGACGTCGCCCTCGTCCAGCATGCGCCGGACGGTGCGGAAGTCGGCGTCGACCGCGCAGTCGAGCCGGTACGGGCGGGCGCGGACCAGGGGGCCGAGCCGCGCGCGGAGCCGGTGGATCTCGGCGCGGACCGTGCCGGGGCTGCCGTCCTCGCCGTAGAGCAGCAGCGCCAGCCGGTCGCCGTCGAGGCCCCGGGGGTGCAGCGCGAGCAGTGTGAGGATCTCGGCGTGCCGCTGGCCGAGCGGCACGACGGCGCCGTCGAGCCGGGCGTGCGGGCGGTCGGCGCCGAGGAACGACAGCGAGAGCAGCGGGCGGTCGGCGGCGGTGGCGCCGGCGCGGAGCAGGAACCCCTCCCCCAGGGGTTCGGCGACGGCGGCGCGGCCGTCCGGGAGCACGACCGTGCCGTCCGGGCCGGGGAGGGGCAGCCGCCGCCCCTGCCAGCCGGGTTCCGCGGCGGCGACGATCCGGCCGGTGGCGCTCAGCAGGACGGTGCCGGCGGCGCCGCGCAGGGCGGGCGGCACCCGTTCGCGGAGCCGCTCGTCCCGGCGCAGCATGACGATCTCCAGCTGCGACGCCGCGAGCCGGGCGGCGGCGGCGACGAGCGCGACGGTCGCGGGGTGCAGCTCCGCGACGGTGCCGCTGACGTCGACACAGCCGACGACGCGCCCGGTGTCGGGGTCGATGACGGGCGCGCCCGCGCACGACCAGCCGTGCAGCGCGACCGCGAGATGCTCGGCCGCGTACACGTACTCGGGACGTCCGGCGGCGAGCGCGGTGCCGATCCCGTTCGTCCCGACGGACCCCTCCGACCAGCAGAACCCCTCGGCGAGCCCGATCGCGCCGGCGGCGCGGCGCGCCGCGGGCGGGCCCTGCGTCCACAGCACGTGGCACTCCTCGTCGGTGACGACGAGGAGGTGCCCGGACGCGTCGGCGGCCGGGCCGAGCAGCGCGCCGAGCATCGGCAGGTGCGGGCCGAGGGGGTGCGCGGCGCGCGCGTCCGCGACGGCGCCCCGGTCGAGCACCGGCGGCGCGGCCCGCACGCCGGTGCCGGCGCCCGCCGCGCGGGACCGCCGCCACGACTCGGCGATCTGCGGCCGCGTGCCGCCGGAGACGCCTCCGGAGACGTCACCGGGGGTGCCGCCGCCCTGGGCGGTCTCGTGCCGGCGGGACAGGTCGCGGACGAGGTCGCGCGGGTCGCGGCACGCGTGCGGCGCGTCCGGGGCCTCGTCGGTCGCCCTCATGGTCCCCCCTCGCGGATTTCCGGCTGAGATTCTCAGCCTTTCGAGGATCCGCCGGTCCGGGGGCGGGCGCAAGCGATTCGGGGCAACCGGCTGACCCCGATCAGGTCACCTTGCGTCACGGCGGCGTCGCAACCTGCATGCAACGTACGGCGTCCTACGGTACCCACTGGCCCGGACACGTCCGGTCACCGCAACGCCGTCTCGTGCGCCGGCTGGGGGGGAGGCGCACGAGACGGCGGTGACATGGGAGGACGGCCGTCGCGGCCTCAGGGGAGGGGAGATTCCTTTGCTGTGCCTGACCTGTCGGCGCGTCCGACCCGCGCTGGAGCGCGCGGACTACACCACCGGCCGTGCGAGACTGATCGTCGAGCGGGGCCTGTGCACGTGTCCGGTCGTTCCGGAAACGCGGCGGTTCGCCGGAAATGCAGCGCGTGTTCACCACCCCTTGGGGGCTGGTTCGCCTAGAGTTTAGAGAGATCCTCCGCGCCGCCCCGAAGGGGATGAACATGACCATCGTCCCGGGTCTCGTCCGCCGCGCCGCCGCCGAGGCGGAGCGTCAGTTGCGCGGGGGCGCCGGCCTCCTGGCGCGGCTGGCCCGGGAACTGGATCGGCCCGCGCGGATCGGCGCGCGCCTCGTGTGGCTGGAGACCGCCGTCCGCGCGCAGGACGCCGAGTTGCGCGCGCTGCGCGGCGAGCTGGGTTCGCTCGTCGCGCAGCTCAACGAGCGGCTGCTGCCGCGCGTCGACGAGCGCATCGACGACGCCGAGCGCGATCTGACGGTGCTCGCCACCGGCCTGATCCGCACCGGACGCGACACCGCCGCGCACGGCACCCGGCTCGACGCGGCCGAACGCCGGCTCGCGTCCCTGCGCACCAAGCTCGCGCAGCTCGAGCAGCGGACGGGTCTGTGGCGCGATCTGCAGGCGACGATCGCCCGGCTCGACGGCGACGTCGACGTCCTGCGCGACCGCATACCGGTCCGGCCCCTCGGCGCCCCGATCGCCGCGGACCAGGACGAACCGGCCCCGGAGCCCCTCGCCGGCCCGTGACCGCCCGCCCGCCGCGCGAGCGCGTCCGGGAGAATGGGGGAATGAACATCGAGGCCGGCGGCGAGCGCGGATTCGCCAGTGACAATCAGGCGTCCGTCCATCCCGAGGTCCTGGCGGCGCTGGCCGCGGTGAACACCGGCCACCAGCCGGCGTACGGAGACGACCCGGTGACCGCGCGGCTGGCGGAGGTCGTGCGGGGGCACTTCGGGGAACGGGCCGAGGTGTACCCGGTCTTCAACGGGACGGGCGCGAACGTCGTGGCGCTGCAGGCGCTCACGCAGCGGTGGAGCGCGGTCGTGTGCCCGGAGTCGGCGCACATCAACACCGACGAGTGCGGCGCCGCGGAGAAGATCGCGGGCATCAAGCTCATCCCCGTCCCGGCGCCGGACGGGCGGCTGACACCGGAGCTGGTCGACCGGTACGCGACGGGGTTCGGCAACCCGCAGCGCGCGCAGCCCGCCGTCGTGTCGATCACGCAGAGCACCGAGCTCGGGACGGTGTACCCGGTCGCGGAGACTGCGGCGCTCGCCGCGGCGGCGCACGAGCGCGGGATGTCCCTGCACATGGACGGCGCCCGCGTCGCGAACGCGGCCGCCGCGCTGGACCTGCCGCTGCGGGCGCTCACCACGGACGCGGGCGTGGACGTCCTGTCGTTCGGCGGGACGAAGAACGGCCTGCTGCTGGGCGAGGCCGTCGTCGTCCTGAACCCGGACGCGGTGCGCGGCGTGGGGTTCCTCCGCAAGTCGAGCATGCAGCTGGCGTCCAAGATGCGGTACGTGTCGGCGCAGCTCCTCGCGCTGCTGGAGGGCGATCTGTGGCTGCGGAACGCGCGGCACGCGAACGCGATGGCGCGGCGGCTGGCCGGCGCGGCGGCCGGGGTGCCGGGCGTGGAGATCACGCGTCCGGTGGAGGCCAACGCGGTGTTCGCGCTCATTCCACCGGACGCGGCGGAGCGGCTGCGCAAGCGGTTCGCGTTCTACACCTGGGACGAGCGGGCGGGCGAGGTCCGCTGGGTGTGCTCGTTCGACACGCGAGAGGAGGACGTGGACGCGTTCGCGGCGGCGCTGGCGGCCGAACTGGGCTGAGCGTCCCGGCCACCAGGAATCCAAGCGAGCGCTCGGTCGGGGTCCGCGTTATCGTGTCACCGAACAGGATTCGGTAAACAGGAGGCGACCCCCATGGCCAACCGCACCTTCGTCGTCGGCGTGGGCATGACCAAGTTCGAGAAGCCCGGCTCCCGCGACTGGGAGTACCCGGACATGGCCAAGGAGGCCGTCGGCAAGGCCCTCGAGGACGCGGGCGTCGGCTACGACAAGGTCGAGATGGCGTACGCCGGCTCGATGTACGGGTCGATGGGCCAGCGCGCCCTCTACGAGACCGGCATGACCGGCATCCCCGTGATGACCGTCATGAACGCGTGCGCGACGGGGTCGAGCGCGCTGTTCCTCGCCCGGCAGGCCGTCCGCGGCGGGCTCGCCGACTGCGCGCTCGCGCTCGGCATGGAGAAGATGAAGAAGGGCTCGCTCGGCGCGGGCATGGGCGAGTCGAAGGTCACGATCATCGACCACCACCTGCGGTCGATGACCGCGGGCCGCGAATGGGAGCTCGACAAGGCGCCGATGCCGCAGATGTTCGGCAACGCGGGCCGCGAGCACATGGAGAAGTACGGCTCCACCCCCGACCACTTCGCGTGGATCGGCTGGAAGAACCACAAGCACTCGGTGAACAACCCGTACGCGCAGTTCCAGGACGAGTACTCCCTCGAGGACGTCAAGAACGCACCGATGATCTTCGACCCGCTGACGAAGCTGCAGTGCTCCCCCACGTCCGACGGGGCCGGCGCCGCGCTCGTCGTCAGCGAGCGGTTCCTGGACGAGCACGACCTGTGGGGTCAGGCCGTCGAGATCGCGGGCCACCACATCGCCACCGACACCCCGCGGAGCTTCGCCGACCACTCCTCGATCCAGGTCGTCGGGTTCGGCGTCTCGCAGCTCGCGGCGCGCAAGGCGATGGACGAGGCGCAGGTGTCCATCGAGGACGTCGACGTCATCGAGTTGCACGACTGCTTCAGCGCCAACGAGCTCATCACCTACGAGGCGCTCGGCATGGCGGAGGTCGGCGAGGCCCACAAGCTGATCGACGACCAGGCCACCACCTACGGCGGGAAGTGGGTCGTCAACCCGTCCGGCGGCCTGATCTCCAAGGGCCACCCGCTGGGCGCGACCGGCCTCGCGCAGTGCGCCGAGCTGACCTGGCAGCTGCGCGGCCAGGCCGGCAAGCGGCAGGTCGAGGGCGCGCGCGTCGCGCTCCAGCACAACATCGGCCTCGGCAGCGCCTGCGCGGTCGCGGTCTACAAGCCGGCCTCCTGACGGTGGCGGGGGCGTCGCACCGATTGACGTGCGACAAATATTGACTCACGTCTCATGGCGGCTACGCTGGTGAGCACGTAGGTACCGCCGGGAGGTGCGATGCCCCCGTCCCCGCCCGTCCGGGCGCCGCTCGGCCCCGGCACGCTGCTCTGGCGGCACGCCGCCGACCTCCGCTCGCTGCTGCCGGGCGCCGCCGCCGGGCTGCTCCAGCTGCTGCACCCCGGCATCGGCGCCGGGGTGTCCGAGCACTCCGCGTTCTTCGACGCGCCGTTCGACAGGATCCACCGCTCCGTCCCGCAGATCTGGGCGACGATCCTGGCCCCGGACGGCGCCGACCGCGCCCGCGCCATCCGCGACCTGCACCGCGGCGTCGGCGGCGTGGACGAGCACGCCCGCCGTTACCACGCCCTCGAACCCGGGACGTTCTGGTGGGCGCACGCCACGTTCTGGAACTCACCCCGGCGGCGGCCCGCGCCCTGGAGATCGCCAAGCACGGCTCCGACACCGTCACCCTGCTACCCGTCGGCGGCCCGCGCCTCGACCGCGCCGGACGGCTCGTCGCCGAGCGGCCGCTGCGGCTGATCACGTTCGGGTGCCTTCCGCCGATCGTCCGGGAGCGGTTCGGCATCCCGTGGAGCGCCCTCGACCAGGCCCGGTTCGCGGCCCTGGCCCTCGCCAACCGGCAGGGCTACCGGATGGTTCCGGCCGGCGTGAACCACTGGGCGCTGCGCAGCATGCTCCGCTACATCGGCGCGCAGACCCGCGACCAGCGCTACCGCCCCGCCGCCTGACATCACGCGGGCATGTGGAGCCGGTCGCAGAGGCCCGCGAACCCGTCCAGCACATGCTCGACGTCGCCGTCGGTCAGCCCGGCGTGCATCGACAGCCGCAGCCGGCCCCCGGGCGCCGCGGGCCGCGGCGCCGTCGGGAAGAGCGCGGCGGTGAGGACGCCCCGTGCGGCCAGGTCGTCGCGGAGCAGCCGCGCGTCCGCCTCCGAGCCCGTCGCCAGCGAGATGATCTGCGAGTCGCCGGCGCCGACACCGTAGCCGAGCGCCAGCAGCCCGCGCCGGACCCGGACGCTCACCGCGCGCAGCCGCTCGCGCCGCCATCCCTCGTCCCGGACGATCGGCAGCGCCGCCGCGAGGCCCGCCAGGTCGTTCGGCGGCAGCGGGGATCCGTACCCGGCGGGGCGCGCGGCGTACCGGAGCCGGTCGGTGAACCCGGGGCGGCCGGCGGCGATCAGCCCGGCCCGGATCGGGAACGCCTTCGCGAGGCCGGCCGTCCGGAGGTGGACGCGGTCCTCCAGCGCGAGCGCCGCGACGAGGCCCTCGCCCCGGTCGCCGTGCGTGCCGAGGCAGTGCGTCTCGTCGACCACCAGGGTGCAGCCGGTCTCCTCCGCGACGTCCGCGAGGCCGGGCAGCGGGCACACCGAGCCGTCATCGCCGTACAGCGCGTCCACGGCGATGACGCCGGGACCGCCCGCCGCGATCCGCTGCCGCAGATCGTCGAGGTCGTTGTGGCGGAAGCAGGCCGTCGCACCGCCCGCCGCCCGCGCCCCCTCCCACAGCGACACGTGCGCGAGGACGTCGAGGTACACCGGCGCGCCGGGGTCGACGACCGCCCGCATCACCGCGGTGTTGGCGGCCCAGCCCGATGCGCACAGCCCGACCGACGCGGCCCCGAGATGGGCGGCGAGGGCGTCCGCGAGCCTCCTGGTCCCCAACCGGGCGGCACGCGGCGACGGGACGCCCCGGGCCCCGCGGAGCCCGCCGATCGCGGCGGCCGTGATCTCCTGGTGCTCGCCCAGGGCGAGGTAGTCGCTCATCGTCAGGACGACCGGCCGGGATCCGGGGCCGGCGCGGTCCGGCCCGCGGGCCGGACCGGTCCGCGGCCCGCCCCGCCCATCGCGGAGATCCGCGATGGGCTCCCCCAGCCGCTGGTGGGCGCTGGTCATGCTCGTCACACTCCCCGCTCAAGATCTGGTCACAGAAGGTAGTCATTGTCTTTCATACTGTGAAAAGAAGCAATGGATTAGCCATGGCGAGGACCAAAAGGCCGCAATGGGCCGAGCGATGCCCGAAATGCACCATTTGGCGAACGCGCGAGAGCCACGGTCCCCCGCCCGCACCCCGACCCGCGGGGGGTCGGGCGCCGCCTCCGCAAGAGCGAGGGCCTCTTAGCGCGCAGACTCGAGTCGGCCGGGCTCGGCGGATCCGAACGCTCGGCCGGGCTCACGACCGCCAGTGGCCGACCAGCTCGGCGTACAGCGGGCTGAGGTCCAGCAGCGCGTGGTGCGTTCCGGCGATCGCCCCCGAGGCGTCCAGCAGCAGCACCTGGTGGGCCCGTTGCGCGGAGCTGATCCGGTGCGCGATGACGATGAGCGTCCCGCCGCGGGCCGCCATGGCCTCCTCCGCGCGGGCCTCGGCGGCCGGATCCAGATGGCAGGTCGCCTCGTCGAGGACGACGACCGGCGCGGGAGACAGGTAGGCGCGGGCGAGGGTGATGAGCTGGCGCTCCCCGTGGGACAGCGATCCGCCGCCGGGCGGGATGTCGGCCTCGTAGCCGCCGAGCCGCCGCAGCGTCCCGTCCAGGCCCACCGCCTCGGCGGCCTCGTCGAGCTGCGCCGTCGTGGCGCGCGGACGCAGGTAGGCGAGGTTCTCCCGCACGGTGCCGGCGAAGACGTAGCTCTCCTGCGGGATGAGCGTCACGGCGTCCCTGAGCCGTGCCGGGTCCAGGTCGGGCAGCGGCACCTTGCCGAGGGTGACCGTGCCCCGCTGCGGACGGACGAGGCCGGTGAGGACGTTCGCGAGGGTCGACTTGCCCGTGCCGCTCGGGCCGACGACGGCGAGGTGGGTGCCCTCGGGGATGTGCAGGCTCAGGTCGGTGAGCACGGGGGCGGCCCGCGGCGAGTACGCGAACGTGACGCGGTCGAGCTCGATGTCGGACGAGGCGGGGACGGCCGCGGGCAGGGCGCGGGCCGTCGGGGCGGGGCCCGCGGAGATCTCGGCGAGCCGGCCGAGGATCACGGCGAGGCTGAGCAGCAGGGTGCCTCCCGCGTCGACCAGCAGGATGATCCCGGGCTGCAGACCGGTGATGAGGTAGCCGGCCGCGCCGGCCACCTCCCCGGTCGTGAGCCGTCCGCCGACGATCAGGGCGGGCGCCAGCGCCAGCAGCGCGAGGAGCGGCAGGTGCACGCCGAGCGCCAGCACCGGGAGCCGCACCAGGCGGGACCGGGCGAACGCCCGCAGCGCCTCGGCCTGCGCGTCGATGGACGCGCCGACCGTGCGGGCCGCGCGGTCCTCGGCGGCGCACGCGACGACGTCCCGCAGGCCCTCCACGACGGCGGCGCCGGACTCCCCGATCCGTTCGGCGTGCCGGACCACGGCCCGATACCGGCGGACCTGGACGCCGAGGAACGCGGCGAACACGCCCAGGGCGAGCGCGACCGACACCGTGACGGCCAGCGCGAGCGGCGCGGACAGCACCGCGAGCCCGAGCAGGGCGGCGACGCCGGCCGCGAGCAGCTGCCGGACGTTGCGCAGCGCGGTGCCGAGCAGCGCCCGGACGGCCTCGGCCTGCTCGGTGACCTGCGATACGCCCGCGCCCGCCGGACCCTCCGCCCGCAGCAGGGAGGCGGTGACGACGTCGGTGACCAGGGAGTCGCGGAGCGGCTCGACGATCGCGGCCAGCCGGGGATAGACGCGCCTGGTCGCCTCGGCGCCGCACAGGTACAGCAGCCCCAGGGCCGCGAGCCAGGCCAGGCCCGCGCCGGGGCGCCCGGCAAGGAATCCGTCGTCGAGGGCCCTGGCCAGCAGGAGGCCGGCGGCGAACACCGGCACGCTCTCCAGGACGGACCAGGCGGCGAGCCGGCGCAGCGCCGGCCCCCGCCCGCTCAGGTGCCGGCGCAGCAGCCGGGCCCCGGGCGGCGCCTTCATGCGCCCGGTCCGGGGGCGGCGGCGAACACGGCCCGGTACCGCGGGTCGGACCAGAGTTCGGCGTGGGGGGCGAGCGCGCGGATCCGCCCGCCGTCCAGCCAGGCGACCAGGTCGGCGCGCGCCGCGGTGGCGGGACGCCGCGCCACCACCAGGCTGGTGCGCCGGGCCAGCAGCCGCTGGAGCGCCCGCGTCACCTTCAGCTCCGTCGCGGTGTCGAGGCTGCTCGTGGCGTCGTCGAGGACGAGGACGCGGGCGTCGGCCAGCGCCGCCCGCGCGAGCCCGAGGCGCTGCAGCTCGCCGCCCGACAGCGGCGCCCGGTCGAGCGGGGTGTCGTACCCGTCCGGCAGGGCCCGGACGAACTCGTCGGCGGCGGCCGTCTCGGCGGCGCGGCGCACATCGGCGCGGGTGGCCTCGGGCCGGCCGTAGGCGATCAGGTCGTGGACCGTCGCGCCGAGCAGGGCCGGCCGCTCGAAGGCGTAGGCGACGGCGCGGCGCAGCTCGGGCGGCGCGACGGCGGCGACCGGGACGCCGTCGAGCTCGACACGGCCCTCCTGCGGGTCGATGAGCCGCCCGACCAGCGACACGAGCACGCTCTTGCCCGTCCCGGACGCGCCGACGACGGCGACGCCGAGCCCGGCCGGGACCGTCAGGTCGAGCCGGTCGAGGACCGTCCGGTCGCCGATCCGGACGGTCACGTTCCGAAAGCCGAGCCGTCCGGGGCCGTCGGCGAGCGCGACGGGGCGCGGCGCCGGCGCGACGGCCGGGGCGGTGTCGAGCACCTCCTGGACCCGTCCGGCGCCGACCTCGCAGTTCAGCAGCGCGACGAAGGTGTCGAAGAGCGCGGCGGCGCCGACCGCCATGGCGGTGTAGGACACCGCGGCCACGAGCTGGCCGGGGGTGATGGCGCCCTCGCCGAGCCGCAGCCCGGCGACGGCGACGATCAGGATCTGCAGCAGCGGCGCCAGCAGCGCCAGCCGCCAGCTCACCCTTCCCTGCACGGCCCAGGTGCGGTGCCCGGCGTCGCGCAGCGCCGGGAGCGGCCGCAGGATCCGGGCGGCCTCGCGCGCCGCCGTGCCGCCGGCGCGGATCGTCCGTATCCCCTGGTGGGCGTCCAGCAGCCGGGTCGTGATCGCCGCCTGGTGGCGCTGGTAGTCCGCGAACGGCTCGCCCGCGCGCGCGACGAAGACGCGCAGCACCACGACGGCGGGCGGCACCCCGAACGCGAAGGCCAGCGCGAGCGTCCAGTCGATGAGGCCCAGCGCGACCACGGCGCCCGCGGTCGTCGCCAGCGTCGCCGCCACCGAGACCAGCTGGACGGGGAACGCGGCGGGGCCGCTCGCGCTCTCGGTGAGCCGGGCGAGGACGTCTCCGGGGGGGAAGCGGCGCCGGCCGGGCACCCCGAGTTCGAGGACCCTGCCGACCAGGCGGTGCCGCAGCCACGCGGTGATGCGGCTGCCGCAGTAGGCGCCCGCGAGGTCCTCCCCGGTGTCGGCGACGGCGGCGACGGCGAGGACGAGCGCCAGCCCGGTCAGGGCGGAGCCCGTCGGGTCACCGGTGTGGACCGCGTCGACCGCGCGGCCGAGCATGACCGGTGTCGCCAGCGTCGCGAGGACGCGCAGCAGCGTGCACAGCACCAGCAGGCCCATCCACGCGCGGGTGCGGCGGGCCGCCGCTCGCAGCAGCCGCCGGCCGGCGGCGCGCAGCTCGACGGGATCGGGGGGCGCCCCCGGGACGGGCGGGGCACCGGCGCCTCCGGGAGGCTCGGTCCGGACCACTCGGGTCGGCTCCCTTCCCTCCCGGCGGGCATTGACTACAGTGAGAAGTGGGTCCGGTCACGGATCGGCCGGGTCAGCCGGCCGATCCGTGACCGGTGTCTACGGGCCGGGGTCACACGTCATCTCCGGACCGTGTCCGGTGATCGGCGTCACGCACAGGAGATGCCGACGCACACGGTGTTGAGCAGCGTCAGCAGACCGGCGCACGCGCACGTGCCGCCGAGCTGGATGCCGTCGATCTCGATCGGGTCGGTCTCGGGCAGGTCCTGCAGCTCCGCCACGAGGTCACCCTCGAAGATGTCCATCATTTGTTCCACCTCCTCTCCTGGTCGATGCCAAGGTCCGCCCCGCATCGAGGCAGAAGCGGACCACAGCCGTCCGGAGGACCGCGGGCCATGCCTGGACGACCTCGGTGTGGTCGCCGTCGACTTCGAGGTACTCGAAGTCGGGCCCTTCGGTCCTGCCGAGTTCAAGGAGGCGCCGGCGCAGCGCCCGTGACTGCCGGACGGGGACGACCTCGTCGCGGATGCCGTGCGCCACGAGCAGCGGCGCGGTGAGCGCACCGCACAGGTCCAGGACGTCGCGCGGCGCGGCCCCTCCGTCGCCGTCGAGCCGGTCGCCGTCGAGCCGGTGCAGCCGCGCCACCCGGTCCCGCACGGGGGCGGTCGCGTCCCGGTACAGGCTCGCGGCGGAGGTGAACGGGGCCAGCGCCGCGCACGCCGTCCACCGGTCCGGTGCGCGGCAGGCCGCCAGCAGCGCGAGCCACGCGCCGTAGCTGACGCCGAGCAGGATCGGGTGCGGCGCTCCGGTGGCGACGCCGCGGCGGCGTTCGGTGATGCCGCGGCCCAGATGGACGACGTCCTCGAGGTCGGGGCCGCCCCACGCGCCGACGACCGCGCGCAGATAACGGTCGCCGTAGCCGGTGCTGCCCCGGTAGTTGGGGGCGACGACGGCGATGCCCGCGGCGGCGAGATGCTGGAAGAGCGGGTCGAACTCCAGCCGCCACGCCGACAGCGGGCCGCCGTGCAGCGCGAGGACCACCCGGTCGCTCTCGTGCCAGCGCGGGCCGCCGTAGACGATCGCCTCGATGGGCCCGTCCGGGCCCGGCAGCTCGATCAGGTCGGCGGCGGCCCAGCCCGCCTCGGCGTCGGACGGCCGGCGGGCGAACGACCAGCCGCTGTGGTGCGCCGTCGCCAGCGTCGGCGGCCGGTGCGGCGCCGAGAAGCGCAGGTGGATCCGCCCGCCGGTCCAGGACGCGGGCGGCGACAGGACGCCGGGCGGCGCGGGGAGCGGCTCGACGCTGTCGTCCGCCGCCGTGTGCACGAGGAGGCGGGACGCGGCGCCGGCGTCCTCGCAGACCAGCAGGCGTCCGCGGCCGTCGAACGCCAGGGGGGTGCGGGCGCGGCCGGCCCGGTTGAGGGCCTCGGGGAACCGCACGCGGCCGCCTCCGGGCGACCACAGCCCGATCGCGGGGGCTCCGCCGCGGCCGCTGGTCGTCACGGCAAGGGTCCCCGAACGCCGGTCGCGGACGGCGATGCGGTCGGTCGTCGTGCTGGAGACCGTCCAGATCCGGCGCCATGCGCGCTCGTGGAGGTCGACGGCGATCCCGTCCGTCCGGTGCCCGGCGCCGGAGTGGTCGAGCGCCAGCGTGCGCCCGCCGTCCAGCCAGACGCCGCCCGTCAGCACGCCGGGGATCCGCAGCACCGGTTCCGGCTGCGCCGCGGCGTCCGGCAGGAGCCAGATGCGGGAGTGCCGCTCGTCCTCCACCGCCACGAGGACCAGGGTCTGCGGGGATCCCGGGCCGGCCAGGGGGTACCCGGCGAGCATCGGCGTGATCCGCCACGACCGGGAGGCGCCGCCGCCGGGGCGCACCGCGACCACCGTCCAGTGGCCGGCGGGCGTCCCGTCGGCGCCGACCGCGGGACGCGCCACCAGGACGCGGCCGTCGTCCAGCGGAACCGGGCGGCTGAACCGGTCGACGGGCTCGCCGCCCGTGTCGACGGCCCGGCCGGACGGTGCGTCGCCGGTGAGGGCCCACCGCTCCAGCGTCACGCGGTCCTGGACGGTGCTCAGGCAGGTGGCCCAGCGGCCGTCGTCCGAGAACGCGAACCCGAAGCGGGACGGAATGGCCGGAAGGGCGGGAACGGCGGTCATGAGGCGCCTCCCCCGGTGGTCGCCGGAGCGGCGGCCTCGAGCGTCCAGAGGCGCGGCGACCCGTACCGCAGCCGCAGCAGGAAGCCGAGCACTCCGCTGAGCCCGTCGCCCCAGGTCACCGAGACCTCGCCCTGTTCGTCGGGGAGGACGAGGCGTCCGTCGCGGTGCGCGCGCGAGGCGAGGACCGTCCGGCCGAGCCGCCATGCCGCAGCCCGGTGCCGGTCGTCCCCGGTCAGCTCGGCCATGTCGAGCAGGAAGTCGCCGTTGCCCGACAGCCCGTGGCACTGCCCCAGCACCGCGCGCCAGGCGTGTGCCGTCACGGCCTGGGCGGCGAGGTCGGCGGTCTCGAGAAAGCGCACGTCGCCGGTGGCCGCGCCGAGCCGCACCAGGAAGCCCCCGATGCCCGACGCCCCGTGGCACCAGTACGGGGCGGTCGGCGCGTCACCGGCCCCGGCCCCCCACATGGCGGTGCCCCGCTCGATGACCGCCGCGTCCAGCAGTTCCTCGCCGACGCGGATCGCCAGCGTCCGGCAGTCGTCGCGCCCGGTGGCCTCGGCGCAGGCGAGCAGGAAGTGGCCGACGCCCGCGATGCCGTGCGCGAACCCGTAGTACGAACGGCCCGCCAGCTTGGAGTCGACGTCGGCGGGAGTGCTCCAGACGAGCCCGCCGGCGCTCTCCTCGACCGTCCCGAGCAGCGCGTCGGCGGCGGCGTTCGCGCGCTCGGCGAACCGCGCCAGTCCGGTGCGGGCCCACAGATGCAGGGCGGTCAGGCCGAGACCGGCCGTCCCGTGGGTCACATCGGGGCTGGCCACCGCGGGCGGCAGCGTCTCGGCCACCGCGACGGCGTCCTCGACCAGGCGGTCGTCGCCGGTCTCCAGCCCCGCGTCCAGCAGCACCCACGCCACGCCGGCCGTGCCGAAGTACAGGCCGGGCGGACGGCTCGTCCCGTCCGCCATCCGCGCGCGGATCCACCGGGACGCCACGGCGATCGCCTCCGGCAGGCGCGGATCGCCGGTGAGACGGGAACATCGGACCAGGGCGCCCAGGCAGCCGGCGGCGCCCTGCTGCAGGGTGCACGGATCGGGCGCGCCGTGGACGCACGACACCGGCCACAGCGCGTGGGACGCGTCCGGGTCCATGGAGGCGAGCAGCTCGTCGGTGATCCCCGCGATGGCCTTCTCGACCGTCTCGCGCAGGCGCGGCGTCTCGGCGTCGACCGGGCCGCGCCCGCCGCGCGGGCCTCCCTGCGCGAGCACCTCGCGGGCCCTGGCCGCCGTCCAACGGCGCTCGGGATCGTCCGCCATCAGCCCGAGGAGCAGCGCCCGCAGGTGCTCGGGGAACTCCATGCCCTGGGTCCGGGCCGTGAGCCACTCTTCGAGTCGTTCCGTCAGGGTCCTGCTCTCGGGGTACTCGTCGAGCAGGTAGGGCGGGCTGCCGGTGAAGACGTAGCAGAGCGTCGCGCCGAGGCTGTAGTGGTCGGCCGAGGCGTGCGGCGGCGCGCCCCCGAGCTGCTCGGGCGCCCCGAACGCGGGGGTCCCGGCCCGCAGCGGGCCGTCCTCGCCATCGGCCACCGCGAGTTCGAGGTCGATGAGGACGGGGGCGCCGTCGGGGCGGACCATGATGTTGTTCGGATTGAAGTCGCGGATGAGGAGCCCGGCGGCGTGCGCGTCGGCCATCAGATCGACGAGGCGCCGCGCCATCTCCGTCGCGACCCCGAGATGGTCGCCCCAGCCGGCCTCGACGATACGCTCGGCGGTCCATTCCCGCAGCGGACCGCCCTGGACCATTTCCTGCGCGAGGAACAAATGGCCCCCCTGCGGGAACAGTTCGACGAGGCGCGGCGCCAGGCCGCGGCCGCCCAGGCGTTCAAGGGCCCCGGCCTCCGCCCGGAGCCGGTCGCGGGTGTCGCGCCCCTCCATATCCGCGGCGACATGCGGGCGCGCCTCCTTGATCACGACCGGTTCCCCGGTACGGCGGTCCACCGCGCGATAGACGCCGCCCTTATTGGAATGACGGATCGCCTCGCGGACCGCGAAGCGCCCGCCGAGCACTATCTCACCGGTATCGCCTGTCCGCCGGGTGCCGTTCGTGCCGTTATCGGGGAAGGGACATGTCACCCAGGAGGGAGGGGTGTACCTTCCGGCGCGGCGATCCTCCACCGGCTTCCCGTCCGGGTCGAGGATGGTCCACGCATAGAACCCGTCATTGGTCAGCCGCCGTTCTTCGACGAAAGCCCCGTAGCGATAATGCACCAGGCTTCCCGGCGCATAGGGCCGATCGGACAGGACGCGCGGCCCCGCCAGCCCTTCGGTCACCTCATGGAGTTCGCGCGCGAGCCGCACGGCCTCCGCGTCGCTCTCGGGGTACACCGTGATGAACTTTCCCGAATGGCCGCGCGAGGTGTTGCGCGCGTTCAGCGCCGCGACGAAGTCGACGCTCGCGGCGAACTTGAAGGCCGAACCGGATTCCAGCAGCACCCGCAGCGCCCGCCCGAGGACCTCCTCCGCGGAGGCCGGCGTGGCCGAAACGTGCAGCTTCCAGCCCTGGGGGCGGCGCGGAGCGTCCTCGGGGACGGCCGAGCACCAGATCCCGGAACGTCCGATCCGCCACCGTCCGGGAGCGGCCGGCACGGCACGCATGAGGATGTCGACCAGAGTGGCCTCTCCAGCGTCCGCCGCGGTCACGGCCGTGAAGACGCTGAATTTGAAATCCACCATAAATGACTCCGCCACTCGCCTTCGTCGATGAATCACCTGTGGAAAGAACGAGATCGTTCAATCCGTTCGGCTCACCTCGAGCAGCCACACTGTAACCATGCTTCTCGGGCCGGATCCAGTGGTCTTTCGACCTCGGCCTGGCCACATCAGGACCTACATCGACCTTGACGCAACTTGGATCTTGACTTCGAATAACCCGTCACGCGACATGGAACACCGCACGTCAAGCGCGCTTTTCTTCGCTCATCCGCACCGACGGGGCGACCGGTCCCGCACGGGCTCCGGAGCCCCCGACAACACGAAATGGACAAAGGACGCACAGTCGATCGCGAGCGACACAGACCGATATGTCGTAGCTATCGACGGAAACGCGGTGAAATGCCCGAATGAAGGGCTCGCTGTCGCCATCTCTCCGCTTACGCGAATGCGCTGCGCGTTTCCCTTACCGCCACAAGACCGGACGGCGGACCGATCCCGGGAAGGCGGCATGCCGGAATCCCACCATGCACGGCACGCCTTTCGACCGTCAGCCGAAACTGGGGCGAACAGTCACAAAACCACCCCCATCAGCTCCCCGTCCCATGGCGCCGCGTGCCGTCTCGTATGGACGGCCGGTACCGCGACCCGTCGCGCGGACGCGGACGTGGCGCACCTACATGATCACGGGGTGGCCGAGGCCGCCCGCGCTACGCGGTCAGCGCGGCGGCGAGGCGGCGCCACTGATCACGCGGAAAGGCCCTCTCATCGGGCGTGAGGACCTGGACGCAGACGTGGTCGGCGCCGGCGTCGCGGTGGTCGTCCACGCGGCGCCTGATCGCGTCCTCGTCGCCCCAGGCGATCAGGGCGTCGAACAGGCGGTCGCTCACCGATTCCACGTCCTCGGACGAGAAGCCCGAGCGCAGAAGGTTGTTGGCGTAGTTGGGCAGCGACAGGTAGCCGCGGAGCCAGTCGGTCCCGATCGCGCGCGCCTCGTCCCGCGTCGAGCACAGGATCACCGTCTGCTCGGGGAGCACGAGCGGACCCTCCCCCAGCGACTCGCGGGTGCGCCGCGTGTGCTCCGGCGGCACGAGGTACGGGTGGACGCCGCGGCTCCGCGCCTTCGCGGTCGCCTGCATCTTCGGGCCGAGCGCGGCCAGGACGCGCGACCCGGCGGGCACCGGCGGCCGCGCCCCGTCGAGGCCGTCGAGGAAGGCCGCCATCGCGGCCAGCGGCCTGCGGTACCGCCCGGCCTCCTGGGCGTCCACCAGCGGAGCGTGGCTGACGCCGATGCCCATCAGGAAGCGGTCGCCGTGCTCGGCGGTCAGCGCCGCGTGGGCCGCGGCGGCGTCCTCCGGCTCGTGCATCCAGAGATTGAGGATGCCGGTCGCCACGACCGCGCGCCGGGTCGCCGCGAGCAGATCGCCGACCGCGTCGAAGAGCGGGCCGCCGACATCCGGGACCCACAGGGCGGTGTACCCGAGCTCCTCCAGTTCGGCAGCCGCGTCCGCCGCCTCGGCGCGGTCGCCGTACCGCAGCTGCTGACTCCACACACCGGTCCCGGAAAGCTCCACGACGCCCATCCCCTCCACTCGACGCGCCCAACGCTACCGTCCGCCCCCATGCCGCCCCAGCGGCCACGACACGCACGAGCCTCGTCAATGGCGGGAGGGACGCGATCCTTTGCGCCAGGTAGGCGATCTGAATGAGCAGAGTTTGTGAGGGCTGGGACAGGTCCAGCGAGGGATCGGCGCGGGAAGCCCGGGGAGGTGGGCCACGTCCGATCACGAGTGGTACCGGTTCGCGTATCGATCGGAACGTTCTGGGCGGCTGCGAGTGGGGCGTCTCGGGGGGTGGTCGCGAAGACGGAGAACTGGCCATCGGGCGACCGGGCGGCGAGTTCAGTAGATGTCCTCTGCGCCGCGGGAAGCCGGCGTGTGCGAATTCCTCGATCGCTTCCGGCGGCGGGGCGTGGACCGGCAGTATGGACGAGACGTCGCGTTCGTGCATCGCCGCAGCTGCTCTCGCGTCCCGTTCGCCGTACGCGGGGCGAGCCGAGGAGGGATTGGGGACATGGCCGCAGGGCGCTACCGGTCCGTCTTTCACACCGGCCTGCCGGCGGACGAGGCGTTCTCCGTGGCGGAGCAGCAGATCCGGAGCTGGCTCGGGCACAAGCACCTGGATCAGGAGGCGTTCGACCGGGGGGCCGCGCGGGTGGGGCCGGACGGTCAGCTCATGCTGGTCCTGGCGCGGAACACACCGGACGGGGCGCAGACGAAGCGGTGGCAGCTCCGCGAGCCCCGCGCGGAGGGCACGTGGGTGTCGACGCTCACGGTGCACGGTCCGGGAAGGTCCCGTGACGGAGTCCGCAGCTGGTTCTGGCTCGACATCGAGCTGCTCGCGCCGCCGGCCGGCGAGCCGGACGAGGACGTTCCCCCGAAGCCGAAGCGTCCGGGGGTGCCGCAGCTGGTGCGGGGCCTGCTGGACGTCCTGGACGCCCGCGACTCGCTGACGCTGCTGCGCGAGAAGCCGATCCTGGTGCGGCCGCCGGACATCGACGCACTGATCCACGTGGTGTGCGACCCCGAACGCCGGATGCCCGTCATCGTGGCGAGCGCACACCCCCATCGGGACTTCGAGACGTGGCGCGGCACCGTCGAGCACGCGACCCGCTTCACCGCCGGCCTGGCCGGTCTCTACCTGCTGGATCCGCACGCGACGGAGCAGTTCAACCGGGAGATCGGCGACACCCACGGGGTGTGGGGCGGCGGTGTCCGGACGTACCTGCCCGATGCCGACCCGGCCAGTGCGGACGACTCCCTGCGCCACCGCGTGCTGTCATCGAAGTGGATCGAGGACGGCCAGAACCGCACCCGGGTCCTGCTGGCGGGTCTCCCCTACCGGCTCAGCTCGGAGGCGCTGCTGCCGCGTCCGCTGGCCGGGCTGAGCCGGGCGCTGCTCTCGGACGCGTCGCTCGGGCTCGGCTCCCCGCCGTCCCGGGCGCCGGAGTCCGAGGCGCGTCCCGAGGACGTCGAGAAGCTCCGGGAGAACCTGGAGGCGGCCTTGGAGCTCGTCGCCGAGGCGGAGAAGACGGAGGAGAAGCTCGCCCGGCGCAACGACGAGCTGATCGCGCTCTCCGCGGAGTTCGACGCGGTCAACCAGCGCGCGGAGTTCCTCAGGGACCAAGTGAAGACGCTGCGGCGGCTGCTCGTGCGGGCGGGTCGCGCGGCCGACGCCCACGCACCGGCCGACGAGCGGACGCGCCTTCCGGCGACCTTCGCCGAGGCCCTCGACCGGCTGGAGAAGGAGCTCCCCCGCGTCGTCTTCACCGGTGACCTCGACCATCCCCTGGAGCTGGACGAGCGGCCCAGCGCGTCGTCCTGGGCGCAGACCGCGTGGCAGGCCATGCGCGCCATGAACGACTACGCGGAGGCGAGTGCCGCCGGCTCCTTCGCCGGCGGCTTCCCGGCGTGGTGCAAGAACCCCCCGACGGGAGCGCACGCGATCAGCGCGGGAAAGGTCGCGCCGGACGAGTCGGAGACCGTGAAGAACGACAGGAAGATGCGCCGCGCCCGCCTGCTTCCCGTCCCGGAGGCGGTGGACGCGTCCGGCAAGGTCTTCATGGGGGCGCACGTGCGGCTGGGCGGCGGCGGGGGGATGAGCGCGCCCCGGATGCACTACGCCGACGACGTCAAGGGCACGGGCAAGATCTACGTCGGCTATCTCGGCCCTCATCTCCCGGTCAAGTCGACGAACTGAGCGGGTGGTGGGTGCCCCGGGTTCAGCCGGGTCGCCCGGTCGCCGCCATCCGGCGGCGCAGCCATAGCGACACGTACACCAGTCCCACGAGGACGGGCACCTCGATGAGCGGGCCGACCACACCGGCCAGGGCCTGGCCGGAGGTGACGCCGAACGTGCCGACGGCGACGGCGATGGCCAGCTCGAAGTTGTTGCCGGCGGCGGTGAAGGCCAGAGTGGCGGTGCGGTCGTAGGGCAGGCCGATGGCGCGGCCGAGGGCGTAGGAGCCGCCCCACATCAGCGCGAAGTACACCAGCAGCGGGACGGCGATGCGCGCGACGTCCACCGGCCGGTTGGTGATGGTGTCGCCCTGCAGCGCGAACAGGATCACGATGGTGAACAGCAGCCCGTACAGCGCGAACGGCCCGATGCGGGGCAGGAAGCGGGTCTCGTACCAGTCGCGGCCGCGGGCCCTCTCGCCGGTGCGGCGGGTGAGGTAGCCCGCCAGCAGGGGGACGCCGAGGAACACCAGCACGTTGAGGACGATCTCGCCGGTGGAGAAGCGCAGGCCGTCGGTGTCCAGGCCGAGCCGGCCGGGCAGCACCTGCAGGTAGAACCAGCCGAGGGCGCCGAACGCGACGACCTGGAAGAGCGAGTTGAGCGCGACCAGGACGGCGGCGGCCTCCCGGTCGCCGCAGGCCAGGTCGTTCCAGATGATGACCATGGCGATGCAGCGGGCCAGCCCGACGATGATCAGGCCGGTGCGGTACTCGGGCAGGTCGGCCAGGAAGATCCAGGCCAGCGCGAACATCACCGCCGGGCCGACCAGCCAGTTCAGCACCAGCGAGGAGACCATCAGCCGGCGGTCGCCGGTGACGGCGTCGAGCCGGTCGTAGCGGACCTTGGCCAGCACCGGGTACATCATCACCAGCAGCCCGAGGCCGATCGGCAGCGAGACGCCGCCGATCTCGACCTTGGACAGCGCGTCGTCCAGGCCGTCGACGGCGCGGCCGGCGAGCAGCCCGAGCGCCATCGCGGCGATGATCCACATCGGCAGGAAGCGGTCCAGGGTGGACAGCCTGCCGATCAGGTGGGCGCTTGGATCGTCCCCGGGGCCCGGACCCGCGGGCCGCTGGGCCGGGTGATCGGCGGGACGGGAGGTCGTCACGGGCAGGGCCTCTTCCGGGTCTGGGCGCGGGCGCTCCCGGCCGCGGCGGCGAGTCCGGCGAGGCGCGCGGAGGCGGCCCGCAGGGGCTCGGGGTTCAGCCGGTAGTAGATGAAGCGGCCGCAGGGCTCGGTGTCCACCAGCCCGGCCTGGCGCAGCACGCGCAGGTGGTTGGAGATGTTGGTCTGCCGGGCACCGGTCTCCTCGATGAGGTGGCACACGCACAGCGCCTCGGCGGCCAGCAGCTCGACGATGCGGGCGCGCAGCGGGTCGCCGAGCACCCGCAACACATCATTCTCGACTGATATCACCATGGGCTGATACATTAGCAGCCGCATGTCCGCAGGTCGACCGCCCGCACGACCGCAGGGCGCCACCGGAAAGGAACCCTCGCGTTGACCGAGCCGACCCCTGGCACGCCCAGCGTGCTGTTCGTGTGCGTCCACAACGCCGGACGCTCCCAGATGGCCGCCGCCTACCTCGCCCACCTGGCGGGCGACGCCGTCGAGGTGCGCTCGGCCGGCTCGGCGCCCGCCGACGCCGTGAACCCCGCCGTCGTCGAGGCGATGACCGAGGAGGGCATCGACGTCTCCGCCGAGACGCCCAAGATCCTGACGGTCGACGCCGTCCGCGCCTCCGACGTGGTGATCACCATGGGCTGCGGCGACACCTGCCCGGTCTTCCCCGGCAAGCGCTATCTGGACTGGACCCTGGACGACCCCGCCGGGCAGGGCGTGGACGCCGTCCGGCCGATCCGCGACGAGATCCGCAGGCGGGTCGAGAACCTGATCGCCGAGCTGACGGCGACGCCGGCCTGACCCGGCGGCCGGGCAGCCCGGCCGCCAGAGCCGAGGACGGATCAGGGCGGCTCAGGGGGGGCAGCAGGCGCGCGGTAGCCCCGAAGCTCGGTGAGGGAGCGGTCGACGGCGGCGGCGTCGATGCGGTAGTAGACCTGTTTACCGGCCCTGCGGGAGGTCACCAGCCCGCCGCGGCGCAGCAGCGCCAGTTGCTGCGAGGCGCTGGACTGGCCGACCCCCAGGCGCTCTGCGACCGCGCCGACGGTGAGGTCGGTTCCGCCGGCGAAAAGCTCGAGCATCTGCTGGCGCTGCTCGCTGGCCAGCGCCTTGAGGAACTCCCGAACCCCGGCCCCGAGCCGGACCGCCGCCCGCACCGGCCGTCGCTGCCGGGCCTGGACGAGTTCGGCGGCACGGTGCTGCACTCGGCCGACTACCGGCGCCCGGAGGGTTTCGCGGGCATGCGCGTGGTCATCGTCGGAGGCGGGAACTCCGCAGTGCAGATCGCCATCGAGCTCGCCGCCGTCGCGGGGGCGCGGGTCACGCCGGCCACCCGGTATCCGCTGCGGTTCATGCCGCAGCGGATCCTCGGACGGGACGCGCATCTGTGGCTGCAGCGCACCGGACTGGACACCGCCTCCTGGGCACGGCCGCTGCTGGCCGGCGGCAAGGGCACCCCCGTCATGGACACCGGCACCTACCGGGGCCGGATCGCCGCCGGCAACCCCGACCGCCGCCCGATGTTCACACGCCTCGACGGCGACCGCGTCGCATGGCCCGACGGGACCGGCGAGCGGGTCGACGTGGTCCTGCTGGCCACCGGCTACCGGCCCGGCGTCGACTATCTGGCCGCGCTCGGCGCGCTGGACGCCGAGGGGCGGCCGGCGCATCGCGGCGGCGTGTCCACCACCCACCCCGGCCTGGGCTATGTCGGGCTGGAATGGCAGCGCTCGTTCGCCTCGGCCACCCTGCGCGGCGTCGGCGCCGACGCCCGCCACGTCCTCGCTCACCTGCTCGAAGGCGACCGCGCTTCCGGCCGGGGGGAGGCGGGCAGCGCGAACAGGCCCGACAGCCGGGTCAGCCGCTCGCGGACGACGCGGTAGTACACCCAGGTACCGCGCCGCTCCCCGTCGATCAGCCCGGCCCGGCGCAGCACCTTCAGGTGGTGCGAGACGGTCGGCGCCGACACCTCGAACCGGCCGGTCAGCTCGCACACGCACGTCTCCCCGCCCTCGTGCGAGGCGATCAGGTTCAGCAGCCGCAGCCGCACCGGGTCCGACAGCGCCTTGAACACCCCGGCCAGCTCCGCCGCCTCCCGCTCGCCCAGCACCGGGCCGCTCAGCGGCGCACAGCACGCCTGCGCGGTGACGTCCTCCAACTCCTGTGGATTCGACATCCATCTAATTTGACATCCATCTATTGATGGAGGCAAACTCGACTCGTCAGCTTGATTCGATTCTCATCGAAGCAGGGTCCGTGCGGTGTTCGACATCACTCACCGTCCACCTCGACCGGGCCCGCACCACCGAGGAGGAACCGTCATGTCCCGTGTCCAGCTCGCTCTGCGCGTGTCCGACCTGGAAGGCTCCATCGCCTTCTACTCCAAGCTGTTCGGCGCCGAGCCGGCCAAGCGCCGCCCCGGCTACGCCAACTTCGCCATCACCGAGCCGCCGCTCAAGCTCGTCCTCATCGAGGGCACCGGCGACGAGCCCACGCGCCTGGACCACCTGGGCGTCGAGGTCGAGGACGGCGCCCAGGTCACCGCCGCCACCGAGCGGCTCACCGCCGCCGGCCTGGCCACCGTCGAGGAGAACGACACCTCCTGCTGCTACGCGCTCCAGGACAAGGTATGGGTGCACGGCCCCGGAAACGAGCCCTGGGAGGTCTACGTCGTGAAGGGCGACGCCGACACCCTCGCCAAGGCCGCCGACTCGGCCTGCTGCGCCACCGGAACCACCGACAAGGCCACCTCCGACGACGCCGAGACCGCAGCCGCGTCGGCCTGCTGCTGACCGCCGCGAGCGGCCTCGACCCGAGGCCGCTCGACCACTGCCCACGCGCCCGGCCGCCTCACGTGCCGCAGCGCGTGGGCGGTGCAGCGCCCGCATCGTCCGGTCGGTGTCGGCTGGATCGCGTAGCGGTTGCATCCTGTACCCGGGTACAGGCTTACCGTCGGGTCGTGGCCGCCATCCGGGTGGCCGACGAGGAGCCGGGATGCCCGAGTCCGAGGTGCCGATCATGTGCACGCTGTCGCCGCTCTCCATGGCCCGGCGGCTGACGGAGTTCGCGTCGCTGTTCGCAGCGGGGCTGACCGGGGTGGAGCGCGAGCCGTCCCGGTTGCGGCTGCTGTTCGCGGCCGACGCCGAACGGGAGAGCGTGATCCGCGACCTGTTCGCCCGGGAGGAGCAGTGCTGCGCGTTCCTGTCGTTCGCCTATCAGCGGACGGGAACCGGCCTGGTGGTGGAGGTGACCGCCCCTGAGGAGGCCGGCCCGACGCTGGACGGCATGCAGCGGCTCGCGGAGAGGAACGCGCCGCCGGAGCCCGCCGTCCAGGGGCGGACGCCGTGAGCGGCCATGAGGGGTTGCGGTCCGGGCAGGTCGCCGAGGCGGCCGGAGTGAACCGGCAGACCCTGCGCTACTACGAGCGGCGGGGCCTGATCACCGAACCGGAACGGAGCCTCGGCGGGCATCGCCTCTACCCCGAGCGGACCGTCACCGTGCTGCGTGTCATCAAGACCGCGCAGCGGCTCGGGTTCACCCTGGAGGAGGTCGCCGACCTGCTGGAGGCGGCCGGGCACCGGCACGGCCGCCCCGACCACGGGCTGCGCGGGCGCGCCCGGATGAAGCTGGTCGAGGTCGAGGAGCTCATCGCCGACCTGCAGATCATCCGCTCCACCCTGCTGGAGGCGATCGACGCCGGATGCGATGACCTGATGACCTGCGCCGACCGGCCGTGCTGCCCGCTTCCGTTCGCCGACCTCGCCCGTCCCGGCGGCCAGGAGCACGCCCGATGACCCCGTCCAGGACCGGCACCGGGCTCGGAGCCCTGGCCGCCGCCGCGTGCGTGGCCTGCTGCGCCCTTCCGCCGCTCATCGCCGCCGGCGTCCTGAGCGGCGGCGCGGCGGCCTTCCTCGCGGACGGCATGCCCGTCGTCGCCGTCGCCCTGGCGGGCGCGGCGGTCCTCGCCTTCGCCGCGGCGGCGCGCCGCAGGTCCCGAAGCGGCCGGTGCGGCGCGGCCTGCGGCGGCCGGACGACGGCCGGCCGCGGATGCCCGAGCGGCCGCGCCTGAGCCCGCGGCGAAGGTCGATACCGTGCCGTCCATGGCTATCGCCCGGTCTTTGCTGCTGTTCGCCCTCGCCGCCGTCGCGGAGATCGGCGGGGCCTGGCTGGTCTGGCAGGGCGTCCGCGAACACAGGGGCGCCTGGTGGGTCGGCGCGGGCGTCATCGCCCTCGGCCTGTACGGCTTCGTGGCGACGATGCAGCCGAACGCCCACTTCGGCCGCATACTGGCCGCCTACGGGGGCGTCTTCGTCGCCGGATCCCTCGCCTGGGGCATGGCCCTGGACGGCTTCAAGCCCGACCGGTGGGACGTCACCGGCGCCCTCATCTGCCTCGCCGGCGTCCTCGTCATCATGTACGCCCCTCGCAGCTGAACCTCGGCACCCATCTGGATTCGTGCCCCAAGGTCCCGTCGACGACCGCCTTTGGCCCCTATCCCCCGCGCGCGACGGGCGGCAGCGTGAAAGCGCACGTCGATGGGCTCACGCGAGAGGGGACACGGCATGATCGGGTGCCTCCGCCTTCCCGTCCGGACGGTCGAGGCCGAGCGGCCGGACGTCCGGTTCACGGACGTCGCCGGGTACGAGGGGGTCAAGCGGGAGATCCGGGAGGCCGTCCGGCGGCGCCGCGACGTGCTCATGGTGGGGCCGGCCGGGACCGGGAAGGCGCTGCTCGCGCGGGCCGCCGCCGGTGAGGCCGGTGCGCCGTTCCTGCAGATCAGCGGGGTGTCGCTCGGCGCGGCCGGGGCGCACGAGGTGTTCGTCCGGGCCCGCGGGAAGGGGCCGGCGATCGTGTTCATCGACGGGATCGACGCCGTCGGCGGCGACGGGCCGGCGCTCCGGCGGCTCCTCGCCGAGCTGGACGCCGACCGCCGCGGCGTCGTCGTCCTCGCCGCGTCCGACCGCCCGGAAGGGGTCGACGGCGCGCTGCTGCGGCCGGGCCGCTTCGACCGGCAGGTCACCGTGCCCCTGCCGGACGAGGCCGAGCGCGCCGCCATCCTCGCCGCGCACGCCCGCGGCCGTCGCCTCGCGCCCGAGGCCGACCTGCCAGCCGTCGCCCGCGCCACCCCCGGGTTCTGCGGGGCCGATCTGGCGCGGCTGGTCAACGAGGCGCACATCGGCGCCGTCCGGGACGGCCGCACCGTCATCACCGGCGCCGACCTGGGCGCGGCCGCCGAGGCGGCACGTGGACGGGCCGCCGAGGAGGCCCGTCCCCGCACTTGAGGGGCGAACGGCTCCGGGGAGGGGACGAACGTCCCTACAGACCACCGGCCTCCCGGCGGACGCTGGAATCGGGACCGTGTCCGTCATCGGGCGGCGCGACGAGTGGAAGGAGTCCCGTGATGGCGAGGGAGATCTACATCGGAGCCGCCCACCCGACCGTCGTGACGCTGCAGCACCGGGTCGCGGTGCTGGAGCACCAGGTCGCGGAGCTGACGGCGGCGCTGCACGAGCTCGCGGCCGCGCTCGAGGTGCCCGGCCGCGGAGCCCCGTACCTGGCCGCGGTCGAGGACCCGGTGGCCGCCGTGAGCAGCACGGGCTGACATGCACCTTGTTCCCGCCCGGCAGGGACCTTCGGCCCTGCATCCCCCCGCGGTACGGGCGCATGCTGAGACCCAGAGGCACCGGGACGGTGCCGGCGAGCCGGCCAGGGAGGCGGCGGCCATGGCGAACGCGCCCGTGGAGCACATGAACGCATTGGACGCCGGGATGTTCTTCGCGGAGAGCGAGAAGGCGCCCCTGCACATCGCATCGGTGTCCGTACTGGAAGGGCCGGCGCCGGCCTTCCGCGACCTGGCCGCCACCGTGGAGGCCCGGATGGCGCGGGTCCCCCGGCACCGGCAGCGGGTGCGGACGGTGCCGCTGAACCTGGGGCTGCCCCTCTGGGAGGACGACCCCGGATTCCGCATCGAGCACCACGTCCGGCACCTGACGGTTCCGGCGCCGGGCGGGCCGGACGAGCTGAACGACCTGGTCGGCCGCATCATGACCTACCGGCTGGACCTCGACCGCCCGCTCTGGGAGATGTGGATGGTGGACGGCCTCGCGGACGGCCGCTGGGCCCTCATCTCCAAGATCCACCACTGCGTCGTGGACGGGTCCGGGGGCAGCGACCTCATCGCGCGGCTGTTCGACCTGGAACCGCGGCCCGCGGCCGTTCACGAGCCGGGCGGCGCCACCGCCGCCCGCCCGCCGTCCACCGCGTCCGGTCTCGTGCTGGACGGGCTCGGGCAGAGCGCCGTCCGTCTCGGGCGGCGGCTGCTGCGCCTGCCGTCCCCCGCGCGCGGCCTCGACGGGCTCCGCAAGGCCCGCGACTTCGCCGGCGGTCTCCCGCACACCCTCGCGACCATCGCCCACCACGGCGTGGAGTCGCTGCCCGGCCCGACCGGGCCCTACCGGCGCTGGGCGTCCCTGGACGTGGACTTCGACCAGGTCAAGACCGTCCGCGCGGGCCTCGGCGGCACCGTGAACGACGTCGTCCTGGCGGCGGTGGCGCGCGGGTTCCGCGACCTGCTGGCGGCGCGCGGCGACCTGAGCGGCGACACGCTCGTCCGCTCGCTGGTGCCGGTCTCGGTGCGCGGGGACGACGAGGGCGACCTCGGCAACCGGGTCTCCGCCCTCTTCGTCACCCTGCCGTGCGGGGAACCCGATCCCGTCCGGCGGCTGTCCTCGCTCCGCGAGCAGATGGACGGCCACAAGAGCACCCGCCAGTCGGTCGGCGTCGACGCGCTCGTCCAGCTCGCCGGGACGGCGCCCGCGGCGATGCCGCTCGCCACCCGGACCGTCATGAGCGCGATGACGCCGCTGTTCCAGACGGTCATCACGAACGTGCCCGGACCTCAGTTCCGGCTGTACGTCCTCGGCCGCGAGGTCACCGCCCTCTACCCCTACGTGCCGATCGCGGCGGGCGCCGGGATCTCCGTCGGCGTCTTCTCCTACCGGGGAAGGCTCCACTTCGGCGTCACCGCCGACCCCGACGTCACCCCCGACCTCGGCGTCCTGATCGCCGGCATCGGGGCCGGGTTCGCCGAGCTCGCCGAGCTCGCCGAGCTGTCCGAGATCCACGCGATGGCGAGGGGATGAACCGGATCAGATTCCCGGTCCGGCGGGGAGGCCGCGGCCTCCCCGTTCGCTTGGGCGGGTGAAGTAGGCGCGAGCCTGGCGGGTGAGGAGGGTGGGAAGGACGCAGACCGCCGGAAGGATCACCGCCACCACCGGGAGGGTGAAGAAGAAGCCCACGCTGTCCAGGGCCAGCCAGGTTCCGAGGACGCCGACCGCGAGCAGGATCAGCGCCTCGAAGACCAGCACGGCGGCGTGGAGGCCGGCGCGGCCGCGGGTGAAGCGCAGGGCGAGCACGATGGCGGGCACCGCGAACAGCAGCAGCGGCGCCGTGAAGATGACCGGGACGAAGAGCCACTGCGCGTTCTCGTCCTCGGGGACGCCTTCCGCGAGCACCATCAGCGCGACGAAGGCGTTCGGCGCCAGCCACATGAGGGCCAGCGCGACCGCCTGGACCGACAGCAGCACATGGGCGACGGTCAGTGACGGGGGCCGCCGGAGGGGCCGCGGCGCCCACGACGCGTACATGTCCATGCCGACGAGTCTGGCCGCGCCGGAGCCGGGGCACATGAGCACGGCTACTCAACATGCCCTGGGTACCGGGTCGGTTCAGGGAGCCGTCCTGGCCTTGGGGCGGGGAGTCAGCAGGGCCTTCACGGCGCCCTTGGCGCTCGCGGCCAGGACCGTGGTGAGGTCGAAGTAGTCGCGCCAGAGGGTGATCTTGCCGTCGTGGACCTCGAAGGTGCCGCACACCCAGAACTCGGCGCGCCAGGCGCCGGCCTCGAGGACGTCCGTGCGCTCGGTGAGGACCTTGGGGCCGTTCGCGGCGATGGTGTGGACGCGGGCCTCGAAGCCGGTGCCGTAGCGGCCCATCAGCCGGAGCGTCTTCTCCACCGCCTGGGCGCCGCGCGCGGCCGGGAACGGGACGTTCTGGTAGACCATGTTCGGCGCCGCGAACGTCATCGCGCGGTCGATGTCCAGGGCCTCCAGGGCGGCGAGGAAGTCGGTGACGGTCTGGGTCTCGGACATGGCGGATCCTCCCGGTGCGCGGATGATCCACGGTAGCGGGGAATGCGCGAGAATCCGGTCATGTGGTTCGGCATTCTCGGGGCCGTCGAGGTCCGGCGGCGCGGCGCGCCCGTCGCGGTCGGCGGTCCCCGGGTGCGGACCCTGCTCGGCGCGCTGCTGCTCGACGCCGGGCGCGTCGTGCCGGTCGAGCGGCTCATCGACGCCGTGTACGGGGACGATCCTCCGGCGAACGCCGCGAACGCCCTGCAGGCGCAGGTGTCGCGGCTGCGCAGGGGCCTCGGGGACGCGGGGCTGGTCGAGGGGCGTCCGGCCGGGTACCGGCTGGCCGTCGACCCGGACGATGTCGACGCGTTCCGGTTCGAGCGGCTGGTCGAGGAGGGGCGCGGCGCCGAGGCGGCGCGGGCCGTCGGCCTCTTCCGGGAGGCTCTCGGGCTGTGGCGGGGGCCGGCGCTCGCGGACGTGCCGATCAGGGCGGACCGGCTCGACGAGGCCCGGGTCGGCGTCCGGGAGGAGCTGGCCCGCGCGCTGCTGGCCGCCGGGGAGCCCGCCGAGGCCGCGGCGGAGGCGCGGGCGGTGCTCGCCGAGCATCCCCTGCGCGAGCGCGCCGCGGCGCTGGCGATGCGGGCCCTGCGCGCGGAGGGCCGGCAGGCGGAGGCTCTGGCCGTGTTCGCGGAGATGCGGGAACGGCTCGCGGACGAGCTGGGGGCCGATCCCTCGGCGGATCTCGCCGAGGCGCATCTGGAGGTCCTGCGGGGCGCGCCCGCGGAGGTCGTGACCCCGCTGCCCGTCCCGCTCACCAGTTTCGTCGGGCGGGACGAGGAGGTGCGGCGGGTCGGGAAGATGCTCGGCGAGGGACGGCTCGTCACGCTGCTCGGCCCCGGGGGCGCGGGCAAGACGCGGCTCGCCGTGGAGGCGGCGGGGCGGGTCGGCGGGGAGGTCTGCTTCGTCGATCTCGCGCCGGCCACCGCGGACGAGGTGCCGAAGGCCCTCGCCGGGGCGCTCGGGCTGCGGCTGCCGGGGGCCGGGCCGGCGGAGGTTCTGGAGCGGCTGCTGACGGCGCTGGCGGGACGGCGCGTCCTGCTCGTCCTGGACAACTGCGAGCACGTCGTGGACGCGGTCGCGCGGGTCGCGCACCGGTCGCTGACGGCCTGCGCCGAGCTGCGGGTCCTCGCGACCAGCCGGGAGGCGCTGGGGATCACCGGGGAGGCGCTGCTGTCCCTGCCGCCCCTCCCGATGCCCCCGGACGGGGCGGACGCGCGGGACGCGCCCGCGTATCCGGCGGTGCGTCTGTTCGCCGACCGGGCGGCGGCGGTGCGTCCGGGATTCCGGGTGGACGAGGGCAACGTCGCGGACGTCCTGCGGATCTGCGGGGCGCTCGACGGGCTGCCGCTCGCGATCGAGCTGGCGGCGGCGCGGCTGCGAACCCTGCCGGCGGAGGACGTCGCGACGCGGCTCGGTGACCGGTTCCGGCTGCTGTCGCGCGGAGAGCGGACGGCGGCGCCGCGCCATCAGACGCTGCGGGCCGTCGTCGAGTGGAGCTGGGACCTCCTCGGCGCGGACGAGCGGGCCCTCGCCCGGCGGCTCACCGTCTTCTCCGGCGGGTTCACCGCCGAGGCCGCCGCCGCCGTGTGCGGCGCCGATGAGGAGACCGTGTTCGGGCTGGCCGACAAGTCGCTCGTCCAGTCCGACGGGCGGCGCTTCCGGATGCTCGACACGATCCGGGCGTTCTGCGCGGAACGGCTGGAGGAGGCGGGCGAGCGAGAGCGGTTCCAGCGCGCCCACGCGGAGTACTTCCTCGAACTCGCGCGGCGGGCCGATCCGCATCTGCGGGGCGCGGAGCAGCTGGAGTGGCTGGACCTGCTCGCCGGCGAGCACGCGAACCTGCACGCGGCGCTGCGACGGTGCGTCCGGCTCGACCACGTGCTGGCGCTCCACCTCATCGCCAACCTGACCTGGTACTGGTGGCTGCGGGGGCGGGTCGAGGGCGCGACGCTCGCGACGGAGCTCCTGGACGCCGTCGGCGCCGTGCCGGACGGCCTGGACGAGGAGTACGTCCTGTGCGCGACGAACGCGATCGCGGGCGGCGTCACCGGCGACCGGGCGGTCGCGTGGCTGGACCGAGCCGAGGCGCTGCTCAACGGCATCGACCGCACCCTCGCGTACCCGGCGACGACCGTCCAGTGGGCCCTCACCGCCGGGCCCGAGCGCACCCGGCTCGCCGTCTTCCCGAAGCAGATCCCGGACGACCCGTGGTCGCGGGCGCTGCTGCGGATGAGCGACGCGTACCTGCACCAGTTCTCCGGCGGCTTCGCGGCGGCCGAGCAGGCGTGCGCGGACGCCCTGGCCGGGTTCCGGGCGGCGGGCGACCGGTGGGGCACCGCGAACACGCTCGACATCCTCGCCCATCTCGCGGACCGGCGCGGCGACCGCGAGCGGGCCCTCGCGCTCCTGGCCGAGGCGCTCGCCCTGACCGAGGCGCTCGGCGCGCTGGAGGACACCGCCGACCTGCTGTTCCGCCGCGCCGACATCAGGCTCCGGGACGGCGACCTGGACGCGGCCCGCACCGATCTCGCGCGCGGCGGCGAGCTGGCGCGGCGGGCGGGGGCGCCCGACAAGGTGGCCGCGGCCCGCTTCGGCGCGGCGCAGGCGGCGCGGCTGCGCGGCGACCTGGCCGCCGCCCGCTCCGGATACGCGGAGGCCCTCGCCGGGGCGGCCACCGAGCGGTTCCCCGCCGCGGGGACCCGATGCCTGGCGCTGGTCGGGCTCGGCTGGGTCGCGGTCGAGGAGGGCGACCATCGACGGGCCCGGGAGTTGTTCCGGGAGGCGCTGCTCGCCGGGTTCGACCATCCGATCTTCTCGCACGAGGGGACCGCGGCGGCAGGGCTCGCGGCCGTCGCGCTGGCCGAGGGCGACCCGGCGCGGGCGGCGGTGCTGCTCGGCGCGGCCGGGGCGGTGCACGGCGCCCTCGTGCCGGGCGACCCGGACGGCGAGCGCGTCGCGTCCCGCGTCAGGGGAGCCCTCGGCGCCGACGCGTTCGAGGCGGCGGCCGCGGAGGGCGCCGCGCTCACCCGGGACGAGGCCGTCCGCCTGCTGACGGAGCCGCCGGCCGGCCGTCAGTGACCGGTCAGCGCCCACCTGCACGCTTGCGGGCATGGAATCCCCCGGACGCAAGTGGGCCGTCTTCGCCGTCTGCGCGCTGCTCGCCCTCGTTCCCAACATCGACCTGACCGCGCTGAACCAGGCGGTCCCCCATCTCAGCGCCGATCTGGAGCCGTCGGCCACGCAGATCCTCTGGATCGCGGACGCCTACGGGTTCGCGCTCGCCGGCCTGCTCATCACCATGGGCGGGATCGGCGACCGGATCGGGCACAAGCGGCTGCTGCTGACCGGCACGGCCGTGTTCGCGGGGGCGTCCGCGCTGACCGCGTACGCGCCGTCGGCGGAGCTGCTGATCGCGGCGCGCGCCCTGCTCGGCGTCGCGGGCGCGACGCTGATGCCGTCCGGGCTCGCGCTGATCCGGCGGGTCTTCACCGAGCCCAAGGAGCGGACCACGGCGATCGGGATGTTCGCCGGCATCGGCGGGCTCGCGGTGGGGCTCGGGCCGGTGCTGTCGGGCGCGCTGCTCGACCACTTCTGGTGGGGCTCCGTCTTCATGATCAACGTGCCGCTGATGGCGGTCGCGTTCGTCGCTGGCGCGATCATCCTGCCGGAGGCGCACGGCCGGGTCAGCGGACGGCTCGACCTGCTGAGCGTGCCGCTGTCGATCCTCGGCGTCCTCGGGCTCGTGTACGCGATCAAGGAGGCCGCGGCGCACGGCGTGGACGAGGCGCGGGTGCCGGTCGCCGCGCTCGCCGGCGTGCTCGCGCTGGCCGCGTTCCTCGTCCGGCAGGGCAGGGTCGCCGACCCGCTGATCGATGTCCGGCTGTTCCGGCTGCCCGCGTTCACCGGGTCCATCGTCACGAACATGTTCGCGATGTTCACCCTGGTCGCGCAGTCGCTGATCTTCTCGCTGTTCTTCCAGCTGGCGCTCGGCTGGTCGCCGCTGAAGGCGGGCCTGGCCGGGCTGCCGGGCGCGCTCGGCGCGATGGTCGGCGGCGCCGCGGTCGCCGCGCCGCTGATCGGCGCCCTCGGCCGGGCCCGGACGGTCGCGCTCGGCATGGCGGTCGCGACGGGCGCGTTCTCGCTCTACCTGATGGTCGGGCTGGGGACGTCCTACCCGGTGATGGTCCCGGCGATGCTGCTCGGCGGCCTCGGCATGGGGATCGCGATGACGGTCACGTCCGACACCGTGCTCGCGACCGTGCCGAAGGACCGCGCGGGGTCCGCGTCGGCGATCTCGGAGACCGCGACGGAGCTGGGCGGGGCCCTCGGCATGGCGGTCCTCGGCAGCATCCTGACCGCCGTGTACCGCGACTCCCTGGACGTGCCCGCGGGGGTGCCCGCCCCGGCCGGGGCCGCCGCCCGCGACTCCCTGGCCGCCGCCCTCCAGGCCGCCGCGAGGCTCCCGGCCCGGCTCGGCGCGGAGCTCGCGGACGCCGCCAGGGTCGCGTTCGTGGACGGGATGCACGCCGCCCTGCTCGGCAGCGCCGCCTTCGCCGCCCTGGTCGCGGTGTTCGCCCTCGTGACGCTCCGCGCCGTCCCGAAGGTCATCCCGGACGATACCGGCGAGGCGCCCGTTCCGGTCGTATTGGAAAAGTGATATCACTTTGCTAGCCTGACGATAACAACGGAGGTTGGCGATGAACATGGACACACCGGGCATCGAGATGCCGCGACCGCAGATCGAGGAGCGGGCCGGGCGGAACCTGAGCGGCTGGGGGATGCTGGGCCTCGCGCTCCTGCTGATCCTCGCCGGGGGCGGAGCGGCCGCCGGCGGCGCCGTCGCCGGCGGGACCGCCGCGATCGGGACCGGGGCCGCCGCCGGCACCGTGCTCGCACTGGCCGGGCTGGTGCTGATGGTCGGACTGACCGCGATCGCGCCGGGCGAGGCGCGCGTGCTGCAGGTGCTCGGCAAGTACGCCGGGACCGTCCGGGAGGACGGCCTGCGCTGGGTCAACCCGATCACCGAGCGGAAGCGGGTCTCGACCCGGATCCGCAACCACGAGACGGGCCACGCGAAGGTCAACGACCTGGACGGCAACCCGATCGAGATCTCGGCGGTCGTGGTGTGGCAGGTCCAGGACACCGCCCGCGCCGTGTTCGAGGTCGACGACTTCGTGGAGTTCGTCGCGTTCCAGACCGAGGCCGCAGTCCGGCACATCGCCGGCAGCTACCCCTACGACGCGGCCGACCGGATCTCGCTGCGCGACAACGCCGACGAGATCACCCGGCAGCTGTCGGAGGAGCTGGCGCTGCGGGTCGCGTCCGCCGGCGTCGGGATCATCGAGTCGCGGATCACCCGCCTCGCGTACGCTCCGGAGATCGCGCAGGCCATGCTCCGGCGGCAGCAGGCCGGCGCCGTCGTCGCGGCCCGGCAGCGGATCGTCGAGGGCGCGGTCGGGATGGTGCAGGACGCGCTCGGGCGACTGGAGGCGCAGAACGTCGTGGAACTGGACGAGGAGCGCAAGGCCGCCATGGTCAGCAACCTGCTGGTCGTGCTGTGCGCCGACCGCGATGCCCAGCCGGTGGTGAACACCGGCTCCCTCTACCATTGAGTGCTCCCCGCCCGGGTGGGAGGGAGTTTCCGCCCTCCACGGGCTTTGCGGGGATTTTCGGCTCAGGCCGCCTCGCGGCCAGGCTGGCCGGGAGGTCTTGCCCGGCTGGACCGATCTGCTCGCCGTGCTGATGAGCGGCGCGGGCGGTGGCGACGCACTCGTTCCACACCCACCGGCACCGATCCCACTCGGCCAGCAACGCCCGCTTCGCGCAGCGCGACAAGCGCACCCGGTAGGTGAGCCGGGCGTTGGCCGGCGCCGTGGGCTCGATGAACGTCACACCGCGATCGTAGCGCCGAATATCGAACAAAGGAGCGAAATCACTGAATCACATCGAGTGAATGATCGTGCTTCGTGGGACGGCAGGTCGTTCCTGGCCTGCTCCGCAAGACCCGATTCCTGCCGCGTCCTGAGGGCGGGGCATTCTCGGAGGTTCCGGTGACGGAACGCAAGAAGGTGCTGCTGCGGCTCGACCCGGCCGTCCACGACGCGCTGTCGCGGTGGGCCGGGGACGAGCTGCGCAGCACGAACGCGCAGATCGAGTTCCTGCTGCGACGCGCCCTCGGCGAGGCGGGGCGGCTGCCGAAGGCGGCCGGGCCGATGCGCGGACCCGGGCGGCCGCGCAGGGACGCCCGGCCGGACGACGAGAACGACCGTGACGGCGACCACGGGGAGTGATGATGACCCAAGTTCCGGACGCGCTGCCGGCGCGGATGTACCTGCTGGCCTACGACCTGCGGCGGCGGCGCATGACGAAGTCGCGCTCCGAGCTCGGCTGCATGGTGCGGGCCGCGGCGCTGACCGAGCTGTACCTGGACGGGCGGCTCGCCGAGAGCAGGCGGCGGCCGGTGCCGGGCACTCCCGGCGACGACCCGTACGGGCTGCTGGCGGCGATCGGGGCGTCCCGTCCCCGGTCGTGGCAGCACTGGGTGCGCAAGGACGCGCGGGCGTTCGCGACCCGGATCCGGGACGAGCTCGCGCACGAGGGGTGGATCCGCCTGCACCGCCGCAGGTTCCTCGGCTTCCCCCGCACCGTGGTCGAGGTCCGCGATCCGCGCGTCGTGAAGGAGCTGTGGGGGCGGGCGTCGTCGGCGCTGCACGGCCGTCCGGTCGCCCACGTGCACAGCTTCGACGCGGCGGCGGTGGCGCTCGCGGCGGCGTGCGAGCTGTCGTGCGTCCTGCCCCGGCGGGAACGGCGGCGGCACCGGCGGCGGATCGCGGAGCTGACGGCACGGTCGGGCCCGGCCGTGACCGCCGCGCGCAAGGTGATCGAGGCGCAGAACGCGGCGGCCGCGGGTTGACCTGTGCCGCGGACCCGGCGGCGCGGGCGCAAGCGCGGTCCTCTACAAAGCCGCTCGGCCCGATCTTGTGCGGGCGCCCGGCGCGGGACGAGGCGCGCGAACCCTACCGTCGAGTGACATGGACTCCGAACGCGTGATCTATCCCCTCACGAAGTACGTGGTGCTCGGGCCGCTGCTGCGGGTCGCGTTCCGGCCGCGGGTGAGCGGGCTGGAGAACGTCCCGCGGACGGGTCCGGTCATCCTCGCGGCGAACCACCTGGCCGTCCTCGACTCGTTCGTGGTGCCGCTGACGGTTCCGCGCCGCGTGCACTTCCTCGGCAAGCAGGAGTACTTCACCGGGTCGGGCCGGCGGGGCCGGGCGACCGCCGCGTTCTTCCGCAGCGTCGGGGCGATCGCCGTCGACCGGTCCGGCGGGCGGGCCGCGTTCGACGCCCTGGACGCGTCGGCGGCCGTGCTGGAGCGCGGCGGGGTGTTCGCGATCCATCCCGAGGGCACGCGGTCGCCGGACGGGCGGCTCTACCGGGGCCGGACGGGCGCGGCGCGGCTCGCGATGCGGACCGGCGCGCCGGTGGTGCCGGTCGCGATCGAGGGGACCGACCGCGTCCAGCCGCGCGGCCGGGCCGTCCCGCGCCCCGGCCGGATCTCGCTGCGGTTCGGCGAGGCCCTGGAGTTCTCCGGGCGCGGCGGCCCGCCCGGCCGCGTCGCCCGGGAGATCACCGACGAGATCATGCAGGCGATCCACAAGCTCTCGGGGCAGGAGTACGTGCACGAGTACGCCCCCCGCCCGGACATGTGACACGCGGGACCTTGGGCCCGCGTTTGATATCCACTCCGGGGGCAGTCTTTCGGTGACGGATAAAGGACCGACGACGGAGCCGATGTGGAGATCAATCTGGACCTTCAGCTTCCGCGCGACGCGGCCAGCGTGCCGGTGACGCGACGGATCCTGACCGCGGCGCTCGACGCCTTGGGGGTGGAGGACCAGATCTGCGGCGACATCGAGATGGTGCTCACCGAGGCGTGCACGAACGTGATCGAGCACGCCGCCGAGGGAATCGACTACACCGTCCGTGCGGCGATCCAGGACCGGCGCTGCGTGATCAAGGTGATGGACTCCGGGCACGGCTTCGACGCCGACCGGGTTCCGGTGCCCGAGACCGGGGCCGAGCACGGCCGCGGCCTGATGATCATGCGGGCGCTGGCGGACGACGTCCGGTTCGACTCCTTCCCGGAGGACGGGGCGCTCGTCGCGCTGGAGAAGCGCCTGGAGTACGGCAAGAACAGCCTCGGGGACAGGCTGACCGAGCCCCAGCTGTTCGGCCCCGACGACATGCCGGACTGGCCTGATGGGGAGGCGCAGGGCTAGGCGGCGGGCTCGTCCAGCGTGATGCGGGCGCGGGGGTAGGGGGTCTCGACGCCCGCTTCGCGGAACGCGCGGTGGAGGCGCTTCACGAACTCGTGCTTGATGCGGAACTGGTCGCCGAACTCGGTGGTCCGCAGGATGACGGTGAAGCCGATCGAGGCGTCGCCGAAGGTGTGGAACCGGACGAGGACCTCCGCGTCCTCGACGCCGCCCTGCACGTCGGCCATCACCGACTCGCCGACACCGACGGCGATCTTCTCGATCTCGTCCAGGTCGGCGTCGTAGGGCGCCTTCGCCTGCAGGAGCAGGCCCATGTCCTGCGCGGGCCGGTGGTAGTTCGTCAGTATCGTGTCGGAGAAGCGCTGGTTCGGGACGACCTCGATGTTGTCGGACAGCGTCCGGATCGAGGTGTTCCGCCAGTTGATGTCGACGACATAGCCCTCTTGCCCGGTGGCCAGCTTGATGTAGTCGCCGGGCTCGATCGTCTTGGACGCCAGGACGTGCACGCCCGCGAACAGGTTCGCGAGGGTGTCCTGGAGGGCGAGCGCGACCGCGAGGCCCGCGACGCCGAGGGCGCCGAGCACCGGGGTGATCGACACGCCGATGCTCTGCAGCATCACGAGGACGCCGATGCCGAGCACGACCACCCGCGTGATGTTCGCGAAGATCGTCACATTGGCGGCGACGCCCTGCCGGGCGAGGGTGATGGAGGCGACGGCGCCGGCGATCAGCCGGGCCATGGCGAGGGACACCACGAGGATCGTCCCGGCGGTCAGCACCTTCGCGGTGACGTCGAGCGTGCCGGGCCGCAGGTGCAGGATGTTCGCCGCGATCCAGGCGCCGCCGATCAGCGCGACCGGCACCGCCAGGTCCCGGACGAGGCGGGCCGCGAGGTCGTCCCAGGCCCAGCTGGTGACCCCGGCGCGGCGCAGCAGCCGGCCCGTCAGCGTCCGCAGCACGACCGCGATCCCCAGCGCGACGACCATCACGACCGCGGCGGCGATGATCCGCTGCCAGTTCAGGTCATGCACGACGCACCCCTCGCCCGCGCGATTCCCGCACGTGACCTCCTCGACTCGCCTTGACGCCCTCATTGCGTTTCTCTGAACCGTCCCGATCGTAATGAACGCGCGGCGGGGCCGGGACACGTCGCGGGCAGAGGAGCACCCCCGGATACGATCGACGTGATGGTGTCTGCGGGAAGGATGCGCCGGCTGGGGGTCACGGCGCTGGGACTGCGGAACGGTCCCCACCGGGTGGCGGTCGAGCGCGACCTCGCCGTCCCGGCCGCCGACGGCGTCGTCCTGCTCGCCGACCGGTACCGCCCGGTGGGGCTGGAGCGGCCGCCCACCGTGCTCGTCCGGTCGCCCTACGGGCGGCGCGGGCCGTTCGGGCTGATGTGCGGGCAGGCGTTCGCGTCGCACGGGTTCCAGGCGGTGGTGCAGAGCGTCCGGGGCGGCTTCGGGTCCGGCGGCGTGTTCGAGGCGCTGGACGAGCGCGAGGACGGCCTCGCCACGATCGCGTGGCTGAAGGAGCAGCCGTGGTTCGGCGGGACGTTCGCCATGCACGGCCCGAGCTACCTCGGCTACGTCCAGTGGGCGGTGGCGGCGGAGGCGGGACCGGAACTGAGGGCCCTGTCGATGCAGGTCACGGCGTCCAGCTTCCGGGACGCGATCAACGTCGGAGGGACGTTCGCGCTGGAGTCGACGCTGATCTGGGTCGATCTCACCTCCCGGATGAAGGGCCCCCTGTCGGGAGTGACGACGGGGATCCTGTCGCCGCGGCGGGCCCGGCGGGCCGCGCTGTCGGGGCGTCCGCTCTCCGAGCTCGACCAGGTCGCGACCGGCGCGCAGCAGCGGTTCTTCCAGGACCTCCTCGTGCACGGCCCCGACACCCCGTTCTGGGACAAGCGCGACTTCAGCCCCACCGTGTCGCGGGTGTCGGCGCCGGTGAACATGACGGGCGGCTGGTACGACATCTTCCTGCCCTGGCAGATGAAGGACTACGCGGCGCTGCGGGCCGCCGGGCACCGCCCCCACCTGACGATCGGCCCGTGGACCCACGCCGACCAGCGGATGATGCGCGACTCCGTCGGCGAGGCCGTCACCTGGTTCCGCGCCCACCTGCTGGACGACCCGTCCGGGCTCCGGGAGCAGCCCGTCCGGCTGTTCGTCACGGGCGCGGGCGAATGGCGCGACTACCCCGACTGGCCGGTGCCGGGGATGGCGGAGGAGCGCTGGCACCTGGCGCCGGGCGGCGGGCTGCGGCCGGACGCCCCGCCCGAGTCCCCGCCCGACCGGTACCGGTACGACCCGGAGCATCCGACGCCCTTCCTCGGCGGGCCGACGCTGCTGGGCGACACCCGCCCGTCCACGGACCAGCGGCGCCTGGAGCGGCGGCGCGACGTCCTCGTCTACACCTCCGATGTCCTCACCGAGGACGTGGAGGTCATCGGGCCCGTCTCGGCCGACCTGCACGTCCGGTCCGACCGGGAGCACACCGACTTCGTGGTGCGGCTCTGCGACGTGGCGCCCGACGGCGAGTCCCTCAACCTGTGCGAGGGGATGCGGCGGCTCGTCCCGGGCGGCACCGACGAGGGGCCGGACGGGGTCCGGCACGTCGCGGTCGAACTGTGGCCCTGCGGGCACCGGTTCCGCGCCGGGCACCGGATCCGCGTGCAGGTGGCCAGCGGCGCGTACCCGCGGGTCGCCCGCAACCCCGGGACCGGTGAGCCGATCGGCACCGCGACCCGGACGCTGACCGCCTCCCAGGAGGTCTTCCACGATCCGGCGCGGCCCTCGGCGATCGTCCTGCCGGTCGTCCGTGCGGCGGAGCGGCGCGACTGATTCCGAATTGCGAGGTTTGGCGGAGACGCATGCCGGAAATAGATCTCCCCGAGCAGGTGTCTACGACGCAGATACCTCCAGGCTTCCCTGTGTGTAGTCCCGGAGGATCTCGCCATGCACCGCCCGCTCGACATCGCGCTCGTGTCCGCCTCCGACCTCGACGGCGAACACCTGCAGTCCATCCACGTCCGGGAACTCGCCCGGTCGCTCGCGCGACCGCGCACCGACAGCGACGACGGCCACCGCGTCACGGTGTACGCACGCCGCCAGGACCCGTCCGCCCGCCCGCGGGTGCGGATCGGCCCCGGCGCGGCCCTCGTCCACATCGACGCCGGCCCCGCCCGGCCGCTCGCCGACGACGACGTCCTCGGACACATCCGCGACTTCGCCGATGGGCTCCGCCGCCGCTGGAGCGGCGCCGGACGGCCCGATGTCGTGCACGCCCACGGCTGGCTCGCCGGCATCGCCGCCTGCGCCGTCGCCCGCGAGATGGACATCCCGTTCGCGCAGAGCTATCACGGCGTCGGCGTCGACGACCGGCGCGCCGGACGGACCGTCCACCCGCACCGCGACCGGCTGGAGAAGGCCATCGGACGGGGCAGCGACCTCGTGATCGCCGGGCACGCCGAGGAGGCCGGCACCGTCGTGCGGATGGGCGTGCCCCGCCCGGCCGTGACCGTGGTCCCCTACGCGGTGGACGGCGATCACTTCGCCCCGACCGGCCCCGCCATGCCGCGCGGTGACCGGGCCCGCCTCGTGATGGTCTGCGACGACCTCGAGTCCGCGGACGTCGAGACCGCCGTCCGCGCCCTCGTGCACGTGCCGGGCGCCGAGCTCACCGTCGCGGGCGGCCCGTCCCGCGAGGACCTCGAGAACGACCCCGTCGTCCACCGGCTCCGGCTGGTCGCCAAGGAGATGCACGTCGGCGACCGGGTGATCTTCCTCGGCCGGCTGCCGCACAAGACGCTGCCCAAGCTGCTGCGCACCGCGGACCTCGCGCTGTGCATCACCCCGCACCAGCCCTCCCCGGCGGTCCCGCTGGAGGCGATGGCCTGCGGCGTCCCGGTCGTCGCCACCCCGGCCGGCGGGCACGCCGACGAGGTCCTCGACCACATCACCGGGCTGCACGTGCCGGCCCGGCGGCCGGTCGAGATCGGCCGCGCCGTCCGGCGCCTGCTGGCGGAGGAGACCACGCTGCACGGCTACTCCATCGCCGCCGCCGACCGGGCCCGGTCCCGCTACTCGTGGGCCCGGATCGCCGCCGAGACGATCCGCGCCTACCACAGGATCCTTCCGGTTCCCGAGCCCGAGCCCGAGCCGGAGATCGCGGTGGAGGAGGAGCGGGTGCCCGCCATGGCCGGCTGACCTCCCCGCATCCGCCGAAGGGCCCCGGATCCGCCCACACGGACCCGGGGCCCTTCGGCGTCGTCCCACCGGGCGGCACCGGTGCGATACTCGACCCGTGTTGATCGGGAGGACGGCCGAACTCGGCGCGCTCACCGCCGCGCTCGACCGGGCCGGCGGCGGGTCCGCCGGAGTGGCGCTGGTCAGCGGCGACGCCGGGGTCGGCAAGACGCATCTGGTGTCGGCGCTGACGCGCGGCGCCGCCGAGCGGGGCCGCGCCGTCCTCGTCGGGCAGTGCGCGGAACTGGGCGAGAGCATGCCGTACCTGCCGCTCGCCGACGCGCTGTGGAGCGCGGCCGGGGCGGACGGGCCGGCCGCGGCGGACGTGCGCGCCGCGCTGGACGCGCGCCCCGTGCTGCGGCGGCTGCTGCCGGACGGCGACGGAGGGCCGGGCGGGGCGTCCGAGCTGGGGCAGCAGCAGCTGTTCGGGGCGGTGCTGGGCCTGCTCGGCGAGCTCGGGCGGGAAAGGCCCGTCCTGCTCGTCCTGGAGGACCTGCACTGGGCCGACCGGTCCACCCGGAACCTGCTGACGTTCCTGAGCCGGGTGCTGCAGCGCGAACGCGTCCTGCTGGTGGGCACGTACCGGGCCGACGACCTGCACCGGCGGCACCCGCTGCGGCCGGTCGTGGCGGAGCTGCTCCGGCTGCCGGACGTCACCGGCGTCGAGCTGCGGCCGTTCGGGCCCGGCGAGACCGCCGAATACCTCGGATCCCTCGCGTCCGGGCCGGTGACCCCGGACGTCGCGGAACGGATCCACCGGCGCTCGGAGGGCAACGCGTTCTACGCCGCCGAGCTGTTCAGCGCCGAGCGCACGGGCGAGGCACTGCCCGCCGGTCTCGCCGACCTGCTGCTGTCGCGGGTCGAGCGGCTGTCGGACGGCGCGCAGCGCGTCGTCCGGGTCGCCGCCGTCGCCGGGCGCCGCGTCGACGACGAACTCGTCCGCCGCGTCGCCGGGCTCGACGAGGACGCCGTCGGGGAGGCGCTCCGCGAGGTCGTCTCCCACCAGGTGCTCGTCCCGTCCGGCACCGGGTACACGTTCCGGCACGCGCTGCTGCGCGAGGCCGTGCACGCCGACCTGCTGCCGGGCGAGCGGACCCGGCTGCACGCCGCGTTCGCCCGGCTGCTCGCCGCCATGCCGGACGGGCGGCGCGGCACCGCCGCCGAACTGGCCCACCACAGCCTCGCCGCGCACGACCTGCCCGGCGCGTTCGCCGCGTCCGTCCGGGCCGGGCGGGAGGCGGAGCGGCTCGGCGCCCCCGCCGAGGCGTACGAGCACTTCGACCGCGCCCTCGAGCTGTGGGACGCCGTCCCCGGCCCGGAGGCCGCCGCCGGGACCGACCGGATGCGGCTGTCGCTGGACGCGGTCCGGGCGGCCGACCGCGCGGGCGAGCCGCGCCGCGCGCTGTCCCTGCTCCGCCGCCTGCGGTCGGTGGCCGACCCCGCCGACCTGCGGCTCGGCACGCGCATCCGGGAGCGGATGGCGGAGATGCTCGGCGAGCTCGACCGGGACGACGAGGCGCACGCCACCGCCCGCGAGGCCGTCGCGATGCTGCCCGCCGACCCGCCCACCCCCGAGCGCGCCGCCGCCCTCGCCACCTACGCGCGCATGCTCCTCTTCCGGGACCCGGACGCGGAGATGCCCGGACTCGCCGAACGGGCGATCGAGGCGGCCCGCGCGGCCGGCGCCCCCGAGGCGGAGGCGAGCCTGCTCGTCACCCTGGGCGTCCACCGCGAATGGCACGAGGCCGACAGCGGCGTCCCGGAGATGTTCGCGCGGGCCCGCGACCTCGCCGTCCGGCACGACAACCAGCCGACGGCGCTGCGCGCCGCGTTCCAGTACGCCCGCGTCCGGCTGGACCGCGGCGACCTCCCCGGCGCCGCCCGCGCGGCCGATGAGGGCGTCGCGTACGCCCGGGAGCACGGCCTCGACTGGGCGGCGTTCGGCATCATGCTGCGGAGCCTGCAGTACCTCGTCCACTACACGGCCGGGAACTGGGCGGAGGCGGGCCGCCTCGCCCGCGGCTTCCCGCTGCGCGCCGCCCGGCCCGCCGAGGGCCAGGTGTCGGCGTACGCGCTGTTCCTCGACGTGGCGCGCGGCGCGGCATCGGTCGATGAGCGCCTCGACCGCCTGGCGCCGCTCTGGACCGACGACATGTTCCTGCGCTACGTGGCCCGCGGCCTGGCGGCGGAGCACGCCCTGTGGAACGGCGACCCGGCCGCCGCCTGGGAGCATGTGCGGTCCGTCCTGGAGAGCCCGTACGCCCGCGAGACCCCGGTCATCCGCGTCGCCGCCACGGGACTGTGGGCGCTGAACGAGATGGGCGGGCCCGCCGACGCCGGCGCCGATCTGCTGGCCCGCGCCCGGAGGGCCGCGACCACGACGGCCACCGGCCACCCGCTCGCCTGGCTGGGCCTGGAGGGGCGGGCCTGGCTCGCCCGCGTCGAGGCCGAGCACGCCCGCCTGTCCGGCGTCCACGACCCGGACCTGTGGCGGAGTGCCGCCGAGCTGTTCACCTACGGGGATCCGGACGGCGGTTTCGTCTACGAGGTGGCGCGCTCGCGCTGGCGCCTGGCCGAGGCCCTCGCCGAGACCGGCGATCGCGAGGGCGCCGCGACCGCCTGGCGCGCCGCCGTCGCGACCGCCGAGCGCCTCGGCGCCGCTCCCCTGCTCAAGGCCCTGCGCGACCTCGGCGGCCGGGCCCGCCTGGACACGTCCCGCCGCGCCGCCGCCGCACCGGGCGCCCTGTCGTCGCTGACCGCCCGCGAACGCGAGGTGCTGAAGCTCGTGGCGGACGGCCTGGGCAACAAGGAGATCGCCGCGACGCTCTTCATCTCCCCCAAGACGGCGAGCGTCCACATCTCCAACATCCTCGCGAAGCTGAACGCCACCAGCCGCACCCAGGCCGCCGCGATCGCCCACCGCGAAGGGGTGTGATCCCCTGACGCATCGCCTAGGATCACTCTCGTGACTGCCGGGTCGGCCTTGGGCCACGCACGAGTGGGGTTCCCGGCCGGGGTTTGACGCCCCGGCGGGCCAGAGGCCCGCCCTTCCCCTTTCTCCTTCACGTCGTTTCTTCCAAGGGGAAAGGGAAAGAGTGCCGAACGAGTTCGATCAGCAGATCATCGAGGAGTTCCGCGCGAACGGCGGCCGTGTCGGCGGCATGTTCGAGGGCGGGCGGCTGCTCCTGCTCACCACCACCGGGGCCCGCTCCGGGAAGCCGCACACCACACCGCTCGGGTACCTGCCGGACGAGGGCGGGCGCGTCCTGGTCATCGCGTCCGCGGGCGGGTCGCCGAAGCACCCCGCCTGGTACCACAACCTCGTCGCGAACCCCCGCGCCACCGTCGAGACCGGCCCGTTCGCCTACCAGGCCGCGGCGACGGTCCTGAGCGGGGACGAGCGCGACCGCGTGTTCGCCCGCGCCGCCGAGGCCGACCCCGGCTGGGCGGAGTACGAGGAAAGGTCGGGCCGCGTCCTGCCCGTGGTGGCGCTGGCGGCGGCCGACCCCGGGCCGCCCGAGTACCCCGGCGGCATGGGGGACACGCTGAAGGCGATCCACGAGGTGTTCCGGCGGGAGCTCGCCATCGTCCGCGCCGAGGTCGCCGCCTCGGGACCCGGCATCACCGCGCAGCTGCGCGTCAACTGCCTCGCGTTCTGCCAGGGCCTCGGGCACCACCACACCATGGAGGGCCAGGGGATGTTCCCGCACCTGGAACGGGAGCATCCCGAGCTGGCGGAGCCCCTCAACCGTCTTTACGCCGAGCACGAGACGGTCGAGCGGCTCCTCACCGAACTCCAGGCCACGATCAAGGACGGCGATCCCGCGTCACTCCTCGGCGAGATCGACCGGCTCATCGCCGAACTGGAGGCCCACCTCGACTACGAGGAGGAGCAGCTCGTCCCGGTCCTCAACGCCCTCCCCGGCCGACGAGCCCCCGGCCCGCGATGAGCGGGAGGTCGAGCGCGGTCACCAGGCCGGGCTCGGCCTCCACCACGGCGGGGATGGCGTTGACCAGCCGCATCGCGGTCGACTTCAGGCCGGCGGTGTTGTGGTCGCCGTCGGCGCCGACCATCTGCAGGTCGAGGGTGTAGTTCGGTTCGCCGCGGACCTCGACGCGGTAGCCGCCCTGACCGGTGGGCTGCGGCCAGTCGGGCGCCAGGTCGTCGCGGAGCCGGGTGACGTGCTCCAGGACGATGACGCTCTCGCCGTCGCGGACGCCGCGCACCTCGAACCGGAGCGCGGCGGCCGTGCCCTTCTCGATCGTCCCGGACGAGACGTCGAACGACTCCGGGGCGGGCAGGCGGGTGTACCACTCGGTGACCTCGTCCAGCTCGACGCCGAGCCCGGCGGCGATCTGCCGGACGACGCTCCCCCACGCCATGGTGAGGACGCCCGGCGTCAGCAGCATCGGCGTCTCGTCCAGCGGGCGGCCGAAACCCATGATGTCGAACAGGACGGTGCCCTGGTCGTAGGTGTCGTAGTTCATGATCTCCAGGCAGCGGACCTGGTCGACGCGCTCGCTGATGCCGGTGAGGGCGAGCGGCAGCGTGTCGTTGGCGAAGCCGGGGTCGATGCCGTTCACGAAGATCGACGCACCGCCCTCGCGCGCGGCCTCGCGCACCGGGTCCGACATCTCGGGCGGGACGACGCCATCCGGGAACTGGAGGAAGACGGGACTGCTCGACACGACGTTCGCGCCGGAGCGCAGGATGCGGCACAGGTCGTCGAGCGCCTCGGTGATCCGGACGTCCGCCATCGCGGTGTAGACGACGCAGTCCGGCCGCAGCGCGAGGACCTCGTCGGCGTCGCCGGACGCGGCGACGCCGAGCTCGCGGCCGAGGCCCGCGAGCTCCCCCGCGTCCCTGCCGACCTTCGCGGGGTTCGACACCCAGACGCCGACGAGCTCCAGGTCGGGCCGGGCGTCGATTCCGGCGATCGCGTTCCGGCCGACGTTGCCCGTGCTCCATTGCACGACGCGGTAGGTCAAAGGTCCTCCAGGCGGAGATCGAGGTTCGGGGTGTCGAGGCCGCCGTCGACGCGCAGGACGGAGCCCGTCACGTAGGCGGCGGCCGGGGAGGCCAGGTAGAGGACGGCGGCGGCGACGTCCTCGGGGTCGCCGATGCGGCCCAGGGGCGTCTTCGTCTCCATCTCCGTCCGGGTCGCCTCGTCGGTGAGCACGAAGTCGAGCGCCGAGGTCGCGACGGAGCCGACCCCGATCGCGTTGATGCGGACGCGGGGCGCCAGGTCGAGGGACGCCAGGCGCGTGTAGTGCTCCAGGGCGGCCTTCGCGGTGCCGTAGGCGAGGTAGCCGCGGCCGACGACGCGTCCCATGACGGACGAGATGTTCACGACGCTTCCGCCGGTCTCCAGCATGTGCGGAACGGCGGCGCGGGTCAGCGCGTGGGCGGTGCTGACATTGAACTGGAACGCGTTCTCAAGATATTCGGGCGTGGTGTCGAGGAACGCGTTCGGAATCGTCCCGCCCATGTTGTTCACGACGATGTCGATCCGGCCGAACTCCGCGGCGGCGCGGTCCGCGAGGCCGGCGGCCGCCTCGGGCTCGGACAGGTCGGCGGGCACGATCAGGGCGCGCCGCCCGGCTGCCTCGATCTCCGCCGCGACCTTGCGGAGCTGCTCTTGCGTACGCGCCGAGATGACGACGTCGGCGCCGGCCTGGGCGAGGGCGACGGCCGACGCCGCCCCGATGCCGCGCCCCGCGCCGGTGACGATCGCCACCCGTCCTTCGATGCTGAACCGGTCCTGGATCACGGGCATCGCCTCCTCGACCACCCTAGAGGCGAACTAGAACCTATTTCAATATCAGTTCGGTGCCGCCTTCACCGGGGGCGCTGTCGGCCGGCCGTCAGGGAGTCCCACTCGGTCAGCCAGTTGCGGCCCTGGTCGTCGATGAACGAGCCGGGCGGCGGCTTGACGCGGTGGGCGCGGAGCCATTCGCCGGGGCGGCGCATCGCCGGGCGGACGCTGCCGTCGCTCGGCATGAGCTGCGGCGGGATCGGGGCCGGCATCGTGGTGACGGGCGGGCCCTCGTTCTCCATCTCGGCGAGGTCCTTCTCCTCCGCCATGCCGATCGGGCCCTGGCGGCGGGCGTTGAAGAACTGGCTGACGGCCGGATGCGTACTGGACAGGACCATCTCGCGCGGACCGAACATGACCAGGCTCCGCCGGAACAGCAGGCCCAGGTTGTCAGGCAGGACGCGGGCGGTGCCGATGTCGTGGGTGACGATGAGGAACGTCGCGCCCAGCTCGGCGTTCACGTCCACGAACAGCTGGTTGAGGTAGGACGTGCGGACGGGGTCCAGGCCCGAGTCGGGCTCGTCCGCGAGGATGACCTCCGGGTCGAGGACGAGCGCGCGCGCCAGGCCCGCGCGCTTCTTCATCCCTCCCGAGATCTCACCGGGGAGCTTCTCCTCCGCGCCGGTGAGGCCGACCATCTCCATCTTCTCCAGGACGATGCGGCGGATCTCCGACTCGCCCTTCCTGGTGTGCTCGCGAAGTGGGAACGCGATGTTGTCGTAGACGTTCATGGAGCCGAAGAGGGCGCCGTCCTGGAAGAGGACGCCGAACTTGCGGCGCATCTCGTAGAGGTCGCTCTCCCGGAGGCGCGGGACGTCGCCGCCCCCCACGTAGATGTGGCCCCGGTCGGGGCGCAGGAGGCCGACGAGGTTCTTGAGGAACACGGACTTGCCGGTCCCGGACGGCCCGAGCAGCGCGGAGATCTCGCCCGCCGGGATCGTGAACGACACGTCCTCCCAGATGACCTGCCGCCCGAACGACTTCCTGAGCCCTTCCACATGGATCTCGACGCCCATGGCCACTCCCGGGCGGGCGCCGGGGGCGGAGGGTCCGCGTCGTCTAACCGGCCCCCCGCCTGATCCCGACTGTACGTGCGGAACGGCGCGCCGGGGAGGCCCACCGTGACTCCCGGCTTGACCACGGGCCATGCCCCCGGGTGACAACGAGGCCGCCCGGAATTAGGCACCTTATGTGTCTTTCGCCCGACTTGCCGGTCTTACACCATGGCGTTCACCTCCGGCGCACCACCAGGGTGCGCCAGACCCCCCGCTGGAGGCAGACGTGCAGAACCGCCGCAGACGCATCGCCGTCACCGTCACCACGGCCACCGCCGCCCTGACGGCCGCCACCCTCGCCACCGCTCCCGCCGCTCCCGCCGCTCCCACGGCGCCGGTGGCCGCCGCCCCGGCGGCGGCCGGCGAGGCCGCGACCGCCCTCGCGCAGCGGCTCGGCTCCCGGACCGCCGGCGCCTACCTGCAGGACGGCAGGCTGGTCGTCACGGTCACCACCGCACAGGCCGCGCAGGCCGTCCGCGCCGCGGGCGCCGTGCCGAAGACCGTCGCGCGCAGCGGCGCCGACCTGCAGAAGGTCATGGCGGCGCTCAAGCGCGACGCGACCGTGCCCGGCACCGCGTGGGCCGTGGACCCGGCCGCCAACCAGGTGGTGCTCACCATGGACGGCACGGTCAAGGGCTCCCGGCTCGGGAAGGTCAGGGCGGCCGCCGCCAAGCACGGCGCCGCCGTCCGCACCGAGAAGGTCGCCGGGGCCTTCCGCACCTTCACCCTCGGCGGCGAGGCCATCCGCACCGGCGGCTCGCGCTGCTCCCTGGGCTTCAACGTCCGCAGCGGCAGCACGTACTACTTCGTCACCGCCGGGCACTGCACCAACATCGGCACGACGTGGACGGACAGCTCCGGGCGCACCCTCGGCCGGACCTACGCCAGCAGCTTCCCCGGCAACGACTACGGGGTCGTGCGGTACACCTCGACGCCCGCCGACACTCGCGGCGCCGTCAGCCTCTACGGCTCCGGCACCCGCGACATCACCGCCGCCGGGAACGCCACCGTCGGGCAGACCGTGTACCGCAGCGGCAGCACCACCGGCCTGCGCAGCGGCCGGGTCACCGCGCTCAACCAGACGGTGAACTACGCCGAGGGCTCCGTGAGCGGGCTGATCCGCACCACCGTGTGCGCCCAGCCCGGCGACAGCGGCGGCTCGCTGTTCGCCGGATCCACCGCGCTCGGGCTGACCTCGGGCGGCAGCGGCAACTGCACCACGGGCGGGACGACGTTCTTCCAGCCCGTCACCGAGGTGCTCTCCCGCTACGGCCTGAGCGTCTACTGATCGATCCCCCGCGCCGGCGGGCCGTCCCCATCCGGATCCCGTGGGGACGGCCCGTCCGGGCTCAGCCGGCGGCGGGGACCTCCAGGGTCCGCTGGACCTCGGAGACGACGTCCCGCTGCCGGTCGTTCAGGTAGAAGTGGCCGCCCGGGAGGACCTTCAGGGCGAACCGGCCCTCGGTGTGCTCCGCCCAGCCCCGGGCCTGCTCCTCGGTGACGTGGGAGTCGCTGTCGCCGATGATCGTGGTGAGTGGGGCGGTGAGCCGCGTGCCCGGCCGGAACGCGTACCCCTCGATCAGCGCGAAGTCGTTGCGGACGTACGGCAGGACCAGCTCCCGGAGCTCCGGGTCCCGGAGGGCCTCCGCGTCGGTGCCGCCGAGCTTCACCATCTCGGCGACGACGCCGTCGTCGTCCTTGTCCGAGACGCGGTCGTTCCCCCGGTCGTGCGGGGGGCGGGCGCCGGACGCGAACACGTGCAGCGGCGCGCTCCCCCGCTCCTGCAGCAGCCGCGCGACCTCGTAGGCGAGGACGGCGCCCATGCTGTGCCCGAACAGCGCGGCGGGCCGGTCCATCAGCGGCGCCATCGCGCCGGCGATCAGCCGGGCGAGCTGGTGCGGGTCGGTGACGAACGCGTCCGCCATCCGGTCGGCGCGGCCCGGGTACTGGACGGCGTGCACCTCGACGGCCGGGCTGATCTCCTTCGCCCACGACCGGTAGAACACGGCGGAGCCGCCCGCGTGCGGGAAGCAGAACAGCCGCAGCGAAGCGAACGGGCGGTTCTCCGCGCAGCGGAACCAGGTCATGAGATCAACTCCTCTTCCTCCGCGGGGCGGCGCGCCACGCGGGGGTCGTGCGGCAGCGGCCAGGGGGCGAGCCGGGGGTCGGGGACGCGTTTCGGCCCGGTGGTCTCCGCCGCGACCTTGAAGCCGCGGCGCCGGTAGTTCGCCATCGCGCTCGGATGGTCGAGGGTGCTGGTGCGCAGCCAGACGCGGGTGGCGGGACCGCTGCCGGTCGCCCACAGCTCGCCGCGCTGCCACGCCCGCCGCACGCACTGCTCGACGAGGTAGCCGCCGTAGCCGCGGCCGACGAACGCGGGGGTGAGGCCGACGAGGTGGATCTCGGTGTCGCCGCCGGGCTGGGCCTCCAGCTCGAAGAACCCCGCGATCGTGCCCTCCGCCATCGCGATCCACGTGCTCAGCTCGGGCCGCTCCACCCAGGCCCGCCAGTCGCCGTGCGTCCAGGTGAAGCGGTCGGTCCAGCAGACGGGGGCGCCGACGGCGGCGTAGAGGGCGCGGCTGACGTCGGCGGAGGGCACCCCCGCGAGGGTGAACGTCATCTCGACGCCGGGCAGCGGCGAGGGACGCAGGTCCGCGACGTCCAGCATCTCCATCGCCCACTCGGTGACCGACGGGACCTCCATGACCTCCCCGGGACCGGGACCCGCCGGGGGCGGCGCCCAGTCGCCCTCAGGCACCCATCGCCTCGATCAGGCTCTTCGGCCGCATGTCCGTCCAGTTCGCCTCGATGTAGTCGAGGCACGCCTGGCGGGTGTCCTCGGCCTTGGCGACCGTCCAGCCGGCGGGGACCTCGGCGAACGACGGCCACAGCGAGTGCTGGTTCTCGTCGTTGACGAGGACGACGTAGGTGCCGTCGGGGTCTTCGAACGGGTTGCTCATTTCTGCGCCCTTTCAGGAGTTGTGCATCTTGTCGAGCTTGGCGGCGAGCACGGCGCCCATCTCGGCGGCCGGGCCCGGCTCCATGAGGAGGTGGTGGTCGACGTCGAGGGGGTAGTCCTCGACGTCGCCGCCGACGAGCGGCCCCCAGTTGGACAGGCCGGTCGGGGAGTCGCCGGTCCGCCCCTGGAGGGCGGTGAAGAAGACGATGTCGCCGTCGAACCGTCCGGGACGGTACTCCTCCGCCTGCCGCAGGCCGTTCTCGTAGTTGCGGTAGACGTTGACGAGGTCGTCCTCGCCGAGGGTGGCGAGGGCGTCGCCGCGGTCGGCGAGCACCGCCATGATCTGCCGCATGTCGGGGTTGCCGTCGGCGGCGACCATGTTCGCGTCGATGCCGATGGCCTCCAGCAGCTCGGGGAGGATCTCGCGGCGCTCGGACTCGAGGTCCTGCCCGTGGTAGGCGTCGATGAGGGCGAGGAGCCCCACGCGCTCACCGGCGGCCCGGAGCCGGACGGCCATCTCGTAGGCGACGAGCCCGCCGAGCGACCAGCCCGCGAGGTGGTACGGCCCCCGCGGCCGGACGGCGCGGATCTGCGCCAGGTAGTCCTCCGCCATTTCCTCGACGGACCCGGGCAGCTCCGACCGCGTGAACGCGCGCGCCTGGAGACCGTAGATCGGCTGGTCGGCGGGCAGGTGCCGCTGGAACTGGAGGTAGCCCCAGGAGAGCCCGCCGGCCGGGTGGACGAAGAACAGCGGCGGGCGGGCGCCGGTCGTCCGGATGGGCAGCAGGACCTCGAAGCCGAGCCGGTCCTCGGGCTCGCCGACGCGGGTGAGGGCCTCGACGGTCTGGTGCGTGAACACGTCGCGGGGGGTCAGCTCGATCCCGGCCTGCCGGGCGCGGGTGACGAGCTTCAGCGCGGTGATGCTGTCGCCGCCGAGATCGAAGAAGCTGACGTCGGCGCCGACGCGGTCGAGGTCGAGGACGTCCGCGACGATCGCGCACAGCGCCTCCTCCTCGGGCGTGGCGGGGGCGCGTCCGGCGGCGGCGTCGCCGTAGTCGGGGGCGGGCAGCGCGCGCCGGTCGAGCTTGCCGTTCGGGCCGACCGGGAACGTGTCGAGCCGGACGAACGCGGCGGGCACCATGTACTCGGGCAGCCGGTCGGCGACGTGCTTCTTGAGGCCGTCGATGGACGGGGCGACGACGTAGGCGACCAGCCGCTTGACGCCGGGGGCGTCCTCGCGGGCGACGACGGCGACGTTCGCGACGCCCGGGTGCGCCGCGATGGCCGCCTCGATCTCGCCCAGCTCGATCCGGAACCCCCGCACCTTGACCTGGAAGTCGGCGCGGTCGACGTATTCGAGGACGCCGTCCGGGCGGTGCCGGACGAGGTCGCCCGTCCGGTACATGCGGGATCCGGGCGGGCCGAACGGGTCGGGGACGTACCGTTCGGCGGTGAGGGACGGGCGCCGCAGGTAGCCGCGGCCGAGCCCGGCGCCCGCGAGGTACGCCTCGCCGACGACTCCCGGCGGGACGGGCTTCAGCCCCGGGTCGAGGACGTACACCCGCCGGTCGTCGATGGGCGGGCCGAGCAGGGCGGACGTCTCGGCGGGGTCGCCGAGCGGCGCCCGCTGGCTCCCGATCGTCGTGTACGTGGTGGCCTCGGTCGGGCCGTAGACGTTGCCGACCTCGGTGTCCGGGCAGGCCGCGAGGACCTTCCGGATCGCGGACGGCGACCCGGCCTCACCGCCCGTCAGGACCTCGCGGAGCCCCGCGAACGCCTGCGGGCGCTCGTCCGCGACGAGGTTGAACAGCGTGGTGGTGAGGAACAGGCCGGTGAGGTCCTCGGCCGTGACGAGCGACTCGATGGCCTCGCCGCTCAGGTGGCCGGGCGGCGCGACGACGGCGGTGCCGCCGTGCAGCAGCGGCGTCCAGATCTCGTAGACGTGCGCGTCGAACGCGTGCGGCGAGTGGACGAGGACGCGGTCGTGGGCGCCGCCGCGCAGCCGCCCGTCGGTGGCGAGGCTCAGCGCGTCCCGGTGCCGGAGCATGACGCCCTTCGGCACGCCCGTGGAGCCGGACGTGAACAGCACGCAGGCAAGCCGCTCGGGATGCTCGGGAACGCCCGGATCCGTGGCGGGACCGGCGGCGATCTCCGGGTCGGCGTCCACGTTCAGGACGGTGGCCGCCGAGTCGAGGCCGGCGACGCGGTCGAGCGTCGGGCCGTCGACCAGCAGGACGGGCGCGGCGACCTCGGCGACCGCCCACGCCGTCCGCTCCGCCGGGTAGCCGTGGTGGATCGGCGCGTACGCCCCGCCCGCCTTCAGGATCGCGAGAGACGCGACGATCATTTCGGCGGAGCGCTCCAGCAGCACCGCGACGGGCGTCTCGCGGCGGACCCCGAGCCCGATCAGGCGGTGGGCGAGGCGGTTCGCGCGCTCGTCCAGCTCCCGGTAGGTGAGGGACTCCCCCGCCGCCCGCACCGCGACGGCGTCCGGCGCGGCGGCGACCTGCGCGGCGAACGCGCCGGTGAGGGTGCCGGGCCGGCGGGACGTGACCGGCCCCTGCCAGGCGCGCAGGACGAGGTCGCGCTCGTCGCCGTCCAGGACGTCGATGCGGCCGAGCGGCAGGTTCGGGTGGTGCGCGATCGCCTCCAGGATCCGGACGAACCGCCGCATCAGCCGCTCCGCCGCGTCCTGCGTGTAGAGGTCGGTGCGGTAGTCGACGCGGAACGACAGCTCCCGGCCGGGCACGGCGGCGAACGTCAGGGGGTAGTGCGAGGCGTCGTAGCCGTCGACGCCGTGGAGGGTGAGGCCGCCGAGGTCGGTGCCCGCCGCGTCCGGGTCGAACGGGTAGTTCTCCAGGACGGTCATCGTGTCGAACAGCGTGCCGGTGCCGGTGAGCCGCTGGATGTCGGCGAGGCCGAGGTGGTGGTGCGGCATCAGCGCGGCCTGCTCGTCCTGCAGCCGGGTGAGGGCGTCCGCGACGGTGTCGCAGGGCCGGACCCGGACCCGGACCGGCAGCGTGTTGATGAACAGGCCGATCATCTCCTCGACCCCGGCCAGCTCGGGCGGGCGGCCGGACACGGCGGCGCCGAACACCACGTCGGCGGAGCCGGTGAGGCGGCCGAGCAGCGCGCCCCAGCCGAGCTGGAGGACGGTGTTGAGGGTGACGCCCTGCGCGCGGGCGCGGGCGCCGAGCGCGGCGGTGAGGTCGGCGTCCAGGCGGGTCCGGACGCGGCCGGGCGGCTCGGCGCCGGGGTCGCCCGCGCCGGGCGCGACGAGGGTCGGCTCATGGACGCCGTCGAGGGCGCGGCGCCACGCGTCCTCGGCGGCGGCGCGGTCCTGCCCGGCGATCCACGCGAGGTAGTTCTTGTAGGGCGTGACGCGCGGCATGCCGGTGTCGTCGCCCTTCGCCAGGTACAGGGCGAACAGCTCGGTCTGGAGGACGGGCATGGACCAGCCGTCGAGCAGGATGTGGTGATTGGTGAACACCATCCGGTGCAGGCCGTCCGCCAGCCTGATCAGCGTGTAGCGGAGCAGCGGCGGCTTCGCCATGTCGAACGGGCGGGCCCGCTCCTCGTCCGCGATCCCCTTCGCCTCCGCCTCCCGCCCGGCGTCCGGCAGGTGCGAGAGGTCGACGTCCCGCCACGGGAGCCGGACGTTCCGGTGCACGATCTGGACGGGCGAGCCCTCCTTGCGCTGCCGGAACCCGGCCCGCAGGTTGGCGTGCCGGCGCAGCAGCGTCGCGGCGGCGGCGCGCAGCGCGTCCACGTCGAGGGGCCCGCGCAGGTCGAACACGATCTGCGCGGTGTAGACGTCGCCGCCGGAGTCGTACAGCGCGTGGAAGAACAGGCCCTGCTGCAACGGGGACAGCGGCAGGATGTCCTCAAGCTGCGACGTGCTCAATCCAGCTCCCATTCGCCGTCGAGCTCGGCGGCGAGCTCGTCGATCTCGTCCTGGTCGACCTCCACGAGGGAGAGGTCGGAGGGGGTGAACCCGCCGACCGGCCCGTCGGCGGCGCCGGCGACGTGCGCGACGAGGCCGCGCAGCGCCGCGAACCAGCGGCCGGCGAGGTCGCGGATCTCCGCCTCGCCGAACAGGCCGCCCGCGTACGTCCAGGTCGCGGACAGCTCGGGGCCGCCCGGCAGGTCGCGGGTGTGCGCGTTGACCTCGATGGCGTGGACGAGGCCGAGCGCGCCGTCCTGGCCGCCGCCGAGCGCGTCGGAGTCGGCCTGGCCCGCGGGCCCCCAGTCGGTCGCCTCGGGCGCGGTGGACCGGCCGAGGTAGTTGAACGCGATCTGCGGGTGCGGGCGGCCCGCGAGGCGCGCCCCGGTCGCCGGGTTGAGGTGGCGCAGCAGCCCGAACCCGATGCCGTTGTCGGGCAGGTCCCGGAGCTGCTCCTTGACCCGCTTCAGCGCGGTCCCGACGGCCTGGCCGCCCTCCCGCACGTCGGACGGCTCGACCCAGCCCGCGTCCAGCCGCACCGGGAAGATCGACGTGAACCAGCCGGCGGTCCGGGACAGGTCGACGCCCGGCACGACCTCCTCGCGGCCGTGCCCCTCCAGGTCGATGAGGACGGCCGTGTCGTCGGACGTGCCCCGCTCGCGCCGCCATTCGGCGACCGCGAGGGCGAGGCCGGTGAGCAGCACGTCGTTCGCGCGGCCGTGGAACGCGGCGGGCACGTCGGCGAGCAGCGGCCCGGTGACGTCGGCGGGCAGGTCGAGGGTGAGGTGCCGGGCGGTGCCGAACGTGTCGGCGGCCGGGTCGAGGGGCCGCTCGCCGAGGACGGGGTCCGGGGTGGCGAGGACGTCCTCCCAGAGCGGGAGCTCCTTCGTCCGGGACGGGTCCGACGCCTCGGCGGCGAGGCGCTGCGCCCACCGGCGGAACGACGTCGGGACGGGCTCGAGGTCTCCCCCGGCCCAGGCCGTGACCAGGTCGGGCAGGATGATCCGCCACGACACGCCGTCCACGACGAGGTGGTGGAGGGTCAGGAGCAGGCGGCCGGACGCGTCCGGGCCGGCGTCGAACCAGACGAGCTGCGCCATCGTCCCGGCGGCCGGGTCGAGGCGCCGGCGGGCGGCCGGCGCCTCGTCGCGGAGCACGGCGCGCAGGGCGCCGCCGTCCAGTCCCGCGACGTCGACGCGGCGGACGAGCGGCGCCGCGTCCACCGTGCCGGGCTCGGTGACCTCGAAGTCCTGACCGAGCACCCTCAGGCGCAGCATGTCGTGGTGGTCGAGGACGGTCTGGAGCGCGGCGGCGATCCGGTCCGTGCCGAGGTCCGGCGGGACCTGGAGCAGCATCCGCTGGCTGTAGTCGGCGACCGGGCCGGTCAGCTCCTGGAACCAGCGCATGATCGGAGTGGCGGGGACGCGGCCGACGCCGGCGCCGGGCGCCTCCCGCTCGACCTGCTCGCCCTCGCCGACCGGGCGGGCGGCGGCGGCCAGCTCCTCGACGGTCTGGTGCTGGAACACCTCGCGGGGCGTGATGACCAGGCCGGACTGGCGGGCGCGCGACACCAGCTGGATAGCGATGATCGAGTCGCCGCCGAGGTCGAAGAAACCGTCGTCGACGCCGACCCGCTCCAGGTTGAGGACCTCGGCCGACGAACCGGCGCAGCTCGGCGGAGTCGGTGCCGGAGCCGACGACGTAGGCGACGAGGCGGTCATCGCGGACGATCACCGCTGCGTCCGACACGGCCTCGTGCCGGACGAGCGCGGCCTCGATCTCGCCGAGCTCGATCCGGAACCCGCGCAGCTGCACCTGCTGGTCGGCGCGCCCGAGGTACTCCAGGGAGCCGTCGCGGCGCCAGCGTCCGAGGTCGCCCGTCCGGTACATGCGGGTGCCGGGTTTGCCGTGCGGGTCGGCGACGAACCGCTCGGCCGACAGCCCGGGACGGTTCAGGTAGCCGCGCGCCAGGCCCGCGCCCGCCACGTACAGCTCGCCGACCACGCCGGGCGGGACGGGCTGGAGCCGGTCGTCCAGGACGTAGACGCGCAGGTCGGGGATGCCGGTGCCGATGATGCTTCCGGGCGCGGTCGCCGCGTAGACCTGGTCGAGGGCGATGTAGGAGACGTGGACGGTCGTCTCGGTGATCCCGTACATGTTGACCAGCGTCGGCGCGTCCTCGGCATGCCGGGAGTACCAGTCCTCAAGCCGGCCCAGCTCCAGGGCCTCACCACCGAACACGACGTACCGAAGAGCCAGATCACGGCCGGGATCGTCCTTGTCGGCCGCCATCAGCTGGTAGAACGCCGACGGCGTCTGGTTCAGGACGGTGACCTTCTCGGTTTCGAGAAGGTCCAGGAAATCGGCGGGGGTGCGCGAGGTCAGGTACGGGACGACGACGAGCCGGCCGCCGTACAGGAGCGGCCCCCACAGTTCCCAGACCGAGAAGTCGAAGGCGTAGGAGTGGAACAGGGTCCAGACGTCGTCCGGGCCGAAGTGGAACCACTCCTCCGTGGAACGGAGCAGACGCACGACGTTCTGATGCGGGATCACCACACCCTTCGGGCGACCCGTCGAACCCGACGTGTAGATGACGTACGCGGGGTTGTCGGGTGAGATGGCGACACCGAGGTCGGTGTCGTCGTAGCCGTCGGCGTCGATGTCCTCCGGCCCCAAGGTCAGGACGGGCTCGGCGTCCTCCACCATGTACGCGATCCGATCAGCCGGATAATCCGGATCGATCGGAACATACGCCGCACCCGCTTTCAACACCGCCAGAATCGCCACGACCAGCTCCGCCGAACGCGGCAACGCCAACGCCACGAACTGCTCAGGACCCACACCCCGCTCCACCAGGCGACGCGCCAGACGATTCGCCTTGGCGTTCACCTCCCCGTACGTCCACGACACACCCTCGAACACCACCGCCACCGCACCCGGACGCACCGCCGCCTGCGCCTCGAACAGCGCCGGGATCGTGGTGCGCTCGGCGACCTCGCTCCGGCCGCCGGCCCACTTGCGCAGGAGGGTGCGGCGCTCGGAGCGCTCCAGGATCTCGGCGGTGCCGATGGGCGCGTCCGGGTCGGCGAGCAGATCGCGGACGATCCGCTCGAACCGGTCCGCGATCGCGACGGCGGTGTCGGGCTCGAACAGGTCGAGGGCGTATTCGAGCCCGGCCTCGATCCCGGCGGGGGCGCCGTCCTCGCCGTGCCGTTCCTCCAGGTAGAGCGACAGGTCGTACTTGGCGGTGACGGCGGCCAAGGGTTCGGCGCCCCCGCTCAGGCCGTCCATCTCCAGGCGGGCCTCGGGGTTGTTCTGGAACGACAGGACGACCTGGAAAAGCGGGTGCCGGGCCATCGACCGGGCCGGGTTGAGGATCTCCACGAGCCGCTCGAACGGCAGGTCCTGGTGTCCGTAGGCGGCGAGGTCGGCGTCCTTGACCCGCGCGATCAGGTCGCGGAACGACGGGTCGCCGGACGTGTCGGTCCGCAGGACGAGCATGTTCACGAACATCCCGACGAGGTCGTCGAGGGCCTCGTCGGTGCGGCCCGCGATCGGCGACCCGATCGGCACGTCCGTCCCGGCGCCGAGCCGGGTGAGCAGGGCCGCGTAGGCGGCCTGCATGACCATGAAGAGGCTGGCGCCGCTCTCCCGGGCGAGGGCGAGCAGGCCGGCGTGCAGCTCGGCGTCCAGCTCGAACGCGTGGGTGCGGCCCCGGTAGGTCGCCTCCGCCGGGCGCGGCCGGTCCGCCGGCAGCCGCAACTCCTCCGGCAGCCCCGCGAGCGCCTCCCGCCAGTAGGCGATCTGCCGCGAGATCAGGCTGTCCGGGTCGTCCTCCGAACCGAACAGGTCGCGCTGCCAGAGCGTGTAGTCGATGTACTGGACGGGCAGCGGCGCCCATTCCGGCGCGCGCCCCTCGGCGCGCGCGGCGTAGGCGAGGATGACGTCGCGGGCGAGCGGCGCCATCGACCAGCCGTCCGCCGCGATGTGGTGCAGGACGAGCGCGAGGACGTGGGTCCCGTCGCCGAGCGCGAACAGCATCGCGCGCAGCGGCGGCTCCACCGACAGGTCGAACCCGCGTCCGGCCTCGGCCGCGAGCGCCATCGGCAGCCCGGCCTCGTCGATCTCGACGATGTCGAGGCGGGGCCGGGCGGCGGCCGGGTCCAGGACGAGCTGCCGGGCGCTGCCCGAGCCGTCCGGGAAGATCGTGCGGAGCGTCTCGTGCCGGGCGACGACGTCGGCGAGCGCGTCGCGCAGCGCGTCCCCGTCGAGGGCGCCGTCGAGGCGCAGCGCGATCGGCATGTTGAACGTGGCCGACCGGCCCTCGAGCCGGTTGAGGAACCAGAGCCGCTGCTGCGCGTACGACAGCGGCACGACCTCGGGGCGCTCGGCGCGCACCAGCGGCGGCCGGGCGGTGCCGGACGCCGCCGCGAGCCGCTCCGCGAGCCCGGCGGGCGTCGGCGCCTCGAACAGGGCGCGGACCGGCAGCTCGGCGCCGAGCGTGGAGCGGATCTTGCTGACCAGCCGGGTCGCGGTGAGCGAGTCGCCGCCGAGCTCGAAGAACCCGTCGTCGACGCCGACCCGCGCGACGCCGAGGATCTCGGCGAACAGCCCGCACAGGATCTCCTCCTGAGGCGTGCGCGGCGCCCGGCTGACGGACGCGGCGCCGCCGTCGGGGGCGGGCAGCGCGGCGCGGTCCAGCTTCCCGTTCACGGTCAGCGGCAGCGCGTCCAGGACGGTGAACGACGGGACCATGTAGTCGGGCAGCCGCTCCGCGACGTGCCGGCGCAGCGCGGCGACGTCGAGGGCCGTGCCGGTGACGTAGGCGGCGAGGCGCCTGTCGCCCGGCCGGTCCTCGCGCACGACCACGGCGGCCTGCGCGACGCCCGCGAAGCCCGCCACGACCGACTCGACCTCGCCGGGCTCGACCCGGTAGCCGCGGATCTTGACCTGGTCGTCGGCGCGGCCGAGGTACTCGATCGTGCCGCCGGGCAGCCACCGGGCGAGGTCGCCGGTCCGGTACATGCGGTCGCCCGGGGCGCCGAACGGGTCGGCGACGAACCGCTCGGCGGTCAGGCCGGGCCGCTCGAAGTAGCCGCGCGCGAGCTGGACGCCCGCGAGGTACAGCTCGCCGGGGACGCCGACCGGGGCGGGCTGGAGCGCCGCGTCCAGCACGTAGGCGCGGGTGTTGCGGTAGGGGGCGCCGATCGACGGCCGTCCGGCGTCCGCCACGACCTGGTTCATCGTGTCGATCGTCGACTCGGTCGGCCCGTAGAAGTTGCGGGTCTCCAGGCCGGGGGCGAGGGCGCGCAGCTCGTCCCAGAGGGCCTCGCCGACGGCCTCGCCGCCGAGCAGGAGCTGCGAGGGCCGGTGGTCACCGGTGAGCAGGCCGGCCTCGCGCAGGGACGCGAAGTGCGACGGGGTGGTGTTGACGAGGTCGATCCTCTCGCGCGCCACGTACGCGGCGTACGCCTCGACGTCGCGGCGGGTGCCGTCGTCGATGAGGTGCAGCTCGTGGCCGTCCATCATCCACAGCAGGCCCATCCAGGACGTGTCGAACGAGAACGACGCGAGGTGCGCGAACCGCATGCGGCGCCCGCCGGCCGCCTCGACGGCCGGGACGAAGAACGCCTCGCGGTGCGCCGCGTAGTAGTTCAGCAGGCCCGTGTGCGCAACGGTGACGCCCTTGGGCCGCCCGGTCGAGCCGGACGTGTAGATCAGGTAGGCGGCGTTGCCGGAGCGCAGCGGCCGGACCCGCTCAGCGTCGGACGGATCGTGCGACGGCCGCCCCGCGCAGTCCGGCGGCGTCTCCCTGATCGTCAGCGCCGGACGGCAGTCGTCCAGCATGTAGGCGACGCGGTCGGCCGGGTACTCCGGATCGACCGGGACGTACGCGGCGCCCGCCTTCTGTACGCCGAGGATCGCCACGACGAGGTCGGGCGTGCGGGGCAGGACGAGCGCGACGCGGTCCTCGGCGCCGATGCCCCGCGCGATCAGCTCGTGCGCGAGCCGGTTGGCGCGCTCGTTCAGCTCCCGGTAGGTCAGCGCCGTGCCGCCGCACACGAGGGCGACGTCGTCGGGGGTGCGGGCGGCCTGGCGCTCGAACAGCTCCGGGAGCGTCCCGGACGGGAGGCCGGCGGCGGTGTCGTTCCAGCCGTCCAGGAGCGCCCGCTCCTCGTCCGAGGCGAGGGCGAGCGCCCCGACGAGCTGCTCGGAGTCCTCCGCGAACGCCTCCAGGAAGCGGCGGACGCGGGCCAGCAGCGCCTCGACGACGTCCCGCTCGAACACGTCCGGCCGGAAGTGCAGCCGCAGCGACAGCGTGTCGCCGGGCGCGGCGACGAACGACAGCGGGAAGTGGGTGGCGTCGTAGGAGTCGGCGGCGGCGATCCGCACGCCGTTGAGCGACCCGTCCATGGAGGCCGGGTCGAACGGGTAGTTCTCCAGCACCGTCATCGTGTCGAACAGGACGCCGGTTCCGGTGAGCCGCTGGATGTCGGTGAGGCCCAGGTGGTGGTGGGCGAGCAGTTCGGCCTGCTCCTCCTGGAGCCGCTCCAGCAGCGACGCGAGGGACTCGTCCTGCCGGTACCGGACGCGGATCGGCAGGGTGTTGATGAACAGGCCGATCATCTGCTCGATGCCGGGCAGCTCCGGCGGGCGGCCGGACACGGTGGCGCCGAACACGACGTCGCCCGTTCCGAGGAAGCGCCCGAGGACCAGGCCCCACGCGCCCTGCAGGACGGTGGACAGCGTCACGCCGTGCCGCCGCGCGGCGCGGGTCAGGCGGCGGCTGGTCCTCTCGTCCAGCTCCGTGACGGTGCGTTCCGGCGGGCGCGGCGCGCGGGCGGCGGCCTCCGGCGCGACCAGGCTCGGGCCGGTGACGCCGTCGAGGGCGCGGCGCCACGCCTCCTCGGCGGCGGCGCGGTCCTGCTTCGCGAGCCACGCCAGGTAGTTCTTGTACGGGGTGACGCGCGGGAACCCGGCGTCGTCGCCGCCCTGCACGTACAGCAGGAACAGCTCGGTCGCGAGGATCGGCGTCGACCAGCCGTCCAGCAGGATGTGGTGGTTGGTGAAGATCAGCCGGTGCCGGTCACGGCCCGTCCTGACCAGGACGAACCGCAGCAGCGGCGGCGACATCATGTCGAAGCCGCGCGCCCGCTCCCGCGCGACGATCGCGTCGGCCTCGGCGGCCGTCGCGGCCTCGGTCTCCTCCCACGGCAGCTCGACCGCACGCGGGACGACCTGCACCGGACGCGACAGGTCCTCGTGCCAGAACGCGGCGCGCAGGTTGGAGTGCCGGCGCAGCAGCGTCGCGGCGGCCGCCTTCAGCGCGCCGGCGTCCAGCGGCCCTTCCAGGTCGAGGACGAACTGCGCCGTGTAGACATCTCCGCTGGCCGCGCTCGCTCGCTCACTCGTTCCTCGGTCCGCCGCCCGCCGCTCCGGCGTATCGTCGGAATCGAACAGCGCGTGGAAGAAGAAGCCCTGCTGCAGCGGAGAAAGCGGCAGGATGTCCTCGAGGTCACCCCGGTTCACTATTTGGCCCTCCACGCGCTCTGCAGCTTGTCGATCTCGCTCTGGTCCAGGTCGACGAGAAGGTCGGACGGGGTGAACCCGCCGCCGGACCCGTCCGCCGCGACATGCGCGACCAGGCCGCGCAGCGCCGTGAACCAGCCCTCCGCCAGCTCCCGGACGGCGTCCTCGTCCAGCAGGCCGCCGGGCCACGTCCAGGTGGCGGACAGCTCCGGCCCGCCCGGCAGATCCCGGGTGATCGCGTTGATCTCCAGGACGTGCGCGACCGGCATCCGCGGGTCCTCCCCGGGGGGCGGCTCCTCCGGAGCGATCGACCAGTCGCCGCCCTCGTCGCCGGGCGCGACCCGGCCGAGGTAGTTGAACGCGATCTGCGCGGCCGGGAGGCCGGCCAGCTCCTGCGCCGCGTCCTCGTCCAGGTGGCGGAGCAGGCCGTAGCCGATGCCCTCGGGGGTGGCGCGCAGCTGCTCCTTCACCTTCTTGACGGCGGTGCCGACGACGGGGCCGCCGTCCCGGACCTCGGTCCAGTCGGCGCCGCCCGCGTCGAGGCGCACCGGGTGGATGGTGGTGAACCAGCCGACGGTGCGCGACAGGTCGGCACCGGGGACGGTGTCTTCGCGGCCGTGGCCCTCGAGGTCGATGAGCACGTCGGTGCCGCGCCCGCCCGCGCCCCGGCGGCGGCGCCACTGCGGGACCGCGAGGGCGAGGCCGGTGAGCAGGACGTCGTTCGCGCGGCCGTGGAACGCGGCGGGCACGTCGGCGAGCAGCGGCCCGGTGACGTCGGCGGGCAGCGTGACCGTCACCGACCGGGCGCGCTCCGCGAGGTCCGTGCCCGGGTCGAGGGCGCGGTCGGCGAGCGGCTGCGGCCTGCCGTCGGCGATGTCCAGCCAGTCCTCCAGGACGTCCTCGCCGGGGACGGCGGTGGTGAGGCGCTGCGCCCAGCGGCGGAACGAGGTCGGGACGGGCTCGAGGTCTCCCCCGGCCCAGGCCGTGACCAGGTCGGGCAGGACGATCCGCCACGACACGCCGTCCACGACGAGGTGGTGGAGGACGACCAGCAGGCGGCCCTGCTCGGCGCCCGCGTCGAACCAGACGAGCTGCGCCACCGTCCCCGCTCGCGGGTCGAGGCGGTCGCGGGCCGCCGTCGCCTGCTCGGTGATCACCGAGGCGAGCTTGTCGGCGTCCAGCCCGGCGACGTCGACGCGGGTGACGAGGTCGGCGGCGTCGACCGCGCCGGCCGGCCGGACGACGGGCTGCCAGCGATCATCACCGACGTCCAGGCGCAGGCGCAGCATGTCGTGGTGGTCGAGGACGGTCCGCAGGGCGTCCGCCAGCCGCTCCACGCCCAGGGCGGGCGGGGTGCGGAGCAGCATCGACTGGTGGAAGCCCGCGATACGGGACGCGTCGCCGCCCACCCGGTCGCGCAGCCACGCCACGATCGGGGTGACCGGCACCGGGCCGATCCCCGCGCCGGGCGCCTCCCGCTCGAGCTGCTCGCCCTCGCCGACCGGCTGTGCGATCGCGGCCAGCTCCGCCACCGTCTGGTGCTGGAACACCTCGCGCGGCGAGATCACCAGGCCGGACCGGCGGGCGCGCGACACCAGCTGGATAGCGATGATCGAGTCGCCGCCGAGGTCGAAGAAACCGTCGTCGACGCCGACCCGCTCCAGGTTGAGGACCTCGGGCGGCGCAGCTCGGCGGAGTCGGTGCCGGAGCCGACGACGTAGGCGACGAGGCGGTCGTCCCGGACGATCACCGCGGCGTCGGCGACCGCCTCATGGCGCGTCAGGGCCGCCTCGATCTCGCCCAGCTCGATCCGGAACCCGCGCAGCTGAACCTGCTGGTCGCTGCGGCCCAGGTACTCAAGGCGACCGTCGGTCAGCCAGCGGCCGACGTCGCCGGTCCGATACATGCGGGTGCCGGGGGCGCCGAACGGGTCGGCGACGAACCGCTCGGCCGACAGCCCGGGACGGTTCAGGTAGCCGCGAGCCAGGCCCGCGCCCGCGACGTAGATCTCGCCGACGACGCCCGGTGCTACCGGCTGGAGGCGGTCGTCCAGGACGTAGAGGCGCAGGTCTGGGATTCCCGTGCCGACGACGCTGCCGGGAGCGGTCGCGGCATAGGCACGGTCGAGCGCGATGTAGGAGACGTGAACCGTTGTCTCGGTGATCCCGTACATGTTGACGAGCGTCGGAGCGTTCTCGGCGTGACGGGAGTACCAGTCCTCAAGCCGGCCCAGCTCCAGGGCCTCACCACCGAACACGACATAACGCAACGCCAGATCGCGTCCCGGATCGTCCTTGTCGGCCGCCATCAACTGATAGAACGCCGACGGCGTCTGGTTCAGGACCGTGACCTTCTCGGCTTCGAGGAGGCTCAAGAACTCTGCGGGGGTGCGCGAGGTCAGGTACGGGACGACGACAAGGCGGCCACCGTACAGCAGCGGCCCCCACAGCTCCCACACCGAGAAGTCGAACGCATAGGAGTGGAACAGCGTCCACACGTCGTCCGGGCCGAAACCGAACCACTCCTCCGTCGAGCGGAGCAGCCGCACCACGTTCTGATGCGGGACCACCACACCCTTGGGACGACCCGTCGAACCGGAGGTATAGATCACGTACGCCGGGTTGTCCGGCGAGATCTCCACATCCAGGTTCGTATCGTCGTAGCCGTCGGCGTCGATGTCCTCCGGACCCAGCGTCAGGATGGGCTCGGCGTCCTCGACCATGTACGCGATCCGGTCCGCCGGGTAGTCGGGGTCGATCGGAACGTACGCCGCGCCCGCCTTCAGGACGGCGATGATCGCCACGACCAGCTCGGCCGAACGCGGAAGAGCGAGCGCGACGAACTGCTCAGGGCCAACACCACGCTCGACCAGACGACGCGCCAGACGATTCGCCTTGGCGTTCACCTCCGCATACGTCCACGACACACCCTCGAACGACACCGCCACCGCACCCGGGCGCACCGCCGCCTGCGCCTCGAACAGCGCCGGGATCGTGGTGCGGTCGACGGGCGCGGCCTCGCCCCCGGCCCAGTCGCCGAGGATGACCGTGCGCTCCGCCTCGCCGAGGACGTCGGCCGCGCCGATGGGGGCGTCCGGCTCGGCGAGGAGGGCGGTGAGGAGGCGCTCGAACCGGGCGACGAGCGTCCGGGCGGTGGACGGGTCGTACAGGTCGAGGGCGTACTCCAGCTCGCCGTCGAGACCGCCGTCCCGCTCGGTGAGGATCATCAGCAGGTCGAAGCGGGACACGCCGGCGTGCAGCGGCTCCACCTCGGCGCTGAACCCGGGCATCTCCAGCCGCGCCTCGGGGTTGTTCTGGAACGTCAGGCCGACCTGGAACAGCGGGTGCCGGGCCAGGTGGCGCGGCGGGTTGAGGACCTCGACCAGCCGCTCGAACGGCACGTCCTGGTGCGCGTACGCGGCGAGGTCGGTCTCCCTGACGCGGGCGACGAGGTCGCGGAAGGCCGGGTCGCCGGACGTGTCGGTCCGGAACACCAGCATGTTGACGAACATGCCGACGAGGTCGTCGAGGGCCTCGTCGGTGCGACCCGCGATCGGCGACCCGATCGGCACGTCCGTCCCCGCGCCGAGCCGCGTCAGCAGGGCGGCGAACGCGGCCTGCGCGACCATGAACGGGCTCGCGCCGGTCTCGCGGGCGAGGGCGAGCAACGCGTCGTGGACCTCGGGGCCGAGGCGGAAGCGCTCCGTCCCGCCCCGGTAGGTCGCCTCCGCCGGGCGCGGCCGGTCCGCCGGCAGCCGCAGCTCCTCCGGCAGCCCCGCGAGCGCCTCCCGCCAGTAGGCGATCTGACGGGAGATCAGGCTGTCCGGGTCGTCCTCCGAACCGAACAGGTCCTGCTGCCAGAGCGTGTAGTCGATGTACTGGACGGGCAGCGGCGCCCACTGCGGCCCGGCCCCGGCCGCGCGGGCCGCGTAGGCGGTGATGACGTCGCGGGCGAGCGGCGCCATCGACCAGCCGTCGCCGCCGACGTGGTGCATCAGCAGCAGCGCGACGTGCTCCTCGGGGGCGACCCGGAACAGGTGGGTGCGCAGCGGCGGCTCGGCGGAGATGTCGAAGGCGTACCCGGCGGCCATGGCGAGCCGCGTCGGCAGCTCCGCCTCGGTCGTCTCGACGACCTCCAGCTCGGGGCGGGCCGCGGCCGGGTCCAGGACGAGCTGGCGGGGCGTCCCGTCGTGGTCGGGCAGGACCGTGCGGAGCGTCTCGTGCCGCGCGACGACGTCGCCGATCGCGGCGCGCAGCGCGTCCTCGTCGAGGGCGCCGCGGATCCGCAGCGCGGTCGGCATGTTGTAGGTCGCGGACGGCCCCTCGAATCGGCCGAGGAACCACAGCCGCTGCTGCGCGTACGACGGCGGTACGACGGCGGGCCGCTCGCGCGGCTCCAGCGCCGGGCGGGCCGCGCCCTCCTGCGCGCCGAGGAGCGCGGCGAGCCCGGCGACGGTCGGGGCCTCGAACAGGGCGCGGACGGGCAGCTCCACGTCCAGGGCGCGGCGGACGCGGCTGACGACCCGCATCGCGATGAGCGAGTTGCCGCCGAGCGCGAAGAAGTCGTCGTCGGCGCCGACGCGCGACACGCCGAGCAGGTCGGCGAAGACGGCGGCGACGGCCTCCTCGCAGGGGCCGGACGGCGCCCGGTACGCGGTCGCCGGGGCGATCGCCAGATCGGGCTTCGGCAGCGCCCTGGTGTCGACCTTGCCGTTCGGGGTGAGCGGCATCTCGTCCAGGACGACGACGGCGGCGGGCACCATCGACTCGGGCAGGTTCGCCCGGACGTGCGCCCGCAGCTCCTCCGGGTCGACGGCCCGGCCGGGCGCGGCGACGACGTAGGCGACGAGCCGCTTGACCGCCGGTTCCGCCACCGGGGCGGCGGACGGGCGCAGTCCCTCGGCGCCCGGCAGGTCGAGCCCGCCGACCGTGACGGCCGCGCCGGACGCGACGGCGGCTTCGAGCGTGCGCCGGAACCACCCGGCGAGCTTCGCCGCGGTGGCCGGGTCGAACAGGTCGAGCGCGAACTCCAGGGTGCCGGCGAGGGCGCCGGTCCCGTCGCGGGCCTCCTCCAGCATGAACTCGAGGTCGAACTTCGACACCCCGGCGTCCACCGGCTCGACGGCGACGTTCAGGCCGGGCAGCTCGACGCTCGCCTCGGGGTTGTTCTGCAAGGTCAGCATGACCTGGAACAGCGGATGCCGGGACAGCGACCGCACCGGGTTCAGGACCTCGACGAGCCGCTCGAACGGCACGTCCTGGTGGGCGTAGGCGGCGAGGTCGGTCTCCCGGACGCGGGCCAGCAGCTCCGCGAACGAGGGGTCGCCGGAGGTGTCGGTCCGCAGCACGAGCGTGTTGACGAACACGCCCACGAGGTCGTCGAGGGCCTCGTCGGTGCGGCCCGCGATCGGCGACCCGATCGGCACGTCCGTCCCGGCGCCGAGGCGGGTGAGCAGCGCGGCGAGCGCCGCCTGCAGCACCATGAACAGGCTGACCTGGTGGTCGCGGGCGAGGTCGCGCAGCGCCTCCGCGAGGTCCGCCGGGACCTCGAACGCGACCTGGGCGCCCCGGTAGGACGCCCGCTCGGGACGCGGCCGGTCGGTGGGCAGCGCGATCGCGTCGGGCAGCCCGGCGAGGGCGTCCCGCCAGTACGCGATCTGGCGGGCGGCGAGGCTCGTCCCGTCCGCCTCGGAGCCGAGGAGGCCGCGCTGCCAGAGCGCGTAGTCGGCGTACTGGACGGTCAGCGGCTCCCAGTCGGGGGCGCCGCCGTCGCGCCGCGCGAGGTAGGCGGTGATGACGTCGCGGGCGAGCGGCGCCATCGACCAGCCGTCGCCGGCGATGTGGTGCAGGACGAGGAGCAGCAGGTGCTCGTCCTCGCCCAGCCGGTACAGGTGCGCGCGGACGGGCGGCTCGGCGGCGAGGTCGAAGCCGCGCGTCGCGTCCGCGAACAGGGCCTCGCGCAGGTCGCCGGCGACCTCGCCGATCGTGAACGGCGGCTCGGCGTCCGCCGCGTCCAGGACGATCTGGTGCGGTTCGCCGTCGGCGTCGCCGAACAGCGTCCGCAGCGACTCGTGGCGGGCGACGACGTCGCGGAGCGCGGCGCGCATCGCGTCGTAGTCGAGGGCGCCGGTGAGCCGCAGCGGGATCGGCATGTTGTAGGTCGCCGTCGCGCCTTCGAGGCGGTTCAGGAACCACAGCCGCTCCTGCGCGTACGACACCGGCAGCGGCTCCGGGCGCGGCGCGGGCCGCAGCGCGGGCCGCGCCGCCTCCGCCGAGGCGGCGATGTGCGCGGCGAGCCCGGCGACGGTCGGGGCCTCGAACAGCGCCCGGACGGGCAGTTCCACGCCCAGCGCGGCGCGGGCGCGCGCCACGACCCGGGTGCCCTTCAGCGAGTCGCCGCCGAGGTCGAAGAAGCCGTCGTCGATCCCGACGCGGGGCAGGCCGAGGACGTCCGCGACGATGCCGCAGAGGATCTCCTCACGGGCGTCGCGGGGGCCGCGCGCGGTGAGGGCGGCGGCGAAGTCCGGCTCGGGCAGCGCGGACCGGTCCAGCTTGCCGTTCGGGTTCAGCGGGAACGCGTCCAGCACGACGATCGCGGACGGCACCATGTAGTCCGGCAGCGACGTCGCGACGAACGCGCGCAGCGCGGCGGCGTCCACCGGACCGCCGACGACGTAGCCGACCAGGGCGGTGTCGCCCGCCGCGTCCCTGCGCGCCACGACGACGCTCTGCGAGACGTCCGGGTGCGCGGCGAGCGCGGTCTCGATCTCGCCGAGCTCGATCCGGAAGCCGCGCACCTTGACCTGGTGGTCGAGGCGGCCGAGGTACTCGATGTGCCCGGCCCGGTTCCAGCGGACGAGGTCGCCCGTCCGGTACATGCGCTCGCCGGGCCCGCCGAACGGGCACGCGACGAACCGGTCGGCCGACAGCGACGGGCGGCGCAGGTAGCCGCGCGCGAGCCCGTCGCCCGCCACGTACAGCTCGCCCGGAACCCCGACCGGGACCGGCTGCAGCCTCTCGTCCAGCACGTACGCGCGGGTGTTGGCCATCGGGCGGCCGATCGGCGCGAACCCGTCGGTGTTGCCGTCGTCGTACCAGCCCGTCACGAAGACCGTGGCCTCGGTCGGGCCGTAGATGTTGGAGATCCGCGCGTCCGGCAGCAGCGCGCGGGCGTCCCGGACGAGCTGCGGCGGCAGCGCCTCGCCGCCGAACGCGACGTCCCGCGCGTCCAGCCGGAGGCCCCCGCGCTGCAGCAGCACCGCGAACGCCGACGGGACGCCGCTGATCAGCGAGCCCTGCCAGCCGCCGCGCTCGGCGACCTCCAGCAGGTCCCGGACGACCTCGATCTCGCCGCCGACCGTCAGCGGCACCAGCCACTCGAACACCGACACGTCGAAGTTCAGCGACGTGGAGAACAGGACGCGGGTCATCCGCTCCAGGCCGTAGCTCGCCATCGCCTCGGCGCAGAAGTCGACCACGTTCGCGTGCGAGATGACGACGCCCTTGGGGCGGCCCGTCGACCCCGACGTGTAGATCACGTACGCCGGGTTCGCGGGCCGCAGCGGGCGGACGCGGTCGGCGTCGGTGAGGTTCCCGTCCGGCGCGCCGTCCAGGGAGAGGGCGTCCAGCTCGACGCGGGGCGTGCCGCCGGGCAGGTCGGCGCCGCTCGTGGTGATGACGCAGGCGGGGGCCGCGTCGTCCAGCATGTAGGCGATGCGGTCGGCCGGGTAGGCGAGGTCGATCGGCTGGTACGCCGCGCCCGCCTTCAGCACGGCCAGCGCCGCGACGATCAGGTTCCCGTCGCGCGGGAGGGCCAGCGCGACGAAGTCCTCGGCGCCGACGCCGCGCGCGACGAGGTGCCGGGCGAGCCGGTTCGCGCGCGCGTTCAGCGCCGCGTAGGTGAGCTCGGCCTCGCCCGCGATGACGGCGGTCGCGTCGGGCGTCCGGGCCGCCTGGACCTCGAACAGGTCCGGGACGGTCGCGGACGGCGTGGGCAGCGCCGTCGCGTTCCACTCCTCCAGCAGGAGGGCGCGCTCCGCGCCGTCGAGCAGGTCGACCGTGCCGATGGGCCGGTTCGGGTCGTCGGCGACCTGCGTCAGGAACCGCTCCAGCCGCGCCGACATCGCCGCGGCGGTCTCCGCGTCGAACAGGTCGAGCGCGTACTCCAGCTTGCAGGCGATCCCGGCCGGGCCGCCGCCGGCGTCCCGGCGCTCGTCCACGAGCAGCGCCAGGTCGAAGCGGGACGTGCCCGGGTCGACCGGCTCCACCGCCACCGTCAGGCCGGGCAGCTCCACGCGCGCCGACGGGTCGTTCTGCACGGAGATCATCACCTGGAACAGCGGGTGCCGCGCCATCGACCGCTGCGGGTTCAGGACCTCGACCAGCCGCTCGAACGGGACGTCCTGGTTCGCGAACGCCGCGAGGTCGGTGCGGCGCACGCGGGCCAGCAGCTCCGCGAACGCCGGGTCGCCGGAGGTGTCGGTGCGGAGCACCAGCGTGTTGACGAACACGCCGACGAGGTCGTTCACCGCCTCGTCCGCGCGGCCCGCGACCGGGGACCCGATCGGGATGTCGGTGCCCGCGCCGAGCCGCGTGAACAGCCCGGCCAGCGCGGCCTGCAGCACCATGAACAGGCTGGCGTCGTGGCGGCGGGCCAGCGCGGTCAGCGCGGCGTGCAGCTCCGGCGACAGGGTGAAGGAGTGCTGCGCGCCCCGGTACGTCGCGCGGGCGGGCCGGGGCCGGTCGGCGGGCAGCCCCAGCTCCTCCGGCAGCCCCGCGAGCGCGTCGCGCCAGTACGCGATCTGCCGGGCGAGGACGCTGCCCGGGTCGTCCTCGTCGCCGAGGACGTCCCGCTGCCAGATCGCGTAGTCGGCGTACTGGACGGGCAGCGGCGCCCACTCCGGCGCGCGGCCCTCGGCGCGGGCGGCGTAGGCGGTGATGAGGTCGGTCGCGAGCGGCTCCATCGACCAGCCGTCGCCGGCGATGTGGTGCAGGACGAGGAGCAGGAGGTGGTCGTCCTCCGCGACGCGGAAGACGTGCGCGCGGACCGGCAGGTCGGTGGCGAGGTCGAAGCCGCGGGTCGCCGCCTCGAACACGGCCTCGTGCAGGCGGTCCGGGCCGCGGTCGGACACCTCGGGTTCGGCGGCGGCCTCGTCCGGCGCCAGGATCCGCTGGTACGGCTCGCCCTCGATCTCGGTGAACACCGTCCGGAGCGACTCGTGGCGGGCGAGCATGTCGCGCATCGCGGCGCGGACGGCGTCCAGGTCGAGCTTCCCGGTCAGCCGCAGCGGGATCGGGATGTGGTAGGTCGCGGAGGGGCCCTCGAGGTCCTGGATGAACCAGAGGCGCCGCTGCGCGTACGAGACCGGGACCGGGTCGGGACGCTCGGCCGGGACGAGCGGGGGCGGCGCGTCCCGCCCGGCGCTCTCCTCGATGAGGCCGGCGAGGGCGGCCACGGTCGGCGCCTCGAACAGGGCGCGGACGGAGAGGTCCACGCCGAGCGCGGCGCGCGCCCGGGACACGACGCGGGTCGCCTTCAGCGAGTCGCCGCCGAGGTCGAAGAAGCCGTCGTCGACGCCGACCCGCTCCACGCCGAGCACCTCGGCGAACACCGCGCAGAGCAGCTCCTCGCGGGCGTCGCGGGGCGCTCGGCTCTCCGCCGACGCGGCGAAGTCGGGGGCGGGCAGCGCGGCCCGGTCCAGCTTGCCGTTCGGGTTCAGCGGCATCGCGTCCAGCACGACGACCGCGACCGGGACCATGTACTCGGGCAGGGACGCGCCGGCGAACCGCTTCAGCTCGGCCGGGTCGACGCCCTCCCCCACGGCGTAGCCGACCAGGACGGTGTCGCCGGCCGCGTCGCGGCGGGCCACCACGACGCTCTGCGACACGGCCGGGTGCGCGTCCAGGACGGTCTCGATCTCGCCGAGCTCGATCCGGAAGCCGCGCACCTTGACCTGGTGGTCGAGGCGGCCGAGGTACTCGATCCGCCCCTCGGGGCTCCAGCGGACGAGGTCGCCCGTCCGGTACATGCGCTCGCCCGGCGCCCCGAACGGGCACGCCGTGAACCGGTCGGCGGACAGGCCCGGCCGGTTCAGGTAGCCGCGCGCCAGGCCGCTCCCCGCGAGGTACAGCTCGCCCGGGACGCCCGGCGGGACGGGCTTGAGCGCCGCGTCCAGCACGTACGCGCGGGTGTTGGCGATGGGGCCGCCGATGGGCGCGTGCCCCGCCGCGTTCCCGTCGTCGTACCAGGCGGTGGCGTAGACGGTGGCCTCGGTGGGGCCGTAGATGTTGGAGATCCGGGCGTCCGGCAGCAGGGCGCGCAGGTCCCGGACGAGCTGCGCGGGCAGCGCCTCGCCCGCGAGGACGACGTCGCCCGCCGCGAGGTCGAGCCGGCCGGTCGCCAGCAGCGCCGCCATCGCCGACGGGACGCCGCTGATCAGCGAGCCCCGCCGGCCTCCGCGCTCCGCGACGTCCAGGAGGTCCCGGACGACCTCGACGCGTCCGCCGAGGGTGAGGGGGGTCAGCCACTCGAACACCGACACGTCGAAGTTCAGCGACGTGGAGAACAGGACGTCGGCGAGGCGCTCGGGGCCGAAGTCCTCGCGCGCCCACGCGCACAGGTCGACCGCGTTCGCGTGCGAGACGACGACGCCCTTGGGGCGGCCCGTCGAACCCGACGTGTAGATGACGTACGCCGCGTTCCCCGGGGTGAGGGGGCGGACGCGCTCGGCGTCGGTGACGTCACCGCCGGGCAGGCCGTCCAGGACGAGGGCGTCGAGCTCGATCCGGGGGACATCGCCGGGGAGGCCGGACCCGGTGGTCGTGATGACGCAGGCGGGCTTCGCGTCCTCCAGCATGAACGCGATGCGGTCGGCCGGGTAGGCGAGGTCGATCGGCTGGTACGCCGCGCCCGCCTTCAGCACGGCCAGCGCCGCGACGATCAGGTTCTCGTCGCGCGGGAGGGCCAGCGCGACGAAGTCCTCGGCGCCGACGCCCCGTGCGATGAGGTGCCGGGCGAGCCGGTTCGCGCGCGCGTTCAGCTCGCGGTAGGCCAGCACGGCGTCCCCGTGCGCGACGGCGGGCGCGTCGGGCGTGCGGGCGGCCTGCGCCTCGACCAGCTCCGGGACGACGGCGGGCGCGACCGGGCGCGCCGTGTCGTTCCACGCGTCCAGGACGAGGGCGCGCTCCGCGTCGTCCAGCAGGTCGACCTCGCGGAGCGGCGTCGCCGGGTCCACCTCGCCCAGCGCGCGCAGGAACCGGATGTACCGCTCCTGGTGCGCGGCTACCTCCGCCTCGCCGTACAGGTCGGGGTGCGCGTCGAAGTCGACGCGCATGCCGGTGCCGTCGAAGTTGTCGTAGATGTTGATCGACAGGTCGTCGATCGGACCGGTCGTGATCGCGTGCATCCGCGCCGGCAGCCCCGCGAAGTCGAGCCGGTAGTCGAACGCCATGATGTTGATGACCGGCCCGTGCAGCCGGCGGCGCTCGCCCAGCAGCTTCAGGTCCCGCAGCAGGTCCTCGCGGCGGTACCGCTGGTGCCGCAGCGCCCGCGCGCTGGCCCGGGTCACCGTGCGGACCAGCTCCTCCACCGTCATGTCCGGGCCGACCCGGACGCGCAGCGGCAGGACCGTCGCCAGCATCGCCGGGGTCTCCCGCGCGATCTCCGACGTGCGGCCGGACACGGCGAGGCCGAGGATGACGTCCTCGGTGCCCGTCATCCGCGCCACGTAGGCGGCCGTCGCGGCGATCGCGAGGCCCTGCGTGGCGGTGCGCAGCCGGCGGGCGCCGGCCGCGAGCGCGGCGGTCCCGTCCGGCGGGATGACGGTGATGCGGGTCAGGTAGTCGGCGGTCGGCTCCGCCATCTCGTCCGACAGGCTGACCGCGACGGGCCGGTCGGCGAACCGCTCCGTCCAGTACGCGCGGTCCCGCTCGAACCTCTCCGACTCCCGGTAGGCGATCTCCTCCGCGAGGACCCGCCGGTAGTCGCCCAGCTCCGCGGGCTCGTACGCGCCGCCGTTGGCGAGGGACGTGTAGATCTCCGCGGCGCGGCGGCTGACCAGCGAGCCGCTGTAGGCGTCCTGGGCCACGTGGTGCACGCGGATGAACCACCAGTGCAGCTCCCGGCCGAGCCGCAGCAGCATGGTGTCGTAGAGGCGCTCGCCGTCCAGCGGGAGGGGCGCCTTCATCCGCGCGTCCATCCACGCCTGCGCCGCGGCGCGCGGGTCGGGCTCGGCGGAGAGGTCCAGCAGCGGGATCGTGGCCGTCGCGTCCGGGTCGAGGATCTGGTGCGGAATTCCGTCGCGCTCCACCAGCCGGGCGTTCATGGCCAGTCCCTCATGCGCCGCGATTCGCGCGACCCGGTCGAACAGACCGTGGTCGAAAACACCCTCGAACTCGATGTACTGCGCAATATGGATCGGCGTCTGCGGGGCCAGCTGCTGCGCGTACCAGACGCTCTGCTGAGCGGCCGAAAGAGGAACGCACTCGGAGGACGACATCAAGCGGTTACTTTCCCGGTCGGAGGGGTTTAGTTCACACCCGGCATCGGCGCGCGGAAGGCGCCGGCGGGCAGAAAAACAAAGCTGGTGACCACGGAACTGATCGGCCCTCCCCGTCCCCTTTCCCGAGTCCCGGCGGGAACGTGGGCGACGGCGATTCATCCCCGGAGTGAGCGCCGTGTGCTCCCGCCGGTACGGAGCGCCGTCACCATTCCACCCCGCGTGGTGGGTTGCCCCGCCCTCGACCCACGTCTCTACTCAGGAGTAGCGGAGGCTCAGTTAACCAGCCTGCAACATGCCTCGCAATCCCCCCGAAAGTAGAACTTGACCCCGCTATTTGCTCACAGGTGTGACAAGTTTCCGAGCGGCCCGTGTGCCGCGACGCTCGTCCACTGACAAGGGTTGACAACCGAATCCGGCCAGTTCGATTACGCACCGTATTCATGGACGACCACGGCGGCGGCGCCCACCGCCGGATGCCGCTGCAGCACGGCCTCGATCTCGCCGAGCTCCATCCGCACTCCCGCGATCTTCACCTGGCGGTCGACCCGCCCCAGGTACTGGAGCGTCGGCCGGTCCTCGCCGCCCGCTCCGGCGGGCAGCAGCCGCACCGCGTCGCCCGTCCGGTACAGCCGTCCGGTCGGGGACTCGCCGAAGGGGTCCTGGTAGAAGGACTCGCGCGTGCGCTCGTCGTCGCCCAGGTAGCCGCGCCCGACGACCACGCCCCCGACGAACAGCTCGCCGGTCTCGTCCACGTCGCAGGCCGCCCACGTGCCGTCCCCCTCGTCCCGCAGGACGTAGAGGCGCGTGTTGACGATCGGCGTGCCGATCGGGAGGCGCAGCAGCGCCAGGTCACCGGCCGTCACGGTGTGGTGGGTGACGTCGTCGGAGCACTCGGTGGGGCCGTAGGCGTTGAGGAGCCGCGCGTGCGGCATGGCCTCCAGCCAGCGGCGCGACAGCTCGGTCGGGAGCTCCTCGCCGGTCGCGATCATCCAGCGGAGGCCGCCCAACGGCCTTCGCCCGGGGGCCTCGGGGGGCGTCCCCCCGGAGGTGCCCGCATCCTCGGGAGCGTCCGCGAGGTCGTCCAGGAGGTGCCTGACCATGGTCGGGACGAGCTCCACGATCGTGATGTCCTGCGCGTCCACCACCCGGGCGAACGCGACCGGGTCGTGGGCGACGTCGTCGCCGATGACGTCCACGCGACCACCGAGCAGCAGCGGGCACAGCATCTGCCACACCGAGATGTCGAAGCCGAGCGGAGCCGTCTGCGCGACGACGTCCGCCTCGGTCATCTCCAGGTCGATGACCTTCGCCCACAGATGGTTCAGCATCCCCTGGTGCTCGACCACCGCCCCCTTGGGGCGGCCGGTCGAACCCGAGGTGAACAGGATGTAGCGGGGCTGGTCGAGCGACTCCAGGCGCGGCGCGCCCGTCCATTCCGGCAGGCCGGCCGCCTCCTCCGCGCGGACGACCCGGCATTTCGCCTCGGCAGCGCCCGCCAGCAGCGCGGGGGCCGGGTCGCCCTCGTCCACGGCGATGAGCACGGACGCCCCGGCCTGGTCGAGGACGTCCCGAACCCGGCCCGCCGGCCAGGTCTCGTCCGCCGGGACGTAGAGGGCGCCGACCAGCTCGATCGCCAGGAACGCCGCGATGACGGCGGCGCACCGCTCCCCGCCCACGCCGACGACGGTGCCCGGCCGCACTCCCTCGCGCTCGAGCAGCGCCGCCAGCCGGCGGGCCTCGGCGGCCAGCTCCGCGTAGGACAGCGTCCGGTTCCGGTCGCGGACCGCGGGCCGGTCGCGCTCCGCCGCGAACCGCTCGACCCGGGCGATCACCGGGTCGGCGAGGTCCACCGCGTGCTCGCGGACCATGCCGTGCCGGACGGTCAGCTCCCGCGCCCGCGCGGTCTCGGCGGGGGGCACCGTCAGCGCGGGCAGCCCGGCGAGGGGCAGCAGCCGGTCGAGGACCGGTCCACGAGCAGTCATCGTCACTCTCCGCGATCTCGTACGTCTCCACCGTCATCACAAAAGAGGCGGGCGTCATAGCTTAAGTCGGGCCGCGCCCGGCTGTGTTCGGGATTGGCCGCATTCCACCCTACTGAAGGGTAAGTAGGGGGTTGCGAGGCAAGATGCCCCCGGGTACGGTGATGCTCCGCCCGACATGGGCCGGAGGATCGCGGCGAACTCGGGGGAAGATGAGGGAATTGCCGATAATCTCTTCGCCGCAAGAATTCAACGTCGACGATCTCTATGTCGATCTCCGTCCTGTCATCGACAGCCCGCTCTACCTCAAATGCGAGGGATTCAATTTCGCGGGCTCGGTCAAATTGAAGGCCGCGGCCGCGATGGTGGCGGCCGCGGAACGGGACGGCCGGCTCACCGCCGACTCGGTGATCGTCGAGTCGTCGTCGGGGAACCTCGGGATCGCGCTCAGCCTGATCGCCGCCGACCGGGGCCTGCGTTTCGTCTGCGTCACCGACCCCCGCTGCAACCCGGCCTCGATCCGCGTGATGCGCGCGCTCGGCGCGGAGGTCCGGATCGTCTCCGCCACCGACGGCAACGGCGGCTACCTCGCCAGCCGCATCGGCTACGTCCGGGACCTGTGCGCCTCCGGCGACCGGTACGTCTGGCTGAACCAGTACGCCAACGAGAACAACTGGCTCGCCCACTACCGCGGCACCGCGCCCGCCATCGACCGCCAGTTCCCCGGCCTCGAGGTCCTCTTCGTCGGCGCCGGCACCACGGGCACCCTGATGGGCTGCGCCCGCTATTTCCGGGAACGCGACAAACCCGTCACGATCGTCGCCATCGACGCCGTCGGCTCCGTCACGTTCGGCGGCGAACCCGAGCGCCGCATGGTCCCCGGCCTCGGCACCAGCACGCGCCCGGCGCTCGTCGACGAGTCGCTCGTCGACGACGTCGTGCACGTCGCGGAGCCCGACACGATCCGCGCCGTGCACGCCCTCGCGTCCCGCGGGTTCCTGTTCGGCGGCTCCACCGGCACCGTCGTGTCCGGCGCCGCGGCCTGGCTCGCCGCCAAGTACCCCGGCGAGGACCCCGTCGCCGTCGCGATCGCCCCCGACCTCGGCGAACGCTACCTCGACTCGATCTACGACGAGCGGTGGCTGCGCGACAACTTCGCGGACGCCCTCCCCGGCCTGGACCTTCCCGACGCCGATATCCTCGACGTCTGATCACCGAGCATCGACGGAGTTCCCACCCATGACGCAGGCCCCCACCTTCTCCGTGATCTCCGGCGCCCAGGTGCACGCCGCGATCACCGGACGCGAGGAGCAGGTCACTCGCATGATCGAGGCGGCGTACCGCCTCCACGGCGAGGGCTCGACGGTCAACCCCGACTCGTACTTCCTGCGCTTCCCGGACCGGCCGTCCGACCGGATCATCGCGCTGCCCGCCTCCGTCAAGGGCGACGTCGACGTCCACGGCATCAAGTGGATCTCCAGCTTCCCCGGCAACGTCGCGAACGGCATCCCCCGCGCGTCCGCCGTGCTGATCCTCAACGACGCCGAGACCGGCTACCCGTTCGCCTGCCTGGAGAGCTCCATCATCAGCGCGGCCCGCACCGCCGCGTCCGCCGCCCTCGCCGCGGCCGTCCTCGCCGACGGGCGCGGCGACCGCCCCCGCCGGGTCGGCTTCATCGGCGTCGGCCTCATCGCCCGCTACGTCCACACCTACCTGGCGGGCAACGGCTTCACGTTCGACGAGCTCGGCGTCTTCGACCTGTCCGCCGAGCACGCCGAGGGCTTCAAGGGCTACCTGGAGCGCACCGAGAAGGGCGAGATCACGATCCACGACTCGGCCGAGTCGCTGATCCGCTCGTCCGACCTGATCGTCTTCGCGACCGTCGCGGGCGAGCCCCATGTCACCGACCCGGCCTGGTTCGCGCACGACCCGCTCGTCCTGCACGTGTCGCTGCGCGACCTCTCCCCCGAGATCATCCTCGGCGCCTACAACATCGTGGACGACGTCGAGCACTGCATGAAGGCCAACACCTCCCCCCACCTGGCCGAGCAGAAGGCGGGCCACCGCGACTTCGTCGCCGGCACCCTGTACGACGTCCTCACCGGCGCCACCGCCCCGCCCGCCGACAAGCCGGTGATCTTCTCGCCGTTCGGCCTCGGCGTCCTCGACCTGGCCGTGGCCCGCTACGTCTACGACCAGGTCACCGCCTCGGGCGACCTGACGACGATCCCCGACTTCTTCCACGAACTGAAGCGCTACGGCTGACCCTCAGGGGAACTCGGAGGTGTCGAGTTCGACGCTGAACGGCTCCGGCAACGACAGTGCCTTGCCGAACGGCACCACCTCGACGTGCGGGTAGTCGTCCCCCTCCGGTTCGCTGTAGAGCGTCACCCGATCCTCACTGCGGTCTACCAGCAGGTAGAGCGGAATGCCGGCCCGGGCGTAGCAGTGCCGCTTCGTCTCCCGATCCCGATCCGGCTTGGAGGACGTCACCTCGACCACCATCGAGACGCCGTCAGGCGGCATCCACGGATCGGCTCCGTGAAAGAGCCTGAGTTCTGCAGGGGCGAAGGTGGCGTCCGGGATGACCCGGTTGCTCGGGCAGCGACCCCCACTCGGCACGAGCAGCCCCTTGTTCGGGGCGTTGTGGAACATGGTGGGGCTGTGCCGCACGATCTGTAAGGTGATCACCGCGATGCATGCTTCGTGATCACCACCGGGGGGTGGGGTCACGACGATCTCTCCGTCGATCAGCTCGGCTCGGAAGCCCTCGGGGGTATCAAGGGCGAGGAAGTACTCCACAAGGTCGACGGTGGCGCCGTCCTGCGTCAGCGGTTCATGAGCCATGACAGTCATGCCCTGCTCCTTTCCTCATGGAGAAGCCTAGGAGCGGAGCGCCACCCTTCGCATGCGGATCGTGACATTCGAGCCGGACGGTCTCAGCGTACGTCGCGGTGGCCTGCGGCGGGAGCCTTAGAACCGGGGGGAACGGGGAAGGCTCCCCGGCATGAGGGATGAGCGATTCGAGCAGCGCGGGGACGTCCAGGAGCTGACGGACTTCGAGCTGGCCGTGTACGAGACCGTGGCGGAGATCGACAAGAACGGGGGCGCGGCGGACTACGCCACGCTCGAGCGGCTCCTCGGGGGCGCCGTCGAGGAGGATCTCTGGGCCGCGCTGGGGCACCTGGTGTCCGTGAACCATATCCACACCACCGTCGACGGGTACGTGCTCGGCTCGCACGACTGGTCGGCGTGACGTCCCGATGAGCGGGAGAGGGGTGGGGGCCTGACGGCGGCTCCGCGACAATCGCGGCTGGCATGTGTCAGCGCAGGGGAGGCCGCCGGATGAAGCTCGTCGACACCGAGGAACAGCGGGAGCTGCGCGAGGCGCTGCGGCGCTTTTTCGCGGACCGGTCCCCCGCGGCCGAGGTCAGGCGGCTGATGGAGACGCCCGGCGGCCACGATCCCAAAGTGTGGGCGCAGATGGCCGAGCAGCTCGGGCTGCAGGGCCTCGCCATCCCCGAGGAGCACGGCGGTGCCGGGTTCGGGCACCGCGAACTCGCGGTCGTCCTCGAGGAGATGGGGCGCGCGGTCGTGTGCGCCCCGTTCCTCGCCACGGTCACGGCGTCCGCCGCGCTGGTCGCCGGGGACGGCGGCCACGACCTGCTGCCCGGCATCGCGGACGGCTCCACGATCGCCACCCTCGCGATCGCCGAGGAGGACGGCCGCTGGGACCTCGGCGCGGTCACCACCGCCTTCGTCGACGGGGCACTGACGGGCGTCAAGAGCTTCGTCCTGGACGGGCACGTCGCGGACGTGCTGCTCGTCGCCGCCCGCGACGGGAGCGAGGTGGCCGTGTTCGCCGTCGAGGCCGGCGCGGCCGGGCTCGCCCGCAAGGTGCTGCCCACGCTCGATCAGACGCGGAAGCTGGCCCGGGTCGAGCTGGACGGGACGCCGGCGCGCCGGGTCGGCGGGGTCGGCGCCATCGCGCGCGCCCTCGACATCGCGGGGGTGCTGCTGGCGGCCGAGCAGCTCGGCGGGGCGCAGCGGTCCCTTGACATGACCGTCGAGTACGTGAAGGTGCGCGAGCAGTTCGGCCGCCCGATCGGCTCCTTCCAGGCGGTCAAGCACCGGTGCGCGGACATGTTCGTGCTGGTCGAGTCGGCGCGCTCGGCGGTGCTGAACGCGGCGTCCGCAGCGGACGAGTCGCCCGCTGAGCTGCCGCACGCCGCCGCCGTGGCCCAGGCGTACTGCTCGGACGCCTACTTCCAGACGGCCGCCGAGATGATCCAGCTGCACGGCGGCATCGGCTTCACGTGGGAGCACGACGCGCACCTGTACTTCAAGCGGGCCCAGGGGTCCCGCCAGCTGTTCGGCTCCCCCGAGCACCACCGCGCGAGGCTGGCGTCCCTCGCCGGCATCACGGGCTGACCGCCGGGGCCGTCCGCAGGCCAGAATGGCCGGATGACGACCAAGCGACGGGTCAGCGGAGCGATCTTCGGGCTGGCGTACGGGGACGCGCTGGGAGCGCCGACCGAGTTCCTCGACATGGAACAGATCCGGCGGCGGTTCGGGGAGAGCGGGCCGAAAGAGCCGTCGGGCGATCCCGCGCTCGTCACCGACGACACGCAGATGACGATCGCGGTCGCGCTGGGCCTGCTCGACGCCCTGGAGAATCCGCCGTTCACACCCGATCTGATCACGCCGATGTGGCGGCGGCGGTTCGTCGACTGGCTGCACGACCCGGAGAACGATCGGGCGCCGGGGAACACGTGCCTGCGGGCGTGCGAGGGACTCGACCGGGGCCTGCCGTGGGTGCGGGCCACGCAGCTCCATTCCAAGGGATGCGGCGCGAACATGCGGGTGGCGCCCGTCGGACTCGCGCCCGGACTGCCGGACGAGGCGCGGGCAGGGGCCTCGCAGCTCCAGGCGGCGATGACGCACGGGCACGCGACCGGGCTCGCGGCCAGTGAACTGACCGCGTTCGCGCTGCGGTGGCTCGCCGACGGGACGGCGCCCGGGGACCTGCCCGGCGCGCTGCGGGCGCGCTGCCGCGAGCAGCGGACGGTCTACCACGAGCGGTGGCTCGGGGAGCTGTGGCGGCGGCCCGGCGTCGACGACCCGGCGGCGTTCATCGCGCGGGGCTGGGACGAGTGCCTCGGGGCGCTCGACCGGCTCGACGCGGCGCTGGCCGAGGGCGATCGGGCCTCCGATCCGTGCCTGGCCACGGGCGCCGGGTGGATCGCGGAGGAGGCCCTCGCCACCGGGTTGCTGTGCTTCCTGCTCTTCCCGGACGACCCCGTGGCGGCCATCCGGCGGGGCGCCGCCTCGTCCGGGGACTCCGACTCGATCGCGTGCCTGGCGGGGGCGTTCGCGGGAGCCCACCTGGGGATGGACGCGTGGCCCGCGGAGTGGGCGGAGCGCATCGAGTACGCCGCCGCCCTGCGGCGGATCGGTGACGCCTGGGACTGACCTCTTGACGTCGCCCGACCCTATGGCTAATGTTATTAGCCATAGGGCTAGGCATCATAGCGACGAAGGGGCCATCATGGGCGGGACCCGTTACCTCGAACTCCCCGGCGGGCGGCTCGCCTACGACGACGAGGGCGACGGGCCGCTCATCGTGTGCCTGCCGTCCATGCTCGACCTCCGCTCCCAGTACCGGCACCTCAGGCCGCTGCTGCTGGCGGCCGGGTACCGCGTGGTGACCGTCGACCAGCGGGGCATGGGCGACAGCGACGCCGGCTGGCCGGAGTACGGCAGCACGCCGCTCGGCCGCGACCTCGTCGCGCTGCTCCGCCATCTGGACGCCGGGCCGGCGCTCGTCCACGGCTGCTCCAACGGCGCGGCCGCAGGCGTATGGGCGGCGGCCGAGGCGCCCGAGCTGATCGACGGGCTGGTGCTGTCGGGGCCGTTCGTCCGGGACGGGAAGGCCGGACTCGCGCAGAGGCTGACGACCGCGCTGCTGCGCGTCCCGGGTCTCGCGCGGCCCCTCTACATGTCCTACTACCCGAAGTGGGAGCCGAACCCGCCGGCCGACTTCGCCGAGCACAGGGCCGCGCTGGACGCGAGCTTCAGGCGGCCGGGGCGCTCCGCGGTCATCGGCGCCTACATGTCCATGTCGCACGCCGAGGCCGAGGCGCGGCTCGACCGGGTCGCCGTCCCCGTCCTGGTGATCATGGGGACGGCCGACATCGACTGGCCGGACCCCGTCGCGGAGGCGGAGTGGATCGGGCGGCGGCTGGGCGGCGAGGTCGTGCTGATCGACGGCGCGGGGCACCATCCGCACGCCGAGTTCCCCGAGCGGGTCGCCGAGGCGATCATCCGGTTCCGGGAGCGGCCGACCAGCCCGTCCAGCCGTCGATCGTGATCGCGATCACCGGGCCCTCGGGCGGGCGGTCCCGGTACCGCGGGTAGCGGGCCGCGAGGAGCGCGAGGGGCTCGCGCATCCGGGCGGGCTCCGCGACGATGCCCGCGTGGCCGTCGACGCGGACCCACCACAGGCGGGTCCAGTCGTCCTCGTAGTGGTCGGCCAGGAGGGCGACGCGGGGGTTCGCGCGGATGTTCGCGAGGCGGCGCAGGTCGCGGGTGGTCTTCGGCTTGTGGTCGACGGCCGTGTAGACGGCGCCCCGGTGCACGGCGAACGTGACCGGGACGAGGTGCGGGCGGGCGTCCTCGCCGACCGTGGCGAGGCGCGCGACCGGCGCCCCGGCCAGCAGCCGGCGCGCCGCGTCCGGGTCGAGCCTGGGCATGCTCCCAGACTGCCATCAATCCTCGAACTCGGGCGGGCGGTGCTCCCTGCGCGCCTTGATCGCCTCTTCGAAGTTGCGGGTCGTCAGGCGGACGAACAACTGCGCGAGGCCCTCCTGGCCGATGTGGGCGTCGAGGCTCGCGGCGTCCAGGCCGGACCACAGCGAGCGCTTCGTCAGCTCGACGCCGGGACGGCTGAAGGCGGCGATGCGCTCGGCGAGGTCGTAGCAGGCGTCCAGGAGCTCGTCGCCGGCGACCGTGCGGGACACGAGGCCGATGCGCTCGGCCTCGGCGGCGTCGACGTCGCGTCCGGACAGCATGATCTCGAAGGCGCGGGACGCGCCGATCGCGCGCGGCAGCAGGTAGCTGAGCCCGAGCTCGCTCGCGGTGAGCCCGTTGTTGATCCCGGCGGCGCGGAACAGGGCGGTGTCGGACGCGAGCCGGATGTCGGCGGCGAGCGAGAGGCAGAGGCCGCCGCCGATCGCGGGGCCGTTGATCGCGGCGATGACCGGCTGGTGGACGCGCCGCATCGTCCGGACGACGTCGTCGAGCAGCTCCATCGACCGGAGCGCGATGGTGGGGAGCGTGAGCCCGTCGATGCCGGGGATGTTCCCGGGGTTCTCCAGGTCGGCGCCGGAGCAGAAGCCCCGCCCTGCGCCGGTGACGACGACCGCGCGGGTGTCGTTGTCGCGGCTCACCTCGTCGAGGGCCTCGCGGAACGGGACCATGACGTCGAACGCCATGGCGTTCATCCGCTCGGGCCGGTTGAGGGTGATGAGCGTGACGTGCGGCCGTGGCTTGTCGATCCGGACGAAGGGCAACGCGACCTCCCGGTATAACCTAACAAGCGTTAGGTTATACCGGAGGCCACTCCGGCGGCGCGAGGCCGCGCTCGAGCACGGCGAGGAGTTCCGCCTCGGTCAGCACGCGCGGCTCGCCGATCGCCTTCGCCCGGACGTACACGCCGCACAGCCATTCGAGCAGCCGCGCGTTCTCGAACGCCTCGTCCAGGTCGCGCCCGAGGGCGACGCCTCCGTGGTTGGCCATCAGCGCCGCCCGCTTGCCGCCCTCCATCGCCGCCCGGACGTTCTCCGCCAGCTCCGGCGTCCCGTAGGTGGCGTAGTCGGCGACCCGGACGACGCCGCCGAGCAGGAGGGTGTTGTAGTGGATCGGCGGCAGCTCCGTCATGGTCGTCGCGACGACCGCGCCATAGGTGGAGTGGGTGTGGACGACGGCGCGCTCCGGGGTCGCCTCGTAGAGCGCGAGGTGCATCGGCGTCTCGGAGGACGGGGCGCGCTCCCCCTCCGCGAGCCTCCCGTCCATGGTGACGACCGGGCAGTCGGCGGGTTCCATCCGGTCGAGCATCATGCCGCCCGGAGTCACCGCGACCAGATCGCCGACCCGGATGCTCAGGTTGCCGGACGCGCCCGTCACCAGGCCCGCCTCCGCGCAGCGCCGTCCGATCGCGCACAGCGCGGCCCGCTCGTCCTCCAGCAACATGCGAATCCCTTTCACGTTAACCGCCGGACGCCCTACGCTAGCGCCATGACCGTCGTGACCCTGGGCGCGCACATCCTGGACGTCCTCGCCAGGCCCGTCGACCGCATCCCCGAAGGACAGGACACGGTCGTCGTCGACCGGATCCGGGTGACCGCCGCGGGCGCCGCCGCCGGCACCGCCGTCGCGCTCGCGCGCCTCGGCAACCAGGTCGTGTCGGTCGGCGCGATCGGCGACGACGACCTCGGCGACCTGCTCGTCACGATCATGCGGCGGGAGGGGGTGGACGTCTCCGGGCTCGTCCGCCGCACCACCGACCAGACGAGCGCGTCGATCCTGCCGATCCGCCCCGACGGGGGCCGCCCCAGCTTCCATGTGCCGGGCGCGAACCTGACGCTCACCGCGAGCGCCGTCGGGCCGGGGCTGCTCGCCGCCGCGCGGGTCGTCCACCTCGGCGGCCCGGACGTCACGTTCGGCCTCAACGACCCCGCGTTCCTCACCGTCCTCGACGCGGCCCGCGCCGGCGGCACCGTCGTCACCATGGACCTGCTGTCCAACATGCCCGACCTGGTGCGGGGGGCGGCCTCGTTCCTGCCGCACGTCGACCACTTCCTGCCGAACGAGGAGCAGGCGTCGGCGATGACCGGGGAGGACGACCCGGAGAAGGCGGCGCGCGCGCTGCTGGCCGAAGGGCCGGCGTCGGTCGTGGTGACGCTCGGCGGGGAGGGCAGCCTGGTCGCGACGCGGGACGGCGTGCACCGGCTGCCCGCCCGTCCCGTGGAGGTCGTCGACACGACCGGCTGCGGCGACGCCTACTGCGCCGGGTTCATCACCGGGCTCGTCCAGGGCCGGGACGTGCCGGAGGCGGCCCGCTGGGGCACCGCCGCCGCGTCCCTGGTCGCGCAGGGGCTCGGCTCGGACGCGTGCCTGACCGGACTGGACGGCGTCCTCGCCCTGCTCTGACCGGCCTCCGCCGGAGCCGGGGCACGTCCCACCGGGGCCCTATCCCGGCATCCGGACCAGGCCGCGCGCGAGGACGGCCGTCGCCGCGCTCGCGAGCTGCTCCAGCCGGCACACCTCCGTCCGGTGGAACGGCGGCGCGCCCGACCGCGCCACGACCAGCACCTGGTCGCCGAGCGGGCAGATCGCGTACCGGACGCCGTCCGGCGCGGTGAACGCGCGCGGCCGCAGCGGCTCCAGCGCGGGCAGCTCGGCGAGGTCGAGGCATCCGGCGCTGACGTGCACGACGCCGGCCCGGCCGCCGGCCGCGATCTGCGCCAGGCACGCCCAGTCGGCGCTCAGCACGCCCGGCGCCGCGTCGGTGAGGATCTTGTGGCCGTGCTCGGGGACGGCGGCGATCTGGCCGATCACGGCCGCGTCCGGGAACGCGCCCTGCGGCTCCACGGTCGGCCAGACGCCGAGCACCTCGACGCCGGGCACGCTGCCGAGCCCGTCGATGAGGCGCTCCAGCGCCGCGCCGGCCGGCCAGACGACGGTGAAATCGTCCAGCGCCCGTCCGTTGTCGCGTTCCAGCACCGCCATCTGGACCACGTCGGCACCGGCGGCGCCGAGCGTCCGCGCCACCTGCCCCAACGCGCCCGGGCGGTCGGGCAGCCGCACGCGTATCCGCAGCAACATCGCCACCTCCCCCGTTTCGCCATCGTGCCTGTCCAGGCCGTGCGTCCAGGTTCCCCGGGTCGCGTTTCCCCCGCGTTACCCGCACGTGTCGGCATGGAGAAGTCCATGCTGGAATGCCCGCCAGGCGGCAAACTAGGGTCACGTATACGTCAGCAGCAGGTCTTACGCCGCCCACCGCCGCACCATTAAGGTAACTGCACGTGTCGAGGGACCCCGAAGACCCGGTCAACGACGGCGCTGGAGCCGAGCCAGGGCCGTCCGGCGACACGGGCCGGCGGGACCGGCCGGAGGAGGACGCCTTCCCCGCCGAGGTCGCGGCGGCGCTCGCCGGGCTCTCCGCGCGCCTCGACCGCGAGCACGAGCGCGCCGCGCACCGGGAGGCGGTCATCGACCGGCTGCACGAGGAGAACCAGCGGCTCCGCCGCGGGGAGCTGCTCGGCATGCTCGAACCCGTCCGCGCCGCGCTGTTCCGGCTGCACGACGAGGCGAACCGCGCGGCGGAGCGGCTCTCCCGGCCGGGCGATCCACCCGATCCCGCCCAGACGGCGCGGTTGCTCACCGCGGTGGCCGACGAGATCGCCGACGCGCTCGCGCGGATCGGCGTCGAGCGGTTCACCGCCGAGCCCGGCGACCCCTACGACGCGGCGCGGCACCGGCCGGTCGAGGCCGCCGCCGTCACCGACCCCGGGCTCGCCGACACGGTCGTGACCGTCCGGGCGGACGGATTCGAGCAGGACGGGCGGGTCCTGCGCAAGGCCGAGGTCGCCGTGGGGAGGTTCGGCGGCGGCGCGGACGGGACGACGAACAGGGCACTGAACTCCGGACTCGGCACCGACAGGTGAGAGGGACATGGCTGTCTACGGGATCGACCTGGGAACCACGTACTCCTGCATTGCCTCCATCGACGATGTGGGGCGGCCCGCGGTCCTGCGGAACCTGGAGGGGACCGACACCACACCGTCCGTCGTCTACTTCGAGACCGACGAGAACGTCGTCGTCGGCGCGACCGCGAAGGACGCCGCCGTCCTCGACCCCGACAACGTGGTCAGCCTGATCAAGCGGGACATGGGCCGGGACGTCACCCGCCCGATCCGGGGCACCGACTTCGCGCCCGAGGAGCTGTCGGCGTTCATCCTGCTGAAGCTCGCGACGGACGCGCGGACCAATACCGGGGACGAGACCCGCGACGTGGTCATCACCGTCCCGGCGTACTTCGGCGCGGCCGAGCGGGACGCGACCCGCAAGGCGGGCACGATCGCCGGGCTGCGCGTCATCGACATCGTGTCCGAGCCGATCGCCGCCGCGATCACCTACGGGGTGCTGAACCCCGAGGCCGACCGCACGATCCTCGTCTACGACCTCGGCGGCGGCACGTTCGACACCACCGTGATCGCGCTGCGCGGCGGCCACATCGAGGTGATCTGCACCGACGGCGACCACGAGCTCGGCGGCGCCGACTGGGACGCGCGGCTCGTCGAGTACCTGGCGGAGCGGTTCCGGGAGGAGCACCCCGACGCGGGTGACCCGCTCGACGACCGGCAGACCGAGCAGCAGCTGCGCCGGGACGCCGAGGACGCGAAGAAGGCGCTCACGTCCCGCACGTCCCACACCGTCCGGGTCATGCACGGCGGGCGGGTCGCGGCGGTCGAGGTGACGCGGGAGAAACTGGAGGAGCTGACCCGCGACCTCCTCGACCGCACCGTCGAGATCACCGGCCGGACCCTCGCGACCGCGCAGGACAAGGGCGTCGAGGAGTACGACGACATCGTCCTCGTCGGCGGCTCGACGAAGATGCCGGCGGTCGCGGCGCGGCTGGAGACCGAGCTGGGCCAGGCGCCCCGGCTGCAGGACCCGGACCTCGCGGTCGCGAAGGGCGCCGCGCTGTACGCGTTCGAGGAGACGTACCGGCGGCTCGTCCGCGCGGGCGAGGAGGAGCGCGCGGAGGAGATGGCGAGCCGCGCGGGCCTGTCCGCGCAGCAGCGGGCGCAGATCGCCGGGCGGCGCATCCGGACGGTCGCCTCGCACGCGTTCGGGATCGTCGTCGTCGACCGGGAGACGGGCGCCGAGCACGTCGCGCACCTGGTGCACGCCAACGACGAGCTCCCGGCGGGCCGCACGGAGGACTTCTTCACCGTCTACGACGACCAGACGTCCGCCGACATCCGGGTGATGGAGCAGGCCGGCAGCGTCGAGTCCGCCGAGCTGATCGACAACACCGAGATCGCGACCGGCGAGATCCGGGTCCCGCCCGGCAAGAAGGCGGGCTGGCCCATCGGGGTGACGTTCGCGCTGGACGCGTCCGGGCTGCTCAACGTGACGGCGGTGGAGAAGGAGACCGGCGAGCGGCTGGAGCTGAAGGTGGACGTCGGCCGGATGTCGCAGGAGGACGTCGAACGCTCCCGCAAGGCCCTGTCGCGGGTGAAGGTGAGCTGACGGGCCGCCCCCGATGGAAGCGAGCAGGGCGTTCGACGACGCGTACCGGGCGGAGGTGCTGGAGCCCGCGCGCGCCGCGGGCGACCGGCCGCCCGAGGACCTGCGCGTGCGGTACGCGCTGCCCGATCCCCTCACGCCGGACGCGGTCGCGGCCCGGGTCCGGGAGGTCCGGCGGTGCTGGCGGCGGGCCCGGGGGCAGCTGAAGTTCCGCAAGCTGATCGACCGGCTGGAGGCCGAGCACCGGGAGCTGGTCCCGCTGTTCCAGGCGGCCGAGCGCGGTGACCTCCACCCGCTGCGGGCGCGGCTTCGCGGTGGGCGGGAGCGCGCGGAGCGGCGCGGCGAGCAGGCACGCGAAGGGCTCGCCGACGCGGCGGGCGCGGCGCTGATGGTGACGCCCGGCGAGCTGGACGCCATCGCCCGGACCGCCGGCGTGGCGCCCGCCGAGCTTGCCGCGTTCGCGGCGGCGGAGGGCATCGACGTCCGCGAGCCGGACCCGCTGCCCGCGCGCCCGCCCTACCCGGCCTACCGGAAGGTGCGGGAATCCCTGGACGTGCTGGGGGCGCGGCACCTCGCCGCCTTCGTCCTCGGCGCCCGCACCGCGCCGATGCACGTCGTGGACGGTTTCGCGTCCCCGGCCGCCCCCGCCGGGCTGGGCCCGGACGCCGTCGCGGCGGCGGGGGCGCGGTGGGCCCGCCGCAGCCGCGACACGAGCACCACGCACGCCGACACGGTCCTCGCCGCCCTGCGCTCCGCCGACCCGGCGGAGCTGGTGCTGTTCGACGTGGTCGACCGGCTCCGCGACCGGCTCCGGCAGCGGGCCTCCGAGCGGGCGCTGCTGCGCTACGCGACCGGCGGCCTCGGCGTCGCCGAGCAGGACGCGCGCCGCCTGGTGTTCGCGCTCGTCCGCGAGTCCGGCCCGGCGGGGGGCCTCGCGGGGCGGCTGCGGGCGCTTCTCGACGCGGGCGAGGTCCAGGCGGCGGCCGCGCTCGCGGAGGCGTCCGAACCGCCCGCCCGGGACGGGGATCCGCCGGAGGAGGCCGTCCTCGCGGCCGAGGCGCGGCGGCGGCTCGACACGGCGCTGCGGCTCCGCGAGACGGCCGCCGCCGAACCCGACCCGGACCGGGCCTGGCTGCTCCTCGCCGACGCGCTCCGACTCGTCCGCGATCTGCCCGGCGCGGAGCGGCACCGCCGCTCCCTCCCGCCCCGCCCGGTGCCGGCCGTGCACGCCGACGTCGACGGCGGCGCGGTGCGCGTGTCGTGGACCCCGTCGCCGTCGACCGCGGGGGACGTCCGGCATGCCGTCGTGCGCCGCGAGGACCGCCCGCCGCGCGACCCCGCCGACGGCGAGCGGATCACCGGGCAGGAGGCGGGCGGCGCGGTGCGGGACGTGCGGGCGCCCGTCAACGTGCCGCTGCACTACGCGGTCTTCGCGGTGCGGGAGGACGCGGTCGCGGCCGGGGCGGTGGCGGGGCCGGTCGTCGTCCGGCCGGAGCCGGCCGACGTCGTGCTGGCGGCGGGGGACGGAGTGGTCACCGGGCGGTGGCGGTGCCCGGAGGAGGCGGCGCGGATCGTCGTGACCCGGGACGGGCGCGGCGTGCCGGCGACGCGCGACGGGTTCCGGGAGCGCGTCCCCAACGGCGCGGCGCTCCGCTACCGGGTGAGCGCCGTCTACCTGGACGCGTCGGGCCGCGAGACCGGCACGCCGGGGGTGACGGCGACGGTCACGCCGAGCGCGCCGCCGGAGCCGGTGTTCGAGCTGGCGGCCGAGCCCGACCCGGCCGATCCCGGGCTGCTGCGGGTGCGGTTCGAGGAGCCCGGCAACGGGACGGTGGAGCTCGTCCTCGCGGACGCGCCGCCGCCCTGGCCCCGCAGCGCCCTCGTCCCGCTCGCCGAGGTGCGGCGCGCGACCCGGCGGCTCACGGCCGTCCCGGACGGGCGGGGGCTCGCGGTCCGGCCGGGCCGGGACGGGTGGCTGCTGGCCGTCACCGCCGTCGGCGACGAGGCCGCGATCGGCGCGTGCCACCGGCACCTGAACCTGCCGCCGCCCGGCCGGCTGATCACCGAGCGGCGCGGCGCGTACCTGCACGTCGGGTTCGACTGGCCGGACGGCGTCGCCGAGGTCGAGGTGACCCGCCGCGCGGGCGGCGCGACCGCGACCGAGACCGTGTCCCGGGCCGCGTACGAGACCGGCGGCGGGATCCGGCTGCCGGTCCCTGAGGACCAGGCGGTGGAGGTGTCGGTCGCGGCGGCCGGGATGTCCGGCGGGACCCCGGTCACCGGGCGGCCCGTGACCGCCGTGGTCGCCGCGCGCACGGTCGTCCGGTACGACCTGGTGCGGACGGGCCCGCCGTGGCGGCGGGAGCTGACCGTCCGGCTGTCCGCGCCGCGCCCGCTGCGGGTGCGGCGGCTCAGCCTCGTCCGGCGGGCCGGTCGGGTGATGCCGCACCGCGCGGCGGACGGCGAGACGCTCGCGGCGTGGGACTCGGTGCCCGTCCCCGGCGAGGTGTCGGTGCCCGCGCCGGCCGCCGCCGGGCCGCACTGGCTGCGCTGCTTCGCCGACGACGACGACGTCGAGCTGGGCGATCCGCCCGTCCGGCGGATGCGGGCCGGGCGATGAGCGGCCGCCGGGACGTGACGTGCCCGTACTGCTTCGCGTCCGTCGCGCCCCGCGAGATCCTGTTCCGCTGCCGGGGCCGAGCCGGGCGGCGCGGCGGCTGCGCGCCCGTCCTGGACGAGGAGCTCGCCGCCTACACCGGCTCGACCGCGAACGCGTCGCTGCCGCCCGTGTTCGCCGCGCCCGGCCGGTCGGGGCGCGCCGAGTGCCCCGGCTGCGGCGGCCCGACCGGCAACCGCGCCTGCCCCCGGTGCCACAACCCGCTCCCCGCCGCGTACTGCGCCCATCCCGGCCGGATCGTCGCGCTCGTCGGCGCGAAGAACGCGGGCAAGAGCACCTATATCGCGGTGCTGCTGCACGAGCTGATGAACCGGGTCGGCACCGAGCTTGACGCGTCCCTCGTCGCCTGCGACGACCGCACGATCGAGCGGTACCGGCGCGACTTCGCCCGGCCGCTGCTCACCGAGCGGCGGCTGCCGCCGACCACGACGAGCGCGGCGACCGCGCCCCGCGAGCCCCTCGTCTACCTGCTCACCCGCACCCGGCGCGCCCGCCTGCGCCGCGACCGGACCGACTCGCTCGCGCTCGTCCTGTTCGACAGCGCGGGCGAGGACCTCCGCAGCCGGGAGGTGACCGACCTGCACCTGCGCTACCTGGAGGCGGCCGATGCGGTCGTCCTGCTCGTCGATCCGATGGAGCTGCCCGGCGGGCGCGGCGCGGGCGACGCCCCGGTCCAGGACGACCCGATCGACATCATCGTCCGGGTCACCGAGGCCCTCCGGCGGCGGCACGGCACCGCTCCCGGCGAACGGCTCCCGGTCCCGGTCGCGGTCGCCCTGACCAAGATCGACATGCTGGGGGCGGAGCCGCCGGGGCAGTCCGCGCTGCACCGCTCCCGGAGCGGCTCCGGCGTCCTCGACCTGGACGACAGGGACGCCGTGGACGCGCAGGTCCGCGCCCTCCTGCACGACCGGCAGGCCGGGCGGCTCGACACCTACCTCGCCCAGCAGTACACCGACCACGCCCTGTTCGGCCTGTCCGCCCTCGGCGCCGCCCCGGCGGGCGACCGCGTCGGGGCGGGCGGCGTCCGCCCCCACCGCGCCGAGGACCCCCTCCTGTGGCTGCTGTACCGGTTCGGCATGCTCGCCGGCACCCGCCCGGGAGGCGGCTGACATGGGCGTCCGGCCGGAGGGGATCCGGGCGGTCCCGCCCGGCGGGGAGGGGTGAGCGATGGCGTGGCAGCTGCACTACACGTCCGCCGAGCGGGGGCCCACCGGCCGGGCGGGTTTCCAGTTCGTCGCGCAGACGCCCGGCCTTCCCGCCGGTGCCCGCGCGGCCGTGACCCCTCATCTGGCGTATCGCCCGCCGCCGGACGTGCCCGACGACGCGGCGCTGAACCGGTTCCCCGTCGCGTTCCTGTACGACCGGGTGGACGGCCGCCCCCTGCTGCTGTGCTGCCGCTACCTGGGGCGCGACTACTCGGGGCGCCACGGCAACTTCTTCGCCCACGCCGTCGTCGCCGAACCGGGCGAGCTGGAGGGCGTGCGCCCCGCCGAGCTGTGGCGGGCGCCCCTCTGGGCGTCGCGGCCCGCCGGCGGCGACCTCCTCCCCGAGCTGGAGGAGCTGCCGCCCGGCGAGGCGCTCGAACCGGAGGCGCTGGCCGCGTGGCTCGGTGACCGCGACGCCCACACCGCCCTCGGCCGGCTGGTGGACGCGGCCCTGGACGTCCTCGACCGGGGGCACGGCCGGCTCGTCCTGGTCTCCGGCGACGGGGAGGCGATCGCCCGCTGGTTCGCGCTCATCACCTATTCGCTGCCCATGGACCTGGCCGCCCGCCTGACGTTCACGACCTACAGCGCCGACCCGGACGGCGCCGCGCAGCGCCTGGTCGGCACGACGCCGGGAGCCTGGGCCGCCGCGCACGCCGCGTCCCCCGACCTGCCCGGCCTGCATCTGGACGGCGGCCTCGCCGTGGACGGTCCCCCTGCCTCCCTGTTCGGCCGCGTCGCGGCGGACTGCTGGCGCGGCGCGGACCTCGCCGCGCTCGACGCCCTCGGCGAACTGGCCCTGGTCGGCCCCGGCGAGGGCGGCGCGGAGGCGCGGGAGCGGGCCGCCGCCGTGCTGGCCCTCCACCGGGGGCTGCCCGTGACGCCGGCGGAGCGGGCGGCCGCCGCCCTGCTGCTCACCCGTGCGGGCGGCGCCGTCCCGCGGTGGCTGCGGAACGGGCCGGCCGGGCCGCGCGTCGCGGCGCCCGTGCCGGGGCCGGCCGCCGCCCGCGCCGGGGACAGCCGCGCGGCGGTCACGGGCGAGCTGCTGCGGCTCCCGCTTTCGGACGGCGACCTCGCGTCCGCGCTGGCGGAGGTGTGGGCCGCGCCGCCCACGGCTTCCGAGTGCCTCGCCGTGCTGGACGCGCATCCGGCGGAGTGCGGCGCGCACCCGGTGCTCGCCGCCCTGCCGACGCGGGCGTTCGGGAGGATGCCCCTCGACGGCGGCGACGGGGTCACCGACATCACGGCGCTCCGGCTCGCGGCGCGCGTGCGGGCGGTCATGCCCGGCTGCCGCTCCGAGCGGAACGCGGCGGTCGTCCAGGCGTACGCGGACGCCGTCGGCGCGGACCGGCCGGCGCCCGCCGCCGCGGCGCTGCGCGCGCTCGCCGGTACGGACGACGCCTCCGCCCGGCTCGCCGAGAGGGCCTTCACCGGCGCCGTGCGGGGTCTCGGCCGGCGGCCGCCCGGGTTCCGCGCCGGGCTGCTGGCCGTCCTGCCCCCGCCGCTGCGCGCCCGCGTCGGCGAACACTGGGTCGCCGGACTGCGCGACACCGCCCGGACGGGCCGCGCCGCGCTGCCCGGCGGCGCGGCGGCGGCCGAGCGCAACGCGCTGGTCGAGGCCGTGCTGCGGATGCGCCTGCGGAACGCCCGCGACCCCGGGCTGGAGCGGTGGGCGGGCGCCACGGCGTCCCGATGGCTTCCCGGCCGGCAGCTCGACCGGCACCTGTCCGGCCTGCCGGAACTGCGCGCCGAACTGGACGCCCTGCGGGCCGGGCCCGCCGCCCGCACCGGGGGGCGGTGACCGCCGTGCACCCGATCGTCGTGATCCTGCTGATCCTCGTCTGGGCCGCCCTGATGTGGATCCAGGTCGTGTACGTGGTCCCGGTACTGTTCGCGGTGACGCTGGCCGCCGCAGGGGTCGCCGCCCTCGGCCTCTACCACCTGCACGCCTGCCGGACGCTCGCGCCGGTCACGCTTGCCGGGCCGTCACCGGTCGCGGCGCCGGAGATCTCCTACCGGCACTACCTGCTCGGGCAGGTGTGGCGCGACTGGTGGGCGATCACGCGGACGGTCGTGCCGCGGGTCCGGCGGACGGCCCGCGGGGTGCTCGCCGCGCTGACCCGGACGCTCGTCGGCGGCTTCTGGGGGCTCTTCCTGTTCCCGGTGTGGGCGGCGCTGTGCGCCGGGATCGTGGCGGCCGCCGTCCCTGCCGCCGTGTTCGTGCTGGCGCTGACCGTCCTGTACGGGGCGGTCGCGACCGCGTGGCTGGCGGCGTGGCTGGCGTGCGTGCTGGTCCTCGCCGCGATCGAGCGCGGCTTCATGGCCTACGGGCGGATCCTGCAGACCTGCCCGCATCCGTTCTGCTACGAGCGGATCGCCCTGCCGGTGTACGCGTGCCCCGGCTGCGGGGCGCGGCATCCCCGCCTCGCGCCGGGCCCGGCGGGCGCGTTCCGGCACGTGTGCCGGTGCGGGGCGCGGCTGCCGACGACGGTCCCGCTCGGCCGGTTCCGGCTCGCCGCGTACTGCCCGCACTGCGGCGGACGGCTGCCCGAGCGGATCGGGCGCGTCCGGGTGGAGCCGCTGCCGTTCGTCGGCGGGCCCGGCGCCGGGAAGACGACGTTCATGATGCTGGGCATCCGGGCGCTGCACGACCGGGCCCGCGCCGCGCGGGGACGCCTCGCGTTCGTCGAGCAGCGGCACGCGCAGGCGTACGCGGGCGCGCTGCGCGCGTTCGAGCGCGGCGGCCGGCTGACCAAGACGGGCCCCGAGCTGCCCCTGGCCACGATGCTGGACGTCGAGCTGCCCGGCCGGGCGCGGCGCATCCTGTACCTGTTCGATCCGGCCGGGGAGCACTTCACGGGCGCGACGGAGGTGGAGTCGCTCCGCTACCTCGACCACGGGGAGGCGCTGCTGTTCATCGTCGACCCGTTCGCGCTCCCCCACGTGCGGCGCGCCCTGACCGGTGACGAGCGCGGCCTCGTGGAGGGCGCGGGGGCGGCGTCGGACGAGGATCCGGCGGACACCTTCCAGCGCGTGCTGAACGAGCTGCGCTCCCGTCCCGACCGGGGCCGCCAGAAGCGCGTCGCCGTCGTCGTCACCAAGACCGACCTGCTGGTCCGCACGGAGGTCGGCCGCCGCCTCGGCGATGTCCGCGGCTGGCTCGGCGGCGTCGGGCTCGGCAACACCGTCCGGACACTCGACCAGGTCGCGGGCGAGGTGCGGTACTTCGCGTCCGGGCTGGCCCCCGGCGGTCCGGGCGCCGAGGTCGCCGACCTGCTGGGCTGGGTGTCCGGGCTGCCCGACGCCCCCAAGGGCGGCGAGGACGGCGCCCCGGACGGCGGCACGGGAGGGGATCCGCCGGGCACGGTGCCGCTGCGCGCGCCGTGGCCGGTGCGGGGGCGCGGAGCCGGCCGCGTTCCGTTCGGCTACCAGGCGGGGCGCTGGGGGGTGCTGGCGAGCCTGTCGGTGCTGACGGTCACGGCGCTGACCGGCGCGGCCGTCGCCGCCGCCGGTCACCTGCCCTACTGACGCTCACTTCGCCTCGAGCCCGGCGAGCACGAAGTCGGCGACCTCCGCCGCGAGCTCGGCGGCCGGCTTCGGCCCGTCCGCGCGGTACCAGGACGGCATCTGGTTCACCATGCCCAGCGCGACGATCACGACGGTCTCCGCGGGCGTCGCGGTACTGAACACGCCCTCCCGCCGGCCCTGCTCGATGAGGCCGCGGAACGCCACGTGGTAGCGGCGCCGGTCGGCCCGGACGGCGTGCATCGCCGCGTCGTCCAGCCGGTGCGACTCGCGCGTGAACACCTTCGCCTCGTCGATGTGCTCGGCGGTGCTGAGGATCAGCTCGACCAGGACGGTCCGGACGGCCTCGCGCGGCGGGAGCCCCGCCGCGATGACCCGGTCGAGGTCGGCGAGCTGCCGGGCGATCAGGGAGTGGTAGATCTCGTAGAGGAGATCGTCCTTGGAGTCGAAGTAGTGGTAGAGCGCGCCCTTGGTGACGGCCGCGGCCTCCACGACGGACTGCACGGGCGTGCCGTCGAAGCCCCTCTCGGCGAACAGCCGGAGCGCGGCGGAAAGGATCCGCCGCTCCACCGGGCTCTGCCGCACCGGCCTGCCGTCCGCCATCCGCGTCCTCCCTCTTGACCCCCGGCATCCCCGCACATAGCTTGCCAGAAACCGACCGGTCGGTATGTCACTTCATCCGGGGAGGAACCCATGCCCGACGTCGAGACCGTCCGAGGGCCCGTGGACGTCGCCGAGCTCGGCCGGACGTTCATGCACGAGCACGTCTTCGTCCTCGGCACCGAGCACGTCCAGAACTACGGCTCGGGCGCCTGGTGGGACGAGGAGGAGCGCGTCGCCGACGCGGTGACCAAGCTCCGCCAGCTGGTGGAGCGCGGCATCACCACGATCGCCGACCCTACCGTGTGGGGCCTCGGCCGCTACATCCCCCGCGTCGCCCGGATCGCCGAGCAGGTACCGGAGCTGAACATCATCGCCGCGACCGGGATCTACACCTACAACGACGTCCCGTTCCAGTACCACTACCGCGGCCCCGGCACGCTGCTGGACGGCTCCGACCCCATGGTGGCCGACTTCGTCCGCGACCTGACCGAGGGCATCGGCGACACCGGCGTCCGCGCAGCGTTCCTCAAGTGCGCGGTGGACGCGCCGGGCTTCACACCGGGCGTCGAGCGCGTCCTGCGGGCCGTCGCGGGGGCGCACCGGGCGACCGGCGCGCCGATCACCGTGCACACCGAGAGCCACACGCAGACGGGACGGCGCGCCCTGGAGATCCTCACCGAGAAGGGCGCCGACCTCAGCAAGGTCGTGATCGGGCACGCCGGGGACAGCAACGACCTCGACTACCTGATGGCGCTGGCCGACACGGGCGCGATCCTCGGCATGGACCGGTTCGGCATCGACATCATCAACTCGACCGCCGACCGCGTGAACACGGTCGTGGCGCTGTGCGAGCGCGGCTACGCCGACCGGATGGTCCTCAGCCACGACGCCAGCTGCTTCATCGACTGGTTCGGCCCCGACCCCGAAACGCTGCGGGGGATGGCCCCGAACTGGAACTACCGGCACATCAGCGACGACGTCCTGCCCGCGCTGCGGGCGCGGGGCGTCACCGACGCGCAGCTCGAGCAGATGCTCGTCACGACCCCGCGGCGGTACTTCACCTCCTGATCGAATCGGAATGGATCGGGGATCATGGGGGAAAACAGGAAACCTGGGGGATGGACCACGAGGAGGCGGCCAGGTGACCGACGGCCCCGCTCACCGCAGGGCGCTCGCGCTGCTCGCGGCCGCGGCGCTGCTCGTCCCCGGCTGCCGTCCCGTGGAGGCGGGCGGCGGCGCCGACCTCCCCCCGACGGTCTCGGCGAGCCCGACGCGGCAGGCGAAGCCGAGCGGACGCCGGCCGGGGGTCGTCAACATCGACACCGAGCGGGCCCTCGACCGGACCCGCGCGGCCGGGACCGGCATCGTGCTCGACACCTCCGGGCTCGTGCTGACGAACAACCACGTGATCGCGGGCGCCACCCGGATCAAGGGCACCGACACCGACAATCGCCGGACGTACCGGGCGAAGGTCGTCGGCTACGACAAGACGGGCGACATTGCGGTGATCCGGCTGACCGGCGCGTCCGGGCTGCGGCCCGCCGCGTTCGCGCCGGCCGACGGCGGCGCCCGCGTCGGCGACCCGGTCACCGCCGTCGGGAACGCGGGCGGCCGGGGCGGGACGCCGACCGTCGTGACCGGGCGGGTCACCGCCCTCGGCCAGACCGTCACGGCGCGCAACGAGAGCGACGGCGGCGCGGAGCGGCTGTCCGATCTGATCGAGACGAACGCGCCGATCCGGCCGGGCCACTCGGGCGGGCCGCTGCTCGACACCGCCGGCCGCGTCATCGGGATGAACACGGCCGCGTCCACGGGACGCACCGCCGACGGGCGCAAGCGCAAGGGCGCGCACCGCGGCTACGCGATCCCGGCCGACCGGGTCCTCGCGGTGGCCCGGCAGATCCAGCGCGGCGAGCCGTCCTCGACCGTGCACATCGGGCCGACGGCGCTGCTCGGCGTCAAGGTGCGCGGTGCCGCGCGCGGGCGGGGCGCCACGGTCATCGAGGTCGTGCCCGACACCCCCGCCGCCGACGCGGGCGTCCCGGTCGGGGTGACCGTCACCGCGCTCGGCGGCCGGCCGGTCGACTCCCCCGCCACCCTGTCGGCGCTGATGCTCGCGCACCATCCGGGTGACAGCGTCCGGCTCGACTGGACGGGACGCGACGGCCGCCCGGGGTCGGTGTTCCTTCGCCTGACCGAGGGCCCGCCGCAGTAGGCCGGGCACCGTCCCGCGTGCGACAGTGGGGCCATCCCACTTCGAGGACGTGAGCGTTAACGATCCCCACGGATAGATCCGGGGGATTTCCCTCCGGGGCCGGGCCCTGGATTCCCAGCTCGGACCGCATCTGATCCACCGTCCCGGAAGGAGGCGATCTGGTGTCTTACGTCGTCGGCACTGGCACGGTCGCGTTCAGCCGTGGCGAGGATCGTCCTCGCGGCGTTGAGGTCACGTCCTGCGGTGTAGCCGCAGGCCGAGCACTCGAAAGTCCGTACGCCCAGTCCGAGGCGGAGATTGGTTCTCTCGCCGCACCCGGAGCAGGTCATCGTGGTGTAGGCGGGCGGCACCAACACCACCTTCCGGCCCGCCCGCGTACCACGGTCGATCAGTTCCCGCTTGGCGGCGCCGATCGCGTTGTCCGCGGCCTTGCGGGCCATGGTGGTCTTCGCGAGGAACTTCGGCTTGAAGTCCTCGACGGCGATCAGGTGGTGGTGCTCGACCACGTTCTTCGCCCAGACCCGGGCGTCGTGGGTGTTCTGCCGGGCCGCCTTCTTGGCGATCCGGGCGGCCTGGCGCTTGGCCTGCTGGTAGCCCTTGGACTGCGGCCGGCCCTTGGGCCGGCGTCGGCGGGCCATCGTGCGCTGCGCCTTGGCGAGCTCGGCGGCGCAGCGGCGGCGGTGGCCGAAGTGGGGAAGGTCGAAGGCCGGGTTCGTGGTGCCGGCGGTGGTCTTGACACCCCAGTCGACGCCGATGCCGGGCAGGTCGGCGTCCGGGGCCGCGGCGACCTCGCGGCGAACCACGAAGGAGGCGTACCAGTGGCCGAGCGAGTCCTGGTGGACCCGCACACTGGTCGGCTCGGACGGCAGCTCCCGCGACCACACGACCGGGACGGTCACCTTGCCGGGCAGACACAGCCGGCCGTCTTTGAGCCGGAAGCCGCGGGTGGTGTACTCCAGGCTCGGCAGGGCGTCCTTCTTGCGCTTGGTCTTCGGCCGGCCCCGGCCCTTGACCTTGAACGAGTGGTCCAGGGCGGCGCCGTAGGCGCGCAGCGTCTGTTGCTGGGCCACCTGCGATCCGTCCCGCAGCCAGGCGTTACGCCCCCGGGCCTCGGTCAGCAGCTTCGACAGCTTCCCCAACGTCGGCTTACGGCCGGATCGCTGCTGGTGCACGGCCTCGTTCCACAGCCACCGGCAGCGGCCCCACTCGTCGAGCAGTGCGGCCTCCGCGATGCGGCCGGGCCGCAGGCGGTAGGTGTAACGCACTGTCTCGGACACGCCGGCCACTATACAGCACGAAGCTATATAGTCGCGGCATGGACCAGGTCAGGTCGAACAACAACGTCGTCTACCGCTGCCACTACCACGTCGTCTGGTGCCCGAAGTACCGGCGCAAGGTCATCGACGGCAAGGTGGACGACCGGCTCAAAGAAATCATCCGGGACGTCTGCGCCGAACGGGACGCCCCGATCGAGGCGATCGAGACGATGCCCGACCACGTGCACCTGCTCGTGGTCGTGGACCCGCAGTACGGCATCCACCGCCTGGTCAAACAGATCAAGGGCCGGTCATCCCGGCTGCTACGCCAGGAGTTCCCGCACCTCAAGTCCCGGATGCCGACCCTCTGGACCAACTCCTACTTCGTCGCCACCACCGGCGGCGCCACCCTGGAGGTGGTCAAAAGGTATGTCGAGAACCAGCGCAACGTGTAACCAGACGCCCATCCGCCTTGGCGGCGGATGGGCTACCCCTGACCTGCTCCGCAGGGGCTCCGTTTCCTCCCCACGGCTAAAGCCGGGGATTTCCACAGAAGGCACCGGATGAGCCGCAAGCCGCCCGCCGACGATCCGAGCGACGCCGGCCTCGAGGTCACCGCTCCCAAGGAGTGGGCGGCGGGCCTCCCCGGGGTCACGGCGGCGCTGCGGGCGTCCTACGACCAGATGGGCGCCCGGCGGACGGCGCTGACGCTGCTGCGCGTCAACCAGGAGAAGGGCTTCGACTGCCCCGGCTGCGCCTGGCCCGAGGGCGGCCGCCGGCACCGCGCCGAGTTCTGCGAGAACGGCGCGAAGGCCGTCGCGGAGGAGGCGACGACGCGGCGGATCACGCGGGAGTTCTTCGCGCGGCATCCCGTCGCGGAGCTGGCGGAGCGCTCCGACCACTGGCTCGGGCAGCAGGGCCGGCTGACCGAGCCCATGATCCTGCGCGAGGGCGCGGCGCACTACGAGCCGGTGTCGTGGGAGGAGGCGTTCGGCGTCCTCGCGCAGGAGCTGTCCGCGCTCGGCTCCCCGGACGAGGCCGTCTTCTACACGTCGGGCCGCACCGGAAACGAGGCCGCGTTCGCCTACCAGCTGTTCGTCCGCGCGTTCGGCACGAACAACCTGCCGGACTGCAGCAACATGTGCCACGAGTCCTCGGGGTCGGCGCTCACGGAGACGATCGGGGTCGGGAAGGGCTCCGTCCTGCTGGAGGACCTCCACCGGGCGGACCTGATCTTCGTCGTGGGGCAGAACCCCGGCACGAACCACCCCCGGATGCTGTCCGCGCTGGAGCGCGCCAAGCAGGAGGGCGCCCGGATCGTCGCCGTCAACCCGCTGCCGGAGGCCGGGCTGATGCGCTTCAAGAACCCGCAGCGCCCTTCCGGGCTGGGGCGCGGTACCCCGCTGGCCGACCGCTTCCTCCAGATCCGGCTGAACGGCGATCTCGCCCTGTTCCAGGCGCTCAACCGCCTGCTCCTGGAGTCGGACGACCCCGGCGCCATCGACCGGGGCTTCATCGACGCCCACACGCACGGCTTCGCGGAGTTCGAGGAGCACGTCCGGAACCTGGACTGGGACGACGTGCTGGAGGCGACCGGCCTCGCCCGCGCCGAGATCGAGGCCACGCTCGCCGACGTCCTCGCGGCGCGGAGCGTCGTCGTGTGCTGGGCGATGGGCCTCACCCAGCACCGCAACTCCGTCGCGACGATCCGGGAGGTCGTCGACTTCCTGCTGCTGCGCGGCAACATCGGCCGCCCCGGCGCGGGCGTGTGCCCCGTCCGGGGCCACTCCAACGTCCAGGGCGACCGCACGATGGGCATCAACGAAAGGCCCGCGCCCGCGTTCCTGGACGCCCTCGCCGCCGAGTTCGGGTTCGAGCCGCCCCGCGCGCACGGCCTCGACACCGTCCGCGCGATCCGCGCCATGCGGGACGGCGCCGTGAAGGTGTTCCTCGGCATGGGCGGCAACTTCGTCCGCGCCACCCCCGACTCGGCGGTGACGGAGGCGGCGCTGCGCGGCTGCCGGCTCACCGCGCAGGTCTCGACGAAGCTCAACCGCTCGCACGCGGTGACCGGGCGGCGGGCGCTGATCCTGCCGACGCTGGGCCGGACGGAGGAGGACGTCCAGGAGTCGGGCGCCCAGTTCGTGTCGGTCGAGGACTCGATGGGCATGGTGCACGCCTCGCGCGGCCGCCTGTCCCCCGCGTCCCCGCACCTGCTGTCGGAGGTCGCGATCGTCTGCCGGCTCGCGCGGGCTGTCCTGCCCGGCTCCGGCATCGGCTGGGCCGCGATGGAACGCGACTACGACGTCGTCCGCGACCACATCTCCCGGGTCGTGCCGGGCTTCGAGCGGTTCAACGAGCGCGTCCGCGAACCCGGCGGCTTCACCCTGCCCCACGCGCCCCGGGACGAGCGCCGGTTCCCGACCGCGACCGGCAAGGCCAACTTCACCGTGAACCCCCTGGAGGTCCTGCGGGTCCCGGAGGGGCGGCTGCTCCTGCAGACCGTGCGGAGCCACGACCAGTACAACACCACCGTCTACGGGCTCGACGACCGCTACCGCGGCATCAAGGCCGGCCGCCGCGTCGTGTTCGTCCACCCGGACGACCTTGCGTCCCTGGGCCTCGCCGACGGCGCGATGGTCGACCTCGTCTCGGAGTGGGCGGACGGCGCCGAGCGGCGCGCCCGGTCGTTCCGGACGGTCGCGTATCCGACGGCGCGCGGCTGCGCGGCGGCCTACTTCCCGGAGACGAACGTTCTGGTCCCGCTGGACAGCACCGCCGAGATCAGCAACACGCCGACGTCGAAGTCCGTCGTCGTGCGGCTGGAGCCCGCGTCCGGGCCCTTGGGCGGGGCTCGCGCGGAGGAATAGGCTCGGGTCCATGACGAATCTGCCGGAACCCGTCGAACCGCCGGGGCCGCCCGCCATGCGCGCCTCCGACCACGACCGCGACCGGGTCGCGCAGATCCTGCGGGACGCGGCGGGGGACGGCCGGCTGACCCTCGAGGAGCTGGACGAGCGCCTGGACGCGGTGTACGCGGCGAAGACCTACGCCGAGCTGGAGCCGCTCACCCTCGACCTGCCGGTGCCGGGCACCGCGCACGCGGCGGCGCTGCCGTCCGGGGTGGACTTCCGGCCGCTGCCGGACGCGCCGTCCTGGCGGATCGGCATCGGCGTCATGAGCGGGTTCCGCCGCGCCGGCGTGTGGAACGTGCCGCACCGCTTCTCGGCGTTCGCGTTCTGGGGCGGCGGCAAGATCGACCTGCGCGACGCCCGGTTCACGGCGGACGAGGTCGTGATCCGGGCGTTCGCGATCATGGGCGGGGTGGAGATCATCGTCCCGGACGATCTCACCGTCCATGTGAAGGGCCTCGGCATCATGGGCGGTTTCGACGAGCGCGCGAGCGGCCCCGGCGTCCCGGGCGCGCCGAAGGTCGTCATCAAGGGCTTCGCGTTCTGGGGCGGCGTCGACGTGAAGCGCCGGGCCCGCAGGGCGGAGAGGAAGCGCAGGGAACTCCCGGACTGACCCCCCGGTCATCCGCACTCCGCCGCTCCCGGTAGATTCCGAATCCGGTTCTAGTCGTGGGAGGCGCGCGATGGGTGCTTGGGATACCCCCGAGCGGGCAGAGCTGCGAAAGCTCGTCCGGACGTTCACCGAGCGGGAGATCGTCCCGTTCCTGGCGGACTGGGAGGACGCGGGCGAACTGCCCCGCGAACTGCACCGCAAGGCGGCGGACGCGGGGCTGCTCGGCGCCGGGTTCCCCGAGAGCGCCGGCGGGTCCGGCGGGGACGCCGTCGACGCGCTCATCGTGGCGGAGGAGCTCATCCAGGCGGGCGGGTCCGGCGGCGTCATCGCGTCGCTGTTCACGCACGGCATCGCGCTGCCGCACATCGTCGCGTCCGGTGACGAGGCGCTGATCGGCCGGTTCGCGCGGCCGGTGCTCGCCGGAGACAAGATCGGCGCGCTCGGCGTCACCGAGCCGGGCACCGGCTCGGACGTCGCGGGGATCCGGACGTCCGCCGTCCGCGACGGCGACTGCTACATGATCAACGGCGCCAAGATGTTCATCACGTCCGGCGTGCGGGCCGACTTCGTCACCACCGCCGTGCGGACCGGCGACCCCGGCTTCGGCGGCATCTCACTGATCGTCGTGGAGAGGGGCACGCCCGGGTTCAGCGTGTCGCGGCCCCTGCGCAAGATGGGCTGGCAGTGCTCCGACACGGCCGAGCTCGCGTTCGACGACGTCCGGGTCCCCGCCGCGAACCTCGTCGGCGACGAGAACAGCGGGTTCCTGCAGATCGTCCAGAACTTCGTCACCGAGCGGCTGTCGCTCGCCGTCCAGGCGTACGCGACGGCGCAGCGGTGCCTCGACCTGACCCTTGACTGGGTCCGGGAGCGGGAGACGTTCGGGCGCCCGCTGTCGTCCCGCCAGCTCGTCCGGCACAAGGTAGCCGAGATGGCCCGGCAGGTGGACGTCGCGCGCACCTACACGCGGTCGGTCGCCGAACGGCACCTCGCCGGGGAGGACGTGCTGACCGAGACGGCCTACGCCAAGAACACGGCGGTGTACGCGTGCGAGCACGTGGTGCACGAGGCCGTCCAGCTGCACGGCGGCATGGGCTACATGCGGGAGTCGGAGGTGGAGCGGCACTACCGCGACGCCCGGCTGCTCGGCATCGGCGGCGGCACCAACGAGATCATGAACGAGATCGTGGCCAAGCGGCTCGGGTTGTGAGCCCGGCGGCGCCCGGCGGGAGCCCCCGCCGGGCGCCGCACCGGTCGCTCAGCCGAGCGGCTTCGCGCAGTCGATCGGCCAGTACGGGCCCCAGATGTCGAGCGAGTTCAGCACGAACTTGATCATCACGGGGTCGAAGTTGATGCCGAGGTGGGCGTTGGTGTCGTTCGGGCACTTGTCCTGCAGCAGGATGTTGTGCGTGTTGGTGCCGTTGAGGAACGCCGAGGTGTAGGGGGTCACGACCTCGTCGTACTTCGTGGCCAGCACGATGTACTCCGGGCCGGGAACGGTGTCGCCGCCCGCGTTGAGCTCCTGCAGGAACTCCGAGCCGGTGATCTGCTGCCCGGCGGCCGGCGCGGCCAGCACGATCGCCTGCGTGATGCCGAACAGGCTGCCGAGCCTCACCAGCCCGGACGCGTTCGTCCCGTGGTTGGACGGGACGATCCCGATCAGCTTGTTCACCTTCGCGGCGCCGCCCAGGTTCTTCATGTAGTACCGGGGCATCATGCCGCCCTGCGAGTGGCCGACGATGTCGACCTTGGACGCGCCGGTCGAGGCGCGCACCTTGTCGACGAACGCCGACAGCTCCCCGGCCGACGTCCGGATGTCGGCGGTGCCCTGGATGGGGGCGTCCTTGGCGCCGCCGTAGTTGAGGGCGTAGACGCAGTATCCGGCCTTCTTCAGCGCCGGCGACAGCTTCTGCCAGTTGAACGCCATGTTCTCGAAGGTGCCGTGCACGAGCACGACGGGGCGGGGCTTGAGGAACGACGGCTTGCACTTCCAGTCGTTCGCCCCCTCCGGGACGATCTCGGCGTGCGCGGCGGGCGCGGTCACCACGGCGAGGCCGAGGGCGGCGGGCAGCGCCGCGGCGGCGACCGCCCAGGAGCGGAGTCGTCGGTAACGCATGGGGCTCTCCCTGAATCGGGCACGCCGGAGAGAGGGCGGAACCGGCCGGGGTGGGGCCGCCGGTTCCGCCCGCTCGTCGCCGTGTCGGGGGTGGTCCGCCACAAGGTACGGCCGCGATCCGGCGCGGTCTTGTGAGCGGATCCGCCATTTGCCCCCGGGCGATTGTCAGGAGATTCACAACGCGCTCCGCGGACCCGCGGAGGCGCGCAGGTCAGCCCTGGACGACCGCCCCGCTCTTCAGCAGGTCGTCCGCGTCCTCGAACCCGAGGTCGGTGAGGACGTCGCGGGACTGGCCGCCCGGCAGGACGGGGACCCCGTCGGTGGCGGTGTCGGTGCGGGAGAAGCGCGGCGCCGGGGCGGGCTGGCGGCGGCCGCCGAGCTCCGGGAACACGTCCCGGGCCGTGTTGTAGGGGTGCGTCATCGCCTCGTTCATCGACAGGACGGGCGCCACGCACGCGTCGCTGGGCACGAAGACCTCCGCCCACTCGTCGCGGGTCTTCTCCTTGAACGCGGTCGCGAACCGCTCGCGCAGGCGCGGCCAGCCGTTCCGGTCGTGCTGGTGCGGCAGGTCCTCGCCGTCCACGCCCAGCAGGCGGATGAACTCGGCGTAGAACTGCGGCTCGATCGCGCCGACCGCCATGTGCTCACCGTCGGCCGTCTCGTAGACGTCGTACCAGGGGGCGCCGGTGTCGAGCATGTTGACGCCGCGCTCGTCCTCCCAGATGCCGCCCGCGAGGAACCCGTGGATGAACGTCGACAGGTGCGCGGTGCCGTCCACGATGGCGGTGTCGACGACCTGGCCCTTGCCGCTGACCTTGGCCTCCAGGAGGGCCGCGAGGACGCCGACGACGAGGTACATGCTGCCGCCCGCGAAGTCGCCGAGCAGGTTCAGCGGCACCTGCGGCGGGCCGCCCGCGCGCCCGATGGCGTGCAGCGCGCCGGTGATCGCGATGTAGCCGATGTCGTGGCCGGCCGTCTGGGACAGCGGGCCCTCCTGGCCCCAGCCGGTCATCCGGCCGTAGACCAGCTTCGGGTTGCGGGCGAGGCAGTCGTCCGGGCCGAGGCCGAGGCGCTCGGTGACGCCGGGGCGGAATCCCTCCAGGAGCACGTCGGCCCGCTCGGCGAGGCGGAGCACGACCTCCCGGCCCGCGTCCGACTTCAGGTCGACCGCGATGGACCGCTTGCCGCGGTTGGTGAAGTCGGTGGCGCCCGCCCCCGTGCCGGCCGCGGACGCCCGGTCGACGCGGATCACGTCCGCGCCGAGGTCGGCCAGCAGCATCGCCGCGAACGGACCCGGCCCGATGCCGGCCAGCTCGATGACCCGTACTCCGGAGAGCGGCCCCTTGCCCATAGCGCGACCCCTTCTGAACGTCGTTCGGTCTTCGCTCCCTTAGTGTGCCCCATGGGGATAAGCGTCCGCTGACCGGACCTCGCGGTCCACGGCGGCGGTGAGCGTGACGTACCGGTCCGGGCGCTTCGCCGGGGTCGGCGAGCCGGCCACGAGCAGCCGGTCGTCGACGCGCGGCGCGCGCAGCGGCCCCCGCGCCCGCGGCACGAACCCGCGCCCGGCGGCGGCGACGTACAGCCAGCGGCCGGACGGCGCCTCCCACCACATGCCGCTCACCGGGCGCCGGTCGTCGCACGTCCCGGTCACGGTGGTGCCCTTCGCGCCGGTCAGGGCGGCCCGCGTCACGGCTCCGCCGGGGTACTCGACCCGGGCGCACACCCAGTCGGCCCGCGCGCCGCTCTGCGGCAGCGTCCCGGTCCAGAACGTCCACGCCATCGCCTCGGTCACCGGGCCGGACTGCGCCGGCAGCGCGCACGCGGTCCGCCGCCACGCGGCCAGCCCCTCCGCGCCGAGCTCCCGGCCGGCCTTGCGGGCGGCGGGCGCGCGGTGCGTCAGGACGGCCGCGCGGGGCCCGCCGAGGTCCCCGATCGTCCGGTCGCCGAGCCGGAACAGCGGGCCGCGGCCGCAGCGGGTCCCGGCCGACACCGGCCCGACGACCCCGTCGCCCGCCGGCAGCGCCGCCCCGGCGAGCGACGTCGCCTTCCGGTCCCACGGCGACAGCAGGTACCGGCCGCCGCCGAGCGGGATCGGCGCGGACGCGTCGGTGCCCGCCGTCGCGACGCTCAGGCTCCCCGTGTAGCGGGCCAGCCGGTCCCCGCGCCGCATCAGGACGAGCCGCTCGCCCCCGGCCGTCCCCGCGTAGAGCAGCTGCGCGCCGCCGCCCGCCCCCCGGCCCGCGCCGCCCGCGTTCGCCCAGGCGCGGGCCGCCCCCTCGATGAGGGCGGTGTCGTGGACGAGGTCCCCGCGCGCGGGCCAGGCGTCGAGCGTGCGGGAGCCGCGCGTCCAGGCGTCCGGCGGGGCCGCGGCGAGCCGCAGCGCGTGCGGGACGACGGGCCGCGCGCCCGCCGCGTCCGGCCGCCGGGCCGCGGGCCCGCCGGCCTCGGTCACCATGAGCGCGCCCGCGAGCACCGCGGTCGCCGCCGCGGCCGCGAGGACCGGCGCCAGCGGACGGGGCCGCACGGGGTTCCGCAGCACCGGATCGAACGGCATCGGCACCGGGAGCGGCACCCGCGCCGCGTCCGCCGCCCGGATCACCGGCCAGGGGTCGCGGATCCGCATCCGCACGAGCTGGTCGTGGACCGCGTACCGCGGCAGCCCCTCCAGGTGCCGCAGCACGTACGCCACCCGCACGGGCGGCTCCAGCCGCGCGAGCGGCCCGATCGGGCCGGGGTCGGGCAGCCGCGGCGGCAGCGCCCGCAGCCACGGGCCGAGCCCGAGGTCGAGCCGGCGCGGCGGACGCATCGCCCGGCGCAGCACGCGGGTGCGGCGGCGCACCGGGCCGCCGCGCGCGCCGTCCACGATCCGGCGCGCGAGCACGAGCCGGTAGGCCCGTTTCCCCTTGCCCGGAAGAACGAAATAGGCCAGTCGGACAAGTTCTCCGTAGGACGACTCCGTCCCCTTTTTCGTCATCACGGCCTCCGGCACGGCGGCACTCCCTCCGGGTAACCCGATAGCGGAATCCCGAGGTTAGGCAGCCGGAACGCGCCGGTGGCGGAATTGAAAGAACGATTAACAACGCGAGGCGGGCACCCGGTCCGGACGGCGGCTACCCCAGGGCGGCGACATATGCGGGAATGGTGATGTTGCGACCGGACACCACCACGACGGGACGTCCCGTGACGTTCACCCGGCCCGCCAGCAGCGCCGCGACCCCCGCCGCGCCCGCGCCCTCCGCCACGACACCGTGCTCGGCGAACAGGAACCGCACCGCCTCCGCGATCTCCGCGTCGGTGACCGCCGTCAGGTCCGCGTGCCCGCGCAGCACGTCCGGCGTGACGCAGCCGGGCTCCAGGTTGCCGGGCAGGCCGTCGGCGAACGTCTCCCCCACCGGCACCTCGACGACGCGTCCCGCCGCCACCGACGCCGACACCCCGCGCGACACCGACGACTCGACGCCGACGATCCGCACGTCCCCGCGCTCCCGCGCCCACAGCGACAGCCCGGCCGCCAGGCCCCCGCCCCCGACCGGCGCGACCACCGTCAGCGGGCCGCTCACCTGGGCGTCGAGCTCAAGGCCGATGGTGCCCTGGCCCGCGATCACGGCGGGGTCGTTGTAGGGCGAGACGAACCGTCCGGGCAGGGCCAGCGCGTGCGCCTCGGCCTCGTCGTAGGTCGTCCCGTGCCGGACGAGCCGGACCGGGAACCGCGCGATCCGCTCGACCTTCGCCCGCGACGCCCTCGTGGAGACCACCACGGTCACGTCCGCGCCGCTGCGCGCCGCCGCGTACCCCATCCCGAGCCCGTGGTTGCCGGCGCTGGCGGTGACGGCGGGCTCCCCGGGCGGCAGCGCGGCCAGGGCCGCGAGCGCCCCCCGCACCTTGAACGCCCCGGTCGGCTGCAGCGTCTCCAGTTTCAGCAGCGCGCCGGGCGCGATCTGCGACGCCACGACCGGCGTGGGGGCCAGGACCCCGGACACCGCTCGCCACGCCGCCTCCAGGTCGCCCGGCTCGGGGACGCGGACCTTCCGCACGGTCATGGCACACCTCCGGTCGAGATTTCCGAACGCGGACGCCATCCGGAACGTCCTAGGGTGAGGCATCACGAACGACGACACCGGGGTGAACGTGGAGAACGCAGGCATCGCCGACCTTTGGCACCGAGTGACCGGCGCGCAGCCCGACCCGCCCTGGTGGCTCGTCATCCTGGTCGGCCTGACCGCGCTCGCCGCCGTCCTGCACGGCCCCACCTGGCGGGTCGCGCGCAACACCATCACGATCGCACACGAGGGCGGCCACGCCATCGCCGCCCTGGTCACGGGCCGGAAGCTGGACGGCATCAAGCTGCACTCAGACACCTCCGGCGTGACCGTCTCGCGCGGCAAGCCGCACGGCCCCGGCATGATCTTCACGGCGCTGGCGGGCTATCTGGCCCCGCCGCTGCTCGGCCTGTTCTTCGCGCTGCTCCTGGCGGGCGGCCGCATCACGCTCATGCTGTGGTTCTCGCTCGCCCTCCTCGCGGCGATGCTCATCATGATCCGCAACGCCTACGGCGTCCTGTCGGTCGTCGGGACGGGCGCGGTCATCTTCGCCGTGTCCTGGTTCGGGGGCGCGACGCTGCGGGCGGGGTTCGCCTACCTCGCCGCCTGGTTCCTGCTGCTGGCCGCCGCCCGCCCGGTCGTGGAGCTCCAGCGGATGCGCTCCCGCCACATGGCGCCGAGCTCCGACGCCGACCAGCTCGCCCATCTGACGGGCGTGCCCGGCCTCGCGTGGGTCGGCCTGTTCGCCGCCGTCGCCCTCGGGTCCCTGCTGGCGGGCGCCGCCCTCCTCGCGCCGGACGCGCCGTCCCTCTCCGAGCTTCCCAAACCCCCCGGATTCTGACGGGCCGCAAGCGGCCGGACCCCTCCCGTCCCTCCGCTATCCAGCGCCACCGCCGGCAAGGCAAAGGGCGCTGACAACCGGCCCGACCGGTCGTCAGCGAATAGGCGGAAATGTCGTAGGGGCCCGATAGTTTTCGGAGGGTGAGCGGGCTACGGGAACGGCGGGTCGCGGACGGGCTCGCCGAACTGGATCGATGGCTGTGCGACCAGGTCGCGCACGGGCTCGCGGACGCCGAACGGGCCCCCGGGGCGCGGTGGGACGACGCGGCCCGGCGGCTGGTCGACGCGCAGGCGGGCGGGCTCGCCGGAACGGTCCGGGCGCTCGCCGCGATCCCCCGGCGGCCCGGCTGGCCGGAGCGGCTGCTGGCCGAGTACGCGCTGCTGCGGCTGCTCGTCCGGGCCCACCGGCGGTGCGACGGGCTGCCGCCCGCTCTGCGGGACTCGGTCCGCGCGCGCATCGGGTTCACCGTGGCGCGGCGGGACGTGCTGGACGCGGGCGAGCGCGTCCGCGACCTGTGGTGCGCCGTCGGATGCCGCGACTCCGTGCAGGAGCAGCTGACGACGCGGCGGGTCTGGCTGCGCGGCCGACGGACGGGCAGAGCCGCGCTGGTGCTGTCGTTCGCGCCGAACGGCGCCGCCCTGGACGATCCCCTGGGAACGAGCGCGGGCCGAGGAACCGACACGGGCGCAGGCGCGGAGATCGATGCCGAGCTCGCCTTCTATCCCGGTGCGCAGCCGCTGCGGGCCCTCGTCGCGGAACGGTACGGCCCACCCCGCGCGGCGGAGCCCGAGGGGATGTCCGTGCGGGAGTTCCTCGACGAGCACGCGGCGGCGCTGGCGCGCGACCCCTGGACGGATCTGTGGCCGGCGGTGCTGGCGGACGTCCGGGTCGGCCGGGCGGGCGACGTCTGGCACGCCGTCGACCGCGTCGGCGACGCCCTGCCGCTGCGGCTCGCGTCACCATGGCGCCTGCTGGCGGTCTCGGGAGGCGGCCCGGTCACCCTCGCCGGAGAGTGGACGCCGCACGGCCTGCGCCCCCTCACCGCCTGGCAGGACGAGGAAGGGGCCGTCGCCCTGTGAGCGCATGGGACGAGCACGTCACCGCGGGCCTCCTCGGCACCGAACGCCGCGACCCGCCCGCCCTGGCCGGGACCGGCGCCCCGGGGGACGGCGGGCGGCCGTCCGGTGGCGACGGCGGGGCGGGCCGGCTGCTCGACCAGGCGGCGCTGCTCACCGTCCGGGCGCGGGCGGGGCACGTTCCGCGCCGCGACGTCGAGGCGGTCGCGGCGGCGCCCGCCGAGGAGGCGGACGTCGTGCCGGAGGCCGCCGCGCGGAGGCTGGCGCGGATCCTCGGCGGGGAGCAGATCAAGGTGCTGCCCGAGTGGCTGGACGCCGCGGCGGCGCAGGGGTGGCGGGTGCCCGCGCGGCTGCTGCCCGAACTGCTGGAGCGAGGGCGCAGCGACCGGATGCTGCGGCCGTCCATCGCGCGGGCCGCCGGGCGGCGCGGGGTCTGGCTCGCCCTGCGGAACACCGACTGGGCGTACCTCGTCGGCGCCGGCGACGACCCGGGCGGCGGCGACGACGTGTGGGAGACCGGCACCCGGCACCAGCGGGTCGCGTATCTGGCGCGGCTGCGGGGCTCCGATCCGGCGGCGGCGCGGCGCGCCCTGCGGGCGGTGTGGCAGAGGGAGGCGGCGCCCGACCGCGCCGCGCTCCTCGCGACGTTCGAGCGGGGACTGTCGGACGCGGACGAGGAGTTCCTCGAAGAGGCGCTGGAGGACCGCGGGAAGGACGTCCGCCAGCTCGCGGCCGACCTGCTGGCCAGGCTCCCCGGCTCGGCGTACGGGGCGCGGATGGCCGCTCGGGCGCGGGCGTGCCTGCGGACGCAGCGGCGCGAGCTCCACGGCCGGCCCCGGACGCGGATCCTCGTCGAGCCGCCCGGCGAGCACGGCGAGGACCTCGCGCGGGACGGCGTCCCGTTCCACCCGAGCGGGTCGTTCGCCCCGAACGGCGGCGGGCCGGTCGGCACGCGGGCGGCGTGGCTGCGCGAGATCCTCGCCCGCACGCCCCTCGCGACCTGGACGGATCACTTCGGCCTCCCGCCCATGGAGATCGTGCGCCTCCCCGTCGCCGGCACCGGCGCCCGGGACGTCCACATCGGCTGGGCTCGGGCCGCGCGGCGGCAGCGCGACACCGCGTGGGCGCGGGCGCTCCTCAGGGGCGGCGCCGTGGTGGACGAGCCGGAGGCGCTCGCCGACCTGCCGGCCGTCCTGCCCGCCGCCGAGCGGGACGACGCGGCGGCCGGCCTGATCCGGATGGCGGACGGCCATCCCGACCTGCTGCGCGTCCTCGAGCGGGTGCCGGGGCCGTGGACGGGCGTCCTCGCGTCCGCCGTGGTCGCGGCGCTGGTCTCGGCCGCCCGCCGGCCCGCCCGGCGCGACGAGCTGACCCTCACCCAGCTGTGCCGGCTCGCCGACCGGCGGCTCGACCCCGGCGCCGCCGCCAGGCTCGCCGACCTCGGGCCGGGCACGCCCCGCGCCGTCCACGACCTGACCGCCACCCTGCGCTTCCGCGCCGACATGCTGAAGGAGCTCACCCGGTGACCGAGATCTTGCGGCCGCACGCCGAGCAGGAGTACGCGGCGGAGCTCGCCGGCCTCGCCGCGCACGACGACCGGCCGCGCCCGCCCGGCTGGCGGCTGTCGCCGTGGGCGGTCACCGCCTACCTGCTCGGCGGCGCCCTCCCCGACGGGACGATGATCACGCCGAAGTACGTGGGGCCGCGCCGCCTGATCGAGGTCGCGGTCGCGACGCTCGCCACCGACCGCGCGCTCCTGCTGCTGGGCGTCCCCGGCACCGCGAAGACGTGGGTGTCCGAGCATCTCGCGGCGGCCGTCAGCGGCGACTCCACCCTGCTCGTGCAGGGGACGGCGGGCACGGCGGAGGAGGCGGTCCGGTACGGCTGGAACTACGCGAGGCTGCTCGCGGAGGGGCCCTCGGAGGCCGCCCTGGTCGAGAGCCCGGTGATGCGCGCCATGCGGCTCGGCGCGGTCGCGCGGATCGAGGAGCTGACGCGCATGCCGGGCGACGTGCAGGACGCGCTCATCACCGTCCTGTCGGAGAAGGCGCTGCCGGTTCCGGAGCTCGGGACGGAGGTGCAGGCCCGCAAGGGGTTCACGGTCATCGCGACGGCCAACGACCGCGACCGGGGCGTGCACGAGACGTCGAGCGCGCTGCGCCGCCGGTTCAACACCGTCGTCCTGCCGCTGCCGGAGTCGGCCGAGGACGAGGTCGGGATCGTCGCCTCCCGCGTCCGGCGGATCGGGGCGGCGCTGGAGCTGCCCGAGTCACCGGCGGGGCTGGAGGAGATCCGCCGCGTCGTCACCGTGTTCCGGGAGCTGCGCTCGGGGGTCACCGCCGACGGCCGCACCCGGCTGAAGTCGCCCGCCGCGACGCTGAGCACCGCCGAGGCGATCTCGGTCGTCACCGGCGGGCTGGCGCTGGCCGCCCACTTCGGCGACGGCGTGCTGCGCGCCCCGGACATCGCGGGCGGGCTCGTGGGCGCCGTCGTCCAGGACCCGGTGTCCGACCGCGTCGTGTGGGAGGAGTACCTCGAGACGGTGGTACGGGAACGTCCTGGATGGAGCGATTTCTACCGCGCGTGCCGGGAGGTCTCCTGATGCCGGACGCGCCGCGCCCGCGGGGCCGCCGATGAGCGATGTCACCTTCTACGGCGTCCGCCACCACGGTCCCGGATCCGCGCGGGCCCTGCGCACCGCGCTGGAGGACGTCGAGCCGGACGCGATCCTGATCGAGGGACCGCCGGAGGCCGACCCGATCATCGGCCTGGCCGCCGACCCGGGCATGGTCCCGCCGGTCGCCCTGCTGGCGTACTCCCCCGGCGCGGGCGGCGCGGGCCGCCGCTCCGCCTTCTGGCCGTTCGCCGAGTTCAGCCCGGAATGGCAGGCGATCCGGTACGGGCTGGCGGCCGGCGCGGCCGTCCGCTTCTGCGACCTCCCGGCCGCGAACCAGTTCGTCCCGCCCGCCGCCGACCCCGAGGAGGCGGCCCCCCGCGGCACCGGGCCGCCGGGCGGGGACGGGCCGGACCTCCGGTCGGATCCGCTCGGGTGGCTGGCGCGGGCGGCGGGGTACGGCGACGCCGAGCGCTGGTGGGACGACGTCGTCGAGCACCGCGGGGACGGCCCGTCCCCGTTCCCCGCCGTCGCGGAGGCGATGGCGGCGCTGCGGGAGCGGCCGGGCCCGCGCAACGTGCGGGAGGAGCAGCGGGAGGCCCACATGCGGCGGGCGCTGCGCCGGGCCCGCAAGGACGGGTTCGCCCGGATCGCCGTGGTGTGCGGCGCGTGGCACGTCCCGGCGCTGCGGAGCCCCGTCCCGGCGGCGCACGACGACCGGACGCTGCGCGGCCTGCCGAAGACCAGGGTCGCGGTCACGTGGGTGCCGTGGACGCACGGGCGGCTCGCCGAGGACTCCGGGTACGGGGCGGGCGTCCGGTCCCCCGGCTGGTACCACCACCTGTTCACCGCGCCGGACCGGCCGGTCGAGCGGTGGCTCACCGCCGCCGCCCGGATGCTCCGCGCGGAGGACCTGCACGTCTCGTCCGCGCACGTCATCGAGGCGGTGCGGCTCGCGGAGGCGCTGGCCGCGCTGCGCGGGCGCCCGCTCGCCGGTCTGGACGAGGTGACGGAGGCGGTCCGCGCGGTCCTGTGCGAGGGCGCCGACGAGCCGGTCGAGCTGGTCCGGCGCCGCCTGGTCGTCGGGGAGCGGATCGGCGCCGTCCCGGAGCGGACCCCGATGGTCCCGCTGCAGCGCGACCTCCAGGCCGAGCAGCGCCGCCTCCGCCTGCGGCCGGCCCCGGAGAGGCGCGAGCGCGACCTCGACCTGCGCAGGCCGTCCGACCGGGAGCGCAGCCGCCTCCTGCACCGGCTCCGCCTCCTCGACGTCCCGTGGGGCGTCCCCGGCGACTCCGGCCGGGCGAAGGGCACGTTCCGCGAGACATGGACGCTGGCGTGGCGGCCCGAGTTCGACGTCGAGCTGATCGAGGCGGGCGCGTGGGGCACCACCGTCGGTGCCGCCGCGGCAGCCCGCGCGGAGGCGCTCGCCGCGGACGCCTCCTCCCTCGCCGACCTCACATCCCTCGCCGAGCGGTGCCTGCTCGCCGACCTCGGCGACGCGCTCCCCGCGGTGATGCGGGCCCTCGCCGACCGGGCCGCCCTGGACACCGACGTCGCGCACCTGATGGCGGCGCTGCCCGCGCTCGTCCGGCCGCTGCGGTACGGGGACGCGCGCGGCACGGCCGCCGCCCCCCTCCGGACGGTCGCCGACGGGCTCGTCGTCCGGATCTGCGTCGGCCTGCCGCCCGCCGTGTCCGGCCTGGACGACGACGCCGCCCGCGGCGTCCTCACCCGGATCGACGCCGTGCACGGCGCGCTGGCGCTCCTGGACGACGAGGCCCATCTGGACCGCTGGCGCCGCACCCTGGACGACCTGCTCGCGCGCCCGGACGCGCTGCCGGGCCTGGTGGAGGGGCGGCTGACCCGCCTGCTCCTGGACGCCGGCCGCCTCGATGACGTCCCGTCCCGCATGGCGCGCGCCGTCTCGACCGGCACGCCGCCCGCCCGCGCGGCCGCTTGGGTGGAGGGATTCCTGGGCGGCGGCGGCCTCCTGCTGGTCCACGACGAGACGCTGCTCCGCCTGGTGGACGCCTGGATCGCCGCGCTCCCCGCCGACGCGTTCACCGCCGTCCTGCCGCTGCTGCGCCGCACCTTCGGCGCCTTCACCGCGGCGGAGCGCCGCTCGATCGGCGAACGCGCCCGCCATCTGGGCGCACAGCCGCGCGGCGCGTCCCGCCCCGCCGGCGGCGAGCCGGACGAGACCCGCGCGGGACCCGCCGCCGCGACGGTCCTGCACATCCTCGGCTGGGAGGAGCCTTCATGACCGCACGCGAGTCCGGCCGGAGGCCGGCGCGTCCCCGATCGGAGGATCGCCGATGAGCGCGGGAACGCCGCCGGCGGACGGCGACCGGATGCGGCGATGGCGCCTCGTGCTCGGGGGCGGCCAGGCCGACGGGACCGGGGTCGCGCTCGGCGGCGACGACGCCGGGATGGACGCCGCGCTGGAGAGGCTGTACGGGGCCGGGGAGAGCGCCGCGGGGCGGTCCCGGCCGGGGCGGCGCGGCGCCGGGCTCGGCGACTCGGCACCGTCGGTCGCGCGCTGGCTCGGCGACGTCCGGGAGTACTTCCCGTCGACCGTCGTGCAGGTCATGCAGCGGGACGCGATCGAGCGTCTCGACCTGACCCGGCTGCTGCTGGAGCCGGAGATGCTGGACGCCGTCGAACCCGACGTCCACCTCGTCGGAACGCTGCTGTCGCTGAACAAGGTCCTGCCGGACCGCGCCCGGGAGTCGGCGCGGGCGGTGGTGCGCACGGTCGTCCGGGAGCTGGAGCGGCGGCTCGCGGGCCGGGTCCGGTCGGCGGTCGGCGGGGCGCTGGACCGGTCGGCGCGCGGACGCCGGCCGCGCCGCCCCGCCGACGTCGACTGGGACCGGACGATCCGCGCGAACCTGCGGCACTACCTGCCCGCGCGGGGCGCGCTCGTCCCGGAGCGGCTCGTCGGCCACGGCCGGCGGGACCGGGCCGCCGAGCGGGACGTGATCCTGTGCGTCGACCAGAGCGGCTCGATGGCGGCGTCGGTCGTGTACGCGGGGGTGTTCGGCGCGGCGCTGGCGTCGCTGCGGTCGCTGCGCACGTCCCTGGTCGTGTTCGACACCGGCGTCGCCGACCTCACCGGTCACCTGCACGACCCCGTCGAGGTGCTGTTCGGCACCCGACTCGGCGGAGGCACCGACATCGGACGGGCCGTCGCGTACGCGCGCGGCCTGGTCACCCGTCCGGCGGACACGATCCTCGTGCTGATCACCGACCTGTACGACGGCGGCCCGCGGGACGTCCTGCTGCGCCGGGTCGGGGAGCTGACGGCGGCGGGCGTCCAGGTGGTCGTCCTGCCCGCCCTGTCGGACGAGGGCACGCCCGGCTACGACCGCGAGACCGCGGCGGCGCTCGCCGCGCTCGGCGCGCCGGTGTTCGCCTGCACCCCGGACGCGTTCCCCGATCTGATGGCCGCCGCGATCGAGCGCCGCGACCTCAGGGAGTGGTCGGAGCGCGTCCGCTGACTCCCGGCGCGGCGCGCAGCCCGTACGCCAGCAGCACCACGACCAGCGCCGACAGTGCGGCGTGGCCGGCGAGCGCGGCCGGCTCGACGGTCACGAGCATCGCCCATCCGCCCCACATCGCGACGCGGGCCACGCGGGCGGCGAGCACCGTCCACGCCGCGGCGCGGCTGCCCCTCCACGCGAGGATCACCGCGACCAGCGTGACGACCGCGACGACCGCGAACGAGGCCGCGACGACCGGCAGCAGCCCCCCGCGATGCCCCTCGCTGAGGTCGGGGCGGGCGATGAGGATCGCGAGCGCCGCCACGTCCAGCACCGCGAGCAGCCCGGCGAGCACCAGCCCGGTGATCACCGCCGGCCCCCGCCGGAGCCCGGCCCGGCCCCGGCCGGGGGCGTGCGGCGCTCCGGGCGCACCGGTGCCGTGCTGGCCGGGGCGGTCCTGGACGCGGGTCGGGCCGTGCCCGTCGGGCGGGCCCGGCATGGCGGGGACGCCGGGGCGATCCTGTGCAGGGGGGCTGCCGAGGTGGTCGGCCGGGGCGGGCTCGGGACGGCTGAGGCGGCCGTCCGGCGGCGCGGCCGGGGCCGGGACCGTGGGGAGGCCGGAGGCGGACTCGGCAGCGGGCTCGGAGGCGGACGTCGGGTGCCGCGAGCGCTCGCCGATCAGCCAGAGCAGGGCCTCCTCGGACGTCGGGCGGGCGGCCGGGTCCTTCGCGAGGCAGGCGGCGGCCACCTCGGCCAGCCGGGGCGGCAGCGGGGCGAGGTCGGGGGTCTCGTGCATGATCCGGTACATGACGGCCGGGATGGCGCCGCCGGCGAACGGGTCCCGGCCCGTGGCGGCGAACAGCAGCGTGCCCGCCCACGCGAACAGGTCGGTGGCCGGTCCGGTCCTCCCGGCGATCTGCTCGGGCGCCATGTAGGCGGGGGTGCCGACGGGCTGGCTGGTCATCGTGGCGCCCGCGTCGAACGCGCGGGCGATGCCGAAGTCGATCACGCGTGGGCCGTCCGGGCCCATCAGAACGTTCTGCGGCTTGAAGTCGCGGTGCACGATCCCGGCCCGGTGGATGGCGGTGAGCGCGGTGACGGTGCCGATCGCGAGCCGGTCGAGGTCGGCTCCGGCGCGCGGCCCCTCGTCCCGGACGAGTTCGCGCAGCGACCTGCCGGGCACGTACTCGCTGACGATGTAGGGGCGGTCGCCCGCGGTGTCGGCGGCCAGCATCTGCGCGGTGCAGAACCCGGCGACCCGCTGCAGGAGGGCCAGCTCCCGGACGAACCGGGCGCGCGCGGACGCGTCGGCGAGCAGCCGGCCGTGCAGCAGCTTGACCGCGACGCGGGGCGGCAGCCCGGACGCCGGGTCGAGGGGCCGGCCCAGGTAGACGATCCCCTGCCCGCCGGCGCCGATCCGGCCGAGCAGCTCGCATCCGCCGAGCCGGACCGGGTCGGCGGCCGTGAGCGGTTGCGGGCTCACCCTTCACCCCCCCGTGCGGTGCTCCCGAGAATTTTGCATTCGACCGGGCACAAATGCGCACCGGCCCGCATCAAAGAGTATAGGTTCGGCCATCCCGGAGCGGGGGACGCGATGTTTGAGATTTGTTCACGAATTGCGGGTCACCGCGTCCCGGCGGCCGCGCTGCTCGCGCTCGGGACGGCGGCGGGCACGCTGACCGCGTGCGGGGACGCGGGCGCGACGATCACGCGGCTGACCGTCGGGTCGCCGGGCCCGGAGCCGTACACGCTGATGTCGAACACCGACCGCCAGGACGTCACGCGGACGCCCCGGGCGGGCGGGACGCGGGACGGCGACGCGCCGGGCCTGTACGGGGGGACGCGGCGGGCGGGGACCTGCGACCGGGAGCGGCTGATCGCGTTCCTGCGGGCCGAGCCGGAGAAGGCGAGGGCGTGGGCGAAGGTGCAGGGCATCCCGGTGGACGACATCCCGCGGTATGTGTCGCGGCTGACGCCGGTCCTGCTGCGCGCCGACACGCTGGTGACCAACCACGGCTACGAGAAGGGCCGGGCGACCCGAATGACGGCCGTGCTCCAGGCGGGAATGGGCGTTCTGGTCAATGGCTACGGGGTGCCGACCGTGAAGTGCAATTGCGGCAATCCCTTGACCCGGCCGGACACGAAGATCTCCACAGGGAACGCGAACTACCGTGGCCGGAGCTGGCCGGATTTCCGCAAGCGCGAGGTGACGAAGATCCGTCCGCGCGATTCCAGGAAAGGGACGATGACGTCGTTCGTGCTCGTGGATCCCGGCGCCACCCGGGGGTTCGAGCGGCCGCGGGCGACGCAGGGCCACGCCGACGGCCCGTGGACACCGCCGCCCGTCACGGAGACGGCCCCGACGTCCGGGTCCCCGTCGCCCGGGTCCCCGTCGCCCCTCGACTCCGGCCAGGGCACGCCGGAGCCCGGCGATCCGAGCACGCCTCCGGGGCCGGAGATCAGCACGAGTCCCGCGGAGCCGGCGGAGCCCACCGAGTCGGCCGGGCCGACCGGCCTCGCGACCGAGCCGCCCGTCACGGAGTCGCCGCAGATGCGGACCGAGGGCGTCGCCACCGGTGGGCCGATCCCGCCCGGATCGGAGCCCCCGCCGTCGTACCGGCCGTGAGTGCGATACATTTGCTCATATGAGCAGTGCTTCAGATATCGCCGAGGAGTGCGCGGTGCGGGTCGTCGACGCCGAGAAGGTCGCCGTCGTCTCCGCCGCCCTGCCGGACGGCGACACCATCGGCGAACTGGCCCAGGTGTTCGGGCTGCTGTCCGACCCCGGCCGGCTGCGGGTGATCACCGCGCTGCTCGAGGGCGGCGAGATGTGCGTCTGCGACATCGCAGCGGCCTGCGGGAACTCCGAGTCGGCGGTGTCGCACGCGCTGCGGCTGCTGCGCGCGAACCGCGTCGTCCGGGTCCGCCGCGCGGGCCGCATGGCCTACTACCGGCTGGACGACTCGCACGTCCGGATGCTGCTCGACCTCGCGCTCGCCCACATCGGCCACGGGGAGGACGCCGAATGAGCGGCGACCACGGGCACGGCCATGGGCACGGGCACGGCCTCTCCGCGGAGTCCGACCGCCGCTACCTGGGCGGCGCCCTCGCGCTGATCCTCGTCTACATGACCGGCGAGGTCGTGATCGGCCTGCTGGCGCGGTCGCTCGCCCTCATCTCCGACGCCGCGCACATGATGACGGACGCGTTCGCGATCGTCCTGGCCCTCATCGCGATGCGGATCGCCGCCCGCCCGCCCAAGGGCGGCTACACCTACGGGCTGCGCCGCGCGGAGATCCTGTCCGCCCAGCTCAACGGGCTGACCCTCATCCTCCTCGCCGCGTTCTTCGTGTTCGAGGGTGTCCAGCGGCTGGTCTCCCCGCCGGAGGTCGACGGCCGGCTCGTGTTCTGGACGTCCCTCGCGGGCATCGCCGTCAACCTGGCCGCCACCTGGCTGATCGGCAAGGCGAACCGGTCGAGCCTGAACGTCGAGGGCGCGTTCCAGCACATCCTCAACGACCTCTACGCGTTCATCTCGACCGCGATCGCGGGCCTGCTCGTCTGGACGGCCGGCTTCCACCGCGCCGACGCGATCGGCTCCCTTGTGGTCGCGGCCCTGATGCTGAAGAGCGGTTACGGCCTCCTCCGGGACGCGGGGCGCGTGCTGATGGAGGCCGCCCCGGCGGGCATCGACCCGTCCGAGCTGGGCGCCCGCCTGGCCGAGCGGCCCTGCGTGGAGGAGATCCACGACCTCCACGTGTGGGAGGTGGGCTCCGGCTACCCGGCCCTGTCCGCCCACGTGCTGGTCGACTCGGAGGGCGACTGCCACGCCGTCCGCCGCGACCTCCAGGACGTCCTCCGCACCGAGTACGGGATCACCCACACCACCCTGGAAGTGGACCACCACTCCGAGGAGGAGGGCCACTGCGACGACGCCCACGGTCCCCGCCACGTCGCGGACCCCGAACCCCATGAGCACGCGGGCAACGCCCCCTGTGATCATTGATACGTCCCGTTCCGCTTAGGTTTCGTCGCTTCCTGCCGGTGGATACAGGTTCACGACCGGCCTATAGGGTGGCGGCGGCTTGAGGAGGGGTCGGTGCGGACGAAGGCTGAGCTCGAGGGGTGCATCCGGGACACCGGACGCGCCGTCCTGGTGATCAACGCTCGGTCGCGGCGGGGGCGGCGGCTCTACGGGGAGGCGCGGCGGCTGCTGCGCGATGCCGGGATCGCGTTCGTGCGGGTGTTCCCGGTGACCGATCCGTCCGGGCTGTCCGAGCTGTTCGCCGACGTCCTGGCCGAGGAGCCGGACCTCGTCGTCGTCGGCGGCGGCGACGGGACGATCGCGGAGGCCGTCGGGCATCTCGCGCACCGCGACATCGCGCTCGGCGTCCTGCCGCTCGGCACCACCAACAACTTCGCCCGCAGCCTGGAGCTGCCGCTCGACCTCGCTGGCGCCGTCCGGACGCTCGGCGAGGGCAAGGTCGCGGACGTGGACCTCGGCCGGTTCGAGAGCACCGGGGACCCGCGGGGCGGCGGCGAGCGCGGGCACGTCTTCGCGAACATGGTGAGCCTCGGCCTGTCGGTCCATGTCGCCGAGCACGTGCCGCACGCCCTGAAGCGGGTCCTCGGCCGGGCCGCGTACGCGCTGACCGCCGTGCGGCTGCTGCCCCGGCATCCGGCGTTCACCGCGCTGATCACGATCGACGGCGCGACGGAGAGGGTGCAGACGCACCAGCTCAACGTGGCGAACGGCGCCCACCACAGCGGGACGCGCATCGCCCGGGACGCGAGCCCCGACGACCGGCTCCTCGCCGTCTACAGCCTCGGCGACGAGCGGCGGCAGCGGCTCCTGTCCGCGACGGCGCGGCACGTCCTGACCGGCCCGCGCCGGACGCTGCGGGAGAGGGCGTTCCGCACCACGTCCCGCGTCGAGATCGCGACCGACCCGCCGCTGCAGGTCGACGTGGACGGCGAGATCCGCGGCCGGACGCCCGTCACCATCGAGATCCTCGCCAACGCCCTGCGGGTGATCGTCCCGCAGAGCTTCGACGACACCTAGATCGTTGATGGGGGTTTTTGAGTGCTCTGGTTAGTGGTCGTAGGCGATCAGTGATCGCTTGACCGGGGCGTCGATGAGCCAGTTGTGCCAGATG
>NZ_JOFJ01000015.1 GCF_000718255.1 Spirillospora albida
CCCCCGCCCCGCCCCCCGCCCGACCCCCCTGGTCGTCGAAGCGGACGAGCCGTCCCGCCCCGGAACGGTCGAGTTCCGCGCGATCCGGCACCCCTGAGCGGACGACCTCGCAGAACGGAGCAAGATGAACCCCCGGCAGCGACGCGGTGTCCTGTTGATGATCGTGGCGGCCCTCGGCGCCGTGTTCGTCTTCATCTCGGTCATCGGCTATGTCAGCCAGGTCCAGGCCGACGCCGATGCGGCGGTGGGCGAGATGACGGTCGTCCTGCAGGTGCAGACGGACATCGAGGCGTTCCAGCCGATCGCGGCGGCGGCGGTCCGGGAGACGAAGATCCCGAAGAAGTGGGCCACCGAGGCGTTCATCACGCAGATCCCGGATCTGCAGAACAAGGTCGCGGCGGGCCGCATCCCGCGCGGCGCCTACCTGCAGCAGGGCATGCTGCAGGACCGGCCGGCGCTCCGTCCGGGGCAGCGCGAGATCGCCGTGATGATCGACTCCAGGACCGGTGTGGCGGGCAAGGTCGTCAACGGCTCCATCGTGGACGTCTACAGCACGTTCGAGCAGATCACCGGCGCCCGCAAGGGGCCGTGCGCGGTCCGGATCCTGAACCGCGTGCAGGTCATCAACGTGGGGCCGGAGCGCCAGGTCACCGACAACCGCGGGAACCAGGCGCAGAGCGGGGGCGGCGGCGTCACCAGCGGGGCGCTGCCGGTGACGTTCGCGCTCACCGCGGAGGAGACCCTCCGGCTGACGTACGCGGAATCGTTCGCCCGGGACCTGCGGCTGGCGCTCGTCGGCGGTCCCGAGGACGTGAAGCCGCCCGCGAACCGGCTCTGCGACACCCCCGCGGCGGGCCGATGAGCGACATCAAGATCCTCCTCGGCGGGGACGACCAGGAGCTCGTGGCGACGTTCCGCGCCGTCATGGTCGAGCTGACCGGGTTCGAGCTCGTCTCGATCGGCAAGACCTCCAACGAGGTGCTCGGGATGGTCGCCACCGAGCAGGACGTCGACGTCGTCCTCATCGACGAGAACATCGGACCGGTCCCCGCGCACGACCTCGTCCGCGACATCGCGATGCAGCGCCCGAACTGCGCCGCGGTGCTGCTCTGCACCACGGTGGACGAGAGCGCGCTGACCCGGGCCCTGGAGGCCGGGGCGCGCGGCGTCCTGTCCCGCCAGCCCAGCCTGGAGGAGCTTCAGTCGCGGCTGTCCACCGCCGCGGAGTGGTCGCGGGGGATGAGCAAGTGGATCGGCGGCGGGCACGTGGACGCCGTCGGGGGGCGGCGCGGCCGCATCGTCGCGCTCGCGGGCGCGAAGGGCGGCACCGGCACGACGACGTTGGCCGTCCAGCTCGCGCTGGCCGCGGCGCAGCAGCCGGGCCGCTCGGTGTGCCTGGTCGACATGGACCTGCAGGCCGGGGACGTGCCGAGCTACCTCGACCTGGTGCACCGGCGCAGCATCGCCGACCTGATCGACGTGGCGGGTGAGATCACCGGCACGATGCTGGCGGACGCGCTGTTCATGCACGGTGACGGCCCGCACGTGCTGCTCGCGCCGTCCGATCCCGAGCGGTCCGAGGACGTGACGGCGCTCGCCACGCGCCAGATCCTGGGCGCGCTGCGGTCCCGGTACGACATCGTGCTCGTCGACTGCGGGACGTTCATGACGGAGGGGTCCGTCACGGCGATCGAGCTGGCCGACCGGGTCGCGATCACGGTGATGCCGGACCTGCCGTGCCTGCGCGCCGCGAAGCGCATGGTCCGGCTGTGGTCGCGGCTGGACGTGCGCAAGAGCGAGGACGTCGTCGCGGTGCTGACCCGGCAGAGCCGCAAGAACGAGATCCAGCCCGACTTCGCCGCCCGGATCCTCGGGCTGGCGCTGACCAGGACGACCGTCCCGCCGGCGTTCCGCGCGCTGGAGAAGGCGATCAACAACGCGTCGCTGAGCCGGGTCGAGGACGACGGGTTCCGCCGGGCGGTGCGGCAGCTCGCCGGCGAGCTCGGCGTGCTGGACTCCGCGGCCGTCGACCCGGGCGGCGGCAAACGTGCCATGACGGGGGCGCCATGAACCGACCCGCGACCCGCCGGCTCCGCCGCCGGCCCGAGTTCTCCACCGCCGCCCGCGACAGCGGGCAGGTCGTCGAGTTCACCGGCATGCTGCCGCTGATCCTGATGGTCCTCGTGCTGGTCTGGGAGGCGTTCCTGATCGGCTGGTCGATGACCTATACGACGCATTCCGCGAACGAGGGCGCCCGCATCGCCGCGGTGGGCGGCGGGCAGGCCGAGGTCGAGGAGGCCGCGAGGAAGCGGGTGTCCGGGCGGTTCGCCGACGACGACAGCTTCACGGTGAAGTACCCCACCGGCCTCCAGTGCGACGGGGCGGGCCCCCGCGACCCCGACTGCGGCTACGTCCGGGTGTCGATCAAGCCGCCGCTGGTGCTGAAGGGCTTCACGCTCCCGATCACCGTCAGCCACCGGGCCAAGATCGTCCACGAGGGGAAGGGGTGATCCGGATGCGCGGCGACGCGGGCTCGGCGTCGGTCGAGTTCATGGCGTGGATCGGGTTCGTCCTGGCCGCGCTCTTCTGCGCGTACGAGGCCTACACCACCTTCGCGACGGTCGAGCAGGTCGAGAACGCCGCCCGGACGGGCGCGCGGACCGCGTCGATGCAGGGCGTCGCGCTGAACGAGCCGGTGACCAAGATCGGTCCCGGCACGCACGCCGCGAACACCGCGCTGCCCAAGGTGATCAAGGACAAGGAGATCACGGTCGAGGCGCTGCCGAACGACGGCGTCCGCTGCACGGTGCGCGCGAAGGTGCCGCTGATCGCGGACGGGCTGCATCTGAACATCACCGTCCGGCGGCGCGTAGAGATGCCGGTGGGCTGAGATGGGGTTGAAGAACCGCCGGGAGGGCGGACCGGAGCAGCAGGCGGCGGGGCCGGACATCGGCCACTGGCGGCAGCGCCTCCTCGAGGAGGTCAACCTCGACGACCTCGCCACGCTGGACATGGCGCAGCGCCGCGCCCGGCTCGAGAAGGTCGTCGGGCACATCCTCACTCGCGAGGGCCCGGTGCTGTCGACCCGCGAGCGGGCGCAGCTCGTCCGCCGGATCGTGGACGAGGCGCTCGGCCTCGGCGTCCTGGAGCCGCTGCTCGCCGACCCGTCCGTCACCGAGATCATGGTCAACGGGCCGAACAGCGTCTACATCGAGCGGCTCGGCCGGCTGACCCGCATCGACATGGGCTTCGCCAACGAGGCCCAGCTGTACCAGACCATCGACCGCATCGTCGCGCAGGTGAACCGGCGCGTGGACGAGTCGAGTCCGATGGTGGACGCGCGGCTCCCGACCGGTGAGCGCGTGAACGTGATCGTCCCGCCGCTGTCCCTGATCGGACCCGTCCTGACGATCCGCCGGTTCCCCCGCGCGTTCCGGATGGACGAGCTGGTGCAGATGGGCGCCCTCGACGAGCACACCGCCGTGCTGCTCGGAGCGTTCGTCCGGGCGCGGCTCAACATCGTCATCGCGGGCGGCACCGGCACCGGCAAGACGACGTTCCTGAACGCGCTGTCGGGATTCGTGCCGTCCAGCGAGCGCATCGTCACGATCGAGGACTCCGCCGAGCTGCAGCTCCAGCAGGACCACGTCATCCGGCTGGAGTCGCGCCCGCCCAACATCGAGGGCGAGGGCGCCATCACCATCCGCGACCTGGTCCGCAACGCGCTGCGGATGCGCCCGGACCGCGTCATCGTCGGCGAGGTCCGCGGCGCGGAGACCCTCGACATGCTGCAGGCGATGAACACCGGCCACGACGGCTCCATGGTGACCGTGCACGCCAACTCGGCCGAGGACACCATCTACCGCATCGAGACGCTCGCCTCGATGAGCGAGGTCAAGATCCCCTACGACGCGATCCGCGACCAGATCAACAACGCCGTCAACGCGGTCGTCTTCCTGGACCGGGCGGTGGACGGCTCGCGTCGCGTCGGCGAGGTCGCCGTGGTGTCCTCCGGCCGGCGCGAGTCGATCGAGCTGACCCCGGTGGTGAAGTTCGAAATGGAGCCCGTCGGTCTCGACCGGGTCGTCCGCGGGCGCTACGTCCACAGATCCCTGCCCCCCGAGCTCGTCACCAAGCTCGTGTTCGCCGGGGAGGCGGTCCCGGCGGCCTTCGGCGGGACGTCCCAGCCACCACCCCCGGCGCCCCCGCGCCCGGCCGGCAACGGGCGGGCGCCGGGCGGTCCGCCCCCCGGAGGGACGCCATGAACTACCAGCTGATCCTGCTCTCGCTGACGCTCGTCCTGGCCCTCGCCGTGCTGGGCGTCTGGCAGTTCGGCAGCGGCCTCGACCAGCAGCGGGAGCAGGCCGCGCGCGGAGCCCGCGGGTTCGGGGAGCGCTCGATGGCGACCCGGCTCGACCGGTGGGACGCCCGGCTGCGCCGGACCGCGCTGGGCCGGCAGATCAACCGGCGGCTCACCGCGTCCGGGCTGCGGGTCCGGCTCTCGATCTTCGTGGCGGCGCTGACCGGCACCGCCCTCCTCATCGTCGTCCTGCTCGGCCAGGTGCTGTCGCTGTTCCTGGGCGTCGTCACCGCCGCCGGCGTCGGCTTCGCCTTCTTCGCCTTCCTCCGCCAGCAGGAGGCGCGCCGCGTCGAGGAGTTCATCGCCCAGCTCCCCGAGCTCGCCCGCGTCCTGTCCAACGCGGCCGCCGCCGGCCTGTCGATCCGGACCGCGATCGAGATGGCCGCCGAGGAGCTCGACGACCCCGCCCGAACTGAACTGTCCCGCACCGCCGAGGCGCTGCGGCTCGGCCAGTCGTTCGACGCGGCGATGAACGAGCTGCGCGACCGGCTGCAGTCGCGGGAGCTCGCCGTCCTGGTGAGCACCCTCGTCGTCGCGTCCCGCTCGGGCGGCTCGCTCATCACGTCCCTGCGCAACATCTCCAGCACGCTCGAGCAGCGGAAGGAGACCCGCCGCGAGGTCAAGACGATCGTCGGTGAGTCCGTCGCGGCCGGCTGGGCGATCTTCGGCATGGGCATGGCGACGCTGTTCGGCATCGCGTTCCTCGCCCCCGGCGTCGTCGACCGGATGACCGGCTCCGTCATGGGCCAGCTGATCCTGCTCGTCGCCATGACGCTGTTCACCGGGGCGCTGTTCATCATCCGCCGCATGACGAGGATCGACGTATGATGCCGCTCGCCCTTGCCCTGGCGGCCGCGCTGTTCACGGCGCTGTTCGTCTGGGGCCTGCACCTCAAGGTGTCCGGCCAGCAGGTGAACGAGGAGCTCGCGGCCATCGCCAAGAAGCCGCGCAAGAAGGGCTTCGGGCCGCTCGGCGACATCGCCGAGCCGCTCGGCGGCCTCCTCGCCCCGCTGCTGCTGCGCACGATGAGCCCGGCTGCGCGGGGCCGGCTGAACCGCCGCATCGAGCGGGCCGGACGTCCCTACGGGCTCACCGTGGAGCAGTACGCCCGCAACAAGGCCGGCACCCTCGTCCTGCTCGGCTCCATCGGCGTCATCATGCTGCTGTCCGACCACCTGTTCATCGGGGCGGCGCTGCTGCTGTTCGGCTGGTTCCAGACCGACGTGGTGCTGTGGAACCTGTCCCAGGAACGCCAGCAGGAACTGCAGAAGGGACTGCCCGACTTCCTGGACGTCCTGGCCGTCACGGTCACGGCCGGCCTCAGCTTCCGGCAGGCCGTCGCCCGGGTCGCCGAGAGCATGCCGGGCGCCCTGTCGGACGAGATGACGACGACGCTCCGCCAGATGGAGGTCGGGACGCCGTTCCGGCAGGCGTTCGAGGACCTGCGGAGCCGCAACAACAGCGAGCAGCTCGCCAGCTTCGTCACGGCCATCCTCCAGGCCGAGGAGCTCGGCGCCCCGCTCGCCGGCGCCCTCGCCGACATCAGCGTGGACATGCGGCGCGAGTCGTCCCAGCTCGCCCGCCGCAAGGCGCAGCGCGCCGAACCCAAGATCACCATCGTCACCACGTTCATGATGGTGCCGGGGATGCTGCTGCTGATCATGGGGGCGCTGTACTTCGGCCTCAACTCGGGAGGTGGCGGTCTCCTTGGCCAGTGACCCGCCGCTCGCCCGGATCGGCGCGACCTTCCGCCTGCTGATGCAGGTGCGGGTGCTCGCGTCCGGCCTGGCGCTGCTGCTGGTCCCCGGCGACCGCCAGACCCTCGCCGCGATCTTCGTGCTGTCGTGCGTCGGGGCGCTGTCGGCGCTCGCCCTGTTCGGCTGGGAGGAGATCGTCCCGCGGCTGCTCGGCCACCCCGTGCTCCTCGCCCTGGACGCCCTCGTGGCCTACGCCGCCCTCGAGGTCGGCGGCGTCCTCGGCCCGTTCTTCCTCGTCACCGCCATCACCTCGACGCTCGCGGGCCTGCTGTTCCTCTGGAACGGGATGCTGCTCATCTGCTTCCTGCAGGTGCTTCTCTACTACGCGGCGGCGGCCGACTCCGCGTGGGTCCCGAGCTTCCAGACGGCCGTCGGGATGCCCGCCTGCTACTTCATCGGCGGCTTCGTCGGCACCGCGCTGCGCCGGCTGTTCGACGAGTTCGCCCGCTCCGACGAGGCGAGGCACCGCGCCGAGCTGGCCGCCGCCGCCGCGGAGGAGCGCACCCGCCTCGCCCGCGAGATGCACGACTCGCTCGGCAAGACCCTGCGCGGCATCTCGATGGCGGCGGCCGCGCTGCCCGCCTGGGTGACCCGCTGCCCCGACCGGGCCCGCGAGGAGGCGCAGCGCATCGTCGCCGCGGCCGAGATCGCGTCCCGGGAGGCCCGCGAGCTGATCGCCGAGCTGCGCACCGACACGGCCGGGCGGCCGCTCGACGAGGTCGTCACCGATATCGCGACCGGCTGGGCCGCCGCGGCGGGCGTGACCGCGGACGTGTCCGCCGACCCCGGCATCGACCTGCCGATCCGGGCCCGCCACGAGCTCGCGGCCATCCTCAAGGAGGCGCTGGAGAACGTGAAACGGCACGCGGACGCCGCGGCCGTCGACGTCCGGCTCCGCCGCGACCAGGGCGCCGCCGTCCTCACCGTGGCCGACCACGGCCGCGGCTTCGCGATGCCGGCCGACGTCGACGACCTCGCCCGCGCCGGCCACTACGGCGTCGTCGGCATGCAGGAACGCGCCGCGCACGCCGGCGCCGAGCTCACGGTGGAGTCGCGGCCCGGCGAAGGCACCACCGTCACCGTCACCGTGCCGATCCCCGCCGGCGCAGAGGCTCCCGCTCCCATCCTGGAGGTCGCATGAGCGCTGTCAGAGTGGTGGTCGCCGACGACAACCCCGTCGTCCGGTCCGGCCTGGTCTCCCTGCTGGAGGCGACCGGCGTCGCCACGGTCGTCGCCGAGGCCGGCGACGGCCGCCGCGCCATCGAACTCACCGAACGACACAAACCGGACCTCGTCCTGCTGGACGTCCGGATGCCGCTGCTGGACGGGGTGTCGGCCGTCCAGCAGCTCAGCAAGATCACCCGGGTCCTGATGCTCACGTACACCGACGAGCCCGACGTCATCCGCGCCGCCGTCCGCGGCGGCGCCAGCGGCTACCTCGTGCACGGCACCTTCGACGTCGAGGAGCTCGCGACAGCCGTCCGGCAGGCCGCCGCGGGCACCGGCAACCCCCTGTCCCCGGTGGCGATCACCGCGCTGATGGAGGCGGTCAAGGAACCGGCGGCGGAGCGGCCCCGCAACGCCGACCGCGACCGCTACCGGTTGTCCGTCCGCGAGGCGGAGGTCATGGACCTCATCGCCCAGGGCCGCGCCAACCGCGAGATCGCCGCCCAGCTGTTCCTCACCGAGAAGACGGTGAAGAACCACGTCAACCGCATCTTCGCCAAGCTCGCCGTGGAGAACCGCGCCGCCGCCATCGCCCGCTGGCTCGGCACCGCCGTGGGGGACCGCTGATGGGCCCGGCGAATGGGTCCAGCTTGGGCCTGCGGACCCTGTGTTCGGCATTCCCCAATCCGTACCTTCAATATCGGAAGGCGGAGCCGAAAAGGGGAGTTGCCCGAGATGTTCATCGGAATGCAGACGCGTGCGGCACTGGCGAAGTCGGACCGGGGAGAAGGCGCGGTTTCCTACATCGCGGTCATCATCCTCATCGCCGGAATCCTGGCGGCCATCGCCGTCTCCGGCATCGGTGGGAAGATCACCGACGGCATCGGCAAGGCCATCGACAAGGTGGCCGGCACCGAGGCGGGCTCGAAGAGCGGAAGCGGCACCTGACGCTTCTCGCAGAGCGTCGATCCATCGATTGCTCAACCGAATCTTCGCCGATATGGAGAACCGGATGATCCGGTTCTCCATATCGGCATGCGCGGAAGAAGACGAGGCTGAAAGGTATGGATATGCGAGCCATGGTGAAGACGGGTGCGGTGGTCGCGGCCATGACGCTCGCCCTGGCGGCCTGCGGCGGCGGTGAGGAGAAGAAGGCCCCGCCGAAGAAGACGAGCCCCTCTTCCGGAGGTGCGCCTGCGGCGAACACGCCCCTTCAAACACGCCCCCTGGCCGTAGGATCCAGTGTTCTTGTCGACCTGATGGCGTTGGATCGGGTGTCGCCGAAAGCGGTCGTCGCGCGCTGGCGGATCCGCAACACCATGGACAGCGAGTACTCATTCGGTCCTGCGCTGAAGTCGCCATGGAACTCTCCGAAGGTTGACAGCAACGCGGTTTCGGGCATCTCGTTGCTGGACGGGAAGAACGCTAAGCGGTACTTCCCGATGGAATACAACAATGGTCGTTGCCTCTGCACCCGTGAGTGGCCCACCGTTCCGGCGAAAGCCAGCAAAGACCTCGTCGCCGTCTTTCCTGCGCCACCTGCCGATGTGACGCATATGGATGCGCTGTTCCCGTCGGCACCCCCGTTCCTCGATGTTCAGTTGGGCAGTCGGCCGGTTGAGCCGGTGGTGGTCGACAGCGGCGGCGGCAAGGCCGACCCGAACACGCTCAAGGCGGGTGAACCGCAGGTGTTCCCGCTCACGGAACAGGTGGACGACGACTCCAAGGCGCAGGACGACGACGGCAACAACCTGCGGGTCCGTCTGTCGACCGACGTGCTTTTCGCCCTCAACAAGGCGGACTTGACGCCCAAGGCGCAGAGTGCGCTCAAGGATGTGGCAGCGAAGATCGACCAGTCCGCGGGCAACACTGTGCAGATCGACGGTCACACCGACAACAGCGGCAATGATGCGATCAACAACCCTCTGTCCGACAGGCGGGCACAGACCGTGAAGGCCGCGCTGCAACGCCTCGTCACTCGGCAGGGCGTCGAATACAGGACGAAGGGACACGGGTCCCGAGAGCCGATCGCCACCAACGAGAATGCGGAGGGGCGCAGGGTCAACCGACGGGTGACCGTGCAGTTCACCAAGCCGAAGCCACCTGCGACCAGTTCCGCAGCGCCGCCCACGTCCCAAGCGCCCACCGCCGACGGCAAACTGCCTGTCATCGGTACAGCTCGCAGCGGCAACCCGCCATGGATCGTCAAGAACGATTGGCCCACCAACGCTGAAGTGCGTATCAACGAGCTCAGGAGGGATCGGCACGGTTACGTCTCGCTGGTCTGGACGATTCGCAACGACGACGCCAAGGCGTTGAATGCCTGGAGCTCCTCGTACGACCACAGTGGCATCTACGCCGAGGCAAGCACGAGTGCGGCAGCCATCGTCAGTGGCCAGCTTCGTTATCGAGCCCTTCGCGACTCCGAGCACCGAGTGACGCTGGGTCCCAACCTGATCAGCACAGATCAGAAGGAGTACATGGTCGAGAAGGGTGAGGAGTACACCCTGTGGGCCATGTTCAAACTCCCGCCGGAGGTCAAGACCGCGAACGTGCACATCCCGGGCTTCCTGCAGGTGCAGAATCTGCCGGTCGGCTGATCGGCGCACCCGGGTCCGCCTTGGGTCTCGGGACCCTGGGCGGGTCGATGGGGCGCGGATAGCGTCCGGTCAATGAAGGTCGGGTCGGGCGGCGGGGGTGCCGGGGTCGGGCTGGTCGAGGACGGGCCGGAACGGCTCGGGGAGGTGACCGCGGGCGAGGAGTCCCTCGCCCGCGGTGTGCTCGGCCAGTTCGGCCAGAGGCGGTTCTGGGTCTTCGCGCTCCGGGTGTGCGGGGTGCTGCTGCTCCTGTACGTGGTGACGCGGAAGGTCGTCTTCTGGACGCCCGACGCCGTGTTCCTGATCCTGCTGGCGCTGTTCGCCATCTTCGGGCAGTCGCGGGTCTTCCTGATGCGGCTCGGGCCGTTCCTCGCGCTGCTGATGCTGTACCAGTCGTTCGCCGGGATCGCCGATGACCTGAACGACAACGTCCACTACACGGCGATGATCGAGTTCGACCGGTGGCTGACGGGCGGGCGGCTGCCGACCGAATGGCTGCAAGAGCACCTGTGGCGCGGTGGCGACCAGTGGTACGACTTCTACTTCTACCTGCTCTACACGTTCCATTTCGTGGCGCCGCTGCTGCTGGCCACGGTGCTGTGGAAGAAGCGTCCCGCGCTGTACTGGCCGTTCGTGATCTGCTTCGTCGGGCTGTCCATGGCGGCGTTCCTGACGTACCTGCTGTATCCGGCGGCGCCGCCGTGGATGGCGGCGCAGGACGGCTATATCGAGCCGATCCACCGGGTGACCGGGAACGTGTGGAGCGCGATGGGCGGCGGCGCGTACGACTCGTTCTACCGGCAGCTGTCACCCAACGCGGTGGCGGCGGTTCCGTCACTGCATTCGGCGTATCCGCTGCTGATCGCCGTGTTCGCGGCGAAGGCGTTCGGGTGGCGCTGGAGCTGGCCGCTGCTGGTGTACCCGGTCTCGATCTGGATCGGGGTCGTGTACTTCGGCGAGCACTACGTCGTGGACGTGCTGCTCGGCGTCCTGTACGCGCTGGCCGTCCCGTACCTTCTGCTGAAGGTGGTCGAGTGGTGGCGCCGGAAGGCCGGCCGTCAGCCGCAGGACGGGGCCGACCAGACCACCCAGCGCAGCTGACGGCGTTCGGCCGCGCGGGCCCGCCAGCCCGGCGGGTGGGCGGGCCAGGTGGACTCCGGTGCGACGCCGTCGGGCTGTCCCACGACGACGGCGCAGATACCCGGGCGCGGCGGCCCGGCCGGGTCGAACTTCTCCAGTTCCGTCCAGGACACGCGGAACGCGAGGCGTGAGTGGATGAGCAGGGAGCGCATCCGGTCCGGGTTCAGGGAGGCCGCGACCGCGACCCCGCCGCGTCCCGCCTCGCCCACCGGAGGAATTTCCTGTGCGCGTGGCTCGAGCAGGACGACGGGCATCAGCATTCCCGCGGTGAGGTTGGCGGTGAGCAGCAGCCCGACAAGGGCGGCGGGGCCGAAGCGGCGGAGGGCGCAGAACAGGACGAGCAGGCCGCACGCGGTGAGGGTCGTCCAGAACGGCTTCAGTCCCGTCCAGAACCCGCCGAGCAGGCCGACCTCGGGGAAGTCGAACGCGAGGTAGATGTGCGTCGTCGGTTTCATGCCGGAGGTGCGCCATGCGACGACCGTCCCGCAGGCGGCGAAGGCGAGCACGGCGAGCGCCGCCGGTTTCGCCACCCGGGCCATGCGGACGAGTGCCGCCAGGCCGACCAGCAGGTAGACGAAGGCGAGGCACGACAGGTAGCGGCCGTACGCGTGGTTGCCGTAGCGGATCTCGTCGGGGAGGCCGGCGGCGGTCGCGTAGGCGATCCCGGCCGTGGTCGTCAGCACGACCACGGCCATGACGCGGTCGGCGTACGGGGTGTCGCGCCGCCCCGCCACGACCCAGAGGAGCACGAGGCCGATGCCGCCCAGCATCCATGTCGCGGCGAGCATCGCCCACAGCTGGCCGACGGCACCCGCCAGGGCCCAGCCTTGCCCGTCGAGGGTCGTCAGCCGCGTCCACAGAAGGTCCGAGCCCTGGAACGAGCCGGACGGGTAGAGCCGGTCTCGCACCACGGAGTTGAAGTACACGGCCGCGCCGACGCCCAGGACGGCGGTCCCCGCGCCGAGGAGCGCGGCGCGCCGGGTGTCGCGGCGATACGCGGACGCGGCGAGCACGAGTCCGTGGACGGCGAGGACCACCGTCCCCCGGCTGTGGACGGTCATCGCGTAGCAGGCGAGCGCGCTCGCGGCGGCGCCCGCGCCCGCGCCGTGCGTCCGCAGGAACCGGTCCAGGCACAGCAGGCATCCCAGGACCAGGACGGGGAGCAGCGCGTCCGACATCGCGACCCCGCCCCAGAACGTGGTGGCGGGCAGCAGCGCGGCCGTCCAGGCAAGGGCGAGGGCGGTCGCGCGGCCCAGCCCGAGGCGCCGCAGCGCGAGAAAGCCGAGCGGGAACGCGGTCGCGCCGATCAGCGCGTTGATGCCGAGGGCGAGCCGGTACACCGTGACGGGGTCGTCGCCGAGAAGGTATGCGGGAGTGAGGAGCAGGGCGTAGCCGCCCTGGTAGAACGTGCCGCCGGACAGGTCGGCGGCGGGCCCGCCGGTGAACCAGCGGGCGGCGATCAGGTAGCCGGCCTCGTCCGGATACACCGGTGGCGCGTTCAGCCCGCGCGTCAGCAACAGGCGGACGAACACCTGGGCGAGCCAGCCCGCCGGCAGAAGCCAGAGCCACGCCCCGCGCGTCCGCGGTGCGGCGGGGTCGGCCGCCGCGGGTGGTTCGGGGGGAGCGAGGGGCTCGGTCACCGCGTCACTCTATGGTCGGCCGTTCGAACGCTGAACGGCCCGATGTGCGCGCACCCGCATTTGGGTCCGGAATTGGGGCCGGGGACCCAGCGGAAAGCACCGGTGCCGGGGCTGGTGACGGCCGGCGTCTAGAGGTCCGTGATGGGGTCTCCAGACCCATGCGCCGGGCGGCCTGGCGCGGTTTGATTTCAGGGTTGCCGATCAAGCGCCCCCCGGGAGAATCGTCGTGCGACCAGGTCGAGATCGCGGTGAAGGGGCCATCAGCTATATCGCGGTGATTCTCGTCATCGCCGCGGTCATCGGCGTGGTGGCGACCTCGTCCATCGGCGGGAAGATCTCCGGGGGCCTGGAGTCCGCCATCTGCGAGGTCTCCGGGGACGACTGCGAGACCCCGTCTACGACGCCCCGGAGCGGCGGTCCCGTGGCCGGGCCGAGCGTCCTGCCGACCCCCGGGCAGCAGCCGACACCGGGGCAGAACGGGCCGACGCCGGAGCCGAGCCCGAGTCCCGGCCCGCCGGTGCGGACGCCCCCCACGCCGAAGCCGCCGAAGGAGCAGACGGAGACCGAGGCCGTCCTCAACGAGACGCAGATGGGCCGGGACGCCCTGAAGTGGGTCAAGGACAACGGCGTCCGGGTCGTCTACAGAAGCGGCGGCGGATCGTACTGGAGCGACGACGACAAGACCTTCTACATCGACACCAACCAGTCGCCCGAAGAGCGCGCGAACGTCTTCGTCCACGAGGTCAACCACGGCAAGAACCGGAACGTGCCCGACCCGAAGAAGATGGACAAGAACGAATACGTCGACAAGGCCATCGACGAGGAGACCCAGGGCACCGTCGACCAGATCAAGAACAACCAGCAACTGCAGCAGGCGCGCGGAGCGAACGGCGCGCCGCCGGATACGCTGCTGCAGAACGAATACGAGGCCGCGTATCAGAACGCCATCGACGCGGAGAACAAGGCGCGGGCCAAGGCGCAGCGCCCGCCGCTGACGCCGGAGGAGGAGCGCCGGATAGGCGAGGACGCCGGGCGGAAGCGGGTGAAGGACGCCTTCAAGAACGGTGAGGTGGTCTCCTCCGTGGACGGAAACACCTACCCCGAGAACTACGGAGACGCGTGGGATGACGCCAACGAGAGCTGCTTCCTCTGGATCTTCTGCTGACCGCTGGACGCGGCGCGCGGTGATCGTGTGGGTGGTCGTCGCGGCGCTTCTCGGGGCGGCGGGATGCGGCGGCGGAGGAGGGGAGAGCGGTTCGTCCCCGACTCCGAACAAGCGGCCGGACGAGCAGCTGCGCCGGACGATCGCCGCCTCGCTGGCCCAGCAGGGCCGGGCCCGGGAGGCGTCCATCGTCACCCGGGGCGGCAGCCGGCTCACGCCGCTGCCCGCGCCGTTCCTGCGCGGCTGGAAGGTCTACCAGGTGGACTACCGGCAGGGGGCGCACCCGATCCGCCTGCACGTCGCGAACGGGGGCGCGCAGGCGCTGCTGCTCACGGGAGCCCCCAAGGCGTTCGGCGCGATGACCGCGGCGGACGGAACGGAGATCCGCGACGCGTCGGCCGCGATCGGGCTGGCCCGCCTCTTCCTGGAGTCGACCCGGCAGCCGGGCAGGCTGACCTATGTCGTCGGCACCGTCGATGAGATCAAGTTCCGGCCGAACATCACCGGGGACGACGCCGCGCGCCGCGACCGGGTCATCGCCGAGTACCGCCCGGTCGTCAAGGCGCCCGCCGCCGCCGCGAAGGGGAACGGGTTCGCCGTCACCGCGTTCGTCGTCCGGGACCGGGCGCTGGAGCGCCGGGAACTCACCGTCGGCCCGGACGGGAGGATCCGCGAGAAGGTCGTGACGCTCGTGCCGGACCTGCCCGTCCCCTACACGGTCTGAGCGCGATGTCCCTGAGCGCGGAGGCGGAGGCCGCCGCCCCCGAGAAGGCGCCTGTTCGCGGGCGCCTGGCGGGCGCCGCGCCCGCCGTCGTGCTCTACACGGTGACGTCGCTGGTCGCGTCCGGGCTGCTGTTCTCCGTCGAGCCGATGGTGGCGAAGCTGCTGCTGCCCGCCTACGGCGGATCGCCGATGGTGTGGAACACGGCCGTGCTGTTCTTCCAGGGCGCGCTGCTCGCGGGGTACGCGTACGCGCACTGGTCGCAGCGGCGGCTGGGCCGGCGGTGGCAGCCGCTCGTCCACGTGGTCCTGGTCGCTGCGCCGCTCGCCGCCCTGCCCATCGCGCTGCCGGGCTGGACGGTCGCTCCGGAGTCGGCGCCGACCGCGCTGTGGCTGCTGCTCGTCCTCGCCGCGCTGGTGGGCGCCCCGTTCGCGGTGCTCGCCACGACCGGTCCGCTGGTGCAGCGCTGGTACTCGTGGTCGGGCCTGCCGCGCTCGGACGACCCGTACTTCCTCTACGCGGCGGGCAACGCCGGCAGCCTCGTGGCCCTGCTGGCCTACCCGTTCGTGATCGAGCCGGCGGCCGGCCTCGTCACCCAGACCCGCTGGTGGTCGGCCGGATACGTCGGCTTCGTCGTCCTGATGGTGCTGTGCGCGATCGTCGTCCGGACGCGGCGCCCGGCGGAGACGGCCGCCGCGGACACCGGACCGGACGAGCCGATCACCTGGCGGCGCCGCGCGGGATGGCTGGCCCTCGCGTTCCTGCCGTCGTCGCTGATGCTCGGCGTCACCACGCACATCTCCACCGACATCGCCCCCGTGCCGCTGATGTGGGTGGTGCCGCTCGCGCTGTACCTGCTGACGTTCATCGTCGCGTTCGGCGTCCGGTCCGGGCGGTGGCTGCCCGCGACGGTGACGGTCGCCGCCGCCTGCGCCGCGATCCTGCCGGTGGTGTTCGCCCTGCTCAGCGACGCCCTGCCCGCCTACGTGCTGGCATTGGACCTGGTCGTCCTCGCCGTCGGCGGGCTCGCCTGCCACGGCCTGCTCGCCCGGGACAGGCCCGGCCCCGCGCGCCTCACGGAGTTCTTCCTGCTGGTGTCCCTCGGCGGGACGCTGGGCGGCCTGTTCAACGGCCTGCTCGCGCCCCTCGTGTTCGACTGGGTGGCGGAACTCCCCCTGGCCGTCGCGGCGCTGGCGCTGCTGCTGTGGGCGGGGCCGCGTCCGTCCACGGCGCTCGGGTGGACGGCGAAGGCCGCGCTGCTCGCGGGACCCACGCTGATGCTGCTGCTCTTCGTCCTGGTCGGCGGCACCTGGGGGTTCCTGCTCGGGACCGTCCTCGCGGTGGCGTCCTGCGTGCTGCTGACCCGGACGCGCGGCGCCTTCGCGTTGCTGGTCGCGGTCGCGCTGGTGCTGCTCATCGGCGCGCAGTACCGCGACTCGCCGCACCGGGAGCGCACGTTCTTCGGCGCCTACCAGGTCAAGGACGAGGGGGAGCTCCGCGAGTTCTCGCACGGCACGACCGTGCACGGCACGCAGTTCCGCGATCCGGCCCGGCGCCGCGTCCCGACGTCCTACTACGCGCGCGGCGGTCCCCTCGGCGACGTCTCGACCGCGTACGGGACGGCGGACCGCGTCGCCGTCGTCGGCCTCGGCGCAGGGACCGTCGCCGCGTACGGGCGGCCCGGCCAGCGGTTCGACTTCTACGAGATCGACCCGGCCGTGGTCCGCATCGCGCGGGACCGGTTCACCTACCTGCGCGACTGCCCGTGCGACGCCCGGACGGTCGTCGGCGACGGCCGGCTGCGGCTGGCCGAGGCCCCCGACGGCGCGTACGGCCTGATCGTCCTCGACGCCTTCAGCTCCGACGCCGTCCCCGCCCACCTCCTCACCCGCGAGGCCCTCCGCGTCTACATGCGCAAACTGCGTCCGGGCGGAGTCCTGGCGTTCCACGTGAGCAACCGCCACCTGGACCTCGCCCCCATGCTCGGCGCGACCGCCCGCGCCGAAGGACTCGCCGCGGTGTCCCGCACGGGCGGCCGCGAGGACGAGGAAGCCGCGCACCGGTCCCAGTGGGTGGCCCTGGCCCGAGACACCACCACCCTGCGCCCCCTCACGGACCTCGCCGCACCCTGGCGCGCCGTAGCCCCCACAGGCCCGGTATGGACGGACGCCTACTCGTCCCTCTGGGGCGTCCTACGAATCACCGACCACTGACCCGCATGCCGTCCCCGCAGACCGGGCAGGACGGCGGGGTTCGGGTGTGTGGGGCGTGTGTACGGTTTTGACGGGCGGGGCCGGTTGCGTTGCGGGCCCAGTCAGATTTGGGTCCTGACGACGGGCGGGGTGGGCTTCCAGACCCATCACAGCGGGGATCTTGCCCGGTATCGTCCCGCTACGGACCTACTGGCGGCTGCGCACCCGGGGTGACGCGATGGCGGGACTCATCGGCATCATCGTCGGCGCCGCCGCCCTGCTGGTGCAGTTCGCCGCCATCCGCGCGTCCGGCCTGGAGTCGGCGGACGCGGCGGAGGCCGCGGTGCGGGCCTGCGCGGCGTCCGGCGTCCTGGCGTCCTGGATCGCGATCGACCGGGCGGACCGGCGCGCGGGCAGCCCGTCCTCCCGGACGCTCGTCGCCCTGCCGGTCACCGCGCTGCTCGTCGCGCTGGTCGCGGTCAAGGCCATGCCGAGGATCCTCGCCGAGACCGAGACGCCGATGTACGCGGGCGGTGTCGCGGCGGTGCTGGCCGGCGGCGCGGCCGGCGCGCTGGCGGCGTACGGCCGCGGGCACGCCGCGGCCGGCCTGACCGTCCTGCTGACCGCGGCGGGGGAGCAGGCGGCGTCCCTGGCCGCCGGACGGACGGTGTGGCTCGCGCTGCCGATCGGGTTCGCGGTCGTCCTGGCCGGCATCCGGTTCGCCGGACGCGCGGCGCCGCTGCCGGTCGCGCTAGCCGCGGGCGCCCCCGTGCTGGTCGCCGCCCTGGTCGCGGCCGCCGGCAGCGGCGTCGCCGGGGAGGGGGAGCCGGTGCCGTGGCGGCTCGGCTGGCTGGCGGCCGGCTGCGCGCTCGCGGCCGTGCTCGCGCTGAGCCCGCCGGCGGCGCGGCGGATCGCGGCGGCGCGGGTGCGCCCGCCCGGCGGGGTGCGCGCCGCGCGTGGCGACCTCGACGGGTGACCGGATCAGGACGATTGGGCCCAGAATGGGGTCTCCGGACTCACTCCTAGGGCCGACCGCGCCACCTACATTTCGAGCGTGCTCACGCGTCGCCTGCTGGTCGCCCTTCCCCTGCTCGTCGCACTCGCCGCCTGTGGCGCGGTCGCGGAGGACTCGCCGGCCGCCGGGCTGGAGCGCTACCACGGCGACCGCTTCGTGATCGACTACCCGTCCGGGTGGGCGGTCCGGGAGGGCGAGTCGGGCAACCGGCCCTCCGTCCAGTTCAACGGCCCGGCACGGGAGGACGGGACGCGCGCCGCCGAGGTGCAGGTCGTCGACTGGGGCGTCTGGCGGAACACGCTGCTGGACAAGGTCGTGCAGTTCCGCGGCGCCGCCCCGCGCTCCGGTTACACGATCGAGAAGGACGAACCGGTCATGGTGTCCGGTGCCGAGTCCGCGCACCGCTTCCACCTGACGAACCGGATCACAACGGTGACCGGCGCGAAGGTGCGGATGCGCGTCACCGAGACGTTCGTGCTGACGAAGAAGCGGAGACTGCTGCACGTCATCGTCCGGTCCCCGAAGGACGGCGCCGAGCGGCGGCGGCTCGACACGGTCCTCGGGTCCCTCGTCGTCCAGGAGAAGGACGGCTGGTTCGACCGCTGACCGTCACCGCACGATTGGGCCCTGGGACCCTGTGCCATCGGCACCACCTTGCCTAAGTTTGGGGTGATCATTCAGATCCGCGTCTCCGGTGGTGACTTGGGTGGGGTTCGGGCGTTATCGCCGGCACCGTGGCGATGAGGGGTCCACGCAGCTCGTCATGCTCATGGCCTGCGTGTGCACGGTCGCGCTCACGGTCATGCTCGTTCCGCTGGCCCAGGCCAACGACATGCGAACCCGGTCGCAGACCGGTGCCGACGCCGCCGCGATCGGAGCCGTCGTCCCGCTGCGGGACGCCGCCATCCGCGTCGCGATGATGGGCGAGCTGCCGGGTGACGTGGGCCTCTGGGCCGTCGCCCCCAACATCAAGGCGCCCCTGGGCGAGCTCCCCTACCAGCAGTCCGCGGAGGAGTACGCGCGCCGCAACAACACCGTCGTCACGGACCGGGTCGAGCCGTCCGGCGCCAAGGGCTACACGATGAAGGTGAAGGTGCGCAGCAGGGACTGCCGCCTCAAGAGCGAGGACGAGCTGACCGCCAAGGACCGGCAGGACCTCGCCCAGCGCAAGAACCTCTGCACCGACGCCGAGGGAAAGGTCGGCATCGCCAAGAGCTACGGCACCGCCACCGCGATCGCCGAGCTGCAGCTGCCGCCGTGCCGCGGGGTCAGCTACACCGTTCCGGGCACCCACGGCATGGTGACCTACAGCGAGCTGTGGTGCGCCGGCACGAGGATCTGGACGTCCGGCGGCTACCGGCACCCCCGCGAGGCGCTGCTGCGCATGTTCAAGATCCGTCTCGTCGCCAAGCCGGACGAGGAGTACAAGGGCCGGCCCGTCTTCCCCGGCGGCGAGGGCTTCAGCCCGATGCTGCCGGACGCCAGCATGTGCAGCGAGGGCGGCCCGCAGGGCGCCGAGAACATCACCCCCCGGATGCGCTGCGTCCGCGACCTGATCAAGCAGAAGTTCGGGGTGCCGAGGGGCATCGGCTGCTGGCGGGCGGACGGCGGCATCACCGGCGGCGGTGAGCACCCGCTCGGCCGCGCCTGTGACTTCATGATCAGTGCCGGAGCCCCGTCGGCCTCGGAGGCGGAGCTCGGCTTCGCCATCTCCAACTGGGCGCACGCCAACGCCACCAAACTCGGGATCTACTACATCATCTACCGCCAGCACATCTACAACCCCGCGCGGCACGCGGAGGGCTGGCGGCCGATGGAGGATCGCGGCAGCCTCACCCAGAACCATTTCGACCACGTGCACATCTCGGTTCTGTAAACCCCGGCGAGGCCGCCGGGACCCCGTGCCCCCGGCATTTCCCATGTTGGGCCCACGGATGGGCCCCTGGGCTCAATCGCTCGATCGTTCAGCGCCATAGCTTCGCCCTGTGCCGATAAGTGGACGGGAAGCGAACGGCGGGTAGCCGAAAAATGAACGGCGAGAAAAGTCTGCGCGATCGCGGCGAAGGCCCGGTCGGTTATCTCGCCGCGATCCTGCTCCTCGCCGCCGTCCTCGCGGCCGTCGCCGTCTCCGGGGTGGCCGCGGCCGTCACCACGGGCACCGAGAACGCCATCTGCAGGGTTCTCGCGGTGGGCGGCCTCAGCGACTGCGACGACGGAGGAGGCCGGCCGATCCCGCCGGGGACCAGCCCGAGCCCCTCCGGTACCGGGCCGAGCCCGTCGGGGAGCCCTTCGCCGAGTCCGAGCGGCACGACGCAGCCGAGCCCATCGGCGCAGCCCAGCCCCACCCCGTCGAGCCCGTCGCCGCGGCCGTCGGGAACGCCGACGCCGACACCGACGCCTTCGCAGACGCCGCCCGTCCGTCCGGTCAACCGGCCCGATCCGGTCTGCTCCGGTGACGCCGACACCGGGTACCGGGACGTGACGGTCATCGTGCCGGCGCGGTTCGTCAACGTCCGGGGGAGTGTCCGCGCGTTCTACTCGATCACCAAGATCATCGACAAGGACGGCAAGGTCCGCTGGCTCGTGAACGTCGGCGCCTTCGGGGAACTCGGTGTGGCGGCGCCAGAGATCCCCTTCCTGAAGGGCGTGTGGATCGGCGGCAACGGCACCGGCACCCAGACCTATTCGTTCGACAACGAGCAGGACGCGCGGGAGTTCCCCCGCAAGTACGCCGAGGCGCGCGCCAAACAGGCCCTCCAGCTCAACCCCGCCATCGCTCCGCTGCTCAACGTGCCGTTCCTCGGGGACAAGCTCCGGGACTGGCTCGGTGACACGTCGCTCCCGAAGGCGGACAAGACCGGGATCGAGGTGGGGCCGGCCGGCGGCGGGACGCCGAACATCAAACTCCCGGGCGAGATCGTGGACGCCTCGGCCCCGACGCGGTTCTGGTCGCTGGCGGGGGTCGCGCGGGACAAGGACGGCAACTGGATCCTCAACCTCCGGGACCGGGCGCTGACCGACCCGACCGTCATGGTGGACCTCAGCAAGCTTCCGAAACAGGTGCTGCAGCGGGGCACCGATGCCGTCCTGACGTATCTGGAGCAACAGGGGAAGAGCAAGTTCGGGTCGGAGTTCAAGGTGCCGGACAAGTTGCGAGACCAGATCGCCGCCGCCGTGAAGAGAGGGGTCAAGGCGGGGATGACCGTCGAGTTCATCGGTCAGAACGATCTGCAGTACACGCTGGACAAGCACGGGAATCCAGTGCGCTTGAACCGCTCCGTGACGTTCTCCTGGACGGCCCGGCTGCGGGGAAACGTCTCTCCTCTCGACAACGTCCCCATCACGGGTCAGGTGCCGCTGCCGGCGTTCAGCGGCGGCCGGACCACCACCAACTACGCGCTCGACCTGCGCGACCCGCAGGACCGGCGCGAGGCGACCCTGCTGTTCGCCCAGGGCGCCCTCACCTGGAAGGCGGGGATCGGATCCTTCCACAACCACCTGACGCCACAGGGGCGGAAACTCGACGAGCTCTTCCGGCGGCGTGGCACGGTGACAGAGCTGACGTACGACGAGTCCGCGGCGGGCCTCAGCGGTTCCATCGAGGCGCAGGGGCGACGGAAGGAGGGAGCGTTGCGCTTGGAGGGAGAGAACGGTCACTCCGTGCTGACCGGCGCGAAGATATGGCGAGATGGACAAGGATGGGTGCCGTGGACCGAATGCCATCGCTGACCGGGGCGGCGCGATGAAGCCGGGACTGCGCGCGGTCGCCGAGGGCGCGCTGACGATGGTGGGCACGCTCCTGCTGCTCATGCTCGGCGTCGTGATGGCCGGGCTGCTGCCCGCGGACACCGTCCTCAGCGAGGGGTTCTTCTGGACCGCGACGATGGTGGGCGCGCTCGTCCTGATGCTGGGCGGGGCGGCCGCCGCCGGGCTGGCGGTCCGGCGGCTGGACGCGTCCGGGCCGGTCCGGTACGGCGTGCCGCTCATCGGGCCGGCCGCGGTGGTCGCGCTCGTCGCCGTCCCGGCCTGGGCCGGCGGTGAGCACGCCGCCGGGCTGCTGTATCTCGGGTCGACGCTGCTCGGGGCCCTCGCCGGAATCCCGCTCGCCCCGCGGATCGCCGCCGCGCGGGGACGGTGACGGGCATGGCGATCGTCGTGGCGTCCGCCGTCACCCTGGCGGCCGTGGCGTTCCTCGTCGCCGCTCCGGTGTTCCTGGTCCGGCGGCTCGCGTTCCTGAGCCGCGCCGAGCGGGCGCTGGGCCATGTGCTGGACAGGGACGTCCAGCACGACGGGACCGGCGCGTCCACGGCCCGGCTCACGATCGGCTACCGGGTGACGGACGGCCGGGAGTTCACCCTCGAGCAGAAGGTGGATCGCGACCGCGGGGTCGGCGAGCCCGTCGAGGTGCTGTACGACCCTGTCGATCCCGAACGCGCGTACGTGCGGTTCGGTGTCGGATACGTGGCGGGGATGACCGCGGTCATGGTGGTGATGGGGCTCGGAATCGCCTACTTTGCTGTGGTTGTGATGTGGCGATGACGAGAGTGCGGGATGCGGTGGCCAGGGCGGCGGTCTTGGCGTGCGCGATCCTGATCGCGACCGGCTGTTCCGGGGACGGGGAGGCGGGAGGCGCCGGTGCGGCCCCGCCGACCCCGCCGCCGGGCTTCACCGTCTACAAGGGGGACGTGTACGCGTTCGCCCACCCGTCCGCCTGGGTCTTCCAGACCAGCACCGATGAACGCGGCTGGCCGATCGTCGAGGGCCATGATGCGGCGGCCGGGAACGACGGCAGCGGAGGCCAGGTCATCGTGTCCCGCGTCGACCGGTACGACGGCACGATGAACGACATGATGGTGCAGGCCAGGACGGTCACCCAGGTCAACGGGAGGCGTCTTGTCAGTGAGACGGCGGTGAAGGTGCCGGGAGCGCGCGAGGCGCGCCGCGTCGAGACCGAGTACGACGCCCGCTTCCAGGGCGGCCTCACCGTCCGGATCCGCAGCGTCGACATCTACGCCCTGACACCGGGCCGGACGATGCTCGATCTGACGGTGCGCGGAGCGCAGGCCAAGTTCGACGCGGCCGGGCTGGGCGCGGTGGTGACCAGCCTCACCGTCCAGCGCTGAACCGTCCGCGCTGAACGGGCCGCGCGGCCGCCGCGCGGGCTCGTCCGCACCATCGTGACCTTGTTGCCGCGACGCGCTGCTCGATAGCATTTCGGGCGATATCCGCGACCTGTGAGGCGAGGCCAGGGATGGTACGGCGGGACGAGTCGGCGTGACCGGGCCCGCGATCGAGGAGCCGTCCCGTCCGGTCTGGTCATGGCGCGCCGACTGGACCGAGCCGCTCAGGCGCGACCGCGTGCCGGTGGCCGTCGCGGCGGTCCTCGGCGTCGCGCTCCTCGCGTGGCGGCTGGGGCCCCGCCCCGACCTGCCCGCCTTCGCGTATCTGATGGTCGCCGGCGTCGCCCTCACGGCCGTGGACGTCCGGTTGCGCCGGCTGCCCGATCCGCTGACGCTCCCGTCCTACGTCGCGGGGCTCGTCCTCCTCGGAGCGGCGGTGCCGTTCACCGACGGCGGCGGCGGCCGCCTCACCGCGGCGCTCACGGGGCTCGCGGCGCTGTGGGCGCTGTTCGCGGTGCAGTGGTTCATCGTGCCGTCCGCGATGGGCTTCGGGGACGTGAAGCTGTCCGGCGTCCTCGGCCTCTACCTCGGCTGGCTCGGGCCGGACGCGTGGGTGCTGGGCGTCCTCGCCATGTTCCTGCTCGGCGGCCTGTACTCGGCCGCGCTGCTCGTCGTCCGGCGCGCGCGGTTCAGATCGACCATACCCTTCGGGCCCTTCATGCTCGCGGGCACCCTGACCGGGGTCCTGCTGTACGCCTGAGCCCTCACACAACGCTCAGGTGAATGGCTGGCGAATTGGCCGTGAATGAGTTTCGAATAATTGTTCCGGTTCCGCGAAATTGGGTCTTCCGATAGGCCCACGGACTCATGGTGGATTAGTGTTTTCCTGACAACGTCCACCTGTGCAGCAACGAGGCGGAATATCGGTACGGCGATCGGGCGCCGATCGCGGTGAGGGTGCGGTCTCCTATCTGGCCGTGCTGCTGCTCTGCGCGGCGATCGTCGCCGCGGTCGTGGTGGGCGGCGTCGGCGGACTGATATCCGACGGGATATCGGAAGGAATCTGCAAGGTTCTCAGGGCGGGTGGAATGGGGCAGAACTGTCCGCTGGATCCGGGCGGGAACCGTCCGGGAAAGGCGGCACCCGACCCGGACGAGCCGACGCAGCCATGTCTGGCGCAGTCCGAGAGCACCTATCTGGAGGAGACCGTCACCATTCCGACCCGGCGCGTCGACGGCCGCACCAACAGCCGTGGCACGGTCCAGCTGAACAAGCGGGTCGGCCCGGACGGAAAGCCGGTCTGGGAGGTCGTCGACTTCACCTGGGGCGAGGTGGGCGTCGCCACCCCGGAGGTCGGCGGGGGGCCGGTCAAGGGCGGCGTTTGGGGCGGGTACACCGTCACCAACGGCAAGGTCTACGGCGGCTTCCACGATGAGAAGGAAGCTCGGAGGTTCTTCGAGGACCTCAAGGAACACCGCATCGGCAGCGACGTGAAGTTCACCGTCCGCACGAATCCGGTCTCGGGCGGCCTCGTCTGGCTCGGCACCCGGCTGCCGTGGGTCGGCGACGACTTCGACCGGTACATGGGCGGCAGCGAACCCGACCGGAAGCCCACCTCGGAGTATCTGGACGACGGGCTCACCGGCGGAGTGAAGGCCGACATCGAACTCAGCTCCATCAAGGTTCCGCTCAAGGGCCGCGGCTGGGTGGTGACGGGCAGCCAGAACAATCTCCAGAACGGCGAGAAGACCACCTACTACACCCAGCGGGGCGAAGCGGAGGCCGGTGTCCAGATCGATGTCAGCCGGCTCGTCCGGCTCCTTCCGGAACCCGCGCGCACGCGTGCCAAGCAGGGCTTCGCGGATGGCATCGATGCCGTGATGGTGCTCGTCGAGCAGGAGCTCGGCAAGAACGGGCTCAAGATGCTCCCGGGCCAGCGCGCGCAGGTGAGGGCCGCGGTGAAGCTCAATCCGAGCATCGGGCTCAACTACAAGCACCGCGGCGGTACGACATGGGCCGTCACCCAGGACGAGAACGGCAACGTCGTGCGGCTCTCGCAGGTGCAGAACGGCCAGGACATCCTGTACGCCCGCGTCGACGGCAAGCTGAAGGCCGACGGGGAGGGCGCGAAGGCGCAGGGCACGCTCGGACAGCAGTGGATCCTGTTCGCCCAGCGCACCCTGACGGAGAAGACCATGGACGCCTCCAAGCCGGAGGAGCGCGAGGTCATCGAGCGGTACCTGCGCGACGGCGACGACGGCGCCGTCGAACGGGCCTGGGACGACGGCCTCGGCACCATGGGCCGGACCACCTACGACAACACGGGCGAAACCTCCAAGCTGGAGGCCAAGGGCGACGGCGGCGGCAAACCGAAATCCCGCTGGGGCATCTTCGAGATCGGCCGGGAGACCGAGAGGCACACGCTGCAGAGCGCGGAGTTCTACAAGCCCGGGACCGGGTGGGTGCCATGGGCGAAATGCCGATGAGGGTGCTCGCCGTCCTGGCCCTGTGCGCCCTGGCGGCCTGCTCACCGGAGGCCCGGGTCGGCGGCGTGCCCGTCCCGTCGGGATTCCAGGAGTACCGCACCGGCCAGTACGCCTTCGCGCATCCGGCGGGCTGGCGGCGCACGGAGGAGAGCGCGACCCTCACCGTGCTGGCCCCGCCGACGCCGGACGGCGTCCGCGACGGTCACATCCACGTCCAGCGCTACCGCGACTACCCGCAGGACTTCGCCACGGTGCTCGACCGGTTCCGCGGCATCGCACGGCTGAACCACTACCGGATCACTCTGAGCGAACCGGCGAAGCTCGCGGGAGCCGTCCGGGCCCACCGTTTCGAAGCGTCGTACGACCTGCGACTGGACGAGGACCGGCGCGTCCCGTACGCCCTCGTCGGCATGTACGCCCTGACCAAGGAGAAAACGCTCGTGGAATTCATGGTGCGGACGCCGCGGCGGTCCGCCGCCCAGGCGTCCGCGATCCTCTCCACCCTCCGCCTCCGGGAAAACGGATGATGGCGCGCCGAACCCTTCCCAGGATCCTCGCCCTCGGCTTCGGGATCGCGCTGCTCCTGCTCGTGTTCGACGCCCTGGAGGCCGCTCCCGACGCCGTACTGCTCGCCGTGATCATGGGCGCCGGCGGCCCCGCCATGGCCGCGCTCGCCCCGGTCTACCTGGTCCGCCGGCTGTGTTTCCGCGGCGGGGCCGCCCGCACGACGGGCACGGTCGAACGCTGTGAGGGCTTCTCGGACGACACCGTCTTCACCCTCACGATCCGTTTCCCGGACGTCGACGGTCGCGACCACGTCTTCACCGAGGACAACGCCCCGCGCCGCCCGGTGGGCGCCGAGGTGCCCGTCCTGTACGACCCGAGGCGCCCCGGGAGGGCGCGCCTCCACCGCAGCCCCGCCGTCGATGTGGCCGTCGCGGCGGCCATGTTCCTGGTCGGCGCCGTTCTCGGCTGCGCCTACTGGTGGGTGGGCGTTCCCCGATGACGGACGCTCGCATCAGGTACCGGTGGGATTCGCCGCCGTCCGCGTACGCGACGCCGCGGTCCCACGAGAGGGGGCAGGTGTGCGGATACGTACCGGAGTAGGGGCCGTCCTCCTCGGTGGCCTCGTCACCCTGGCCGGCACCCTCGCCGCGGCCGTCCTCGTCACCCTCGTCGTGATCGCCGCGCCCGGCCTGACCGGATCGGTGACCTTCCTGTGGGTTTCGGTGGCCGCCGCGGCGCTCCTGCAAGGCGTCCTCGGGTTCCTGGCCGCGCGCTTCGCCACCCGGCGCCTGGCCGCCACAGGCGTCCGTGTCGCCTGCCTCGCGTGCGCGGGCCCTTTCGCGGCGAGCCTGCTGACCCAGGCCGGTGTGGCGGCCGAAGGCCGCCCGGAGTGGGCGCTCCTGGTCGTCGGCGCTGCGCTGGCGGGCTCGGTCACCGGCTATGCGGCCACCGCGTCCCGCAGCCGTTCACCGGGGTTGTCCACAACTCGGCGTTCACGCGTCCGGGCCTGAGGCGGCGTGATGAGGTCGGGAGCCCGGACGAAAGGAGGGCTCCATGACCACGCCGCTGCTGCTGTCGGGCTTCCTCATCGGCGCGCTCGCCACCCCGCTCGCGGAACCGTACGCGGGTGAGACCAGGCCCGTCCACAGGCTGTACCTCGGCCTGGTGACGGCAGGGACCTTCGGTCTGCTCGGCCGTCGGATCGGCTCGGAACCGGTGCTCGCCGCCCTGCTGTACGTGGCCGCGGCGGGCGTCCTCCTGGCCCACATCGATTTGAAGGCCAAGAGGCTGCCGGACCGCCTCACGCTCCCGTCCTACGGGATCGCGGCCGCCCTGCTGGCGACGGCGGTCCCCTTCACCCACGACGGTCAACGCCGCTTCGCACACGCGCTTCTCGGCATGCTCGCCCTGCTCCTGCTCTACGCGGCGCAGGCGCTGGCGGTGCCGACCGGGCTCGGCTTGGGCGATGTGAAACTCTCCGGCGTGCTCGGGCTATGCCTGGGCTGGTTCGGCCAGGGGACATGGCTGACGGCCCTGCTGGCGACCCACGTCCTGGGCGCCTTCACCGCCGTCACCGTCATGGCCGCCCGGCGGACCCGCAAGACCGAGTTCGCGTTCGGTCCCCACATGCTCGCGGGAACCCTCATCGCCATCTCCACGACCTGACCCGAGGGGATGGCGGGCAGGGCACAGCCGATGAGGTGGCTCAAGCGATGGTGAGGCCGGTTGCGGTCGCTCCGACCTGGTGGTCCCAGGGGATGTGGAGGTCCACCGCGCGGAGTCGGGCCGGAGGCTTGTAGACGCCCCAGAGGACGACGCTCTCGCCGGGAGCCAGCTTGGTCTTCGCCTTGGGAGTGAAGGTGTAGCACTGGCAGTGGCCTACCGAGGTCTCCAACGGCCAGTAGCGGGTCTTCGTGGCGGGGTCGACGAGCATGACGCCTCCCGTGGCCCAGCCTCGGTTCCGCGGGGCGCTGCCGTGCAGGGTGATGTTCCGCTCGAGATGCTCGACGCTCGCTTCGGCGGCGCCCGTGTTCTTGATCGTCCAGACGAGGACGGCCAGACCCGACGCGCCCCGGTGCAGGCTGTTGACGGTGAACTCGAGCTCCCGCGGCTGCTCGATGCGCCCGCTCCTGAGGGCCGTCTTGTCGCCGGACCGGTACGGCTCGCCTGCCGCCGCGGGAGCAGCGGCGTCGATCGGGCGGGTGAAGGAAACGGCCACCCGCCGGTTCTTGCGCCGCCCTTCGTCGCTGTCGTTGGACGCGATCGGCTGCGACGAGCCGTGCCCGGCGGCCTGGAACGCGATGCCCTGCCGGGTGACCAGCCCCTTCAGCCGTTCGACCACGGCCTGGGCCCGGCGTTCGGAGAGCGGCTCGTTGATCGCGTCGTCGCCGGTGGAGTCCGCGTGGCCGTCGACCTTGACGGTGCTGCCCTTTGAGGCGTTGATCTGCTGGGCCACCTGGCGGAGCAGGGCGTCGGCGCGCGGCGTCAGGTCGGCCTTGTTCACGGCGAAGAGCACATCGGACGACAGCTGCACGCTGCGGTCGTCGGCGTTGTCGCTCACACCGAACTCCACGCCCTCGGAGACGCTGACCACCGGCAGGATCCGGGGGCGCTGAGCTTGACCGTGGCGGGATCGATCTGGTCCGGAAGCGGTGGAACGGCTCCCTTGCCCAGCGGCACGTCGTGGAACGGCATGGCGTTCGGCGCCGTCACCGTCACCCGTTCGACGTCGGCGGGCGGTGCGGGGAAAACGGCGTAGATGTCGGCTGACGCGCCCGGTGCAAGGGTCTGAATCTTGGAACAGAGGCAGGTGGGGGCGGTCGTGTGCAACGGCATATGAAGCTTGTTGTTCCGCCCGTCGAGCAGTCCGAGACCGCTGACGGTGAGAATGCTCCCCGCCTGCGGGTCGTTGGATCGGTCGCCCAAGGGACCGGCCATATCGAGTGGTGCGCGGCCGTCATTGACCACTCTGAATCGGCCGGTCACCGTGGTTTCGGACGTCCGATTCAGCGCGACCAGATCGATGTGCGCCGGCCCGCCCGCGTGTGCGAAGGCAACCGACCGGCGCTCACCGGACGAGGTCGCCTGTCTCGCCTTATCCGTACCCGGCCCGCCTCCGGAATCGTCGCCGCCTCCACCGCAGGCCGAGAGCATGAGAACACCCGCAGACGCTGCGATAACGCCGCGCCGTACCCGCGTCCGACCCGCCGAGGCGAACAAGTACACGACGACCTCTTCCCTTGATGACAGGTGCAGTTGGGCATCATAGGGAAGGCGCCGGTGCGGTTCTATCAAGGGAAGGGGCCTCGGTGAGCGGATATGCGTCGCTGCCGCCAGGGCGCGTCACAGCCTAAGAGGTCCTACGCAAGCTCGAAAGTTGAGACCCGACTCGGCGCCGTGCCTATGATGCACGGGACCGGAAGCCGACCAATGCGATCGACACCGTTGATGGAGGCCGGTCGGCCCAGGCCATGGAACGGGGGTCGGGGATGTCCGGCTGGTTCTTCCCGCTGGTTCTTGGTGGGCTCGGCGCTCTGTTCGTGTTCGGTGGCGTTCAGCAGTTCCGGAGCACGCGGGCCTTTCTCGCGTCGGCGCATCGGGTTCCCGGGATCGTCACGGGGACGCGGCAGGAGTGGGGCGCCGACTCCTCCTACAAGTATTACCCGGAGTTGCGTTTCCGTACGCTGGACGGCGTCGAGGTGGAGACGGTCGGGCGCACGACCGCGCCCACGGGGATCGGCGTCGAGATGATGCGCGGCCGTCAGGTCCGGGTGCTCTACAACCCGGAGAACCTCCGGGAGGCCACCATCGACACCTCCTCCGGACGGGGTGCCGGGAATGCCGTCGTCTTCGTGGTCCTGGGTGTGTCTGCGTCCTCGGCGGACTCGCCCTCGCGGTGTTCTAGCTACTTGCAGGGGTTCTGGCCGCCCTTCACGCCGGCGGGGATCTTGTTGAGGGCCGGAACCAGGCGGACGCCGTTCTTGCCTATCACGAGGCGGACGCCGTCCTTGGGGGCCTTGGGGTCCGAGGTGAGGACCGCGTTGGGGACGACGCGGGCGAGTACCGAGCCTTTCGCTTCGTTCTCCGCCGTGTAGACGATGCCGCTCTCGGATGCGTCGCCGGCCTTCTCGACCTTCTTCGCGACGTCGAAGCCGCGGCGGCCGAGTTGCGCCGTGATGCGCTCGACCAGCTTGTCGTCGGCGCCCGCGTCCACGACGGTGACCTTCACCTGCTTCGGTTCCGGGAGTTTCCGCCGGTTCTTCGGCGCCGGTGGTTCGGCGGGCAGGTCGTTGTCGTGGCGGATGGCCTCGAAGAGCTCCTTCGCGCGCTTGCCGTTCCACTGGACGCGGTTCGGGTCGGGCTTGTATCGCTCGGTGGGGACGGTGACGAAGCGGACCTGGCCGGCGCTCATTCCGCGCAGGCCGTCGGCGAGTTTCCGCATGGCGGACAGGTCGAGTTCGTCGTCCGTCGTCATCGACTTCGCGGCGGCCTTGAGGAACTTGTAGGTCTTCGCCGGGTCGGAGAGGACGGAGTCGCCCGCCTTGTCGACGACGGACGCCATGAACTTCTGCTGCCGTTCGATCCGCTCCAGGTCGGAGCCGGTGCCGAGGGAATAGCGGGCGCGGACGTAGCCGAGCGCCTGCTCGCCCTTCACCGTCTGCTTCCCGGCCTTCAAGTACAGCTCGGCGCGCGGGTCGTGGACGGGCTTGTCGACGCAGATCTGGACGCCGCCGAGGGCGTCGACCATCTTCTTGAAGCCGGAGAAGTCGATCTGCACGAAGTGGTCGATGTGGATGCCGGTGAGCGATTCGAGGGTCTTCCAGGTGCAGGTCGGCCCGGCGAACGCGAAGGCGCTGTTCAGCATCCCGAACCGGCCGGGGACGGTGCCGCCCTTCTCCTTCTTGCAGTCCGGGATCTTCACCATGGAGTCGCGGGGGAAGCTGATGCCGACGGCCTGGTCCCGGTTCGGCGACAGATGCAGGATGATCGCGGTGTCGGAGCGCGCTCCCGACATCCCGGCGGCGGCGCCGTAGCGGGCGTTGTCGCCGTCGCGGGTGTCCGATCCGATCAGCAGGATGTTGAGCGACTTGTTGAGCTTCGCCGGACGGTTCGTCCCGAGCTGGTCGCGGACGTCCTTCTGCTCGATCCCGCCGACCAGGTTGTGGTACAGCCCCGCCGCGCCCGCTCCGCCGAGCAGGACGACGGCGGTCATGCCGAGGGCCGTCCGCCGGAGGATCTTCCGGCGCCGCGTCCGCCGCCCGTCGGGCTTCGCCGTCTCACCGCCCGGCTCCGGCATCTCGGGGCCGGGCGCTTCCCCGGTGCGGTTCCCCGCGAGATCGTCGTGGCCGGGGTCGTCGTCGCTCATCGGTCCTGTTTCAGGCGGGCCCCGTCCAGGGCGCGTGGTTCTGGTTACTTGTCAGTTTAGGGCGCAGATGTGGTCTCTCTTGTTGGATGAGAGATCTGTCGGGTTTGTTGGCATCTCGCGATCGCGTCCTCGCCCTTTCCCCGCGCCGGGACGGACCGGCGCGCAGGCGCGGTTCCGTGTGCGTGATGAGCGATCGGCGGTCCCGCGAAAGAGGTCGCGATCATGCCGTCCGGTGCTCGTGTCGATTCTGTCCGGCAATCACCACAGGCTGTGAGAGTCGCACCCCGCCGTACCGGGCTCCGGTCGCTAAAGTCTGTGGTCAGGGTCACATCCGGCCCTCGCTGTTATGTATGTCACAGGTACCGGCGGGTGGCGTAGTGTGCGCTTCGCTGGATGGGCACACGGGGCGTCACCGCCCGCATGCGGTCACGTAGGCGCGGGCCTCATCGGAGGCGCGGGGCCGCATGGTGCGCTCAGACCGTGGTACGGGGACACGACCGACCCGAGCTCAGGAGAGCGATCGATGAGCACTGTGGAGGCGCCGGCCAAAACGCGCGCCCAGATCAAGGAACGCACGCTCCGCAAGGACAACTGGCGCAAGTATCCGCTCACCACCTTCATCATCTTCACCGCGTGGGTGGCGTACGCGACCGTCCGGGCCTTCTGGGGCTCCGCGTTCTACGTCCCGGAGTTCCATTACCTGACGCCGTTCTACTCGCCGTGCCTGAACGAGATCTGCAACAGCGTCACGGTGGACGGGCACACGGGCAGCGCGGCGGAGTTCGGCACGTTCCTGCCGGCGGAGACGCGCGGCTGGATCCCGTTCGCGGCGGTCTCGCTGCCGTTCCTGCTGCTGTTCCGCCTGACCTGCTACTACTACCGCAAGGCGTACTACCGGTCGTTCTGGCTGTCGCCGTCGGCGTGCGCCGTCCAGGAGCCGCACAAGAAGTACACGGGCGAGCGCCGCTTCCCGCTCATCGGCCAGAACCTGCACCGCTACTTCTGGCTGGCCGCCGTCCTCATCTCGCTCGTCAACACCTACGACGCGATCCTCGCCTTCCACGGCAAGGACGGCGGGTTCGGCATCGGCCTCGGCACGATCATCCTGGTCGCCAACGTGGTCCTGCTGTGGCTCTACACGCTGTCGTGCCACTCGTGCCGGCACATCGTCGGCGGACGGTTGAAGAACTTCTCCAAGCACCCCTTCCGGTACCGGATGTGGGGCTGGGTGTCGAAGATCAACCAGCGGCACGGGATGTACGCCCTCATCACGCTGGGCTCGCTCGTGGTCGCCGACCTGTATGTCGCGCTGGTGGCCAGCGGCACCATCTCCGACCTGCGCATCTTCAACTGAGGCCGAGGAATCATGACTGAGATCGAGAGGCACTCGTACGACGTCGTGGTGATCGGCGCCGGCGGCGCCGGGCTGCGGGCGGCGATCGAGGCCCGCCTCCAGGGCAAGAAGACCGCGATCATCTCCAAGTCGCTGTTCGGCAAGGCGCACACGGTGATGGCGGAGGGCGGCGCGGCGGCCGCGATGGGGAACGTCAACCCCAACGACAACTGGAAGGTCCACTTCCGCGACACGATGCGCGGCGGGAAGTTCCTCAACAACTGGCGGATGGCGGAGCTGCACGCCAAGGAGGCGCCCGACCGCGTCTGGGAGCTGGAGCACTGGGGCGCGCTGTTCGACCGCACCCGGGACGGGAAGATCAGCCAGCGCAACTTCGGCGGCCACGAGTACCCCCGGCTCGCGCACGTCGGCGACCGGACCGGCCTGGAGCTGATCCGCACCGCGCAGCAGAAGATCGTCGCGCTCCAGCAGGAGGACCACCGCGAGTTCGGCGACTACGACGCCCGCCTCAAGGTGTGGGCCGAGACGACCGTGACGCGGCTGCTCAAGGACGGCGACCGGATCTCCGGCGCGTTCGGCTACGTCCGGGAGACCGGCAGGTTCGTCGTGTTCGAGGCGCCCGCGGTGGTGCTCGCGACGGGCGGCATCGGCAAGGCGTTCAAGGTGACGTCCAACTCCTGGGAGTACACCGGCGACGGCCACGCGCTGGCGATGCTGGCGGGCGGGACGCTGCTGAACATGGAGTTCGTCCAGTTCCACCCGACGGGGATGGTCTGGCCGCCGTCCGTCAAGGGCATCCTCGTGACGGAGTCGGTGCGCGGCGACCGCGGCGTCCTGAAGAACTCCGACGGCAAGCGGTTCATGTTCGACTACATCCCCGAGGTGTTCAAGGCGCAGTACGCCACCACCGAGGAGGAGGGCGACCGCTGGTACGACGACCCCGACAACAACCGGCGCCCCCCGGAGCTGCTGCCGCGCGACGAGGTCGCCCGCGCGATCAACTCCGAGGTGAAGGCCGGACGCGGATCGCCGCACGGCGGGGTCTTCCTCACCGTCGTCGACCGGATGCCGGGCGGCGCGGAGGAGATCCGGCGGCGGCTGCCCGCGATGCACCACCAGTTCAAGGAGCTGGCCGACGTCGACATCACCAAGGAGGCGATGGAGGTCGGCCCCACCTGCCATTACGTGATGGGCGGCGTGGAGGTCGACCCCGACACGGGCGCCGCGCTCGTCCCGGGCCTGTTCGCTGCGGGCGAGTGCTCCGGCGGCATGCACGGCTCGAACCGGCTCGGCGGCAACTCGCTGACCGACCTGCTGGTGTTCGGGCGGCGGGCCGGGCTCGGCGCGGCCGAGTACATCGACGGGCTGGACGCGCGTCCGGCCGTCCCTGAGACGGAGATCGCGGCGGCGCGGGACGAGGCGCTCGCCCCGTTCCAGCGCGAGGGCGGCGAGAACCCGTACGCGGTCCATGCCGAGCTGCAGCAGACGATGAACGAGCTCGTCGGCATCATCCGCAAGGAGGGCGAGCTCCAGCAGGCCCTCGAAGCCCTCGACAAGCTGCGCGAGCGCGTCGCGAACGTCGGCGTCGAGCCCGTCGCGGTGAACGACGGGCGCGGTTACCACCCCGGCTGGCATCTCGCCCTCGACCTGCGCAACATGCTGATCGTGTCGGAGGCGATCGCGAAGGCGGCGCTGGAGCGGCGGGAGAGCCGCGGCGGCCACACCCGCGACGACCATCCCGGCATGTCGGCCGAATGGCGGAAGGTGAACCTCGTCTGCCGGCTCGACGGCGACCGCGTGCAGCTGACGCGGCAGCCGATGCCGCCGATGCGCGACGACCTGATCGGGCTGTTCGAGAGCGACGAGCTGAAGAAGTACCTCACGGCCGAGGAGATGCCGGGCGCAGCGGGCGCCACCGCGGCCGACGCGCTGGACAAGGAGGACGACCGATGAGCTACCAGGCGAAGTTCCGGGTCTGGCGCGGCGACGAGGGCGCGGGGGAGCTCACCGACTACACCGTCGAGGTGAACGAGGGCGAGGTCGTCCTCGACATCATCCACCGGCTGCAGGCCACGCAGGCGCCCGACCTCGCCGTCCGGTGGAACTGCAAGGCGGGCAAGTGCGGTTCCTGCTCGGCGGAGATCAACGGCATGCCGCGGCTGCTGTGCATGACGCGGATGTCGACGTTCGACCCGGACGAGACGATCACCGTCACGCCGGTCCGGACGTTCCCCGTCATCCGCGACCTCGTGACGGACGTGTCGTTCAACTACCAGAAGGCGCAGCAGATCCCGTCGTTCGACCCGGGCGACGTGAAGCCGGGCGAGTTCCGGATGCGGCAGGAGGACGTGGAGCGCTCGCAGGAGTTCCGCAAGTGCATCGAGTGCTTCCTGTGCAACAACGTCTGCCACGTCATCCGCGACCACGAGGAGAACAAGCCGGGCTTCGCGGGGCCGCGGTTCCTCATGCGGATCGGTGAGCTGGAGATGCACCCGGCCGACGTCGCGGACCGCCGCAACATCGCGCAGGACGACCACGGCCTCGGCTTCTGCAACATCACCAAGTGCTGTACCGAGGTCTGCCCGGAGCACATCAAGATCACCGACAACGCGCTGATCCCGATGAAGGAGCGGGTCGTGGGCCGCCGCTACGACCCGATCGTCTGGCTCGGCTCGAAGCTCGGAATCGTGAAGAAGGGCCAGGACACCCCGTCCGCCTGACCCCCTGGGTCCGCCTGAGCGCCTTCATCCCCGGACGCCCCCTGCACCGCGCCGGCAGGGGGCGTCCGTCGTGCCGGGGGTCACCGGAGCAGCGCACAAGACGGCGGGCGGCGTCCCCCGTCGTCGCCGCCCGCCGTACCGCCGTTCCCCATGAACGCCGCGTCCACCCTCGCCCACCACACGTCCCGGTTATAGGGAGAAGTACACACAACGGGTGATTCGTCCGTGATTTGTTCTCCCGTCCTCCCCGTACGCGGCGCGTTCGCCTTAGCGTGGACGCCATGAGCCTCCCCCTTCCCGGCTCGTTCCTCGCCGAGCTCACCTCCGAGGAGCGGGACGACCTGGACACGCGCGGACGGATCCGCGACTTCACGCGGGGGGAGACGCTCTTCATCGAGGGGGAGGCGACCGACTGGGTCGCCGTCCTGCTGCGGGGCCGCGTGAAGGCGTTCTCCTACCGCGACCACGGCGGCGAGGCGCTGCTGGCCGTCCGCGAACCGGGCTCGCTGCTCGGGGAGGTCGCCGCCATCGACGGCTTCCCGCGCTCGGCGTCCGTGGCCGCGATGGAGCCGGTGCGGGTGCGCGCCCTCACCGCGGAGGAGTTCCGGGCGTTCCTCCAGGCGCACGGCCGGGTGTCCCTGATCATCATGCGGATGCTGTGCCAGCGTTGGCGGGACGCCGACCGCAAGCGCGTCGAGTTCGGCATGTTCGACGCGACGGGCCGCGTCGCGCAGCGCCTCGTCGAGCTGGCCGAGCGCTTCGGCGTCCCCTACGACGACCGGAGCGTCCGCATCACCCTCGACATCACGCAGGACGAGCTGGCCGGCTGGGTCGGCGCGTCCCGCGAGGCCGTCAGCAAGGCGCTGCGTACGCTCCGCGACCACGGCTGGGTCGAGACGGGACGCCGCCGGATGATCGTCCATGACCTGCAGGCCCTCCGCCGTCACGCCCGCTGAGGGCCGCCCGTACCCTGTGCAGGATGCAGCTGCAGCAGCTCACCTACTTCGTCGCGGTCGCGGAGGTACGCCACTTCACGCAGGCCGCCGAGCTGCTGCGCGTCGCCCAGCCGTCCCTGTCCAAGCAGATCAGGGCGCTGGAGGCCGAACTCAACGTCTCCCTGTTCAGCCGCGCCCGCGGCAACATCACCCTCACCCCCGCGGGCGAGGCCCTCCTCCCGCTGGCGAAGCGGATACTGGCCGACGTGGAGACCGCGCGCCTGGAGGTGCAGGAGCTCGCGGGCCTCCGGCGCGGCCGTGTCAGGCTCGGCGCCACACCGTCCCTCTGCGCGGGTCTCCTCGGGGACGTCCTGCGCCGCTTCCACGACGCCTACCCCGGCATCCAGCTCATGGTGGAAGAGGGCGGGTCGCGGGATCTCGTCCGGGAACTCACGCGCGGTTCCCTCGACCTGGCTCTCGTCATCCTCCCCCTGCACGGCGACCCGCCACTGGAGACCGTGCCCATCCTGCGCGAGTACCTGGTCGTCGCGTCCCCCGAGGGCCCCCACACCAGGGCCGCGAACATGCCGCGCCGCTCGCCCCTGCGCATCGAGGACCTCCGCGACCGCCCCCTCGTCATGTTCCGCTCCGGCTACGACCTCCGCGAAGCGACGATCAACGCCTGCCGGGCGGCCGGGTTCGAGCCGACGTTCGCCGTCGAGGGCGGCGAGATGGACGCCGTCCTGCGCTTCGTCGAGGCGGGCCTCGGCATCGCGGTCGTCCCCAGCATGGTCCTCGCCGGACGCCCCGGCCTGCGCGGCACGCCCCTCGTCTTCGCCGACAAGGCCGACGACCAGCGCGGCTCCGGCCTCCTGCGCACCATCGCCCTGGCCCACCGCAAGGACGTCGAACCCACCCACGCCGCCCGCGCGTTCCGCGACGTCCTGGAGTCCTTCCTCATCGAGGCGGGCCTGGCCGGAAGCCTCCCGGCGGGCGTGGAAACCCTCGTCCACTAGGGACGGCTCCGCGAGGCGTCTTCACCAGGCGTAGAAGTGGGCGTCGTAGATGTGCGTGAGGCGGAGTGCGGTGGTGGAGCGCTGAGAGGTCGCGAGATCGATGCGCTCCCAGGCGCCGTTCCGGATGAAGAGGACATGCCGACCGGACGCGTCCACGGTCGGGCGGCTGCGCATGCCGGATGCGTCGGTCCACCGGCCCAGTTCCCGAACGGGCCGACCCTGCGGCGAGAGCACCATGAGCCGGACGGCCTTCCCGCCGACATAGGCGACGTGTGATCCGTCGGGGAGCAGCGCGGGGGGCGTCCTGTCCCCTTCGCCGACGGGCCGGTCGACCGGTGGCGCCTGCCGTGTGGCGCCCGGATCGACCGTGCCGGTCGACCGCCTGGATGCCCAGCGCAGCCTGCGCCCGTCGGTCGTCCAGGTGAGCGAGAGGACATCGGCCTGGGTACCCCACAGTCGCCGTGCCCCGGTACCGAGGTCCCACAGGACGATCGCGTCGCCGCGCGGGGTCCCGGCCACCATGGCGAGGCGGGTGGCGTCGGGCGAGACGGCGACCGCGTCGGCCGTCCCCCACAGCGCGGGCTGGTGCGTCGAGGACGCGTCGAGTCCCGGGACGACGGTGCCGATGTCGGGCGTGGACGGTGCCCGCACGACCACGCTGGCCTTGCCCGGCCGCCCCTGGCCGTCCACGTGGATGCGAGCGACGACCGAGTGGCCCGACGCCGACAGAACCGTGAAGAAGAACGTGCGGTTATCGGCCGCCGCCGACGCAGGGCCGGGGGAGGGGGGCAAGGTCGTCCTTTCCGGGAGACGAACGGTGCCGCGTACCCGCCCGGACGCGACATCCACGATCTCGATCTTCCGCTCAGAGACCCGCATCGCCAGCGTCGGGGTCGCAACAGGCTCGACGGGGGTGACAGGCCTGCCCTGCGGCTCGTCCCGTCCGCCCACAACGGCGACCGCCACGACGATCGCCAGCACGGCCATGACGGGCAGGACCACCCACACCCTCCGCGACGGACGGCCCCGGGGCGCCGTATTCCAGTCCGGCTCCACCGGAGCGGGCACGTCCGTCGTCCTGTCCCGGAAGGCCGCGCGGATCAGGTCGTCCAGGGATGCGGTCATCGGTTCTCTCCCATCAGGGCTTCGAGGCTGCGCAGCGCGCGCGAGATCGTCGACGACACGGTGCCGCGGCTCACCCGCAGCGTTGCGGCGATCTGGTGGTCGTCGAGATCGAGGAAGTACCGCAGCACCAGCACCTCGCGCTGCCGCCGGGTGAGTCGGTCCAGGCAGGCCAGGACCTCGGCCTGCTCATGGCGCAGCATCGCGGTGGTCTCCGCCGACCCCTCCGGCACGCGGTGGTGGACCCGTGCTCGCACGGCGGCCCGGCGCCGCCGCATCGCCGACCGGCATCCGTTGACCACCGACGTGCGGAGGTACGCCTCGGGGCTGTCCGGAGGCCCCTTCTTCGTCCAGCGGCGGTGCAGGCCCAGGAACGCCTCCTGCACCACCTCTTCCGCCGCGCCCTCGTCGTCGATCAGCAGCACCGCGCTTCGCACCAGCATCCGCGCGTGCCTGTGGAACAGCTCCGACACCATCTCGCTCACGGTGTCGGCCGCTCTCGTCCTTGCCGCGTTCTCCTGCACGTCCGGCGCCGCCTTCCCATGGGCCTCTACAAGAGAAGACGCCCGACGCGCCCGGATGCTGAATCCCGAACCGGAAATGGGCCCCCGGCGGTTCGTCCGGGGCCATCCCGGACGCGGTGCCGGATGTCTTCCGTGCCGGCTCCCGCTAGGGTCGCGGACGAAGAGGCGCGAAGGAGGCGGACGGATGGCGGTCGATCCGACGGGTGACGGGCTCAAGCGGTACCTCGACGAGGACCCGGGCGGTCCCGTGGTGATGCTGAACCTGCTGCCATCGGGCCGAGCCGGCGGATCAGGGTGCTGAACGTCGGCCCGTTCGTCCAGGCGCTGGGCGGCCCGCCCGAATGGGGCTCCACGACCACCAACGCCATCGGGACGTTCTTCTTCGCGAGCCTGGCCTCGGCGCTGGCGGCGTCCGCCCTGTGGCGATCGGCGAGCTGACGGGTCGGTGACGAACGCGCGCCCGGACCCGGACGGCGAGAAGCCCCGGCCGGACGAACCGGGCGGGGCTTCTCGAGCAGTCGGACGCGCTACTTCTTCTTGCCGCCCACGCCGGCCTTCAGGTAGTCGTGGTTCAGGCGGCCGATGACGTCGAGGGGGATGCCCTTCGGGCAGGCGACGGTGCACTCGCCGGTGTTGGTGCAGCCGCCGAAGCCCTCCTCGTCGTGGGTGTCCAGCATGGACACGACGCGGTCCCAGCGCTCGGGCTGGCCCTGCGGCATGAGGCCGAGGTGGGTGACCTTCGCGCCGAGGAACAGGGCGGCGGAGCCGTTCGGGCAGGCGGCGACGCAGGCGCCGCAGCCGATGCACTCGGCGGCCTCGAACGCGCGGTCGGCGTCCGGCTTCGGGACGGGCGTGGCGTGCGCCTCCGGGGCGGTGCCGGTCGGGGCGGAGATGTAGCCGCCCGACTGGATGATCCGGTCGAAGGAGGAGCGGTCCACGACGAGGTCCTTGACGACCGGGAACGCCTTCGCGCGCCACGGCTCGACGTCGATGACCTCGCCGTCCTTGAACTTGCGCATGTGGAGCTGGCACGTGGTGGTGGCCCGCTCCGGGCCGTGCGGGGTGCCGTTGATGACGAGGGAGCACATGCCGCAGATGCCCTCGCGGCAGTCGTGGTCGAACGCGACGGGCTCGCCGCCGTCGGCGATGAGCTTCTCGTTGAGGACGTCCAGCATCTCCAGGAACGAGGCGTCGGGGGAGATGTCGTCGATGGGGTACTCGACCATCTTGCCCTTGTCCCGGGGTCCGCCCTGGCGCCAGACGCGCAATGTGAGCTTCATCAGATTTTCCTTCTGTGGATACCCCTAGCTTCAGGCAGGGGAGGAAACGGAACTCTTGCGGAGCAGGTGTCAGGGGTGGCCGATTCGCCGACCGGGGCGGACCGGCGGTGAACTCAGAAAACCAGATCCGGCTCGAACAGGTGTGCTAACTTGCAGGGCGTGGCCACGAGCGTGAAGCGGGCGTTCAAGTTCCGCTTCTATCCGACTCCGGAGCAGGCGGATCTGCTGAACCGGACGTTCGGGTGTGTGCGCAAGGTCTACAACCTGGCGCTGGAGGCCCGCACCACGGCGTGGCGGTAGCGGCAAGAGCAGGTCAACTACAACGCCACCAGCGCGATGCTCACCACGTGGAAGAGGACTGAGGAACTGGCGTTTCTCAACGAGGTGTCCTCGGTGCCGCTGCAGCAGACGCTGCGGCATCTGCAAGGTGCGTTCGCCGCGTTCTTCGACAGGCGTGCTCGCTACCCGCGGTTCAAGTCCAAGCGCAAGTCCCGGGCCTCGGCCGAGTTCACCCCCTCGGCGTTCCGGTGGAGGGACGGTCGCCTCACCCTGGCCAAGATGGCCGAGCCGCTGAACGTGGTGTGGTCGCGGCCGCTGCCGGACGGGCAGGCCCCGTCCACGGTGACGGTGTCGCGCGATGCGGCCGGCCGCTGGTGGGTGTCCCTGCTGTGCGAGGACGCCATCGAACCGTTTCCGGCGTCCGGGAACGCGGTCGGTGTCGACGCCGGCCTGAACCACCTGGTCACCCTGTCGACCGGGGAGAAGGTCGCCAACCCCCGGCACGAACGCGCCGACCGGGACCGGCTCGCCCGCGCCCAGCGGGAACTGGCCCGCAAGGACAAGGGGTCGGCGAACCGGGCCAAGGCCCGCCTCAAGGTGGCCCGCATCCACGCGCGGATCGCCGACCGACGCCGGGATCACCTGCACAAACTGACCACTCGGCTCGTGCGTGAGAACCAAACGCTCGTGATCGAGGACCTGACCGTCCGCAACATGGTCAAGAACCACGCGCTGGCCCGCGCGATCAGCGACGCGGCCTGGCGCGAAATGCGCAGCATGCTGGAGTACAAGGCCGACTGGTACGGCCGGGACCTGGTCGTGATCGACCGCTGGTACCCCTCGTCCAAGCTTTGCTCCTCCTGCGGCGCCCTCGCTGAGAAGATGCCGCTGAGCGTGCGGGCGTGGCGGTGCCGGTGCGGCACCGTCCACGACCGCGACGTCAACGCGGCACGCAACATCCTGGCCGCCGGGCTGGCGGTAACGGCCTGCGGAGCCGCTGTAAGACCTCAACGGGAATCCTCCCGGACGGGGCAATTGGCTGTGAAACAGGAACACCCGAGGGCGACCAAGGGAATTCCCACCCTTCAGGGCAGGGAAAAATGTCAAAGTTACTTGTACGACCTCTGCGTCGGGTGGACGTATTCGAACTCGAGGGCCTCCTTGTGGAGGACGGGCTGCGCGCCCTCCCCGGCCCATTCCCAGGCGGCGACGTAGGAGAAGGCGTCGTCGTCGCGCTTGGCCTCGCCGTCCTCGTCCTGGCTCTCGGCGCGGAAGTGGCCGCCGCAGGACTCGGTGCGGTGCAGGGCGTCGATGACCATCAGCTCGCCGAGTTCCAGGAAGTCGGCGACGCGGCCGGCCTTCTCGAGCTGCTGGTTGAGCTCCTCGCCCTTGCCGGTGACCTTGACGCGCTCCCAGAACTCCTTGCGGAGCGCCGGGATGAGCTCGAGGGCCTTGCGGAGGCCGGCGTCGGTGCGCTCCATGCCGCAGTACTCCCACATGATGTGGCCGAGCTCGCGGTGGAAGGAGTCGACCGTGCGGTCGCCGTCGATCGAGAGGAGCCTGTCGATCTGCGACTTCACGCGCTCCTCGGCCTCGGCGACCGCCGTGTCGGTGACCGGGGGGAGCTCGGTGCGGGCGATGTAGTCGCCGAGTCCCGTCGGCAGGACGAAGTAGCCGTCCGCGAGGCCTTGCATGAGGGCGGACGCCCCGAGGCGGTTCGCGCCGTGGTCGGAGAAGTTCGCCTCGCCGACCACGAACAGGCCGGGGATGCTCGACTGCAGGTCGTAGTCGACCCACAGGCCGCCCATCGTGTAGTGGACGGCGGGGTAGATGCGCATCGGCGTCTCGTACGGGTTCTCGCCCGTGATCCGCTCGTACATCTCGAAGAGGTTGCCGTACTTGGCCTCGATGGCCTTGCGGCCGAGGCGCCCGATGGCGCCGGCGAAGTCGAGGTAGACGCCGAGGCCGCCGGGGCCGACGCCGCGGCCCTCGTCGCAGACGTTCTTCGCCGCGCGGGACGCGATGTCGCGCGGGACGAGGTTGCCGAAGGACGGGTAGATGCGCTCCAGGTAGTAGTCGCGCTCGTCCTCGGGGATGTCGGCGGGGCGGCGCTCGTCCTTGGCCTTCTTCGGCACCCAGACGCGGCCGTCGTTGCGGAGGGACTCCGACATCAGGGTCAGCTTCGACTGGTGGTCGCCGCTGACGGGGATGCAGGTCGGGTGGATCTGCGTGTAGCAGGGGTTGGCGAACAGGGCGCCGTGCTTGTGGGCGCGCCAGGACGCGGTGACGTTCGAGCCCATCGCGTTCGTGGACAGGAAGTACACGTTGCCGTAGCCGCCGGAGGCGAGCACGACGGCGTCGGCGGTGTGGTTCTTGATCTCGCCGCTGATCAGGTCGCGGACGACGACGCCGCGGGCCCGGCCGTCCTCGATGATCAGGTCGAGCATCTCGTGCCGGGCGTGCAGCTCGACGTTGCCCGCGTCCACCTGCCGCATGAGGGCCTGGTAGGCGCCGAGCAGGAGCTGCTGGCCCGTCTGGCCGCGGGCGTAGAAGGTGCGGGAGACCTGGGCGCCGCCGAAGGAGCGGTTGTCGAGGAGGCCGCCGTACTCGCGGGCGAACGGGACGCCCTGCGCGACGCACTGGTCGATGATCTGGGTGGAGATCTCGGCGAGGCGGTGGACGTTCGACTCGCGGGAGCGGAAGTCGCCGCCCTTCACCGTGTCGTAGAACAGCCGGTGGACGCTGTCGCCGTCGTTGCGGTAGTTCTTCGCGGCGTTGATGCCGCCCTGCGCGGCGATGGAGTGGGCGCGGCGGGGGCTGTCCTGGAAGCAGAACTGGACGACCTGGTAGCCGGCCTCGCCGAGGGTCGCGCCGGCGGAGCCGCCCGCGAGCCCGGTGCCGATGATGATGATCTTCTTCTTGCGCTTGTTCGCGGGGTTGACGAGCTTCGCCTCGAACTTGCGCTTCGTCCAGCGGTCCTCGACGGGGCCGGCCGGGGCCTTGGTGTCGGCGATGGGCTCGCCGGGCGTGTAGAAGCTGTCGGTCATGTTCAGCTCACCCATCCGAAGGTGATGGAGACGGGGACGGCGACGAAGCCGGCGGTCACGACGGCGGCGATGCCGCCGGCGAGGGCGCGCAGCACCTTGTCGCGGCCGGCGGTGCGCAGGCCGAGCGTCTGGAACGCGCTCCAGATGCCGTGGTTCATGTGCAGCCCGACGAGCAGGACCGCGACGACGTACCAGACGGTGATGTACCAGCGGGACGGGTCGAAGTCGGCGACCAGCCGCTCGTAGGGCGTGGCGTCGGCGCCCTTGGGGTTCACCACGAAGAAGGTGAGGTCCAGCAGGTGCCAGATGACGTAGAACGCGATGATGACGCCGCCGTACCGCATGGTGTGGACGGCGTATCCGTGCGCGTGCGACTTCTTCTTCCCGTGGTACTTGACCGGCCGGGCGGCGCGCGCGCGGCGGGCCAGCGACACCGCGGACCACATGTGCAGGACGACCGACACTCCGAGGAGCACCTCGAGGAGCGTCAGCACCGTGCGGTGCGGCACGGCGGGTTCACCGATCGTGCGGAGCCAGTGCGCGTAGTGGTTGAACTCCTCCGCGCCCAGGAAGATCTTCAGGTTCCCGAGCATGTGCGTGATCAGGAACGTCACGAGGACGCCGCCGGTCACCGCCATGACGGCCTTCTTGCCGACGGTCGATCGGTAGATCGCAGGTATCGCTATAGCCACGCGGGGCAACGTACGTTTTGCTGCGGGAAGAGCGCCAAGTCATCGTGGAACTCGTAGCGATAGCCGCAGGCTATGGAACGAGCGAGGACGGGACTTTCGTCCCGGACGAAGGGACCTTCGGGTGAGTGTTCTCACAGGAGATCGGGGAACTCGCCCGGGAGGTGACCCGGGCCACGATCACTCCTCCGCGGGGCGCCGCGACAGCAGCAGGACGGCCAGGTCGTCGGTCAGCGCGTCGCCGTTGAGCCGCTCCACCTCGGTGACCAGCTCATCGATGAGCGTGCGCCCGGACGCGCCCCGGCCGCGGGCGCCGCGCGCCAGCTCCGCCAGCCCGTCCGTGCCGAGGCGGGCGGCGCCGTCGCCGACCCGGCCCTCGATCAGGCCGTCGGTGTAGAGCATGAGGTCCCACGAGTCGCCGAGGTCGAGCTCCATCGTCGGCCACTCCGCGCCGGGCAGCAGCCCGAGCGCCGGGCCGTGCGCGTAGTCCGGCAGGGCCTCGACCTCGGCCCCGCCGCCGGGCAGGTCGCGGAACAGCAGCGGCGCGGGATGCCCGGCCAGGTGCATCCGCGCGGTCCGCCGCGACGGCGCGATCGTGACCATGCACAGCGTCGTGAAGATCTCCTCGCTGCGCCGCTCGTGGCCGAGGACGGTGTCGAGGGTGCCGAGCAGCTGCTCACCGGTGTGCCCGGCGAGGACGAGCGTCCGCCACGCCATGCGCAGCTGGACGCCGAGCGCCGCCTCGTCCGGGCCGTGCCCGCACACGTCGCCGATCACCAGGTGGACGGCGCCGCCCTCGGTCTGCACGGTGTCGTAGAAGTCGCCGCCGAGCAGCGCGCGGCGCCGGCCCGGCCGGTACCGGGAGTGGTGCCGCAGTGCGGGGTCGTCGATCAGCGGGACGGGCAGCAGCCCCCGCTCCAGCCGGGCGTTCTCCCGGCCGAGGATGCGGGCCTCGACGAGCCGCCGCTCGCTCTCCTCCGCGCGCTTGCGCTCGATGGAGTAGCGGATGGCGCGGGCCAGCAGCGGCCCGTCCACCTCCTGCTTGATCAGGTAGTCCTCGGCCCCGGCGGCGACCGCGCGGACTCCGAGGTAGGCGTCGCCGAGCCCGGTGAGGACGATGACCGCGGCCGTGCCGGACATGCGGAGCACGTCGCGCAGGCCGTCGAGCCCGTCGACGCCGGTGGCGGACAGGTCGACGATGATGCACTGGGTCCGGCGGGTCAGCATCCGGCGCGCGGCGGGCAGGTCGCGGGCGACGGTGATCTCCGTGGCGAGGCCGCTCTCGGCGAGCATCCGTTCGACGTGCAGGACGTCGGTCGGATCGTCGTCGATGAGGAGCAGGTCGACGGTGTCCTCTGCGCCGGGGGCCAGGGGATGCGTCTGCTGGCTGATGATGCTCACGTGTGCTTCCAGAGTCCGGGGATGGCGGTGCGAAAGGCAACGGCCGGCACGATGGACGGTTTCCTGCGGCTCTCGGGGCTCGCTGGAGGGTATGCCTGGACCGCGCCGGGGGAGCGGCTTCTGCCTAGCCGCAGTTTTCCCGGCTCAAGGAGCGTGTCAACGCCCCGTCACGCCCCGTACCCTACCGGAGTCCCCGGCGGAAGGGCACCCCCTCGCCGGGCACCGCTCCGCCTCCCGGGAGCCTGTCCGCCCCGGTCGTCATGCCCTTCCCGCCGCCCGGCGGCGGCCGGAAAATCGCTCGAATTCCGGGACGGTGCCCGCATACCCTGCGTCGTGTGAGGCCGTTGCCGGAGAAGGATCCAGGCAGCCCCGGCCGGCGAACCCCCGCCCGCTATGTCCTGTGGCTGCTGCGCGTCCAGTGGCGCACCCTGGCGGGCGGCGCCGCGCTCGGGATCGTCTGGATGCTCGCGCAGGCCCTGATGCCCGCCGCGATCGGCCGCGCGATCGACGACGGCGTCGCCGCGAAGGACACCGGCGCGCTCGTCGCGTGGTCGGCCGTGCTGCTCGGGCTGGCCGCCGTCCAGTCCGCGTCCGCGGTGCTGCGGCACCGGTTCGCGGTCTACAACTGGCTGGCCGCGGCGTACCGGACGGTCCAGGTCGTCACCCGGCATACGACGCGGCTCGGGGCGACCCTGTCGAAACGGGTCACGGCGGGCGAGGTCGTCAGCGTCGGCACCACGGACGCCGCCCATATCGGGGACGTCCTCGACATCGTGGCGCGGGGCACCGGCTCCGTCGTCGCGATCGTCGTGGTCACGGGGCTGCTGCTCGCCACGGCACCGGAGCTGGGCCTGATCGTCCTGATCGGCGTCCCGGTGGTCCTCGCCGTGGCGGCGCCGCTGATCCGCCCCTACCGGGACCGGGAGCACGAGCACCGCGAGCTGGTCGGGGAGCTGAACACGCACGCGACGGACCTCGTCGCGGGCCTGCGCGTGCTGCGCGGCGTCGGCGGCGAGAACCTGTTCACGGCCCGCTACCGCGCCGACTCCCAGCGCGCCCGCGCCGCCGGGGCCGCGACGGCGCGGGCCGAGTCATGGCTGAGCGGCGCCGAGGTGCTGCTGCCGGGCCTGCTGATCGCGCTGGTCACCTGGGTCGGCGCCCGGTTCGCCGCGGACGGGACGATCACCGTCGGGAGCCTCGTCGCCTGCTACGGCTACGCCGTCTTCCTCATCACTCCGCTGAAGACGCTCGGCGAGGTCGCCGGGAAGACCGCGCGCGGCCTCGTCGCGGCGGACCGGATCGTCCGGCTGCTGGCCGTCGAACCGGAGCTGCCGCCCGGCGGCGACGCCCGGCCCGAGGCGCCCGTGGAGATCGTCGACATCGCGTCCGGGCTGGTCGTCCGGCCCGGACGGGTCACCGCGGTCGCCGCCGCCGACCCCCGCGACGCGCAGGCGATCGCCGACCGCATCGGCCGGTACGCGCCCGGCGACGTCGACTTCGGCGGCGTCCCGCTGCACTCCGTCGCCGACGTCCGGAAGCGGGTCCTCGTCGCGGTCGACGAGGACCGCCTGTTCTCCGGCCGCCTGGACGCGACCCTCGCCCCGGGCGGCGGCGACCTCACCGGCCCGCTCCGGGCGGCGGGCGCCGACGACATCGTCGCCGCTTCCGGCCTGGACGGGCGCGTCGCCGAGGCCGGACGGGAGTTCTCCGGCGGCCAGCGGCAGCGGCTCCGCCTCGTCCGCGCCCTCGCCGCCGACCCCGAGGTGCTCGTCCTCGTGGAGCCGACCAGCGCGGTCGACGCGCACACCGAGGCGCGCATCGCCGAGCGCCTCGGCGCGGCGCGCGCGGGCCGCACCACGGTCGTGTGCACCACCAGTCCCCTGATGCTCGACCGCGCCGACCACGTCGCCTACGTCGAGGCCGGACGCGTCGTCGCCGAGGGCACCCACCGCGACCTCCTCGAGTCGGAGCCGCGCTACACCGCCGCCGTCACGCGCGGCGAGAACCCGAAGGAGCCGGTCCGATGAGCGCCGAGACGCTGCCGGTGGCGACGCCCGCGCAGGTGCGGGCGTACGCGCGGCGGATGACGCTGCGGCACCCCGGCGCGCTCGCCGGCGCGCTGGCGCTGCACGCCCTCGCCGCCGTGGCGGGCCTCGTCACGCCCCGGCTGCTCGGGGACCTCGTCGAGGGCGTCCAGCACGGCACGGCCGCCGGCGGTATCGACACCGGCGCCATCGACACGATCGGGCTCGCGATCGCCGGGTTCGTCATCGTGCAGGGCGTCCTGACCCGGTACGCGTTCTACGCTTCGGCGGCGCTGGGCGAGCGGGTCCTCGCGGAGCTGCGGGAGGAGTTCGTCGACCAGGTCGTGGCGCTGCCGCTGTCCACGGTGGAGCGGGCCGGCACCGGCGACCTCGTGAGCCGGTCGTCCCGCGACGTGGACGCGCTCAGCACGTCGGTACGGCACGCCATCCCGGAGACGCTCGTCGCGGTCGTCGCGACGGCGGTCACCGTCGGAGCGCTGTTCCTCCTCGGGCCGCTGGTCGCGCTGCCGTGCCTGATCACCGCCCCGGGCCTGTGGGTGCTGATGCGCTGGTACCTGCGGCGGGCGCGGGCCGGATACCTGGCGGAGAACGCGGCGTGGGGCGACCTGGCCGACGGGCTCGCCGAGACCGTCGCGGGCGCGCGCACCGTCGAGGCGTTCGGCCTGGCCGAGCAGCGGCACGCCCGCGCCGACGCCGACATCGCGGCGTCGTACCGGGCGGAGCGGTACACGCTGCGGCTGCGGACGGTGCTGTTCCCGCTCGCCGACATGGGCTTCCTGCTGCCGGTCGTGGCGACGCTGCTGGTCGGCGGCCTGCTGCACGTGCACGGGATGGCGTCCCTGGGGGAGGTGACGGCCGCGACGCTGTACGCCCAGCTGCTCATCGGGCCCGTCAACACGCTGCTGTCCTGGCTGGACGAGCTGCAGATCGGCGGCGCGTCCCTGGCCCGGCTCCTCGGCGTCGGGAACGTCCCGCCGGACCGGACGCCGAACGGCGCCCGCCCCGACGGCGAGCGGCTGACGGCCCGCGGGGTCCGCTACTCCTACCGGCCGGGCGCGGACGTCCTGCACGGCGTCGACCTCGACCTGCGCCCGGGGGAGCGGCTCGCGATGGTCGGGCCGTCCGGCGCCGGGAAGTCGACGCTGGGGCGCCTGCTCGCCGGGGTCGACGGCCCCCGCGCGGGTTCGGTCACGGTCGGGTCCGGCGCGCCGGTCCCGCTGGTGGAGTTGCCGCTGGACGAGCTGCGCGGGCATGTCGCGCTCGTCACGCAGGAGCACCACGTGTTCCGGGGGACGCTCCGCGACAACCTCGCGATGGCCCGCCCGGACGCCTCGGACGCCGAGCTGCGCGGCGTCCTCGCGACCGTCGGCTGGGACGGCCCCGGCCTCGAGGCGGAGGTCGGGTCGGGCGGCGAGCCGCTGACGCCCGCGCAGGCGCAGCAGCTGGCACTGGCCCGGCTCGTTCTCGCCGACCCGCACACCCTCGTCCTGGACGAGGCGACGTCGCTGCTCGACCCGCGCGCCGCCCGCCGGCTGGAGCGCTCGCTCGCCGCCGCCCTCGACGGCCGCACCGTGGTCGCGATCGCCCACCGCCTGCACACCGCGCACGACGCCGACCGCGTCGCGGTGGTGGAGGACGGCCGCATCACCGAACTGGGCACCCATGACGAGCTCCTGGCCGCGGACGGCTCCTACGCCGCCCTCTGGCGCTCCTGGCAGCATCACAGCACGGTGCCGTGACGCCGGGGCCCTCCCAGCTCCCCGGCGTCACGTCATCGCGTGCGATCGCTCCGGCTCAGCGCGTCAGGTTCGACTTGAGCCACTCCACCTGGAGGTGCAGCAGGTTCTCCGCGACGATCTCCTGCGGCGTCATGTGGGTGACGCCGGACAGCGGCAGCACCGTGTGCGGGCGCCCGGCGGCCAGCAGCGCCGACGACAGGCGCAGCGTGTGCGCGGCGACCACGTTGTCGTCGGCCAGGCCGTGGATGAGCAGCATCGGGCGCTTCAGCTCGCCGGCCTTCCCGAGCAGGGAGTTCGCCGTGTAGTTCTCCGGCTCCTCGTCGGGGTGGCCGAGGTACCGCTCGGTGTAGTGCGTGTCGTACAGCCGCCAGTCGGTGACGGGCGCGCCCGCGATGCCGGCGTGGAACACGTCGGGGCGGTGCAGGACGGCCAGGCCGGCGAGCCAGCCGCCGAACGACCAGCCGCGGATGCCGACCCGGTCGAGGTCGAGGGCGCCGGGGTGCCGCCGCGCCGCCTCGGTCAGCGCGGTGATCTGGTCGTCCAGCACCGGCCCGACGAAGTCGCCGCGGACCTCCCGCTCGAACGCGGGGCCGCGCCCGGGGGTGCCGCGGCCGTCCGCGATGACGACGGCGAAGCCCTGGTCGGCGAGCCACTGCGCCTCGCAGTAGGCGCGCTGGACGGCGACGACCCGCTGGGCGTGCGGCCCGCCGTAGGGGTCGAGCAGGACGGGCAGCCGCCCGTGCTCGGGCACCCACCCGGTCGGCAGCAGCAGCGCGGTGCGGATCTCACGGTCGCCCGCCGTGAACAGCTCCACCTTCGGGGTGATGACCGGCGTCTCGGCGAACGAGGCGACCGGGCGCACGGCGTTCGCCGTGCGGACCTCGACCTCGGTGCCGGGACGGTCGAGCCGCGCCCCGCTGACGACGGTGACGCCGCCGGAGCGGACGGCGCCGAACGAGCCCCGCCCCTCCGTCAGCCGCTCGACCGCGTCCTTCCCGCCGTCGTACAGGTAGACGTGCGTCTCGACCGGGTCCTCGGAGGCGGTGAACAGGATCGTGTCGCCCTCGACGCCCAGCACCGCCCGGACCTGCAGCCCGCCGGGGGTGACGGGCGTCCCCGCGACGGTGATCCGCCGGGTGTCGGTCCCGGCGTCCTCGGTGATCCAGACGAGGTCGCCGGCGCCGGTCCGCGCGGGCAGCCCCGGGACGATCTCCGTCCAGACCGGGTCGTGCTCGGTGTGCAGCAGCGACGTCGCGCCGTTGGACGGGTCGACCGTCAGGACCCGCTGCGCGCGCTGGTCGCGCGGCTGCACGACGATCAGCAGGCCGTGCCGGTCCCAGGAGACGGCGTTGACGTACGGGAACTCGCCCCGGTCCCACGCGACGCCGGTGCGCCGCCCGTCGACCTTCAGCAGGACGAGCGACACCATCGCGTTCGGGGTTCCCGCGGCCGGATAGGCGACCTCGGTGGCGGGCCGGTCCGGGTTGGCGGGGTCGGCGATGTGCCAGCGCTGCACCGGGGTCTCGTCGACGCGGGCGGCCAGCAGCGTCCCCCCGTCCGGCGACCACCAGTAGCCGCGCATCCGGCCCATCTCCTCGGCCGCGATGAACTCCGCGAGGCCGTAGGAGATCTGGTCGCTCTCCGGCTGGACGAGCGCCCGGTCGTCGGTGCCGTCGATCTCGATGATCCGCAGCGTCCGGCCCGACACGTACGCGACGCGCCGCCCCGCCGGGTCGAGGCGCGGATCGAACACCGGGCCCCGCGCCGGCAGCTCGCGGACGGTCCCGGCGCCGAGGTCGGCCGCGTACAGGCGTCCCGCGAGGGTGAACACGGCCTGCCGCAGCTCGCGGTCGGCCGCGTAGCCGACGATGCCGCCGGCCTGCTCGCGGGCCCGCTCCCGGCGCGCCCGCTCCTCGGGCGGCAGGTCCTCCTCGCCGGGGACGGCGAGGGCCGCCGGGTCGGCGACGCACGTCTCCTCGCCGGTGCCGGTGTCCAGCGTCCACAGGCAGGTCACCGGGTCGTCGCCCGCCCTGGTGCGCAGGAACGCCGCCCGGGACCCGTCCGGCGCGATCTGGAACGCGCGCGGTACGCCGAGGGTGAACCGGCGGGTCCGTGCGCTCTGCCGTGGATAGCTGATGCTCATGGCATCCGAGTCTGCCAGGCGGGAGGGACGGCGGCGCCCCGCCCGGCCGACTCGCCCGCCCGACTCGCGCCGCCGGCTCGCCCCGACGGGACGGGCCGTCCGGCCCTATGATCACGGGTCGTCCCCTCGCGGGCGGGAATGCCCCTTACCCGGACGTCCCCTCGCGTAAGCTCGAAGCTTCGCCGAAGCGTGAGAGTCGCCGGAAACATCAGAGTCGCCAGCGCGTCGGGCGCGGCGCCGAAGGAGTGGTCCATGCCGGAGCTGCAGCCGGGAGATCCCCGGCGGCTGGGCTCGTACGAGATCGTCGAACGGCTCGGGGAGGGCGGCCAGGGGGTCGTCTACGCGGGTGTCGACGCCTCCGGGAACAAGGCCGCCATCAAGCTGCTGCGCGCCGACCTGGCCGGGGACGCCTCGGCCCGCAACCGGTTCGTCCGGGAGGCGCAGGCCGCCAAGCAGGTCGCGCGGTTCTGCACCGCGCAGGTGCTGGAGGCCGACGTCGCGGGCGACCAGCCCTACATCGCCAGCGAGTACGTGCCGGGCCCGTCGCTGTACGCGCAGATCAGGCAGAGCGGCCCGATCACCGGTGCCGCGCTGGACCGCCTCGCGATCGGCACCGCGACCGCGCTGGTCGCGATCCACCAGGCCGGGATCGTGCACCGCGACTTCAAGCCGCACAACGTGATCATGGCGCCGGACGGGCCGCGCGTCATCGACTTCGGTATCGCGCGCGCCCTCGACACCGGGCAGACCGCCGCGACGAAGGCGATCGGCACCCCGTCCTACATGGCCCCGGAGCAGGTGGCGGGCGCGACGCTCACCGAGGCCGTGGACGTGTGGGCGTGGGCGACCACGATGGTGTTCGCCGCCACCGGGCGGCCACCCTTCGGCGACGACACCGTCGTCGCGGTGATCAACCGGGTGATGCACGAGCCGCCGTCGCTGCACGGCGTGCCCGCCGACATGCAGCAGATGATCGCGGCGTGCCTGGCGAAGGAGCCGGAGCGGCGGCCCACCGCGCAGCAGCTGATGATGGCGCTGATCGGCTCCGGCCCTGGCGGCCCGCCCCGGATGGACGACCCGGCGCAGGCCACGTCGCTCCTCGCGGAGGGGTCGACCCTGGCCGCGGGTGCCGCCATCCCCGGCATGATGCCCGACGCCTACGGCACCGGCGCCCGGCAGGCGGGGGCGACGCAGCCCGCCGGCGCGACGCGGCGGGTGTCGCCCGCGGAGTTCACCGGCGCGCTCCCGCCCGTCCAGCAGCCGCCCTACGGCGGCGGCCCGGCCCGGCGCGGAGGCTACGACGACTTCGAGCCCGACCGCCCGTCCCGGATGCCGGTGATCGCGGCCGTCGCGGCGATCGCGGTGCTGGCGCTCGTCGTCGGCATCTTCATGGCGACGCGCGGGGACAAGACGCCGGAGACCCCGACGTCGCCGACGTGGAATTCCTCGGACACGGGCACGGAGGGCACGCCGTCCGACGAGCCGACCACCGAGGACACGCCGACCCGCACCCGCACCCGCACGCCCACCCAGCGGCCAACGACCACCCGGCCGTCGACCGCGCCCACCACCGAGACCCCGCCGACCAGCGAACCGCCCCCGACCTCGGACGAGCCGACCACGGGCGCGCCCACCACGGGCGGTGGCGGCGGCACCACCGGCGGTCCCGGCGCCGGCGGCGGCGGTGGCCCGGGCGAGGGCGACTGAGGGCGGCCGAGCGCGGCGGGCAGGGCGGTCTTCGCCGCCACTCCGGCGGCTGAGTAGGCTCCTTCACTATGAAGGAGCCGAGGATCCTGTTCGTCCACGCCCATCCGGACGACGAGTCCATCGGGACCGGGGCGGTCATGGCCAAGTACGCCGCCGAGGGCGCCCACGTCTGTCTCGTCACCTGCACGCTCGGCGAGGAGGGCGAGGTCGTCCCGGCGGAGCTGCGCCACCTGGCGTCCGACAAGGAGGACCGGCTCGGCGAGTACCGCATCGGGGAGCTCGCGGAGGCGTGCGCCGCGCTCGGCGTCACCGACCACCGGTTCCTCGGCGGCCCCGGCCGCTGGCGCGACTCCGGCATGATGGGCGCCCCCACGAACGACGACCCGCGCTGCTTCTGGCAGGCCGACGTGGACGAGGCCGCCGCCGCGCTCGCAGAGGTGATCCGCGAGGTCCGGCCGCAGGTGATCGTCACCTATGACGAGCGCGGCAACTACGGGCATCCCGACCACATCCAGGCGCACCGCGTCGCGTGGCGGGCGTTCGAGCTGGCCGCCGACCCCGGGTTCGCCGGCGAGGGGGCCGAGCCGTGGCGGGCCGCGAAGTTCTACTCGTACTGCACCCCCCGCACCGTCCTCGCACGCGCGATCGCGGTGATGCGGGAGGCGCGGCTGCCGTTCGCGCGGGTCGCCGGGCTGGACGAGCTCGGCACCGGCGTCGCCGACGGCGACGTCACGACGATGGTGGACGCCCGCGCGCACCTGCCCGCCAAGCTCGCCGCGCTCCGTGCCCACCGGACCCAGCTGACGGTGGCGCCGGAGGAGGTCGGCCCGTTCTTCGCGCTGTCGAACAATCTCGGCCAGCAGGCGTTCGGCACCGAGTACTTCATCCTGAAGGAGGGCGAGCCGGGCCCGCCCGGCCCCGGCCGCCGCGAGACCGACCTGTTCGCCGGGCTGCCGGTGGTCCGCGCCTGACCCCTGGATACCCTGACGTTCGTGGACAAGGACGACGAGGCCCCCCTCGCGCGATCAGCGGCCCCCCCGCCGGCGCCCGAGCCGGCCGGTGCGGACGGGACGCTCGACGCGTTCGTCTCCGGCGCGGCGTACGCGGTGCTGGCGCTGCTCGGGTCCGTCGTCGCGCTGCTCGGGTCGTTCTGCATCGGCTGGACGGTCGCCGGCGTGCCGGCCGCCGCGATCGCGGCGGTCGTGGTCGTGTTCGGGCTGGTCAGGGCGGCCGGGTGGGGGATGGGCGGACGGCTCGGCGCGCTGATCCCCGCGGTGGTGTGGGGCCTTGTGGTGTTCGTCATGTCGATGCGGCGGCCGGAGGGCGACCTGGTCGTCCCCGCGACGGTCGCCGGATACATCTACATCATCGGCGGGATGGTCGCCGCGGTCATCGGGGTCGCGCGGGTGCCGTCGGCGCGTCCGTCCGGGGAGTGGCTGACCGGCCGCGCGGCACGTCCCCGTGGCTGAGCGCACCCGATCGGGCGAAGCGGTGGACGACGAAGCGGTGGAGCTGCGGCGGGCGGCGTTCCGGCGGGCGGTGGGCCGGTTCGCGACGGGCGTCGCGATCGTGACGACGGTCGTGGACGGCACCGACCACGCGATGACCGTGAACGCGTTCACGTCCGTGTCGCTCGATCCGCTGCTCGTGCTCGTCTGCGTGGAGAAGGTCGCCCGGTTCCACGAGTGGGTCGTGGACGCGGGGCAGTGGGCGGTGTCGGTCCTGCCGGACCACATGCGGGACGCGTCGCAGTGGTTCGCGACGCGGGGCCGGATGCTGGACGGGCAGCTCCAGGGCTGGGACCACGTCCGGGGCCCGGTGACCGGCGCCCCGGTCTTCGCGGGCGCGGTCGCCGCGCTGGAGTGCCGGACCACCGCCGTCCACGACGGCGGTGACCACAGCATCATCGTCGGCGAGGTCGTCTCGCTGGACGTCCCGGACGCGTGCGCCCCTCCGCTGCTGTTCTACGAGGGCCGCTACCGGGAGCTGGCCTGACCCGGCCCCGGTCCCGCCGAACTCAGCCGGGCAGCCCCGCCGTCTCGGGCGGAGTGCCCGTGGGGGCCTTGGCGGTGTACCTCCGGACGCCGAGGCAGGCCGCCGCGGCGCACAGGATCACCACGAGCGGCAGCGCCAGCGTCGGCTTCATGGCGTGGACGAACCCGTGCGCGTACACCTGCGCGGCGAGGTCCTGGACGCGCTCCGCCACGTCCCTCGGAACACCGGGCGGCACCTGACTGCCCGCGCCGGGATGCCGCCCGCCGACCTCGAGGCCGCCCTCGGCCGCGCCGGCGAAGCCCTCGGTGAATCCGGGCCGCAGGTCCGGAGGGAGCGCGCCGGAGCGCCGCGCCGCCTCGTCCTCCAGCGCCGCCGCGAGCCGGTTCTGCAGGACGGCGCCGACGGCCGCGCTGCCCAGCACGGACCCGACCTGCCGGATCGTGGTGTTCACCCCGGACGCGGCGCCCGCGAGCCGGGGCGGGACGTACCGGGTCGCCTCCGTCGCCATCGGCGCGAACACGCAGCCCATCCCGAACCCCATGAGGACGAACGGCGCCATGAAGGCGGGCCAGCCCGTCCCGACTTCGGCGAGGAGCAGGATCCACAGGGTGGAGAGGCCGTAGGCGGTGAGGCCCGCCATGAGGATGAACCTGCCGCCGATGCGGTCGGAGAGCCGGCCCGCCCCGAGCGCGACGAACATCGACACCAGCGACGACGGCGCGAACACCAGGCCGGCCTTGAGGGCGCTGAACCCGAGCACCGACTGGAAGTAGATGGTCATCGGCAGGAAGACGCCCATCATCCCGACCGACACGGCCGCGCCGACCCCGTTCAGGATCGTGAAGTTGCGGTCGCGGAACAGCGAGAACGGGACGAGCGGCTCCCCGTCCTGCTGCGTCCGCTGGTAGAGGAGGAAGACGGCGGTGAGGACGCATCCGGCGGCGACGAGCGCCCAGATCGCCGCGTTCCAGTCGTATTTCTGGCCCTCGGTGAGCGCGAACGTCAGGCAGAACAGCGCGGCGGACGCGAGCAGCACGCCGCGCACGTCGAAGCGGTGCCGGACGGCGCGGGTGTGCGGCGGCAGGACCGGGACGGCCATGACCAGCACCAGGATCCCGATCGGCAGGTTCACGAAGAAGATCCAGCGCCAGTCGAGGGTGGTGACGAGCAGCCCGCCGACCGTCGGGCCGGCGACCGTGGACACCCCGGCGACCGCGCCCCACACGCCGAGCGCGGCGCCGCGCCGCTCCGCCGGGAACACCTCGATGATGAGCGACATGGTCTGCGGCATCAGCAGCGCCGCGCCGAGCCCCTGGACGGCGCGGGCGGCGATCAGCTGGGCCGGGTCCTGCGCGATCCCGCACGCGAGGCTCGCCAGGGTGAACACCGCGACCCCAGCGATGAACAGGTTCTTCTTGCCCCACAGGTCGCCGAGCCGGCCGGCGGTGATCAGCAGGACGGCCAGCACCAGGACGTAGGCGTTGACGACCCACAGCACCTGGTCCAGCGAGGCGTCCAGCCTGTCGATCATGCTCGGGATGGCGATGTTGACGATCGTCAGGTCGAGCAGCGTCATGAAGAAGCCGAGGGACAGCGTGAGCAGGATCGCCCACGGATTGCCGCGCCAGCGGTTCATGTGGTGGTCCCCGTTTCCGTGTCGTGGGGGCGCATCGGGCAGGGCGCCTCGTCCCGCCAGGTGAGCCGGCCCGAGGTGAGGTCGTCCGCGAGGGCCTCGACGAAGCCGAGCTCCGCCTGGATCTGGATGATCGACCATTCCTGGTCGAGGAGCTTGTGGCGTTCGACGCCGCGCTCGCGGAGGGTCTGGTTGATCGTCCGCAGCCCGGCGAGGCGCGCCGCCAGCCCGACCACCCGCTTGCGGAGCTGGCGGGCCGCCTCCGCCTCGGGCAGCAGGTTGACGAACGCGAGCGCCGTGCCGAAGAGGGGGAACTCCTCGCCGGGTCGGGCGAGGAGCTCGGCGAGCCGCATCCGCGCGGCGTCGCGTCCGGCGGTGGTGACGGCGTAGACGGTGCGCTCCGGGCGCCGGCCCTCGCGGCTGGTCTCCAGCGGCTCGATGAGCGCGGCGGAGGCGAGCCGCTCGACGGAGTGGTACAGCGACCCGTGGGTGACCTTGACGGCGCTGTCGTAGTGGTGGTCGCGGATGCGCTGCTGCATCTCGTAGGGGTGCATGGGGGCGTCGCACAGCATGCGCAGGACGGTCAGCGCGAGCGGTGTGAGCGGTCGTGACATGACGGACTCGTCCGATGGTCGACATTGATTAGTCCACTTAGACTAATCCGCTCAGAGGGATCATGTCGAGCCATGGAGAGACGCCCGGAGGAACGCAGAAGCCCGGCGAACCGCGGGGGCTCGCCGGGCTTCGGGCGGGAAGGGCGGCGGCGGGCGCCGTTGACCGGCGCCGCCCGTCCCCGCTCGCGGACCCGCGATCGGGTCAGCCCTTCAGGGCGATCTCCAGCTGGTCGAGCGCCCAGTCCAGGTCGCCCAAAGAGATGATCAGCGGCGGTGCCAGCCGGATCGTCGTCTCGTGCGTCTCCTTCGCCAGGACGCCGAGGTCCATGAGCCGCTCGCTCACCGGACGCGCCTCGCCGTGCAGCTCGACGCCCGCCCACAGCCCGCGCCCCCGCACCTCGCGCACCAGGTCGACGGGCAGTGCGCCGAGCCGCTCGTGCATGTGCGCGCCGAGCGTCCGGGACCGCTCCTGGAACTCGCCGGTCCGCAGCATCGCGATGACCTCGCGGGCGATCGCGCAGGCGAGGGGGTTGCCGCCGAACGTCGAGCCGTGCTGGCCGGGCTTGAAGACGCCGAGCACCCCGGTGTCCGCGACGACCGCCGACACCGGCATGATCCCGCCGCCGAGCGCCTTGCCCAGCAGGTAGATGTCGGGGACGACGTTCTCGTGCTCGACCGCGAACGTGGTGCCCGTGCGGCCGAGACCGGACTGGATCTCGTCCGCGATCATGAGGGCGCCGTGCGCGGTGCACAGCTCCCGCACCCGCGCCAGGAAGCCGCTCGGCGGGACGTTCACGCCGGCCTCGCCCTGGATCGGCTCGATCAGCACACCGACGGTGTTGGCGTCCATCGCGGCCTCCAGCGCCGCGACGTCGCCGTACGGGACGGTGCGGAACCCCGGCGTGTAGGGGCCGTAGGACTCCTTCGCGTCCGGGTCCGTGGAGAAGCTGATGATCGTCGTGGTGCGGCCGTGGAAGTTGCCCTCGAACGTGATGATGTTCGCCTGGTCCGCCGGGACGCCCTTGACCTCGTAGCCCCACTTGCGGGCGGTCTTCAGCGCGGTCTCGACGGCCTCGGCGCCGCTGTTCATCGGCAGGACCATGTCCTTGCCGCACAGCTCCGCCAGCTCGGTCACGAACGGGCCGAACTGGTCGTGGTCGAACGCCCGGCTGACCAGCGTGACCCGGTCGAGCTGCCGCCGCGCGGCCTCGACGAGCCGCGCGTTGCGGTGCCCGAAGTTCACCGCCGAGTACGCGGCGAGCATGTCGAGGTAGCGGCGCCCCTCCACATCGGTCAGCCACGCGCCGTCCGCCTCGGCGACCACGATCGGGAGCGGGTGGTAGTTGTGCGCGCTGTGGTCCTCGGACATCGCTCGCAGCCGGTCGGTGTTCGTCACGACGCTCCTCTCGTGGTTCCACCCGGGCCGGTCGGGCCCGGGGCAACACTGGACGCCGGACGGCGTCCGGCATCCGGGGGGGGAGGGGTGGTCGGCAGGACGGGGTGGCCGCCGATCCGTTTCACAGCGTAATCTCGGGATCTACCGTCGACCAATGACGAAAGTGTACTCGGGGGGTGTTGTTTGTTGCGTCTTGACGAGCTCGACCGTCATATCGTTGCGCGGCTCCTGCAGGACGGCCGCGCCTCCTACGCCCAGATCGGGGACAAGGTCGGCCTGTCCGCCCCGGCGGTGAAGCGCCGCGTCGACCGCCTCCGCGCCGACGGCGTCATCAACGGCTTCTCGGCCGTCGTCGACCCGGCCGCGCTCGGCTGGACGACCGAGGCGTTCATCGAGATCTTCTGCACGGGGGCGACGTCCCCCGAGGAGATCTCCTCGAGCGTCCGGGTCCATCCCGAGGTGGTCGCCGCGTACACGATCAGCGGTGACGCGAGCGCGCTGGTGCACGTCCGGGCCCGCGACATCCAGCACCTTGAGCAGGTGCTGGAACGGCTCCGCCGAGAGGACAACATCACGGCCACCAAGACGTCGATCGTCCTGTCCCGACTGATCGGCCGCCCGACGGACGCCCCCTCGCCCGAGCCGGTTACCGGCCAGTAGGCTACGGCGCATGGACCGCTCTTTCGCCACCGCCGACCTGATCGACGACTTCGGGGACGAACTGCGCAGCTGCGAGACCCAGTTCCGCCAGTACGGCGCCGTCTCCGTCTTCTCCGGCCCGGTCGTCACCGTCCGCTGCCTCCGCGACAACGGCTTGGTCAAGAAGCTGCTGAACACCCCCGGCTCCGGACGGGTCCTGGTCGTCGACGGCGGCGCCTCCCTGGCGTCCGCGCTGATGGGCGACATGATCGCCGCCGCCGCCGTGGAGAACGGCTGGTCCGGCGTGGTCATCAACGGCGCCGTCCGGGACGTGCCGGCGCTCCGCACGCTCGCCCTGGGCGTGAAGGCGCTCGGCTCCAACCCCCGCAAATCGGCCAAGGACGCCGCGGGCGCCGTGGACGTCCCGGTCACCTTCGGCGGCGCCGAGTTCCGGCCGGGCGACTGGCTCTACAGCGACGAGGACGGCATCGTCCTGGCGGAACGCGACGTCCTGGCGTGATCACTCTTCCAGGGTGCGGCGGTGGTGTTCCAAACCCTGGATCAGGGCCTGTAGCCCCATCTCGAACGCCGTATCGGAGGGGTCGCCGGTGCGGGCCGCCAGGGCGGCGGCCAGCTCGGGCGGGAGGCCTTCGGCCGCGGCGGGAGGATTCGGGGCGGCGAGGGTGAGGGCCGAGCCCAGGAGGAAGGACTCGACGGTCTCGATCACCGGCATGACCAGGTGGTCGGGCCAGTCCGCCTCGCGGAGGACGGTCACGGCGGACGCGTAGTGCGCCAGGGCGGCGGGGGCGCGGACCGGCGTCGACACCAGCAGGGGGATCACGCGCGGGTGGGCGGCGAAGGCGGCGCGGTAGGAGCGGGCCCAGCGGTCCAGGGCGAGGGTCCACGGGCGCAGGGACGCGGCGGTGGCGTCCATCTCGGCGACGATCAGTTCGCGGAGGCCCTCGATGATCTCGCCGCGGTTCGCGATGTGGTGGTAGAGGGACGGGCCCCGCACGCCGAGGCGGGCGGCCAGGCGGTTCGTGGTCAGCGCGTCCGGGCCCTGCTCGTCGACGAGGTCGAGGGCCGCGCGCAGGATGCCGTCGCGGGTCAGCAGTGGTGTGGACGGTCGTCCCATCTCTTCCCCTCATGGCGGTTCGGGCGCTACATTCCAGACCTTATCTAGAGACTCTAGTTTTAGGTGGAGGGATCGTGGAGCTCACCCTTGCGTCCGCGTTCGAGCTGGCGGAGGCGATCCGCGACGGGCGGACCACGTCCCGGGAGGTCGTGGACGCCCACATCGCGGTGTTGGAGCGGGTCCAGCCGGTCGTCAACGGGCTCGCCCGGGACCGGTTCGAGGCGGCGCGGGCCGAGGCCGACGCGGCCGACGCGCGGATCGCGGCGAACGCGGGGGAGGAGCTTCCGCCGCTGCTCGGAGTGCCGTGCACGATCAAGGAGTCGCTCGCGTTCACCGGGATGCCCAACGCGGCGGGCGTCGTGGCGCGCAAGGACGTCCTGGCCACGACGGACGCCACCGTGGTGCGGCGGGTGCTGGACGCCGGCGCCGTCCCGCTCGGCGTGACGAACACGTCCGAGCTGTGCATGTGGATCGAGTCGGAGAACCGGCTCTACGGGCGGACGCGCAACCCCTACGACCCGTCCCGGACGTCCGGTGGGTCGTCGAGCGGCGAGGGCGCCTGCGTGGGAGCGGGCGGGTCGCCGTTCGGGATCGGTTCGGACATCGGCGGGTCGATCCGGCTGCCCGCGTTCTTCAACGGGGTGTTCGGGCACAAGACCTCGCCCGGGATCGTCCCGAACACGGGCGAGTTCCCCGGCGGGTCGCCGGGCGAGGGCCGGATGCTGTCCAAGGGGCCGATCGCCCGGCGGGCCTCGGACCTCATGCCGCTGCTCCGCATCATCGCGGGGCCGGACGGTGTGGACACGTTCGTCCGGGAGACGCCCCTCGGCGACCCGGAGACCGTCGACCTGAGCGGCCTCAAGGTCGTCGTCTCCGAGGACTTCTCGTACACGCCCATATCGAGGGACATGCTGGCCGCGCGGGTCGCGGCGGCGCGGTCGCTGGCCGACGCGGGCGCCAGGCTGCGGCGGGTGCCGATGAAGAACCTGCGGACGGTGATCGGGCTCTACCTCACCGCCTTCGACGACATCTCGCAGAAGACCCTCGCCGAGACGCTCATCGAGCAGGGCGCTGCGGCGCCGCGCGTCCGGTCGCTGCTGCGGCGGGGCGGCCCGCACACCGTCGCGACGCGGATGCTGGTCGGGATGGAGGCGCTCGGCGCCCGGCTGCCCGAACGCCAGGCCGCGAAGCTCCGGGTCGCGGGCATGCGGCTCGCCGAGCAGGCCGCCGAGACGGTCGGGGACGGGGTGTGGCTGCACCCGTCGTTCGCGACGGTCGCGCCGCGGCACGGCGGCATCGTCGCGCGCCCCTGGCTGATCGCTCCGGCGCTCACGTTCAACCTGCTCGGTCTGCCGGTGACGCAGGTGCCGCTCGGGCTCGACCGGAGGGGGCTGCCGCTGGGCGTCCAGGTCGCGGGCGCCCCGGGCAACGACCACGTGACGATCGCCGTCGCCATGCACCTGGAGAAGCGCTTCGGCGGCTGGGTCCCGCCGGGCCGCCCCTGAGCCGGCGCGTCGGGGGCGGACGGCCTCACGCGCGGGCGGGCTCGGCCTCCGGCTCCTGCCGGGGCACGCGCACCGGGATCGGCTCCGGCGCCGCCTCGTCCGGGTGGCGGCGTCCGGCCCAGGCCGCCACCGCGGCCATCCACGCGAACGGCACGGCGGGGAGCATGTACCGGTAGTCGAAGTCCGCGGTGACCGGCGGGACGGCCAGCAGCACCACCGCCGTCAGCCACAGCGGCACCGTGCCCGGCCGCGCCCGGCGCCGCAGCACCCCGGCCGCGCCGACGAGCAGGACCGCGCCGAGGACCGTCCCCGGCACGCTCACATGCCGCTGGTAGCCGCGGATCGCGCCCGCGAACGGCTCCACGACCTCCGTCCGGCCCGAGCCGTGCTCGTACTCCCGGACGACGGACAGCCGGTCGCCGCCGCCGATCACCGGCAGCGGCCGCATCCGGTCGGGACGCTTCGGGAACCGGTACTTCGCCTCCGTGCCCGGCGTCGGGTAAGCCTCGCGGTTCCACGAGAACGTCCGGACGAAGAAGTCGTAGGAGACCACCCGCGCGTAGTCGAGCGGCTGGTTCGCGATCGCCCACATCGCGAAGCGGCGCGCGTCGTCGTCGGTCTTCGGCGAGAACGCCTGGCCGTTCTTCCAGCCGGTGGGGGAGTTGTCCTCCCATATCTGGTGGGACGACGCGGGCCGGTCGTCCGGCGCGCCGAACGGGCACAGGCGCGCGATGTCCGGCGGCGGCGCGAACCGGTCGCAGTCGGCGAAGGCGGCCGTCCGGCCCCACAGGAACACCCCGCCCGGCCCGGTGATCCCGAACCGCCCCTGGACGCCGTGGAACCACGCGCCGTACGCGACGAGGGGCAGCGCGAACGCCGCCACCAGGGCGACCTGCGCCGTCCAGCGGGCCCGCCTGACCAGCAGGTACAGGACGGCGATGCCGATCAGCGGCATCCCGACCGTCCGGGTGAGGGCCGCGAGGCCGAGCAGCCCCCCGATGAGCGCGGCCCGCCGCCATCCCGCCGCCGGGCCGGGGCGGGCCAGCAGCAGGACGCCGGCGAACACGAGCGCCGTGAAGAGGGTGTCCGAGAGCACCATGTGCTCGAGTTCGATCTGGTAGCCGTCCAGCAGCACCGGCGCGAGCGCCACCGCGGCCCACGGCCGCCGGACCCCGAAATCGCGGATCAGCACCCGGTACGCGACGACCGCCAGGGCCACGACCATCAGGTGTTGCAGCCCCGTCACCAGGGCGAGGCTGTGGAACGGCTTCAGAACCCACAGGAAGAACCCGTAGCCGACCTGTCGCAGCGGATGCGGGAACGGGTCGTCCGCGATCCGGACATAGTCGTACCCGTCGTTGAACCACAGCGCCGGCGGATACCCCAGCATCGCCACGACCCGCAGGACCACGCCCACGGCCACCAGCGCCGCGAACAGCCGGTTGCCCAGGACGGCGGCCCGCGCGGAACCGCGCCGCCGTCCGGCGGGCTCGGCCGGGCTTCGGCCCTTGCGAGGGGATGGCAACACCGGGCACCTACTCTGGACGTGCGGCGGGCAGGACGTCTCTCGTCCTATGTGATTGTCGGCTGCGGCCGTCGGTTCGGTCTTTCCGGGCGGGGAGCCGGGGAGATGCGGCCCGCCGGACCGCCTGGCGAGGCTCCCGGGCGTGTCACTGCATTCACCCGCGCAACGGCCGCGATCATAGCAGCGTGCCCGGACCGCCCCGGTCGCCTCACCGCATCCGCGCCTCTCGGGCACCGCATCCGCCACACCTATCGCACCGGTGAGCCAGGATTGCGACGCTTTTGGAACGTTCCCGGGTTACTTTCCGCCCCGCTGCGCATATACCGATGATCACCTGTGTCGGTTTCGGGGGGCGGCATGGACGAGCACACGGCCGTACGGGCGGTCATCATGAGCACACTGGCCGCGGCGCTCGCCCTGGCGGGGACCACTCGGACCGATACCGGCGGGGCCCGGCAGCCCGTATCCGTCGATCAGGAGGACGTGACGCTCGCCTCGGCCGCGGAGCGCCGGCTGGCGTTGCGGATGGCGCCGCTGGAGAACGAGCTGGTCGGTGTCGGGATGCCCGTCCAGGTGTTCTTCTCCGCGCCGATCACCGGCGTGTCCGCGAAGCGGAAGGTGGAGCGCCGCCTGACCGTCCGGATGTCGGAGCGGGTCTGGGGCGCCTGGCGCTGGATCAACGACCGGGAGGTCGACTTCCGGCCGAGGGAGCCCTGGCCCGCCGGGCAGCGGGTGCGGGTCGTGGCGGACCTGAAGGGCATTCGGCTCGGGAACGGGCTGCTGGGGGCGCACGACCGCGTCCTGAACTTCAGGGTCGGCGACCGGCACATCACCCACGTGGACGGGGAGACGCTGCACGCGACCGTCTACGAGGACGGCGATGCCATCCGGGAGATGCGGGTGAGTCTCGGCAAGCCGGGCTACGAGACGTGGTCCGGCACCATGATCGCCCAAGAGAAGCGCGCCAAGATGATCATGGATTCGGACACCGTCGGTGAACCCGGCGAGTACCGGGTCAGGACTCACTGGAACGTCCGCCTGACCTACAGCGGCACGTTCATCCACTCGGCCCCCTGGTCGGTGTACGACCAGGGCGACCGCAACGTCAGCCACGGCTGCATCAACGTGTCCCCGGAGGACGCCGAGTGGTTCTACGACTTCACCAGACGGGGCGACATCGTCCTGGTGACGGGCACCGAACGCCGCCTGGAATTCGGCAACGGCCCCACCCCCTGGGCCATCGGCTGGGAGGAATGGAAGGAAGGCAGCGCCCTGGGCCGCGCCATAAAAGGCCGCCCCCTCCGCTGACCATGCGGCACGTGAGCGGCGCGGCGTCGTGTGGATCGGGGCGCTCAGCCGCGCACATCCCGCCTGGCAATATAGCCGTATACGAGTGATAGTATTCGGGTATGCCATTGACTGCGGTGGACAACCCCCTGGCTCTGCGGCTGCTCGGCCTCCTGGTGGAGCGGCCGATGCACCAGTACGCGCTGGCGGTCGCGCTCAACGAGCGGTATCCCTACCTGAACGCCAAGAGCGGCTCCGTCTACACGCTCGTGCGGTCATTGGAGGCGGCCGGATGGGTCGCTCCGACCGGGGTCGAGCAGATGGGCAATCGTCCGGCGCGTACCGTCTACGCCTTGACCGATCAGGGCTGGGACGTCTTCAAGGAACGGGTGCGGCGTCAGATCCGCGAGGTCAAGGTGAACACCTCGACGTTCATCGACGCCCTGGCCTATCTCGGCGCACTCGACCCTTCCGAGGCCCCGGAGATCCTGCGCGGGCGGCAGGAGTCGCTGGACGAGCGGATCGCGGAGCTGGAGCGGGCGGGCGATTCCGGACTGCCGGAGATCACCATGATCGAGGTCGACTTCGTCCTGCACCAGTTGCGCTCCGAGGCGGAATGGATCCGCGCGCTGATCGCGCGCGTCGACAACGGCGAGCTGGCGTGGCCGACGAAGGGGTGAACGTGAACGGCTTGACCTACGGCATCTACGCGGCCGGCCAGGTGGCCGCCACGGCGGGCCCGCCCGACGCCCCGGCGGCCATCGACGATCTGGTCAGTGGGCTGAGCGGCGGACGGCCCTTCGTCGTCCGCGAATACGTGCACTTCCTAGGAACTCCGGCCGACCCCGAGAAGGCGCGGGTCCTGGCGCCCGAGCGGCGGATGCGTGAGCTGACCATGCCCGACCAGTGGTACCGCACCGGAAACCGCCGGCTCGACCTGGTCCTGTGCTACCTGCCGCCCGAAGCCGACCTCGACGGCTGGCTGAACTTCATCGAGCGGGTGGTTCTCCGATACGGGTCCATCGTGCGTTTCCTGCAGATCACCCTGGAGCCGAATTTCAAGCTGCCCTGGATTGACGGCAGCTCTCCCGGAGTCCTCGACGCCCTCACCGCCGGGATTCGCCACGCCCGCCACCTGCTCGACTCGGCAGGGCACCGTGACGTCCAGCTCGGCTTCTCTGTCGCCGAACCACCCGAGTTCCTCGGCGGCGACGAGGAATTCTGGGCGCATCTGGAGGCGCTCGCACCATCGGATTTCGCGGCCCACGTTGACTATGTGGGCCTGGGGCTCTACCCGGACGCCTTTTCTCCGGTGCCCGAACCCGCCCTGGCCGGGCTCACCGAGCACGCCCTGCGCCATCTGCGCGAGCAGTGCATGCCGCGCGCCCACCTCGGCCCGGACGTGCCCATTCACGTCGCCGAGAACGGCACCCCCACCGGACCCGACCGCACGGTCGACGACCAGGCGGCCCGACTGGACATCATGATCCGCACGGTGACCGCCACCGCCGCGCACTGCAACGTCACCCATTACGAACTGTTCGGTCTGCGTGATGCCGACTCCGCCCGCCCTGAGCCGACCGCCCAACTCGGGCTGACCACCAGCGGCTACCAGCCCAAGCCCGCCTACGACGTCTACCGCAAGCTGATCGCCGAGAGCTGAGCGGGCGCCGTCGCGTGAGGCCGTGCCGACCGCGCGGGCGTTGGCCGTTCATGGGTGCGCAAGCCCATGGGCCATGGCTCAAGATCCACAGGACGCGTCTCAAATGGTGGCCGCCAGACCCCGGCTGAGCGGGGTCCGGTGTCCTAGGTTCACCTCGAATGGCCTGCGGACTCTGCGAACCGAAACGCATCGAACGCCAGGGCATGCACTGCTCATTCGGTGCACAACACCAGATATCCCCCCTTGTCGACGGTGGCCTATACAGAAATTGAAATGTGTTTTACATTCCGTGGTGCTGCGCCTTGCCGACGCTGCGTTTTGAAGGCACCGACCTCGCCCAGCCACGCCCGCTCCGGGGTCAGCTTGGCTCGCGTGATGACCTGTTTGGACAGTTCGGCGTCCGAGATGTATGGCAAACCCCGCTCGCGGGCTTCCCGCCGCAGGCGCAGCCCGTCGTTGAACACCACCCGCGCGCACCCGAACGCCCGAGCCAGCTCGATCCGCTGGCCAGGCGTCGGGTAGACGCGGAACTGGTCACGGAGCTGCACAAAAAGCACCGTACCATCGGCAAATGATAGATCTTAAAGGTATCCGTACTGGTGGACATCGCGTTTCGCGACACATGTCCATTTGATTTCCGTGCAATAACGAAGTTTCGGCGCGAAGTGTTCACCTCGTGAAGCGGTACATCGAGCGGCAGAGCCCTCCCGGTCAAGGCACTGCTCGGGCCTGACGGCCCTCCCAGCGCGGGCCTTCACCTCCGGCCTGAAGGCCAGAGCACCGGCCCGCATCCGGTAGCGGGCCTTCCTCGACCGGCCGCGCCGCTTCCTCGCAGCTCTGTCTTGGAGCGCCGTCCCCCCGGAGTGGGAAGGCGGCCCGACCACCGAAGTCGGGCCGCCTTGCCGAGGGGCGTCAGAAGAGCGTGCGGTGCCGACCGACGTAGCGTGGCCTGCGGCTCACGGTGACGGCGATGGCGGATGCGGCGGCGACGAGCACCACCGCGCCGATCGAGGCGGAGGCGAGCGCGATCACAGCGGCATTCCCGGGCGGCCGTGCAGCAGGGTCTTGACGGCGGTGACGGTGTCGGGGACGTGGTCGGCCTCGGCGAGGGCGAGACGCCACGTGGCCCAGAACCAGGGGCGTCCGGCGTCGTCCCGGCGCGCCTCCATGGCGAGGACGGCGGCCGGGTGCAGCCAGCAGCAGCCTTCCGCTTGCGGGTTCTCGACGTGCAGGCCGTCCGGTGTCATCCACGCGCGCATCCCATGCACGCGCAGCACGGTTCCCAGCGCGTCGAGCCGCGCCCTAGCATCAGGTCTCACGGGTCGTTCGCCTCCCTATAGGCGTTCGGTCCTAGCCCCGTCCGGCGGGTCGCAGCGTCCGGGCGGGGCGTTCTTGTGTCATTCACTAGCCTAGGCGAACCAGGGAAGATCAGGGAAGAGCCAGGCGAGGCCGGTTCCTGCCAAACCGTGCCGGGAAGCATGGGTGCAGGTCGGATACCGTTTTGTCATGATCGACCTCGATGGGCCGACGCCGATCTATCTCCAGATCGTGGCGGAGGTGGAGCGGCGCATAGCGGCGGGCGAGTATCGGCCCGGCCGCCGGATCCCATCCGCCACGGCGCTGTCGGAGGAGTTTGGAGTTTCCCGCCGTACCTGCGTGGACGCGCTCCGAGTGCTCCGGGAGCGGGGGGCGGTCATCGGCGTACCGGGACGCGGCACCTTCGTCGCGGAAGCGAGTGAGCGGGACGAATAGGCGAGCGGTCGATGTCGCCACGTGCTGACTGAGTGCGGATGGGAAGCTCAGTCGTCCAGTATCTTGATCATCGGCAGTGACCCCTCCGCGATGGCGCCTGCCGACGCGGCGGGGATCTTCTTGCCATCCTGGACCGCGGTCACGAAGCGCGGCGGCGTCACTGGGGAGATGAGGTAGTTTCCAGGTCGCAGGACGCGGGGGCCGGGAAGCTTGAACGTGCGGGTGTCCGTCCAGGAACTCATGTAGGCGCACTCGGACTGGATGTACGGCTGCGACTCGCCGGTGATCTTACCGTTGACCGGGATGATGACGGCGTTCTTCGAATCCTTCGGTAGCTCGTTACGCTTCAGTGGGGGAACGCGGTAGAACACTGAGATGTACGGGTTCTTGTCGTCGCTCTCCAGCTCTTCGCCCATGAAGAACTCGTAGCCCTTGATCTGTTCTTGTTCAGGGTTCTCGCCGTAGCACTGTCGGGATCCTCCTCGTCGGTACAGGGCTCCCACGACGGTTCTGGCTCGGAACTGTGTCACCAGTCGCACCGCTGTCCCCGGCTTTGCCCGTGCCGGAGTCACTGTCAATTTCAAGTCCATATAGGGCGTCTCGGCGGCCGGCATGTCCGCCTGACTGAGGAGAATCCCCGGGTTCGCGAATGCGGCATGGACGCTTCCTTGACTCGTCCCGCCAATGGTTGGACCGGGCCAGAAGAACCAGGCGGCGGCCACGGCACCGGCAGTGGCGGCTCCGATGCCTGCGGCTCCCTTCGCTCCGCCGACCTTGGCAAGCACACCCTTGGAGGTAGAGGATCCGGCTCCGAACGCCGCGTCCTGCGAGATGCTCTGACCGACCGCCATTGTCGCATGGCCGGTTCCTGCTGCACCGGAGGCTGCCGCACCGCCACCGGTAGCCGAGATGCCGGGAGATAGGAGCGCACTGCCGAGAATGCCTAGCGGAATTGCTGTCGTGATGGCCGCCGCCAACGCACCCAGAGTCAGGAGGCCGCGGCGCTCCCAGTCCGGACCGTACGTCTGGACGGCGATCGCCTCTAGTTCGGCAACGAATTCGTAAGCGTTCCAAAAGCGGTCGGAGGGGGACTTTGCGAGACCTCGCAGCATCAGGGGGTGCAGCGGCTCCGGGACGCCGTCCAGCGGTACAGGAGCCTCTGAGTGCTGCGCTTCAAGCTCTGCCAGAGTTGTTCCTCGGAAGGGCTTGTGGCCACTGACACATTCGATGAAGACGCAGGTGGCGGCATAGAGATCGGTTGCCGATGTAGACGGCGCCCCTTCCCATTGCTCCGGCGCCATGTACGATGGCGTGCCGAAGCGGTTGCCCTGGCCGGCGAGGACGGCGATCCCGAAGTCGATCAGCTTGCTCTGTCCGTCGTCCCGGACTATCACGTTCTCCGGCTTGTAATCGCGGTGGACGACACCCACGGCGTGCGCGGCACCCAGCCCGAGTAGTGAACCCTTCAAAATGGTCAGCGCGGTCTCTGGCGTAAGGGTCTCGTCTCGCTCCTCCAGCAGCCGTCGGAGTGAACGCCCCGGCACCGCTTCCATGACGATTGCGGCGCCGTAGGGCGACTCCACGTACTCCAAAAGCCGCGCCACGTGGGGATCGATGACGCGTCTCAGGAGATCCGCCTCGGTTTGAAAGAGGTTCCGAATGAACGGGTCGCCGAGGAGGGCGGGAGAGAGGTACTTGATGGCCACCGGAGTGCCCGTCTCGTGTCGTGCGAGGACGACCTCTCCCTGCGCCCCCGAGCCCAGCTCCTTCAGTTCGATGAAGCCGGGCAGCGTCCAGCTGCGTGTCCCCATCTCGTTCACTGATCAGTGTTGGTCTGGATCTCGCTCACGATGAGCGGAGTCGGCGGCGAGGTCATGACCATCGGTGGCAGAGCTCCCTGGGGAGCGGTGCAGTCGGCACCCTGGCATTGCCACGTGACGTTCCATATGATGGTTGCGGTGATCTTGTAGGAGCCGCTCCCCGACTGCCCGGCCGATGACCGCCGGTAGGTATAACCGCAGGTCTTCCCGTTCCTGGAGCCGGCGTTGTCGCACCGGATCCTGTTCTCCCCCATGTTCCATTCGACGGCCACGGGTTCCGCCCTCGCCTGAACCGTTTGAGCGCCCGCACTCACCGGATTCGTCTCCACGACGCGGAAACCTTCCACCCAGAGTGACGTCCGCACTCGTACATACGTCTTCCCGTTAGGGGCCGTGTGCACTTTCGGGACCGGGAAGGCGGCGCTCGCCATCGCCATCTGGACGAGCTGGGCAGTGTTCAAGGGGGCTGGTTCTGCAGGGCCGCCCGGAACGGGAACGAAGCCGGTTCCTTGGTCGGGGCTGAGCCCTTCGGGTGGTGGAGCCGCCGGATCACCGCCGCCGCCTCCGCCGCCTCCCGGACCCCCGCCGGCCGGTGGCCTGTCTCCGACATGCACGGGGTTGCAGATGAGCTTTCCGCTCGACGGATCCTTGACCGAATTGCACGGGGCGGCGCGTGCCGGTACGGCGGCGAGCAAAGGTGCCATGAGGGACGCTGCTGTGACCGCGCATGCGATGGACCTGCGCGGCAGGCTGGTGAGCGGAGACATCGCGTGTCCTTCTCTGCGGACCGTCAGCATGGGCGGTCCTGGACGAGTTCGGCGACCTTCCAGGTGCCGGAGTCGTACTGGACGGTGGTCCTGACGACGTAGGCGCCGCCTGGGCCTCCGCCGAGGCGTTTCCCCGTCGCGCTGGAGAAGCGGTAGGCGGCCAGGGTGCGGACGCAATCGAGGACGTAGATCTTCGTGCTGTCTTTCGACTTCGCGTAGACGCGCGGGTTGAGCGAGTTGGTGAACCGCCAGAATTCACCCTTGGCCTTGGTCTTCTCGACGTCCTTGACAAGGCGGCTGAGGAGGGGCTCCATGGCGACCGTCGAGAGCTCTGACGGATCGTTCCTCTCGTACGTGCGCTTGTAGACCGCCTGGTACTCGCGGTACCGGTCGAGGACGGTCTTGTAGAGCTGCTCCGTCGGCTGGGCGGACGGTGCGGCCACCGTGCTCGCGGGGGAGGGGCGCGCGTCTCCGGCGGAGCCGGCGGGGTCGAGCTTGCCGTCGGACGCGGACGGGGAAGGGCCGCAGGCCGTCAGGGCCAGAGCAGCGGCCAGCATGAGGGCACCGTGGCTGAACCTGGACGGGGAGGTACGTACGGCGCGCATCGCCATCCCTGAGCGTCAGCCGACAACGGGGCGGAATACGCGGAAAAGCTTACAGAGGTGCGTGTGGGGAGAAAAGCGATTCGTTGCGACCGGCGGGTATCGAAAGGGTGTCAGCGGACCTTGGTCAGGAAGGCCGCGAGGGCGCGTTCGTAGGCGGCCGGGTCGACGTTCCATGAGTCGGTGTGGTCGCCGGCCGTCGGAATGTGAGTCACCATCCCAGGCGGCGCCGCCATTGCGAAGGCATAGGCGGGGGCATTGGCGACGGTTTCGTCATCGTTCGTGGTGAACATCAAGGTCGGAGTGGTCAGGCGGGCGGCGTGGCGCGGCTGGTCGAACGACTCCAGGTCGATGCCGATGCGCTGTTCGAGGGTCTGCTTGGCGACGAAGGTCAGGAAGCGGGGGAGGTCGCGGGCGTCGCCCTGCTTGTCCAGGGTGGCGCCCCAGTCCATGACGGGCGAGTCGAGGACCATGCCGCGCACGAACGCCGGGTGCGCGCGCAGGTAGGCGTCGCGGCGGAGGGTCGTCATGACCATCGCGCCGCCCATCGACCAGCCGTGCAGGACGACGCCGGTGGCCCCCTGGGAACGCGCGTAGGAGACAGCGGACGCGACGTCCTGCCATTCGGTGTCGCCCAGGTGGTTCTTGCCGTCGGACGACGCGGGCGCCCCCACGTCGTTGCGGTAGGCGATGGACAGCATGGGCAGGCCCAGGCCGTGCACGGTCCGCATGACGCGGAACGTCTCGGCCTTGTCGGCGTTCCGCCCGTGGACGCCGATCACCCATGTGCTCTTGGGCGACTTCCCCGGGAGCAGCCAGGCGGGCATGGGGCCGAGCTCGGACGCGTACTTCACGTCCTGGAAGTCGATCCCCAGCGCGCGCTTGGGGTCGCCTCCGTAGACCCAGTGGTCGACGTCGACCGCGAGACCCTTGGCCAGCCGGCCCTGGACGACCGAGGTCACCTTCCGGACGACCTTGGACGCGTCGCCGCCGACGACCGGGCCGAGCAGCGCCCGTCCGTCCTTCCAGACCAGGCCCCACGTGCCGGGACGTGCCGTCTCCGGCTCTCGCGGCAGCGTCACCGTCCCGGAGCCGACCTCCAGGACGGTCAGCGGGTATTCGTCGCCGTGGGCGACTTCGGTCGCGACGCCGGAGAAATGCCAGCCGATCCCGCCGATGGACGCACACGCCAGAACCGGCAGCGTCAGGAACACCAGCAGGGTCGCGCGGAGACGGCGGCGCGGGCGCCGGGCCGGTGGGGCGGGGGCCGAGGCTTCCGGCGCTTCAGTCGACACGGATCACACGGTAGCCGACACTCCGCAGGTCACCGCGGGGGATCATGCGCGGCCGACGAGCGCCACCAGATCCAGCCCGAACAGCAGATCGAGGTGGATGAACGTCTCCAGTTTCGCGCCCGGCGGCAGGGAGGCGTCCGCGGCGATCTCGTCCAGGACCGCGAGGGCTCGGGCGCTGTCGAGATCATCGGCCAGAGCGGTCTCCGCGGCCCCCGCGTACTCGCGGGCCATCGGGCGTCCGGGCGCGTTCGCCCACTCGGCGACCGCCTCCCGCCACCCGGCCAGGCGCTCGGACGCCTCGCGGCCGGCCAAGGGCTCCCGGTAATGGGTCTGCAAGGCCGCCAGGCGGGCCGAGAGGGGATCGAGGCCGTCCGCCCATGAGGCGGGCTCCGCACCGACGGCCAAGGTCAGCGCGTCGCCGGGATCCCCGCCCACCTGCACGTCCACCGGACGCCCGTCCACGGAATCGAAGGGCTGCACCCCGTACGCGGCGAGGTCAGGAGACGGTCCCATCACCAGCGCGTGCCGGCCGGCGCGGCCGGCGACCCGGCGGAGCAGGTCGGCGACGATGCATGTCCGCAGACCTGCCTCGTCGGCCACCAGCACGCGCAGAACACGGCCCCCTGGGAGGTCCTCAAGGCGCCCGGTCCGTTGGTCGTGCAGTCGCAGCACGTTCCCAACCCTAGAGGGGTGTGTCGTTCAGCAGCGGGCCGAGGGGCATCGCGGCGCCCCCGTCGGCCTTCCGGACGGCCGCGAACCGCAGCCGCACGTAGTCCGCGACCCAGCCCGACTCGCGGCGCAGGGCGGGCGCGGCCAGGTCGTTCACGCGGGCCAGGAGCGGGGCGACGAGTTCCGGGGGCACCTCCGCGAGGGCGGTCGCCGCGTACGCGCGCACCCAGTCCGCCGCGCCGGACGGCCCCTCCGTCATCCGGGTCGGGCGGTCCGCGTGCTCCAGGAGCCGCAACGTGAACCCGGCGTCCTCCAGCTTCGCCGCGTACTCGGCTGGGGTCGGGAAGTACCAGGGCAGTTCGGGCTCGCCCAGGCCGAACACGCGCCACGCCGTCTGCATCGCGGCGACCAGCTCGGCGCAGTTGCCGGCGCCGCCGAGCTCGCCGACGAAGCGGCCGCCGGGGCGGAGCGCGGCGTGGACGCGGGCGATGACGGCGTCCGGGTCGCGGTTCATCCAGTGCAGGGCGGCGTTGGACGCGACGGCGTCGAACGACTCGCCGACGGTGAAGTCGTGGGCGTCTCCGACGATGAACGACAGCCCGGGGTGCAGCGCCGCCGCCTGCGCGACCATCTCGGGGGAGCCGTCGATGCCGAGGACCTCGGCGCCGCGCTCGGCGATCTCGGCGCTGAACATGCCGGTGCCGCATCCGAGGTCGATGATCCGCTCGCCGGGCTGGGGGTCGAGCAGGTCCACCAGCGGGGCACCGTGCGCGGATACGTACCCGAACGCGGAGTCGTACGTGGACACGGCCCAATTCACTGTCCCAATTTAACGGACAAGTCGTCGATGTAGTGGCCTTTCGTGGTCGCGCCGCGCGGCGGTGATCCAGTTCACCCTGGGTGGAGCCGGTGCGCACGCGGCGCGCCGGCCCCGTACCGTCGAATCATGAGCGAGGTGCGGATCATCGGTGCCGAGAGCGCGAACGGGCTGGAGCTGAAGACCGTGGGGCTGGCCGCGCGCGGCCTTCCGGAGGTGCGGATGGCGAACCTGCCGCCCTATCTCGGGGACGGCTGGGCGCGCGTCCTGGGGCAGGTCGTCCTGCGGCTGGCGGCGTCCCCGACCCCGCCCGAGACGATCGAGCTCGCGCCGGGAGTCGAGGTGGGCCTGGCCGAGGCGGGGGAGGGGCATCTGACGCCCGTCCCGCCGCCCGGCCATGAGGGCGCGCTGGAGGACTGGCGGCGGGACGTCCTGGTGCGCCTCTTCCCCGAGGCGAGCAGGTGAGGGCGCCGCTAAGCGGGCTTCTCCACGGCAGCGCGGATCCTGTGGAGGAGTTCGACGGCCTCGTCGAGCTCGAGCGGCTTGTTCTCCTCGTCCGCGACTCGGAAATCGATCAGGACGAAGGTCGTGGACGTCAGCCAGGCGCAGCCGACGCGAGGGGTGACAGTGCACACGGCTGAGCCGCCGTGCGGGCCGGGGGCGACCGACCGGAGCCCTCGGATGGGGTTGTTGGACTCGCGCGCGAGTCTCTCCAGGCCCGATTTCAGTTCGCCGGGGGCGAGCCCGCTGCCCGTCCGCCCGTCGAGGCTGATCCTCAGGCCGTCGGCGCCGGCCGAATAGACGGCGAACATCCTGCCGTCGATCTCGCCCCCCAGGGCTGCGCCGGCTCTTCGCTCGTAGTCCTCAAGGGATGAGCCGGCAGACTCGAGAGACTTGGTGGCATCGGAGTCGAGGGGGAGTCCCGCCACGGCAGGGGGCGCGGTGAGGGTGTACGGCCTTGTGCCGTCGTCACCCAGAAGCGCGACGGCAGCGACCGCGGCGAGGCCGGCGACCGCCACGCCGCCGGCTCCCAGCCCGATGGCCATGCGTTTCCGGGATTTCGCGGGCGGAGCGCCGGGGACCGCGTCCTGCGGCGGTTCGTCCGGATGCGGGCGGGTAGCGAATGCCGGATCGCTCAACTCTGGTCTCCCCTTTGGTCGCATCCGCGCCGCCGAGCGCCCTCTTGACCGAACGCGGAGGCGAGCCTATCGGCGGCCGGTGGCGTGCCACCAGACTCGGCCGCTGCTACGGCTCCCGTACTAGAATCGCGTTCTATTCGTCGAGGATCGGAGCCGCAGGTGCCGTACGAAGAGATCGAGTACAGCGTTCAGGACGGGATCGCCACGGTCACCCTGAACCGCCCGCACAAGATGAACGCCTACACCTTCACGATGCGCAACGAGATGCTGGACGTCTTCGACCGCGTCGACGCCGACGACGACGTCCGCGTGGTCGTCGTGACGGGCGCGGGGCGGGCGTTCTGCGCCGGCGCCGACCTGAGCGGCGGGGGCGGCACCTTCGACGCGGACAAGTCGAAGGACATGTACGCGGGCGAGGACGACGTCCTGGAGGACGGCACGCCCCGCGACGGCGGCGGCACGGTCGCGCTGCGCATCGCGCGCTGCCTCAAGCCCGTCATCGGCGCGTTCAACGGCGCGGCGGTCGGCGTCGGGGTCACGATGACCCTGCCGATGGACGTCCGGCTGGCCAGTGACAAGGCCAAGTTCGGGTTCGTGTTCGCGCGGCGCGGCATCGTCACGGAGGCCGCCTCCAGCTGGTTCCTGCCGCGTCTCGTCGGCATCGCGCAGGCGATGGAGTGGGCCGCGACCGGACGGGTCTTCGACGCGCGGGAGGCCCTGGCGGGCGGGCTCGTGTCGCGGCTCTACGCGCCGGACGAGCTGCTCCCCGCCGCCTACGCGCTGGCCCGGGAGATCGCCGACAACACCTCGGCGGTGTCGGTCGCCGCGATTCGCCGGCTCATGTGGTCGGGGCTGTCGGCGCCGTCGCCGTGGGACGCGCACGCGGCCGACTCCCGCCTGATGGCGGCGCTCGGCGCCGCCGCCGACGCGAGCGAGGGCGTCACGTCGTTCCTGGAGAAGCGGCCGGCGAAGTTCCCGATGCGCGTCAGCGAGGACCTCCCGGCCCAGGTGCCGGACTGGCCGACCCGCTGACGCCTATCCGGCGCGGGGGCGGCGGCGGGCGGGCGGGTCGAACGGGACGACCTTGCCCGCCACCATGTCGGCCTCGGGGACCTCGACGAGCTCCCCCGTGCGGCGCCGGATGAGGAGCGTTCCATCGGACCAGGATTCGAGGTGCCCCAGCACGTCGCTGTACTCTCCCGTACGCAGACGACGGCGCAGCGAGACCCGCTGGCCCACGTCCGCGGGACTGATGGACACCACCAGCCGTGCGGCGAAGCGGGACATGTGCGACCCCCATGTCGAATCGACTGTGTGGTGGTGGCCATACTATTCACAGCGAGCTTGCGGTGAGCCGTGACGTGCGGCGGGGCCGGAAACCCGAGAGGAGTCACTGACGTGACCTACGTCATTGCGCAGCCCTGCGTGGACCTGCTCGACAAGGCATGCATCGAGGAGTGCCCGGTCGACTGCATCTACGAGGGGAAGCGTCAGCTCTACATCCACCCGGACGAGTGCGTCGACTGCGGTGCGTGCGAGCCGGTCTGCCCTGTCGAGGCCATCTACTACGAGGACGACGTCCCCGAGCAGTGGAAGGACTTCTACAAGGTGAACGTGGAGTTCTTCGACGACCTCGGTTCCCCGGGCGGCGCGTCCAAGGTCGGCAAGATCGACAAGGACCACCCGATCGTGGCGGCGCTGCCCCCGCAGACCCACGACGAGTAATCCCCCGCTGGGACTTTCCGTTCGGGCCGTGGTGCTCCGCGTCGGCGGAGGCCGCGGCCCTGCGGCTTTCTAGAGAGGACGAGCCGTGTTCACGCTGCCGGACTTCCCGTGGGATCGGCTGGAGCCGTACAAGGAGCGCGCCCGCGCGCACGCCGGCGGCATCGTCGACCTGTCGGTGGGGACCCCGGTCGACCCGACGCCGGAGCCGATCCGCGAGGCGCTCGCGCGGGCCGCGGACGCTCCCGGCTACCCGGCGACGTACGGGACTCCGGAGCTGCGGGAGTCCGTCGCGGGGTGGCTGCGCCGCCGCTGCGGGGTGACCGGCGCCGATCCCGCCGCGGTCCTGCCCGTGATCGGGACGAAGGAGCTCGTCGCGTGGCTGCCGACGCTGCTCGGCGCGGGGCCCGGTGACAAGGTCGTCTTCCCCCGGCTCGCGTACCCGACGTACGACGTGGGTGCCCGGCTCGCGGGCGCGCAGTCGATCGCGGCGGACGGGCTGCTCACGCTCGGCCCGGTCAACCCGAAGATCGTGTGGGTGAACTCGCCGTCCAACCCGACCGGCAAGGTGCTGCCCGTCGAGCATCTGCGGAAGATGGTGGCGTGGGCGCGGAGCCGCGGCGCGATCCTCGTGTCGGACGAGTGCTACCTGGAGTTCGGGTGGGACGACGAGAAGCCGCCCGTCTCGATCCTGCGCCCGGACGTGTGCGAGGGCTCCCACGAGGGGCTGCTCGCGGTGAACTCGCTGTCGAAGCGCTCGAACATGGCGGGGTACCGGGCCGGGTTCGTCACCGGCGACCCCGCGCTGGTCAAGCAACTCCTGGAGGTCCGCAAGCACGCCGGGATGATCGTCCCGGCGCCGGTGCAGGCGGCGATGGCGGTCGCGTTCGACGACGACGCGCACGTGGACGAGCAGCGCGCCCGGTACGCGAAGCGCCGCGCGGCCCTGCGCGCCGCGTTCGAGGGGCACGGGTTCCGGATCGACGACTCGGAGGCGTCCCTGTACCTGTGGGCCACGCGGGACGAGCCCTGCTGGGACACCGTCGCGCACCTCGCGTCACTCGGCGTCCTCGTCGGCCCCGGCGACTTCTACGGGGACGCCGGTGCCCGGCACGTCCGGATCGCGTTGACCGCGACCGACGAGCGGGTGGCGGAGGCGGTCGCGCGGCTGTGACCCTCCGGAACGGGTTCCGGCTTTGTCACGTCTCACCCCGGTATAGGGACCGGCGCCCGCCCTGCGGGTAGAATCCGCAGGTCAGTACCGGTCCGAGTGGACGATTAGACGGAGGTTCCCGTGGACGCGGTGATCGTGGTCCTGCTGGTGCTCATCCTGCTCGCGCTCGGTGTGCTGATCGGGGTCCTGCTGCGCCGCCGCTCCAAGGCGGAGGGGGCCCCGGCGCCCGCCGCGCCCCGCGACCCGTTCGCGGCGGAGGACCAGGTCGGCGGCGACCCCCGCACGATCAAGGCCGGCGACATGATCGAGTACCTCGGCACCCGCTACTTCGTGCGCGGCTCCGTCCGGCTGAAGGAGGGCGGCTTCACCTGGAGCGAGCACCTCCTCGACGCCGACACGATCGAGGGCGCCAAGGTGTGGCTGTCGGTCGAGGAGGACCCGGACCTCGAGGTCGTCTGGTGGACCGGCCGCGACATGGAGGGCCTGAGCCCCGGCGGCAAGACGATCACCGTGGACGGGGTCGAGTACCGCCGCGAGGAGCACGGCACCGCCGACTACACCAGCGAGGGCACGACGGGTCTCGGCGTCCAGGGGCGCGTCGAGTACCTCGACTACGCGGGCCCGCGCGGCAAGTACCTGTCGTTCGAGCAGTACGGTGCGGGCCAGTGGGAGGCGGGGCTCGGCGACCGCGTCCCGAACGGCGCCCTCACCATCTACCCGGGCGGAAGCTGACGGTGCTCGCGACCCTCGACGTCCCCTACGCCGACGCCCGCGCCGACGCGCTGTCGTTCGCGCTGGACCTGCCCAGGATGGACGCCCTCGCCGTCCTCGCGGTGGAGCGCGGCGGGACGGCCGTGGAGTTCCGCCTCCTCGGCACGTCCCACCAGGTGTTCGCCGGGCCGCTGAGCGAGACGGTCGCGTGCCTGCCGGGCACCGCCGACCCGCTGCCCGCCGGCGCCGCGCGGGCCGTCGGCGGCTGGACGTACCGGTTCGCCGCCTCGACCGCCGTCCACGCCGATGACGCCGCGTTCGCCGCCGCCGTCGAGGACGTCCGGACGCGCCTCGCCGGACGGGACGACGCGCTGCTGGGAACGTTCCCCGGCGCCCGGCACGCCGTCACGGCCCTGGCCCTCGAGAGCGGCGGCCCCGGGAGCGCGGGCCTCGGCTGGCGGACGTGGCACGCCTACCCCCAGACCCGGGAGATCGTCATGACGCGGAGCCGCCTCGTGAGGCCGGACGAGCCGCACGAGGCCCGAGTGAGTGAGACGCCGTGAACAAGAAATTCTGGTGGATCGGCGGCATCTGCGCCGCCGTCATCGTCGCGATCGTGGCGATCGCCGTCCTCAAGGACGACTCGCCGGAGAACTGGATCGGGAAGAAGTACAAGAAGGTGTCCGCCGGGACGTACCACTCCGGCAAGGCGCCGAAGGCCGTCGCGGCGGAGATCGGCCGGAAGCACAAGCCGATCGACACCGTCGACTCCCTCGGCCGGTCGGGCGGCGGGCTCTTCCTGCGCTATCCGGACCTGGTGGTCGGGGTCCTGCCCGACGGGACGGGCAGCCGCATCACGGTCGACGACCCCGACAGCGGCTACCGCCGGTACCACTCGCACGTCGGCGTGCTGTGGATCGCCCCCGGCAGCCACGGATGGACCAGCGGCGGCGCCGCGTCGTTCCGCGGCGGCGGCCCCGGATCGGGCAAGTGAGCGGCCCGGATTCGGGCGAGTGAGGAGCAACCGATGAACGACATCCTGCAGGAGATCGGCGCCACCCTGGCCTACGGGGCGCTCGGCATCGCGCTGATGGCGCTGGGCTACCTGGTGGTCGAGGTGACCACGCCGGGACGGCTGAGCAACCAGATCTGGGCCGAGGCCAACCGGGGCGCGGCGCTGCTGCTGTCGGCGAAGCTGGTCGGCGTCGGCGCGATCGTCACGACCGCGATCGTCACCAGTGACGACGACCTCGGCCAGGGGCTGGTCGACACCGCGGTGTTCGGCGGGATCGGCATCGTCCTCATGGTGGTCGCGTTCTATCTGCTGGACGTCGTCACGCCCGGCAAGCTGGGCGAGACGCTCGTCGGCGGGTCCGCGATCCACCCGGCGGGCTGGGTGGTCGCCGCCACCGACCTGGCGGTCGCCGCGATCGTCGCCGGGGCGGTCTCCTGACCCCGCCCGCCGAGAGCGGCACGGGCGCCGGATGCGACCCGGCCACCGAGACCAGTGCGGTCGCGGAGACCGGTGCGGTCGCGGAGGGCGGTGCGGGCGCCGCGTCGCTCGGGGCGCCGGCGCGGGTGGCGCGGGCGCTCGTCCTCGCGGCCGTGTTCACGTGCGCGGCGTGCGGGCTGGTGTACGAGCTGGCGCTGGTCGCGCTCGGCAGCTACCTGGTCGGCAACTCCGTCACGCAGGCGTCGGTCGTGCTGTCGGTGATGGTGTTCGCGATGGGGGTCGGTTCGCTCGCGGCGAAGCCGCTGCAGGGGCGCCCGGTCGTCGCGTTCGCCGTGATCGAGGGGCTGCTCGCGCTGGCCGGCGGGCTGTCGGTGCTGGTGCTGTACGCCGCGTACGCGTGGCTGAACCTGTACGTGCCGGCGCTGGTCGTCGTGGCGTTCGCGGTCGGCGCGCTGATCGGCGCGGAGATCCCGCTGCTGATGACGCTGCTGCAGCGGATCCGCAGGCAGGACGCCGGGTCGGCGGTCGCCGACCTGTTCGCCGCCGACTATGTGGGCGCGCTGATCGGCGGCCTCGCGTTCCCGTTCCTGCTGCTGCCCACGTTCGGGCACATCCGGGGCGCGCTGCTGGTCGGCGTCGTGAACGCGGTCGCCGGGATCGCGGTCGTGCTGTGGCTGTTCCGGCGGCAGCTGGGCCGCGCCGCGCGGGTGGCGCTGTGCGGCGGGATGGCGGCCGTCCTCGCCGTCCTCGGCTGGACGTACGCGCTCGCGGACGGGTTCGAGGTGTCGGCGCGGCAGGCGCTCTACGCCGCCCCGATCGCGCTCGCGGAGCGCACCCCGTACCAGGAGATCGTGATCACGCGGAAGGTGTCGCTGTCGGGCGGCACGTCCGATCTGCGGCTGTTCCTGAACGGCGACCTGCAGTTCTCGTCCGTGGACGAGTACCGGTACCACGAGTCGCTCGTGCACCCCCTGATGGCGGGGCCGCGCGGCCGGGTCCTGATCCTCGGCGGCGGGGACGGCCTGGCGCTGCGCGAGGTGCTCCGCTACCGGGACGTCCGGGACGTCACGCTCGTGGAGCTCGACCCGGCGATGATCCGGCTGGCCCGCACCTACGGGCCGATCGCGTCGCTGAACGGGCACGCGTTCGACGACCCGCGCGTGCGGACGGTCGCGGCCGACGCGTTCTCCTGGCTGCGCCGCGGCACCGGGAAGTTCGACGCGGTCGTGGTGGACATGCCGGACCCGGACGACGTCTCCACCGCCAAGCTGTACTCCGTCGAGTTCTACGGCCTGGTGAAGCGGGTGCTGGCGCCGGGCGGGCGCGTCGTCGTCCAGTCCGGGTCGCCGTACTTCGCGCCGCGGTCGTTCTGGAGCATCCGCAAGTCGATCGCCGCCGCCGGGTACGCGACGGCGCCGTACCACGTGGACGTCCCGAGTTTCGGCGACTGGGGCTACGTCCTCGCGGCCCCGGGCGGGGCCCCGCCGCCGGTGCGGCTGTCCCCGGACGCGGGGGACCTCCGCTTCGTGGACACGCCGCTCCTCCAGGCCGCCACGGTCTTCCCCAAGGATCTCCGCCGCGACGACGCCGAGATCAACACGCTCGTCCACCCGCGCCTGGTGGAGTACCAGAAGGACGAGTGGAAGTACTCCTAACCGGCCGGGGGCCGCGGTGTCAGCGGAAGCGCTCGATGACCGGCTCCCGCGTGGTGTGCCCCACGCCCAGCACCGTGCGGCCCCGGCCGACCTGGGTGAGTTCGTAGATCGACGGGATGCCGCCCCCGGGCGGCAGGGCGCGCTCGACGCTCGTCCACGCGGTGCCGTCGAAGTGCTGGTAGACGGCGGCCTGGTTGCCCTGGAACCAGACGCCGCCGCGCCCGTCCGCGGCGATGCGTCCGAGGAACCCGGGGTCGGCGGGGGTGAAGCGCGCGGCGGCGGCGGCCGGACGCGGCGGCTTGTGCTCCGTCCAGGTCCCGTCCTTGTAGCGCATGAGCGTGGGGCCGGAGAACAGGGGGTCGAACGGCATGGTGAGGACCCAGACGTCGTCCCGGTCGACCGGGAGGATCTGCAGGATCCACTGGGGCCACCGCGTCGGGAAGTCGATGTCCTGCCAGGTCCGGCCGTCGAAGCGGCGCAGCGCCGTCGGGTCGGACGCGTCGCCGCTCCCGCCCGCCCAGACGTCGCGCGGCGTGCGGGCGGCGACCGTGGCCAGCGGCAGGGGGTCCAGGCCGATGTCCTGCTCGGTCCAGGCGCCGCCGGTGTACTTGAGGACGGCGCAGTCCGCCTCGGTCTGGCATCCGGCCGACCATGCGCCGCCGCGCGAGTCGACCGATACCGCGAGGGGTGTGGGCAGCGGGTAGGGGACGGGCTTCCATGAGCGTCCGTCCCAGTGCAGCGACCGGGTGTCCGCCGGGTCGGAGGACTGGCCGACCGCCCAGGCGTTGCGGGGGCCGTTGGAGGAGACGCCCATGAGGGCGGGGGCGGTGCCGGGCGGAAGGGGATCGCGGGTCCAGGACGAGCCGTCCCAGCGGAGGACGACGGGGACCGTCCCGTCCGATTCGGAGCCGACGGCCCAGGCGGTCCGCGTCCTCGGCGCGGTGACGCCGTAGAGCGCGGCCGGCTGGGTCAGGGCGGGGACGGTGGACGTCCACGCGCCGTCCGGCGGGTCCGCCGCGGCGGGCGCGGCGGGCGTGGCGGCCAGCAGCGCGGTGGCGAGAGCGGTGAGGGTGATCGGGGTGGCGGCGCGGCGGGTGGGCACGGATGACATGGAGCCTCCATGGCGTCGCGGGCGGTGCGGCCCGTACCTTGCCAGTGTCTACTGGCAAGAAAGGACGGTACGGGGTCCCGGGCGCCGGACGAAGCCTCGCGGCCGGAACCGGACAGGCCGGCCTCAGTCCGGGACGGATCGCCGGATGGCCTCGTCGACGGCGTGCTGGAAGGAGGTGACCAGCGACTGGATGAGGAGCGGCTTGAGCTTTCCGGCCAGTTCCGTGAGCCGCGCGCGCTCGTCGGGGGAGCGGCCGCCCTCCCGGTAGGGGCGGACGATCGTCTGCTGGAAGACGTCCTGGAGCTCCACGGCCAGCGCCGAGGTGTGGCGGTCGACGGCCGCGTGCGCGGCGGCCAGCGTGTCGAGCGGGATCGGCAGCTCGGCCAGCTCGGCGCTGACGCCGAGCAGCGCGGGGCTGATGACGCGGACCGTCCCGTCGGAGAGGAGCTCGACGACCCCGAGCGCCTCGAGCCGCTCCAGCGCGTCGTCCTCGAGGTGCCGCCCGGCCCGCCGGTCGAGTTCGTGCCGGTCGAGCAGCTCCGGGCGCTCCGGCGCCCACGGCGACAGCAGCGCCCGCTGCAGCGCGAGGTCCTCGGCGGGCGCGTCCGCCGGGATCTTCTTCAGGTGCTTCTCGATCGCGGCCAGCGTGAGCCCGAGGGACTGCAGTTCCCGGACGAGCTCCAGCCGCGCGAGGTGGTCCTCGCCGTACAGGCCGGTGCGGCCGCGCAGCCGGGGCGGCGGGAGGAGGCCGCGTCCGGCGTAGAACCGCACGGTCCGGACGGTCACGCCGGCGCGCGCGGCCAGCTCGTCCACGGTGAGCTCCACTCCCGGCCTCCTCTATGTGACAGTCCTAGTGTTACATTAATCGTGTATCAGGACGTACTTACCGAGGGAGTCCGCCGGATGGCACGGGAGATCTTCACCGCGGAGCACGAGGCGTTCCGCGACACGGTGCGCTCGTTCATCGAGAAGGAAATCGCGCCGCACCACGAGCAGTGGGAGAAGGACGGCGTCGTCTCCCGCGAGGTGTGGCTCGCGGCCGGGCGGCAGGGCCTGCTCGGCATCGACATGCCGGAGGAGTTCGGCGGCGGCGGCATCGACGACTACCGGTACTACGTCGTCCTGAACGAGGAGCTGGCGAAGGCCGGGGTGCACGGCCCCGGGTTCTCGGTGCACAACGACATCAACGGCGGCTACCTGCGCCAGCTGTGCGACGACGACCAGAAGGCCCGCTGGTTCCCCGGCTACTGCTCCGGCGAGCTCATCACCGGCATCGCGATGACCGAGCCCGCCGCCGGCTCCGACCTCCAGGGAATCAAGACCACCGCGATCAAGGACGGCGACGAGTACGTCCTGAACGGCTCCAAGACGTTCATCTCGAACGGCATCCTCGCCGACCTCGTCATCGTCGTCGCGAAGACCGACCCGTCCGCGGGCGCGCGGGGCGTCAGCCTCCTCATGGTCCAGCGCGGCATGGAGGGCTTCGAGCGCGGCCGCAACCTCGACAAGGTCGGCATGCACGCGCAGGACACCGCCGAGCTGTTCTTCGACAACGTCCGCGTCCCGGCGAAGAACCTCCTCGGCGAGGAGGGCATGGGCTTCATCTACCTCATGCAGAACCTCGCCCGCGAGCGCCTCTCCATCGGCGCGACGGCGCAGGCCGCCGCCGAGACGGCGTTCGAGCAGACACTGGAGTACTGCAAGACCCGCGAGGCGTTCGGCCGCCCGATCGGCAAGTTCCAGCACAACCGCTTCACCCTCGCGGAGATGAAGACGGAACTGACCGTCACCCGGTCCTTCACCGACGAGTGCATCGTCAAGGAGAGCAAGGGCGAGCTCTCCGCCGACGAGGCCGCGATGCTCAAGTACTGGAACACCGAGCTGCTCAAGCGGGTCGTGGACCGCTGCGTCCAGCTCCACGGCGGCTACGGCTACATGACCGAGTACCCGATCGCCAAGGCGTACCAGGACGTCCGCATCCAGACGATCTTCGGCGGCACCACGGAGATCATGAAGGAGATCATCGGCCGCTCGCTCGGCGTCTGAGCCGCGAGCCCCGTCGTCGGCCCCGGGCCGACCGCCGCCCGGCGGTCGACCCGGGGCCGCGCGCGCGGCGGCCTCGGCCCGGCGGGACGCGCGCCGGTGATATTGCCGTCGGAAATAACCCTCACGCGCGGCTGGATTCGGCAAAGAAAAGGACTTACCCGCTCTGAGCTGCGGGAACGCACGCGGTAACGGTGGCAGGGTGGCGGCCTGACCATTCCTGTGCCGCCCGGCGGCACCCGTCGAAAAGAACCAGAATGCGTGTGCAACGAATGACGTCACCGGCGTGTGCGGTCACGCTCGCGCTGGGCCTGCTCACCGCGGCCGGGACCGCGACCTTCGCGGACGGCCCGTCCCACCGTGCTGTACCGAAGGCGCCCACGGTCTCCGGGGCCCCGACCGTCACCAAGTACACGAACATCGCGGTGCTGTTCGCCCCGGCCCCGGGCGACCGCTCCGCCGCGTCCTTCCAGTGCCGCCTCGACGACGGCCCCTACCACCACTGCACCTCGCCGTACCGTGCCCGCGACCTCGCCGAGGGGCGGCACACCCTGTCGGTGCGGGGCGTGAACGCCCACGGGACCCCGGGCGCCGCCCACACCGACTCCTGGACGGTCGACCGGACGAACCCCGACCAGCCGTGGGTGACCGACCCGCGCCCCGTCGGCGAGGACCAGGTCGTCGTCCGGATCCGCGGCGAGCGCGGCGCGAGCTTTCGGTGCAAGCTCGACCGGACCGCCTACCGCGCCTGCGGCAGCTCGCTCCACCTGCGGAAACTGCCGCGCCGCACGCACACCCTGCGCGTCTACCAGATCGACGCGGCGGGCAACGAGGGTCCGTCCGCCGCCGTCCGCTGGCGGCCCGTCCGCTGACCCGCGCCGCGACCCCGGGGGCCGGGACGATCCGGCCCCCCGCTCGCAGGCTCAGCCGATCGGCGGAACGGCGATCTCGATGAGGTGCGGCCCCGGCTCGGCGAGCGCCCGCGCGAATCGGTCCGCGAACTCCTCGACCGTGCGGGCCCGCGTCGCCGGAACGCCCATCCCCGTCGCCATGGCCACGAAGTCCAGGCCGGGACGGGACAGGTCGACCATGTCCTTGACGGCGGTCCCCTCGGTCGTCGGCGCGGCCTCCGTCGCGCCGACCCGCGCCATCTCCATCGACAGGATCGCGTAGGCGCCGTTGCTGAACACGACGGTCGTGATGTTGAGGTTCTCCCGGGCGTGCGTCCACAGCGCGGAGATCGTGTACATGGCGCTGCCGTCCGACTCCAGGCAGATCACCGGGCGGTCCGGGCACGCGACCGCCGCGCCCGTCGCGACCGGCAGGCCCTGCCCGATCGCGCCGCCGGTCAGCGTCAGCCAGTCGTGCCGCGGCGCGCCCGCCGTCGCGTCCGCGAGCCACAGCCCGGACGTGTTCGACTCGTCCGACACGATCGCGTCCTCGGGCAGCAGCGCCCCGATGACGGCCGCGGCGGTCTCCGCCGTGAGCGGCGCGTCCGGGACGTCCGGCCGCCGGAGCGGCTGCGGAGTCGGCTTCACGTCCGCCGCGACCGCGTCGGCGAGCCGGGCGAGGGCGGCGGCGCCGAGGTCGTGCACCGCGCAGCCGTCCGGCACGAGGTCCCCCTCGCGGCCCGGGTAGGCGAAGAACGTCACGGGGCGGCGCGCCCCCGCCAGGATGATGTGCCGGACGCCGTCGAGCTGCATCGCCGCGAAGTCGCCCAGGTACGCGAGCCGCCCCACCGCCGGCAGTCCCGCGCCGCGCTCCAGCCGCGCCGGGAACGTCTCGCACAGCACCCGCGCCCCGGTCGCCGCCGCGATCCGGTCGGCCGCCTCGAGGCCCTCGCGCCGGGTCGCGCCGCCGCCGATGAGCAGCAGGCAGGGCTCACCGCCGTTCAGCGCGGCGATGACGGGCTCCAGGTCGGCGTCGTCCCGCACCGCCGGTGCGGGGGCGGGCGCCGCGACGCTCCCGCCCTCGTCCCACGCCACATCGGCGGGGACGATCAGCGTCGCGACGCCCCCGGCCCGCGCCGCGGCGACGGCCTCCGCCGCCGCGCCCCCGGCCTCCGCCACGCGTTCGGGTGCGCCCGTCCAGACGGAGACCGTCCCGGCCATCGCCGCGATGTCGGACTGCAACGGCGCGTCGAACCGCCGGTGCCCGGTCGCGTGGTCGCCGACGACGTTGACGACCGGCGTCCCGCCGCGCCGCGCGTTGTGCAGGTTCGCGAGCCCGTTCCCGAGCCCCGGCCCGAGATGCAGCAGGACGGCCGCCGGGTCCGGCGCCATCCGCCCGTACCCGTCGGCCGCGCCCGTCGCGACGCCCTCGAACAGGCACAGGACGCCCCGGGCGCGCGGCTCCTCATCGAGGGCGGCCACCAGATGCAGTTCTGAGGTCCCGGGGTTCGCGAACCAGACCGTCACGCCCGCGTCCGCCAGCGTGCGCACCATCGCCTGCGCGCCGTTCATATGCGTCTCCCACCGCTCAACCGAACAGGACACCGGGGTTGAGTATCCCGTCCGGGTCGATTGCCTGCTTGATGCCCCGCATCAGCCGGATTCCAGCCTGATCCTCCAGCGCGAGGAAATGCGCGGCCTTCTCCCGCCCGACGCCGTGCTCGCCGCTGATCGTCCCGCCCAGCGCCACGGCCGCCCGGAGGATGCCGTCCATCACGGCGCGCAGCGCGTCCGCGTCCGGCTGGAACACCGACAGGTGGACGTTCCCGTCGCCCACATGGCCGCAGCCGCTGAGGAGCGTGCCGCTCTTCTCGGCGAGCCGGTGCACGGCGGCGAAGTAGTCGGCCAGGACGGCGCGCGGCACGACGGCGTCCACGATCGCGTTCGCCCCGGCGTTCCGCGCGGCCCAGAACGCCTTCTCCCGGGCCGAGACGAGCCGCCGCAGGGCGTCGTCCTCCAGCATGTAGACGTCGGCCGTTCCGGAGAGCCGCCGCGCCAGCGCCTCGACGTCCTCGGCCAGCCGGTCAGCGGAGGCGTTCTCCAGGACCACCAGCAGGTACGCCTGCGCCCGCTCCCGCACGTCCGCCGGAACGCCGAGGTCGACGCCCGCGTTCGCGGTGATCGCCCCCATGGCCAGGACGTCCACGTACTCCAGGACGAGCGGGTCGAACCGCACCAGGCCGGGCACCGCGGCCGTCACGCCCGGCAGGTCGGGGAACGGCGCCAGCACGCCCGCCATGTGCGCGAGACGGGGCCGGAGCCGCAGCGTCACCTCCGTGACCAGGGCGAGCGTGCCCTCCGACCCCACGATCAGCTGCGTCAGGTCGTAGCCGGTGGACCTCTTCACGTACCGGCCGCCCGTCCGGAGGATGTCCCCGTTCGCGAGGACGACCTCCAGCCCGGTCACGTGCCGCCGCGTCACGCCGTCCTTCACCGCGTGCATGCCGCCCGCGTTGGTCGCGACCGTCCCGCCGATGCTCGCGCCGCCCTCGCCGGGGAACACCGGGTACACGAGGCCGGTCTCGGCGGTGGCCCGGTCGAGCTCGTTCAGGGTGACCCCGGGCTGCACCACGGCGATCTGGCCCGCGGTGTCGATGTCGATGATCCGGTTCATCCGCTCGAACGACACGACGAGCCCGCCGGGACACGGCACGGCCGCCCCGGACAGGCCCGTCCCGGAGCCCCGGGCGGTGACCGGCACGGAATGCTCGCCGGCGATCCGCAGCACGGCGGCGACCTGCGCGGTGTCGGCCGGCCGCACCACGGCGAGCGGACGCGTCGCGGCGACGCCGAGCGACTCGTCCCGCCCGTAGTCGTCGGGGACCGCGTCGCCGGCCAGCACGTGCGCGGCGCCGACGGCGCCGGCCAGCGCCCTGACGACATCCGCCATGGCACTCCCTTCCGCGGCGAACCGCAGGTCCGGCCCGATCGGGCCAGTCTGGCGGCGCTCCGCAGCGGCGAACGGGGGACGTTCGTCCCTTTCCCGCGGGCCTTCGGTCCCCGGCCGGTCCGTCCGGATGTGGCCATCGGGCTGCCCCATACCGACCGGGCGGTATGTAATGCGCGGGACCACCGTGGAGGGCTCCCATGCGCATCCGTGCACTCGCCGTCGTCACCACCGTCCTCGCCGCGCTCGCCCCGGCGGCCGCTCACGCCGACCCGGTCCCGGACGACCGGCCACTACCCGGGTACACGATCCAGAACCCTGTGCTGCCGCCCGTCCAGGTGAACGGCGAGCCGTCCCGCGTCCTGCAGGGCGTGCACCGGCACGCGGCGTACGACATCGAGGTCCCGCCCCGCTGGAACGGCCGCCTCGCCCTCTACGCGCACGGCTACGCGGGGCAGGGCAAGGTCCTCACCGTCTCGCCCCCGCCCTACGGGCTGCGGCAGCGCCTCCTCGACCAGGGCTTCGCATGGGCCGCGTCGTCCTACTACGCCAACGGCTACGACGTCCGCGCGGGCGTCCTCGGCACCCGCGACCTGGCCGACCTCTTCACCGCGAGGATCGGGCGCCCCCGCGACCGCGTGATCGTCGGCGTCTCCATGGGCGGCCACGTCGCCGGACGCTCCATCGAGCAGTACCCCGGCTACTACTCCGGCGCCCTCCCCATGTGCGGGGTGCTCGGCGACAACGCCCTCTTCGACTACCTCCTCGACTACAACCTCGCGGCGCAGGCGCTGTCCGGCGTCCGCGAGTACCCGGTGACCTCCGCCTACGCGACGGTGACCGTCCCCAAGATCCAGGCCGCGCTGGGCCTGGACGGCCTGCGCCCCGGCGGCCCCGACACCACCAACGACCGCGGCAAGCAGTTCCGGACGATCGTCACCAACCGGACGGGCGGCCCCCGCCCCGGCGCCGACGCGGCCTTCGCCGTCTGGAAGGACTTCCCCTTCACCCTGGCATCGCCTTCCCTGCCCGGCGCCCCGCCGGCGGAGAACCCGGGCCAGGTCGCGACGAACCTGTTCACCCGCTACACCCCGAACACGCCGTTCGACGTGAACGCGGCCGTCCAGCGCGTGCGGCCGGAGAACCTCCCCGCCCGCCTGTCGAACCGCCTGTCCCACATCCCGCGCGTCAACGGCCGGCCGACCGTCCCGGTGCTGACCCTCCACAACCTCGGAGACCTGTTCGTCCCGTTCTCGATGGAGCAGGTCTACGCGTCCGAGACGGCCCGCCACCACCGCTCCGGCCTCCTCGTCCAGCGCGCGATCCGCGCGGCCCAGCACTGCGAGTTCACCCCCGCCGAAGCGGCCCGCGCCTGGGACGACCTGATCCACTGGATCGACACGGGCAAGCGCCCGGCCGGCGACACGACCACGAACCCGAAGACCGTCGCGACCCCCACCTACGGCTGCCGGTTCACCGACAAGGCCGCGTACACCAGCGGAACCCGCCCCCTCTACCCGCCCTGCCCCTGACCCGCGCAGCGGCCATCGCCGGTCCGGGAGGGATCGGTACGGTGTACCTGCTGGTGTCGTGCGTCCCGAGCACGCCGGGTACCCGAGGGAGTCCAGCGATGGGTGCGGAGATGCGGCTGAGCGCCGAGGACACGGCGGCGCTGGAGCAGGCAGCCGGCGTGGCGGGGCCGGTCGTCCTGGTGAATCTGTTCGCGCTGCGCGAGCGGGCCGAGTACGAGGACGGCCGGGACGAGCCGTGCAGCGGCGTCGTGGGGCACTACCCGTCCGGTGCGGCCGTGCTCGACCTGTTCGAGGACCCGGAATACCTCGACGCCTACCGCCACCGCCGCGCGGCCGTCCGCGACCAGCGCGTCATCATCTCCCCGGCGTTCTAGGGTCAGTGCAGGAACTTCAGGCCCGCGACCCCGCCGACGATCAGCGCCAGGCACAGCAGCCGCGCGGTCGTGGCGGGTTCGTTCAGGACGGCCATGCCGTACACGGCCGTGCCCGCCGCCCCGATGCCCACCCACACCGCGTAACCGGTGCCGACCGGGATGGCGCGCAGCGCGTAGGCGAGCCCGGCCATGCTCAGGGCCAGCGCGACGGCGAACAGCACCGTGGGACGCGGACGGGTGAAGCCGTTGGACGAGGCCAGGGCCGCAGCCCAGGCGGTCTCCAGGAAACCCGAGATGACAAGGACGATCCACGCCACGACGACGTACCTCCGCGAGAGACTGGCGAATGTCCACGTCGTCTTGTCATGCCGGGTACGACGTACTCGTCCGGGGCCGCCACGCTGGGTGACCGGTTTCGAGGCTAGCACCGCGAAGGTCATGGACCTTTCAGGCCGTTGAGGAAGAGCGCGGCGAGGGTGTCGATGATCTCTTCGTCCGTGGCCTCTTCGGTGCCCGCGGTCAGGAAGGCGTAGCCGAACATCGACGTGGCGGCGCCCATCATGGCGGCCAGCAGGGCCGGGTCGCCGGGCAGCCGGTGGCCACGGTCGCGGAGCTGGACGGGGTCGGTCAGGTCGTGGCCGCGGCGGCGCACGCGCCCGATCCGGACGCGATCGGCTTGGACGTGCTGCGAGACCTGTACCGGCGCGAAGAGGTGCCGAACGCCCTGCTGCACGCGGTGACCGCACTGCATCGGCCGACCCTGATGCACTCGCTCGCCAAGGTGCCGACCTGGCACAACGACCGGATCGTCCTGGTCGGCGACACCCTGCACCCGGTCGGCGCCGGCCAGGGCGCGTCCATGGCGATCGAGGACGCGATCGTTTTGGCCCGCGCCCTGGAGACCACCGCCGACGTGCCCACCGCACTGGCCGCGTACCGCCGGACGAGGCAGGCCCGCGTGACCAGGACGCTCAAAGCCGGCGACGACTCCCGCGACGCCAAAACCATGGGCCCGATCGCCCGCCGCGTGCGCAACCTGATCATGCCGCTCGCCTTCCGATTCGCCTACGAACGCGCCACATCCTGGCTCTACACCGACGACGCGACGTCCGCCAGGCACGAACCGGCCGACTCGTCCCGCCCCCGGTGAACCGCGCGGTTCACGACCGGACGCCGGGAATCGGGTGCTATGTCGCGCGATGCCTGCCGACATAGCCGCTGCCGGTGAAGGCCATGCCTACGAGCAGGGCGAGCATCCAGATCAGGTAGAGGGTGAGGAGTGATCCGCCGACGATGGCGAGGGCCGGGATCACAGGGTCTTCTCGATCTCGAGCTGGGCGGCCAGGGATTCCTGCATCCGTTCGCAGGTGTCCTCGATGAGGGTCGCGCAAAGGCCCTGGTAGAGCTCTTCGCTGGTGAGAGGGCGGCCACGACGGGGCGCGATGACGAACGCCGCGTTTTGTGGATGGCGGATATGCCAGGACGGGTACTGCTCCTGGAGTCGGGCACGCTCTTGATCGTCCATGGAATGGATCCCCTGCGAGGTCGTTCCGGCTTTTCGCGGACGAGCCTCGCAGCGCGGAGTTACCGTGAGCTACGAACCGAACACCCACCTCCGAGCACCCGGCCGGACGGGGGTGACACCCCGAACCGGCGGACCGACACCCGGGAGGCACCCCCGTGACACCCTCACACGGCGCCGACTGCTCACCCTTCCAGGAGGTCTTCGTCAGCGAACTCCGGGCCCGGCGAGAGATGGCCGGACTGTCCCGCAACAAGCTCGCGGCCGCACTGGGCTGCACCCCGCAATGGATCGCCAAGGTCGAGACGTTCGAGAAGGCGCCGTCCGAAGGTCTGGCGGATGACCTGGATACCTACTTTGAGGCGCACGGCGCATTCCGCCGTATGTGGGAACGACACATGGAGGTGCGTCGGCGCGGGCTGATTCCTAGCGGCTTTCGACCACTGGCCGAAGCCGAACCGGATGCCTCACAGTTCAGCATCTTCGCCCCGCTGCTGATCCCTGGCATTCTGCAGACCGAGGAACACGCGCGCATGGTGTTCGAGGCGGAGCAGCCCCCGGACAAGGTGGAGGAACTACTCTCCCTTCGCATGGCGCGGCAGTCGATCTTCGCAAAACCCCAGCCCCCGCTGGTGTTCCTCCTGCTCCGCGAGGCGGTCGTCAGGGACCTGCGCGAGGAGATCCGTGAGGAGCAGTGCAAGCGGCTCATCGATATGGCGCAGATGCTCAACGTCTCCATTCAGATCATCCCGACTCGGGCCCGCGTTTTCCAAGGCAGCGGGTTCCAATTGCTGTCGTTCGATGAGAGCGCGGACGTCGCGTACGTGGACGGTGCGAGCGGCTACGGGCAGATGCTCACGAAACCGGCGAGCGTGAGGAGGCTTGCCGTACTCTTCAATTTGATCAGGTCCACCGCGCTGTCCGCGGAGGATTCGGAGCACCTGATCCGTTCGACCATGGAGAGCGTGTGAGCACACTGGATCTGTCGTCCGCGAAGTGGCGCAAGAGCGCGAGAAGCGACTCCTCCGGCGGCGACTGCGTCGAGGTGGCCGGGGTGGGGTCGGTCGTGGCGGTGCGGGACTCCAGGGACCCGGACGGGTCCCGGATCGTCCTGGTGCGGGACGCGTTCATCGCGCTGGCCCGTGACATCCGTTCCGGACGTCACGACCGGTAGCTCGACCGCTTGGAGGGGCGGCCCCTCGCCCTCGGCGGCGTTGGTGAGGGCGAGGGCGTGGGTGCCTCCGGTGACCGCGTCCGTCCCACGAGCCCGGGGCGCCGGCGCGGAGGGGGGTGCGCCGGGCCCGGGGGTCCTGTCAGGCCGCCGTGGCGGTCGGGGTGTAGTGGGACGCGTCGTCGCCCTCGACGCGGTAGCTCTCCTTGCCGTCCACGCCGACCGGAACGTCACCGGCGACGGTGACGCGGTGCAGGAGGCGGGGGAGGTCGCCGTAGTCGTCGGCCGCGTAGTGCTGCGTGATGCGGTTGTCGAAGACGATCAGGTCGTTCGGCGCCCACCGCCAGCGGAACACGTTCTCGGGACGGGTGACGTACGACTGGAAGATGTCCAGCAGGGCCCGGCTCTCGCGGGACGAGAGCCCGACGACGCTCTGCGCGAACCCGCCGATGAACAGGTTCCGCTCCTGCGACTCGGGGTGGACCCGGACGACGGGGTGGGCCGTCTTCCACACGCGGGACACGAACGCCTCGCGGTGCGCGGCGAACTTCTCCGGGTCGGCGCCGGCGGACGCGGGCCGGACGTAGTCGTAGTCGTTGGTGTGGACGGCCCAGAGCCGCTCGGCGAGCAGGCGCAGCTCCTCCGGCAGGTCCCGGTACGCGGCGGCGGTGTTGGAGATCAGCGTGTTGCCGCCGTAGGGCGGGACGACCAGGCTGCGCAGGGTGCTGATCTTCGGCGGGGTCCGCACGAACGTGACGTCGGTGTGCCACTGGTCGGCGCGGCTCGACTCGCTGTCGACGGGCAGGATCTCGGGGCGCTCCTCGTCGCCCGGGACGGTGGGGTGCGCGCCGGTCAGGGCGCCGAAGCGGGACGCGAACGCGATCTGGTCGTCGTCGGTGAGGTCCTGGCCGCGGAACGCGAGGACCTTGTGCTCGAGCAGGGCGGCGCCGATCTCGGCGAACACCTCGTCGGACAGGTCGCGGACGTCGACACCGACGACCTCGGCGCCGATGCGGCCGCCGACCTTGCGGACATCGAACTGGGACATGCCTCTCCTCAGGGAAGTCAGGGTGCGCGGACCGGTCCGCGCGGGGGTGCAGGGGGATGAGAGGCCCGCGCCAGGGGCGGGCGGACGGTCAGCGCTGACAGGCCGAGGCGGCGACACGGACCAGGTCAACGTGGCGCCGGCGGGTGAGGAGCAGTTGCCGCATGGCCGCAAGCCAAGCACGCGGGACGAGCGTTCGTCAACTATTCCTACCAATTAAGTCCTGAATATTTCCTACTAAACCTATTGACTTAGTTCGATGCTCGGGCGATGCTCGCCGTGTGAACCGCCGAGCCCCCCTCGTCGCCCGGCTGCACGTCGACCTCAGGCGGCAGGCCAGCGCGCTCTGTCTCCCCCGGACGCCCTGAACCCCCAGACCGTCCACACCCGGGAGACACCCGTTGAGCACCACGAGACGACGATCCATCCTCCTCGCCGCCGTCCTGAGCGCGGCCGCGCTCGGCGCGAGCGCGTGCGGCGCCTCCGCCGGGGCGTCCGGCACCACGACGCTGCGCTACCAGGGCTGGACCGGCCAGGTGACGCCCTTCGAGCTCGCCGAGGACCTCGGCTACCTCGGCGAGGTGAAGCTGAAGTGGGTCGGCAACACCATCAGCGGCCCGCAGGACATCCAGTCCGCCGCGACCGGCCAGACCGACTTCGGCGGCGCCTTCAACGGCGCCGTCGTCAAGCTCAAGGCGGCCGGCGCGCCGCTCACCCCCGTCATCGGCTACTACGGCACCGACAAGGAGACCTACACCGGCTTCTTCGTCCCGGAGGGCAGCCCGGTGCGGGGGCCGCGCGACCTGCTCGGCAAGAAGATCGGCATGAACACGCTCGGCGGCCACTCCGAAGCCGTCCTCGACCTGTACCTGCAGCGCAACGGGCTGACACCGGACGAGGTGAAGCGCACCGAGCCGCTCGCCCTCCCGCCGGTCACGACCGAGCAGTCGCTGCGGCAAAAGCAGATCGACGCGGCCGCGCTCTCCGGAATCTTCCGGGACAAGGCGCTGGCCACCGGCGGCCTGCGGCCCGTGTTCACCGACTACGAGTTCCTCGGCTCGTTCACCGGCGGCAGCTACGTCTTCCGGAACGACTTCATCAAGCGCGACCCCGAGACCGTGCGGGCGTTCACCGCCGGCGTCGCGAAGGCCATCGAATGGTCCCGGACGACTCCGCGCGACCAGGTCATCGCCCGCTTCCTGCAGATCGTCCAGAAGCGCAAGCGGAACGAGAGCCCGGACGCGCTGAAGTACTGGCGGTCGTACGGCGTCGCGGGCAAGGGCGGCGTCATCGCCGACAAGGAGTTCACGACCTGGATCGCCTGGCTGGAGCAGGTCGGGCAGATCCCGAAGGGCGAGGTCGAGGTCGACGGCCTCTACACGAACGAGTTCAACCCGTACGCGGGGAGCGCCCAGTGAAGATCCAGATCCAGAACGTCCGCAAGGAGTTCCCGGTCCGGGGCGGGGGCGCGTTCACCGCGCTCGAGGAGACGAGCCTCGACATCGCCGAGGGCGAGTTCCTCGTCGTGGTCGGCCCGTCCGGCTGCGGCAAGTCGACGCTGCTCGATCTGCTCGGCGGGCTCACCAGGCCCACCTCCGGACGCGTCCTGCTCGACGGAGCGGAGATCACCGGTCCGGCCCTCGACCGCGGGGTCGTGTTCCAGCAGTACGCGCTGTTCCCCTGGCGCACCGCGGCCCGCAACATCGAGTTCGGGCTCGAAGGCATGGGGCTGACCCGCAAGGAGCGGGCCGACGTGGCGCGCTACCACCTCGACCTCGTCGGGCTCTCCGGGTTCGGGGACCGCTACCCGCACGAGCTGTCCGGCGGGATGAAGCAGCGCGTCGCGATCGCCCGCAGCCTCGCCTACGACCCGGGCGTCCTGCTCATGGACGAGCCGTTCGCCGCGCTCGACGCCCAGACGCGCGAGACCCTCCAGGACGAGCTGCTCCGCATCTGGCAGAGCACGGGGAAGACGATCGTGTTCATCACCCACGGCATCGACGAGGCCGTCTACCTGGGCCGGCGGGTGGCCGTCCTCACGTCCCGCCCCGGCCGGGTGAAGGAGGTCGTCGACATCGACCTCGGGTCCCGGCGCGAGGTCGACGACCTGCGCTCCAGCCCGGAGTTCGCGGCGCACCGGCACCGTGTCTGGTCACTGCTGCGGGACGAGGTCAGCGCCGCGCAGCGGCTCACCGTCCCGGCACCGCGCGAGGAGGCCCGCCTTGGTTAGCGCACTGCGAGCGCCCGTCACCCGCGAGGAGATCCCGGCCGCACGTCCCGCGCCCGCCCGGCGGGGCGTCGGGAGGGCGGCGACCCTGTTCCGGCGCAGCGTCGCGATCGTGGCGTTCCTCGCCCTGTGGGAGCTCGCGCCCCGCGCGGGCCTCGTCGACCGGACGTTCCTGCCCCCGGCGTCGGAGATCGTCCCGACGCTCGCGGACCTCGCGGGCAGCGGCCGGCTCTGGGACGACACCCGCGCCAGCCTGATCCGCGCGCTGAGCGGCTTCGCGCTCGCCCTCGCCGTCGCGGTGCCGCTCGGGCTCGTCATCGGCTGGTACCGGCCGGTCGCCGAGCTCCTCGGCCCGTTGCTGGAGGTCTTCCGCAACACCGCCGCGATCGCGCTGCTGCCGGTGTTCACGCTCATCCTCGGCATCGGCGAGACGTCGAAGATCACGATCGTGCTGTACGCGTGCGCGTGGCCGGTGCTGCTCAACACGATCAGCGCCGTCCGGACGGTGGACCCGACGCTGGTGAAGTCGGCGCGGTCGCTCGGCCTGCCACCGGTCCGGATCTTCCAGAAGGTGATCCTGCCGGCGGCGGTGCCGACGATCTTCACCGGGATCCGGCTGGCGGGGGCGGCCGCCGTCCTCGTCGTCATCGTCGCGGAGATGGTGGGGGCCAAGAACGGCCTCGGATTCCTGATCAACTCGTCCCAGCAGAACTTCGCGATCACCGAGATGTACGCGGGCATCGTCACGATCTCCGTCGTGGGGCTCGCGTTCAACTACGCGCTCGTCCTGCTGGAGCGCCGCCTGACCCGATGGCATCCGGCCGCGTCCGGATGAGCGCGGCCGGATGACGGGGGCGGGGCGCGGGGTCTCGGCGATGCGGAGCCGGGGCCCGCGTCCCGCCGCCATCCGGCGGGACGCGAGGTACCAGAGTGCGGCATGAGACGGGAGCGTACAATCCTGTGACGTAGGCCACATTCGAGGAGGACGTCATGAAACGTCGCCTGCTCGCCGCGCTCGCCGCGGCGACCACCGTGGTCGTCGGGGGAAGCACCTCGGCGGTCGCGGCCGTACCGCCCGCCGTCACCACACCGCCGATCAGCAAGGTCACGAACGTGCGCTTCGGCGCGCACAGCTACTACGACCGCATGGTCATCGACATCCGCGGCCGGATGCCCGGCACCGTCCGCGTGACGAAGCCCTACAGCCTGCACTACGACGGCTCGGGGAACCCCGTCCCGCTGGCGGGCAGGGGGAACGTCCAGGTCACGATGTGGTTCGCCGACGCGCACACGCGGTACCGCGGGCCGCGGTTCATCCGGGACCTGCGCATGCGGTTCCTGCACGGCTTCGCGCTGCTCGGCGACTTCGAGGCCACGGTCAGCTTCGGCGTCACCACGGACGTCTCCAACCCGAACGTCAGGCTGACCAAGCTCAGCAACCCGACCCGGATCGTCGTCGACGTCTGGAGGTGACCCGTTCGCGCTGAGCGGCACGCCGCGTCGGGAGCGGGGGAGCGCGCCCGACGCGGCGGAGCGGTAGGCGGCGGGCCGCGCGGAACACCTCAGATGGTGAGTGCCGCGGCCGAAGAGGGCGGAAACCCGTCCTTGGAGGTCAGCGTTGTCCCGTTTCCCCTCGTCCCGTCGCTTCTCCCTCGCCCTCGCCGCCGCGGCGGTGGGCGCCACCGCGGTCGTCCAGGTGCCCGCCTCGGCCGCCCCCGCGACGCCCGCCGTCCCCGCGGGCCTTCCCGCCGCCATCGAGGCGGCGTCCGGTTACCTGCCGCAGGTCGCCTGCGACCCCGTCACCCGGCCCGGCGCCAAGGCGCTCGGCGATCTGCTGCGCACGACCTACCCCGGCACCTCGTACGGGCTGGGGCGGTCCTGCGTCGACGGCACCACCGAGCACTCCGACGGCCGGGCCGTCGACTGGATGATCGACTCGGCCGTGCCCGCCCAGAAGGCCAAGGCCGAGGCGTTCCTGAGCTGGCTCCTCGCGACGGACGCGAAGGGCAACAAGTACGCGATGGCGCGCCGGCTCGGCGTCATGTACCTGATCTGGGACAAGAAGATCTTCGGGCTGTACCGCCCGCAGGACGGCTGGCGCCCGTACGCGTGCTCCGGCACGACGCTGTGCCACCAGGACCACGTCCACATCTCGCTCACCTGGGCGGGTGCCATGGGCCGCACGTCCTACTGGACGCAGAAGGCCGCCGCCGTCGACTACGGGCCGTGCCGTCCGAGCGACCTGAACTGGGCGCCGCCGTACCAGGCCGCCCGGACGGCCGCCTGCCCGGGTTACCCGGTCGTGAAGGCGCCGGTGGGCGCGTCCGCGCTGGTCGCGAAGCTGTACCGGTACTCCGGCGCGCAGGTCGGGCCGGGCTCGTCCGGCGTGGTCGTCACGGCCGTCCAGCAGGCGCTCGGCGTCGGCGCCGACGGCAAGTTCGGCGCGGCCACCAAGCTGGCGGTCGTGAACTACCAGAAGGGCCGCGGCCTGCCGCAGACCGGCACGATGACGGCCGACACGTGGCGGGCGCTGCTGGCCCCGGCGGTCAAGGCCCCCGTCGCGGCCCCCGCGACGGCTCCGGCTCCGGTTCCCGCGACGACCACGGCACCCGTCAAGACCCCCGCACCCGTCAAGGTCCCGGCGCCCGCGCGGAAGGCCGGCCCGCTCACCCGCTACAAGGACACCACGCTTCGGCTGGGGTCGCGCGGGGACGCGGTGAAGGCCCTGCAGAAGGCGCTGGGCATCAAGGCGGACGGTCGGTTCGGCGAGAACACCCGCACGGCCGTCAAGAAGTTCCAGAAGAACCACAAGCTCACCGCCCACGGCGTGGTGGGCGGCCGCACGTGGAAGGCGCTCGGCGCCTGACCGCGGCTGGAAGGGCCGCCGTCCCGGGGGGACGGCGGCCCTTTCGCGTCAGCGGATGTAGGCGAGCCCGTCGATGCCGACCGTGGGGCGTCCGGACGTGCCCGCCACGACGATCTTGATCGTGTGCTTGCCGCTCGCACTCCACGACCGCGTCCAGATGAGCTGGCGGTAGGACGTCGTGGACGCGCGGGTGTCGAGGGTTCCCAGCTTGGCGCCGTCGACGTAGACGTGGACGGCGCCCAGGCCGGAGCCGCGCTTGACGATGAGGCCGGCGGTCCGGCCCGTGAACGTCCAGCTCGCGCCGGCGCCCTTCGCGCTGCTGTAGAGGCCGCGGCCACCGAGGTAGGACGCGGTGGTCGTGGTCTTCCACGTGCCGGTGCGGGTCGCCGACTGCTCGTTCGTGACGCCCGCGTAGCGGCTGATGGCGGCCGTGCCGGTGTTCCCGGCGGCGTCGGCGGCGGTCAGCGACCACGACTGGGTGGTGTACGGCTTCGCGGACGCGGCCCAGCTCGTGGCGGTCGTCTCGAACGTCTTCGCGGCGGGTGACGTCGCCTTCACGGCGGCGAGGAACGCGTTGTCGGCGGCCTTCCAGTGCAGGGCGACCGGGATCGCGGTTCCGCTGACCGTGCTGCGGCGCAGGTAGAGGGCCTGGCCCGTGATCGTCGGACGCGTCGTGTCCGCCACGATCGTGTAGGCGGGCGAGGACGACGTCGTCCCATCGGCGTAGGAGCCGTGGAGCTGGACCGTGTGCGTGCCGGGGGCCAGCGTCACCGTCGCGGAGCCCGTGCCGGTGGCGACCGCCTTGCCGTCCACGTGCGCCTTGTACGTCGCCCCCTGGGCGGGCGACCACTTCAGGGTGGCGGTGCTCCTGGTGTGGTATCGCCCGCCGGCCAGGGTCGCGCCGGTCACTTCCGTGGCGATGGCCGGGACGGTGATCTGCTTCGCGGCCGTCCTGATGGCGGGGAGCTTCGCGTAGAGCTGCTCGCCGGGGCAGGCGGTCGCGAACCCGTCGCGGTGCCCGGCGATGGTGCCGAACTCCACCTCCTGGCCGAAGGGGTACTTGCCGCCGGTCCCGTCGGGCGCGGCGGACGTGAGCGTCGTCCTCGCGGTCGGGTCGGCGCCGGTCAGTCCGAGCTTCCAGGCGGCGACCTTCGCGGCGCCGTTCAGGGACGCCTGGGTGGGGGCGACTCCGGGGAGGTCGGGGTCGTTCGCGGCGGTGTGGGTGCCGAGCAGCGCGATGCCCGTCGTGTCGGTGTTGAACCCGTAGGTGTGGGCACCGTGCACGGGGCGGTCGGCGCCGCCCGCCCGGCCCTCGTAGAGGGTGCCGCACTTGTCGACGAGGAAGTTGTAGCCGATGTCGTTCCAGCCCTGGCCCTGCACGTGGTACAGGAACAGCGACCGGACCACGGCGGCCGACTCGGCGCACGTGTAGTCGTTGCCCGAGGTGGTGTGGTGGACGAACGCCGCCTTCACCGACGTGTCGTACTCCGGGGGCTCCTTGACGAGCGTCTCGTCCGCGCCCCAGGTCGCGCGGGGGACGATGGCGGGCCTGGGGGCGGTGACGTCCCGCGCCGCCATGAGCCGCATCCCGCCCTCACCGAGCGCGCGCGGGGTCGCCCCGGCCGTGCCCGGGTCGATGAGGTCGACGCGCAGGCCGACGGGGAGCGCGGCGGCGCCGGCCACCGTGATCTCGATGCCGTCGGACGGCCCGGTCCACAGGCCGCTCGTCCCGCCCCGCCCGCCGTGCTCGGGGGCGTCGGCGCTGTGGGGCTCGATCGCCTTCCAGCCGGACCACGTGCCGGTCCCGGCGTCCCGCGCGCGGAAGCGGATCGTTCCACGCAGCTCCTCGGCGGGCCTGTCCCAGGTGACGCCGACCATGCTGAACGGCTCGGTGGTGCGGCGGGACAGGCCCTTGGCCTTGCCGCCGGTCCCGCCGGACGCGGCGCCCGGCAGGTCCTCGAGGGCCCGCGAGTGGACGCGGCCGCGGTCCGATCCCGCCGTCCGGGTCGCGGTGGTCTCCGACGTGACGGTGTAGGTGACCGTTCCCGCCACGGCCAGTACCGCCACGGACGCCCCGATCGCACTGCGCTTCAGCATGCCTCTCCCGAATCCCGGCCGGCCCAATGATCATTAAGCGCAGCAAGAGTCGCAAGTGTCACACATGTTGCGAAGCGGACTAAATGGGCGTTCGGAAGAGGTCGGGAATCGGGGTCCGGCCACACGCGCCCGTGGCCGGATCCGCGGGCCGCCGTCAGAGGTCGGTGGCGATGATCTTCTCGATGTTCCGTTCGGCGAGCGCCGTGATGGTGACGAACGGGTTCACGCTGGTGTTGCCGGGGATGAGGGAGCCGTCGATGGCGTACAGGCCCGGGTGGCCGTGCAGCCGGCCGTAGTTGTCGATGGCCCTGTTGAGGACGGCGCCGCCGAGCGGGTGGTAGGTGAGGTGGTCGCCCCAGATCTTGTAGGCGCCGAAGAGGTCCGTCCGGTAGATCGTCCCCTCCTTCTGGTTGATCTTGTCGAAGATCGTCTTGGCCATCGTGATGCTCGGCTGCTTCCAGGCCGTCTGCCAGTCGAGCTCGACCCGCCCGGCCGCGGCGTTCCAGGTGAACCGCGCACGGTTCGGGTTCTTGGTGATCGACAGGTAGAAGGAGGCATAGGTCTCGATCCCGGTGGGCAGCGGCGCCACCTCGGCGAAGGCCCCGCCCGCGTCCCAGTTGTCGATGCCGGCCGTGGGAATGGACGACTGGAGGCTGCCGGTGGGGTCCCACATGTGGTTGGCGCGTCCGCACATGACGTTGCCGTTGTCGCCCCAGCCCCGGCCGACCTCGCCGTTCAGGTTCGGCAGCGCGCCGGTCGCCTTCAGCTTGACCAGCAGCTTGCTGGTGCCGACGCTGCCGGCGGCGAAGAACACCCGGGCGGCGGTCACGGTCTTGGTGGCCGTGACGGTGCCGGAGGTGTCGATCTGCTCGATGGTGACGCGGTAGCCGCCGCCGGACGCGGGGGACACCGAGGTCACCCGGTGCAGCGCCGAGATGGAGACCCGGCCGGTCGCCCTGGCCCGCGCGAGATAGGTCTGCTGGAGCGACTTCTTGCCGTGGTTGTTGCCGTAGAGGATCTCCGCCTCCAGCGCCGACCTCGGCACCGTCCCGGCGGCCTCCCGCTTCATGTACTCGAAGTCGTACACGTTCGGGACGTAGACGAACTCGAAGCCCGACCGCTGGGCGTGCTTCCGCCCGACCCGCGCGAACTGGTAGCAGTCGGTCGTGTCGAACCAGGCCCGGTCGATCTCGTTGACGCCGAGCCCGGCGTTGGCCCGCGGGTAGTAGACCGAGTACATCTCGTCGGCGTTCACCGACGGCAGGACGGCGCCGAACCGGTCGCGCCGCGGCGTGACGGCCATGCCGCCGTTGACCAGCGAGCCGCCGCCGACGCCGCGTCCCTGGTAGACGGTGATGCCGCTGAAGTCCTCGGCGTCCAGGATGCCGGTGTGGCGGGGGACCGTCTTGTCGATCGGGAAGCCGAGGAAGTTGCTGAGGGGCTGCTTGGTCTTCGTCCTGAGCCAGAACGACCGGTAGTCCGGCGTCCGGGTGTTGGCGAAGATCTTGCCGTCCGTGCCCGGGGTGTCCCAGGACTGCCCCATCTCGACCATGTGCACGTCGACGCCCGCCTCGGCGAGCCGCAGGGCGGCGACGGAGCCGCCGTAGCCGGTGCCGATCACCAGGACGGGGACGCGCGCGCCGTCACCGATCGGCGCCGCGGGCGCGGCGGCGGCCCGGGCGATGCCGGTTCCTTGCAGCAGCCCCAGACCGACGATGGAACCGGTTCCGAGCACGAACCCGCGCCGCGAAAGGCGCATGGGTTCGGCGTTGTGCGCAGTGGAGTCGTCCATGTGACCCACCTCACTCTCGATCAGGCTGGAACAGGTTCTATATCGACGTGATGGGCCGCGTCACTAGATACGCGCAAGTAACTTGCGGTCGATCACAAAGTTGTGGTATGAGATCACATAGAGTTAACCAAATGCTTGCTTGGCAGACCCGCCGGCGCCCTGTTAGATTCCGACGCATGATCTCCACGGTCGTATGGGGCACCGGGAACGTCGGCCGGCTCGCGATCCGGGCCGTCGAGGCCCATCCGGCGCTGGCGCTGACGGGCGTGATCGTCCACGATCCCGGGAAGGTCGGCCGGGACGCGGGCGACCTCGCCGGGACCGGCCGCGAACTCGGCGTCGCGGCGACCGCGGACGTGGACGCCGCCCTCGCCGCCGGGCCCCGGGCCGTCGTGTACGCGGCGTCCGGCGACATACGCCCCGACGAGGCGCTCGCCGACATCACCCGCGCGATCCGGGCCGGGGCCGTGGTCGTCACCCCCGCGCTCTACGCGCTCTACGACCAGCGCAACGCGCCGCCCGAGATGCGGCGGCAGGTCCTGGACGCCGTCGAGGCGGGCGGCGGCTCCCTGTTCGTCTCGGGCGTCGACCCCGGCTGGGGCAACGACGTCCTGCCGCTGCTCGTCAGCGGCCTCGGCGCCACCGTCGACGTGATCCGCTGCCAGGAGATCTTCGACTACACCACCTACGACCAGCCCGACTCCGTCCGCTACCTCGTCGGCATGGGCCAGCCGATGGACTACGAGCCGCCGATGCTCGCCGCGACCGTCCCCACCATGGTGTGGGGCGGGCAGATCCGGCTGATGGCCCGCGCGCTCGGCGTCGAGCTCGACGAGATCCGCGAGACCGTCGCCCGCCGCCCCCTCGACGCGACCGTCACCACCGACAAGATGGGCGACTTCGAGAAGGGCACGCAGGGCGCGGTGCGGTTCGAGGTGCAGGGCATCGTGGACGGCGTGCCCCGCATCGTCATCGAGCACGTCACCCGCATCCACGCGTCCTGCGCGCCCGACTGGCCCGTGCCGCCGGACGGCGACGGCGCGCACCGCGTCGTCATCGAGGGCGACCCGCGGATCGAGGTGACGGTCGAGGCCACCGACCGGCACGGCAACCGGGCGGCGGGCGGCAACGCCACCGCCGTCGGACGCCTCGTCGGCGCCATCGACTGGCTCGCCGGCGCCGACCCGGGCCTCTACGACGCGCTCGACGTCCCACTCCGGCCCACGCGGGCGCTCGGGAGGAAGCCATGATCGACGTCCCCGACGGCAAGGACCCCATCCAGTACGTGTGGGGCGAGATGGTGCCCGGCATCGGCCCCGCCGCCGCGAACCTGTCCCTCGCCGTGTACGCCCACACCACGCTCGGCCTGCGCGAGTTCGAGGCCGCGCGGCTGCGCGTCGCCCAGATCAACGGCTGCCTCTTCTGCCTGGACTGGCGCACCGACCGCGACGGCGAGAAGGTCGAGGAGACCTTCGCCGCCGCGGTGACCGAGTGGCGCACCACCGACGCGTTCGACGACCGCACCCGCCTCGCCGCCGAGTACGCCGAACGCTACGCCCTCGACCACCACGGCCTGGACGACGCGTTCTGGGAGCGGATGGGCGAGCACTACACCCAGCGCGAGATCGTCGAGCTGAGCATGTGCCTGGGCTCGTGGCTGGCGTTCGGCCGCCTCAACCACGTCCTCGGCCTCGACGCGATGTGCGTCCTCCCGGGCCACTGATCCGGGCCGTGCTCACTCGTCCGCGCTGATGTGCCCGAGCTTGTCCGGGTTGGCGACCGCGTAGACGCCGACGACCCGGTTGTCCGCCGAGAGGTCGAGCACCATGACGCCGTAGAGGGCGTCGCCGTCGAACAGCACCGCGCACGGATCCCCGTTGACCGTGCGGTAGCGGATGTCGACCTCGCCGGACGGGCGGCCCCTCGTGGCGGAGACGACGCGCGCGACCTTGTCGGCGCCGGTGATCGGGCGCAGCGCCGCCGTGGGGGCCTTGCCGCCGCCGTCCGTCCACAGCGTCACGTCCGGGGCGAGGATCTCCATGAGCGCGTCGATGTCGCCGCCGAGCGCCGCCGCCAGGAACCGCTCGGTCACCTCGCGCCGCACCTTCGGGTCCGCCCGGAAGCGGGGCCGGCGGGCGTGGACGTGCTCGCGCGCCCGGTGCGCCAGCTGCCGGACCGCCGACGGGCTCCGGTCGAGGATCCCCGCGATCTCGGCGTGCGCGTACCCGAACACCTCGTGCAGGACGAACACCGCCCGCTCCAGGGGCGACAGCGACTCCAGGACGACCAGCAGCGCCATCGACACCGTCTCGCCGCGTTCGGCGTGCTCGTCCGCGCCGCCGGACGCGGGCCCGAGCAGCGGCTCGGGCAGCCACGGGCCGACGTAGGTCTCGCGGCGGCGGCTGATCGCCGCCTGCCGGGACAGGGCGGTGTTCACCGCGATCCGAACCAGGTAGGCGCGCGGGTTGTCGACGTCCCGTTCCCTGGCGGCCCAGGCCAGCCAGGCGTCCTGCAGGACGTCCTCGGTGTCGGCGACGCTGCCGAGCATGTTGTAGACGACCGAGAACAGCAGCTCCCTGTGGTCGGCGAAGACGCGCGTGGCGGTTCCCTCGGGCATGTGCGGACCTCCTCGCCCCCTGAGAGGCGTCCGGGACGTCCGAGTGTGACATCGGTGACCGGAATGTGATGTAGCCCTCATCGGCGGGCCGCGATGTCACATCCGGTGCCCCGCGAGGGCTCATGTTCGCGTGACCGATTCCAAGGAGAACCTCATGACCGAAGGGTCGTTCCTCGCGACCGGACGCGGCAGGCTCACCCTGGCGCTGCTGTGCACGATCGCGTTCATCGACTTCGCCGACGCGCCCATCGTGAACGTGGCGCTCCCCGCGATACGCGGCGACCTGGACTTCTCCGTCCAGGCGCTGCAGTGGGTGCCCAGCGCCTACCTGCTCGCCTACGGCGGGCTGATGCTGCTCGGCGGGCGCGTCGCCGACCTGTTCGGGCGCCGCCGCGTGGTCGTCGCGGGAACCGTGCTGTTCTGCCTCTCCTCCCTCGCCGGCGGGCTCGCCCAGGACGCCGGGACGCTCGTCGGAGCGCGGCTCGCGCAGGGCGCCGGCGCCGCGCTGATGCTGCCCGGGACGCTGTCCATCCTCACGACGACGTTCAAGGAGGGGCGCGACCGGAACATGGCGCTCGGCATCTGGGGCGGCGTCGCGGGCGGCGCGGCGGCCGCCGGCGTCCTGCTCGGCGGGCTGCTCACCGACGGCCCCGGCTGGCGCTGGGTCATGCTCGTCAACGCGCCGGTCTGCGCCCTCGTGATCGCCGGGCTGTTCCTCCTCGTGGACGGGGAGCGCCGCACCGCGCGGCTCGCCGACATCGACGTCCCCGGCGCGCTGCTCGTCACCGGCGGGATGCTCCTGCTCGTCTACACCCTGGTCGAGGCGCCGGACGCCGGCTGGGACACGGCCCGCACCGTGGGGGGCCTCGCCGGGGCGCTGCTGCTCCTCGCCGCGTTCCTGGCCGTCGAGCACCGCACCCGCGACCCGCTGCTGCCCCTGTCGATCCTCCGCGTCAAGGGACTCGTCGCCGCCGACCTCACCCAGCTGATCGGGATCGCCGGGCTCGGGTCGATGTTCTTCTTCCTCAGCCTCTACATGGGGAGCGTCCTCGGCTACACGCCGCTGGAGACCGGGTCCGCCTACCTGCCGCTGTGCTTCGGCGTCGGCGTCGCCGCGGGCGTCGCCGGGAAGCTGACCGGACGGTTCGGCACCCGCCCGCTGATCGTCACCGGGATGCTGATCGCCGCCGCCGGCATCTACCTGCTGTCGCGCATCCCCGTCGACGGCACCTATGTCGCCGACCTGCTGCCCGGCCTGCTGATCACCTCGGTCGGGCTCGGGTTCGCGTTCGTGGCCGTCACCACCGCCGCGAACGCGAACGTCCCGGCGGAGCGGGCCGGGCTCGCCGCGTCGATGCTGAACGCGTCGCAGCAGCTCGGCGGGGCGCTCGGCCTCGCGATCCTCACCGCGGTCGCCACGTCCCGGACCAACGGCCTGCTCGCCGACCGGGTCGCGCCCCCGGAGGCCCTGACCGGCGGTTTCTCCCGCGCCCTGCTGGCCTGCGCGGTCTTCGTGGCCGCGGCGGCCGTCATCGGGCTGCGCGCCGCGAACACCCGGGGCGAGGCCCCGCACGCGGAGGGGGCGCCGCTCTCGGAGCCGGTTCCCGTCAGGTAGCGCCGTCCGGCTGTGGCGCGGGTCTCCTCCGCAGTGAGTTGTATTTTCCAACTTACTCGCCCTATCGTCGTCTCACTGGACGCGCGTTCCGGACGAGGAGGAAGCCATGCGAGACGCGGTGATCGTCGAGGCGGTCCGCACCCCGATGGGCAAGGGCAGGCCCGGCGGGGCCCTGCACGCCGAGCACCCCGCCGACCTGCTCGCCCTCACCCTGGAGAAGCTCGTCGAGCGCTCCGGGATCGATCCCGCCCTGGTCGACGACGTCATCGGGGGCGTCGTCGGCCAGGTCGGGGACCAGGCGCTGAACGTCACCCGGACGGCGGTCCTCGCCGCCGGGTTCCCCGAGAGCGTGCCCGCCACCACCGTCGACCGGCAGTGCGGCTCGTCCCAGCAGGCCGCGCACTTCGCCGCCCAGGGCGTCATGAGCGGCGCCTACGACATCGCCATCGCCTGCGGCGTGGAGTCGATGTCGCGGGTGCCGATGGGCTCCGCCGTCCTGCCCGGCAGCGACCCGTTCGGCCCCCGGCTGCACGCCCGCTACCCCGAAGGGCTCGTCGGCCAGGGCATCAGCGCCGAGCTGATCGCCGCCCGCTGGAAGATGACCCGCGAGGAGCTGGACGCCTTCGCCCACGAGTCCCACATGCGCGCGACGGCCGCCTGGAACGGCGGCGAGTTCGACCGCGAGGTCGCCTGGACGGGGCAGCGCGACGAGACCGTCCGTCCGACCACCACCATGGAGGCCCTCGCCGGGCTCAAGCCCGCCTACTTCACCCCCGCCCACGCGGAGCGCTTCCCCGAGATCGGCTGGAACGTCACCGCGGGCAACGCCTCCCCGGTCAACGACGGCGCCGCCGCACTGCTCATCATGAGCGCGGACGCCGCCCGCCGCCTCGGCCTGCGCCCCCGCGCGCGCTTGCACTCCTTCGCGGTCGCCGGAGCCGACCCGCTGCTCATGCTCACCGCGATCATCCCCGCGACCGGGAAGGTCCTGGCCCGAGCCGGTCTCACGCTCGGCGACATCGACCTGTTCGAGGTCAACGAGGCGTTCTCCCCGGTCGTCCTGGCCTGGCGGCACGAGACCGGCGCCGACCTCGCCAGGGTCAACGTGCGCGGCGGCGCCATCGCCCTCGGCCACCCCCTCGGCGCCAGCGGCGCCCGCCTCATGACGACCCTCCTGCACGCCATGGAGGACCGCGGCGCCCGCTACGGCCTGCAGACCATGTGCGAGGCCGGCGGCCTCGCCAACGCGACGATCATCGAGCGGCTCTGATCTACCCTGGGGGCATGGCGAAGGGCGTCGCACCAAGGGAATGCTCGGTCGCCGACACCCTCCAGGTCGTCGGCGAGCGCTGGACGCTGCTGATCATCCGGGAGCTGCTCTACGGCGTCCGGCGCTTCGACGGCATCGTCCGCAACACCGGCGCGGCCCGCGACATCCTCACCACCCGGCTCCGCAAGCTGGAGGAGGCGGGCATCGTCCGCCGCGAGCCCTACAGCGAGCACCCGCCCCGGTACGAGTACCACCTCACCGCCAAGGGGCGGGAGCTCAGCGACGTCCTCACCGTGCTCATGAAATGGGGCGACCGGCACCTCAACACCGCCGACCCGCCCGTCCGCTGGATCCACGTCTGCGGGGAACGGCTGGACCCCGTCGTCGTCTGCGCCCACTGCGGCCGCCCCGCGAACGAGGGCGCCCGCCCCATCGGACGCGGCGCCCTCACCCCCTGAATTCCTCAAAGCCACCGATCGTGGACGATCTGGATGCCAGAATGGTGGTAAAGGTCGGAATCGAAGACATCGGGGACCACGTGGCGAAGAGTTCACAGGAACGGGAGCACAGGCCGGTACCGGAACCGATCACGGGACTCGCAGAGCGTGTCCGTGCAGGTCGGATCAAACTTCCGAAGTTCCAGCGGGAATTCGTGTGGTCTCGCACCCAGGTGCTCGATCTGCTGGATCGATAGCGCGCAACTATCCCATCGGCAGTCTCCTCCTATGGCGCAGCCCGCTCGACCTTGCGAGTGAAAGGAGCATTGCCGGCCTCGATGTCGACGTCTATGAAGGGAAGGACGAGCCGGCTTACCTGCTCGACGGCTGCCAACGTCTATCGACGATTTGCGGTGCCCTGTACTGGGAGCCGCACGGCGACCCGGAAAGCTACTGGAATCTAGTGTACGACCTGCAGGAAGAGCGTTTTCTGCATCGGCATGACCTGGACGACGCGCCGAAGCACCAGATCCCTCTCCGATTCCTGGTAGAACCATCGGACTTCTTCCAGCGCGTCATGGAGCTGCCCAGAGAGCAGCAGGAAAGGGCGCGCGTGCTGTTCAACCGGTTCACGAAGTACGAGGTCGCGGTCGTCACCCTCGAAGCGACATCGTTCACCGAGGTGGGACGCATCTTCGAACGGGTGAACACCCGAGGCACTCCGCTCACCACGATCGAGTTCGTCCGCGCTGCCACGTGGCGGGACGACTTCGACCTCCTCGACGCCATCGATCGTGTCCGCGAGGCCCTGGCGCGCAAGCACTACGGCCATATCGAGCGCAAGCTCTTGCTGCGTTCCATCGCTGCGGCAGCCGGGCTTGGATTCGCGACGAGGGACATCGAGAACTTGCCCAACCTGGACCCTGCGGCTCTGCCGGCCGCCATCGCGGCCACCGAGGACGCGGCACGGCGAGCGGTCGACTTCCTGACGACGGAGATCGGCACGCCGACGGCCGAGGCGCTGCCCTACCCGAACCAGCTCGCCGTCGTCATCGAGATCTTCCGGCGGCTCCCGAAGCCGAATGCCCACCAGTTCGCCGCGCTCCGCAGCTGGTTCTGGAAGACCGCGCTGAGCGGCTACTACGAAGGCTGGAACGCTCGGAAGATGGCCGACGACCTTGCCGCCGTCATCGCCTTCACACAAGGTGCGACGAAGGCCATCGAGGTCGACGCTCCGGCGCTCAGCAGCAGGTACTGGTTCGCTCAGCAATACCGAAGGGACTCCAGCAGGACGAAGGCGTTCGCCCTCATGCTCGCGGCGGCGGGTCCGCGAGATCTGCGCACCGGGCAGAAGATCGATGCCGGGCGCGCGCTTGCCCAGTCCAACGACATGGAGTATCACCACTTCTTCCCCAAGGCGTGGCTCACACGGGGCGGCTTCGCCCTGGAGCGGGCGAACTCGCTGCTGAACATCGTCATGCTGACGTCGATCAGCAACCGGGCCGTCAGCGACCAGCCGCCGGCGGCCTACCTCCAGGACGAGATCGACTTCAGCGGCGAAGAGGAGATCCGTGCCCGCCTCGACAGCCTCCTGATCTCGCCGCAGGCATTCGACGCCGCGATGGCCGGCGACTATCAGTCCTTCCTGGCCGCTCGTGGCGACACGATCCTGGCATGGGCACTGGAGCTCGCTCAGGGCGGACGCGTGACCGGCCGGCCTGCCACGCCTCTCGACCCTGAGGTGGCCCGCCACCTGGAGGCAGTCGAGATTATGGACACCGACACCGACGACTGAGCACCGATCCCCAAGAGGGGTCTTCCGTTCAGCGTTACCGCGACGATGTCGCCACGATCCGGCTCTGGTCGACCGGCGCCCTTGCACGTCTGCGCTCCTTTGTCGGTGCCGCCTGCTCTCCTGAGGGCGGAGGTGCTGATGCGCGTCAAGGATCTGGCTGAGGGAGATCGGCCGCGGGAGCGCCTGCTGCGGCTGGGGGTGGAGGCGCTGTCGGAGCGGGAACTGCTCGCCCTCGTTCTGGGGGCGGGCCTGCCCGGACGGGACGCGATCGAGCTCGCGGCGGTGCTGATCGACGCCAGGGGTGGGCTGGCCGCCCTGGCCCGGACCGATCCGCACGTCCTGAAGACGCTGCCGGGTGTCGGGCCGGCCAAGGCGGCCAGGGTCGCGGCGGCGTTCGAGCTCGCACGCCGAGCGACCCGCGGAACAGAGCGGCGCACGATTTGCGGTTCTGCCGATCTGGCCGCCGTGGCCGCGCCGTTCCTGTGCGGCTTGCGGCATGAGCGGGTCGTGGTGGTCGCCTGCGACGGGAACGGGGGCGTCCTGCGCGTCGTGCCGCTGACCGAGGGCGCCGCCGACCGCAGCCTGATCCCGGTACGGGACGTACTGAGCACCGTGCTCGCGGTCGGCGGGGTGCGCTTCGGTGTCGCCCACAACCACCCCAGCGGACGCCTTGAGCCGAGTGCGGCCGATATTCAGGTGACCCGCCTGCTGTGTGAGGGAGCCGAGACGGTTGGGCTCCGGTTCATCGGCCACCTCGTCCTGACCGAGACCGACTGGGCCCGGGTGCTCTGAATGGACGCTGCCAGCGGCGCGAGCCTCCTCAGCAGTTCGTCCGGCGTGGCAGCCTCGATCAGACGGCCGGGACGGCCCGGCAGGTACGCCCACCACGATCCGGTGTAGGGGCCGTACCAGAGCTGCGATCCCGGGATCCAGTGGCGGAGGTCGGCGAGCGAGTTCACGTGCTCGGCTCGGCGGACACCGGCTCGCGGGCCAGGGCTTCCCGCAGCTCGTCCTCGGAGTCGGCAATGATCGTGCGCGGCAGGTCGGACTTCATGTCCCGCCTCACCGCGCCCCAGTGCTCGCCGCGCGCCGACAACCACACCAGCCATCCGGGGTAGTCCTGCTCGATCCGCGTCGTCGCCGTGTTCTTCATGGAGTCGTGTCCCTTCCGAGGCCGGTACGTCAGCGGCCTTCTCGAATCGAGGGACAGCCTGCTCGGCGGCGATTACGCTCGGCTACGAAGCTCCATCAACCGGCCATCAACCAGTTCGGCCCCCCGTCAACCGAGTGCCGGAGGTTCACGTGACCCGCCCCGATCACGACACCGACCCGGACGTCCTCCGAACCCACTTCGGCGCGGAGCTGCGCCGCCTCCGCCAGCGCGCGAACCTCTCGATGAACCACCTCGCCAAGGCCCTCGGCTGCACCCCGCAGTGGGTGTGCCAGCTCGAACAGTCCGACAAGCCCGTCCCCGAACAGGTCGCGCTCGACCTCGACACCTACTTCAAGACGGACGGCTGGGAGGAGGACGACGGCCACTTCCGCCGCATCCACACCGCCCTCCGCCGCGCCGGCCAGCGCCGCGCGCTTCGTCCGAGCTTCGACAACTACCGCGTGCGGGAAGCAAAGGCCATCGGCATACGGTGCGTTGCGGCCCAGATCGTGCCCGGTCTCCTTCAGACCGAGGCTTACGCACGAGGCATCATGGACGAAAGCGAACCGGCGGAGACCCTGGACGCCCGCGTCGCCGTCCGGATCGAGAGGCAGGCGATCTTCAAGCGCGCGAAACCGCTGGAGGCCCTGTTCGTCCTGGACGAGTCGACGCTCCGCCGCCCGGTCGGCGGGCCGGTGGTCATGGCGGCCCAGATCGACCACCTCATCAGCATGGCCCGGCTGCCCAACGTCCGAATCTTGATCATGCCCTTCACCCGGGTCACGCCCGCCGTCTTGGCAGGCGGCTTCATTGTGCTGAGCTTCGAGAAGGGGCCGGACCTCATCTACGTGGAGTCGGGAGCCATCAGTTCCATGACCGAGAAGCGAGACGAGACCTTCACGGCCGGGGTACATTTCAACACAGTGATGGGGGAGGCCCTCAGTCGGGGCGAATCCATCGAGTTCATGAGCCGAGCGCGTGAGGTGTACACCCGTGAATCAGGTGGGTCAGTCGGTTCTGTTGTGGCGTAAGAGCAGCTACAGCGATGGCATGGGCGGCGAATGCGTTGAGCTCGCCGCGCTGCCGGGTCGTGTCCTGGTTCGTGACTCCAAGGACTCGGAAGGCCCGGTTTTCGCGCTCACCCTTCCGGAGGCGCGGCGCCTGCTGCGCAGCATTTGTGAGGGGTAATCTTGAAAATTGCACGCGCGGATGAATGGCGGTGGCGCAAGAGTAGCTACAGCGGCGGATCTGGTGGCGAGTGCGTCGAGCTTGCCGCGACACCGACCAGCGTGTCGATCCGGGACTCCAAGGACCCAAATGGATCGGTTCTTTGTATTGCGCCCATCGCATACCAGTCGATGCTCGTCCAACTCCGTTCGCTTTAATTGACAGATCAGAAGCGACGATCACGTGACGGTCGTGGCTACTTTGGGTTATTCAGAGTCGCCCATCAAATGCGGTATTCAGCAGCGATGGACGAAGGGAATTGGTGATATCAGCGCTGCTGGCGAAGGAAAGTCCATTGCTGATCTCATCGAGCCTGCGGCCCGTTTCTTGCTGGATCTCCAATTTGGGCAGTGGGATGAGTTGTGACTCAAAATTCTTGATGCCGAGCGTTCGGTTGCGACCAGCGGATCCCGGGGAAGCGCGCCGGATCACCTCGAGCCCATGTCGGCAGGTGAAATAGTGGCGCAGATATGAGGAATCGGCGACCGTTTCGTTGACCCGATAGGTCATAAAACGATGGCTGCCGATAAATCCTTCCTCTGATTCTCCCGCCAACGCCACCGCGCCTTCCCAGGCAAACACATTACTGAAGAGCAGATCGCCGGGCTTGATTGCGAACACCCTTTTATTGCCGAGAGTCTCACCCTTCAGGGGTTCCTTGTGAAAAACTCCTCGCCCAAAGGAGCGTATTCCAATCTCCCGGTAGTCTTCATTGAGATTGGGTGAAACAGGTCGGCGGGTCAATGTCATAATGTCGCCAACCTTTGCCGAAGTGTTCGCCTGTTCTAGTGCGCTACTAATGGTTGATTCTGCGAAGGCACTGCTCAACTTGGTGCGACAGGCTTGCGCCTCTTCGACTTCGCTGACCTTGGCGAACGCTGTATCCAGTCGGGTGGCGATGCGGCGCTGCTCGTCCAGATCCGGCATGGGGACGATGGTTCCCATGAGTGCTGAGGGAGTGGTCCGCTTCCTGCGTACCATTGAACCACGTGGGGTAAGGCGGTCCCACAACGTGGGCCAACTGGCGAGGTGTGCGATGTAGGATGGTTCGGCAATCTCCTCGTTAATGTCAAAAACTGGGTATTCAGGAGAGACATGAGCACCGGAAAACTCTTCAGGAACTAAGGTGATCGCGCCTTCCCAGGCGTTAAGCTTGCTCATCGCCAACTGCCCGGATTGCAGGCGTGTGAGTGTTGAGTATGACGTTTCCGTGCCCCGAATCGTAGGCCTCTTTATCAGGCCCCGACCAAAGCTGTAGATGCCGGCGATCCGGTATTCCTCGTCTGGCAGCACTGTCACACTGGTCGAGGCGAGTCGGATGGCGTCGCCGAGCGGGCGTTCAGGCAGCTTCATCGCTCAGACTCCATGTCACCCTGCAGAGAGACGAGCAACTCCAAGATCTCGCGTTCAGTTGCGATCATTTCTTTGAGAAGTTCTGCTGGCGGCCGATGTGAAAGGTCATCATCAGTGTTGGGTCTTGGGACGTCGAGATTGTACTCGGCGGAGACGATGTCTGCGATCGGTACACGCCACGCGTTGTCGGTCTCTGCGCGGTCGGCGCGGTCCTTGCCGCCCCACCAGTCGGCACATTCTGCGAATTCCTCGTAGCGCATGGGCCTGGTCTTCGCGTAGCCCTTGTAGCCCTCGGGCGGGTCGATCTGGTAGAACCAGGTCTCCTTGGTGGGGCCGGTCTTCTCGAAGAACAGCAGGTTGGCGGGAATCTGGGTGTAGGGAGCGAAAATGCCCTGGGGAAGACGCACGACAGTGTGCAGGTTGCACTCTTCCAGGAGCTTCTTCCGGAGCTTCGTTCCGATGCCTTCGCCGAAGAGAGCGCCGTTGGGAAGGACGATCGCGCAGCGGCCGTTCGGCTTCAGCTTGCGAATCACTTCGTGGAGGAACAGCCAAGCCGTCTCACGGGTCTGATAGCCCTGGGGGAACGACTTCGCGATCGACGCCTCCTCCTCTCCGCCGAAGGGCGGGTTGGTGAGGATGACGTGTACCTGGCTGCTGGGTCCCGTCTCGTCCCGCATGAGCTGCAGCGCGTTGGCGTGCAGAATGCTGGGCTCCGTCACTCCATGCAAGATCAAGTTCATCATGCACAGCAGGTACGGCAGCGGCTTCTTCTCGATGCCGCGCAAGTTCCGCCACAGGTTCGTCTCGTGGACGATGCCTAGCTTCTTGCCTTTCGACAGCTCCGTGTAGGCCTCGACGAGGAAGCCTCCGGTGCCGCAGGCCGGGTCAAGAATGGACTCGCCGAGTTCCAGGAACGTCTGCTCGACCATGAAGCGGATGACCGGGCGGGGAGTGTAGAACTCGCCGGAGTCGCCGGCCGCGTCCCGAACCTCCTTGAGGAGCGATTCGTACAGGTACGCCATCGTGTGGATGTCGTCGCTGGACGTGAAGTCGATCTTCCGTATCTGGTTGACCAGGTCGCGGAAGAGGTACCCGGACGCCATGCGGTTCTGGACGCCGTCGAAGACCTGGCCGAGCACGTTGCGCGGGTCGCCCTTCTCGGCGCTCTTGAGCCCGCTCAAGTACGGGAGCAGTTCGTCATTGACGAACTTGAGGAGATCCGCGCCGGTGAAGTCCTCGTTGTCCGCCCAGGTACGCCACTGGTACTCGGGTTCGATGGCGGGCCGGTAGTGGTCGTCCTCGGTGAACTCGCGTTCTTGCTCCAAGGCGTCGAAGGCGCGCAGGAACAGCAGCCAGGACAGCAGGGGCAGCCGGTCCAGGTCGCCGTTGAGGCCGGCGTCCTTGCGCATGATGTCCCGCGCCGACTTGATGACCGCGCCGAGCCTTGCGCGGGAGCTGGTGTCCTGCTTCTTCGCCTTCGCCATGTCGTTCAGGTTTCCGTTTCCGTGGTGAGTGCTCGCGCCCAGAAGGAGCCGAGCAGGTCGAGCGCGGGGGCGAGCTCCGGCTCGGTGAGAGTGAGGTCCTCGGCGAGCTTCGGATAGTCCGTAGCCCACATGGGCGGAGGTGCGGGGATGTCCACCGGTACGGGATGGGTGGCTCGGACGGCGAACACGTGGCGCACCACGTCCATCAGCGCTTTGTCGGCTGGGAGGCCGTCCTCGATCAGCAGGACGATATCGACCAGGTCCTTGACGCGGGTGTTCGGCCGGACGCCGTAGTCCCGGGTGAGTGCGTGCAGCTTCTCCGCGAAGTGCTGGCGCCGGTCGACGGACTCGATCGTGCGCGGTGGGATGTCGGCGAAGGACAGCACGCCGGGCAGTGTGATCCGCTCCGTGGCCGCCAGTTCCTCCGCCCGCAGGACGACGTCCAGACGGATCTGGGCGAATGTGCGGCCGGCCAGCGAGCTCTCCACAGAGAACCGCCAGCCTGGACGTCCGGCCGCGTCGGCGTCCAGAGGAGTGGGCCGCGTGACGGTGAAGACGAAGCCGTCGCCGTCCGCGTCCGCGGCGAGTGTTTCGATCAGGATGTCGCGCAGGTCGTCACCGTCGAGCGGGCCGTCCAGGAGCGCGAGATCGAGGTCCTTCGTGGCGCGGGCCCGGACGCCGAGCCGGAACTCGAGAGAGGTGCCTCCCTTGACCACCCATCGCTGGTCGGCCTCCGACAGGCGCGCGGCGATGCGGTCGAACACGGCGACGCGGCGAAGGCGGTTGAGGTCGGTATCGGTCTCCTCGGCGCGCTGCTTGAGGCGCGCTTCGAGCGCGCGCCGGAGATCCACCGAGGTCTTGTACCGCTTCATGCTCGTTCCGCCTGGAAGGCCCGAGTGACGGCGAGTTCGGCACGTGCGCCAAGATGCTGGGCTGCTCGCAGAAGCTGTCCGCGGGTTGCGGCGCCCCGGTCGAGGAGGTCCGCGACGGCGGAGTCGATCGCGTCCTGGTCGAGGCCGTCGGCCGCGGACTCCGCGATGGCGCGGACCGGGGTCGTCACCCTGAACCCTTCGCGCTCTTCGATGCCGTCTGGTGACAGGTCTGCGTGATGCACCACGACTGCGGGATCTCGCTGCCGGAAACCCGGCGGGACGGTCAGGTGGATCTCGGCGGGGTTCGCGATGCCGAGGTCGTGCACGCCCAGGGCGGTGCTGTGCGAGACCACCCCGCGGCCGCGGCTCCACAGCGTCCAGCGGACCAGGTGATCGTTCTCGTCGGCCGGGAGGTCGGCGAACTCGCGGAAGCGGTAGACGCCACGGTCGACGCGGGTCCAGTTGCCGCGCTGCACATGGAAGTGCTGAGACTGGTAGGAGTAGCCGTCCTCCAGGGCCTGGGCAGCGGTGAAGTACCCGCGCTGCTGCGCGGCCCGGCGCCACAGCCGGGCGCGGGGTTCTTCTTCTCGCTGCCGCACAGAGCCACCCTATCGCCCTTCATCCTTATAGTCATTTTTAGTTTCGTGCAGGATGCCTGCATGAAACTAAAGTCGAGCTTGAGTATCACGAGGCGTCATAGACGCGGGCGTTCAACTCGTCCAAGGCCCCGACCAGCTGTTCGCGTCCGCCGAAGCGCTTCGAAAGCTCGAGGATGTTGCCCAGGTCGGCGTAAGCACCGGAACGCAACGCCGGGATCTCCAGCTCCTCCGCGCCGCGAGCCGCGTACAGGTCGAGAACCCTATCGAGCACCTTGCGGGCCTCGGGCGCGAACGACTGGAGAAACTCCCTGTGGCGGGTGGCGACTCGGCGGGCGCGCTCCGAGCGCGACAGGAGGGGCAGCTCCCAGGCGAGGTACAGCAGCAGGTCGATCGTGTCGGCGTCGGGACGTCCCGCCCACTCCGCGAGGTCCTGCGCGGTGATGTGGCTTTCGTCGAGCTTCTCCCGCAGCGTCGCCCTGCTCTTCACGCCGGCCCACTGCCCGAGGAGCTGATGCGGCTCAAGGTCGAGTTTCAGGATCTGGCCGCGGACGAACTGCTCGGACTCGACCAGCCGCAGCCCGCCGCCGCTGCCCGGTTCCGATACGTACAGGGCGGATCCCCACGGGGTCACCTGGACGCCGTCCACGTAGAAGGTGCGCGGGCTCGCCTGGATGTCGTCCACCTCGGCGGGGTCGGTGACGAGCGGCGGCAGCGACCCGCCGTCCTCCTGCACGAAGCCGTCTCCCGGTTCGGCGACGGACTCCTCATCCGCGCCGGGCACGTCCTCGTTGACGGAGTCGACGATGCTGCCCTGCTCGTCGGTCTCGTCCCGGACGACCCGCATCGGCGGGCCGTCGAACCCGGGGTCGTTGAACAGCCGGGTCGCCTCCACGAAGTCGATGATGTCGAAGGAGAACTTGCCGTCCTCGGGGAACAGCCGGGTGCCGCGTCCGATGATCTGCTTGAACTCCGGCATCGACTTGATGCCGCGGAACAGCACGATGTTGCGGACGGTCGGGGCGTCCACACCTGTGGACAGCAACCGTGACGTCACCGCGATGACGGGGACCTCGGTCTCCACCTCCCTGAACTCGTCCAGGAGTTCGCGCCCGGGATCTCCGTCCTTCGCAGTGATCCGGACCACGTACTTGCTGCCGTACCGGGCGGAGAGGTCGGCGTTGGCGTTGTGGAGGGCTGTCGTCATCCGCATGGCGTGATCGCTGTTCGCGCAGAACACGATCGTCTTGCCCATCCGGTTCGTCCGGTGCAGGTACTCGGTGAGGTAACGGGCGGCCTCCTCGGTGCGGTCGAGGATGGCCAGGATCCGCTCGTACTCCTTGGGGCCGTAGAGCTTGTCCGGGATCTCCCGGCCGAGAAGGTCGCGCTGCCCGGGGTCGGGGCGCCAGCCGGTCATGTCGACGTTCAGCCGCACCTTGCGGACCCGGTAGGGCGCCAGGAAGCCGTCCTCGATGCCGCGCGCCAGGGAGTACTCGTAGATCGGGTCACCGAAGTAGTGGTAGGTGTCGGCGTCCTTGGTGCTGATCGGCGTGGCGGTCAGCCCGAGCTGCACGGCGGGGGAGAAGTACTCCAGGATCGCGCGCCACTGCGAGCCCTCGGTCGCGCTGCCCCGATGGCATTCGTCCACGATCACGAGGTCGAAGTAGTCGGGTCGGAATTGCCGGTAGAGGCTCTCCGCGTCGCGGCTGCTGTCGAGCGACTGGTAGAGCCCGAGGTAGATGTTCCGCCCGGTCTTGGCGTCGCCGCCGCCGAGCTTGTGGACGGCCTCCCCGAACATCTGCTTGAAATAGTCGTCCTTCGGCTGGTCGATGAGGATGTTGCGATCGGCCAGGTACAGGACGCGGGGCCGGCGGCCGCCGGGCCATTCCGCGTTCCACAGCTTCGCGACGATCTGCGCGGCGACGAGGGTCTTGCCCGTGCCGGTGGCGAGGACGAGCAGGATCCGGTTGTCGCCGCGGGCGATGGCCTGCACCGTCCGGTTGATCGCCACACGCTGGTAGTAGCGCGGCTCTTTGGGGGTGCCGTCCCAGTTGCGCACGGCGGAGTTGAGCCGGGCCGCGGCCAGCGCGGTGCGCTTGTCGTCGGTGAGGTCGCGGCCCTCCCGGTAGCGCGTCCAGAGCTCCTCAGGGCTGGGGAAGGCGTCGATCTCGGTGACCAGACCGGTGAAGTTGTCGATCTCCAGCGTCCGCCGGCCGTTCGTCGTGTACGCGAAGGGGACGTCGAGCAGTTCGGCGTACCGCTTGACCTGCTCGTAGCCGTCCGCCGGGTCCCGGCGGGAGCGTTTGGCCTCGACGACGGCGATTGGCAGGCCGTCCGAGTACTCGAGCAGGTAGTCGGCCTTCAGCGGCCGCTCCTGGCGGTGGCGCCGGGCCGTCGCGCGGATCCGGCCGCGGTTGATGGGGTATTGGGGGGTGATCCGGTCTTCGTCCCATCCGGCGCGGTCCAATGCCGGCAGGACGAAGTCGCGACAGGTCTCGTCCTCAAGGGGGTCCTGAAATCTCGACGTCACGCCTTCCTTTTTACTGGAGGCGTCCGACACATTCCGGGCAATCGGCCCACGTCGGTGATCTGGTCATGTAGGTCAGCGCAGGACGACCTGGCCGGAAGGGGCTCCGGGGTCCTTCGTCCAGCCGTCGTGGCCCGCGTCCGCCTCCCAGTGCAGGCCCGCGTGGCGGACCTCGGTGAGGCCGTAGACCTGCGCGTGCGTCATCGCCCAGGCCGCGACCGCCCAGCCCGACCGGGCGTTCGACACCCGGACGGCGCTGTGGCCGCCCGCGTCCGCCACCTGGAGCCGGCCGCCGAACGCGCGCCGCATCTCCCGGACCGCCTCCGCGCGACGCGCCGCCGTCCGCTTGTTCGGCGGGTACCAGCAGCGCGCCGCGCCCGTCTCCCGGCCCGTGAACGCGCGGGCGAGGAGCCGGCCGTTCGCCTCGTGCTGCGCGTAGGCGTCGCCGTCCGCGCTGCGCTGCACCCGCTGCGCCGCGTCGTGCAGATCGCGGTCGAGGTAGTCCTTCACCTTGACCAGCGCGTCGAAGAACTTGCTCGTGGACTGGACGGGGTCGCGCAGCTGGGCGGGGGTGCCCCAGCCCTGCGACGGGCGCTGCTGGAACATGCCGACCGAGTCGCGGTCGCCGCCCGCGAGGTTCCGCAGGTCCGACTCCTGGATCGCCGTCGCGTACGCGATCACCGCGGCGCGCTCCGGCAGCTGCTTGCGGAACGCCACCGCCGCGATCGTCGACGAGTTCGCGCCCTGCTCCAGGCTGAGCTGCATCTTGCCCGCCGCCGTCCGCACCTCGCACGCCGACCCGTGCAGGTACGGGCGGGCGCGCTGGAACGCGACGTACCCGCCCACCCCGAGGACGATCACCACCGCCGACACGACCGCGGCCCAGCGCCACCGGCGGCCACCACCGGACCGCTCCACCGCCCGCGTCCGCAACCTCGACCAAACAGCCACGCGACGACGGTACCGGCAGATGCCCACCAGTAAGCTCCAGAGCCATGACCGAAACGTTCACCAGCCCGATCTCCGGCGACATCGACGCGCTCTGGGAGCGGCGCGCCGACCTGACCCCCGCCGACGCGGACGCCCGCGCCGCGATCGTCGCCGCCGTCGACCAGCTCGACTCCGGCGAGGCCCGCGTCGCCTTCATCGACCCCGCGACCGACGAGGTCGTCGTCGACGAGCGGGCCAAGCGGGCGATCCTGCTGAGCTTCAAGGTCCTCGGCATGGTGCGCGCGCAGGTCGGCGACTTCCAGTACCACGACCGCATCCCGCTCAAGTCGCGGCTGGACGGCGTCCGCGTCGTCCCCGGCGCCATCGCCCGCTGGGGCGCGCACCTCGCGCCCGGCGTCGTGCTGATGCCGTCGTTCACCAACATCGGCGCCTACGTCGACTCCGGCACGATGGTCGACACGTGGGCGACCGTCGGGTCCTGCGCCCAGATCGGCAAGGACGTCCACCTGTCCGGCGGCGTCGGCATCGGCGGCGTGCTGGAGCCCCCGAACGCCAAGCCCGTCGTCATCGAGGACGGCGCCATGATCGGCAGCCGCTCGATGATCGTCGAGGGCGCCCGTGTCGGCAAGGGCGCGGTCGTCGGCTCCGGAACGAACCTGTCGGCGTCCATGCCGGTCATCGACGTGGAGACCGGCGAGGAGATCTCCCGCGGCCGCATCCCCGACTGGTGCGTCGCCGTCGGCGGCACCCGCTACAAAGAGTTCAAGGGCGGAACGTTCGGCCTCCCGGCCGTCCTGATCCTCAAGCGCCTGGACGAGGGCCGGCGCCACGACAAGGCCGAGCTCAACGACATCCTCCGCGACCACGGCGTCAACACCTGACTCCCGGCGGGGGGGGGTCGTGCCGCCGGGGCGCCCCGGCCGCACGGCCCCCGGCCGCCGGCCGGGGCTCAGGCCAAGGGAGTCTCGGTGATCTTCAGCGGCCGGGAGGTCAGCACGGCCGCGGAGGCGGCGTAGCCGGGGCCCGGTGTCAGGTCCGCCAGCCGGACCTCGGCCGCCGCCGCTTCGCCGTGCCAGGCCAGGACCTCCGCGGGGGCGTCCGGGGGCGACACGTGGATCGCGGTCATCGGGGCGGCCAGGCCGTGGCCGGTGGCCTTCAGGAGGGCCTCCTTGCGGCTCCAGTAGGTGTGGAAGCCGCGGCGGCGATCCGGCATCGCGAAGAGGGCCTCGCGTTCGGGCTCCGTGAGGACCATCTCCGCGAGGCGGACGATGTCGCGGTCGCTCTCGCGCTCCACGTCAACGCCGACCTCGGCACCCTCCACCAGGACCAGGACGACCCGGTCGCCCGAGTGGGACAGGGAGAAGTCGAGGTCGTGGCCCGGCAGGCGGGGCTTGCCGTGGGTGCCGGCGCAGAGCGGGCAGTCCGTGGTGAACCGGATCCGGTCGGGCGCGAGGCCCGTGCGGTCGGCCAGGACGCTGCGCGCGAGGAAGCGGCCCGTCACGAAGCGCGCCTTGTCCTCCGCGCGGAGGAACTTCTCGTAGCGGTCGCGTTCGCGCTCGTCCAGCAGGGCGCGCATCTCGGGCCCGTCGGCGGGGCGGGCCCAATGGACGGCGCATTCCAGCGCAGGCATCTCCACGAACGCGATGATAGATAGCCTTGGTGCCCATGCGCCTTGATCTGTTCTCGGACGTGACGGACCTGACGGCCGCGGTCGTCGACATCGAGTCGGTGAGCAAGAACGAGAAGGGTCTCGCCGACGCCGTGGAGGAGGCGCTGCTGGCGCTGCCCCATCTCAGCGTGGTCCGCGTCGGGAACAACGTCGTGGCGCGGACGGACCTGGGGCGGGCCGAACGCGTCGTCCTGGCCGGGCACCTCGACACCGTGCCGCTGAACGGCAATCTGCCGTCCCGTGTGGAGGGCGACCGGCTGTACGGGTGCGGGACGTCCGACATGAAGAGCGGCGTCGCGGTCGCCCTCAGGCTCGCGGCGACCGTTCCGGAGCCCACACGCGACGTCACGTTCGTGTTCTACGAATGCGAGGAGATCGAGGCGGTCCACAACGGGCTGAAGAGGCTCAGCGAGGCCCGCCCGGAGTTGCTCGCCGGCGACTTCGCCGTCCTGATGGAGCCGACCGGCGGGCTCATCGAGGGCGGCTGCCAGGGGACGATGCGCGTCGAGGTCACCGCGAAGGGCGAGCGGGCGCACAGCGCGCGGGCCTGGATGGGGTCCAACGCGATCCACACCGCCGGCGCGATCCTGGACGTCCTGCGCGCCTACGAGCCGACCCGTCCGGTCGTGGACGGGCTGGAGTTCCACGAGGGCCTGAACGCCGTGTTCGTCCGGGGCGGCGTCGCGGGGAACGTCATCCCCGACGAATGCGTCGTCACGGTGAACTACCGGTTCGCGCCCGACAAGTCGCCCGCCGACGCCGAGGCGTACCTTCGGGGAATCTTCGACGGCTTCGAGGTGACCGTCGTGGACATGTCGCCGCCCGCCCGGCCCGGCCTCACCCACCCGGCCGCCGCCGCGTTCGCCGCGGCGAGCGGCGCCGCCGTGCGCGCGAAGCTCGGCTGGACGGACGTCGCGTTCTTCTCCGGCATCGGCGTCCCCGCCGTCAACTACGGACCGGGGGAGCCCACCCTCGCCCACACGAAGGACGAGTACGCCGAGATCCCGCTGATCATCGACGCGGAGCGGCGGATGCGGGCCTGGCTCACCTCGTGAAAACGGTGCCGCGGCCGGGCTAGGTTGGGCTCATGACCTCCGAGAGCGACCACCGCACGCACCGCCAGGGCCCGGCGACCCTGCGCGGCAGGGCCCTGCCGCAGACCACCACCGACCAGCGGCTGCTGGACAGCCGCGGCCCGTCCGACTGGCTGCACGCCGACCCGTGGCGGGTGCTGCGCATCCAGGCCGAGTTCGTCGAGGGCTTCGGCCTGCTCGCCGAGCTGCCGAAGGCGGTCAGCGTGTTCGGCAGCGCCCGCACCAAGCCCGGCTCGGAGGAGTACGAGCTCGGCGTCGAGATCGGCGCCCGCCTGCACGGGGCGGGCTACGCCGTGATCACCGGCGGCGGGCCGGGCATCATGGAGGCGGCGAACAAGGGCTGTGACGAGAACGGCGGCCTGTCGGTCGGCCTCGGCATCGAGCTGCCGTTCGAGCAGAAGATGAACGACTACATCGATGTCGGCCTGGAGTTCCGGTACTTCTTCGTCCGCAAGACGATGTTCGTGAAGTACTCGCAGGCGTTCGTCGTGCTGCCCGGCGGCTTCGGGACCCTGGACGAGCTGTTCGAGGCGATCACCCTCGTCCAGACCACGAAGATCACCCGGTTCCCGATCGTGCTGATGGGGAGCGCGTTCTGGGGCGGGCTCCTCGACTGGGTCAAGGCCGTGATGCTCCCGTCCGGGAAGATCTCCGCGCACGACATCGAGCTCTTCCACGTCACCGACGACCCCGCCGAGGCCGTCCAGATCATCGTGGACGCCCACCACAAGGCGGAGCAGGCGATGCTCGAGGCGCAGTCCCAGCAGGCGACCGCCGACGGCGGGGCGGACGCCGAGTGACGGGCCTCGCCGTCTGCGTGTTCTGCGCGTCCAGCAGCCGGATCGACCCGGTGCACGTCGAGCTCGCGGCGCAGGTCGGGGCCGAGCTCGCCCGGCGCGGCCACGGCCTCGTCAGCGGCGGCGCGCAGGTGTCGTGCATGGGCGCGGTCGCCAGGGCGGCGCGGGCCGGCGGCGCCCGGACCGTCGGGGTGATCCCCGAGGGCCTCGTCAGCGTCGAGGTCTCCGACGAGGACAACGACGAACTGATCGTCACGCCCGACATGCGGTCCCGGAAGGGCGAGATGGACGCCCGCAGCGACGCGTTCCTCGTCCTGCCCGGCGGCATCGGGACGCTGGAGGAGCTGTTCGAGATCTGGACGGCCCGGGTCCTCGGCATGCACGAGAAACCGGTCGTGATCCTCGACCCGACCGGGGTGTACGCGCCGCTGAAGGAGCTCATGGCAGGGCTCGCCGAGCAGGGGTTCGTCCGTCCGAAGATCTTCGACGCGATCGGCTGGACGGCGTCCGTCACGGAGGCTTTCGACCTGCTGGAGCGGTCCCAGCCGAAGATCCAGGCCACCCACGAGGACCTCGCCGAAGCGGAGCTGTGACCCCCCGGACCAAGATTGTCCTGGGGGTTTCCCGGTGCGCACGGCACCGTTCACCGCCGGTTCAGGGGCGCGGACCAGGCTCACGCTCGATTCCATCACGTGTGCCCAAGGAGTGCCCATGTCCGTAACCCGTCGCGGGGTCGTCAAGGGCGGCGCGGCCGGCGCCCTGTCCATCGCCCTCGCCGGCAGCCTCGACTCGATCTTCCAGACCTCCGCCGGCGCCGACACCGGCGAGGCGTTCGGGTACGGTCCCCTGATCCCCGACCCCAAGGGCGTGCTCGACCTGCCCAAGGGGTTCTCCTACAAGGTCCTGTCGGTGGAGGGCGACCCCATCTCCGACGGCGTCGTCGTCCCCGGCAAGCACGACGGCATGGCGACCTACCCGGGCGGCCGCCTCGGCCGGACGCGCCTCGTCCGCAACCACGAGCAGGGCGGCAGCGGCACCAAGGCCGTCGCCCGTCCCGAGTGGACCTACGACCCGGCCGCGTACGGCGGCACCACCACGCTCGAGGTCGACCGGGACGGCGACCTGGTCTCCCAGTACGTCAGCCTCGCCGGGACGGCCGTCAACTGCGCCGGCGGCCGCACCCCGTGGGGCACCTGGCTGACCTGCGAGGAGACCGAGGGCTTCACGGGCCAGACGAAGAGCCACGGCTGGGTCTTCGAGGTCGACCCGACCGGCCGCAGGACCAGGCCCGAGCCGCTCACCGGCCTCGGCCGCTTCGCCCACGAGGCCGTCGCCGTCGACCCGCACACCAACATCTGCTACCTCACCGAGGACGCGTCGAAGCCGTTCGGGCTGTTCTACCGGTTCACGCCCCGCCACCACCGCAGCGGCTACCACGCCTACATGGCGGGCGGCACCCTCGAGGCGCTGCGGGTCCCGGGCGTCAAGGACCTGTCCGCCGTCCAGGAGCCGGGCACGCGGCTGCGCGCCACCTGGGTGAAGGTCGCCGACCCGTCGGCGAAGCAGACCTCCATCCGCAAGCAGTACGAGGACGAGCAGATCACCCGCAGCCAGAAGCTCGAGGGCGCCTGGTGGAGCCGCGGCAAGGCGTACTTCGTCGCGAGCTACTCCGACACCGGCGCCGGTGCCGCCGCCGACCACGCCGGCCAGGTCTGGACGTACTGCCCGCGCACCCGGACGGTCGAGCTGGAGCTCGTGTTCAAGCCGGGCGGCCGGTTCGACTCGCCGGACAACATCACCGTCTCCCCGTACGGCGGCGGCGTGATCCTCGCCGAGGACGGCGACGGCGAGCAGTACCTCATCGGCACCAACCGCCGGAACCAGCCGTTCGCGTTCGCCCGCAACGCCGCCAACGACAGCGAGTTCTGCGGTGTGACGTTCTCCCCGGACGGCCGCACGCTGTTCGCGAACCGCCAGTCCGGCCCCGGCGCGACCTTCGCCGTCACGGGCCCCTGGCACCGCCTGCGCGGCTGACGCCCCGTCCTAGGCGAGGCCCCTGCGGGTCGCGGCGGGCGGGCGGGCCCCCTTGATGGACGCCACCATGTCCAGGACCTGGCGCAGCCCGTCCGCCTGCGCGGCGGGCGCGCGGAACACGCTCGCGCCCAGCCACGCGTAGACGGAGGCCGCCGCGAGGAGCCCCGGATCGGGGCCCGTCTCGGCGGTCTCCAGCGTCACCAGCACCGCGTCCCCTGAGGCGGCGAGCCGCGCCACGCGGTCCGCGGGGGGCGCGGTGCCCGCGTCCACGGCCCCGTCCGGAACCGGCGCGTCCGGTGGCAGGACCCTGCTCATCTGAACCGCCACCGTCTCATCCGAACCGACACCGTGCGTGCACCCCCATGCGGTCAAGCATGGCACGATCGGTGCGGTCGGGCATGGCGCGGTCGGTGCGGTCGAGGACGGCACCGATCGGCGCGTCCCCGCCCGGCGCGTGACAGAGGGGAGCAGGATCGTGATGGTGGTCGTCGTCCTGGCCGGCCTCGCCGTGCTGGGCGCCGTCGTCGCGCTCGCCATGGGGCGGGGCGGCGAGCTGGCCGCGGTCCGTCCCGACCACCCGCCGTCTCCGCTGCCCGACGACCGGCCGGTCATGGGGATGGAGGTCGCGTACCTGCGGCTGCCCCACAGCCTGATCGGCTACCAGACGGACGTCGCCGACGAGGTGGTGCGGCGGCTCGCGGCGGAGCTGTCCCAGCGCGACCTCCGCATCGCCGACCTGGAGCACCGGGTGAACGAGCTTCACCACCACCTGCGCGAACTCGAGGCCGGCGAGCAGGAGTCGCGGGACCTCGACGTCCCGGAGCCGGAGACCGGCGAGACCGGTCCTGTCGGTGGCGTGCTGTAGACAGATGCGGTGAGCACCGCGATCCAGGGCGAGGACGGCCTCGCCCGCTGCCCCTGGGGCCTGTCGACGCCCGAGTACATCGCCTACCACGACGAGGAGTGGGGCCGCCCGGTCCGCGACGACCAGGGCCTGTACGAGAGGCTCTGCCTGGAGGCGTTCCAGTCGGGCCTGTCGTGGCTGACGATCCTGCGCAAGCGCGAGGGGTTCCGCGCCGCGTTCCTCGGCTTCGACATGGCGAAGGTCGCCGCGTTCGGCCCGGACGACGTCGACCGCCTGATGGCGGACGCGTCCATCGTCCGGAACCGGGCGAAGATCGAGGCGGCGGTCGCGAACGCGCGGGCCGCCCTCGACCTGCCCGGCGGCCTCGCCGCGACGGCCTGGAGGTACGCCGACCCCGGCACCCCGCCCCGCGCGGACATGTCCGACGTCCCGGCGTGGACCGACGCGTCGAAGGCCCTCGCCAAGGAGCTGAAGCGCAACGGGTTCCGGTTCGTCGGCCCCACGACCGCCTACGCGCTCATGCAGGCGTGCGGCCTCGTGGACGACCATCTCGCCGACTGCCACCGCCGGGGCGCCTACCGCTGACCCCCGGCCGCCGCCGAACCTCCTCTACCTGCCCTGGAACGTCGGGCGCTCCTTCTTGAGGAACGACTCGGTGGCGTTCTGGTGGTCGGCGGTCCCCGCGCATTCGTCCTGCAGGACGGCCTCGCGTTCGAGGGCGTCCGCGAGGGTGGCGGACGCGGCCGTGTCCAGGGCCGACTTCACCGCGGCGTAGGCGGCGGTGGGGCCCTCGGCGAGGCGGCGGGCCAGCTCCACGGCGGCGGGCGCGAGCTCGTCGGCGGGGACGACGCGGCTGATCAGGCCGAGGTCGAGGGCGTCCTGGGCCTTGAGGGTGCCGCCGAGCAGAAGGAGTTCGGCGGCCTTGGCGCGGCCCACGAGGCGCTGGAGCGTCCACGAGATGCCGCTGTCGGGCGCGAGGCCGATGCCCGTGAACGCCGTCGTGAACTTCGCGGTGTCGGCCGCGACCACCAGGTCGCACGCCAGCGCGAGGGACATCCCGGCGCCCGCCGCGACGCCGTTCACGGCCGCGACCACCGGCTTCGCCATACCCGCGAGGCCGAGCACGATCGGGTTGTAGTGGCGCCGGACGGTGTCGTCCAGCCCCTTGCCCGCCGCGAGGTTGTCGGCGTGCTCGCGGAGGTCCTGGCCCGCGCAGAACGCCCGGCCGGCCCCGGTGAGGATCACCGCCCGCGCCGTGTCGTCGGCGGCGGCCCGCTCCACGGCGGCGCGGAGCGCGTCCTTGGCCTCACCCGTCAGAGAGTTCATCGAGGCGGGCCGGTTCAGTGTGATTGTTCCCACACCGTCGGTCACGTCGTACAGGACGGTGTCAGTCGCGTGGCTCATCGTCACATCCTCCCAGGCAACCTTCCACGAACCGGGAGGCGGCGGGCAAGAGCAGTCCCGCCCGCGCGTCGAAGAACCGCGCCGCCCGCGTCCCCGGCCAGCCGGCGGGCAGCAGCTCGGCGGGCAGGCCCGGGTCGCTGAACAGGAACTTGCGCCACTCGTGGACGAGCCTGCTGCGCTGCGCGAACGCCTGCTCGTCCGTCTCCGGCGCGGCGGCGAGCGCTGCCTGCGCGCCGGCGAGCCAGCGCTCGTAGGCGCGGGCGAGGCCGTCCAGGTCCCAGGCCCGCGCGACGAGCCCGTGCGGGTCGCCCTCGTACGCGGAGCGGAACCGCTCCGCGCGGACGGACTCCGCCGCGAGCAGCGGATCCAGCTCCGGGGACGCCCGCGGCCCGATCCAGGTCGCCTCGTCCAGCCGCGCGTACCCGAGGTAGGCGAGGCCCGCCGTCAGCCGGTCGCGGCGCGCCCGGTCCCGGACGCGCTCGACCACCAGGACGTGCCAGTGCCCGTCCCAGGGGCCGAGGTCCCGGTAGACGCGCTGCGCCGCGTCGTCCATCCGCCGCAGGCCGCGGGGGGTGAGCGCGTACCCGGGACCCCGCGGCAGCCGGACGGGCTCCAGCCACTCCTGCCGCACCATCCGCGACACCGCGGTACGGACGGCGGGGGCGGCTATGCCGAGCGCCGCCATCAGGCGCACCAGCGCGGCGATCGGGGCCTTTCCGCCCCGCTCGCGGAGGTGGTCCCCGTACAGATCGAACAGCGCCGAACGAGCGTTCATGCGACCAGTCTTCCGATCTGGAGGCTGATCGTTACCACTTCGCGCCCGGAAGACGAGATAATGGACCACTACTGATGACGCGGATGCGACAGGCGGCCACGCGGCCAACGGTGCCCGGAGGCCCCACGCGGCCCTAACGGCAGGAAGGGGATGCACGCATGGCGGCGATGAAGCCGCGGACGGGAGACGGTCCGCTCGAAGTGACCAAGGAGGGACGCGGAATCGTCATGCGGGTCCCGCTGGAGGGTGGCGGCCGTCTCGTGGTCGAGCTGTCCGCCGACGAGGCCAAGGAGCTCGGCGAGGCCCTCAAGGACGTCGTGGGCTAGAAACGCCCGCCCTCGGTGACGGTCCCGGCGGAGCCGCCGGGGCCATTGCCGTCTCCTGGGGGCGAATGCCGCGTCCGGAACGATTCAGAGCGACATCAGGGGGAGCACCACCATGCCCATCGAGACCCGAGTGCGCGGCGCGGGCGGCACCGTGTCGCGGACGGCCGCCGACCTCGGGGCCGAGGTGGTGGCGGTGCCCGTCCGGTCCGGCCCCGTGGCGCCCGCCGCCGAGGTCGCGTCCGGTCTGCCGTTCACGCTGGACGAGCTGCTCGACCTGCACCGGGCCAAGGGCGAGCCCGGCGAGATCACCGCCACCCAGGTGCGGGTGGGCGACCGCGTCCGCGAACTGCTCCTGTACGGGGTCGGCGACGCGGAACCGGCCGACCTGCGCAAGGCGGGGGCGGCGCTGGCGCGCCGCGGCAGGGGCCGCACGGCCCTCGTGGCGGGCGTCCCGGCGGGCGACCTCGCCGCCTTCGTGGAGGGCGCGCTGCTCGCGTCCTACACCTTCAAGATCGGCTCTCCGAGCGGGAAGCAGCCCCTCGCGACCCTGGCCGTGCTGACGGAGGCCGGTCCGGAGGCCGACGCCCCCGCGATCGAGCGCGGGACGGCCCGCGCGGCGGCGGCGGCGCTGGCCCGCGACCTCGCGAACACCCCGTCCGGCGAGAAGGACCCGGCCTGGCTGGCGGCCGAGGCCCGGCGGATCGCGGAGGGCGGCGGGCTGACCGTCCGCGTCCGCGACGAGAGGGACCTGGCCGACGGCGGCTTCGGCGGGATCCTCGCCGTGGGCGCCGGCTCGGCGCGCCCGCCCCGCCTGATCGAGGTCTCCCACATCCCGGACGGGACGCCGGACAGGCACGTCGTCCTCGTCGGCAAGGGCATCACGTTCGACACCGGCGGCCTCTCGCTCAAGCCCAACGAGGGCATGAAGACGATGAAGACCGACATGGCGGGCGGCGGTGTCGTCCTCGCGGTCATGAGCGCCCTCCGCGGCCTCGGTGTCCGCGCCCGCGTGACGGGGCTGGTCGCGGCGGCGGAGAACATGCCGTCCGGGTCCGCGATGCGGCCGGGCGACGTCATCGCGCACTACGGCGGCACGACGTCCGAGGTCCTCAACACCGACGCGGAGGGCCGGCTCGTCCTCGCCGACGCGCTCGCCTACGCCGACGCCGAGCTGGACCCCGACGTGATCGTGGATGTGGCGACGCTCACCGGTGCCGCGAAGGTCGCGCTCGGCCTCCGCCACGGCGCCCTGTTCGCCACCGACGACGCCCTCGCCGCCGCGCTCACCGAGGCGGGGGCGCGCGCGGGGGAGCCGCTGTGGCGCCTGCCGCTCGTCGACGACTACCGTCCCGCGCTCGACTCGGACGTCGCCGACATCAACAACATCGGCCGCGGCGGCTACGGCGCCGGCTCCATCACGGCCGCCCTGTTCCTGCGCGAGTTCGTCGGCGGCCGCTCCTGGGCGCACCTCGACATCGCCGGTCCCGGACGCGCCACGTCCGACGACGCCGAGATCACCCGCGGCGCGACCGGCTACGGCACCCGCCTGCTCCTCGACTGGCTGGCACCCGCCTGACCCGATCACGGGACGCCCCACCCGGGCCGGTCGGCCGCCGGCCTCGGTCACCCGCCGCGGTGGTCGATCACCTGCCGCGGCGGTCGATCACCGGGACGGCCCGGTGCCGCCGGGCGCGCTTGACGATCTGCGGGAGTGTCGCGTCCCAGCCGGGCCCGACCGCGAAGCACCACGGGACGGCCGCGGCGGTCGCCGGGACGTCCCGCATCGTGAGCGTCACCAGCGCCGGTCGCTCCGCCGTCCGCGCCATCTCGGCCAGCTCGGCGGTCGGGAGGAAGACCACGTAGTCCAGCTCGCCCCGGCGACCGCCCGGCACGCCGCGCCGCAGCGCCGCGATCGCGGCGACGTCGTCCCACGGGAGCGTCCGCGCCCTCCGGAGCGGAACCGGCCAGCGGGGCGGACGGCGCACGCCGTCGGCGGAGAACTCCAGCACCGGACGCCGCGCGACGACGCCTCCCGCCGCCATGAGCAGGCCCGCGCCGAACAGCGCGAGCCCGGCGACGCCGAGCAGCGTGAACGCCACGCCGCCGACGTCCGCGCCGCCCATCACGCCGCCCGACACGAACGCCGCCGACGCCGCGAACAGGATCAGCAGCGCGATGATCTGCCCGGCCGCCCGCCACGTGATCCGGTCGCGGACGGCGAACGCGTCCGGCTCGGCGGTCCCCGTACCGGTGGTGTCGGAACCGGGGGTCTCGGAGCCGGGACGGGGCGGGCCGGACACGGTCAGGCCGTCCGCACGGCGCACAGCAGGCCGTCGCCCACGGGAAGCAGCAGCGGGACGAGCCGCTCGTCGTCACGGACCATCCGGTGCACCTCGCGGATCGCCTCGGTGTCGGGGTCGCGCCGGTCGGGGTCGGCGACCCGGTCGTGCCACAGCGCGTTGTCGAACGCGACGACGCCGCCGGGGCGCAGCAGCCGCAGCGCGTCCGCCAGGTACTGCGGGTACTCCTGCTTCACCGCGTCGCAGAACACCATGTCGTAGGCGCCGTCGGTGAGCCGGGGCAGCACCTCCAGCGCCGGCCCGATGATCATCCGGGTGCGGGTGCCGCCGAGGCCCGCCTCGCGGTACGCCTGCTTCGCCAGCCGCTGGTGCTCGGGCTCGATGTCGACGCTGGTGAGCACCGCGTCCTTCGCCATGCCGCGGAGCATCCAGATGCCGGACACCCCGCAGCCGGTGCCGACCTCGACGACCGTCCGGGCGCCGATCAGGGTAGCGAGGAAGCGCAGCGCGGCCCCGCCCGCCGGGCCGATCGGCACCGCGCCGATCTCCTCCCCGCGCCGCCGCGCGTTCAGCAGCGGCTCGTCTTCGGGGAGGTATTCCTCCACGTAGGCCGCGGTGGCCTGAATGGCGTCGATGGCTGCCTCCTCGCGGGACCCCCGCCTGGCTCATGCTGGAAAGACCATATCGCTGACGGGGAACCAACTCGCGTCCCAGCGCGTTCTAAAGGACGTCGAACACGTCGGTCCTCAACCGCCCCAGCCCAGGCGTGACCGTGCCAGTACGGGACGTGCCGTACGGCGAGTTCCAGGGCGCCCGCCTTGGTCCAGCAGAGAGGAACAGCCCGGCACCATGGGAGTCGCAGCACTGAGTCTCAGAGGGGCTGCGGGGGCCGACGCGCGCGCGAACGCACCCGAGGCCGAATGGGCACCGCCGTCGTGGGACGAGGTGGTCCGGGAGCATTCCACCCGCGTCTACCGGCTCGCCTACCGCCTGACCGGAAACCAGCACGACGCGGAGGACCTCACCCAGGAGGTCTTCGTCCGCGTGTTCCGCTCCCTGGCGAACTACACGCCGGGGACGTTCGAGGGCTGGCTGCACCGCATCACCACCAACCTGTTCCTCGACATGGCGCGGCGCCGCCAGCGCATCCGCTTCGAGGGGCTCGCCGACGACGCCGCCGAACGCCTCCAGGGCCGCGAGCCGACCCCGGCGCAGGCGTTCGACGACACCAACTTCGACGCCGACGTCCAGGCTGCCCTGGACGCGCTGCCGCCCGAGTACCGCGCCGCCGTCGTGCTGTGCGACATCGAGGGCCTGTCGTACGAGGAGATCTCCGCGACGCTCGGGGTGAAGCTCGGCACCGTCCGCAGCCGGATCCACCGCGGACGCGCCCAGCTGCGCACCGCGCTGGAGCACCGCGCGCCGACCCGCCGCCGCCCCGGTACGCGCAACGGTTTCCGGGCGGCGGACAATGGACATGCCCGGCCCGCGCCGGAAGCCGCTCCGAGCTGAGCGGGACCGAGCGGAGCCGGGCCGAGTAGAGCAGGACCGAGCGAAGCAGGACTGAGCTGACCGCGCGGGCGCAGGGACCCCGCGTGACCGGAACGGATGGACGAGGGAGCCGCGTGAGTTGTCTGGGGGAGCGTCTGACCGCTCTGGTCGACGGTGAGCTGGGACACGAGGAGCGCGACCGCGTGCTCGCCCATCTCGCGGGCTGCGCCCAGTGCCGGGCCGAGGCCGACGAGCTCCGGCGGCTGAAGGGCCGCCTCCGCGGCCTCGGCGCCTCCGCCCCCGGCGGCGAGGAGCGCCCGTCCGCCGACTTCATGTCCCGCCTCCTGGCCGTCGGCGCGGACGACCTTCGCGACCCGGCCTCTTCCGACCCCGCCGCCGTCGACGCCGCCCGCTTGGATGCCGCCGGTCTCGACCCGGCCTCCTTCGACCTCGGCGCGGACGATCGCCGCGCGTCCGCTCCCCGCGGCGCCGGCCGGGACCCCTCCGGGCCCGGCGCGGGCGATCCGGGAGCCGCCGGGGTGACGCGGCCCGATCTCGTCGTGCCGAATCCCGTTCCCATGCCGTCCGCCGTGTCCCACTCGCGCCCGGTGCGGTCCGGCCGCCCCGCGCGCACGTCCCCGGTGGGGCGTCCGCGCACCCACCGTCCGGCGGCCCGCCCGGCCGCGGCCGGCGGGCTCGCGCAGCACCGTCCGCGGTCCCGCTACCTCGTCGCCGGCGCCGCCTCCCTGCTCATCGGGCTGGGCGCCGCCTCCTACAGCGCGGGCGGCCGGGAGGAGGCGCCCGCCGTCACGCCCGCCTTCGACCGGTTCGCGATCGAGCACGCCCTCACGACCGGGGACGCGCCGCTCACCGACCCGCTGACCGACCCCCTGACCGACCCGGCCGCGCGGCTGCACGCCTCCACGGGGCCGTGACCGGACGCGACCGCCGCCGCGCGCTCCTGGCCTGCGGCCTGGCCGGGCTCCTCGCCCTGGCCGGCGCGCTCGCCGGCGAGCCCGCGCCCGCGCGCCGCGCGCCGAGCGACCCGGGGGCCGTGGGGCTGCTGCGCGGCGCCGCCGACGCCGCGCGCCGCGTTCCGTACGAGGGCCGCCGCTTCCTCACCACCTGGAACCGGGGCCGGGCCGTGACGTCGCACGCCGCGGTCGCGCACACGCCGGGCGGCGTGGTCCGGTACGAGGGCGACGCGGGCGCCGGGGCCTACCCCGACAGCGCCGCGACCGGCGACACCGCCGGGTTCACGGCGGCCACGCTCGCCCTGCTGACCCGCAACTACTCGGTGGTGCGGGCCGGAGACACGGCGATCTGCGGCCGCCGCGCCCGGGTCGTCGAGGCCCGCCGCGCCGACGGCACCCCGGCCGGGCGGTTCTGGATCGACGCCGACACGGGCCTGATGCTGTACCGGGAGCTGATCGACGCGACCGGCCGCAGGGTCGTCGCGTCCGGCTTCACCGAGATCCGCCTCGGCCTCGGCGCGCCCCGGGTCGTGCCCGCCCTCGCCGGCGGGTCCGGGCGCGGCTCCGGCCGGCTCGACGAGCAGGTCGTCCCGAACTCCGCGACGACCCTGTCGATGTGGCCGGACGAACTGACGGGCGCGGAGGTCGCGGCCATGCGCGCCGACGGCTGGCCGGTCCCCGACGAGCTGCCCGGCCGGCTCAGCCGCTACGACGCCCGCCGGGGCGCGCGCGGCGCCGTCCACCTCAGCTACTCCGACGGGCTCGCCGCCGTGTCGGTGTTCGTGCAGCGCGGCGGCCTCGACGAGCGCGCCATGACGGCGGCGGGCGGCTGGCGGCGCACCGAGCGGCGGGGCCGGACGGTGTTCCGCCGCGAGTCCCTCGGCCGCTGGGCGGTCGCGGCGGGCGGCGGATACGTCTACACCGTCGTGACGGACGCGCCGCCGAGCACGGCGGTAGCGGTCGCCGCGGAGCTGTCCCGTGACAGGACGTCGTTCTGGACCCGTGTCACGCGGGGGGCGCGCCGGATAGGCTCGGCGGCCGGTCCTTTCGACTGAGTCGGGGTCTTATGCTCGCCACATGCCTTACTGGGCACCATGGGCAGGGATGATGGAGAACCATGCTCGGCAGGAGAGATGGGGATGACGGAAGACAACCGCGGGGTGGCCGGGGGGCGGCTTGAGGATCAGGACGCCGCGGGGGCCGAACGGGCCGAGCCGGTCGCTCCTCCCGAGACGGTGACCGACCGGGGGCTCCCGGTGGACGACCCCGCCGAGCCGGCCTCCGGCGGGACATGGAACACCCTCCCGGACGCCGGTGAGCGGGCCGACGGCGAAGCCGCCGCAGGTGAGCCGGGCGCCGGGTCGTGGAGCACACCGCAGGACGCCGACGAGGCGGCGGAGCGTCCCGGTGGACCGGGGCGCGCCGATGCCGGCCTGGCCGGGCTGGGACTGGCCGACCCGGGTCCCGGTGACCCGGGTGCGCGCGACGGTGAGGCGTTCCCCGCGGGCGACGACCCCGCCGACCGGGACGCGGGCGACCGGCTGGTCGCCGGGGGGTTCGCGCCGCCGGACGGGCCGCGCGAGGTGCCCCTCCAGGACGTGTCGCCGCGCGACATGCCCCAGCCGCCGCCTCCCGTGGCGCTGGACAAGCCGCTCCGCGCGGACGGCCCGGACGACGGGCGGCCCCGCCCCGGATTCGTCCCCCATCACGACGACCCGCGCGCCCACGGCGCCCCGTACGGCTGGCAGGCGCACCACCAGGGCCCGCCGCCCGGACGCGGCCCGATGGGTCCGCCGCCCGCTCCGATGGGCCCGCCGCAGGCGCCGATGGGCCCGCCGCCCGGCGCCGGCCCGCGTCCCATGGGCGCGTTCGGCGGCCCGCCGCCCGGCGGCCCGAACTGGGCGCCCGTGCCCGCGCCGCCCTCGTCCTCCGGCGGCGGCCCCGGGCTGGGGCTGCTCGCCGCGGTCGCGCTGATCGTGGCGCTGGTCGCCGGCGCCGTCGGCGCCGGGATCGGCGTCATCGCGACCGGCGGTGAGGACGACGGCGGCCCGGTCAGCCTCGGCGGCGGGACCGAGGGCGACACCAAGGTGCCCGCGCGCCCGCCGGACTCCGTCGCGGGGGTGGCGCGGCGCGTCCTGCCCGGCGTCGTGATGATCAAGGTGCAGGGCGGCAACGGCGAGGGCGGCGCCGGTACCGGCTTCATCGTCAACGGCGGGTACATCCTCACCAACAACCACGTGGTGGAGGGCGCCGGCGGCAACGGCCAGATCCAGATCGTCTTCCACGACAAGAAGACGCTCCCCGCCACGATCAAGGGCACCGACCCCAGCTCGGACGTCGCGGTCCTCAAGCCGGAGGGCCAGCACTCGCTGCCCGCCCTCCAGGTCGGCGACTCCAGCAAGATCGCCGTCGGCGACCCGGTCATCGCGATCGGTTCCCCGCTCGGCCTGCAGGGATCGGTGACCACCGGCATCGTCAGCTCGCTGAACCGCGCCGTCCCGACGGGCGGCGAGAACGGCGGCGACGCGTCCGTGCTCAACGCGATCCAGACCGACGCGGCGATCAACCCCGGCAACTCCGGCGGCCCGCTCGTCGACGGCCAGGGCCGCGTGATCGGCATCAACACCGCGATCGCGACCCTCGGCAGCCGCGGCCTCGGCGGCGACACTCCGAGCGGCAGCATCGGGCTCGGCTTCGCGATCCCGATCAACCAGGGCAAGCGGGTCGCGGAGGAGATCATCCGGACCGGCTCCGCCCGCCGCGCCCAGATCGGCATCGGCATGGACCAGACGTTCGCCGGCCCCGGCGTGAAGATCGCCGAGCGTTCACAGAACGGGATCGAACCGATCGTCAAGGGCGGCCCGGCCGAGCGCGCGGGCCTGAAGCCCGGCGATGTGATCACCAAGCTGGGCGACCACGTGATCGACGGCCCGGCCGACCTCGCCGCGCAGATCCGCAGCCGCGCCCCCGGCGAGAAGGTCGTGGTGACCTATGTCCGCGGGGGCAGGGAGGCGACGGTCGAGGTCACCCTCGCCGCCGCGAACTGACCGCGACGACGCGGATGCGGGGCCGGGCCGAAATCACGGCCCGGCCCCGCGCCGTATCGCCCTCGCATCATGTCGGGAGGGTGAACGGATCATGCGGGACGCGGTCATGCGGAGCCCGCGCCCGGAACATGGGGATACGCTGTGAGCGTCCGGTCGGCGCGGGCCCCGGGCGCGGCTCTCTGGAGGACGGTTTGTTCGACGTCGGACTCGGCGAGATGGCGGTTCTCGTCGTGCTCGCCCTGGTCATCTTCGGCGACAAGCTGCCCCAGGCCGCCGGGCAGCTGGGCCGGACGCTCCGGCAGCTCCGCACGATGGCCAACAGCGCCAAGTCCGACCTCCAGGCGGGCCTCGGCCCGGAGTTCAAGGACTTCGACCTGACCGACCTGAACCCGAAGACCTTCGTCCGCAAGCACCTCTTCGAGGACGACGACCCCTACACCGCGAACGGCGACCACTTCCCGGACGAGCCGTCCTACGCGACGGCCCCGGCGGGCGCCCTGGAATCGGGTGAGCGCCCCCCGTTCGACAGCGAGGCCACCTGATCGAGGCCCGTACGGCAGAGGCCCCGTCCGATCGGACGGGGCCTCTGCCGTACTGTCACGCGGTGCCGGTCATCGGCCCTTGGGGGAGATGCCGAGGGACATGCCGGCCAGGCCGCGGCTGCGGCCGCCGAGCGAGTCGGCGATCTTGCGGAGCTCCTTGGCCGCCTCGGCGTCGGGGTCGGCGAGGACGAGCGGGGTGCCCTCGTCGCCGCCCTCGCGCAGGCGCGGGTCGATCGGGACCTGGCCGAGGAGGGGGACGCGGGTGCCGAGCGTCTTCGTCAGGGCGTCGGCGACGCTCTGGCCGCCGCCGGAGCCGAAGATGTCCTGGCGCTCGCCGCAGTGCGCGCACGTCAGGTACGACATGTTCTCGATCACGCCGACGACCTGCTGGTGGGTCTGGGCGGCGATCGCGCCGGCCCGCTCGGCGACCTCGGCGGCGGCCTGCTGCGGGGTCGTCACGACGAGGATCTCGGCGGACGGCAGCAGCTGCGCGACGGAGATCGCGATGTCGCCGGTGCCGGGCGGCAGGTCCATCAGCAGGACGTCGAGGTCGCCCCAGTAGACGTCGGCGAGGAACTGCTGCAGCGCGCGGTGCAGCATCGGCCCGCGCCACACCACCGGCTGGTTCCCGGCGGTGAACATGCCGACGGAGATGACCTTCACGTCGTGCGCGGACGGCGGCATGATCATGTCCGCGACCTTGGTGGGCGGGTGCTGGACCCCGAGCATGCGGGGCACCGAGTGGCCGTAGATGTCGGCGTCGACGACGCCGACCTTGCGGCCCTGCGCGGCGAGCGCCGCGGCGAGGTTCACGGTGACCGACGACTTGCCGACGCCGCCCTTGCCGGACGCGACCGCGTACACCTTGGTCAGCGAGTTCGGCTTGGCGAACGGGATCTCCTTGGCCGGTTCGCCGCCGCGGAGCTTGGTCTGCAGGTCCTTGCGCTGCTCCTCGCTCATCACGTCCAGCTCCACCTGGACGGACGTCACGCCGTCGAGGCGGGAGACGGCCTCGGTGACGCCCTTGCGCAGGGTGTCCTTCATGGGACACCCGGCCACGGTCAAGTAGATGCCGACGCCGACGGTGCCGTCCTCGGCTATGTCGACGTTCTTGACCATGTCGAGCTCGGTGATGGGCTTGCGGATCTCAGGGTCGATCACCGTGGCGAGGGCCGCGGTCACCTGCTCGGTCGTCAACTGGGTGGGCATGCGTCCATGGTATGGACCGCCGGGCGGTGCCTGCGACCCAGGTTGGGGGAATCACAGGTGCCGCAGGTCACGGGCGGGGCGCGCGGTCGTCGCGCGGGCGGGTCCGGCGCCGTACGATCGGGGGGTGACAGCGCCGTCCAGCCCGTCGTCCAGCGCCCTCTCGGCCGCCGAGTTCACCGTGTGGCGGACGATGCTCCGCGCCCAGGTGCAGATCTCCCGCCACCTCCAGGCCGACCTGCTGGCCGAGCACCACCTCGCCCTCGGCTCCTACGACGTGCTGACGCACCTCGGGGAGACACCGGACGGGCGGCTCCGCATGAACGACCTCGCCGACCGGGTGCTGCTGTCGCGCAGCGGCCTGACCCGGCTCGTGGACCGGCTGCAGCGCGAGGGCCTGGTCCGCCGCGAGTCGTGCGTGAGCGACGCGCGGGGCCTGTTCGCGGTCCTCACCCCGGCGGGCCGGGCCCGGCTCGACGCCGCGACCCCCACCTACCTGCGAGGCGTCCGCGACCACATGCTCAGCCGCCTGGACGAGGACGACCTGCGCACGTTCGGGCGGCTCCTCGACAAGCTCGCCGACGAGCCCCTGCCCGTCCACTAGGCCCGTCCACCGGGGCCTGTCCGCGGGGGCTCAGGAGAGCGTGGGGTGCTGGTCCTTGCCGTCCAGATCCTTGAGGATCTGCTGGAGCTCCGAGCGCAGGAAGTCGCGGGTGACGACCTCGTTGAGCGCCAGCCGCAGCCCGGCGATCTCCCGGGTGAGGTACTCGGTGTCGGCCATCGACCGCTCGTTCTGCGTCCGGTCCTGCTCGTACTGGACGCGGTCGCGGTCGTCCTGCCGGTTCTGCGCCAGCAGGATCAGCGGCGCCGCGTAGGACGCCTGCAGCGACAGCATCAGGGTCAGGAAGATGAACGGGTACGGGTCGAACTTCAGGGACGCGGGGGCGATGAGGTTCCAGCAGATCCACACGGCCACGAAGCAGGTCATGTAGACGAGGAACCGGGCGGTCCCGAGGAACCGGGCGATCCGCTCGGAGAGCCGCCCGAACGACTCCGGGTCGTAGTGGGGGCGGGGCATCAGGGTGCGGCGGATCTCCCGCGGCTGGTCCAGGCGTGTCGTCGTCATGGCGTCGTCCCCCGGAGGGCCTCCTCCTCAGGATCCGGTTCCGGCAGGTGGGGGGCGGCCCCGGCCGCGTCCATCACGGCCTCCCGCCAGTCCTCCGGCAGCAGATGGTCGAGCACGTCGTCGATGGTCACGGAGCCGAGCAGATGGCCGTTCTCGTCCACGACCGGCCCCGCGACCAGGTTGTAGGAGGCGAAGTACATCGCGACCGCCTCCAGTGACATCGTCGGGCGCAGCGCGTCGAGCTCGTTGTCGACGATCCCGGAGACGAGGGTCGGCGGCGGCTCCCGCAGCAGCCGTTGGAAATGGACCGTGCCGAGGAAGCGGCCGGTCGGCGTCGCGGTCGGCGGGCGGCACACGTACACCTGCGCGGCCAGCGCCGGGTTGAGGTCGGGGTTGCGGATCTGCGCGAGCGCCTCCGCCACCGTCGCGTCCGGCGGCACCACCACCGGGTCCGTCGTCATCAGCCCGCCCGCCGACTCCTCCGCGTACGTCAGCAGCCGCCGCACGGGCGCCGCGTCCTGCGGCTCCATCAGCGTCAGCAGCCGCTCCCGCTGCTCGGTGGGCAACTCGCCGAGCAGGTCCGCCGCGTCGTCGGGCCCCATGGCCTCCAGGACGTCCGCGGCCCGGTCCACCTCCAGCTTGCCGAGGATCTCGACCTGGTAGTCCTCCGGCAGCTCCTCCAGGACGTCCGCGAGCCGCTCGTCGTCGAGCGCCGCCGCGACCTCCGTCCGCCGCTTCTCCGGCAGCTCGTGTACGATGTTCGCGAGGTCGGCGGCCTTCATCTGGCCGAACGCGGCGATCAGCCCGGCCGCGCCCTGCCCGTGCTCGACGGCGGCGAACCCCTCCACCGCGTCCCAGTCGACGATGCGGCTCTCGCCGCGCCGCCGCAGCCCGCGCCCGCCGCCCCGGCCCCCGCCGCGCCGGACCCGGACGGCGACCTTGTTCACCAGCCAGTCACGGGTGCGGGTCGGTTCCATCGCGACGTCGACGACCGAGACCATCTCACCGGTCCCGACCATCCGTACCGTCCGGTCGAGCAGCTCCGCGATCACGAGGGTCTCGGAGTCGCGCTGGTGGAACCGCCGGACGTTCAGCCGCCCGTCGAACACGATCGCGTCCGCCTCGAACACCGTCACCCGGGTGATCGGCACGAACACCGGGCGCAGCCGCGGCGCGACCTCCACGACCAGCCCGAGGACGCGCGGGGGGCGCGGCGCGATCCGCAGCGACACCACGACGTCCCGCACCCGGCCGATCTGGTCGCCCGCCGGGTCGAACACCGCGACCCCGGCGAGCCGGGCGATGAACACGCGCGAGGTGGCTCCGCTCATGTGCCGACCGTACCCATGATCTCCCTTTTGACCCGGGACGCGTACCGTCGTGAATGTGACGCAGATCTTCGAGGAGCACCGCGGCCTGCTGTTCGCGGTCGCGTACCGGATGCTCGGCACCGCCGCCGACGCCGAGGACGCCGTGCAGGACGCGTGGCTGCGCTGGTCCTCCGCCGACCGGTCCGGCGTCGCCGACCCCAAGGCGTACCTCGTCCGCATCACGACGAACGTCGCGCTCGACCGGCTGCGGTCGGCGCGCGTCCAGCGGGAGACGTACGTGGGGCCGTGGCTGCCGGAGCCGATGCTCACCTCCCCGGACGTCGCGGAGGACGCCGAGCGCGCCGAATCGGTGTCGATGGCGATGCTCGTCGTGCTGGAGACGCTGAGCCCCCTGGAGCGGGCCGTGTTCGTCCTGAAGGACGTCTTCGGATTCCCGTACGCGGACATCGCGCGGACGCTCGAGCGCTCGGAGGCGTCCGTCCGGCAGCTGGGGACCCGGGCCCGCAGGAACGTCGAGGCGCGCCGCCACCGCTACACCGCGGACGGCGCCGCGCGCCGCGCCGCGACCGACCGGTTCATCGACGCGGCGGTCGGCGGCGACATCAACCGGCTGATGGAGGTCCTCGCGCCGGACGTGACGCTGTGGAGCGACGGCGGAGGCAAGGTCCGCGCGGCGCGCCGCACGATCCACGGCGCCGCCAAGGTCGGCAGGTTCTTCGCCGCGATCGCGGGCCGGGACTACGCGGGCGTGCGGGCCGAGGACCAGCGGTTCCGGGTCGTGGACGTCAACGGCGCCCCCGGCGTGGTGATCGACGGCCCGGAGGGACCCATCGTGGCCCTCACCCTCGACGTGGACGGCACGGGCCGCGTCGGCGCGGTCTACCTGGTCTCCAACCCCGACAAGCTCCGGTCCATCGCCGAGGGGCGCGACCTGGTGGTGTAGCGCGCCGGCTCAGCGGTCCACGCGGCGCTTCTTGCCGCCCATCATCCTCGGCGGCGGCCCCGCCGTCGTCGCGGGCGTCGGCACCGGGCGGACGGTGGCGTAGCCGTCCGGCGCCTGGACCGCGGGCGCGGCGGGGGTGAGGCGGATCACGTAGGAGTCGGTCGCCCACCGCTCCACCTGCCCCTCGTGGGAGGCGGCGTTCAGCCGCTCCTTCGCCATGACCGGCACGATCTCGTCCCACGCCTCCGTGCCGGGCTCGACCCGCCCGACGTCCGCCACGAAGGACACGAGCCTGCCGCCCTTGTCCTTGCTGCGCAGGATCACCGTCACCTGGTCGGCCTCCGGCAGCCCCGGCAGCGGCTGCTCGCCCTCCCCGCCGGTCAGCACGTACGCCGACCCCTCGTGCCACACATGCCACGCCGCGCGCGGCTGCGGCAGCCCCGGCACGTCCAGCCACAGCAGGCCCGACTTCTTGGCCGCCTCCTCCACGAGCGCCATGTTCACCCCGCCCGTGTCCAGCCCGCCCGTGTCCAGCCCGCCGCCGTTGAGCTCACCCATCCCCGCAGGCTCTCACACCGTGCCCATTCGGCGTCTCCGACACCGTGCCCATTCGGCGTCTCCGACACCGTGCCCATTCGGCGTCTCCGACACCGTGCCCATTCCGCGGTCCCCGGCAGCAACCCCCGCTTCATCGAGAAGGCCCAGGGGCTCCCCGTCGACGAGATCTTCCTCGACCTGGAGGACGCCGTCGCGCCGTCCGCGAAGGAGGGCGCCCGCAGGACCGTGGTGGCCGCCCTGAACGAGGGCGACTGGACGGGCAGGATCCGCGCCGTCCGGATCAACGACCTCGAGACCCACTGGGCCTACCGCGACGTCATCGAGGTCGTGGAGGGGGCCGGGGCGAACCTCGACGCGATACTGCTGCCGAAGGCGTCGGACGCGACCCACGTCCAGTGGCTCGACCGGCTCCTCACCCAGATCGAGAAGGCCATGGGGTACCCCGTCGGCCGCATCGGCATCGAGGCCCAGATCGAGGACGCCCGCGGCATGGTGAACATCGACGCGATCGCCGCCGCGTCCCCGCGCCTGGAGTCCCTCGTGTTCGGACCGGGCGACCTCATGGCGTCCATCAACATGAGGACGCTCGTCGTGGGGGAGCAGCCGCCCGGCTACACCGAGGGCGACGCCTACCACTACATCCTGATGCGCATCCTGATGGCCGCCCGCGCGCACGACCTGCAGGCCATCGACGGCCCCTACTTCAACGTCCGGGACGTGGACGCGTTCACCCGGGCCGCGCGGCGCTCCGCCGCGCTCGGGTTCGACGGCAAATGGGTCCTGCACCCGTCCCAGATCGAGGCGGGGAACGAGGTCTTCTCCCCGTCCCAGGACGACTACGACCACGCCGAGCTGATCCTCGACGCCTACGACCACTGCACCCGCGTCGAGGGCCGCGGCGCCGCCACCCTGGGCGACGAGATGATCGACGAGGCGTCCCGCAAGATGGCCCTCGTCATCGCCGCGAAGGGCCGCGCCGCCGGGCTGGCGCGGACGAAGCGGTTCGAGCCGCCCGCGCCGTCCTGAGCCGCAGGACCCCTACGATGACTCTCACCAACGGACCTGCGGAAGGGGCGAGGCGTGCCGGAACCCGGGAACGATGACGGCTGGGCTCCGGTCGACCCCGAACTCGACCGCCCCGCCGCCCCCCCGGCCCCGGCGGACCCTCCGCAGCCGGGGCCCGCCCAGCCGTACGCGCCGCCGTCCAGCGCGCACCCGTACGTGCCGCCGCAGGTCGCGCACCCGTACGTGCCGCCGCAGGCGCAGGCGCCGCACCCGCACCCGTACCCGTACCCGCCCGGCCCGTACCAGGGGCGCTACGGGATCTACGGAGAGCCGCAGGAGAAGCGGCCATGGACGGTGGACACCGAGCCCGGCGTCCCGTACCACCGGATGGCCCGGACGGCGGTGCACCGCTGGTGGCGTCCGCTCGTCGGCTCGCTGGCGATCGTGGCGGGCGGCTTCGCCCTCTCGATGGCGCTGATGGTGGTCGTCTTCGTCGGCGTCGTCATCGCCACGGGCGGGATCCCGGAGTCGGGCGACGGCGACACGATCACCGGGGACGAGACCGTCGACCTCGCCTTCAACCTCGGGACGCTCGCGCTGTTCCTCCCCGTCACGCTGCTCGTCGCGCGGTGGGTCCAGCGGCGCCGGCCGGGGACCCTGTCCTCGGTCACCGGGCGCCTGCGCCGCCGCTGGCTGGGCGTCTGCTCCGTCCTGGCGATCGGGTACTGCGCCGCCGCGTACGTGACGAGCCTCATCGTGGCCTCGCTCACCGACGACACGTCGGGGGGCGACGAGCACTGGGTCGGGTGGGCCAGATTCCTCATGCCGATGGTCACGATCGTTCTGCTGGTGCCGTTCCAGGCGGCGGCGGAGGAGTACGTGTTCCGCGGCTGGCTGATCCAGGGCATCGGCGCCTGCACCCTGGAGAACCTCAAGGGCAGGGTCGGACGGGTGTTCGGCGCCGTGTTCGGGACCCCGTGGCCGGGCATCGTCATCAGCGCGGCGCTGTTCACCTCGCTGCACGGCTACACCGGCTGGGGAATCCTCGACATCTTCTTCTTCGGTGCGATCGCCGGGTGGCTGACGGTCCGCACCGGTGGGCTGGAAGCCGCCATCGCCCTGCACGTGTTCAACAACTGGATCGCGTTCCTGCTGCCCGCGGGGGTCGGTGATCTCGAGGTGGAGCAGGGCGACGTCCCCTGGCAGGTCGTCGTGGCGGACATCGTGCCCATGGTGCTGTTCGCGGCGGGCGTCCTGGTGCTGGCCCGCCGGTGCGGCGTGCGGACGGTGACGCCGCCGGCCGAGGACGTTTCCGTCCCGGTGTCAGTCCCCGCCGAGGACACCCCAGAGCCTGAGCGCGTCGAGGACGCCCGGAGCGACGGGAAGATCTCCTAGCTCGCCGGGCGCGAACCACCGGGCGTCGGCCGCGTCGTCGCCCGCCCGCAGGGCGCCGCCCGTCACCGTGGCCGCGTAGTCGTGGATCTCGTAGACGATCCCGCCCGGACCGTCGCGGTCGACGGTTCCGACGAACGCGCCGATGGACACCTCCAGGCCCGTCTCCTCCCGGAGCTCGCGCGCGACGGCGGCTCCGTCGTCCTCGCCGGGCTCGACCCGTCCGCCCGGCACGGACCACAGGCCCGCCGCCGGCGGATTCGCCCTCCTGACGAGCAGCAGCCGCCCGGCTCCATCGCGGACGATCCCGCCGACGCAACGAATTCTCATCTTCCCGATTTTGTCCCCCTTTTGCATCCGGCTGCCCGGCCGACCTTGACGGGGCACCGGGCCTCCGCGCAGTGTGGGTAATCATGAGGGCGGAGCCGACATGCCCGCGATGCGCGGGTCCGCTGCACGCGCCGAACCTCTGGTCGAGCGACTGGAGCTGCGGCGTCCACGGTGCCGTCCTACCCTGGCAGCCGCCCAGGCGCCCCTGCGCCGAGGGGCTCTCCGCCGTCCTGCGTGACGCCCGGGTGCCGGTCTGGACGCCCTGGCCGCTGCCCCGCGGCTGGCTGATCACCGGCTTCGCCACCGCCGGCGACGAGCGCACCGGCGCGCGCGCCACCGTCGTCGCGCTGTCGGGGCCCGGCCTGCTCAGCGGCCCCGCCGACATGCTGGTGATCGCGGAGGAGCCGGGCATCGGCCTCGGCGCCCACTACGCCGGACTGGACGGCCCCGACCCGGGCCAGGGCTTCGACGGCGACCCGCCGCACGTGAAGCTCGACGTCAGAAGCGGCCCCGCCGCCACGTCCGGGCACTGCGTCCCGATGTGGGCCGTGGGTTCCGCACCCGACCGCGCCGCCTACGTCGGCGAGGCGATGGGCAACTGGCTGTGGGTGATCCTGTGGCCGGCCGAGGCGGGCGTCCTGATGCTGGAGCCCCAGAACCTCCTGGACCTCCGCGAACCCGGCATGGAGCTCGACCTGCCGTACGGCGCGTACAGCCCCTTCCTCGACGCGCGACCCGACGCGAAGCCCTGATGCGGGTCGACCTCCACGCGCACAGCAGTGTCTCCGACGGCACCCGGCCGCCCGCCGAGGTCGTGCGGCGCGCCCGCGCGAAGGGCCTCGACGTCGTCGCGCTCACCGACCACGACACGACCGCGGGGTGGTCCGAGGCCGCGGCCGCGCTCCCGGACGGCCTCACGCTCGTCCCCGGCATCGAGCTCTCCTGCAAGCAGGACGGGAGGAGCCTGCACATGCTGGGGTACTTCTTCGACCCGCTCCACCCCGGCCTCGCCGCCGAACTGGCGCGCATCAGGGACGACCGGGTCCACCGGGCGCGCGCCACGGTCGTCCGGCTGCGGGAACTCGGCGTGGACGTGACCTGGGACGCCGTCGCGGCCCTCGCCCGGGGCGAGGCGGTCGGCCGCCCCCACATCGCCCGCGCGATGGTCGAGGCCGGCGCCGTCGCGACGGTCGACGACGCGTTCACGCCCGAATGGATCGGGCACGGCGGCCGCGCCCACATCACCCGGCACGCCTTGGACCCGCTGGACGCGGTCCGGCTCATCCGGGACGCCGGCGGAGTGTGCGTCCTCGCCCACCCCCGCGCCCGCCGCCGCGGCCACGCCTTCGGCGACGACCTCATCGCGGAGCTCGCCGCCGCCGGCCTCACCGGTGTCGAGATCGACCATCCCGACCACGCGCCCGAGGACCGCGCCCGCCTCCGCGGCCTGGCGTCCGGCCTCGGCCTTCTCGCCACCGGCTCCAGCGACGACCACGGCGCCCTCACCGGCGACCGGCTCGGCGCCGAGACCACCGATCCCGCCGCGTACGAGGCGCTGCGGGACGCCGCGTCCGGGACCGCGCCCCTCCGTCCCGAAGCGCGGTAGGGTGCGTGGCGTGGACGCGCGCATCGAACAGGTGACGACGTCGGGGAAGCTCACCCTGGACGACACCGAACACGACGTCGAGAGCAACACCTACATCGTCGGCAACGAGTCCGAGGTCATCGTGATCGACCCGGCCTTCGACGCCGAGGCGGTTCTGGAGAAGGTCGCCGATCGCGAGATCCTGGCCGTCCTGCTGACCGACGCCAACGAGCACCGCCTGAGCGTGGTCCTCGAGGTCGCCGCCGCCGGCGAGGAGGACGAGGACTACTGGGCGCCGATCGCCCTGCACCGCGCCGACCGCCTCCTGTGGCGCGACTACTTCGGCCGCCTCGCCAAGGAGGAGGACGACGAGGACGACGCCAAGGCCCTCCGCTCCCTCGAACCGGACATCTGGCTCGAGGACGGCGGCGTCTTCGAGATCGCCGACGCGCAGCTGGAGATCGTCCACACGCCGGGCCACACCCCCGGCAGCGTGAGCGTCATCAGCGAGCAGCTCGGCGTCCTGTTCTCGGGTGACACCCTGCACCGTGGCCGCCCCGGCTCGATCGGCGGCGAGTACGAGGACCTCCGCAAGCAGCTGAACTCGATCGGCGCCCTGATCACCCCCCTGCCGAAGGACCTGCGCGTCCTCCCGGCCCAGGGCGAGGAGACCACGGTCGGCGACGAGGACGCCCGCTGGGAGACCTGGGGCGCGCTGGCGCGCGAGAACGACGAGTAGCCATGGCGGAGCAGCTGGGCTTCGACGGGATGCCCCAGCGGCTGTACGCGTGCACGCCGTCGCGGCTGAACACGTGGCTGGACTGCCCGCGCCGGTACCGCATGGCCTACCTGGACCGTCCGATGCCGCCGAAGGGCCCGCCGTGGGCGCACAACAGCGTCGGCGCGAGCGTCCACAACGCCCTGGCCGCCTGGTGGCGCCTGCCCCTGGCGGAACGGACGCCCGAGGCGGCCGGCTCCCTGCTCGTGCGCGGCTGGCTCACCGACGGCTTCCGTGACGAGGCCCAGTCGTCGCAATGGCGTGACCGGGCCCGCGAGATGGTCGAGCGCTACGTCGCGGGCATCGACCCGTCCGACGAGCCCGTCGGGGTGGAGCGCACCGTCGCCGCCCGCACCGACCGCATCGCCGTCTCGGGCCGCATCGACCGCCTGGACGCCCGCGGCGACGAGCTCGTCGTCGTCGACTACAAGACCGGCCGCCGCCCCCTGACCCCGGACGACGCGCGCGGCTCGCTGGCCCTGGCGATCTACGCGGTGGCGTCGTCCCGCGTCCTGCGCCGCCCCTGCCGGCGCGTCGAGCTGCACCACCTCCCGTCGGGCGAGGTGGCCGTCTGGGAGCACACGGACGAGACGCTCCAGCGCCACATCCGCCGCGCCGAGGGCATCGCCGCGGAGGCGTCCGAGGCCGACGACGCCTACCGCAAGCGCGTCCCGAAGCCGCGCCGGGGCGACGGCGCCCCGGACCACGCCCCCTACGACGAGCTTTTCCCGCCCCGGCCGGGCAACCTGTGCGCCTGGTGCGACTTCGCCCGCCACTGCCCGGAGGGCCGTGAGGCGGCGCCCCGCAAGGACCCCTGGGCCGCCCTCCCCGTGGACGCCTGACCGCGCTCCCGGCGGACACGCCTGACCGCGCGGCGTGTTGCGCTCACGGAGTGGCTGAGCGCAGCACGCCACGCGGTCGGACGCGACGGGCGCGGAGGATCAGCGGGACGCGACCGGCGTGCGGGCGGGCCAGCGCCGCGGGTCGCGCAGGCCGTAGAGGCCCTTGCCGACGTCGTAGCCTTCCGCGGCGAGCCCCTGGCGGGCACGCTCCAGCATGTCGCGGGTGTTCTTCGCGAACGCGTAGTCGTGGAGCCGCTCGGGGATCGCGTTCATGGCGAGCCGGAACGACTTCAGCGCCGCCGTGACCGCCGGCTGCGGGACCTCCGGCAGCGCCCCGTACATCTTCCGCGCCCAGTCGGGCAGCGAGTAGTAGCAGAGCGCGCCGAACGGCGCGTAGCCCGGCTTCCCGGGCGTGAGGAACTTGAGGTTCTCCGGCATGGTCGGCCACATGAGGAACCTGACCGTCGCGGCGGCCTCCTCGGTGACCCGCAGCTGCGGCCGCATGTCCGCGAAGTAGGCCTCCATCTCCGCGACGCTGCCCGGGACGTCCTCCGCGTGGAGCCCCACATGGGTCGCCGTCTGGCGCTGCTCGTCGAGGTACCTGTCGGCCATGGCGTCGGTGAGCGGCAGCCCCGCCCGCCGGGCGACCTCCAGGTACGAGTACACCTCGGCGCAGTGCACCCAGAGCAGCAGCTCGGGCTGGTCGAGCCGCTCCGTCTTGCCGGTGTCGTGGTTGAGGATGCGGAGGCTGCGGTGGATGGCCCGCACCTTGGCGGCGAGGGAGTCGATCTCCTCCTGCGTCCCGAACGTGGCGACCCCGACGAAGTCGGACGTCCGCTGGAGGCGCCCGATGGGATCCTCCTGGAAGTTGGAGTTCTGCCACACACCCCACATCGCCATGGGGTGGAGGGCCTGCAGCATGAGGCTGCGCACCCCTCCGACCCACATGGCCCTGTCGATGTGGACCCGCCAGGTGACGCTCTCGGGGGGCTGGACGGTAGCGCTCATGAACACCTCACCAGTACGTCGTGAGACAAACTGGGGTAAGTGTGTCATTACCCCGATCTTGATGCGACACCGCCCCTGGCTTGCTTCACTCGCACCACTCGGATGTGGGTCCTTTGCCGGTTCCTGTCGTGTTTGTCGGTGAGCTGCCCTACGGTGTGGGCCCATGATCACTTCTGTGGGCGCCGACGAGAACAGCCTGGTCATGCCGGACGCGTGGCGGCGTCTCGTCCATCCCCGGCGGGATCGGGACGGTGTGCCGGTGGTGCCCGCGCTCATCGAGGGCGCGGCGGAGCGGGTGCGTTCGCTCGTGGACGGTGTCCGCGACGACATCGAGCACATCCTCGCGCTGCCCGGCACCGCGCCGGACATCGCGGACGCCGCGCGCGCCCACCTGCGTGGGGAGTCCAGTGCGCTGGGGGCGGCGGCGATCGCGCACCTCGCCTTTCCGCTCAACGGGCTGACAAAGCGGTCCGAACCCCGGCCCGACCTGCTGTTCGCCGATGCCCTGGTGGCCGGACACGGCATCGCGTTCGCCGTGCGCGCCTTCACCGAGCAGGCCGGCATCCGGATGGAGAACCCGGCGTTCGCAGGCGATTACAGACTGACGACCGCGGTATCACGGCGCGCCGAACTGCGAACGCTCATCGTCCGGCACCGGATTCCGGACGACCGGTGCGACGACTGGTGGCTGACCCCGGAAAGCGGCCGGTCGCTGCGCACGCGCCTCGCCGTCGCTCCCGACGACGTCTACGAGGAAGCCGTCGAGCTGCTCGCGGGGGCACGGCGCCACCCGCTGCAAGAGCTGCTCACCGCCTACCTTGCGCCGACGCAGGACGAATGGGTCGAGCATCTGCTGGCGCACCGCGATAGGGTGAAAAGCGAAAGCCTGCACTCCTGGACGGCCTTCTGCGCGCTCGGACGGCCGCACCAGCTCGCGGTGCTCAAGCTGGGGCTCTTCACCACGTGCAACCGCGAGGTGATCGCGACGCTGATCGAGGGCGTCGGCCCCGCGACGGTGGTGCCGCTGCTGGCCGGCGCGCTGGGACGCCGGTCCGCCGACACCACTCGCATGATCCTGGACTTCCTCGCCGGGTTGCCGGTGGACGAGGCGTTCGAGGCCCTCCTCGACCGGATCGGTGAGCCCGATACCGTACCCGCCCTCGTGGTGGCCGCCCGGCGGTTCCCGGCCCGCGCGATGCGGCTGCTGGCGGCGGCCGCCGCACCCCAGGCCGCCGATCTGCTCTCCGCGCACGTCCGCGCCAACCCGGATATCGCCGAGGACGTGTCCCGCGACCTCCCCGACGAGCAGCAGGCGAAGATCCGGGAGATCCTGGACGCGAACCGGCGCCTTCCGCACGCCGCCGACCTGCCGCCCCTGCTGGCCGAGCCGCCGTGGACCCGCCCGCGCAAGAAGGCCAAGCCCGTCGTCATCAACGGCCTGACCGCGCCCGGCTCCCGCGCGGTGTCCTGGGGGCCGGGCGAACGTGACACCTGGGCGGCGCGGCTCCCCAGCCACATGCGGCTCTGGGAATGCGACCACGACAAGGTGGCGGAGCAGTTCGCCGCAGGGAATGTCTCCTACGCATGGGAGGGCAAGACCTTCGTGCTCAAGGGCCCGGACGAGCTGGTGCGCCCTCTGCTGAAGAGCTGGGAGCCCCACGATCCGTGGGATGCGCACGAATGGCTGGGCCCGCTCGTCGCGCGCCGCGGGGCGGACGCCGGCGAACCCGCCCTCGCCCTCGCCCGCCGCAGGCCGTCCGAGCTCGGACCGTACCTGCTGCCGCTGCTCACCGACGAGATCGCGCTGACCATGGCGGAGTGGCTCGTCCGCCTCAAGGCCGGCGGCAGGACGGCCCGCGCCTGGTTCCGCCGGCACGGCGCCGCCGCCGCGCCCGCCCTCATCCCGGACGCGCTCGGCAAGCCCGGCCCGCCCCGCCGCGCCGCCGAGGCCGCCCTGCGCCTCATCGCCGACCGGCACGGGCCCGCGCCGATCATCGAGGCGGCGGGCGTCCACGGCGAGGCGGCCGCCGCCGCGATCGAGGCGCTGCTGGCCGCCGACCCCTTGGACGACCTGCCCAAGAACATCCCGGACACCGGCTGGGCGGCCCCGCGCATGCTGCCGCAGATCCTGCTGCGCGACCGCGAGCGGGCACTTCCGGACGAGGCGGCCGGGCATGTCCTGACGATGCTGGCGATGTCGAGGGTCGGCGATGAGTACGCGGGCGTCCGGGTCGTCCGGGAGCTGTGCGATCCGTCCTCCCTCGCCGAGTTCGGCTGGACGCTGTTCCGCTGGTGGGAGACGTGCGGCGCCCCCTCCAAGGAGAACTGGGCGCTCACCCAGCTCGCGCTGACCGGCGACGACGGGACGGTCCGCCGGCTCACCCCGGTGATCCGGGCGTGGCCGGGGGACGGCGGCCACGCCAAGGCGGTCCTCGGCCTGGACGTCCTGGCCGGCATCGGCACCGAGACGGCGCTGATGCACCTGCATTCCATCTCGCAGCGGGTGAAGTTCAAGGGCCTGCGCACGCGCGCACAGGAGAAGATCCAGGAACTCGCCGCCGAGCTGGGGCTCAGCGCCGAGCGGCTCGCGGACCGGCTCGTCCCGGATTTCGGTCTCGACGCGTCCGGCACCCTCACGCTCGACTACGGCCCGCGCCGGTTCACGATCGGGTTCGACGAGCTGCTGAGGCCGACGGTCGCCGACGAGGACGGCGCGTTCCGCAAGTCGCTGCCCCGGCCCGGCGCCACGGACGACCCGGAGCTGGCCCCCGCCGCCTACAAGCGGTTCTCCGCGTTGAAGAAGGACGCGCGGACGGTCGCCGCAGACCAGATCCGCCGCCTCGAACAGGCCATGGTGACCCGCAAGACCTGGCCGCTCAACGAGTTCGGCGACCTGCTCGTGCGGCACCCGCTGCTCGGCCATCTCGTCCGCCGCGTGATCTGGCTCACCGAGCTCGACGGAACCACGATCTCCTTCCGCGTCGCCGAGGACGGCACGTTCGCCGACGCCGACGACGACACCGTCCTCCTCCCGGAAACAGCGGAGATCCGCGTCGCCCACCCCGTCGACCTGGACGGCGAACTGAAGAAGTGGACGGAGCTGTTCACCGACTACGAGATCCTGCAGTCGTTCCCTCAGCTCGCCCGTCCCGTCCACCGCCTGACGCAGGACGAGCGCGCCGCCGGACGCCTCACGCGGTTCGAGGATGAGTGGGTCGATGTCGGCGGCCTGCTCGGCCTGGTCCGGCGCGGCTGGGAGCGCGGGGCCCCGATGGACGCCGGCATCGAGCAGTGGATCTCCCGCCAGGTCGCCCCCGACCGCCACCTGGTGATCACCCTCGACCCCGGCATCCCGGTCGGCGACTCCCACATGCTCGGCGGCGCGCAGCGCCTCGTCGACGTCAGGCTCGCCGCGTCCCCCTACAGCTACAGGAAGGGCGCCCCCACGTCATTCCGCTTCGGCGACCTCGACCCGGTCACCACCTCCGAAGTCCTCACCGACCTGATCGGCCTGACCGACGACGCATCGCGCTCGGAATGAGGAACGTCGGATCGCGCCTCAAATGCGGGTTCATCGAGGTGCGTCCCAGACCATCGTCTGCTGGCGGAGGCGCTTGCCGTTGTACCTCAAGCCGGGCACCAGGGGCGTCGGACCATATGGGGTGAAGCCCATACGTTCGAAGAACCGCACCGCACGGGTGTTCTCGACCAGGGTCTGCAGGTGGCAGCCGGGGGAGCCGCTTCTCGTCAGCCGCTCCAGCCAGCGGTTCATCAGCGCATCGGCGGCACCGGTTCCGCGTGCCTCGGGTGCCGCGTTGATGTGGAGGTGGGCGGGCCACCGATCATCGTCGAAGTCCTTCGCGGTGGGCTCCCTCCGGAGAAGGGCCGACACGCTGTCGAGCATGGCGCGTCCGAAGAAGGCACTGGTCCTGGGCCGCAGCGCCAGCTTGTACTCCTTGATGGCCCGCGTCATGCGTTCGGTCTCGCTCGGAAACGCCGAGCTGTCCGGGCACCCCGTGAGGTAGCCGACCAGCGCTCCATCGACCGTGGCGACGAACAGGGATTCCGGTACGAGATCCATGTAGGGGATCAGGTAGATGGCGGCTTCGGAGTCCAGATGTCCCCACAGGGAGGCGGTCGGAGACCCCTCGCCGACGCGACCGAACAGTTCTCGCAGCTCTGCGCGGTCGGTCTCCACGAACGAGCGGACTTCCATCGGGCCTCGGCTCATTCCCGAGATCTACAGCAAAGGGCAACGGGTTGGCCATAGCCACGACCAGCGACGTCGACCTCCCGCTCGGCCCAGCCGTCGCGCGATGCCTGCCGTCTCGCCACACTCCTGCGCAACGGTGTCCGGGAGGGTCGCGCCAGGGGCCGCACGCATCACTTTCACGTCCCCGGACGGCAAGTCCGCGGACGGTGGCTGACTTTAGAGCCGTCTTGTCATGAAGACGCTGTGGGGGTCTTCTCGGTAGTCGGCGAAGGGCGGGCAGGGCGTGAAGCCGAACTTCTCGTAGAGACTTCTGGCGGGGTGGAAGAAGGCGGCTGAGCCCGTCTCCAGGCTCAGCCGCGTGAAGCCCATTCGTTCGGCTTCTTGTAGGACGTGGGAGAGCAGTCGGGTCGCTATGCCGCTGCGTTTGCGGATGGGGCGTGTGCGCATCGACTTCAACTCGGCGTGGGACGCGTCCAGGGTCTTGAGGGCGGCACAGCCCACGATGGTGCCCTGGTCCAAGGCGGTCCAGAAGCGGATGTCGGGCTTGCGCAGGCCGTCCAGGTCCAGGGCGTGCTTGCTCTCCGGCGGGGTGATCGACCGCATCTCCTCGACGTGCTCTTCCAAGAAGCGGATGATCTCCGGGCCGGTGAGGTCGTCCTCGATGATCGTGACGGGGACGGGCGGCGTGGCTCGCGTCACCGGGAGCGGAGGTCGAGCCGGCCGCTCTTCACCGTGCCGAGGAAGGCGGCCCATGCGTCGGATCCGAAGGCCAGGACGGTTCCATCCGGGTCCTTGGAGTCCCGCGCCAGCACCAGCGCCTCGCCCGCCGCCACCTCCACGCAGTCGGTTTCGTCGGCGCTCCGGCTGCTCTTGCGCCAAGTTCCGATCTCGACGCATTCGCCGCCATTGCCAATGCTGTGCCTGCTCGTGCGCCAGGTGATGTTAGCCGTGTCCATGGAAGACCACTGTTCCTCAGAGTTGACGATTAGGCAATACCTTGAGCTGCGGCCATGACCAGGTCACGTGACTCTGTGCGGCTCAGGGCCTGTGCTCTGAGGTGATTGAACACCGATGTATAACTGCTCACGTCATCTGCTTTCTCCAGGAATAGGCTTCCCCTTCGGTACTCGACGTACACGACCGCGGGGTCGGCCGGGTTGGGGAAGTCCAGGATCCGGAAGCCTCCCTGCATTCCGGGATGGGCGCCTGCAGTGAACGGGAGTACCTGGAGGGTGATGTTGGGTAGGTGGGACAGGCGCACCAGGTGGTCGAGTTGATCCTGCATGACGGTGATTCCGCCCACGCTTCGGCGTATTACGGCTTCGTTGATCACAAACCACATGTCTGGAGGGTTGTCGGCTTCTAGAATGCGTTTTTGGCGTTCGAGGCGAAGGTTGATCTGCCGGTCGATCTCTTGTCCCACGGGAACTACGGCCTCGGCTAGGTAAGTTGCCCTGCCATACGCCTCGGTCTGGAGTATTCCGGGGACCACCTCCGGTTGGTAGTCCTGGATTGAGGTCGCTTCTTCTTCCAAGCCCACGTAGACCTGAAACCACGATGGAATAGCGCCACTGTAGGAATGCCACCAGCCGCGTTTGCGGGCATCCTTGGCGACTTGGAGCAGTGCCTCGCGCTCGTCCCCGACGACTCCGTAGACGTCGAGCATCAGGGAGACCTCACCCACCCGGGCCCCGCTCTGCCCTGTTTCGACCCGGGTGATCGTCACTGGAGCGCAACCGATGCGTTCGGCCACGTCTTCGCGAGTGAGACCTGCTTCTTTGCGAAGCCGACGCAGTTCGGCGGCCAGGCGGCGCTTGCGCACCGTAGGGCTTCGGCGAGTGGCCACTTTGTCCCTTCCTACTCGTTACATGGTGACTCGGTCGGAGATCAACAAACCAAACTGCGATAGTTCAGTCTGTTCTTGTTGCAGAACGCACCGTGTCGGCGCACACTCTGACCGTAGCGTTCATCACGCACGGCAGAAGCGCGATCACTGAGGTCGTCTGGACATCGTGATCCGCGCGCGTGCTCGGAGAAGGGTGGCCAGGCGGTGGCAATGGGGCAATCGCCGCACTCGGTGCGGTTCGGGCTTCTCGCCCATATGTGTTACGAGTTGCGCGAACGGGAGGGGTGCGCGTCCCTGCTGCAGAACCCTCGGCGGGGCGAGTCCGTCCTGTGGGTTCCGTATCCGGCGCGGCCGGGGGCGCGGCTCGGGGTGGCGGCGGTCGACCATCACGGGCGGTGGCTCTACGCGTTCGGTGACCAGTGCACCGGCGCCGCCGACGTGCCCGGTGTGGCCGCGCGGATCGCCTGGACGGTGAACGGGGGATGACGCGCCATCACCTGGGGACGTGCATCATCCCGTCCACGAAGCGGAACGTCGCGCACGGCCGGCGGTGGCTGCTGGGCCGGCTCGCACCGCTTCTCGGTCCGCAGCACAGCGTGTGCGACGACGGCGTCCTGCTGCTCTCGGAGGCGCTGACGAACGCGATCGTGCACGGGACGGGCGATGTCGTGGAGGTCGACGTCTTCCTCTGCGCGGGGACCATCCGCGTCGAGGTCATCGACGGTGGCGGCGGGGCCGTCCCGCATGACCTGGACGACCCGTGCGGCGAGCACGGCCGGGGCATCCCGATGATGCGAGCGCTCAGCAGTTCGTGGGGTTTCGAGGCGCTGGACGACGGGCGCCTCCGGGTCTGGTTCGAGATCGCGCACGCCCCCGACCCCCTGCACCAGACGTCTCTCGTCCCGGAACAGGCCCGATACGACGGGACGCGTGAGGAGTGCCCGGCTCCGTCCAGCGGTACCGCCCACCCCGGGGACGGCTGACGCCCGCTGTGGCGGAAGGGCGCCGTCAGCGGTGAGGGGCTGTGGAGCGGCCGGGATCGTGACGTCAACCTGACGGAGGACGCGATCGGTGTACATCGGCGCGGGCGGCCGTGTCGCCGCCGGCGCTCCTCGTCCGCGAGTCCGCCCACAAGGGTGGTGCCGGGAAGCTCTGGTTCTACTTCGTCCGGTTCTGAAGCCTCAGCGGTGGTCGCGTTCGGACTGGATCCAGTGGCTGAGGAGGGCCTGCGCCGTCGTCTCGGGGGCCTCCCAGGCGGGGGAGTGGGCGGCGCTCGGGATGACGACCTTGTGCGCTTCGAGGCGTTCCGCCATGGCGGCCTGGATCTCGGGGGACCAGACGTCGTCGTCCTCGCCGTACAGGACGAGCACGCGCAGGTGCTCGGCCTTCGCGTACTTCGCCAGCTCCTCCACCCGGTCAGGGGCCGTCAGCAGCTGGTCCGCCATGCGCACCAGGCCGTTCTCGCAGTTGCCCAGTGTGCGGCCCTCCAGGAACCGGACGATGTCGGCGGCGACGCCGCTTCCGACATAGCCGGGTTCCAGGGAGATCTCCCAGATCGTCGCCATGCCCAGCTCCGGGAGGGCGTCGCGGAGCGCCTGGGCCTTCGCGGCGGACCGGCCGGTGAGGGCGGACGGCCCGGAGCTCATCAGCGTGAAGGACGCCGGCCGCGCCCGGCCCGCGAGGACTGCCTCGCGGGTGACGAGCCCGCCGAACGAGTGCCCCACCAAATGGACGGGGTCGGGCCCGAGGGCCTCCATGAGGGCGGTGATGTCCTCGCCCAGGGCGGCCAGCGTGTAGGCGGCGGGGTCGTCCGGCGAACCCGGGGACTCGTACTGGCCGCGCATGTCGATCGCCACGACGCGGCGGCCGGACGACGCGAGGGTCTGCAGGACGGCGATGTAGTCCTCCTTGCTGCCCGTGAAACCGGGAACGAGGAGGGCGGGGCAGCGCTCGGCGACACCCGACCCGGGAAGGGCCTCCAGGGCGGCGAAGGGGCCGCGGGACGTCTCGATCGTCGTCCGCAGGGCACCGGGGGGCAGGCTCAGGAACCGGGGCGTGCTCACGGAGGGCCACCATACTAAACGGATGTCCGGGGTCGGCCACGGACGAAACGGGGTGCTAGCGTCCACGGTGTGGAACCGGCGATCTCCGCCCACCGGCGGGACGAGGCGGGCTTCGCGGGCCTCGCGGACGCGGTGGCGTCCGGGGCCGAGTACGTGGAGATCGACATCCGGCGGACGGGCGACGGGCGGCTCGTCGTCCACCATGATCCCCACATCGGGGGGCTGAACCTCGGCCGCATCCCGTACGCGCGGGCCAGGGAGCTGTCACCGCTGCCGCGGGTCGACGAGGCCATGGAGCTGATCGCCGGGCGGGCGCGCGGGCATCTCGATCTCAAGGAGCGCGGCTGCGAGCACGAGACCGTGGCGCTGGCGCTGCGCATCTTCGGGGCCGGGCGGTTCGTGGTGACGACCCGCGAGATCTCCTCGCTGGTCGAGATCAAACGACGGTTCCCGCAGGTCACCACGGCCCTGTCGGTGGGGCGGGGGCTGCGGGAACGGGGCGCCCACCGGGACTTCGTCCCGGTGCGGCTGATCCGCCGGGCGGGCGCCGACATGGTCGCCCTCAACCACCGGCTGGCGCGGGCCGGGGTGCTGCGGCAGTGCGCGCGGGCCGGGTTCCCCGCCATGATCTGGACGGTGAACGCCGCGCCGTCGATGCGGCGGTTCCTGGCGGATCCCCGGGTCGCGGTGCTGATCACCGACCACCCGGGGACGGCATTGGCCTTGCGCGCCGCGAGATCACGAGAGGGGTCGTGATCTCGCAGCGAGGTCAGGCGGTCGGCTGCGTCTCGCCGGCCGCGGCCGGCTTGCCCCCGCGGGTGCGGCGGCGGCTCCGGCTGCGCTTGCGCTCGGTCGCGACCGCGTCGGCGGCGGGCTCGGAGTCGGTGTCGGCGGGCTTCGCCGGCTCGGCGGCGGCCTGCCCCGCCTGCACGGGCCTGCCCCCGCGGGTGCGGTTGCGGCTCCGCTTGCGGCGGGCCGGACGCGGACGCTCGTCCGGGTCGCTGTCGGCACGGTCGGCATGGTCGGCATGGTCGGCGCGGTCGTCGCGGCTGCGGGTCTTGCCGGTCTCGCCGATGTCCTCGAGCTCCTCGGCGGCCAGGCCGGCGCGCTCGCCGCGCTGGTCCTTCGGCAGGCGGCCCTTGGTCCCGGTGGGGATGGCGAGCGCCTCGAAGAAGTGCGGCGAGGTGGAGTAGGTCTCCTCCGGCGCCGGGAACGGCAGGTCGAGCGAGCTGTTGATCAGCTTCCAGCGGGTGAGGTCGGACCAGTCGACGAGCGTCACCGAGACGCCCTCCTTGCCGGCCCGGCCGGTCCGCCCGATGCGGTGGACGTAGGTGTCCGCGCTGTCGGGGCACTCGTAGTTGATGACGTGGGTCACGTCGTCGACGTCGAGGCCGCGGGCGGCGACGTCGGTGGCCACCAGCACGTCGATCTTGCCGTTGCGGAACGCGCGCAGCGCCCGCTCGCGCTGGCTCTGGCCGAGGTCGCCGTGGACGGCGGCGGCGTCGAACCCGCGCGAGACGAGCTCGGCGGCGACGCGGTCGCAGGTCCGCTTCGTCTGGCAGAACACCATGCTCAGGCCGCGGCCCTCCGCCTGCAGCAGGCGGGCGACCATCTCCGGCTTGTCCATCTGGTGGGCCTGGAAGACGTGCTGGACGACCTGCGGGGTCGCCTCGGACTCGGTGTGGGACTCGGCCCGGACGTTCGTCGGGCGGGTCAGGTACTTGCGCGACAGCGCGGCGATCTCGCCGGGCATGGTCGCGGAGAACAGCATCGTCTGCCGCTGCGCCGGGATCCGGTCGATGATCCGCTCGATGTCGGGCAGGAACCCGAGGTCGAGCATGCGGTCGGCCTCGTCCAGCACCAGGATCTCGACCTTGGACAGGTCGAGGTGCTTCTGCTTGACCAGGTCGAGGAGCCGGCCGGGCGTGCCGACGACGACGTCGACGCCGTCCTTGAGGGCGGAGATCTGCGGCTCGTACGCGCGCCCGCCGTAGACGGACAGGACGCGGCTGCCGAGCTTGCCGCCGGCGACCAGGAGGTCGTCGGTGACCTGGAGGGCCAGCTCGCGGGTCGGGGCGACGACGAGCGCGCGCGGCTCGCGGCCGCCGTGCTCGATGCGCTGCAGGAGCGCGACGCCGAAGGCGAGGGTCTTGCCGGTGCCCGTGCGGGCCTGGCCGATGATGTCGTGCCCGCCCAGCGCGATCGGCAGGGCGAGTTCCTGGATGGGGAACGCTTCCACGATGCCCTCTGCGGCGAGGGCGTCGGCTATCTCGGGTACGACCCCGAGGTCACGAAAGGTAGTCAGGGCTTCCAGCCTCCAATATGCGGGGTCCACGCTCCCGGGTGCGGCGCGGCTCTCGGTGCCGGTCGGGCTCGTCATCGGGCCCACCGGTCGTGCCGATGGCCGCGCGCTCGCGCGGGAGGGACCAGCCGTCAGTCACATTCTTCGGCGACCGCAGTCAGGGGTTGAAAGCAGTCACTCATTGTGGCTGCGTGCGGTCACACTCCGCCACGCAGTGTACCGACCATCGATTCCTTACACCAATAGCCGATCACATGTCCCAACGTCGGGGCGATCCGGTGTATTCCATGCCCCGTCCGCCAGGGATTATCCGGGACGGGACGACCTCCGGAGCGGCCGGCCGGCGGCACCGCCGCGACGGCCACATCCGGACAATCGGCGGGATGAAGATCCTTTGAAGTGGAAGGCCGGGCTCCCGGCGCCGCCGAACCCTGACATCCTTGGATCTCCGCGAGATCGCGGGGTGTTCCGGTGGTCGTTGTGAAGGATGGGGCGGATGCGGGCACGAATCACGGGCATGGCGGCGGTGGCGGCCGCCGCCGCGATCGCGGCGGCGGGATGCTCGTCCGGCGGCTCCGGCGCGGACACGCCCGCGGCCGGGCCGATCGTCCAGCGCGACAACACCGCCTACCCGGACAAGCTGGTCAAACTCAACAACGCCGAGCGTGTCGAGATCACCGGGATGGCGGACGCGGCGGCGGCGAAGCGGCTCAACGCGGCGTTCCGCGGCCCCCTCGACTGGGCGGTGAACTGGGCCGCCGCGACGCTCCTGCCGGAGCAGAAGGCCGAGTGCAAGGGCCGGTCCAGCACGATCCAGACCAAGGTGCGGTTCGGGCTGCGCGGCGAGGTGGTGTCGGCCGCCAACGCGATCCAGATGATCCCCTGCTACGAGGGGGAGGGCGGCCTGCCGACCGTCCCCGTCACGGTGGACGTCGAGGCGGGCAAGGAACTCGGCCCCAAGGACGTCCTCACCTCCGCGGCCCTCACCCCGTCCGGCATGAAGACGCTGTGGGAGCGGCTCAGCGGCCCCAAGGACGACTGGGCGGACTGCGAACTCGACCCGCCCCAGGTCGCGGACCTGTCGCCCGGCAAGCGCGACGGCGACCCGATCGCCTCGCCCGCCCCCGCCGGGATCCTGTTCACCCCGCAGGGCATCGAGCTGATCTGGTCGACGACCGGCACCGACTGCAACAACTTCGCCTTCACCGCGCCCTACGACAAGGTGAAGGACCTGATCGTCCCCGGCCTCTACGCGAAGATCGAAGCCGCCGCCAAGGCGAAATGAGCGATCACGTGTACTGGGTGCCGAACCCCACGCTGCGCTCCTCGTCCTCGGAGATCTCCAGATAGCCGACCCGGTCCGCCGGCACGACGACCCGGCCGGACCGGCGGTCCTTCAGGACGAGGACGCCGCCCTCCGCGGCCAGGGCCTCCCGGAGCGCCCGCTCGACCTGGTCGGCGGACTCCGCCGTGTCGACCACGAGCTCCTTGGGCACGAACTGCACGCCGATGCGAACCTGCACGCGATGCTCCCGTCGTCCGGCGCGGCCCGCCCGGCGGCGGGCCGTCCCGTCCCCGATGGTGGCACGGAGATCGCCGGCGCTCCAGGAACGGCTCAGCCCGTGCGCGGGAAACCGGAGATGCCGCGCCAGGCGAGCCGGGCGATGATCGTCTCGGCGGTCTCCTTGGGGATCGCGCGGTGCTGCGACAGCCAGTAGCGGGCGCTGACCTCGGCCATCCCGACCAGGCCCATGCCGAGCAGGAACGCCTCCTCGGCGGAGCCGCCGGTGTCCTCGGCGATCACCTGGGCGATCATCTCGGCGCACTGCTGGTTGGCGCGGTCGACGCGGGCCCGGACGGGCGCGACGTTGCGCAGGTCGGACTCGAACACGAGCCGGTACGCCTCGCCGTCGCCCGCCACGAAGTCGTAGAAGGCCTGCATGCTGGCCTGGACGCGGAGCTTGTTGTCCGAGGTGGACTCCAGGGCCCCGCGCACGGTCTGCACCAGGGCTTCCGCGTGCTCGTCGAGCAGGGCCAGATACAGCTCCAGCTTGCCAGGGAAGTGCTGGTAGAGGACGGGCTTGCTCACGCCCGCACGCTCGGCGATCTCGTCCATCGCCGCGGCGTGGTACCCCTGTGCGACGAACACCTCCTGGGCCGCGCCGAGCAGTTGCCTGCGGCGCGCCATTCGCGGCAGCCTCGTGCCGCGGGGGCGGGCGTCCGGGGTCGCGGTCACCACACTTCTCCGATCACCGGTCGGCGCGACGGCCGGGTGTCCGTCGCGGGAAAACGATCCCATCATCCTACGCGCGGGTAACCTCGCTGGTCACTAACAACGACCGCTGACGTTCCTTCGCCCAGGTCAGTCTATTTCCGACGTCGGCCTCCCCGGTCGCACTCCGGGTGATCGGCGGAGGGGAATCTCAGCGGTAGTCGTCCTCGTCCAGGGGGATCTCCCGGCTCTGCTCGGCGGCGTCGGCCTCGTTCGCGTCGAACGGGACGTGGTCGGGCCACTCCGCGCCCTCCTCCTCCGTGGGGGCGCGCTGTTCGGCCGCGTCCGCTTCGGGAGCGTCGTCGGGGACGGGTGGCTGGTCAACGTTCTCGGTCTCGCTCATCACGCGCGTCCTTCCAGAGCTTCGTCCACGGCCGCGGCCTCCCGGCGCCGGCCCGTCAGGTCTGCATGTGCCCGGCCAGCTCCCGCAGGGGCGCCTCCACCGCCTCACCGTACGTCGGGAACGCGTGGACGACGTCGGTGAGCAGGCTCAGCGGCGTCTCCGCGCGGATGGCCAGCGCGATCTCGCTCATCCACTCCTCGGCATGGAGCCCCGCCGCGGCGGCGCCGACCAGCACCCCGCGCGACCGGTCGGCGTACAGCTCCACCCGGCCGCGGTCGTCGGCGTCCACCGCCGCCCGGGCCGTCGCCGCGAGGTCGTACCCGGCGGTGAGCAGGTCTATGCCGCGTTCCTCCGCCTGCGCGGGCGCGATGCCCACCGCGTACACCGCGGGCGTCGTGTGGACGACCCTCGGGATCGCCCGGTAGTCGGCCTCCCTGGGGCGGCCGAGGATGTTCTCCACGACGACGCGCGCCTGGTAGCGGGCGGCGTGCGCGGTGCGGGCGAGGCCCGTGACGTCCCCGGCGGCCCAGATCCGGCCGCTCTCGGACGGGACGCGGCACGTCCCGTCGACCGGGATCCCGTGGCCGGGGGACAGGGCGACGCCCAGCTCCTCCAGCCCGAGGCCCTCGACGCGGGGGCGCCGACCGGCGGCGACGAGGACGCGGTCGGCGTCGATCGTCCCGCCGTCCGACAGCCAGAGCCGCAGCCCGGTCTCCTTGCGCTCGATCTGGCTCAGCGCGGCGCCGAGCCGCAGGTCGACGCCCATCCGGCGGAGCACGCCCGTGAGGACGTCGCCCGCGAACGGCGCCTCGGCGATGAGCAGCCGGCCGGCGGGCTCGATCAGCGCGACCTGCGAGCCGAACGCCGCGTACACCTGCGCGAGCTCGCAGCCGACCGGGCCGCCGCCGAGCACGACGAGCCGGCGCGGCAGGTCGGGCACGGTGAGCGCCTCGCCGCTGGTCCAGAACGGGACGTCGGCGAGGCCGCCGGCGGCCGGCACGACGGGCTCGCCGCCGGTGCAGACGACCAGGTCGTCGAACCCGCAGGCGGTGCCGTCCACGTCGAGCGTCCCGGCGCCGGTGACGCGGCCCCGCCCGCGCAGGACCGTGACGCCGTCCTCGGCCATTCGGGCGACGATCCGGTCGTCGTCGCAGTGCCGGGCTAGTTCATCGCGCCGGGCGACGGCGGCCTCCCAGGTCTCGCCGCGCTGCGCGGAGCGGAGCAGTGACTTCGACGGCACGCAGGCGAAGTACGGCGATTCGCCCCCGACCAGGCGGTTCTCCACGAGCGCCACGCCGCGCCCGGCGCGGGCGAGCCCGGTGGCCACCAGTTCCCCCGCCGTCCCCCCGCCCAGCACCACAACGTCGTAGTGATGGTTCTGCGACAACTGTTCGTCCTTCCGCGGTTCGCTTCTCGGTCCCCTGGGGTTCATGGTGGCGGAACAGCGCGCCGCAGCGTGGCGATTCGGATACATCCCGTCAAGGGAGGGTGGATTTGTGCTCCCCGAGAAGCGGCTCTAGAAGGTCGCCGAGCTCGTCGACGCGCTCGAGGGCCTCGTCGGGGGTGAAGGAGAGACCGGACGCGTCCTGGCATGACCCCAGCTCGTCCCATGTGAGGGGCATCGAGACGGACGGGGCGTCCGCCGCGCGCAGCGAATAGGGGGCCACGGTCGTCTTCGAGGGGTTGTTCTGGCTCCAGTCGACGAAGACCTTGCCCTTGCGGAGGCTCTTGTCCATCCTGGCGACGACGAGGCCGGGGTGCTCCGCGGCGAGGCGTCGCGCGACGGACCTGGCGTAGTCGGACGTCCGGTCCGTCTCCCGGACCGGGACGTAGAGGTGCAGGCCCTTCTTGCCGCTGGTCTTGGGATAGGCCTCGAGGCCGTCCTCCGCGAGGAGTTCGCGGAGCAGGGAGGCGACCCGGCACGCCTCGACGATCGTGGCGGGCGGGCCCGGATCGAGGTCGAACACCACCAGGTCGGGGCTGCGGATCCCCCCGCGCGGCCCCACCTTCCACTGCGGGACGTGCAGTTCCAGCGCGGCCAGGTTCGCGCACCACACCAGGGTCGGGAGATCGTCGACGACGATGAAGTCGAGCGTCTCGCGTCCCGTGGAACTGCCCGGGGTGGGGACGTTCGCCGTCCGTATCCAGTCCGGCGTATGGGACGGGGCGTTCTTCTCGAAGAACCGGCCGCCCTCGACGCCGTCCGGCCAGCGGATCCGGGTCGCGGGCCGGTCCCTGAGGTGGGGCAGCATCACGGGGGCGACGCGGGCGTAGTAGTCGATGACCTCGCCCTTGGTGAACGCGGCGTACAGGTGCTTGCCGAGGTTGGACAGGGTGAGCTGCCGGCCGTCGACCTCCACGCCGACCTTTCCGCTACTGCTCACTCGTCACCTCCAGGGGGTCCTTGTCGTCCCGGAGGCCCCGCCAGGCGGGGTGACGGAGACGTCCCTCCCGGGTGAGGGCGCTGTAGGCCACCTCCCCGACGAGCATCGGCTCAACCCATTGGACGTCCCGGACGTACTCGCGCGGGACGGGGTCGTCGTAGGGGGCCGTAGGGCGGCGCAGGGGCCACAGGGCCGTGTAGAGCTCGTCCAGCGCACGTTCCGTGAAGCCCGTGCCGACGTGGCCGATGAACCCGAGGCGCCCCTTCCCGTCGTACTCGCCCAGGAGGAGCGACCCGACGCCGCCCTCGCGGCGTCCCTTGCCGGGCTTCCAGCCGCACACGACGACCTCGCGGGTGAGGAAGTTCTTGACCTTGCGCCAGAAGTCGACCCTGCGCCCGGGGCGGTAGGGGGAGTCGAGGCGTTTTGCCATGACCCCCTCCAGGTGCTGCTCGCGGGTGAAGGCGATGAGTTCCTCCACCTGCTCGGTGTCGTCGGAGTCCAGGTACGGGGGGACCTCCACCGGGCCGGTGCCGGCGAGGTCGAGCCCGGCCAGGATCTTCCGGCGGTCCGCGTAAGGGGTGTCGTACAGGAGCGCCCCGTCCAGGAACAGGACGTCGAACACCACGTACCGGACGGGGACCTCCCGGATCAGCCGGGGATCGGGGCGCGACACGTGCATCCGCCGCTGGAGCCGCTCGAAGCTCGGGCGGCCCGACTCGAACGCGACGACCTCCCCGTCCAGGAGGGCGTCATGGTGGGGGAGCAGGTCGGACAGCCCCGACAGCTCCGGATAGCGGACGAGGACGTCGCCCCCGCGCCGCCCTCCCGCGCGGACCCCGTCGGCCGTCACCTGCGCGATGACGCGCACGCCGTCCCACTTCAGCTCCAGGCCCCACCGGCCGCCGGCGGGCAGCTCCCCGGTGGCGGCCATCATCGGCTCGACCGGCCACGGCATCGTCATACCCGCGTCTTACCCTGCGCGCGCATCGGGGAAAAGGATCAACAGATCGTTGTGGAACAAATCGCGCCCGGTTGCGACCCTGGAGGGGAACGCTCGGGGCCGCCGTGGGTAAGGACAGGTCATGCGGAGTATCTGGAAGGGCGCGATCTCGTTCGGCCTGGTGACGATCCCGGTGAAGCTGTATTCGGCGACGGAGCAGCGGGACGTCGCCTTCCACCAGGTGCACCGCGAGGACGGCGGGCGCATCAAGTACAAGCGCGTGTGCACCGTCGACGGGGAGGAGGTCCCCTACTCGGACATCGCGAAGGGCTTCGAGCTGCCCGGCGGCGAGACGGTCGTCCTCACCGACGAGGACTTCGCCGACCTCCCGCTGACCACCAGCCGCCGTATCGACGTCCTCCAGTTCGTGGAGCAGGCGGAGGTGGACCCCATCTACTTCGCCAAGTCCTACTACCTGGAGCCGGACGGGCAGGGGGCCAAGCCGTACGTCCTCCTGCGGGACGCCCTCGAGTCCTCGGGGCAGGTCGCGATCGTCAAGGTGGCGCTCCGGCAGCGGGAGTCCCTCGCCACCCTCCGCGTCCGGGAGGGTGTCTTCGTGCTGGAGACCATGCTGTGGCCGGATGAGGTCCGTGTCCCCGACTTCCCCTTCCTGGAGGAGGACATCGAGGTCCGCAAGCAGGAGCTCACCATGGCGACCTCTCTGATCGAGTCCATGGAGGGCGAGTTCGACCCGTCCGACTACAAGGACGCCTACCGCGAGGCGCTCCAGGCCGTCATCGACGCCAAGATCGAGGGCAGGGAGATCACCCGCCCGGCGGAGGAGGGCGCCGAGGAGCCCGCCGCCGACCTGCTCAGCGCGCTGCGCGCGAGCGTCGAGGCCGCCAAGAAGAGCCGCGCCGGGGGCGGGACGTCCGCGAAGAAGCCGGCCGCGCGGAAGACGACCGCGGCGCGGAAGGCGGCCACCGGGCGGAAGCCCGCGGCCAAGGCTCCCGCCAAGCCCGCGGAGAAGAAGCAGCCCGCCGCGAAGCGCAGGTCGGCCTGACCGCCGCCAGCTGTCCCGCCGTCACCCGTCCGGCTACTCGACCGGGGCGAGCTCCGGCCGCTTCGCCGTGATGAGGTCGCCGGACGACTCGCCCCGCAGCCGGCGGCCGACCCACGGGGCCAGGTACCCGCGCGCCCACCGGTACGTCGCGAGCCGCTGGGCGCCCCTGCTCAGCTCCGGCAGGGGGGCCAGCTCGGGAACGCGCCAGTCGCCCGCGTCCGGGACGCCGAGCGTCTCCAGCGCCGCCTGCGCGACCCGCCGGTGCCCCTCGGGGCTCATGTGCAGCCTGTCGACGTCCCAGAGGCGCCAGTCGCGCAGGACGTGCATCGCCCACTGGTCCACGATGAACGCGCCGTGCCGGGACGCGATCGCCCGCAGGTGCTCGTTGTAGCAGGCGACGCGGCCCCGCACCCGGCGGATCACCGGCGACCCCACCGGATCGACCCCGGTGAACAGGAGCGCGCCGGCGCCCGCCGCCCGGATCCGCGCGACGGCCGCGTCCATCCGCTCGGCGAGCGCGTCGATGTCGGCGCCCGGCCGCAGCAGGTCGTTCCCGCCGCCCGACACCGACACCAGATCGGGCTCCAGCGCCAGCGCCGCGGGGAGCTGGCCGTCGATGATCTGGCCGAGCAGCCGGCCGCGGATCGCGAGGTTGGCGTAGCGGAGACCGGGGGACCGGGCGGCGAGTTCCTCCGCCACCCGGTCCGCCCAGCCGCGGCATCCCCCGCCCGGAGCGGGGTCGCCTACCCCCTCGCTGAAGGAGTCACCGATCGCCACATATCGCGTCCAGAGCATGCGCTCATGATATTTGCCCTGCTATTCGGCCTGAGCCAGGGCCGGTTCCGTCCGGACCGCCGCCGCGGCCGGGGCGTCGCCCTCGCGGATGCCGTACCGGTGGTAGAGCCGTGCCAGCGGGCCGGGCGCCCACCAGTTCGCCCGCCCCAGCAGCCGCATGGTGGCGGGGACGAGCAGCGCCCGCACGATCGTCGCGTCCACCAGGATCGCGATCACCATGCCGACGCCGGTCATCTTGATGAACGTCACACCGGACGTGGCGAACGCGCCGATCACCACGATGAACAGCAGCGCCGCGCTCGTGATGATCGCGCCGGTGCGCTGCACGCCCGCCGCGACCGCCTCCGTGTTCGACCCCGTCAGGTCGTACTGCTCGCGGACCCGCGACAGCAGGAACACCTCGTAGTCCATCGAGATCCCGAACAGCATCGCCAGCATCAGGATCGGCATCGCCGGGGCGATCGCTCCGGTCGCGGTGAAGTCCAGCAGGCCCGACAGGTTCCCGTCCTGGAAGATCAGGACCACCGCGCCGAACGTCGCCGACAGCGACAGCGTGTTCATCAGGATCGCCTTCAGCGGCAGCAGCACCGACCCGAACGCCAGGAACAGCAGGACGAACGTGGCGCCGCCGACGATCAGCGCGACCCACGGCAGAGTCGCGCCGATGCTGTCGAGCTGGTCGACGATCTCGGCGGTCTCCCCGCCGACGTGCACCCGCGCGCCGGGCGGCGCCGGGACGTCCCGCACCGCGCCGACGAGGTCGCGCGCCGCGTCCGAGTCCGGCTTGGCCGCGTAGCGCAGGGCGATCCGCGTCGTCGTGCCGTCCGACCCCGTCACGGTCGCCCCCGTGGCGCCGGGCAGGGCGGCGAGCCGCTCCCCGTACGCGGTGATCGCGGCGCGGTCGGACGTCCCGGTCACGACGGCCTCGATGGGGCTGGTCGCGTTGCGGGGGAAGCGCGTCTCGAGCGTCTCGGCGACGACCCGGGCCTCGGTGCCGGTGGGCAGGACGCGGGCGTCCACACCGCCCCAGTTGATGCGCAGGAACGGCGCGCCGAGCGCCAGCAGCAGCGCGACGGTCGCCACGGCGTAGACCACCGGACGGCGCATGACGCTGTGCGCGAGCCGTCCCCACGCGCCCTCGCCGCGCCCGCGGCCGGCTCCGGCCTTCCGCGCGCGCCGCAGCGGCAGCGCGTCCACCTTCGGCCCGAGCACCGCCAGCAGCGCCGGCAGGACGGTCAGCGCCCCGATCATGCACACGAACACGGTCGCGATGCCGCCGTACCCCATCGAGACCAGGAAGTTCTGCTCGAACATCAGCAGGCCGGACAGCGAGACCGCGACCGTGACGCCGGAGACCGCGACGGTCCGCCCGGCGGTGGCCATGGTCGCGGCCAGGGCGTCCTCGACGCTCTTCGAGCGGATCTCCTCGCGGAACCGGCTCACCACGAACAGGCCGTAGTCGATCGCGAGACCGAGGCCGAGGAACGTCGTGATGTTCACCGCGAAGATCGACACGTCGGTCACGTACGTGAGCAGGTGCAGCGCGGTGAACGAGCCGAGGATCGCGAGGCCGCCGACCAGCAGCGGCAGGCTCGCCGCCACCAGCCCGCCGAAGATCACCACGAGCAGCACCAGCAGCACCGGCATCGCCATGCCCTCGGCCCGCCCGATGTCGGACGACACCCGCTCGTTGACCGCCACCTCGGTGCCGATCGTCCCGCCGACCTGCGCGGTGAGGCCGCCGCCGACCTTCGTCAGGTCGTCGCGGATCTCCTCGTAGGCGTCGTGCCGGGCCCCCTCGTCCGCGCCCGCCAGCCGCAGGACGGCGTACGTGGCGGTGCGGTCCGTGCTCACGAACTGGGGCGACCTGGTCGTCCAGTACGTGAGCGTCTCGGCGACATGCCCGGCGGGCAGCGCGCGCAGCGACTTCTCGACCTCCGCCCGGAACGCCGGATCGTCCACGTTCGTCCGGCCCCGGTACAGGACGATGACGTCGGCCTCCTCGCGTCCGAGGTCCCGCTCGGCGATCTCGGACGCCCGCGCGCTCTCGCTGCCGGGGGTGGCGAAGCCCCCGGCCGCGCTGAGCGCGCCGAAGACCCCCGTCCCCCATACGCCGGCGAACACGAGCGCGGCCGCCGCGGCGCCCAGCACCCACCGGCGCCGCCGGTGCACCCAGCGCCCCCACTGCTCGAACATGACCACTCCTTCGCTACATCTCGTCACGGCGGTGAAAGCCGTTAACTGCGAACGGTGTTAACATCGCACAAGGTGTTCACTGTCGTCAATGTCGTTCATGGGGAAAGATGCGTGACGACCGGAAGGAGCAGCGGTGAAGTCACGACGCGACCGGCTGCGCGAGGCGACGGTCCAGGAGATCACCGGGACCGCCCGCCGGATCCTCGTCGCCGAGGGCCCCGAGGCGGTGACGCTGCGCGCCATCGCCCGCGAGATGGGCATGACGGCGCCCGCCCTCTACCGCTATTTCGGCAGCCACGGCGAACTGCTCCGCCATGTCGTCGGCGCGATCTTCACCGAGCTGACCGCCGCCCTCCATGACGCCCTGCAGGCCGTCCCGAACGGCGACATGAGCGGCAAGTTCCTCGCGGTCTCCCGGCGCTTCCGCCACTGGGCCCTCGCCCATCCCCGCGAGTACGCGCTCCTGTTCGGCGCGCCCGTCCGCGGGAGGGGGCACGACGAGGACTGGGCCGAGGAGTGCGCCCGCGAGTTCGGCTGGACGTTCCTGTCGCTGTTCCTGGAGTTGTGGCGGAAGAAGCCGTTCCCCGTGGTGCCCGACGAGAGGATCGACCCCGTCCTGCTGGAGCAGTTGCGCTCCTACCGCGAGGACGTCCTCGGCGTGGACCTGCCCCTGGGCGTGATCCAGCAGTTCCTCAAATGCTGGGTGCGCCTCCAGGGCAGTGTGAGCCTGGAGGTCTTCGGCCACCTCGAGTTCGCCCTGCGGGACGCCGGCCCCATGTTCGAGCTGATGATGCGGGAGATATCGAGCGAACTCGACATCACCTACCGGCCGCCGGAGCCCTGACGGCGTGATGTTCTATTATGGAACATGTGGATGCGGAGACGATCGGGCGGCGGATCGCGGAGGCCCGTGAGCGGGCTGGGCTGACCCAGGCGGAGCTGGCCGAACGGATCGGCCTGGTCCGATCCTCCCTTGCGAAGGCCGAGGGTGGAAGTCGCCGAGTGTCGGCCCTCGAACTGGCACGGGTGGCGCAGGCTCTGGACACCCGGATCGAATGGTTCGTTGAGGAAGCGCCGGAGGCCATTGTGTCCCGGCGGAACACGCAGGATCCTGGCGAGCCCAGCCCGGAGATCGACCGTATGGCCGAACGGGTGACACGCGCGGTCGAGTTCGTGTCCGAGCACTCGGGGATCCGGAACCTTGCGTCCAGTCCTGACCTTCCCATGCCCCGTGACTGGCGGGAGGCTGAGCGATTGGCAGTGGACGCTCGCCGGATGCTGGAGCTCGGCAGTGAAGGCCCTCTGACGGAGCTGGGTGACAGGTGCGCTGGGCTCGGCCTCTTGCCCTTCTCCTTTGACCTGGGCCGCGATTCGGCCGACGCCGCGACGATCCTGCTGCCGCGTGGGGGAGTGGCGATCATCAACGGAGCCCGGCTCGTCGGCCGCCGTCGCCTCGCCCTCGCGCACGAACTGGGCCACTTCCTGGTCGCGGACGAGTACACCGTGGACTGGCGTGTCGCCGAATCCCAGGCCACCGACCAGCGAGAGAGCCTCTTCGATCGATTCGCCAGAGCTCTGCTCCTGCCACGTGAGAGCCTGCTAGAGGGCTGGACGAGGTTCGCCGCGGACCCCGAAGGCGGGGTCCGCGTGGCCGCAGTTCGGATGGCGAGCGCGTATCGCGTCGACATGGCGACCCTCGCCCGCCGGCTCCGGGAGCTCGACATCATCGACGGCGGAGAGGCCGCGGTGATTCGCGCGGCCAGGACGACCCGCGCGGACATCGTCGACTTCAACCTCGTCGTGGCCAAGGATGAACTGGCGCCCCCCGCGCTTCCCCGCGAATATGAACGCACCATCCTGGCCCTCTACCGGAACGAGACCGTCTCGTCGGCCCGGGCTTTGGACCTCCTCTTCGGTACATGGGAAGAGGACGCGCTTCCACCCCTCCCACTTCGCGCCGAAGGCGCGATCTGGCAGTACGTCTGATGCCCGCCGCCCCCCAGGCCGACGTTCTAGTGTTCGACACCGGGCCGCTGAGCCATTTCGCAAAGCAGAATTGGCTCGGCTGCCTTCGCGCTGTCGTGGGCAGGAGAAGAGCAGTCGTCCCCGACACTGTGGTGGCGGAAGTGCAGGCCGCTGTCCCGCTGCACCCACACCTGCAACCCGTGCTCGAGGCGTCCTGGATCGAGCAATACGAGCTCACCGCAGAGTACGAGGAATTTGCCGAGTTCAGCGCACTCCTCGTTGGTTCTGACGGCCGCAACACCGGTGAGGCAGGCGTGCTCGCCTATGCGAAGGCTCATGATGCGGTGGCCATCATCGATGATGGTGCGGCGCGGAACGCCGCTGGCCGCAAGAAGGTCACGTACCGAGGAACTCTCGGCCTGCTCTGCGACGGTGTCCGGGACGGGCTGCTCACGCTCGATCTGGTCTCCGAGTTGGCCGATCAGCTGATCGAGGGTGACTATCGGCTTCCTTTCGCCCCCGGCGAGTTCAAAACCTGGGCGCGCAACAACCTCGGCCTTGGAGGCTGATCCCCACAAGATTCCGAAGTGTTCGGACGGGCTGAGATTGTCAGCAGTCGGTGCTCACTCTCAATGGGCCGTGCGAAGGGACGGTCAACTCGGGGTCGGTGGAGAGAATGGCTCAACGGTCATAGCAGTAGACCCCTCGGATCCATGTGGAGATCCGAGGGGTTTACGGTCTGACTACTGGTGCGAGTTGGGATGTCCCTTTAGTAGGCGGGGAGGCTGGGGTCGATCTGGTTGACCCAGGCGACGACTCCGCCGCCGACGTGGACGGCGTCGGCGAAGCCGGCGTTCTTGACGACGGCCAGGGCCTCGGCGGAGCGGACGCCCGACTTGCAGTGCAGGACGATCTTCTTGTCCTGCGGGAGCCGGGGCAGGGCGGAGCCGTCCAGGAACTCGCCCTTCGGGATGAGGGTGGCGCCCGGGATCGAGACGATCTCGTACTCGTTCGGCTCGCGGACGTCGACGAGGAAGATGTCGTCGCCGCGGTCCTGCATCGCCTTCAGGTCGTGGACGGAGATCGTGGAGTCCTTGACGGCCTCGGTCGCCTCCTCGGAGACGGCGCCGCAGAAGGCCTCGTAGTCCTCGAGGAGCTCGGTCTGCGTCGGGTTCTTGCCGCAGAGCGGGCACTCGGGGTCCTTGTGGACCTTGACCGTGCGGTACGTCATCTCCAGGGCGTCGTAGATCATCAGACGGCCGACCAGGGGCTCGCCGATGCCCGCGAGGAGCTTGATGGCCTCGTTCACCTGGATGGAGCCGATCGACGCGCACAGGACGCCGAGGACGCCGCCCTCCGCGCAGGACGGGACCATGCCGGGCGGCGGGGGCTCCGGGTAGAGGCAGCGGTAGCAGGGGCCGTGCTCGGCCCAGAAGACGGACGCCTGGCCGTCGAAGCGGTAGATGGAGCCCCACACGTACGGCTTGCCCAGCAGGACGGCCGCGTCGTTGACCATGTAGCGGGTCGCGAAGTTGTCGGTGCCGTCCAGGATCAGGTCGTACTGGGAGAAGATGTCCAGCACGTTGTCGCGGTCGAGCACGGTGTTGTGCACAACGACGTCGATCAGCGGGTTGATGTCGCGGACGGTCGCGGCGGCGGACTCCACCTTCGGCATGCCGAGGGACGACTGCCGGTGGATGACCTGGCGCTGCAGGTTCGACTCGTCCACGATGTCGAAGTCGATGAGGCCGAGGGTGCCGACGCCGGCGGCGGCGAGGTACATCAGGGCCGGGGAGCCGAGGCCGCCCGCGCCGACGACGAGGACCTTCGCGTTCTTGAGGCGCTTCTGCCCGTCCATCCCCACGTCGGGGATGATCAGGTGCCGCGAGTAGCGGTTGACCTCGGCGCGGGTGAGCTCGGCCGCGGGCTCGACCAGAGGTGGCAACGTCACGGTGGGTGCTCCTGTAGCTGACGCTCGATGGGGGCGGACTCCGTCGTCCTTCCCGCACAACCTTGCCATGCGCGACCGCATTCCCGGACGCCGGGCGGCCTGGTCAGGGGGCATGGAGGCATGACCGGGCCGGATGCGGGCATCTGGTGACCGGTTCATGGGACGGCGCGGGGCCGTTCCGGAGAGGTGGTCATGAGGCTTTTCGAGCGGTTCTCCAAGCGGCGGACGGCGACCTTCCGGGAGATGCGCGCCCGGATGCGGACGGAGAAGGCCGAGGCGAGGCTGATGGAGACGGAGGCGCGGATCCACCTGGAGGCCGAACGGATCCGCCGCGCCCACCGAATTTCGGCATAGATCGGCACATGCCGGGCATCGCCTCCGCACGACCGAGGGAAAGAGGAGTCATGGGTTTCCTGGACAAGATCAAGAACAAGACGCAGCGGGCGAAGGGGCGCGGCAAGGAGGAGGCCGGACGGCGCTCCGGCGACCCCAACCTCGAGGCCGAGGGCACCCGCGACCGGATGGCGGGCGGCGCGAAGCAGGTCGGCGAGCAGGCCAAGGACGCGGCGCGGGAGGCCCGCGAGACCTTCCGGCGGTGAGATCGGCGGCGGAATGCCATTGAACGCGGTTAATCTTAACTGTTGTGGCATTCCCGCCCCCGTCCCAGCAGCCGCCCGGGCGGCCGTACCCACCCGGCCCGCCGCCCCCCGGCCCCCGCGGCGTCACCGTGCTCGGACTGCGCGGGCGCCAGTGGATGATCGTCGCGATCGCCGTCGGATGCCTCTACCTGGTCTCCACCGGCGTCGCGATCACGGGGGCCTGGACGGTTCTGCACCGCGAGCCGACGAACGCCGAGCTGCAGCGGGCCGCGAACACCGAGGTGGCGCGGCGGTGGCAGGCGTGGCCGGCGGAGCGGATCTTCCCCGCCCGGATCGGCTACCGGCAGGGGACGGGTAAGAGCGAGAACGCGGCCAGGACGGGCATCGTCCCCGACACCGGCTGCGAGATGGGCGTCGACCCGGGCCTCGTGGCGACGCTGCGGCGGCACGGCTGCAAGGCCGTCCTGCGCGCCACCTACACCGACGCGCTCCAGGGCGTCGTCGTCACGGTCGGGGTGGTCGTCTTCCCGGACGCGTGGAAGGCCGACCGCGCCCACAGGGAACTGCCCGGCGCGCAGGGGCCGGGGAACGGGCCGATCAGCCCGGCCCTGCGCGCGGCGGCCTTCCCCGGGACGGCGTCGGCCCGGTTCAACGACGCCGCCCGGCAGGACCGCACGTCCGACCGCGGCGGCCCCTACGTGCTGCTGACGACCTCGGGACAGGCCGACGGGCGCCCCGCCGCCGCGGTCGCGAAGAAGCGTCCGGGCGAGCCCTTCGCCGTGGCGCCGCAGATCGCCCGCCGCATCGCGCGGACGCTGTCGACGCGCCCCCTGCCCGACTGCCGGAGCCGCGAGTGGCGATGCTGAGCACGGCGCGCCCGCGGGCCTTCGCGGTCGCGCTCGCGGCCGCCCTCACCGCGGCCTGGCTGCCCTTCATGCCCGCGACGGCGCACGCCGACGCGGTCCGCGAGCGCCAGCGTCCGATCCTCGAGGCCCTGGACATCCCGGACGCCTGGAAGATCACCCGGGGGGCGGGCGTCACCGTCGCCGTCGTCGACTCCGGCGTCGACCCGAACCAGGCCGACCTCGCCGGATCCGTGACCACCGGCCCCAACATGCTCGCCGCGATCGACCGGGGCACCCGGCCCGCGCGGCTGCACGGCACCGGGATGGCCTCCCTGATCGCCGGGCACGGGCACGGCCCCGGCGGCGAGGACGGGATCATCGGCATGGCGCCGAAGGCCCGCGTCCTGGCCGTCCGGGTGATCGCCGAGCGCGAGGACCCCGGCTACGTCCGGTACCGGACGTCCGAGGCGGGGGAGGGCGCCGTCGCGCGCGGCATCCGCTACGCCGCCGACCACGGCGCCGATGTGATCAACCTCTCGCTCGGCAAGAACGACGAGGTGCCGGCCGAGCGGGAGGCGATCGGATACGCCATCGGCAAGGGCGTCGTGGTGATCGCCGCGGTCGGCAACGACGGCGACAAGGCCCGCCTCCTCGACGGCGACGGCTTCGCACCGTACTCGTACCCGGCGTCCTATCCGGGCGTCATCGCGGTCGCCGCGACGGACCCCTCGCACGGCCGCGCCCCCTTCTCGAACCGGAACTACTCGGTCGTGGTGTCGGCGCCCGGCGCGGGACTGCCGATCGCGGCCCCCGGCGGGCGGTACTTCCTCAGCTCCGGGACGAGCGACGCCAGCGCCGTCGTGTCCGGCATCGCCGCGCTGATCCGCGCGAAGTACCGCAAGCTGGCGCCCGCGCTCGTCGGCCAGGCGCTGATCACGAGCACCCGGTACAGCCCGAACGGCGGCTACGACCCCGCCGTCGGGTTCGGCGAGGTGAACGCCGCGCGGGCGCTCTCCGCGGCGGGCTGGCTCGCGTCCGGAAACCCCGCCCCCGCGGGCAAGGCGGCGGCCCGCCGCTTCGGCCCCGCCGAGCCCGAGCCGGTCGCCGTGATCGAGCACCCCGCCTGGGTGACCCCCCTGATCGTCGGCGTCCTCCTGGCCGGCGTGGGAGGCGCTCTGGCCGCCGGCGCGATCGCCGCGTCGCTCGCCCGCCGCCACCCCCACAGGCCCGCCGCGCTCCCTTCACCGGACGGCCCCCCACCCCCGAGCGCCCCGCCGTCCCCCAGCGGCCCGCCACCGCAGGGCGGCCCGCCGTCCCCGGGGGGTGCCTGGTCTCCGGGTGGGCCGCCGTCCCCGGGGGGTGCGGGTCCCACCGGGCGGACGTTTCGGGGGTGAACAGGGCTTTCGTAGCGGGACGTCCCGGATGACCGCCGGGTCGGCTACGCTCCGCCTCGTGTCGCGCGCCGAGATCTCCGCCCCGGATACGGAACCGGTCCCGGTGGAGGGCCCGGCGCGGCCGGCCCGGACGCGGGCCGCGGTGCTCGCCGCCGCCGGATGCGCGGGCGTCCTCGCGGTCGCCGGGGTCCGGCTCGCCGCCGAGATGACGCGCGGGCCGACCGCCGCGGAGCGCGCCGCCGCGACCGTCGCCGAGATCAACGCGCGCTACCGGAACTGGCCCGCCGGACGCATATTCCCGGAGCGGCTCCCGTACACGGCGCCGCACGGGTCGGCGGAGACTGCCCGGCGGGTCGGCATCGGCCCCGGCACCCCGTGCGACGAGGCCGTGGACGGCGCCCTCGGCGCGTCCCTGACGTCGCGCGGCTGCCGGGCGGCGCTCCGCGCCACCTACCTCGACCAGCCGCAGGGCCTCGCGGTGACGGTGGCGGTGCTGGCCTTCCCGGACGACCGGTCCGCGCACGCGGCCGCCGCCTGGTTCTCCGTGCCCCGGCCCCGGCCGGGAGTGCGCGCGCTGCCGTTCCCCGGGTCCGTCGCGGCCCGGTTCGGGGACGCGTCGCGCCAGGCGGCGGCGATGGCGCGGCGCGGCCCGTACATCGTCGCCGCGACCGTCGGCTACGCGGACGGGCGCCCCGCCCTGCGCGCCCGCCACCAGCAGGCCGACCTGGCCGAACTCGCGCCCCAGATCGCGGACGGGGTGCTGCGCCCGCTGTCCGCCCCCGCCCCGATCCGCTGCGGAACGCCGGAGTGGTCGTGCTGAGGCGGATCCCGGCGGTGGTCCTGGCGGCGCTCCTCGCGGTCCCCCTGCCGCCGCCCGGGGCGCGGGCCGACGAGGTGCGGGACGCGGTGATGCCCGTCCTGGAGAGGCTCAACGTGCCGCGGGCATGGGAGCTGTCGCGGGGCCGCGGGGTGACCGTCGCCGTCCTCGACTCGGGGGTCGACCCGGCTCAGCCGGACCTCGCCGGGTCCGTCACGGTCGGGCCCGACTACACGCGCGGCGCCGGGCCGCCGGGGACCGTGCCGAAGCGGCTGCACGGGACGAACATGGCGTCGATCATCGCCGGGCACGGGCACGGCCCGGACCGCGCGTCCGGCATGATCGGCGTCGCCCCGGAGGCGCGGCTGCTGTCGCTGCGGGTGATCCTGGAGCGGGACGAGCCGGGGTTCGCGGAGTTCACCGGCGGGCAGCGGTGGTCGGGCACGATCGCGCGCGGGATCCGGTACGCGGTCGACCGGGGCGCCGACGTGATCAACCTGTCGCTCGGCCGGTCGTACCCGACCCGCCCGGAGCGGGCCGCGGTCGCGTACGCCGTGAGCAAGGGCGCCGTGGTGGTCGCGGCGGCGGGCAACGGGGGCGCGGAGCGAAGCCCAAGGCGCGGCGGCCACACCGAGTACGCGTACCCGGCGTCCTTCCCGGGGGTCATCTCCGTCGCCGCCGTGGACGCCGGAGGCGGGCACGCCGACTTCTCCAACCGGAACTCCGCCGTCGTCGTGTCGGCGCCCGGAGTCCAGATCATCGGCGCGGGGCCGGGCGGCCGGTACTGGATCGGGGACGGGACGAGCCCCGCGACCGCGTTCGTGTCGGGCATCGCGGCGCTGATCCGGGCGCGGCATCCGAAGCTGGCGCCCGCGCTGGTCACCCAGGCGATCGTGGCGAGCACCCGCAACCGGCCCCGGGGCGGCTACGACCTCGGCGTGGGCTTCGGCCAGGTGGACGCGCGCGCCGCGCTGGCCGCCGCCGACGCGCTGGCCGGCGCCCGGATGCAGGGGGCAGGCCATCCGCCCGACCGGCGGCTCGTCGCGGGCCGGGCCCGTCCGGTGCGGGTCGTGCACCGCTCCGGCGGCCGCATCGCCGGGTACACGGTCGCCTGCGTCCTCGCGCTGGTCGGCATGGCCGCCGCCGTGACCTTCGTCCGCGCCGAACGCGCCCGCTGAGGGGAGACTCGCGCAATGGGCCCCGATGAGTACGCCGAGACCGTCCTGGACGCCGTGGAGCGGATCCCGCCCGGCATGGTCATGTCCTACGGGGACATCGCGGAGCTGATCGGCCGCGGCGGCCCCCGCCAGGTCGGCCGCGTCATGTCGCTGTACGGAGGCGCCGTACCGTGGTGGCGGGTCGTCCGAGCGGACGGCACCCCTCCGGCCTGCCACGAGCGGCGCGCGCACGAGCACTACCGCGCCGAGAACACCCCGCTGCGCCCCGACGGCCGCCGGGTGGACATGCGGCGTGCCCGCTGGAGCGATGAGTCGAACTGAGCACCACGCGCCGCAAGTCGGCGAAGCGGTCTCGGCTGTCCCTCGCGTCTGGTGCAATGGAACGCTGTGCCAGCCGCTTCCTACCGTCTCGTGCGTCGCTCGGGTCCCGCGCGCGCCCTCCCGCCCCCGCTCGACGAGCGGCAGCGGCGGGTGGTCGAGCATGCCGGGGGGCCGCTGCTGGTGCTGGCCGGGCCCGGCACCGGGAAGACGACGACGATCGTCGAGGCGGTCGTCGACCGGATCGAGAACCGGGGGGTCGATCCGGAGCGGGTCCTCGTCCTGACGTTCAGCCGCAAGGCGGCCGGGGAGCTGCGGGAGCGGATCACCGGACGGCTGCACCGGACGACCCGGACGCCGCTCGCGCTCACGTTCCACGGCTACGCCTACGCGCTGCTGCGCCGCGACGCCGCCCTGAACGAGGAGGCCCCGCCCCGGCTGCTGTCGGGCCCCGAGCAGCTCCTGGAGGTGCGGCGGCTCCTGGAGGGCGAGCTGGCGGACGGCGCGGACGGCTGGCCGGAACGGCTGCGCGCCGCGCTCGGCACCCGCGGCTTCGCGGAGGAGCTGCGCGACTTCTCCTCCCGGGCGGTGGAGCGGGGGTTCGGGCCGGACGAGCTCGCGGCGCTCGGCCGCGTCCGCGGACGCGACGACTGGCCCGCCATCGGCGGCTTCATGGAGCGGTACGTGGACCGGTTCCTGCTCGATCCCGTCCCGACCTACGACTACGGCGAGCTGATCCGGATCGCCGCCGGGACGCTCGCCGACGACGAGTTCCGCGTCCAGGAGCGCGGCGCCTACGACGTCGTGTTCGTCGACGAGTACCAGGACACCGACCCCGCGCAGGAGGAGCTCCTGCGGTACCTGGCGGGCGACGGCCGCGACCTCATCGTCGTCGGCGACCCCGACCAGTCGATCTACGGGTTCCGGGGCGCCGACGTGCGCGGCATCCAGGAGTTCCCCGACCGGTTCCGCACGCTCGGCGGCGACCCCGCGCCCGTGGTGGCGCTGCGGACGTGCCGCCGGATGGGGCCGGAGATCCTGGCCGCGTCCCGCCGGATCGCGCAGCGGCTGCCCGCCGTGGGCGCGGGCGTGGCGGAGCATCGAGCGCTCCTGCACCCGGACGGGGTGGAGGACGGCGAGGTCCGCGCGGTGATCGCCGACTCCGAGAGCCAGGAGTCGGCCCTCGTCGCGGACGAGCTGCGCCGCGCGCACCTGCTCGACGGCGTCCCGTGGTCGCGGATGGCGGTGCTGGTCCGCAGCGCCGTCCGGCAGGTCCCGGCGCTGCGCCGCGCGCTCGCGCAGGCGGGGGTGCCGGTCGTGGTGGCGGGCGACGAGGTGCCGCTGGTGGGGGAGCCCGCCGTCCGGCCGTTCCTGCTGCTGCTGCGCGCCGCGCTGAAGAAGGGCTTCCTGGACGACGCCGTCGCCGAGGACCTGCTCACCGGGCCGCTCGGCGGCGCCGACGCGCTCGGGATGCGGCGGCTGAAGCGGGCGCTGCGCGACCTGGAGGAGCTGTCGGGCGGGCAGCGGCCGCTCGGCGAGCTGCTCGTCGCGGCCGTGGACGACGGGCGCGAGCTGACGCTCGTCCACGAGAAGGTCCGGGCCCCGGCGGAGCGGATCGCGCGGCTGATCGAGACCGCGCGGGCCGGCGCCCGCGACGGCGGCACGGCCGAGGACGTGCTGTGGGCCGTGTGGGAGGCCAGCGGCCGGGCCGACGTCCTGCTGGAGCGGTCGATGCGGGGCGGGACGCGCGGCGCCGCCGCCGACCGCGATCTGGACGCCGTCGTCGCGCTGTTCGACCACGCGGCCCGCTTCGTCGACCGGCTCCCGCAGGCCGGGCCGGAGCTGTTCGTCGACACGGTCGCCGCGCAGGAGATCGCCGGCGACACGCTCGCCGACCGGGCGCCCGCCGGGGAGGCCGTCCGGATCCTCACCGCGCACCGGTCGAAGGGCCTGGAATGGGACGTGGTGGTCGTCGCGGGCGTCCAGGAGGGCGTGTGGCCCGACCTGCGGCTGCGCGGGTCGCTGCTCGGCGTCGAGGAACTCGTCGAGCACGCCGCCGGGTCCGAGGCCGACGGCGAGGCGTCGGCGGGCGCGTCGATGGCGGCGAAGATGCTGGACGAGGAGCGCCGCCTCTTCTACGTGGCCGCCACCCGCGCCCGGCGGCGGCTCGTCGTCACGGCCGTCGGCGGCGACGACACCGAGGAGCGTCCGTCCCGGTTCCTGAACGAACTGCTGCCCGGCGCGATCGAGCGGTCGCAGCTGGACGAGAAGACCCGCTGGCTGTCCCTGTCGGCGCTCGTCGCGGACCTGCGCTCGGCGGTCGCCGACCCGTCCCGGCCCGAGCCGCTGCGCCGCGCCGCCGCCGGGCACCTGGCCAGGCTCGCCCGCGCCGGGGTGCGGGGCGCGCGGCCGGAGAACTGGTACGCGATCACCGCGCTGTCCGACCCGGGCCCGGCGTTCGCCGAGGACGAGCCGATCACGATCTCCCCGTCGCAGGTGGAGGCGTTCACGACGTGCGGGCTGCGGTGGCTGCTCGCGTCCGCCGTCGGCGCGCGCGAGGGCGGCCCGGACGAGTACAGCACGATGGGCAAGGTCGTCCACGCGGTGGCGGAGCTCGCGGGCGCCGACGACGGCATCGACGAGGTCCATGTCGCCGAGCGGCTCGACGAGATCTGGAACGACCTCGACTTCCGCAGCGCCTGGTATTCGGAGAAGCAGCGCGCGCAGGCCACGACGATGGTCGACAAGTTCCTCGCCTGGCACCGCGACAACCCGAACGAGGTCGTGGCGCTGGAGGAGTCGTTCAAGGTCGACCTCGGCCGCGTCGTGATCAAGGGCCGGATCGACCGCGCCGAACGCGACGCCCAGGGCCGCGCCGTGATCATCGACATCAAGACGTCCGGGACGCCCGTCCCGAAGGAGGATCTCGCCCGGCACCCGCAGCTGGGGGTGTACCAGTACGCGGTGATGCTGGGCGCGTTCGAGCGGCACGGGCTGATCGAGCCGGGCGGCGCGAAGCTCGTCCAGGTCGGGAAGGCGTCGTTCGCCGCCAAGGCCCGCGAGCAGGAGCAGGGCCCGCCCGCCGGCGACCCGGACCCCGAATGGCCGAAGCGGCTCGTCGAGATCGTCGCGACGGGCATGGCCGGCGAGGTGTTCCAGGCCCGCGCGAACGACAAGTGTCGCACCTGTCCCGTACGCTCCTGCTGTCCCGTCCACGAGGAGGGCGGGCAGGTCGGCGACTAGGGGAAGCTCGGGGGGAGCGGGGTGATCACGCCGGCGGAACTGGCCAGGCTGCTGGAGATCCCGGAGCCGACCGGCGAGCAGGCCCGGGTGATCGAGGCGCCGCTCGCGCCGATGGCGGTGATCGCGGGCGCCGGGTCCGGCAAGAGCGAGACGATGGCCGCGCGGGTCGTGTGGCTGGTCGCGAACGGGTTCGTCCGGCCCGAGCGCGTGCTCGGCCTGACGTTCACCCGCAAGGCCGCCGCCGAGCTGGGCGTGCGCGTCCGCAAGCGGCTCGACAAGCTCCGCGAGGCCCTGCCGGCGGACGAGCTGGAGCGGCTCGGCGGCGACGCGCTGTTCGACGGCGAGCCGATGGTCTCGACGTACCACTCCTACGCGGCGCGGCTGTTCGGCGACCACGCGCTGCGCGAGGCCCTCGAGCCGACGATGCGGCTGATCTCCCCGGCGGTCGCGTGGCAGATCTGCTCGCGCGTCGTCGACACCTACAACGGGCCGATGGACAGGATCGACTGGCAGCCCGACACCGTCACCAAGGCCGTCATGGAGCTCGCCGGCGACCTGTCGGAGCACCTGCGCACGCCCGACGACGTCCGCAGGGTCGGGTCCTGGCTTGAGGAGCGGTTCGCCGCCGTGCGCAGACCGCTGAAGGCGCAGCGCGACATCCTCGCCAAGCACGCCGTCCGCGAGCAGCTCATGCCGCTGATCGAGGCGTACCGGCAGGCCAAGTCCGCCCGCGAGGTCATCGACCACGGCGACCAGATGGCCCTCGCCGCCCGGATCGCCTACAAGCATCCCGAGGTGGGGATGTTCGAGCGGTCCCGGTTCTCGGTCGTCCTCCTGGACGAGTACCAGGACACCAGCCAGGCCCAGCTCGTCCTGCTGACGTCGCTGTTCGCGGGCGGCCACCCGGTCACGGCGGTCGGCGACCCCTGCCAGTCGATCTACGGCTGGCGCGGCGCGAGCGCCGGCAACCTGCTGCGGTTCGCTCACGACTTCCCGGCCCAGCCGTCCATCGGGAACCGGAGGGCGGTGCCCGCGCCGGTCGTCCAGCTCAGCAAGTCGTTCCGCAACGGCGAGCAGATCCTGGAGGCGGCCGCCCGCGTCCAGGACGAGCTGCGCGCCGAGACGAAGGCCGTGCCGCGCCTCACGCCCGGCGCCGGGCGCGAGGGCCGCGGACGCGTCGAATGCGCCCTGTTCGACACCGTCGAGACCGAGGCCGACGAGATCGCCGCGCGGATCGCCTCGCTGATGGCGGCCGATCCCGGGATCGCCCCGGACGGCGGGCCGCGACCGGAGCCGCTCGAGTACTCCGGCATCGCCGTCCTCGCCCGCAAGCGCTCCCAGTTCCCGCTGGTCAGGCGGGCTCTGGAGAGCCGCGGCATCCCGGTCGAGGTGGTCGGCCTCGGCGGGCTGCTGACCGTCCCGGAGGTCCAGGACGTCGTCGCGACGCTCCGCGTCATGCACGACCCGACGGCGGGCGCGTCCCTGGCCCGCCTCCTGACGGGGCCCCGCTGGCGTCTCGGCCCCCGGGACCTGGTGGCCCTGGGCCGCCGGGCCCGAGCCCTCGCGATCGAGTCCGCCCGCGACGTCACCCGCCCGGAACCCGCTCCGCAGGACGCAGCCGGGCCCGAGGGCGCCGTCGAGGGCACCGCCGCGCAGGCCGAAGGCGGGCCCGGTGGCGAAGCCGGCCGCGGGGTGGGGGGCGCGGGCGAAGGCGACGCGGCGGGCGGCGGCGATGCCGGGGCCGGGGCGGACGATCCGCTGCGGCAGCTGGTCAGTGAGCTCAACCAGGAGACCGGCAGCCTCGTGGACGCGCTCGACGACCTCGGGGATCCGGGCGCGTACTCGCCGGAGGGGTACGGCCGGCTGCGGCGGCTCCGCGACGAGCTGCGCGGGCTGCGCGGGCAGGTGGGGCTGCCGCTGCCCGATCTCGTCACCGAGGTCGAGCGGACGCTCGGCCTCGACATCGAGGTCGCGGCGCGGTCCGGGCTCGACCCCGTCACCGCGCGGGCCGACCTCGACGCGTTCGTCGACGCGGCCGCGTCGTTCGCGGGCGACGCGGAGGACCCGACGCTCGGCGCGTTCCTCGCCTACCTCAAGGCGGCCGAGACGGAGGAGTTCGGCCTGGAGGCGGGGCGCGTCGGCGAGACCAACAGCGTCAAGCTGCTCACCGTGCACGCCTCGAAGGGCCTGGAGTGGCCGGTGGTGATCGTCCCGGGCCTGGTGTTCACCCCGCAGAAGAACGGCGGGCCGGCGAAGGGGTCGATCTTCCCGTCGCCGCCGCAGAGCGCGACCCGCTGGACGGCGAACCCCCGCGTCCTGCCGTTCATGCTGCGGGGCGACCGCGCCGACCTGCCCGCCTTGACGGGCCTGGACAAGGACGATCTCGCGGAGTTCGACCGGGCGTGCGCCGAACGCGACCTGCGGGAGGAGCGGCGCCTCGCGTACGTCGCCGTGACGCGGGCGTCGAGCCTGCTCATCACCACCGGGTACTGGTGGGGGGCGTCGGGCCGCCCGCTCGGCCCGTCCCCGTTCCTCGACGAGGTGCGGGAGGTGTGCCTCGCGGGCGCCGGCGAGGTCGTCGCCTGGGCGGACCCGCCCGAGGACGGCGCGACCAACCCCCTCCTGGACGACCGGGCCCGGGCGGAGTGGCCCGCCCTCCCCGGCGACCGGGGCGACGCCGGCGCCACCGCGCGGCAGCGCTACGAGGCGATCGTCGAGGCGGCCCGGATGGTCGGCGACGAGATGGCCGGGCGCACCCGCCGCTGGGCCGGCGACGCGGGCCTCGCGGACGCCGACCGCGCCCGCATGACCGCGTGGGCGCGCGACGTCGAGCTTCTGCTGGCGGAACGCGACCGGGGCCGGGGCGGCGACGGCCTGCTGGTCGAGCTGCCGCCGCATCTGACGGTGTCGTCGCTGGTGACGCTGGCCCGCGACCCGGCCGCGCTGGCCCGGCAGATCCGCCGCCCGATGCCACGCCCGCCCGCCCCCTACGCGCGCCGTGGCACCGCCTTCCACGCCTGGCTGGAGGGGCGCTGGGGCCAGCAGCGCCTCCTCGACCCGGACGAGCTGCCCGGCGCCGCCGACGAGGGCGCCGCCGACGACGCCCATCTGGAGCGGCTGCAGGAGCGCTTCGAGGCGTCGGAGTGGGCGGCGCGGGAACCGCTCGACATCGAGGTCCCGTTCGAGACGATCCTCGGCGACCGGCTGGTCCGGGGCCGGATGGACGCCGTGTTCCGGTCCGGCGGCGGCTACGAGGTCGTCGACTGGAAGACCGGGTCGCCGCCGTCCGGGGAGGACGCCCGGTTCGCCGCCGTGCAGCTCGCCGCGTACCGGCTGGCGTGGGCGCAGCTCGCGGACGTGCCGGTCGAGCGGGTCAGCGCCGCGTTCCACTATGTCGCCGCGAACGTCACCGTCCGCCCCGCCGACCTCCTCGACGCCGACGGCCTGGCCGCCCTCCTGGAGACCGTCCCCTCGGTCTGACGACGGTTCCCAGCGGATCAATGGCACATGTCACGTCCAATGGTCCCTGGCCACCGAACGCCGATTCAGGGATGATCCCGGCATCGACCCAGAGGAGGCGGCGTGACCGTGGCGCATGACGAGAAGGTCGTCCAGAAGTTCTCCAGACAGGCGGCGGGGTTCACGGACCCGTGGCCGAGCACGGGATCCTCCCCGCACCTGGAGCGGCTCGTCCGGTTCATGGAGCCCGAACTCGATCTGGACGACGTCGTCCTGGAGGTGGCGGCCGGGACGGGGACGTTGTCCCGTGCGATCGCGCACCGCGTGCGGCACGCGACCGCGCTGGACCTCGTCCCGGATCTGCTGGCGGAGGGCAAGCGGGAGGCCGACCACGCGGGGCTCGTCAACGTCACGTTCACGCACGGCGACGCGACGGCGCTGCCGTACCTCGACCGGTCGTTCACGCTGGTGGTGACGCCGTTCTCGCTGCACCGGGCCGCCGACCCTGAGGCGGTCGTGCGGGAGTTGGCGCGGGTCAGCCGGCCCGGCGCCGCGGTGATCATCGCCGATGTCGTCCGCCCCGAAGGGCAGGGCGACCCGAACCGGATCGAGCGGCTCCGCGACCCCGCGCACCGCGCCCTCCGCACCGCCGACGAGATCAGGGCGATGCTCGCGGGCGCGGGCGCCGAGCCCAAGCGGTCGGACACGTTCGACCATGTCCGACCGCTGGCCGCGTGGCTGGAGTCCGCCCGGACGCCCGACGACGCCGCCGCGCGGATCCGCCGGGAGCTGGAGGAGGAGCTCGGGGGCGGTCCGGCGACCGGGATGCGGCCCGTCGCCGTGGACGGCGAGCTGCACGTCACCCGCACCCTCCATTTCCAGCACGCGATCCCGGGCTGAGACTCGCGCGTCTTCGAGCGGATGTTCGACGCTGATCGCTCAGATGTTCTATCTTGTCGAACATGAGTTCCACTGCCGTCCGCTCCCTCGACCGCGACCCCGCCGCGCTGGCGATGCGCATCGGCGTCGTCGCGGCGGAGGCCGCCCTCGCCACCTTCGTCCGCAACATGGACGTGGACGACCTCGAGGGCGGCGTCGCGTTCGAGGGGTACATCAGCCCCGCCGAGATGCCGGTGTTCTCGCTGGTCATCGACACGCTGGCCGAGGCGCGGCCGGGTGACGAGCGTCCGCTGGACGAGCGGCGCGCCGCCGCGCTGAACGACCTGGCCCGCATCTGCATGGCCGCGAAGGCGAGCGCGGGCGCGGCCTGACCGTCAGCGTTTCCGCAGGGCCTTGGCCCTGACCTTCCCGGTGCTGGTGCGGGGCAGTGCCCGGACGAACTCGATGTCGCGCGGCACCTTGTAGCGGGCGAGGTGCCGCTTCACGTGCGCCTTCAGCTCGTCGGCGGCCACGTCCGAGCCCTCGGCGCGCACGACATAGGCGGCGAGGCGCTGCCCGAAGTCGGCGTCCTCGACGCCGGTGACCGTCACCTCCGCCACACCCGGATGCCCGGCGAGCAGGCCCTCGACCTCGCCGGGGAACACGTTCTCCCCACCCGAGACGATCATGTCGTCGGCGCGGCCGTCGATGAAGAGGCGTCCCTCGGCGTCGAAGTGGCCGAGGTCGCCGGTGCCGGTCAGGCCGTCCCGGACGTCCTTGCCGCCGCCGCCCGTGTAGCCCGCGAACCGCAGCCCGCCGCCGGTGTGGATCTCGCCGGTCTCGCCGCTCGGCAGCTCCCGCCCGTCCTCGTCGAGGATCTTGATGGTGAGGCGGAAGGAGGGGCGGCCGACCGTGCCGGGCGCGTCCCGGAGGTCCCGCGGGGTGGCGATCGACGCCCAGCCGGTCTCCGTCGCCCCGTACACGTTGACGAGGACGTCGCCGAACCGGTCCATGAACGCCTCCGACAGGGACGGGTGCAGCGCGGATCCGCCGCACACGACCGTGCGCAGGGAGGGCGTCGGCGGCGCGTCCGGCACGTCCAGGAGCCGCTGGAGCATCACGGGCACCGCGACGAGCGTCTCCGCCTCGTGGTCGGCGATCGCGTCCAGCACCGCCGCCGGGTCGAACCGGCGCGACAGGATCAGCGGCGTCCCCATCCCGAGCCCCACCGACAGGTAGGCGTAGCCGAGGATGTGGAACAGCGGCGGCGCGATGACGAGCGGCGCGCCCGTCCGGACGGGGACGCGCATCAGATGGCTGAGCGCCGCCGGGATCAGCGTCGCGACGGAGATGTCGTGCCGGGCGCCCTTCGGCGTCCCGGTGGTGCCGGACGTCATCACGATGACGTTGCTCGCCCGCTCTGTGACGACCTTCTCGGGTGCGGTGGCCGCCACGAGGCCGTCGATCGTGTCGTGCTTTCCGGAGCCCTCGTCCGTCCAGGCGAGGACCCGCGTCCCGGCGAAGGACGCGTCGTCCACGACGGGGCCGAACTCCTCGTCGTGGACGAGCAGCGTCACGCCCTCGCGGTCGATCACCTGGCCGAGCTGGGTGGCGGAGAAGTCGGTGTTGAGCAGGACGACGTCGGCGCCGAGCCGGGTCCCGGCGAGGAGCGCCTCGACGAACCCGCGGTGGTTGCGGCACAGGATGCCGATCCGGCCCGCCGCGTCCCCGCCGGCCCGCTCGCGCAGCGCCGTGGCGAGCGCCGCCGCGCGGGCGTCCAGCTCCGCGCAGGTCAGCGCGCCGCGCTCGTCGACGAGCGCGGTCCGGTCGGGGAACCGCAGCGCCGCCATCGCGCCGACCGTCGCCGGGACGGGCCCGTACCGGACGTAGGGGAACAGCATCCGCACCGCCCGGTCCGGGCGCACGGGGGTCAGCATCCCCGTCTCCCGGACCGCGCGGACCGCCCGCGTTCCGAGACCCGCCATCGCACGCACCCGGTCGAACACCTGCACGGAAACACTCCTCGTGTGGACGTGCGGCCATTTACCGCCGCAGCATGAGTTTGCGACATACCCGACCTTTTTCGCGATATGTGGCCGGTTCTAAGAGCCGGTAAAAAGCCGCCCACCGAAGGTTGTGGTGACTCCGCCGACCGTCGACGCCACAGGGGCGGCGGCGTAGCGTCCCGGGCGTGAGCGGACCCGGCCGGAGTGCCGGGCTACGGGCGGAAGAAAAGGGGAATCGGGCCGTGAAGAAAAGGTCCGCGCGACTGCGCAGGAACCGGGCGAGCCTCGGACACAAGATCCGGTACGCCGCGCGGCGCCCGGAACGCGTCGTCCCCTATCTGGGGCGGCTGGGCCGGGACACCTGGCTGCGCCTCAAGCACCGCGACCACGTCGAGTACTACCGGGCCGTGATGGCGTCCGACTCGGCGAAGAGCCCCGAGGGCGCGGTCGGCAGCCACACCCACGAGCGGTGGCTGGCCCTCGGCCGGCTGCAGTTCGACTACCTCGCCGGGCACGGCCTCAAGCCGAGCGACCGGGTCCTGGAGATCGGCTGCGGGAACCTGCGGGCGGGCTGGCGGTTCATCTCCTTCCTCGACGCCGGGAACTACTACGGCCTCGACATCTCGCCCGACATCCTCCTCGCCGCGCAGAAGACCCTCGTCCGGTTCGGCGTCCAGGACAAGGCGCCGCACCTGATGCTGGTGCAGGACCTCAAGCTCGACTTCCTCCCGTCGGAGTACTTCGACGTCGTCCACGCGCACAGCGTCTTCTCCCATTCGCCGATCGAGGTCATCGACGAGTGCCTCGCGAGCGTCGGCCGCGTCCTCGCGCCCGGCGGGCACTTCGACTTCACGTTCGACCGGACGGAGACGAAGGAGCACCACGTCCTGCGCGAGGACTTCTACTACCGCACGGAGACGCTGATCGAGCTGGCCGCCGCGCACGGCCTGACCGCCCGGTTCATGGAGGACTGGGAGAAGACCGGCCACCCGCAGTCGAAGATCCGGGTCACCCGCGAACCGGCCCCGGCCAAGCTGCAGGACGCCTGACGGCGACGACGTAGGGGGCGTCTCCGCTCTCAGAGCGGCAGCGGCGCGGCCAGCGGGTTGGGGACCGGGACATAGGCCGCGCCGCGGTCGGCCGAGCGGTGCCAGCGGGCCCGCAGGTTCGCCTTCGCGGGCAGCGGCACCCCGGCCAGCAGCGCCCGCACCGGCGGGTGGTGCCCGAAGGACGTGAAATGCCGCCGCGCGGCCGGCCAGAGCGACGCGTCCAGCTCGGGGTGCAGGTCGGCGACCGCGGCGGCGATCTCCGTCAGGTGGTTGACGAGCAGGCAGTAGACGACGCGGTTCCAGCCCCGGTCGGGGGTGTAGGCGAGCCCTTCGGCGACCCGGGCCGGGACCGCGGCGAGCTCGGCGTCCCAGCGCCCGGCGACGAGCTTGGTCCCTTCGAGGTCGCGGAAGGCGGCGTGGACCGGCATCCCGTCGTCGTCCACGCAGATGAGGACGTTCTGCAGATGCGGCTCCAGCACGACGCCGCGCTCCAGGAACGCGCGCAGGACGGGCGTCGCCACCAGCCCGACGTAGGCGTCCCACCAGGTCAGGGCCTCTTCCGCGGTGGCGAGGGCCGGTAGCGAGGACAGGAACGTGCTGTAGGGGTCGGCGAGGGCCCCCGCCAGCAGGGGCGTCCCCGGAAGCCCCCGCACGCCCTGCCGGACGATGACGCCCAGGCCCTCGTAGAGGCGGCGGTCCGCGAGGGCGACGCTCCGGTAGGCGGGCTCGGTGAGGAACGTGGCGCCGAGGCCCCCGAACATGCGGGGCAGCAGCCGGTTCAGCACGATCGCCCCGGACAGCTCGTACCAGGCGTTCTTGCGGACGCAGTTCGTGATGCGGATGTCGAGGCTGAACTTGCAGAACAGGTCGGCGTCCGGCAGGTAGACCGTCCGGACCGACGACGTCGGCAGCGCCTCCGCGTCCGACTCGCCCAGGTCGAGGACGACCCCCTCCGCGAACGCCCGCCGCAGGACCGGCCGGTCCGAGAGCAGCGACAGCTGCCACGGGTGCGCGGGCAGCAGCCGGTGCCCGGTGGGCGCGGCCGGGCCGTGCGCCGCGAGCGCCGCGAACGCGCCGGCGTCGCCCTCCTCGGCGACCGCGTCGTCCCGGACGGCCAGCCAGCGCGGCCGGAACCGCGCCCGCGTCTCGGGGGAGTACCGCAGCCAGTCGCCGGGCGCGCCCTGCCGTGCCTTCGGCGACGGATGGAACCGGTGCCCGGCGACGAGCGACCGCTCCGACTCGGCGAACCGGCCGTCGCCCGGCGCCCCGTCCCCATGGGCCCCGGCCCGCGCGGCGAGGATCGCGGTCAGCGCGGTGTGGCTGTCGCGGACCTGCGCGAGGAACTCCGGGTTCGGGCGGCCGGTCGCGAGTTCCAGCTCGCCTGCGACGAGGTCGGCGAGCCGCGCCCACGGCACCGGGATCCAGCCGTCGCCGCGCCGCTCCTCGAACGGCGGCGCGAGCCGGTACGTCGGCCCGGCGGGCGGCCGCGCGAGCCCGGTGCGCAGCACGACCCCGGCCCGGGGGAGCCGCGCGACCAGGTGCGGGCCGTCCGGCCACACCTGCTGCTCGGGCGCGCAGACCTCGCGGATCAGGCAGTTGAGCAGCGCGGTGGCGGTCGCGGTGCCGGCGGACAGGGCCGGTTCGGTCAGCAGCACGTGGTGTCCCGTAGGTAGTTCGGCCCGGACGGGCCGTAGTGCTTGTTGATGTCGGCGGCGCCGGTCCGCGCCTTGTCGACGAGCGTCCCGGCGGTGAGCATGGCCTTGCCCGGCAGCGCCGCCGCGTCGAGCGTGCGCGAGCGCAGGAATCCGTGCCCGGCCCCGAGCGCCGCGTCGAGCCGGTCGCGGACGAGCCCGAGGCCGGTGCGGAGCGGCAGCAGCCCCCGCTCCGCGAGGCCGAAGGCGGGCGCCGCGGCGCACAGGTGCAGAGTGATCGTGACGAAAACGCGGGCGAGCGCGTCCGGGTCGCGGGTCGTCATCCGCCGGTCGATGAGGTCGCGCGGATCGGTGCCGGCGGACGGGGCGAGCCGGGACCCGAGGACGCCGGTGTCGATGAGCGCGCCGTCGTTGTCCTTGACGAGGAGGCGGAGCGGGGCGCCGTCGTCCAGGACGAGGGCCACGTTCTGCTGGTGCGCCTCCAGCGCGATCCCGTAGCCGAACAGGGTGACGTTCCAGGAGAACAGCGCCGACAGGTAGTCACCGAAGAGGGCCTCGACGTCCCAGCGCTCGATGACGTGCCCGCCCTCGGGGGCCTCCGCCAGGAGCGCGGCGACGGGAACGATGTGGGCGCGCTCGGTCTCGGGCGGGAAGCGCCGGACGAGATAGGCCAGCAGGGGCGAGTCCGCGTGCCCGTAGGTCTGCTCGTCCGCCAGGAGGACCGGGAGGTCCTCCCGCTCCAGGACGCGGCGCAGGAGGCGTTCGACGAGCGCCCCGTCCGGCAGCGTCCCCGGCACGATCGTTCTGCGGTTGCGGAGCCCCAGCGTGCTCGTCGGCAGCGGCACCTTCACGTGGCAGCGCGGCCCGGCCGTCACGGTCCGCATCGAGAGGGTGGGCGTGACCTGGAGGTAGGGGTCCGGGGCGAGGAACGCGCCCGGCTCGTCGCGGACGTGCGGCACGGCCAGCGGGTGGACGGGGAACAGCGGCTCGTCGCCGCGCAGCCCCACCTCGCTCGGTCCGGGCCACCACGCCGGATGCTCGCCGACGCGCGTCGCGTCCCGGACCGCGGCCCAGCGCAGCGGGAACGACTGCGCGAACTCGGGCGCGTACCGGCTCACGTCCGCCATGCTGAGGCCCGTCCGGGACCGGCCCATCGGGTGGACGGGGTGGTCGTTGTAGGCGGCGAGCGCCTCGTAGAACACGCCGGGGCCGACGCGCAGGGCGTCCGGGATCCGGGCCAGGCGGCGCAGGACGGCGGGCCGGGCGTCCTCGTGCAGCCGGATCACGGTCAGGGCGTCCCGGCACTCGCGTTCGAACGCGTCCACGTCGTCGCGCGGATCGGCGACGGCCCGGACGGCGCGGAACACATCGCCCAGCCGGAGCGCCTGCCCGGGGTCGACCGCGACCGCGCTGAGGAACGGCGTCTCCGGCGCGGTCAGCCGCACGCGCCGGGTCGGCAGGACGAGGGCGCGGCCGTCCGGTGCGACGCGGCTCCGCAACCCTCCGTAGTCCTCACGGAGCAGCGCGTCCAGGATCCGGGCCGCGAGCGGGCCCTCGACGGAGTCGCGGGTCACGCGATCGTCCACCGGTGGGCGTCGCGGAAACGGGACAGGGCGGCCTCGACCCGCGGGCCGTCCGGCCCGATGGCGCGGACGGTGCCGAGGTAGTCGCGGTTGGTCCGGGTGAGGGCGATGGCGTCGCCGACCGCGCGCTGCGGCCGGTACGCCAGCCGCACGGGGCCGTCGTCCAGCTCCATCGGCCCCGGAGCCGACGTCAGCGTGCCCGACCGGCCCGCGAGGATCGGCTCCGCCACCGCGTGCCGCTCCGGCGCCGCCGCGCCCTCCGCCCGTTCGCCGAGATGGACGCGCAGGATCCGCTCGAACAGCGGGACGCCGAGCAGGTCGGCCAGCAGGAAGTCGCAGTGGTCGCCGATCAGCCGGTAGTTCACCTCGATGACGCGGGCCCGGCCCTCGTGCACGACGAACTCGGTGTGGCACGCGCCGAACCCGATCCCGAGCTCCGCGAGCTGGGCCAGCACCTGCGGTGTCTCCGGCGGCGGGGGAGCCCACTCCAGGCGCTCCTCCACGAAGTACGGCGGCGGCGACAACCGCGTACGGAACGACCCCAGGACGTGGAGGTCGTGCCCGTCACCGAGGGTCTCGAGCGTGTGCAGCTCTCCCGGCAGGTATTCCTCGACGATGAGCGGGTCCGCCCGGCGGGACGCGATCTCGGCGCGGCGGGCGGCCAGTTCCTCCGCGTCGTGGACGAGGAACACGTCCTCGCTGGCCACGCCCTCGCGCGGCTTCAGGACGAGCGGGTAAGGGGCGTCCGGCGGGACCCGTCCGGCGTCGGCCGCGAACACCGGGTCGAGGCCGGCGAGGTGGCGCCGCATCAGGCGCTTGTTCTTCGCGCGGACGGCGGCCCGCCAGTCCTTGCCGGGGAGGCCGAAGTAGGCCGCGGCCAGCGCGGCGGGCGCCTGCAGGAAGTCGCCGTTGGAGAAGACCGCCGCGGGGCGTTCCTCGATCCGGTCGACGACGGCGCGGAAGTCGGACACCTCGCACGCGACGACGGCGCCCGGCGCGGCGCGGTGCGCCTCCGGGCGGTCGGTCAGCGTGACCACGTCCAGTCCGAGGTGCGCGGCGGCGGGCAGGAAGCCGTGCGTCACGGAGTCCGTCGCCTTGCCGGCGATCAGGTAGAGGCGGGCCACGGTCGTTCTTTCCGTCGAATAGGGGTGCGCGGAGCCGAGCGAGGCCGGACAAGGTGAGGTAAGCCTTGCCTAACCAAGAACCGACACCATAGTGGCCGCACCCGGGATCGCAGGCAAGAACGATGGCATCGCGTGTCCCGCCGTGTCCCGTGATCCGCGAGGATGGATCCATGAATCTCGTCGAGCGGTGGGTGGCGCTGGCCGGGTCGCATACCCGGCGGATCGGGGCGGAATTGGATGCGCGGTACGGCGAGTCCCACCGCCGCTACCACGACCGCGCCCACCTCGCCGCGGTCCTCGACATCGTGGACGAGCTCGCCGGGCACGCCGCCGACGCCGACGCCGTCCGCCTCGCCGCCTGGTTCCACGACGCCGTCTACGACCCGCAGCGCGCCGACAACGAGGAGCGCAGCGCCCGCCTCGCCGTCCGCATGCTCGCCGACACCGACCTCGCCGCCGCCACCGTGGACGAGGTCGTCCGGCTCGTCGAGCTGACCGTCGGCCACGCCCCCGGCGACGACGACCGCAACGGGCAGGTGCTCTGCGACGCCGACCTCGCGATCCTCGGCGCCGACCCGGAGCGGTACGCCGCCTACGCCGCCGCCGTCCGCGAGGAGTACGCGTTCGTCCCGGAGGAGTTCTTCCGCGCGGGTCGGGCGCAGGTCCTCACCGGGCTGCTCGAGCTCCCGAGCCTCTTCCACACCCCCGAGGCCCGCGCCCGCTTCGAAGACCGCGCCCGCCACAACATCACCACCGAACTCAGGCTCCTCAACGCCTGACCGTCTGGGGCCGGGATTCCTTCCGGCGGCGCAGGCCCGCCTTCGTGAGGCGGCGCAGCAGCTCCTGGCAGCCCACCGGCTCCGCGCCCAGCGCGACCGCCGCCGCGTACAGCTCCGACGGGACGTCGTAGTGGTCCCGCTCGAACGCGCGCGGCGGCATGCCGAGCTCCGCCGCGAACGCGTGCAGCTCCGCGAACGACACGTCGCTCACCATGTGCGACCACACCCGGCCGCGCGCGGGCCACAGCGGCGGATCGATCAGGATCACGGCATCTCCCGGGGGAACGAGGTCGGCGGGGGATCCCCTACAGTGCTCGACAGTACGACATGCGAAGGGGCATGCAGGTGGACGTTCTCGACTACATCAACGCCGGCCGCGACCGGTTCATCGCCGATCTCAGGGAATGGCTGGCGATCCCCTCCATCTCGGGGGACCCCCGGTACGCCGGGGACGTGCGCCGCTCCGCCGAGTGGCTCGCCGCCCACCTCAAGGCCCAGGGCTTCCCCACGGTCGAGGTCTGGGAGACGCCCGGCCTGCCCGCCGTCTTCGCCGAATGGCCCGCCGAGGACCCCGGCGCCCCCGCCGTCGTCGTCTACGGCCACCACGACGTCCAGCCCGTCGAACCCCTCTCCGAGTGGGACACCGACCCGTTCACGCCCGTCGAGAAGGACGGCCGGCTCATCGCGCGCGGCGCGTCCGACGACAAGGGCCAGGTCTTCTTCCACACCCTGGGGATCCGCGCCGGGCTCGCCACGTCCGGGCGGCAGGCCCCGCCCGTGACGATCAAGCTGCTGGTGGAGGGCGAGGAGGAGTCCGGGTCGGTGCACTTCCCCGACCTGCTCCGCACCCATCGCGACCGGCTCGCCTGCGACGCGATCGTCATCAGCGACACCACCATGTGGGCCGCGGACGTCCCGTCCATGTGCACCGGGATGCGCGGCCTCACCGAGGCGGAGCTGACGCTCCGCGGCCCCTCGTCCGACCTGCACTCCGGCTCGTTCGGCGGCGCCGTCCCGAACCCGCTGCACGCCATGGCGGCGATGCTCGCAGCGCTGCACGACGCCGACGGGCGCGTCACGCTCCCCGGGTTCTACGACGGCGTCGTCCCGCTGACCGCCGAGGAGCGCGAGCTGTTCGCGCGGCTCCCGTTCGACGAGGCCGCCTGGCTGCGCACCGCCGGCGACAGCCGCGCCGCCTACGGTGAGAAGGGCTACACCACCCTGGAGCGCGTCTGGGCGCGCCCGACCGCCGAGATCAACGGGATGTGGGGCGGGCACACCGGACCCGGCGGCAAGACGATCGTGCCCCGCGAGGCGCACGCCAAGATCTCGTTCCGGCTCGTCGCCGGACAGGACCCGATCAAGGTGCAGGACGCCTTCAAGGAGTGGGTCGCCGCGAACACGCCGGTGGGCGTCGAGGCCGAGGTCAGCGTCCCGGGCGGCGGCGTCCGGCCGTGCTTTTCGCCGATCGGCTCACCCGGCGTGCAGGCCGCCCGCCGCGCCATGGGGCGCGCGTTCGGCACCGAGGTCCTGTTCACCCGCGAGGGCGGCAGCGGCCCCGAGGCCGACCTCGCCGACATCCTCGGCGCGCCGCTGGTCTTCGTCGCGGTCGGCCTGGACGACGACCGCATCCACGCAGCCAACGAGAAGGTCGAGATCGCACTGCTCCTCAAGGGCGCCGAGACGTCCGCGTACCTGTGGGAAGAACTGGCCGATGCCCTCCGCTGACCGCCCCCTGGAGTGGCTGGCCCTCGCCCGCGGCACCCTCGACCGCGTCGCGCTGCGCCGCCGCGACGACGCCTGGCTGGACGCCGCGTGGGCCGACCCCCGCACCCGCGTCGTCGTGGTCGAGCAGGGCCGCGCGCTCGTCGCGTTCGACCCGGCCCCCGCGCTGGTGCTCGTCCCGCCGGACCGCGCGCCGGACGGCGACCGCTGGCTCCTCGGCGTCGACGCCGCCGGCGCCGCCTACTTCGGCGTCCCCGGGCCGCTGCCCGCCGTCGAGGGCGCCGAGCCGGCCGAGCTGCGCCGCGTCGGCGCCGTCCTGTCCGACCGCGACTCCGGGCTGCTCACGCACGTCGTCGCCCTGGAGGCATGGCACGCCACGCACCGCTTCTGCCCTCGCTGCGGGATGCGGACGCGGGTCGCGTCGGCCGGGCACGTCCGCGTCTGCCCCGAAGACCGGTCCGAGCACTTCCCGCGCCTCGACCCCGCCGTCATCATGCTCGTGACGGACGCGGCCGACCGGATCCTGCTGGCCCGCGGCCCGCAGTGGCCCGCCGACCGCCGCTCGATCCTGGCGGGGTTCGTGGAGCCCGGCGAGTCCCTGGAGCAGGCCGTCGCCCGGGAGGTCCTGGAGGAGGTCGGCCTCTCCGTCCGGGACGTCCGCTACCTGGGCAGCCAGCCGTGGCCGATGCCCCGCAGCCTCATGCTCGGCTTCAGCGCCCGCGCCGACGGCGACGCCCCCCTCCGGCCCGACCCGGAGGAGATCCTGGACGCCGCCTGGTACACCCGCGACGAGCTCCGCGCCGCCATCGAGGCGGGCGAGATCATCGCCCCCGGCCCGCTGTCGATCGCCGCGCAGCTGATCATGCGCTGGTACGGCGCCGAACTCCCGCGGATGCCGCCGTTCTGACATGCGGCGACCGGCGGCCCCGAGCGTCTCGGGACCGCCGGTCGCGGCGTGCGTCAGGCTCCGGCGAGGGAGGCCAGCTTCTCCTTGACGGCCTTCGCGCTGGGGTTCGTGGCGGCCGAGCCGTCCGGGAAGACGATCGTCGGGACCGTGGCGTTCCCTCCGTTGACGCTCATGACGAAGTCGGCCGCGGCCGGGTCGCGCTCGATGTCGACCTCGACCATCTCGATGCCGTCGCGGGCCAGCTGGCTCTTGAGCCGACGGCAGAAACCGCACCACGTCGTGGTGTACATGGTGAGCTGTCCGGTCGGGCCGGTGGTCGGGGTCGCCATCGGTGCGTCGTCTCCCTTGTGCGGTCGTCGGGGGTTCGTTCGTAAGATCGGTGCTTCGCACTGGGAAGAACGGCGGGTGCTGCCTCCGCATTCCATGGAGGGAGCCACCGATCCAGGGGCACCGTCGTTCCCGGCTGCCAGGATGGAGGGATGTTGGCCGAATCGGTGCTGGAGGGCCTCGACCCCGATCAGCGGGCCGTCGCGGAGGCGGTGCGGGGGCCGGTCTGCGTCCTGGCGGGCGCGGGAACCGGCAAGACCCGCGCGATCACGCACCGCATCGCGTACGCGACGCTCACCGGCGTGGTGGCGCCCCAGCGGGTCCTGGCCGTGACGTTCACCACCCGGGCGGCGGGGGAGCTGCGCAGCCGGCTGCGGACGCTCGGCGCGCCCGGCGTCCAGGCCCGGACGTTCCACGCGGCGGCGCTGCGGCAGCTCTCCTACTTCTGGCCGCGCGTCGTCGGCGGCGACCAGCCGAAGATCATCGACTCGAAGGTGGGCCTCGTCGCGGACGCGGCGCGGGCCTGCCGGCTGTCCTACGGGCGCACCGAGCTGCGCGACGTCGCGAGCGAGATCGAGTGGGCGAAGGCGACGCAGCAGCGCCCGGAGGACTATCCCGCCGCCGTCGTGCGCGCGGCCCGCAAGCCGTCCGTCGAGGTCGTCGACGTCGCCCGCGTCTACGCGATGTACGAGCAGCTGCGCCGCGAGCGCAACCTCCTCGACTTCGAGGGGATGCTGGAGCTGACCGCGGCCGTCCTCAGCGAGCACCGGGAGGCGGCGCAGCAGGTCCGCGACCAGTACCGGTACTTCGTCGTGGACGAGTTCCAGGACGTCAACCCGCTGCAGAAGATGCTCCTGGACGTGTGGCTCGGCGGCCGCGACGACCTCTGCGTGGTGGGCGACCCCAACCAGACGATCTACTCCTTCACCGGCGCGAGCGCCTCCCACCTGCTCGACTTCACCCGCGAGCACCCGGACGCGACCGTGGTCCGCCTCGTCCGGGACTACCGGTCGACGCCCCAGGTGGTGCGGCTCGCGAACGGCGTGATCGCGGCGGCCCGCGGCGAGGCGGCGGCGCGCCCCGCGCTGGAGCTCGTGGCGCAGCGGCCGGACGGCCCCGAACCCCTGTTCAGCGAGTACGACGACGAGGTCGCGGAGGCCGACGAGACGGCCCGCCGCGCCCGCAAGCTCATCGAGGCGGGCGTCCCCGCCCGCGAGATCGCGATCCTGTTCCGGATCAACGCCCACTCCCAGACCTACGAGGCGGCGCTCGCCGCGGCGGGCGTCCCGTACGTGCTGCGCGGCGCGGAGCGGTTCTTCGAGCGGCCCGAGGTGCGGGAGGCGGTCGTCCGGCTGCGCGGTGCCGCGCGCGCGGGCGCCGACGCCGAGACCGACGGGACGGGGCTGATCCACACCGTCCGGCACGTCCTGTCCGGGGCCGGGTTCTCGGACCGGCCGCCCGAGGGCGCGGGTGCCGCCCGCGCTCGCTGGGAGTCGCTCGCCGCCCTCGCCCAGCTCGCCGAGGACATGGCCGCCGCCGACCCGCGCGCCGGACTGCCGGAGTTCGTCGCGGAGCTGGAGGAGCGCGCCGCCGCGCAGCACGCGCCGCCGCTGGAGGGCGTCACGCTCGCGTCGCTGCACGCCGCGAAGGGCCTGGAGTGGGACGCGGTGTTCCTCGTCGGGCTCGTCGAGGGCACCGTCCCGATCATCTACGCGGAGACCCCCGCGCAGATCGAGGAGGAGCGGCGGCTGCTGTACGTCGGGGTCACGCGGGCGCGCGTCCATCTGGCGCTGTCCTGGGCGCGGTCGCGCTCACCGGGCGGGGGAGGGCGTCCCCGGCGGCCGTCCCGCTTCCTGGAGGGCCTGACCGGCCGCACCACCACGCCGACCCCGGCCCCCGCCGACCGGACGCGGCGCCGGGCGGCGCGCGGGCCGCAGCCGTGCCGGGTGTGCGGCCGCCCGCTGACCGCCGCCGTCGAGCGCAAGCTCGGCCGCTGCACCGGCTGCCCCGTCGAGCTGAACGAGGAGCTGCTGCTCGCGCTGACGGAGTGGCGCGCGGAGACGTCGGCGCGGCAGCGCGTCCCGGCGTACGTCGTGTTCACGGACGCGACGCTCCAGGCCATCGCCGAACGCGTCCCCGAGTCGATGGAGGACCTCGCCCGCATCCCGGGCGTGGGGCGGGCGAAGCTCGACCGGTACGGGAGGTCGGTGCTCGCGCTCTGCGGGGCGTGACCCCGACACCCCGTCCGCCGGGGCCGATGCGCGAGACTGGTCGCGTGAAGGAGTCACTGAAGTCACTGCTGGACCTGCTGGACCTCGAGCAGATCGAGAACGACATCTTCCGGGGGCGCAGCCCCGCGGACCGCCAGCAGCGGGTCTTCGGCGGGCAGGTCGCCGGGCAGGCGCTGGTCGCCGCCGGCCGTACGGTCCCGGTGAACCGTCCGGTGCACTCGCTGCACGCCTACTTCATCCGGCCGGGCGATCCCAGCGTGCCGATCGTCTACACGGTCGAGCGCGTCCGCGACGGCAGGTCCTTCACGACCCGCCGGGTCACCGCGATCCAGCACGGCAAGGCGATCTTCACGCTGTCGGCGTCGTTCCAGATCATCGAGGACGGACCGTTCCACCAGGCCGCGATGCCGGAGGTCCCCGCGCCGGAGACGCTGCCGACCTCGCTCGTTCGGCTGACCCCGCTCGTCGGCGAGGACACCGCCCGCAAGCTGGTCGAGAACCGCCCCTTCGACATCCGGCACGCGACGCCGCTGACGTGGGAGGCCGTGGGCGACCCGTCGCTCGCCACCCCCGAGTCGATCGTCTGGCTGAAGGTGGACGGGGAGCTTCCCGACGACCCGCTCCTGCACGTCTGCCTGATGACGTACGCGTCCGACATGACGCTGCTGGACACCGTCCTGCTGAACCACGGCCTGTCGTGGAGCGACCGCCGCACCCAGGGCGCGAGCCTCGACCATGCGATGTGGTTCCACCGCCCGTTCCGCGCCGACGACTGGCTCCTCTACTACCAGGACACCCCCTTCGCCGGCGGTGCCCGAGGCCTAGCCCGAGGCCAGGTCTACACCCACTCCGGCGAACTCGTCGTCTCCGTGATGCAAGAGGGCCTCATCCGCGTCGCAGACGCCTGACCAGGGGTTTTGCCGTGCGGTAGATCGGTCACGGCTCAGGCGCCCCGGCCATCTTCCGATGGCTCGAACGGTCGCCTGAGCCGGCCTCAGCCGGGTCGTCACCGTGACTCACGACGCCTCACCGCGACCCGGGGAGGACCACTGCTTTTGTGCCGATCGTGTGCCAGAAGGAGGCAATGGTCTAGACCATTGCCTCCCTCTTAGAAGAGTCCCGGATCGTCTCCGAGAGCGTCGATGATCCGCTGTGTCATCTGATCTTTCTGGCCGTGGATGCAGCGGACATAGGTGCCCAGCAGGATCGGGACGGTGTTGCCGGCCCGCTCCGCGACGTCGGCGGCGGGGACTCCGGAGTTCAGCCACAGCGTGAGCGCGGCGTGACGTAGGTCGTAGGGGCGTCTCGCCAGTGGTGAGTTGTACAGCTCCGGTGGGAGCGCCAGGGCTCGCGCCTTGTGCCAGACGTCGAGATAGCGGGTCGCATCCAAGAGCTGACCGTGCGGGCCTCGGAAGAGACGGCCGTCCTCTGCGACGCCGAACTCCTCGATGTACCGGACGAGGATGCGGACCAGCTCGGGCGGAATCGGAACGTCCCTGCCCTCGTTCGGGGCTCGGTGTTTGAGGCCGCGGGTCTCGTGCTTCCCGCCGTCGTCGGTCCAGCCGCTACCGGCCCGGGTGCTGGCTCCGCTGAGGATGAGCAGACCAGGACCGGAGGATGGGAGCTTGCAGTCCGCTTGGCGTAGCTGGACGGCTTCCTCGGGCCGGAGGGCGGCGAAGTAGAGGCATGCGAAGAACGGCATGAGCTGGGGGCCGCGCTGGTGTTCCCACGTGCCTACGTATGTGGTGGCGACAAGAAGCGAACGGGCTTGCTCCGGGCTGGCCACGATTCTGGGGTCGACCTCGTTCGAGACATCAGGTCCGGTCGGAGCAAGGAGCTCGATCGGGTCGTAGGGCAGGATCCGCCTCTCGACCGCGAAGTTGACCATGCTCGTCAGCACGGCCCGGTGCCTGGCTGTGGAAGCCGGCTTGCCGGGTTTGCCGTCGTAGCGAGTCCCGATGAACTCCAGGAGGTCCTGAAGGAAGTCGGCGTCCTGAAGGTCCTTGATCGGCCTGGAGTTCTCCGCGAGCCAGGTGAGGGCGTTCGCCAGGGCTTCCGGCGGGGTGCCGGTGTGGTTGGGACGGAATGCCCATTCGCGGAGTGCTTCACGGAGGACCTTGACCTCTGGGGCTCCGTCGAGGTCCTGCGTGCGGAACAGCGTGACCCTCACGAGCCCCTGCGCGCTGTTGCGGCGGCTGTTCCCGGCGGACCCCCGCCATTTGCGCTTGGCGAACATGACGGCGACTTCGTAGATGGTGGTTTCCCTGATCTCCACCTTCGGCTGCATCGAGGTCGGCAAGCCGTCCTTCTCGATGTCGAAATGCTCGCCTCTATTCGCGGCCGAAACCAGGGAGTTACGGAACTGCTCGGCGAGCGTGGAAGTCGCGTAAGACAGGGTGAACGGCCTTGAGTCAACGGCCCAGCGCACCTGGTACGGCTTTCGTCGGCCCGCGCGAACTTGAGTTTTCCAGAACTGGACGTTGCCGATCTTCACGTGTTTCCTTAAGGGGTTGGGGGAGGGGAAGCGGCCCCCCGAAGGGGGCCGCGCGCAACGTCAGCTCGGGAGGCTGTCGAACCAGGAGCGGAGATCGGACCGCCTGATGCGCACCTGGCCGTTCGGCAGGCGGGTGGAGGAAGGTCCCCGTCCAGTTGCCCGCCACCGGTAGAAGGTGGCCCTGGAGATGCCCTTCAGCTCGCTGAGGACCTCAGCGATCGTCAGCAGTTCGTCCGAATCGGTGGTCTTGGTCATCAGGCAGCACCGCTTTCCTGCTCCAGGAGCGTGACGTATTCAGCGATCGCAGCGGGCGTGAAGCGGGTGGATCTGCCGCGCTTGACCCTGACGAGTCGTCCGGCGCGCATTTCGCGGTAGAGGGTGGAGCGGCTGACGTTCAAGATGGTCAGGGCTTCTTCGACCGTGTAGAGCCGCCTGAGGGTGGTAGCGGACGGACCTGTATCCGGGAATTGGGTGTTTTTGAGGTGGGGGGCGGTCATGATGGTGCTGCTCCTTTGTGAAGGGGCAGGCGGCCCTGGGCACTGCTTTGGTCGGTAGGGGCCCAGGGCCGTCCGCGAAGTTCAGTGGGTCGGGGTGCTGGGATGCGGCTCGGTCTCGTCAGTGCAAGGGGCGCAGACGCCGTAGGCCATGAGGATCGGTCCGCGCGCGACGGCTCCGGAGTAGAGGGTGGGTGCCGGCTGGCGGCAGCGGTCGCAGTGCGCGTTCTCGCGTTCATCGGGATTGAGCAGGCCGATGCAGGCTGTGCAGACGAGGGCGTCGGTGCACCAGGCGGCGGTGTGGGAGGCGATCGGGGAGGGTCCGATGTGTGGGCAAACCCGTGCCGTCCCGGCTCGCAGCGCCGCTTGGTTCTCCTGGAACCGTTCGACCAGCCAATGGTTGGCCGGGTCGGCGATGGGAGCCGGGGGCATCCTGTTCGGAGCCGAGGTCATGATGCGGCGGATCTCGGCGACGGCGGCCTGGAACTGGTCGTCGTAGGCGATTCGGTTCATGTCGGCTCCTGGCCGTTGTCGGGACGCGGGCGCTGTTGGGCGACGCCAGTCGGGCCAGTGGGGCCAGGTTGGGGGCCGTCGGCGGGGGGTGGCCCTGCTGGGCCGACCGGCTTCTCGTCGTTCACCGGACTCGGGGTGCCGGCGAGTTGGAGGCGCCACACCGACACTGCGGGGAATCCGGTGCGGACGCTGGTAGCCCCGGCCCGCTGACGGGCCCGCTTCAGGGTGCGTTCTGCGATCCCTTCGGCTCTGGCGGCCTTGAGGATGTCGGCGAAGCGGGCCTCTCCTCCGTGGTCGGCGAGGTAAGTGACGATCCACTCGGCGGCTTCGTCCCGTTCGGAACGTTCCATCGGGTCGGCGGCACCGTCGGCGAGGATGTCGGAGACCGACCGGGCGCTCTCGCCGGTGAACTCCAGCACGCCGACGTGGGCGGGACCTTCGTCGGTGGGGACCTCGGCTGTTCGGACGACGTACCGCAGGGACGGCACGTCCAGTCGCCCGAGGTTGTTCTTGGCCTGGGACAGCACGCATGATCCGTCGTCGGTCTGGGTGTCCCGGGCGATGGCCAGGACAGCGCGGGCGACGGCGGAGAACGCACGGGAACCGGTGATCAGAGTGAGGGCATCGGAGCTGGCGGACTTGTTGAAGTGGGCCAAGCCGACGATCGCGCAGTCGGTCTGGTCGGCGACCCGGACCAACGGTTCCAGGGCGGTCCGCAACTCACGGTCCTTGTGGGTGTCGATGCCAGCCGAGATCAGGGACAGCAGCGGATCGGCGGCCAGGAGGACGACGTCCAGGGCGCGGATCTCCTCGGCCAGCCCGTCGCAGTCGCGCGGCAGGATGAGCTGTCCGACCGTCCCTGCCTGCTCGACGTCCACTCGATAGACCAGGTCCAGGTCCGCGCCGGCCGCATACAGACGCGGCACGATCGTGTGCGACCAGGAATCTTCGGCGGCGGCGTAGATGACGGCACGCGGTACGCCGAAGTGCTTGCCCGGCAAGGTTCCCTGGGTGAGCTGGGACGCGAGCCAGGCGAGGGTCAGTGACTTGCCGATGCCCTCCCTGCCCGGCAGGACGGTGAGCGCACCGGAGGGGATCCGCTCGTCCCACAGCCACCGGACCGGCCGCATCCTGATTTGCGACGCTCGGGTCAACCGGATCTGCCGCGCGACGGGACCGGTCCCGGTCCGGTCCGGACGGTCCGTCTCGTCCGGGGACGGGAGCCCGACCAACCGTGGTGGGCTGTCGAGGGCCGGGGTAGCTGCCGGATGGCAGGACGGGCAGCGCCGCACGGGCTTGCCGTCCTGGTCCTCAATCCATCCTTGCGGGTTGCAGTTTCCGCACCCCGCCGTTGTGTACTTCCGGACCGTCCGTCCAGGTCCGCCGGCAACCTTGCTCATCGGTCGCCCTCCGCCTGCGCGAGCGGATCCGCCGGAGTGGGCATGGGCTTGCCTTCCCAGCTCAGGGCATGGGCAAGGTTGCTGAGGTCCCGTCCGTCCGTCCGGGCGCGGACGAGCAGCGAGACCAGGACGAGGCGTGTGTCGCCATCCAGAGTGACGACCCCGGCCACGACGGGGCGGTCCTTACCACCGAGCTCGATCCCGTCCAAGAACGTCAGCCGCGCGCCTCGGCGATCCTTGCGCGGCCGGTGTGCGGACGGACGGCCGCGCAGCGGACCGTCCTTCCGCACATGGACCGAGGAAGCCGCCAATTGAGCGGCGCCCTTGTCGTTGACCACGTCAGTTCCCTTCAGGTCTCCCTCTGTGCCAGCAGCAAGAGGGGCAGAGACTTGGAATCACCAGGACGAAGTGCCTGAGGTGCGTAGACGTGACAGGACACAGCGAGGAACTTGGAGAGGTCCCCAGGAACAGCCACCGCCGTCACCATCTCCCCAGGCTGTTAAGGGGGGGTTGACGTGACGATGGCAGCAGCGCGCGGTAATGTCAAGCCCCCCTTAGCGCTAGCCTGGGATGATGAGCGGCTGAGGTTGCAGGGAGGCGCCGGACGTGATCGAGGAAGTTCGCCGGGTTGCGGAGATCAAGGACCATCAGGCGCGGCTTCGGGCCGCCACCGAGCTGATGGACGAGCTCCAGGCCGGCGTGATGGAGACCGCGCGTCTGCGAAGAGAGAGCATCCAATGGCTCCGCGAGCACGGCGGCCAATCCTTCGCGGACATCGGTCGGCTACTAGGCGTCAGCCGTGCCCGCATCGCCCAACTCAGGACAGCAGGCCCCCCGCCCGAGCGCGCCTTCCTCTCCTCGGAGAAGCTGCGAGTAGCAATCCCCGAACAGCCAGAAGGACGGCTCGTCGCCCGCGCCGACGCCGCAGCCGGCCAGCGCATCCTTGGCCTCGCTCACAGCCTGGGCTTGGAATGCGAACTTGAATACGTTCCGCCGTTGAGCGAAATCGACCTGAACCGCGGAGACCTCTTCGTGGTCTCCGGCGCTGACACGTCACCCGTCGTGACGGCAGCGCTTGAGAAAGACCCTCTCTTGAAACTGGGCCGACTCCCTGACGGCCAGTGGTCGATCACCGAGCGGGAAAGTGGGACGATCCACACTGCTCCCGCTGACGACAAAGAACCGGCGCACACCGATCTCGCCTATCTCGGGCGCCTTCCTAGACCCGATGACGAAGGCTCATTCCTCCTCATCGTTGGTATCCGCCCCACGGGTGCTCACGGCGCAGCCCACTACTTGGCCGAGCGCCTTGCGGACATCTACGACAGCGTCGGGCAAGAGTTTTTCTCCATGGTGATCTCATCCGTCCATGACTCCGACACTGAAGAGATCACCTCCTCCTGGGCCCTCACCACCCCGCACCGCCACCACAGCTGATCAAGACAACACCTCGGCGAGGATCGGGGTGGGTCGCCCTAGATGTCGCCGGTGCGCCATTTACGGCAGACATCCGGGCATGCGCATTAGCCGACTACTTAGCCCAGGGCACAGGCTCAGTGTCCATGGCGAACCTGTCGGTGAGTTGCAGCCGCGGCAGGTAGTGGCCCCGGTAGTCTAAGAGTCTCAGGATGACAAGTTCCGTGTAATGCATGCTGAGCCGCCATGCCTGTTGCATCTCGGTTGGGCTGGGCCATTCGAGGTTACTCAGTTTCTTGGGGGGATGTACAAGGTCGTTCCGTATGTTGATTACGGCTTCAGGTGCGGCCGCGTCCGGCTGCCCTAGTCCTCGGCGTCGGGCTTCCAGTTCGGAGAACGGCGACGGCACGTCAATGGGGATACCGGCCCACTGTAGTAGCAGGCGGAGGTTGGCCGCCGCGTATAGCTTGCCGAAAGCTGCTGTGGTGAGCCACTGCTCTGTCTGCAGGACTGCCCACGCCAGCAATTCGAGGCCGGAACACGCTACCGGGATTCGCGCGTCGATCGGTTGCGTTCCGTTCGCGGTGAGGTACAAGTTGATGGCCCGATCGACGACCTTGTCCATGGTCGGGTTGTTAGCGAGTCGAGAGAAAGCTTGCGCTAAGTCGGTGAGGGCTTCGGCGAAGAGATGGTCTGGGCACCAGCGCCACTGTCCAGTTCCCTGCCGTGGTCTAGCCCATTTAGCCCAAATCACGGTTCCGGATCCGTCGACGCCTGCTGTAGCGACCAGACCGATTTCCGTACCCCGCAGAAAGCTCAAGATCAGGAAAAGACGCTGTTGGAGCGTCTCCAACGCCTCTGCGGTTACTGGCAGGCAATCAGGAATCGCATCGATTACGAACGCGTACGGTTGCGCGTCGACAGCAAGGCGCAGCGTCCAGCCCGGCAAGGTGAATGCAATTTGGCCCTGTTCGCCGTGCTCAGTACCGACCATGGGGAGTTGTGCGCGCAACTGGGCGCCGGAGACATGTACGATGACACGTTTTGTCGCACTCACCTGTCCCGCAACGATTTCCCCAGAAAGGTGTCGGCGATTGTTGTTGTGCGGAGAGCGAGCCCGCTCCATCTCGACCGTGGCCTGACAGGGTGTTAGGGGCTGGCCGGGTGGGACATCAATTCTGTCGATGTGGAGGGCGAGGGGCAAGCGGTTGTCGAAATCGACTAGCCGCAGGTGCGGTTCACGGTTGGCGAAGGTAAGCGTGATCGCGGCCTCGATAGGGTAGGATTTGCCAGCCTTGCTCATGACCGAGAGTCCGCCGCGGTAGAGGGCAATGGACCCCGGATAGAACGTGTTGTACGCAGGAATCACACGGGGGTTCAATGGGGTCAACGAATCCTCACCCTGAGTAGCCATGGCGCCCTTTGCTGAACTCTGTACCTGAAGCCTCATACAGTACGTGTTCAATGGAGGCGACGACACGCCCTTTCCGTGCCGCAAGCGCGGCTGCGTCCCGCGTAGTTGCCGGGTCAGCCGTGCGCGGGTTGCGACTAGACACTGGACCACGGCGTACCCGCAATCCGGTGACTGGCGGAGCCAAGCGACAAGGTCGCCCTTGTGCTCTATCCGGATCTGAGGCGGGGCAGCGGACTCTACCAACCACGTGGGATCGGTAGAGTCAGCAACGGGCTAGTCGTCCGGTGGCTGCGTCACCTCCGGTTCGAAGTCCGGTATCCAAGGGTTCCCGCATGTACCAGTACACTGCCCCCGGACGGTTGCAAGGCTCGTGCGCTAGCCTGACCACGGTCGTCACCAGGCGGTGCTGCTTGGTCCAGACCCACGCCGCGCTCCACTCGGTATAGCGGCGATGCGCGGTGGGACCGTACAGAGCGAAACGCCCGCGGCAGGTGCTGCCAGGAGCAGCCCGTGGTGGCTATAGAGATGATCGCGGCGAGCCCCTTACGACCCCGTACCGTCGTCGGCCCCCTGTCGGCCGGCGTGAGGATTCCGGCCTTGTCCAGTTCCCGCAAGATGCCCCACACGCGGGCGGCGATCAGATCATGGGTGCTGCCGGGCATGGCTCCCGATGTCCACAGGATCGTCCCGTCGGGTCCGGCGATGCGACCTGTGCGTTCATGCCGTGGTAGCGGTGTTTGCCCGAGTAGTACGGGGTTGGCCCGGACCCGGTCGCAGGCGATGAGCGTGCCGTCCAGCACCAGCAGGTGCACCCCGTTGCGGGTCGCCGTGCGCAACGCCGCCGTCAGTTTCGGTGACCGGGCCAGCAGCAGCCGCCACGGCCTCCTCGACGTACCGCCAGGCCGTGCTGGTCGACCCCTCGTATCCGGCGCCGAGTTCGGTGAACGTTTCGCCTTTGCGCAGGTGGACCAGGACCAGCTGGCTTGGCGGCCGGGGTTGAGCAGCCGCCAGGGCGACCCGATCGTCGTGCGGTGCCGGCGGATCACCCCGGCCAGGTAGTTCAGCGTTGCGCGCGACAAATCGACGGCGGCGCGGTACAAAAGCATGCGAAGCCCCTGGTTCGGACGCGGTGGTTGTGGTGATCAACCCGTCTAACAGGGGTTTCTTCACATCACCCGCCGAACTCCCGCATCGCGATCACGCTGTGATCGACGTCCGCCCAGACGGATGAAAGAGGGTCATTATTCTCCGAGAGAGCGCGAAATTGCTCCGGCGGCGACGTTTACTCCGATTTCGCGGGCTACCTCGAGTGCCCTCCGGCCTGCCCTTGCCAGACTGTGAGACACTCCGGATTCACTGTTCTGTTCAGCCGCCATCTCGGCTTCCGCGATGGCGCCAATACTGGCGTAGTCGGATGGCTGCCTCGCGACCGCGATTAGTGTTTCCCGAAGTTTGCGGAGCTCGTCCGCCAGTGACGATACCTGCTCAGCATCATGATGAGTCGATTGGCTCGACGAGAACGGACCTTGCGCCCCGGTCTTTTGGGCGTGATACTGGTCCCGACTGGTGCTGACACTTCCCTTGATCGTCCCACCAGTTTGAACTACCGAGGAATCGCCAGTTGAGATCACTATTGAACTCTCCTTTTGTTGGGGGGTCAGTTCATCGTATTCTGCATATTCCTCTATGGCTATCCAAAGATCCTCAGAGTTGATCCTCGTTAGTCCATGGGAAGTCAGGCATATATATTGAATTGAGATCTTCCGGTCGCACCAATCCCCATAGTCTTGCGGACGATAGGCCAATGCCCATGGTTCAATTGCGAGAACTTCGATCCAGTCGTAACCTAATAGGCCATGTGGGGAGTCATCTCTTTTCTCGACTCTAAAGAGAACCATGAGGCCTACTCTAGCGCCCTGCCGCGCTTTCTGTGCACGATTTAGGCGATTGGCCTGACAAAGACAAGATCACTTCCAGTTCGTGATGGCGTCGGTCGCTGCGTTAGACGGGTTACGGCGTCTTCCAGGTTCCATCCCAGAGACCGTTGACAGAGGCAGCGGTCGCAGTGAGGTGGTCTGAGGGATCTGGAACCGGACAATAAGGCCTTCTGTGGCCTGAAGGGTGCGGTCCGGGGAGACGCGCGGGCAGAGCGCCAGGCGGTGAAACGGAACGTGGAGCCCCGGTAGAAGAAGGAATCACCACAAGACCGCCTTCGCTCGGAAGGCTCCACGTAATCCCCCATAGTGCCACGCTCGACGTCTCTCGTGAACTCGCCCAGTACCTGGGGCGGCTGCTGTGGCGGGAGCGGAGGCTGCGGGGAACGAAGGGCAGCCGTGCGCTGACCTGCTACCGGCAGGCGGTTATGGTGCTGCGCTGGTTCCGCGGTGAACGTGACATCCCCAAACTCGGTCGCGACCACGAGGTGTCGCGGGCCACCGCCTACCGCTACATCGACGAGGGGATCGACGTTTGCAGTACAGGCTCCCGATCTCCATCAGGCATTGGATCGGGTCTGCACCGACGGCCACGCTTACCTGATCATGGACAGGACGCTGCTGCCGGCCGACCGGTGCGCCGAACAGGTCATCAGCGTCAAGGGCGAACCGATCGATCTGTGATACTCCGGCAAGGCCCGCCGGCACGCCGGCAACGTCCAGGCCCTGTCGTCCCCGACCGGGCTCCCGCTGTGGGTCTCCGATGTCGAGCCCGGCTCGGTCCACGGCCTGACGGCAGCGCGCGCCCACCTCCTAGGCGCCTTGTACGCCGCAGCGGCTCAAGGACTTCCCACCCTGGCCGACGGCGGCTACGAAGGCGCCGGAATCGGCGCCCTGACCCCCATCAAGAACCCTCCCGACGGCTAGGTCCTCAGCTTCGACAACCGCACCTACAACAAACTCCAGCGCTGCTTCGGCGAACGCGAATTCGCCCTACTCAAAGGCCGCTGACGCATCCTCCAGCACATCACCACCAGCCCCAACGGAATCCGCGACATCACTGCGCCGCATTCGTCCTCACCCACTTCGAGCACGGTCACCTACCCGAAACTCGTTGAGATCACCTCACTGGGGAACGCTTTGCGCCAGTCTTACGTGTCGCGGCGGTTCCGGCGGCCTCGCAACCAGCAGCTGACTAGAGTGACGACAGCGGTGCAAACCTCGATGTATCCGCCGACAGCCGCGCCTAACACGCTGGTCCCGATGAGTGAGTCGTTGGAGCCAGGATTTAACACAGCCGCGCTGACGGCACCCACCAGGAGGCCGATCAGTGTTCCGATCGCGAGATGTCTCGGGAACATGCATTCCTTGCCTTGGGGTGGGCACTGCTCGGACCGAATCAAATATTGCGCTTGGCAGCGAGCCAGCGCCTTATTCTCGCTGTCGGCGGACCAGGTACCGACTCCGAGCAGTACTAGCACCCCTGAGGCAACTAGGGCGTAGTCTGTCCGGCCACCGAAGATCCCGTAGGCTGTGCGTCGACGATAATGAGCTGTGCTGCCTTGCTGTAGCCGCTCTAGAGAAGCTACTTGGACAATGTACCGCCCGCGCTTTGTGATGGCCATCTCGAACCGGCCGCGGCGTCCGGTTCCGATAGATGGATAACGGTGCTCGTCTTTCGGGGATCACGGCGCCGCCGACCTGGCAGGCTGCATGCTGACAAGGGGGACGACTACGCCGAGCTGTGGCGCTGGTTACGCGGCTTGGTGTCGACACTTGGGCGTCACCCCACGCATTGCGCGCCGTGGCATCGAGTGCTCGGATCGGCTGGGTCGGTGCCGCTGGGCGGTCGAGCGGACGGTGTCGTGGTTCAACGGCTTCCGCTGGCTGCACCGCCGCTACGAGCGCAGACCCGAGCCTTCCTGCCCCTCGTCGGGATCACCGCCGCCCTGATCTGCCACCGCCGCATCACCAAATGAGATGTCGTCTTGTTGGACGATGCCCCTCAACTGCCATGTGACCTGGGAACCTGTACCCATTGCGGCCGATGTAGGGACTGGTGAGGACGTGGTTCATTTCAGCCCATGTCAAAAATTGCTGACCGGTACAGATGCGGAGCCCGGCTGCGGACAAGTGTTCGTTGTAAGTGTTCAGGCACTTGGCCTCAAGGCTGGTGTCTAGGGGACCGTAGGTCATTGCGGCGGAGACGACGAGCTTTGCGAGGTCGTAGCCGAGCGGTGCGAGACTGATGATGTCGAAGTCGACAGCAACCACAGTCGGGGTGAGGAGGAAGTTGCGGATATTGGCGTCCTTGTAGACGGCGGCGGGAAGGTCGGCAGCGTGGAGTATCCACGCGCGGACGAGCGCGGGGGTCAGCCAGGTCTCCGGGGGCGGCGATGAGGCCAGTAGCTGAAGTAGGCGCCTCTCCCTTTGTTCGGCGAATCCGGTCAGGACCGCTCCCCGGCCAGTCGGGTGGTCTTCGTTCGTTCGGGCGTCGTGTAGACGTCGGTGTGCGGCGACGTGGAATCGGGCGAGGGATCCGGCCACAGAGCTCAGATCGTTGCGCGTGACATGTCGGCCGGGAATGTGAGCGAAGACGAGCTGTCGATCGTTCTGGTGGAGGAGGGCAGGGACGGCGAGTTGGCCGAGCCCGCTGATCCAGGCGTGGTTACGAGCGGCGGTTTCTGCGGCGGCGCGGGTCCGATAGGTGAGGGGCCCCGCGCTTTCCGGACAGCTGACTGATGGTGATCTGCGGGCAGATCTACGCTGCTTGCTGCCGGTCCAGGTACTCGGTGTGGACCTCAA
>NZ_JOFJ01000016.1 GCF_000718255.1 Spirillospora albida
ACGGCACCGTCACCACCGTCGAAGGCAACGTCAGCGACAAGGTCATGGTCCGCACCCGCACCATGGGCACCATCGTCGGCTTCGGCCACCCCAAGTACTGACCAGCCCACACCCCCCAACGACGCCCCGAGGCCGACCCGGCCCCGGGGCGTCGCCCTTTTTCGCAGGGCGTCGTCCCTCGCAAGCGACGAGAAACGTGTGGACGACCCGCGGGTCGAAGGGCGTGACGCGGGGGTACTCGTCGACTGGATCGCCCGGCAGCCGGAGGTCCGGCTCGATCGTCCGGGTGACCCGCGACTCGCAATGGCGGGCGGCAGCTATGGCGGCGGAACCGGCTCGTCGCGGCCGGGGCCGTGACGCCCACCTCACCCTGCCGCTGGTCCGGCCCTGAGGCGCGGCATAACCTGTCCGGCATGTCCGAGGCAACGGATCTTCCGCGGTATCGAATTCTCACCGGGCCCGATGACGAGGCGTTCTGCCGGCGGGTGAGCGCGGCGCTCGAGCTGGGATACGAGCTGCACGGGTCGCCCGCACTCACCTTCAACGGCGAGCGTGTGATCGTCGCGCAGGCGCTGGTCCGGCGGGACGATGCATCATCCGCGGCGCGGCGGGGCACTAGCGGGGCATGAGTCCTGGTGCGACCCCGGAGCCCGACGAGGCGACCGTGACGGCAGTCGGCAAGCTGAGCGAGGCGCTGGAGACCATCGAGCGGGCGCGCGGGCATCTCTACGCGTGGCATCAGCTGACCGGGACGGCGGACTTCCAGCTGGAGGACGCGGTGGCCCTGCTCGCCGAGGCGGGACACCGTGAGCCGGCCGAGGAGCTGTCCCGTGAGATGGTCGGCCGCAACGTCCTCCCGGACCGCTGGACCTTCCAGGTCGTCGAGGAGTACGAGGACACCTACTACGGGCCGCTCCGCCACCATGAGTCTCGGGTGCGGGACGCGCTGACCGGCGGCCGCAGGCACCTCCACGAAGCGCGGCTCAAGGAGGAACGCCGGACCCACGGGCACCCGGACCACACGCCGGGACCCCAGCCCTAGCGACACGATGGCCCATTTTGGAATCAAATTCTAGAATGAGTGCCATGGAACCTCAGGATTTCGCCGATGTGCTCGCGTCCGTCCGCGCCTTCGTCCGTGAACAGGTCCTTCCCCGCGAGGAGGAGATCGAGGAGACGGACGCCATCCCAGAGGGGATCCGGCGCACGTCCCAGGAGATGGGCCTGTTCGGGTACGCGCTGCCGCAGGAGTACGGCGGGCTCGGGCTCTCGATGGAGGAGGAGGTCCGGCTCGTCTTCGAGATCGGGTACGCCAGCCCCGCGTTCCGGTCCATGTTCGGGACGAGCAACGGCATCGCCGGGCAGGTCCTCGCCAAGGCGGGGAGCGAGGCGCAGAAGGACGCCTGGCTGCCGCGCCTGGCGTCCGGCGAGGTCGTCGGCGCGTTCGCGCTCACGGAGGCCGAGGCGGGGTCCGACCCGAGCACGCTGTCCACGACCGCCGGGCGGGACGGGGACGAGTACGTCATCAATGGATCCAAGCGGTTCATCACCAACGCCCCTGAGGCGGACCTCTTCATGGTCTTCGCCCGGACGGGCGGACCCGGCGGCAAGGGCATCTCCACGTTCCTCGTGGAAAAGGGCGCCGAAGGGCTGCAGGTGGGACCGTCCGACGAGAAGATGGGGCAGCGCGGAGCGCACACGGCGGAGGTCTTCTTCGACGATGTCCGTGTCCCCGTCGACGCCATGGTGGGCGATGAGGGAACCGGTTTCCGCACCGCGATGGCCTCGCTCGCGCACGGCCGCCTGAGCATCTCGGCCCTCTGCGTGGGTCTCGCTCAAAGGATCCTGGACGAGACGGTCGCCTATGCCAGGCAGCGCAGCCAGGGCGGAAAGACGATCGGCGAATACCAGCTCGTCCAAGCGCTCATCGCGGACTCGCAGACGGAACTGTTCGCGGGACGCTCGATGGTCCTGGAGGCCGCCAGGGCCTACGACGCCGGCGAGGACACCAAGCTCGGGCCGTCCTGCGCCAAGTACTACTGCTCCGAGATGGTCGGACGCGTCGCCGACAGGGCCGTGCAGGTCCACGGAGGAATGGGCTACATGCGCGGCGTCGCCGTTGAGCGCTTCTACCGGGACGTCCGCCTGTTCCGCATCTACGAGGGGACGAGCCAGATCCAGCAGCTCGTCATCGGCCGCCATCTGCTCCGCTGACCTGGGATGACAGGGTGGGGCGAATCGATTTCGCAAGTGGCGGCGGAGCCGTGTATTGTCATCACTGCGCGAACGACGCAAGCCCCTTTAGCTCAGTCGGCAGAGCGTCTCCATGGTAAGGAGAAGGTCTACGGTTCGATTCCGTAAAGGGGCTCAACGGCAGCAAGGCCGCCTCCGGGACATCATCCGGACGGCGGCCTTCGTCGTTAACCGACGTGCCGCGATTCGCCCGCGACCGTCCGCTGTGGTAGCGTCCGACCGGTTCCAGCGGGACGTTTCGCAGGTCACCGGCACAGCGGGTAGCCTTGGGTACGCGTCCGCGGGAACCCCGCGAAGCCGAAGCCCCGATCTTCGTCCGGGTATTCGCGTTTCCAGGGTTCGGTGTGCATCCGGTATCCTTACGAACCGGTCACGCAGACCAGCACGGCGGGGTAGCTCAGTCAGGCAGAGCAAGCGGCTCATAATCGCTGTGTCGCCGGTTCAAGTCCGGCCCTCGCTACTACCCATGTCTCTCACCCCCACCTGGGGGTGAGAAGGCTGGGTCGAATCGCCGGCCGTCCATCCCGGGCGGCCGTACGTAGTCCATGTCCCTAGCCCAGAAAGGCACTCCATCGTGGCTGCCACCGACGTCCGGCCGAAGATCACGCTGGCCTGCCAGGAGTGCAAGCACCGCAACTACATCACGCGGAAGAACCGGCGCAACGACCCGGACCGCCTCGAGATCAAGAAGTACTGCCCCAACTGCCGCACCCACCGCCCGCACCGCGAAACCCGCTAGCCGAGGCCGCGACGGCGAAGTACTGCCCGCTGCGCTCTCGCACGGGGCCGGCACCCACCGCCCGAACCGCGAGACCCGTAGGGGCCATGGCAGTGCCCTCGGCGCCGGGCGTTGAGGGCCTTCCCGCGGCGGCATCGCGCGCGATCGGCGGCGGTCGCTCCCTCCGTGGGCCCGCAGCAACAAGATCAGCCCGTTCTCACCGAGACCCGTGGGGACGGGCTGAATCTCGTTCTGTTACGGTCCGTGCGAGAACGAAAGCGTGTGCTTGCGCGCCGCCCGACGGCGGGGCGCGGGCGGTGGCACCCAGGTCTACCTGGAGGGACGGGATTGCATGGCACTCAACCGTGATTTCATCGGGCGGAGCTTCCCGCCCAGCGACCCGTACGAGGTCAGCCGCGTCAAGATCAGGGAGTTCGCGGACGCCATCGGCGACCGGAACCCGATCTACCGGGACGCGGAGGCGGCCAAGGCCGCAGGGCACCCCGATGTGATCGCCCCGCCGACCTTCCCGATCGTCGTGTCGCTCGGCAACGCGGGTCTGGCGGACCCGGCGCTCAACCTCAACTACGCGATGGTCGTCCACGGTGAGCAGCGCTTCGAGTACTCCCGGCCGCTGCGCGCCGGGGACGTCGTGACCTGCACGTCGACGATCACCGAGATCAAGTCGATCGGCAGCAACGAGAAGATGGTCGTCGAGACGGACGTCAAGACCGTCGAGGGCGAGCTCATCTGCAAGACGTACAACACGATCGTGGAGCGGGGGGCCTGATGACCGCCAAGGTGAACTACGCCGACGTCGAGGTCGGCACCGAGATCCCCGCGCAGAGCTACCCGGTCGACCGGATGAACCTCGTCATGTACGCGGGCGCCTCCGGGGACTTCAACCCGATCCACTGGCGGGAGAGCTTCGCCAAGGCCGTCGGTCTGCCGGACGTCATCGCGCACGGCATGTTCACGATGGCGCAGGGCGGCCGGTTCGTGACGGACTGGGCGGGCGACCCCGGCGCCGTGGTGGACTACGGGGTACGGTTCTCCTCGCCGGTCGTGGTGCCCGACGAGGGCGGCGCGACCCTCGAGATCAGCGGGAAGGTGGAGGAGAAGCTCGACGACAACAAGGTCGTCGTGGCGCTCACCGCCAAGTCCGCGGACCAGAAGGTCCTGACGCGCGCCAAGGCGGTCGTCCGGCTCGCCTGAGACGGACGGCACGCCGTTCCCGTCCGCGCCGCGACGGGGCGCGGACGGGCCGCGGGCCGAGGGGGAGGGGAAGGTCCACGTGGCGGTGTTCGCTGAAGAGGTGAACCTGGCCGGGTACACCACGCTGCGCCTGGGCGGTCCCGCCCGGCGCTTCGTCGAGGCCACGACGGAGGCGGAGGTCGTGTCCGCCGTCCGGAAGGCCGACGCCGACGGTGAGCCGGTCCTCGTCTTCGGGGGCGGCAGCAACCTCGTGGTGTCGGACGACGGGTTCCCCGGCACGGTCGTCCACATCGGTACCCGCGGCATGGAGCAGGCCGCCGCCGAAGGGGACCGGATCCGTGTCCGCGTCCAGGCGGGAGAGGACTGGGACCCCTTCGTCGCCCGGTGCGTCTCGGACGGCCTCGCCGGCGTGGAGTGCCTGTCCGGCATTCCCGGGCGCGTGGGGGCGACCCCCATCCAGAACGTCGGCGCCTATGGGCAGGACGTCAGCGAGACGGTCGTCGCCGTCCGCGCGTACGACCGCCGCGCGCGCGCGTGCGTCACCCTCGACCGCGAGGAGTGCCGCTTCACGTACCGGCACAGCGTCTTCAAGGGCGACGACCGGTACGTGGTCCTGGACGTGACGTACGAGCTCCGCGAGTCGGAGGAGTCGCAGCCGATCGCCTACGCGGAGCTGGCCCGGCGACTGGGGGTCGGGCCGGGGGAGCGAGTGACGCTCAAGGAGGCGCGCGACGCCGTCCTGGAGCTGCGCCGCGGCAAGGGCATGGTCCTGGACGCGGCGGACCCCGACACCCGCAGCGCCGGCTCCTTCTTCACGAACCCGATCCTCGACCCCGCCCAGCTCGCCGAGCTGGAGCGCCGCGTCGCCGAGCGCCTCGGCCCGGACGCGACGTTCCCCCGCTACCCCGAGCCGAACGGACGCACCAAGACGTCCGCCGCCTGGCTCATCGACCGCGCCGGCTTCGCCAAGGGCCATGGGAACGGTCCCGCGCGCATCTCGTCCAAGCACACCCTCGCCCTCACCAACCCCGGCGCCGCCCGCACCGACGACCTCCTCGCCCTGGCCCGCGAGGTCCGCGCCGGGGTGAAGGACGCCTTCGGCGTCGAGCTGGTCAACGAGCCCGTGTTCGTGGGCGTGGCGCTCTGAGGCGCGCTGGTAGCCTGGGGCGCGTCGAGGGGGAGTAGTCCCAATCGCGTGATCGACATGCTGGCGCCGCCGACGGCGCCCGGTCACGCGGGCCTCAGAGCCTGAGGCGGACGAGACCCTCGGCCCGGCAGCGATGCCGGGCCGAGGTCGTCGTGTCCGCGCAACCGGCGCGTCCCCCGCCCTCCGCCCGGCATCCGAGCGGAAGGGACCCCGGTGTCCGCCTTCATCATCAGCCTTGTCGTGATCTTCGTCGCCGAGCTCGGCGACAAGAGCCAGCTCATGGCCATGACCTTCGCGACCCGGTTCCGGGCGCTGCACGTCCTGATCGGGATCACCGCGGCGACCGCGCTCGTCCACCTCGCCAGCGTCGCCCTCGGCGCGGCGCTCGGCGCGGCCCTCCCCACCGGGCCCATCTCGATCATCGCGGGCGTCGCGTTCCTCGGCTTCGCGCTGTGGACGCTCCGCGGCGACGAGCTGGACGCGGACGAGCGCGAGAAGGCGCGACGGGCGACGGGCTCCGCCGTCCTCGCCGTCGGCGGGGCGTTCTTCCTGGCGGAGCTGGGCGACAAGACGATGCTCGCGACCGTCGCCCTCGCCGCCGACCACGGCGGCCTCCTCGCGCTCACCGGCGTCTGGCTGGGCTCCACGATCGGCATGGTCGCGGCCGACGCCCTCGCGATCGTCGCGGGCCGGATGCTCGGCCGCCGGCTCCCCGAACGCGTGATCAAGTACGGGGCCGCGGCGGGCTTCGCGGCCTTCGGCGTGATCCTCCTCGCCGAGGGCATCGCCCAGGTCCGCTGACGCGGGGTTCAGGTGCCGGTCAGCCAGGCGTCGACACCGTCGAGGAGGCGCCTGCGGACGTCCCCGGGCGCGGCCGACGCGCGGATCGACTGGCGGGCCAGCTCCGCCAGCTCCGCGTCCGAGAAACCGTGCTCGGCCCGGACGAGGTCGTACTGCCGCGCCAGCCGCGAGCCGAACAGCAGCGGGTCGTCGGCTCCGAGCGCGATGGACGCGCCCGCCTCGAACAGCCGCCGCACCGGCACGTCGGACGCCGTCAGCGCCACCCCGAGGCCCACGTTCGAGGTCGGGCACACCTCCAGCGTCACCCCGCGATCGACGATCCTCTCCAGGAGCCGCGGGTCCTCCACGGCGCGCACGCCGTGCCCGATCCGGTCGGCGTCGAGGGTGTCGACGCACTCCCGGACGCTCGCGGGACCCAGCAGCTCACCGCCGTGCGGGTCCGACAGCAGCCCGCCCCGCTTCGCGATCCGGAACGCGCCCTCGAAGTCGTAGGCGCGGCCGCGCCGCTCGTCGTTGGAGAGGCCGAACCCGACCACGCCCTGATCGGCGTACCGGACGGCGATCCGCGCGAGCGTCTTGGCGTCCAGGGGGTGCCGGGTCCGGTTCGCGGCGATGATCACGCCGATTCCGATGCCGACCGCGTCGGCCGCCGCCTTCGCCGCGTCCAGGACCAGCTCGACCGTCGGCGTCAGGCCCCCGAAACGGGCCGCGTACCCGCTCGGGTCGACCTGGATCTCCAGCCAGCCGGACCCCTCCGCCGCCTCGTCCTCGGCCGTCTCCCGCAGCAGCCGCCGCAGGTCGTCCGGGGTCTGCAGGACGGACCGGGCGATGTCGTACAGCCGCTGGAACCGGAACCAGCCCCGCTCGTCGGTGGCCCGCAGCCGGGGCGGCCAGTCCTCGACCAGGGCGTCCGGCAGGTGGACGCCGCGTTCGGCGGCGAGCTCGACCAGCGTGCTGTGCCGCATCGAGCCGGTGAAGTGCAGATGCAGATGGGCCTTCGGCAGCAGGGCCACGTCCGGGCGGGCGGAGCCGGGCGCCGGATGCGGCGCGGGCCCCGGGCCGTCCGGCACGCGACGATCAAGGGCCGGACGAGCGGTAACGGTACGGGCCTCCATGAATCAATGTTGCCGGATGCCGCCCGCCGCCGGACCCGCGCCCCTGAGGATCACCACACCGGACTACTCCGCATGGCACGCGGCGGCCATCCGGGCATGGCCGTCCCGGACACGGAACGGCCCCGGAACCGAGGGTTCCGGGGCCATGGCGTTCCGCTCCGGCGGCCGGTGTTCGCGGGAGGCGGGAGGCGGGAGGGTCAGCTCGCCTCGGAGAGCAGCTTCGCCACGCGCGACACGCCCTCGACGAGGTCCTCGTCGCCCAGCGCGTAGGAGAGGCGGAAGTAGCCCGGGGTGCCGAACGCCTCGCCCGGCACCAGCGCCACCTCGGCCTCCTCCAGGATGAGGGACGCGAGCTCCACCGACGTCTCCGGCCGCCTGCCCCGGATCTCCTTGCCCAGCAGCTCCTTGACCGAGGGGTAGGCGTAGAAGGCGCCCTCCGGCTCGGGGCAGAGCACGCCCGGGATCTCGTTCAGCATCCGCACCATCGTCTGGCGGCGCCGGTCGAACGCCTTGCGCATCTCCGCGACCGCCGACAGGTCGCCGGTGACCGCCGCGAGCGCCGCCGCCTGCGACACGTTCGCCACGTTGGACGTCGCGTGCGACTGGAGGTTCGCCGCGGCCTTCACCACGTCCTGCGGGCCGATCAGCCAGCCCACCCGCCAGCCGGTCATCGCGTACGTCTTGGCGACACCGTTCAGCACCAGCGTCCGGTCGGCGAGCTCCGGCACCACGACGGGCATCGAGTGGAACTCCGCGTCCCCGTACACGAGGTGCTCGTAGATCTCGTCCGTGACGACCCACAGCCCGTGCTCGGCGGCCCAGCGGCCGATCGCCTCGATCTCGTCGCGCGTGTAGACGGCGCCGGTCGGGTTGGACGGCGACACGAACAGCAGCACCTTCGTCCGGTCGGTGCGGGCCGCCTCCAGCCGCTCCACGCTCACCCGGTAGCCGGTCGTCTCGTCGGCGACCACGTCGACCGGCACCCCGCCCGCCAGCTTGATCGACTCGGGGTAGGTCGTCCAGTACGGGGTCGGGACGATCACCTCGTCGCCCGGGTCGAGCAGCGCCGCGAACGCCTCGTACACCGCCTGCTTGCCGCCGTTGGTCACGAGGACCTGGGAGGCGTCCACCCGGTAGCCCGAGTCGCGCAGGGTCTTCTCGGCGACGGCGGTGCGCAGCTCCGGCAGCCCGCCCGCCGGCGTGTACTTGTGGAACCGCGGTACCCGGCACGCGGTGACCGCGGCCTCGACGATGTAGTCGGGGGTGGGGAAGTCGGGCTCGCCCGCGCCGAACCCGATCACCGGGCGGCCCGCCGCCTTCAGCGCCTTGGCCTTGGCGTCGACGGCCAGCGTGGCGGACTCGGAGATCGCGGCGATGCGCTGGGAGATGCGAGGACGGTCGATGCTCATACCCCTATCGTTACAGACCGTGGGCCCGGACCCGAGCGATATCCGGCCGGTCGGCGGCGCCGCGATCGGCGGGCCGCGCGGCCCGTTCCGGCTCCGCCTAGCGTTCCGCGCGATTCCGGTTCGACGCGGAGGCCGCGGGGACGTAGACTCACCCTCCTAGTGACGCGTCATCGGCATGCGATCCGTCCGCGCGAAGGCATCGCGCGGAGGCCGTAAGCTGTGACCGGCGCTATCCGGCCTCCGGGCCGGGTGTTCTCCTTAGCCGGAGAATGAAGGGCAGTGGCTCAATTGGCAGAGCTCCGGTCTCCAAAACCGGCGGTTGGGGGTTCGAGTCCCTCCTGCCCTGCGAGGTGCGGTGCGCGCACCCGTGCCGGCGCATCGCGGTCGATCCGCGGTGAACGGCGCGTCCTGCGCGGCAACCACGACGTGGTTGGATCACGACCTATGAGGTGAACGGCGGCACAATGGCGACTGAGACGCGCGGCGACGCCGCGGCCAAGGACGAAGGCAAGGGGAAGTCCGCGCACAAGCGGACCTCGCCCGCCCTCTTCGTGCGGCAGGTCGTCGCCGAACTGCGCAAGGTCATCTGGCCCACCCGGCGCGAGCTCGTCACCTACACGGTCGTCTCGCTGGTCTTCGTGCTGATCATGATGGGGATCGTCTCGGGCGCCGACTGGGGCCTGCAGAAGCTCACCTTCATGATCTTCGGCTGAGCCCGCCGCCCGGCGGCGCCGGGCCCCCGCCGAACCGCGCAGCGCATCGCGGCAAGTCCATCACCGCAGCCCGTCCGAGAGAAAGAGTCGCCGTGTCCGAGCCCTCACAGCCCTACGACGAGGCCATCGAAGAGGCCCAGTCCGCTGCGGCTGCTGCGGCTGGCCCCGCGGCCGAGCCGGCCGACGAGACGGCCGAGGCCGCCGTCGCCGCCGGTGAGGACACGCCCGCCGACGTCAAGCTCGAGGACGAGACCGGAGCGCCCGCCGACGCCGCCGAGGGCGCCGCCGACCTCGCCGAGGCGGTCGAGGGCGCGGAAGAGGCCGACGAGGCGGAGGAGGCCCCCGGGCCGCCGGCCGACCCGTACGCCGAATTCAAGATGCAGCTGCGCATGCAGCCGGGCGACTGGTACGTCGTGCACTCCTACGCGGGATACGAGAACCGGGTCAAGACCAACATCGAGACCCGCACCCAGACCCTCAACATGGAGGACTACATCTTCCAGATCGAGGTCCCGCAGCACGAGGTGACCGAGATCAAGGGCGGCAAGCGCCAGAAGGTCAACGAGAAGGTCCTGCCGGGCTACATCCTCGTCCGGATGGAGCTCACGGACGAGTCGTGGGCCGCCGTCCGCAACACGCCCGGCGTCACCGGCTTCGTCGGCCTGCTGAACAAGCCGTCCCCGCTGAGCCTGGACGAGGTCGCGAACCTCCTCGCGCCCGAGCCGGAGGAGGGCCACCCGGCCGCCAAGGCCAAGGAGGCCGCCAAGGTCACCGCCACCGTCGACTTCGAGGTCGGCGAGTCGGTCACCGTCATGGACGGCCCGTTCGCCACCCTCCCGGCCACGGTCAACGAGATCAACGCCGAGCAGCAGAAGCTGAAGGTGCTGGTGTCGATCTTCGGTCGCGAGACCCCGGTCGAGCTGAGCTTCAACCAGGTCTCCAAGATCTGACCGATCCGGCTCCCGCCAGGCCGTATCCTGGACGGGTCGCGCCCGCGCACGCGGGGTTGTCCCGGAGGGTTCGACGGGTCTCGCATCCGAATACACGCTCCCTGCGCGGGCGGGGATGACCCCAAGATCTTGGCCGTGGTCAAGGTTCATTCTCGCTCCCCGCGCACGCGGGGATGCTGCACAGCAGGGTCCTAACGCGGTGGTTACGTTCCGCCCGCCGTGTTGCCCGGGTCGTCCGGGAGTCGGGACCACAGTTAAACGGAACATTGAGGGAGAGGCATGCCTCCCAAGAAGAAGGTCTCGGCGATCGTCAAGGTGCAGCTGCAGGCCGGCGCCGCGACTCCGGCGCCGCCGGTCGGTACCGCGCTCGGTCCGCACGGCGTCAACATCATGGACTTCTGCAAGCAGTACAACGCTGCCACGGAGTCCCAGCGCGGCAACGTCATCCCCGTAGAGATCACCATCTACGAGGACCGGTCGTTCACCTTCGTCACGAAGACGCCGCCGGCGCCGAAGCTGATCCTCAAGGCCGCGGGTGTCGAGAAGGGCAGCGGCGAGCCGCACAAGACCAAGGTCGGCTCGATCACGGCCGCGCAGGTCCGCGAGATCGCGCAGACCAAGATGCCCGACCTCAACGCCAACGACATCGAGGCCGCCGAGAAGATCATCGCCGGCACCGCCCGTTCCATGGGCATCGAGGTCAAGTAACACGAAACCGTGGCAGGGTCGCGCGCGGCCCGTACCACACGTTCCCAGGAGGAACCGGAATGAAGCGCAGCAAGGGCTACCGCGCCGCGGCGGAGAAGATCGACCGCGAGCGGCTCTACAGCCCGCTCGAGGCCGTGAAGCTCGCCCGGGAGACCGCGGTCACGAAGTTCGACGCGACCGTCGAGGTCGCCTTGCGGCTAGGCGTCGACCCCCGCAAGGCCGACCAGATGGTGCGCGGCACCGTCAACCTGCCGCACGGCACCGGTAAGACGGCCCGCGTGCTGGTCTTCGCCGGTGGCGCGAAGGCGGACGAGGCCCGTGAGGCGGGTGCCGACCTGGTCGGCTCCGACGACATGATCGAGCGGATCCAGGGCGGTTTCCTGGACTTCGACGCGGTCGTGGCGACGCCGGACCAGATGGGCAAGGTCGGCCGGCTGGGCCGGGTGCTCGGTCCGCGCGGCCTGATGCCGAACCCGAAGACCGGCACCGTGACGATGGACGTGGCCAAGGCCGTGTCCGACATCAAGGGCGGCAAGATCGAGTTCCGGGTGGACCGGCACGCGAACCTGCACTTCATCATCGGCAAGGCGTCGTTCGACGAGCGCCAGCTGGTGGAGAACTACGCCGCGGCGGTGGAGGAGATCCAGCGGCTGAAGCCGTCGGCGGCGAAGGGCCGGTACGTGAAGAAGGCCGTGCTGACGACGTCGATGGGCCCGAGCATCCCGGTCGACCCGAACGCGGTCCGCAACCTGACGGCCGAGCTCGACGAGGCCTGATCGAACGACCGTCGAGAGCGGCGGGGCGTCCCCGGTTCTTCCGGGGATGTTCCGCCGCTTTTCGCGTTTCATTAGCAGGCAATGCGATGGATACATAGATCGCGGTCCGGTTCAGGACAAATCGGTGATCGGATTGTTTTGTTACCGGTGGGGAATCTGGTGTTGAATCGTCCCCGTGAAGCGTCGAACCGACCGGGTCATCGCCATCTCCGCCATCGCCGCCGTGGCCGTCGTGCCGACGGTCTCCCTGGTGGCGATCAAGACGGACGTCGCGGCCCTGGTGGGCGCGGGTGACGCGCCGCCGGCGGCGGCCCCGCAGCAGGATCCGTCCGCGCGGAACCCGAACAGCGCGGAGGGGCAGGCGGCGGCGCCCGCCGGTTCCGCGTCGCCGCTGCCGGGCACGCCGGGCGCGGCCGTGCCGAACGGTCCCGGCACGCCGGGGACGAACACGGCGAAGAAGCCCGTCCCGGGTCCGGAGCTGAGGTCGTTCACGCGGCTGACGGACGTGAAGCTGACGACGGGTGAGGGCGGCGACTACCAGCATCAGTCGGAGACGGCGACGATCCGGGTGTGGCCGAGCTTCGCGATGACGGCGACCGGTGTCCGGGAGACGATGGAGGCCGGGACGCTCACGAAGATCACGCAGAAGGTGATCGTGAGCGGGTCGACGATGAAGTCCTACGACGGCGCGAAGTGGACGCGGTCGACGCTGACCAGGGCGCAGCTGTCGAAGCTGCAGAACGAGTCCGATCCGCGCCAGTTCACGCATCTGATCAGGTCGGTGCCGGGCATGACGGCGACCGGGCCGGACAAGGACGGTCGCACGCACTATCTGGCGAACGGGCTCATGGGCAACGTGTACCCGTTCATGCCGGAGGAGGCGGCCGACGAGATCAGCCAGGTGATCCCGACGAACGCGGGGGTGACGCTGGACCTGTGGGCGGACGCCGGGAGCAGGCCGTCGCGGATCGGGTTCGCGTCGGAGGCGCCCGGCGGGAAGTTCACCGGCTCGATGACGTTCCGCTCGTACCGCTGACCCTGCGTTCGCTTTCCGCGAGGAACTCCGGCGGGGTACGCCGGAGGTCGTACCGCGGTGGTCGCCGTTCGTACCACCGGGGGATGTGGCCCTGTTACCGCCCCGCGAGACTGGGGAACACCAGCAGGGCGACAAAGGAGGATCATCCTCATGAATCGACGACTCGTGGTGGCGGCGGGCAGCACGGCCGTCGGGGCGGCCCTCGTTCTGTCCGGATGTAACGGGGACGGGACGACCGGCACGGAGAACATGCGGCTGAGCGCGAACCAGGCGCTGCTCAAATCGGCTCAGAAGGCGGAGGCGGCGGACGTCTTCCGCGCCGACCTCACGGTGACGACGACGGGCGGCGAGGCGGGCCGGCTGCACGCGGCCGGGCAGTTCCGCGTCCGTCCCGCGCTGCAGTTCAGCGCGCGGCTGGACGACGTCCAGCGCGGCGGCCGGACGCTCCCGGGCGTCTCGGGCCAGGCCCTGTTCAAGGACAACGTCCTGTACGCGAAGGTGCCGAAGCTGGCGAAGTTCGTCAGCGAGGGCAAGCCGTGGCTGCGGCTGGACGTGAACGAGGTGGCGCAGCGGACGGGCCTCGACGTCCAGGGGCTGCTGAAGCAGGTCGACCGGGTGGACCCGGCCGACCAGACGAAGATGTTCACCGGCTCCAAGGACGCCCGCAAGGTCGGTACGGAGCAGGTCGACGGCGTCCGGACGATCCATTACACCGGCACGGTGACGGTGCGGGACGCGCTGAACCGGCTGGACGCGGAGGCCCGGCAGAAGGTGCGCGGCTGGCTGCCGCCGGAGGCCGGCGAGGGCCGGATCCGGTTCGACCTGTGGGCGGACGGCCAGAGCCTGCCCCGCAAGATCGTGTGGAAGGGCGCGGACAAGCAGGGCGACGGCGGCTCGGTGACGGTCCTCTACAGCGACTACGGGAAGTCGTTCGGCGTGAACCCGCCGCCCGCCGACCAGGTGGGACGGCTGTCGCTGGGTTCGCTGCTGGGCGGCAGCTGACCTGAAACCGGACTACTCTCTCTTGCGTCTCAATGTTCACAAGCGTCACGCCCGTGGCGGACGCCCCCAGACGCATTCACAAAGGGAGAGCTCCTGATGATCCGTCGCTTTGTCGCGGGCACGGCGCTGGCCACCGGCCTCGTCCTCACCACCGCAGGCTGTCTCGGCGACGCCGGGAACAAGGTGAACGAGGCCGGTGAGAACATCCAGCTCACGGCCGCGCAGGTGCTCGGCAAGGCCGCCGAGAAGACCGGCAGCATCGACTCGTTCAAGGCCGCCTTCTCGATGAAGATGGCCGGCGGCGCCCAGCAGGTGACCGCCTCCGGCGACATGCAGTACCGGCTCAAGCCGGAGCTGGCGTTCAGCATGAAGATGGACGCCATGGAGGCCGCCGGCAAGTCGATGGGCGGCATGGAGCAGCGGCTCATCGGCCAGACCATGTACATGAAGATGCCGATGCTGTCCCAGCTCGGCGGCGGGTCCGCCAAGCCGTGGATGAAGTTCTCGCTGGAGGAGCTCAGCAAGCAGTCGGGCGTGAACCTGACCGAGATGATGCAGCAGTCCCAGCAGATGGACCCCGTCCAGAACACGAAGATGCTGACGGCGTCGAAGGACGTGCGCGAGGTCGGCAAGGAGACGATCGACGGCGTCCAGACGACGCACTACGCGGGCACCTACAACATGCAGGACGCCCTCGCCAAGCTGCCTGCCGAGCAGCAGGAGGCGGCCCGCAAGAGCTTCGCGCAGTCCGGCATGAGCTCGATGACGTTCGACCTGTGGGTGGACGGGCAGCAGCTGCCCCGCAAGATGACGATGCAGTCGAACAAGACCGCCCAGGGCACCATGTCGATGTCGATGACCTACCGGGACTACGGCAAGCCGGTCGAGATCGTCGCGCCGCCGGCCGACCAGGTCGGCGACTTCGGCGCCATGATGAAGAACCTCGGCGGCGGCGGGGTCCCGCGCGCCTGAGCCCGCCCGAACAGCATGTGGCGGGGCCGCGTCCGGACGGGCGCGGCCCCGCGCCGTTCCCCGCGATTTGGGGTAACGGCCGGAGTGCGCGTACTCTGTTCTCTGCCGAAGACCGCCGGTCGCCGCCCTCGTGGGCGGCCGAAGGACCCGAAGAGATTCGGGCGGCCCGCGTAGGTGAGACGAGAGCTTCCGCATGGCCTCCGCGCCATGTCACGCCCCGTGCGCCTGCGCCGGGGCGTTCCTGTTTTTTCTGAGAACTTCACGCCCCGGCGGCTTCCAACCCAGGTAGTTCGGAAGGAGGCCCCATGGCCAAGGCCGAGAAGGCCGCGGCGATCGCGGAGCTCAAGAGCGAGTTCGAGAGCTCCAGCGGCGCCGTGCTGACCGAATACCGCGGGCTCACGGTGGCGCAGCTCAAGGAGCTGCGCACCAACCTCGGCGAGACCGCGAGGTTCGCCGTGGTGAAGAACACGCTGACCAAGCGCGCCGCCACCGAGGCCGGTGTCGACGAGCAGTTCAACGAGCTGCTGCAGGGCCCGTCGGCCATCGCGTTCGTCAAGGGCGACGTGGTCGAGGCCGCCAAGGGCCTGCGTGACTTCGCCAAGGCCAACCCGCTGCTGGTGATCAAGGGCGGCTTCATCGACGGCAAGTCGATGGACGCGTCCGAGATCGGCAAGCTCGCGGACCTCGAGTCGCGCGAGGTGCTCCTCGCCAAGCTGGCCGGTGCGATGAAGGGCTCGATGGCGAACGCCGCGGCCCTCTTCAACGCCCTGCCGACGCAGGCGGCCCAGCTCGCCGAGGCGCTGCGCGCCAAGCGCGAGGCCGCCGGCGAGACCGCCGAGGCCCCCGCCGCCGCGGCTCCGGCCGCCGAGGCGGCGGACGAGGCGCCGGCCGAGAGCACCGAGGCGTCCGCCGAGTAGGCACACCCGCGGTACCCGTTCAAACCAGATTTTCAGCCATAGCGGAGGAAACACCATGGCGAAGCTCAGCACCGACGATCTGCTCGACGCCTTCAAGGAGATGACCCTCCTCGAGCTGTCCGAGTTCGTGAAGCAGTTCGAAGAGGTCTTCGACGTCAAGGCCGCCGCGCCGGTCGCCGTCGCCGCCCCCGGCGGTGCCGCCCCGGGCGCCCCGGCCGAGGCCGCCGCCGAGCAGGACGAGTTCGACGTCGTCCTCGAGGGCGCCGGCGACAAGAAGATCCAGGTCATCAAGGAGGTCCGCGCCCTCACGAGCCTGGGCCTCAAGGAGGCCAAGGACCTGGTCGACAACGCGCCGAAGCCGCTGCTCGAGAAGGTCAACAAGGAGACGGCCGAGAAGGCCAAGGAGGCCCTGGAGAAGGCCGGCGCGACGGTCACCGTCAAGTAAGGCGCTCCGGAGCCTTCGGAGCCGTCGCGGCTCCACCGCTCTCGCAGGAGGCGGCCGTCCCACCACAGGGTGGGGCGGCCGCCTTCTCGCGTTGCGGGACGGGTTGTCCGCGAGGAGCAATCGGGACGCCCGTTTCCTGTACGGGAGTGATAAACACCTGCGGAAAAGCGTGTGCCGGGGCGGGTTGTGCTGCTATCGGCGCGCGGCGTACCGTCCCGTTCTGACGCAGTGGCCCCACCGGGCCTCCACCGTCCCCTCAGCGGCCATGGCCACCCCCTGGCTTGAGACGCCGGTTGTCGGACCACTAGTCTCACAGGCGCCGTAAGTAACGATTGTCTTACGACGTCGGATTTAGCCGCTGATCTCAGGTGGAACCTCTTCCATTTGGAAGGTGGGCCGCTACGGTAGTGGCACCCGTCACGGCTACCGGACAGTAGCAACAGGGCGGACACGCGGCGTGACGACAGAAAGAGCCTGAGTGCTACTCGCTCATTGGTTCGGGATTCCCCCGGCCTGGACGAAAGGTGACGAGTGGGCGTCGAGATCAGAGTCGAGGGCCTGACCAAGGCATTCGGCCGCCAGGTGATCTGGCAGGACGTATCGCTGACCATTCCCGCTGGGGAGATCTCCGTTCTCCTCGGCCCGTCCGGTACCGGTAAGTCGGTCTTCCTGAAGACGCTCGTCGGGCTGCTCAAGCCCGACCGCGGGCACATCTGGATCGGCGACCGCGACCTGCCCAACCTCCCCGAGGCGCAGCTGTACGAGACCCGCAAGCTGTTCGGCGTCCTCTTCCAGGACGGCGCGCTGTTCGGGTCGATGAACATCTTCGACAACATCGCCTTCCCGCTGCGCGAGCACACCAAGAAGTCCGAGTCCGAGGTCAAGCGCATCGTCCTCGAGAAGATGGACCTGGTGGGCCTGATCGGCGCCGAGCACAAGCTGCCCGGCGAGATCTCCGGCGGTATGAAGAAGCGCGCCGGCCTCGCCCGCGCCCTCGTCCTGGACCCCGAGATCCTTCTGGTCGACGAGCCGGACTCCGGTCTCGACCCGGTCCGCACGGCGTTCCTGAACCAGGTCTTCATCGACCTCAACGCGCAGATCGGCGCGACGTTCCTGATCGTCACCCACGACATCAACACGGCCCGGACGGTGCCGGACAACATCGGCCTGCTCTACCAGCGGCACCTGGCGATGTTCGGTCCCCGCGAGATGCTGCTGTCGAGCGAGGAGCCGGTCGTCCGGCAGTTCCTCAACGCCAGCAAGATCGGCCCGATCGGCATGTCCGAGGAGAAGGACGAGTCCGAGCTCGAGGCCGAGGCCAAGATGGGGCTCGACTCGGGCATGCTGCCCCCGATCCCGCCGCAGCAGATGCCGAGCAACGGCCTGGTGCGCCGGGGCATGCACGCGCCCGGCGCGTGGTGCGCGGCGCACGGCGTCACGCCGCCGCCCGGTTCGTTCATCGACGAGCTCGGCCGCAACTGGATCGAGGAGTGGCCGCGGTACGTGGCGTCGATGTCGGCGGGCGCCGGCGCGGCGGCCCCCGGCGGATACCCGCCGGGCGGCGGGCACTACCCCGGTGACATGCCCCCTGGCCAGCCCGGGGCGGGTGCGCGGTACTGATGTCCACTCCTGGTATCGGCGCGGACCAGCGAGGGAGACGACGGAAGGGCGGCGGCTCCTCCGGCACGCTCCGCAAGGTCGGTGACGGCGCCGCCAATGTCGTGATCCGGGAACCGGGGCGGTTCTTCGCCCTGGTCCTGGACACGTTCCGGGCGATGTTCAAGCTGCCGTTCCAATGGCGCGAGTTCATCCAGCAGTCCTGGTTCATCGTCAGCGTCACGGTCGTGCCGACGATGCTGGTCGCCATCCCGTTCGGCGGCATCCTGTCGCTGCAGGTCGGCGGGCTCATCCGGCAGCTCGGCGCGCAGTCCTACACCGGTGCGACCGCGGTGGTCGCGATCGTCCGGGAGGCCAGCCCGCTGGTCACCTCGCTGCTGGTCGCGGGCGCCGCGGGCTCGGCGATGTGCGCCGACATCGGCTCCCGCAAGATCCGCGAGGAGATCGACGCGATGGAGGTGCTCGGGATCAACCCGCTGCACCGCCTGGTCGTGCCGCGGATGCTGGCGTGCGCGTTCGTCGCGCTATTCCTCAACGGCCTGGTGTCGGTCGTCGGCCTGGTCGGCGGCTACGTCTTCAACGTCATGCTGCAGGACGGGACGCCCGGCGCGTACCTGGCGTCGTTCAACGCGATCGCGCAGCTGCCGGACCTGCTGCAGGCGGAGTTCAAGGCGTTCGTGTTCGGTATCACCGCCGGCCTCGTCGCGGCCTACAAGGGCCTGAACGCGAAGGGCGGCCCGAAGGGCGTCGGCGACGCGGTGAACCAGACCGTGGTCATCACCTTCATGCTGCTCTTCCTGGAGAACTTCATCATCTCCGCGCTGTACTTCCAGTTCGTTCCCTCGAAGGGCATGTGATGGCAGCCCCAACGAAACCGGGGAAGGCCGTCTCCCGGGTGGTGAACGGACCCCTCGAACGTCTCGACGACTTCGGCCACCAGCTGTCGTTCTACGCGCGCGCGTTCGCCTGGGTGTTCCGGGTCCTGCGGCGCTACCGGAAGGAAGTGCTGCGGCTGCTCGCCGAGGTCAGCCTCGGCACCGGCGGCCTCGCCGTGATCGGCGGCTCCGTGGTGATCGTCGGTTTCATGACGTTCTTCACCGGCAGCCAGGTCGGCCTCCAGGGCTACAACTCGTTGAACCAGATCGGCACGGCCGCGTTCACCGGCTTCGTCGCGTCCTACTTCAACACGCGCGAGATCGCGCCGCTGGTGTCGGCGCTGGCCCTGTCGGCGACGGTCGGCTGCGGTTTCACCGCCCAGCTCGGCGCGATGCGGATCTCCGACGAGATCGACGCGCTGGAGGTCATGGCGGTTCCGTCGATGCCGTTCCTCGTCACGACGCGGATGCTCGCCGGGATGATCGCGGTCGTCCCGCTGTACATCGTCGGCCTGCTCGCCTCGTACGGCGCGACGCGGCTGATCGTGACGGTGTTCTACGGCCAGTCGACCGGCACCTACGACCACTACTTCCATCTGTTCCTGCCACCGAACGACATCCTGTGGTCGTTCGGCAAGGTGATCATCTTCTCGGTGCTGGTGATGCTGATCCACTGCTACTACGGCTACCACGCGAGCGGCGGCCCGGCGGGCGTCGGCGTCGCGGTGGGCCGCGCGGTCCGCACCAGCATCGTCGTGATCAACGTGGCGGACCTGTTCCTCGGCATGGCGATCTGGGGCACGACCACCAGCGTCCGGATCGCGGGGTGACGGCGAGATGAGCACACGCATCCAGTACCGCCTGCTCGGCAGCGCGATGATCCTGGTCATCCTGCTGCTGCTCGCGCTGACGGTCGCGCTCTACAACAAGACGTTCACCCCGGTCGTCAAGGTGGAGGTCGCGACGGAGCGGGCCGGGCTGCAGCTGCTGCCCCACTCGGACGTCAAGGTCCGCGGCCTGATCGTCGGCGAGGTCCGCAGCACGGAGGTGCGGGCGGACGGCGCCGTCCTGAACCTCGCCCTGGACCCCGACAAGGCGAAGCTGATCCCGAAGAACGTGCAGGCGCGGCTGCTGCCGAAGACGCTTTTCGGCGAGAAGTACGTCGACCTGCAGATCCCGGCGCAGGCCGGGCCGCTCGGCCTGAGCAAGGGCCAGGTGATCCAGCAGGACCGGTCGCAGACCGCGGTCGAGATCGACAGGGTGCTGGACAACCTGCTGCCCCTTCTGCAGGCGGTGCAGCCGGAGAAGCTGAACTCGACGCTGAACGCGATCGCCACCGCGCTGCAGGGCCGCGGCGACCAGATCGGCCGCAACCTGGAGCAGGCCGACTCGCTGCTCCGGAAGATCAACCCGCAGCTGCCCACGCTGGTGAGCGACCTGCACGCGCTCGCGGACGTGTCGGACATCTACTCCGCCGCGGCCCCCGACCTGCTGCAGACGCTCCGGAACCTGAACGTCACCAGCCGGACGATCACCTCGAAGCGGGCGACGATCGAGGCGCTGATCCCGGCGACCACGGCCCTGGCCACCGACGGGAACACGTTCATGCGGGTGAACGGGCCGAAGATCATCGGCTTCAACATCGCGAACCGGGACGGGCTCGCGCTCGTCGCGCGGTACTCGCCGTCCCTGCCCTGCGTGCTGGAGGGCATGGTGAAGCTGAAGCCCGAGGCCGAGCGGGTCGCCGGCGGCAACGGCGGCAAGAGCTTCAACCTGACGATCGAGATCGTCAAGCCGCGGCCGGCCTACAAGTACCCGCTGGACGCGCCCGAGGCGAAGGACCAGCGCAATCCGCGCTGCTACGGCCTGCCGAACCCGAAGATCCCCTTCCCGGACTACCTGGCGCTGGACGGAACCGAGGACGACCTGTGGTGGAAGAACCCCAGTGACCCGAACGGCGGCGGCGGGAACCGCGGCCGGGCGGCCTCCAACGTGTTCGTCGACATGGGTTCCATGAACGAGAAGGAACAGATCAAGAATGTCGTCGGCCCGATGACGCGGACCCCGGCGGACGACCTCTCCGATGTGGCCGCGCTGCTGTTCGGACCCGTGCTCCAGGGATCGGTGGTGACGGTCAAGTGAAGACCACCGGAGCCGCGATCAAGCTCACGATCTTCGTCGTCCTCACCACGCTCGTGACGGGCATCCTGGCGATGACGATCGCGAACACCCGGTTCGGGGAGAAGCGCGAGTACAAGGCGATCCTCTCCGACGTCGCCGGGCTGCTGGAGAAGGACGACGTCCGGGTCGCCGGAGTCCGGGTCGGCCAGGTCGAGAAGATCCGGCTGAACCGCGCCAACCAGGCCGAGGTGACGTTCAGCGTCGAGAAGGCCGGGATCTTCAACGCGGGTCTGCCCTCGTCCACCAGGCTCCAGGTCCGCTACCGGAACCTGATGGGACAGCGGTACATCGCGCTGTCCGACGGCGCCGGGCAGGCCAACGCCTACCTGCGGCCGGGCGGCACGATCCCGATCTCGCAGACGACGCCGGCGCTCGACCTGACGGTCCTGTTCAACGGGTTCAAGCCGCTGTTCCAGGTGCTGGAGCCCAAGGACGTCAACACCCTGTCCATGCAGATCATCCAGACCCTGCAGGGCGAGGGCGGGACGATCAACAGCCTGCTCGCGCACGTGGCGTCCCTGACCAACACGCTCGCCGACCGCGACCGCGTCATCGGCCAAGTGATCACCAACCTGAACAACGTGCTGGGCGCGATCGACGAGCGGCACACCGAGGTCAACCGCCTGATCACCGACCTGCGCGGGTTCGTCGGCGGGGTCTCGGACGACCGGGTGGCGATCTTCGACTCGATCGCCGCGATCAACGACCTGACCGGCACCACCGAGGCGCTGCTGCGCGACGCCCGGCCGGGCCTGAAGAAGGACATCGCGGGGCTGCGGGAGCTGGCCGGGACGCTGAGCGCCAACGGCAAGACCCTCGACAGCGGGCTGAAGCGGACCCCGAACCGGCTCGCGGAGCTCATCAACATCTCGTCGTACGGCTCCTGGTTCAACATGTACGTCTGCGGCCTCGACGCGCGCGTGCGGCTGCCGGGCGGACCGATCTACCAGACGCCGGCGATCGTGAACGAGAACGCGAGGTGCAAGTAGATGAGGATCCCCTTCCGGGAGCGCAACCCGGTCCCCATCGGCCTCTCCGCGTTCGCGATCATCATCGTGACCCTGGCGATCGCGATGAACCTGGAGAGCATCCCGTTCATCGCGGGCGGCACCACCCACACCGCGGCGTTCAAGGAGGCGGCGGGCCTGAAGTCCGGCGAGGAGGTCCGCGTCGCGGGCGTCAAGGTCGGCAAGGTCACCGGGCTCGAACTGGACGGCGACCGCGTGAAGGTCACCTTCCGGGTGGACGACGGGGTGCGGCTCGGCGCCCGGACCGAGGCCAGCATCAAGATCAAGACGGTGCTGGGCTCGCACTTCCTGTCGCTGGAGCCGAAGGGCACCGGCAAGCTGGGCCGCAGCATTCCGCTCGAGCGGACGCACGTCCCGTTCGAGGTCGTGCCCGCGATCAGCCGGCTGACCGAGCAGGTGTCGCAGATCAACCACAAGCAGGTGGCGCAGTCGTTCGACGTCCTGTCGCAGACGTTCCAGAACTCCCCCGAGGAGATCCGGGCGTCGCTGCAGGGGCTGCGGCGCCTGTCCGACACCATCGCGTCCCGGGACGACGATCTCCATGAGCTCACCGACAAGGCCCGGAACGTGACGGATCTGCTCGCCGACCGCAACAAGGACTTCGAGCGGCTGATCCAGGACGGCGACAAGGTGCTCCAGGCCGTCCAGGCGCGGCGGGCCGTCATCCACCAGTTGCTGATCCGCACGGTCACGCTGTCGCAGCAGGTGAACGCCCTGATCAGGGAGAACCAGGCGCAGCTGAAGCCGATGCTGGACAACCTGGAGAAGGTCAACCGGATCCTGCTGAAGAACCAGAACAACCTGGACCTGATCCTCCAGCGGTTCGGGCCGTTCGCGCGGCAGTTCTCGGACGTCACCGGCACCGGCCGCTGGTTCGACGCCTGGCTCCAGAACCTCATCCCGATCCCCGCGTCCATCCAGGACGCGCCGAAGAACGGCGGGCACGCGGCGAACGGCACCCGGAACGGCGGCACCCAGCGGCAGCCCGGCACCGGCAACGGCAACCAGGGCGGCGGCAACCCGCTTCCCTTCCTCCCGTGAGCGGCAGGCAGGTCACTCGTGCGTAACTCAGCAACCATCCTCCGCCTCGGCGGCGCGATCCTCGCCGTCGCGGTGCTGGCGGCCGTGCTGGTGCTGCTGCTCCAGGAGCCGAAGCAGCGCCACGCGACGGCGTACTTCAAGAAGTCGATCGGCCTGTACGCGGGCGCCGACGTCCGCATCCTCGGCATCCCGGTCGGCGAGGTCACCGAGGTGAAACCGGTCGGCGACTCGGTCCTGGTCAAGATGAGGTACGACGCCAAGTACAAGGTGCCGGCGGGCGCGCAGGCTGTCCTCGTCAACCAGGCGCTCGTCTCGGACCGGTACATCCAGCTCACGCCCGTCTTCAAGGGCGGCGCGACCATCCGGGACGGCCACACCTTCACGCTCGCCGACACGGTCGTCCCGGTCGAGGTCGACCAGGTCGGGCAGAGCCTGAACGACCTCAGCAAGGCGCTCGGGCCGCAGGGCGCGAACGCCCCGGACGCGTCCGGCACCGGTTCGCTGTCGCGGCTGCTGGCCGTCGGAGCCGCGAACCTGGAGGGCCAGGGCGACGACATCCGGCAGACGATCAGCAACACGTCCAAGATGCTCAGCACGCTGAGCGACAACCGGGGCGACATCGCCGAGACGATCGAGAACCTCCGGATCATCACGGACGCGATGAAGGCCAACGACCAGCAGATCAAGCGGTTCACGACGCACCTGAACGGCGTGTCGGGGCAGCTGGCGGGGGAGAAGGAGGAGCTCAGCGCGGCCCTCAACACCCTCGGCCCGACGCTGCGGAACGTCCAGAGGTTCATCAAGGACAACCGCGGCCAGCTGTCCGACAACGTCCGGCAGCTCGCCCAGATCACCGGCGTGCTGGTCAAGGAGAAGGACGCGCTCGCCGAGCTGCTGGACGTCGGCCCGCTCGCCATCAACAACCTGGCGCGCGCCTACGACCCGATCAGCGGCACCATCCACAACCGGGCCGACCTGCGCCAGTTCAACGACCTCGCGGACTGGGTCTGCTCGCTGGCCTACTCGGTCGGCACGCCCGCCAAGCAGTGCCTGGACTTCATGAAGCCCTACAACGGCATCGGCAAGGCACTGACGGGCCTGCACCTGGACCTGTCCTGGATCACCGCGCTGACCACGCACTACGACCCGGTGCCGATCCCGCCGGACGCCTACGGGCCCGGCGGCCGCCCCGGCGCCGGCAAGAACGCGAAGAACAAGACGGCCGGCGCCCAGGGCAAGCCCCAGGACATCACCGCTCTGCTGCCCGGAGGTACCCGATGAGCAGGACGTGGAGAGGGCCGCTGCGGCACCGGGCCGTGCTGCTCGGGGTGTCCGCCCTCGCGGGCGCGGCGGCGGTGTCGGGCTGCTCCTTCCGCGGCGCCGAGTCGCTGCCGCTGCCGGGCGGCCCCGACGTCGGCTCGAACCCCCGCACCGTGCGGATCGAGTTCTCGAACGTGCTGGACCTCGTCCCGCAGTCGGTCGTCAAGGTCAACGACGTGTCGGTCGGCAAGGTCGAGGAGATCGAGCTGGCCGGCGCGCCGGGCGGGCGGGGCGGCGACTGGCACGCCGTCGTCACCGTGAAGGTGCGGCGGGACGTCAGGCTCCCCGACAACGCGGTCGCGTCCATCGGGCAGACCAGCCTGCTCGGCGAGAAGTACGTGTCGCTGGCCGCGCCGAAGGACCAGGCCGCCGTCGGCGAACTCGGCAACGGCGACCTGATCCCGCTGGCGCGGACGAGCCGCAGCACCGAGATCGAAGAGGTGCTGTCGGCGATGTCGCTGCTGCTGAACAACGGCGGCATCGAGCAGATCGCGACGATCAGCCACGAGCTCCAGGCCGCGATGAACGGCCGCGAGGCCACGATCAAGTCGGTCCTCGACCGGATCAACACGTTCGTCGGCACCCTGGACCGCAACCGCGCCGCGATCACCCGGGCGCTCGACAGCATCGACCGGCTCACCACCAAGCTGTCCGCCGAGCGCGTGACGATCACCGAGACGATCGACGAGACGGGCCCGGCCGTCACGATCCTCAACCGCAACCGCGCCGACCTCACGAAGATGCTGGTCGCGCTGGACAAGCTCAGCCGGACGACGACGAGCGTGATCGACCGCTCGAAGGCCGACCTGCTGGCCAACCTGAAGGACCTCGACACCATCCTGCGCAACCTGAACAAGGCCGGCTCCGACCTGCCGAACGCGCTGGAGTCGCTGATCACCTTCCCGTTCCCGGCGACGTTCGAGAACGTCATCGCCGGTGACTTCGGCAACGTCAAGCTGACGGTCGACCTCGACTTCGAGTCGATCGCCAACAACCTGCTCGGCGGCACCGATCTGGAGGGCATGCTCGGCAACGGCGCGCAGATGCGCAACCAGCTCCAGGTCCCGAACGTGACGCTGCCGCAGTCGCCGCTCGGCGTCCTGCCGCAGGCCCCCGGCGGCGGCCTGCCGGGGCTGACCGACGGAGGCGCCACGCCGACGCCGTCCACCACGCCCACCGGCAAGCCGAAGACCAAGACCCGGACGGGCGCGCTCGGCGCCGGCGGCGGCGATCTCCACACCCTGATGACGGGGGGCCTCTCGTGATCCTCAAGCGCGGCGTCAAGCTGCAGCTGGTCGTGTTCGCGCTCATCACCGTCATCGGCGTGACCATCGTGTCGGTGAACTACATCGGTATCGGGCGCGGCCTCCTCGGCAAGCAGTACGTCGCCTACGTCGACCTCACCGACTCGGGCGGCGTGTTCAGCAACGCCGAGGTCACCTACCGCGGCGTCCCCGTCGGACGGGTCGGGCCGATCGAGCTCACCGACGACGGCATCCGCGTCAAGCTCCTCCTGGAGCGCGGCGAGGGCAAGCGGATCCCGCGCGAGGGGCTGTCGGCGGTCGTGGCGAACCGGTCGGCGGTCGGCGAGCAGTACATCGACCTGGAGCCGGCGAAGAAGACCGGCCCGTACCTGGACGAGGGCGACCCTTACACGATCCCCCGCCAGAACACGAGGCTGCCGGTGTCCACGGCGGAGCTGCTCCGCAACGTCGACGCGCTCGTCGGCTCGGTGAACACCAAGCACCTCGGCATCGTCGTGGACGAGCTCAACAGGGCGTTCACCGGCTCGGCCGCGGAGCTCCAGTCGATCCTGGACGACACCGACCGGCTGCTGAAGACCGCCGAGCAGGCCTACCCCGACACCAAGCGGCTCCTCGACAACAGCGTCACCGTCCTCGGCACGCAGAAGCAGCAGGGCGCCAACATCCAGGGCTTCGCCCGGAACCTGAACGAGCTGACGACGTCGCTGCGCAAGGACGACCCCGCCCTGCGGAACACCATCGACGCGGCCCCCGGCGCCGTGTCGCAGGTGCACGGGACGATCAACGACCTGTCGCCCACCCTGCCGGTGCTGCTGGCAAACCTCACGACCACCGGGCAGATCATCTCATCCCGGCAGGCGGGGCTGCGGTCGCTGTTCATCCTGTACCCGGTGACGGTCGCGGGCGCGTTCACCGTCACGCCCGGCGACGGCACCCAGCACCTGGGTCTCGCCCTGAACATCAGCGCGCCCCCGAACTGCACCAAGGGCTACGAGCAGGTGAAGCGGCGCTGGCCGCAGGACACCCGCCCGAAGGCCCCCGTGCTGAACGCCGGCTGCAAGCTGCCGCGCAACAGCGAGACCGCGGTGCGGGGCTCCCGCAACGCGCCCAAGGACGCGATCTCCCCGTTCCCGCAGGTCCCGGCCGGTGCGACCACCGGCGCCGGGTTCCCGGCGGGCGGCGCCTACGGCACCTCCGGGACGGGCTCGGAGGCCGCCTCCAAGAACGGCGGGAGCAAGGACGGCGGGAAGGCCGGCGCGAAGACCGGGGCGGCGGGCGCGAACGCCGGCGCCGCGCGGCTCGCGGACGGCCAGCTCTACCTCTCGTATCCGGCCAATTCAGTCGAATTCGCTGGATACGATCCTTCGACCGGCGCGGTCTACGGACCGGACGGCAAGCGTTACGTGATGCCGCGCAGCGCCGGAACCCGGCAGTTGGGAGAGGAATCGTCGTGGAAGTGGCTCCTGCTCGGACCCGTGAGCCAGTGAGGCCGAACCGATGAGGCGCCAGGTCGTCGCGATCGCCCTCAGCGTGCTGGCGATCGGGGCCGCCGTGGCCGTCGGCGTGCTCGGCGTCCAGCTCATGCAGAAGAGGGGCGAGCAGGACCAGCGGGAGCGGGCCGTCCAGTCGGCCCGGCAGATGGGCGTCAACCTGATGACGCTCGACCACGCCACAGCCAAGCGCGACCTGGACCGCATCGTGGCCGGCAGCACCGGCGACCTGAAGAACAAGCTCGGCACCCAGTCCAAGGCGCTTCTGGACCAGCTCGCCAAGACCGGCGCGAAGTCCACGGTCAGCCAGGTGGACGCCGCGCTCGTCTCCATGGACGGAGACTCCGCCGAGGTGATGGTGTCCCTGAACGGCATCGTCACGAACGCCAAGGTGAAGGACGGGGCGCCGCGGGCGTACAGGTACCTGATGGACCTGACGCGGACCGGTGACCGCTGGCTCGTGTCCGAGATGGAGATGGTCCCGTGACGGCGCGCAGCAAGGCCGCGGACAAGCCCGCCGGCAAGGCGACGAAGGCCGAGGAGGCCGCCGAGGCGGCCCGGCTCGCCGAGGAGGCGGCCGAGAAGGCCCGCGAGGCGGCGCTGCTCGCGCAGAAGGCCGCCGAGGAGGCCGCAGAGGCCGAGGCCGAGGACGGCGCCGAAGAGGCCGCAGAGGACGACTCGGAGCCACAGGAGGCCGACTCGGCCGACGCCGGCGAGGCCGAGGAAGAGGACGGCGCCGAGGATGAGGGCGACGAGCCCGTCGAGGCGGCGAAGACCGGCGAGAAGGCGGGCAAGGCCCGGAAGAAGCTCAAGAAGGCCGAGCCCGTCGCGGACGAGCCCGTCGCGGACGAGAGCGACGACGAGGAGGAAGAGCCCCTCGCGCCGGCCGGCAAGGTCGGCAAGGTCCGCAAGGCGGCGGCCTCCTCCGGTTCGTCCGGGCGGTTCGGTTCTCCGGCGCTCGTGACGCTCCTGGCCGTCCTGGTGGTCGCGCTCGTCGCCGGGGCGGTCGTGCTCAAGCTCGAGCTGAACGAGGCCGAGGCGAAGGAGACGGCCGCCAGGGAGGGCGTGTTCGCCGCGTCCCGGGCCGTGGTGCAGCTGTCGTCCTACGACTACCGGACGCTCGACACCGACCTGAAGTCGGCGTCGCAGATGACCACGGGCAAGCTCAAGCCGCAGTTCGAGAAGCTGGCGGCGGAGCTGAAGGTGGCGGCGACGCAGCAGCAGGCCGTGTCGACGACGACGGTGATGAAGGCCGGCGCGGTCAGCGCGACCCCGGACAAGGTCGTCGCGCTCGTCTACGCGAACCGCTCGTCGGCCACCAACACCGACAAGGAGAAGCGGCTCCCCGAGCCCCTCCGCATCAAGATCACGATGGAGAAGGTCAAGGGCAAGTGGCTGGCATCGGAGCTGGCCGTCATCTCCTGAACCACGCGTCCGGACGGCGTCCGGACGGCGGACCAGCGCGGGCGACCACCCCTCTCGGGGCGGTCGCCCGCCGGCGTTTCCGGGGCTACCGGCAGGTAGGGCCGCCGATCCCAAACTATGGCCTTCCTCACTGCAGGTCAGAGCCCGAAAAGTCCAAGTGCGGTCTTGACTGCGGGGCCCTGAGGGGCGATGCTCCAAGGCAACGTGATGCATACAGCGGCGCGACAGTTGCGAGCGGTGTGGCAGTCGGCTACACTGCCCCTTTGCGCTGCCCTCTGACTATCCACGTGTGAGAGCTCCCCTGTCGGGGTCCGTTGTGGACCCTTTCGTGTGGGTCTTGGACGTGGATCGTCTGGCGTGCGTGTCGTCAGTTACGCCGCGAGCCCTCGGAAGGACCACCTCTTGGCAGCCTCGCGCAACGCCTCGAACACCGCAACCGGTCCGAACCGCGTCTCCTTCGCGCGCATCAAGGAGCCGCTCGAAGTCCCGGACCTCCTTGCTCTGCAGACCAACTCCTTTGACTGGCTGCTCGGCAACGAGAGGTGGAAGGCCCGGGTCGAGGCGGCCCAGAATGCCGGAAGCAAGAGCGTCCCGACCCAGTCGGGGCTGGAGGAGATCTTCGAGGAGATCAGTCCCATCGAGGACTTCTCCGGGACCATGTCCCTCTCGTTCCGCGACCACCGCTTCGAGCCGCCCAAGTACTCCGTCGAGGAGTGCAAGGACAAGGACATGACCTACTCCGCCCCGATGTTCGTCACGGCGGAGTTCATCAACAACACCACCGGTGAGATCAAGAGCCAGACGGTGTTCATGGGCGACTTCCCGCTCATGACCCCGAAGGGCACGTTCATCATCAACGGCACCGAGCGCGTGGTCGTCTCGCAGCTGGTCCGTTCCCCGGGCGTCTACTTCGACCGGGCGCTCGACAAGGCGTCCGACAAGGACATCTACGGCTGCCGGGTCATCCCGAGCCGCGGCGCCTGGCTCGAGTTCGAGATCGACAAGCGCGACAACGTCGGCGTGCGCATCGACCGCAAGCGCAAGCAGCCCGTCACCGTGCTGCTGAAGGCGCTGGGCTGGGACGAGGCGCGCATCCGCGAGCGCTTCGGCTCCTACGAGTCGATCAACGTCACGATGGAGAAGGACCACACCACCAGCCAGGACGAGGCGCTCCTCGACATCTACCGCAAGCTGCGCCCGGGCGAGCCGCCCACGCGCGAGTCGGCGCAGACGCTCCTGGAGAACCTGTACTTCAACCCGAAGCGCTACGACGTCGCCAAGGTCGGCCGGTACAAGATCAACAAGAAGCTCGGCCTCGACCTGGAGATGAACCAGGGCACGCTGACCGAGGACGACATCGTCGGCACGATCGAGTACCTCGTCCGGCTGCACGCCGGCGAGGAGGAGGCCACGCTCGGCGCGGTCCCGGTCCCGATCGAGGTCGACGACATCGACCACTTCGGCAACCGCCGCCTGCGCACCGTGGGCGAGCTCATCCAGAACCAGGTCCGCCTGGGCCTCGCGCGCATGGAGCGGGTCGTCCGCGAGCGGATGACCACCCAGGACGTCGAGGCGATCACGCCGCAGACGCTGATCAACATCCGGCCGGTCGTCGCCTCCATCAAGGAGTTCTTCGGCACCAGCCAGCTGTCCCAGTTCATGGACCAGACCAACCCGCTGGCCGGACTGACGCACAAGCGGCGCCTGTCCGCGCTCGGCCCGGGCGGCCTGTCCCGTGAGCGGGCCGGCATGGAGGTCCGCGACGTCCACCCGTCGCACTACGGCCGCATGTGCCCGATCGAGACGCCGGAAGGCCCGAACATCGGCCTCATCGGCTCGCTCGCCGCGTTCGGCCGGGTCAACCCGTTCGGCTTCGTCGAGACCCCGTACCGCAAGGTCACCGAGGGTGTCGTCACGGAGCAGATCGACTACCTGACCGCCGACGAGGAGGACCGCTACGTCATCGCGCAGGCCAACTCGGCCCTGAACGAGGACGGCTCCTTCGCGGAGTCCAAGGTCCTGATCCGCAAGAAGGGCGGCGAGGTCGAGCTCGTGCCGCCGCGGGACGTCCAGTACATGGACGTGTCGGCGCGGCAGATGACCTCGGTCGCCACCGCGATGATCCCGTTCCTGGAGCACGACGACGCCAACCGCGCGCTGATGGGCTCCAACATGCAGCGCCAGTCCGTCCCGCTGCTGCGCAGCGAGGCGCCGCTGGTCGGCACCGGCATGGAGTACCGCGCCGCCGTCGACGCGGGCGACGTCATCACCGCCGAGAAGGCCGGTGTCGTCGAGGAGGTCTCCGCCGACTACGTCACCGTCATGAACGACGACGGCACCCGCACCACCTACCGGGTCGCCAAGTTCAAGCGGTCCAACCAGGGCACCTGCTTCAACCAGAAGCCGATCGTCGCCGAGGGCCAGCGGGTCGAGCTCGGCCAGGTCGTCGCCGACGGGCCCTGCACCGACAACGGCGAGATGGCGCTCGGCAAGAACCTCCTCGTGGCGTTCATGCCGTGGGAGGGCCACAACTACGAGGACGCGATCATCCTGTCGCAGCGCCTCGTCCAGGACGACGTCCTGTCCTCGATCCACATCGAGGAGCACGAGGTCGACGCCCGCGACACCAAGCTGGGCCCCGAGGAGATCACCCGGGACATCCCGAACGTCTCCGAGGAGGTCCTGGCCGACCTCGACGAGCGCGGCATCATCCGCATCGGCGCGGACGTCGTCCCCGGCGACATCCTGGTCGGCAAGGTCACGCCCAAGGGCGAGACGGAGCTGACCCCGGAGGAGCGGCTGCTGCGCGCGATCTTCGGTGAGAAGGCCCGCGAGGTCCGCGACACCTCCCTGAAGGTGCCGCACGGCGAGCAGGGCAAGGTCATCGGCGTCCGGGTGTTCTCCCGGGACGAGGGCGACGAGCTCCCGCCCGGCGTGAACGAGCTCGTCCGGGTGTACGTCGCCCAGAAGCGCAAGATCACCGACGGCGACAAGCTGGCCGGCCGGCACGGCAACAAGGGCGTCATCTCCAAGGTGCTCCCCGTCGAGGACATGCCGTTCATGGAGGACGGCACCCCGGTCGACATCGTCCTGAACCCGCTGGGCGTCCCGGGCCGCATGAACGTCGGCCAGGTCCTGGAGACGCACCTCGGCTGGGTCGCCTCCCGCGGCTGGAAGGTCGAGGGCGACGACACCGACTGGAAGCGCGCGCTGAAGGCCATCGGCGCCGACGAGGCCGGGCCCTGGACGAACACCGCCACGCCGGTGTTCGACGGTGCCCGCGAGGACGACGTCACCGGCCTGATTGAGAGCACGCTGCCGAACCGCGACGGCAACCGCATGGTCGGTCCGGGCGGCAAGGCGAAGCTGTTCGACGGCCGCACCGGCGAGCCCTACAAGGACCCGATCTCGGTCGGCTACATCTACATCCTCAAGCTGCTCCACCTGGTCGACGACAAGATCCACGCCCGGTCGACCGGCCCCTACTCCATGATCACCCAGCAGCCGCTCGGCGGTAAGGCCCAGTTCGGCGGCCAGCGCTTCGGTGAGATGGAGGTGTGGGCGCTGGAGGCGTACGGCGCGGCCTACGCCCTGCAGGAGCTGCTGACCATCAAGTCCGACGACGTCCTCGGCCGGGTCAAGGTCTACGAGGCCATCGTCAAGGGCGAGAACATCCCCGAGCCCGGCATTCCCGAGTCCTTCAAGGTGCTCATCAAGGAAATGCAGTCGCTGTGCCTGAACGTCGAGGTGCTCTCCAGCGACGGCATGTCCATCGAGATGCGCGACACCGACGAGGACGTCTTCCGCGCCGCGGAGGAGCTCGGCATCGACCTGTCCCGGCGCGAGCCGAGCAGTGTCGAAGAGGTCTGATCAACTCAAGGGGAATCAAGTTGCTTGACGTCAACTTCTTCGACGAGCTACGCATCGGCCTGGCGACCGCTGACGACATCCGCCAGTGGTCGCACGGCGAGGTCAAGAAGCCGGAGACGATCAACTACCGGACCCTCAAGCCGGAGAAGGACGGGCTCTTCTGCGAGAAGATCTTCGGTCCGACCCGGGACTGGGAGTGCTACTGCGGCAAGTACAAGCGCGTCCGGTTCAAGGGGATCATCTGCGAGCGCTGCGGCGTCGAGGTGACCCGCGCGAAGGTGCGCCGTGAGCGGATGGGCCACATCGAGCTGGCCGCGCCGGTCACGCACATCTGGTACTTCAAGGGCGTCCCGTCCCGGCTCGGCTACCTGCTGGACCTGGCCCCCAAGGACCTCGAGAAGATCATCTACTTCGCGGCGTACATGATCACCAGCGTGGACGCGGAGCGGCGCGACCGCGACCTGCCCACGCTGGAGGCCCACATCTCCGTGGAGCGCCAGCAGATCGAGCAGGCCCGCGACGCGCAGGTCGAGGCCCGCCAGCAGAAGCTGGAGGCCGACCTCGCGGAGCTGGAGGAGGCCGGCGCGAAGGCCGACCAGAAGCGCAAGATCCGCGACGGCGCCGAGCGGGAGATGAAGCAGCTGCGGGACCGCTCGCAGCGCGAGATCGACCGCCTCGACGAGGTGTGGAGCCGGTTCAAGAACCTCAAGGTCCAGGATCTCGAGGGCGACGAGCTGCTCTACCGCGAGATGCGCGACCGGTTCGGCAGGTACTTCGAGGGCGGCATGGGCGCCGCGGCCATCCAGGCCCGGCTCCAGAACTTCGACCTCGAGGCCGAGGCCGAGAAGCTCCGCGAGATCATCCGCACCGGCAAGGGCCAGAAGAAGGCCCGCGCCCTCAAGCGGCTCAAGGTCGTCTCGGCGTTCCTCAACACCCGCAACAGCCCGCTCGGCATGGTCCTGGACTGCATCCCGGTCATCCCGCCGGACCTGCGCCCCATGGTCCAGCTGGACGGCGGCCGGTTCGCCACGTCCGACCTGAACGACCTGTACCGGCGCGTCATCAACCGGAACAACCGCCTCAAGCGGCTGCTCGACCTCGGCGCGCCCGAGATCATCGTCAACAACGAGAAGCGGATGCTGCAGGAGGCCGTCGACGCGCTGTTCGACAACGGCCGCCGCGGCCGCCCGGTCACCGGGCCGGGCAACCGCCCGCTGAAGTCGCTGTCCGACATGCTCAAGGGCAAGCAGGGCCGCTTCCGGCAGAACCTGCTGGGCAAGCGCGTCGACTACTCCGGCCGTTCGGTCATCGTCGTCGGCCCGCAGCTCAAGCTGCACCAGTGCGGCCTGCCCAAGCAGATGGCGCTGGAGCTGTTCAAGCCGTTCGTCATGAAGCGGCTGGTCGACCTCAACCACGCGCAGAACATCAAGTCGGCCAAGCGCATGGTCGAGCGCGCCCGCCCCGTCGTGTGGGACGTCCTCGAAGAGGTCATCACCGAGCACCCGGTCCTGCTGAACCGGGCGCCGACCCTGCACCGCCTGGGCATCCAGGCGTTCGAGCCGCAGCTCGTCGAGGGCAAGGCCATCCAGATCCACCCGCTCGTCTGCACCGCGTTCAACGCGGACTTCGACGGCGACCAGATGGCGGTGCACCTGCCGCTGTCCGCCGAGGCGCAGGCCGAGGCGCGGATCCTGATGCTGTCGACGAACAACATCCTCAAGCCGTCCGACGGCAAGCCCGTCACCATGCCCACCCAGGACATGGTGATCGGCCTGTACTGGCTGACGACGCACAAGGAGGGCGCGCTCGGCGAGGGCCGCTCGTTCGCGTCCGGCGCCGAGGCGATCATGGCCTACGACCGGGGCGAGCTCGACCTGCAGGCCAAGGTGCAGATCCGGCTGAAGGACGTCCCGCCCCCGCGGGACTGGATCGCGCCCGAGGGCTACGAGCCCGGCCAGCCGTACCGGCTGGAGACCACGCTCGGCCGCACCCTGTTCAACGAGACGCTGCCGGACGACTTCCCGTTCGTCGACGCGGAGATCGGCAAGAAGCAGCTCTCCGCGATCGTCAACGAGCTGTCGGAGACCTACCCGAAGGTGCAGGTCGCGAACGCCCTGGACGCGCTGAAGAGCGCGGGCTTCCACTGGGCGACGCGGTCCGGCGTCACGATCTCCATCGACGACGTCATCACGCCGCCGAACAAGCAGGAGATCCTCGGCGGCTTCGAGCAGCGCGCCGACAAGGTGCAGCGCGAGTTCAACCGCGGTCTGATCACCGATGACGAGCGCAAGCAGGAGCTCATCGAGATCTGGAACAAGGCCACCGCGGAGGTCGCGGTGGACATGGAGAAGGCGTTCCAGAAGACGAACCCGATCTGGATGATGATCCAGTCGGGCGCGCGCGGGAACCCGCTCCAGCTCCGCCAGATCGCCGGTATGCGCGGCCTGGTCTCCAACCCCAAGGGCGAGACCATCCCGCGTCCGATCAAGTCGTCGTTCCGCGAGGGCCTGTCGGTCGTCGAGTACTTCATCTCGACGCACGGCGCCCGCAAGGGCCTCGCCGACACCGCGCTGCGCACCGCCGACTCGGGCTACCTGACCCGCCGTCTGGTGGACGTCGCGCAGGACGTGATCGTCCGCGAGGAGGACTGCGGCACCGACCGCACGATCCCCTTCGAGATCGTCGAGCGGCAGCCGGACGGCAGCGTGATCAAGCTGCCGACCACGGAGACCAGCCTGTCGGGCCGCACGATCGCCGAGGACGTCGTCGTCGACGGCACGGTGATCTACCCGGCCGACACCGACCTGTCGGACGCGGTCGTCACCCGGCTGTTCGAGGCGGGCGTCGAGAAGGTCCGGACGCGCAGCGCCCTGGTCTGCGAGGCCAAGATCGGTGTCTGCGCCGCCTGCTACGGCCGTTCGCTGGCCACGGGCAAGCGGGTGGACGTCGGTGAGGCCGTCGGCATCATCGCCGCGCAGTCCATCGGTGAGCCCGGCACGCAGCTGACGATGCGCACCTTCCACACCGGTGGTGTGGCCGGTGGCGACATCACGCACGGTCTGCCGCGTGTCCAGGAGCTGTTCGAGGCCCGCATCCCGAAGGGTGTGGCCCCGATCAGCGAGGTCGCCGGCCGCGTCAAGATCGACGAGTCGGAGAAGTCGCGCAAGGTCGTCATCGTCCCGGACGACGGTTCCGACGAGATCGCCTACCCGGTGCCGATGCGCTCCCGCCTCCTGGTCAAGGAGGGCGAGCACGTCGACGTCGGCATGAAGCTGATCGCCGGTGCCATCAACCCGCACGAGGTGCTCCGCATCCTCGGCCCGCGGGCCGTCCAGCTCCACCTGGTCCACGAGGTCCAGGAGGTGTACCGGTCGCAGGGTGTGTCGATCCACGACAAGCACATCGAGATCATCGTCCGCCAGATGCTGAAGCGGGTGAACATCCTCGAGTCGGGTGACACCGACCTGCTGCCGGGCGACCTGGTCGAGCGTCCGATCTTCGAGGAGACGAACCGCAACGTCGTCGCCGAGGGCGGGGTCCCCGCCGCCGGCCGTCCCGTCCTGATGGGCATCACCAAGGCCTCGCTCGCGACCGAGTCGTGGCTGTCGGCGGCGTCCTTCCAGGAGACGACCCGGGTCCTCACCGAGGCCGCGATGCACGCCAAGAGCGACCCGCTGCTGGGCCTCAAGGAGAACGTCATCATCGGCAAGCTCATCCCGGCCGGTACGGGCATGCCCCAGTACCGCAACGTCCGGGTCGAGCCGACCGAGGAGGCGAAGGCGGCGGTCTACTCCGTCGGCTCCTACGATGACGGCGCCGAGTACGCCTTCGGTCAGGGCTCCGGCGAGGCCGTCCCGCTGGAGGAGTACGACTTCGGCCAGTACAACCGGTAACACCTCGGCGAAAGGCCCCTTCCGACCGCTCGGTCGGAAGGGGCCTTTCCCTTTGGCGGGTGTCCGGAAGGGCCGCTGGAGGGCGGCTCGGCGTCAGGGGGCGAGGCCCTGGAAGGCGAGGTCGACGATGGCGTCGATCTGCTCCTGGTCGACGGTGCGCGGGGTGAGGAGCCGGCGGTAGTAGCCGGCGCCGTAGAGCAGTTCGATGATGAGGACGGGATCGACGTCGGCGCGGATCTGCCCCTGCTTCTGCGCGAGCTCGATGCGCGCGGCGGCGGCGGCCGACAGCTTGGAGACGAAGCGGTCCCAGAGGGCCTGGTGGAGTTCGGGGTCGTGCTGCGCCTCACCGATCAGCGCCCGGTAGTGGGGCAGGAGCCCCGGGCCGCCGAGGGTGCGGATGCCCGCCGCCATCTGCGTCTTGAGGTCGGCGCGGACGTCCCCGGTGTCGGGGAAGGACGCGTCCATCGTCATGGTGGACAGCAGCCCGTCCAGCAGGACCGCGGCCTTGGAGGGCCACCAGCGGTAGATGGTGTTCTTGCCGACGCCCGCCCTGGCGGCGATGCCCTCGATGCTGAGTTTGCGGTACCCGACCTCCTGGCACAGGTCCAGCGCGGCCTGGATCACCGCGCTGGCGGACTCTTCGTTGCGGCGCTCGGGTCGTCGGGTGGCCATGGGGCCAGTATAGCGCTCTGGCGGCACGGAACGTGCCGTCTTGACTCGATCCGCTGACATGGGCATTCTGTTCCGGCACGGAACGGTTCGTGCCGTAAGCAGAGGAAGCACGGCCATGAAGGTTGAGATCGCCCACGACATCGCCTGCGTGTGGTCGGCACTGGGCCATGCCCGCTTCCGCCGGGCGGCGGAGGAGTACCGGGCCGAGGGCGGCGAGCTCGACGTGGTCTACCGGCCGTACCGGATCGCAGCGGACGCCGAACCGGCGGAGGCGCCCTTCGGCGGGGTCCGCGCACTTCGCCTCGGCCCCGCGAAGAGGGCCGACCGCATCGTCCGGGCGGCCGCGGAGGACGGGCTCATCATGAGCCTGGACCGGGTCGTCGCCGCCGACACCTTCCACGCCCACCGGCTCGTCGCCCTCGCCGCCGAGCACGGCCGGGCCGAGGCCATGGCCGCCCGGCTGTTCCGCGCCTACTACACCGACGGCCTCGACGTGGCCGACCCCCACGTCCTGCGGGCGCTGGCGTCCGAGACGGGCGTGCCCTGGAGCGCGGACCGGGGGACCGCGCGGGTGCGCGCGGAGCTCGTGCGGACGCGCCGCTCCTACGGCGCCGGCGTCCCGGTCTTCCGCTTCCCCGACGGCACCGTCCTCGCCGGCGCGGTGTCGCTCGCGGCGATGCGGACCGAACTGCGGCGGTCCCCGCCGGCCGCCGCCTGACCCACCGGGCTCCGCACGCCGTGCAGCTCGACGTCCTCGATGGTGGTCCGGGCGACCGCCTGCGTGGACGGGGCGTAGCGGAGGGTCTCGTCGACCCGGTCCGTGATGTGGCCGACGAGGGCCTTCGCGCGCTGGTCCGGGTTGCGCCGGGCGGCGTGCCGGGCGTTGCCGAGCATGGGCATCGTGGTCTCGTTCCCGGCGCCGACCAGCAGGATCACCGCCCCACGGCCGAGGACGTCTCGATGTGGTGCGCCGTGGCGCGCGTCCCCTGACGCCGTTCCAGGGCCTTCCTCCGAGAGATCCGGTCAGTCGGTCGCGTACACGCAGTGGGTGCGGCTGAACGTCGTCGGCATGCACTTGTTGCAGTGGATGCACAGTGACGGGGTGCCGGGCTCGGCCTGGATCCGGTTGATCAGGTCGGGTTCGCGGAGGAGGGCGCGGGCCATGGCGACGAACTCGAATCCCTCGGACAGGGCGAGGTCCATGGTGGCGCGGTCCGTGACGCCGCCGAGGAGGATGAGCGGCATGCCGAGGGCTTCGCGGAACCGGCGCGCGGTCGGCAGCAGATAGGCGGGCTCGTACGGGTAGTTCCGGATGAACCTGGCGCCGACCATCTTGATGCCGAGCCGCTGCGGCTGGGGGAACACGGCGGCGAAGTCGTCGATGGGCGCGTCGCCGCGGAACAGGTACATCGGGTTCAGCAGGGAGCTGCCGGCGGTCAGTTCGAGGGCGTCCAGGCCGGCGTCGGCTTCGAGCCACCGCGCGACCTGGACGCTCTCGTCGGGACGCAGGCCGCCGCCGACCCCGTCGTCCATGTTCAGCTTGGCGAGGACGGCGATGCGGTCGCCGACCCTCTCCCGGACGGCGCGGGCGACGCGCAGGGCGACTCTCGCGCGGTTGGTGAGGGAGCCGCCGTACTCGTCGGTGCGCTTGTTGATGCGCGGGCTGAGGAACGCGCTGGCGAAGTAGTTGTGGCCGAGATGGATCTCGACCGCGTCGAATCCGGCCTCGACGGCGAGCCCGGCGGCGTCGGCGTGCGCGGCGGTGACGCGCTCGATGTCGGCGGGCGTCGCCTCGCGGGTGAACCGGAGGCTCTGCATGTTGAACATGCGGGACGGGCCGAGCGAGGGCGTCCGGTTCGACCTGCCGTTGGCGACCGGCCCGGCGTGCCCGATCTGCGCGGACGCGGCGGCCCCCTCGGCGTGCACGGCGTCGGTGAGGCGGCGCAGGCCGGGCAGGGCCTCGGGGCGCATCCACAGCTGGTCGGCCTCGGTGCGGCCTTCGGGGGCGACGGCGCAGTACGCGACGGTGGTCATGGCGACGCCGCCGGCGGCGTGCCGCCGGTGGAACTCGATCAGTTCGTCCGAGACGAGGGCGCCGGGCGCCATGTGCTCGAAGGTGGCGGCCTTGATCGTCCGGTTGCGGAGGGTGAGCGGCCCCAGCCGGGCCGGTTCGAACACGTCGGTCATGGGGGCCTCCAGACACCTTTCAATCACTGATTGAAATCTGGCATCACTGTATAGGGTTGAATGGCGGCGTGACAGAGGCATCGACGCGCGATCGGCTTCTCGGGGCGGCGGAGCGCCTGTTCCTCGAGAAGGGGCCGGACCGGGTGTCGGTCCGCGCCATCAACGCCGCGGCGGGCCTGAACCCGGGCGCGGTGCACTACCACTTCGGTTCGCGCGACGGCCTGATCGCGGCGCTCCTGGAACGCGAACTTCTGCCGATCTGGGCGGGACGCCTCGGTGCGATCTCCGAGCGGGCGGAGGCGGAGGGCGAGGTCTCCTTCACCGTGGAGGACCTCGTGGCCGCGATCGTGGAGCCGTTCGACGAGCTGTCCCGCACCGCGAAGGGCCGCATGCTCTGCCATCTCGTGGCCCGCACGGTCCTGCCCACCATGCGCCCGCCCCATCCCTCCCCGTGGTTCGGCCCGGCGCCGTTCGAGGTGATGCTCGGCCGGGCCCGCCCCGATCTGCCGGTGCGCGAGGTGGCCGAGCGCTGGCGGCTCGCGTTCACGCTGCTGCTGGAGATCTACGGCCGTCCGCTGGCGCCCGATCCGGAGCACGCGCCCGCGCCGCCCGGCACCCGGACCGTCATCGCGTTCGTGACGGCCGGGCTCGCCGCACCGGCGCCGGAGGCGTAGCCGTCACCCTGCGGGCAGCCGGCCGAGCGTCACGTCCAGCGTCCGGCGTTCGCCGCCCCGCATGACCGTGACCTCGGCGGCGTCGCCGGGCTTCAGCGCGGCGAGCACCTGAGTGAGGGCCTGCGTCGTGGGGGTCTCGGTGCCGTTCAGCGCCGTGATGACGTCGCCGGGCTGGATGCCCGCCTTGAGCGCCCCGCCCTCCTTCTCCACCTTCACCACCTCCGCGCCGACCGGCCGGCCGTTGCTGAGGTTGACGACGGTCCGGACGGTGACGCCCAGGGCGGCGCGTCCCGAGTTGGTGACCTTCCCGTCCTGGATCAGCTGCGGGACGATCGCCGTCACGGTCGCGCTGGGCGTGGCGAACCCGATGCCGGGCGCCGCGCCGCCGGACGGGCTGCCCGCCGCTGCGGTGGGGATGCCGATCACCTTGCCGTCCAGCGTGACGAGGGCGCCGCCGCTGTTCCCCGGATTGATCGCGGCGCTGGTCTGGATGGCCTGCGAGATCGTCGAGCCGGGGAAGGCGCCGCCTGGACGCGTCGACACGGTGCGCCCCATCGCGGAGATGATGCCGTTCGTGACGCTGCCCGACAGCCCGAGCGGGTTGCCCATGGCGAGCACCATCTGGCCGACCGCCAGTCTCGTCGAGTCGCCGAACGCGGCCTTCGGCAGCCTGCCGCCCTCGACCTTGACCACGGCGAGGTCATCGGGGTCGAAGGCGCCCGCGAGCGTCGCCGCCATCGGCGCGCCGCCGCTCGCCGGGACGACCTGGATCTTCTTCGCCCCCGCCACCACGTGCGCGTTCGTCACGATGTGCCCGGCGTCGTCGTAGACGACACCGGACCCCTCGCCCTTGTCGGTCTCGATCTGCACCACCGACGGCAGGACGGTGCGGACGACCTCCTCGTACGTCTCCTGGAGGTCGGTCGCCGTCCGGTCACCGGCGGCCGGGGGAGCCGGTGCCGTGGTCGTCCGCCGCGCCGCCGGCTCGTCGCCGTCCGCGCATCCCGCCAGCGCGATCGCCGCGGCCAGCGTCACCGCGGCCGCCCGCCTGCCCGTTTCCGTCCGCACGGTGCCCTTCCCCCTCGATGCGCCCGCCTCCGTCTCGCCTTCCCCGGCATCGGGGACGTAACCGGCGCCCGCCCCAGGGCCCGGGGGCGGCCGGTAGGTGTCCCCGTCACCTATCGGCGGACGCCACTTACCCGGCGCGGCGGGGCGTTGTTATACCGGGAGCGGCGCCGCCCGGAATTCGGCCGTCCGAAGGGAATGCCCGGCGGCGACCTGTGACCTGGCCGAGAACCGAGGGAGACAGATGAAGGACAAGGGAAGGCCGAAGCGCCGGCCGATGTTCACGATGTTGATCGCCGCGACGTTCGCGGCGGTGGTCTGGCGGGAGTACCCGGCGATGATCCGCCGCTTCAGGACGAACCGCGCGTGACCGGCGGGCGCTGAAGCGCCCCGGCATCCCCGGCATCCCCGGCGAACACGCCGGGGATGCCGGACGCGTCCCACCGGGTCAGGAACGAGGAGATGGCCTCGCCCAGGCGGTTCAGCCTCGGCACCCATTCCCGCAGGTCCCGGACGCCCTCCTCGGTGAGCTCGTACCGCCGGCGCGCCGGGCCCGCCCCGGACGCCTCCCAGGTCGAGACGACGAGCCGCGCCCGCTCCATCCCGCGCAGCACCCGGTACGCGTGGCCGGGCTCCACGTCCGACACCCCGAGCCGTCCGAGCCGCTCGATCAGCTCGTAGCCGTGCGCGGGCCGCTCGTGGATCAGCAGCAGCAGATAGGGATGGAGCAGGCTGCGCGCCTCGCACCCGTTCATGTGGGCGGACTACCCCCGTCCGGCCTCCGCGCCACGGCCCCTGCCCACCCCTGAACCGACGTTGGCCGACCCATGACCGGAACGATCACGCGGGCCCGGAGCCGCTGCGCCGGGGGCAGCGTTTGTGCGCGGGCCGGACGGGAATCCGGCCCGCATGCAGCTTTCGCCCACACCCCTATGGGACGGCTCGCTGTCCCTGCTGACCAGGGGATACGCCTGGCTTCCGGACCTGTGGCGCGGGACCGGCGGGCCGCTCGCCCGGACACGGCTGCTGGGGCGGCACACGGTCGCGCTGCGCGGTCCCGAGGCCGTGCGGTTCTTCTATGACGAGGACCACGTGCGGCGGGCCGGCGCCCTTCCGGAGCCGGTGCTCAGCACTCTGGTCGGCCACGGGGCGGTGCACACGCTGGACGGACGGGCGCACCGCGTCCGCAAGCAGCTGTTCGTGTCCCTGCTCATGGACGGGGACGGCGTCGGGCGGCTCGCCCACCTGGTCCGCGCCCGGTGGGACGAGGCGGCCGCCACCTGGCCGGGGCGGCCCCGCATCGTGCTGTTCGACGAGACCGCCTGCATCCTCACCAGGGCCGTCTGCGAGTGGGCGGGCGTGCCGCCGGCCGACGACGAGGTCGCGCCGCTCGCCCGGGACCTGGTCGCCATGGTCGACGGGTTCGCGACGCCCGGTCCGCGCCACTGGCGGGCGCGGGAGGCGCGCGCCCGCCGCGAGGAGTGGCTGGCCGGCCTCATCGAGGAGCTGCGCGAGGGACACGGCGTGTCACCGGCGGCGGTGGTGGCCCGCCACCACGACGCCGACGGGGTGCCGCTGGACGCCCGGACGGCCGCCGTCGAGCTGCTCAACGTCCTGCGCCCGACCGTCGCCGTCTGCTGGTTCGCCGCGTTCACCGCCCACGCGCTGCACCGGTGGCACCGGTACCGCGCGCCCATGGCCGCCGGCGACGTCGCCCTCATCGACGCGTTCGTCCAAGAGGTCCGCAGGTTCTACCCGTTCGCGCCGTTCGTCGGCGGCGTGGCCGCGCGGGACCTGTCCTGGAAGGGCGAGCCCGTCCCCGAGGGGGCGATCGTCCTCCTCGACCTGTACGGGCAGGACCATGACGAGAACCTCTGGCGGGACCCGTACCGCTTCGACCCGCACCGGTTCCTCGACGGCCCGATCGCACCGGACCTGCTGGTTCCGCAGGGCGGCGGTGATCCGCGCACCGGCCACCGCTGCCCCGGCGAGATGATCACCGTGGCGGTGCTCAGGGAGATCGCGCTGGGGCTCGTCCGGCTGCGCTACGACGTCCCCGAGCAGGACATGCGGATCTCCTTGCGCCGCGTCCCGGCCCGGCCGCGCAGCGGGTTCGTCATCGCCGACGCGCGCCCCGACCCGGCGGCGGTCAGGCCGACGGAGGCGGCCCCGGCGGGCCTGCGGCCGCGCTGACCGTCACAGGCGCTCGGCGAAGCGCTCGACCTTGTCGATGGGCCCGGCGATCAGGATGACGTCGCCGTACTGCAGGACGGTGTCGGCGGTGGCGTAGGTGAACCGCTCGCCGACCGACTTCACGCTCACGACCGTCACGCCGTGCTTGGACCGGACCCGCGTCTCGCCCAGCGACATCCCGACGATGTCGCGCGGCGGATGCGTCTTGATGAGCGCGAAGTCCTCGTCGATCTCGATGTAGTCGAGCATGCTCCCGCTGACGAGGTGGGCGACGCGCTCGCCCATGTCGTTCTCGGGCAGCACGACGCGGTGCGCGCCGATCCGCTCCAGGATGCGCTTGTGCTGGTGGGTGACGGCCTTGGCCCAGATGTCGGGTATCTCCAGCTCGGTCAGCATCGACGTGGTGAGGATGCTGGCCTCCAGGTCGCCTCCGATGGCGACCACGGCTCGGCGGAACTCGCCGACGCCGAGCTCGCGCAGCGCCTCGAGGTCGGTGGCGTCGGCGGTGACGACGTGCGTCAGCCGCCCGGACAGCGTCTGGACGATCTTGGCGCGGTGGTCGATGGCGAGGACCTCGGTGCCGCGCCTGGCCAGTTCCAGGGCCAGCGCGCTGCCGAAGCGCCCCATCCCGATCACCACGACCGGGTCCTTCTTGCGCTCAGCCAACGATCGGTCGCTCCTCCGGTAGTTCGAAACGGCTGGTGCGCTCGCGCAGCGCGAGCGCGGTGGCGAACGTCAGAGGCCCGATGCGGCCGAGGAACATCAGCGCGGTCAGCAGCAGATGTCCGGCGGGCGGCAGCTCCGCGGTGATCCCGGCGGACAGGCCGACGGTGCCGAACGCGGAGACGACCTCGAAGAGCACCAGGTCCAGCGAATGGTGGGTCATCATCAGCAGCAGGAAGGTTCCCGCTGTGACCAGGGCGATGCCCAGCAGCACGATCGACATCGCCTGCCGCTGGGTGCCCTCGGGGAGGCGGCGGTGGCCGACGTTCACCCGGGGCTCACCGCGCATCTCCGCCCATAGGACGAATCCCAGCAACCCGAACGTCGTGACCTTGATGCCGCCCGCGGTGCCGGCGCTGCCCCCGCCGATGAACATCAGGATGTCGGTGACGAGCAGGCTCTCCGGCCGCATCTGCGTGATGTCGACGTTGTTGAAGCCGCCGCTGCGCGGCATGACCGACAGGAAGAAGCCCGCCGTCAGCCGCGCCGGATCCGGCAGGCCGCCCAGCGTCGCGGGGTTGCGCCATTCGGTCGCCGTCAGCACGATCCAGCCCCCGGCCAGGAGCAGCCCCGTCATGCCGAGCGTGACGCGGGTGAGGACCGTCCAGGCGCCCGGGCAGCGCCAGTTGCGGGCGAGGTCGAACACGACGGGGAAGCCGAGGCCGCCGACGATGACCGCCGCGCAGAGCGTCAGGGTGATCCACGGGTCCGTCGCGAAGCGGACCATGCCGTCCGGCCACAGTGCGAAACCGGCGTTGTTGAACGCCGAGATCGAGTGGAAGGCCCCGAGGTAGAGGGCGCGGCCCGGTGATTCCCCGTGCGCCGCGGTGAAGCGCACGGTCAGCACCGCGGCGATCAGCACCTCGGACACCACCGTGAACAGGACGACGTTGCGGACGACGCGCCGCACGTCGACGATCCGCAGGGTCTTGGTCTCGGCCTGGGCGGCCATCCGCGCCCGCAGCCCCAGCCGGCGCGTCAGCAGCACGGCGAACAGGGTCGCGAGCGTCATCAGGCCGAGCCCGCCCACCTGGACCAGCATCAGGAGGACGATCTGGCCGAACGTCGACCAGTACGTGCCCGGATCAACGGTGACCAGCCCCGTCACGCAGACGGCGGACGTGGCCGTGAACAGCGCTTCGACGAAGGACGCCGATGCCTTGCCGGTGGTCGCCTGCGGGAGGGACAGCAGCAGCGTCCCGGCCGTGATCACGACCGCGAACCCGGTGACGACGACCTGCGCCGGGTGCTGGAACCGCTCCAGCACCATCGATCCGAGGGACCGGTGCGCCGTCCATTGACTCCAGCGGTACAGGATGCGCTCCTCCATGCCACACGACCCACGCGATGCACACGGTTCGCGTCCGTCGCCGCGGGCCGGCGGATCGTTCATGCCCGCGTAGAAGATCTCACTCTACGCTCCAGGGCCGACGATCGGCCGCGCCTCCGGAGCCCGGAGTCCTCCGGGCGGTCGCGCCCGCGACCCGCGTCAGACGGTGTGCCCGCGGCCCGCGGGGGCCGGAGTGGACGGAGCGCTCCGCGGGGCGGCGCCGGCGTGGAAGAGCCGGTCGGCGGCCGACAGGCGCAACTCCTCCAGGACGGTGATCTGCGACCGGGCGCGTTCCTCCAGGAGCCGCAGCTCGCTCGGCCTCAGCCCGGACGCCTCGTCGGCGAAGGTCAGCAGGGTGCGCCAGCACGCGGCCTTCCCCTCGACGCCGATCCGCAGCGCCTCCAGCTCCACCAGGTCGGTCAGCGGCGAGCGTCCGGTGATGCGGCCGTTCGGCTTGAGCCGTCCCGCCTTCTCCGCCGCCCACCCCGCGACGCTCTTGTAGCGCCTGACGGGCACCCCGAGCGAGACCATGATCGACAGAAGCGCTCCGCGGTCGGCGGCGATATCGGTCGCCAGCCGCCGCAGCGGCCCCCCGAGGGCCGAGTTCCGGTGCGCCCGGGCGGTGCTCGCGATCCGGTCCACACCGATCGCCGCCCCGGCGAGGTGGTCGTTGAGGTAGATCGTCAGGAACCGATGAACGGCGCTGCTCTCCATGTGCGGCCCCTACCCCGCCGTCGTCCCGCTAACAGCGGCACCGGCGGCGGGCTCGTGGCCGGCGAACGCGGCGCCGCACGAGGGCCGGGAACGCGAACGGCGGGCGCGCCCCAAAGGGGCACGCCCGCCGCTCATGTCGCCACTAGGCGGGAACGATGTTCTCCGCCTGCGGGCCCTTCTGGCCCTGGGTGACGTCGAACGTCACCTTCTGGCCCTCCTGGAGCTCGCGAAAGCCCTGGGCCGCGATGTTGGAGTAGTGGGCGAAGACGTCGGCGCCGCCGCCGTCCTGCTCGATGAAGCCGAAGCCCTTTTCCGAGTTGAACCACTTGACTGTGCCGGTGGCCATGGCCGCCTCCTGTTGGTCGGTCCCGACCGTACGACATGCACGGCCGGTGACGCCGCGATGGCCCATCCGGAAGATCCAGAACAACAAAAAAGCGCCCGCAGAAAGGATCCGGCAGGCGCAATGTCTATGGGAACCGCAACTTCTTCGACTGTAGCACACGCTTCCGGGAGGGGCACAGCCCGGTGACGCGGGTCATGAAGATTTTTCCGTCGGGTGGTGGTGAACGTCCCCGAAATTCCCCGGCGAGGCGCATACTGGCAAGTAATGGAACACAGTGCACGCGCCAGGCGGCGCCACCTGCCCACCAGTCCCTTCCAGCCTCCGGCTCCGGCCCCGCCGGCCAAGGAGTTCGAGCTCGAGGACCAGGTCACCCACGACAAGTACGGTCTCGGCCGCGTTCTGGCCGTCGAGGCCGGACGGGCCGTCCTGGTCGACTTCGGAACCCGCAAGGTCAAGATTCTGGCCCCGTTCGCGAAGCTCTACAAGCTCTAGGAGAACCCGTAGCGACGGGCCGCGGAACGTCCGCCTCCACGGCGGCGCGGAAGGAAATTCGGCGGCGGCGCGAACCGGTCGAGATCGTGAAGATACCCGGCCGGGATTTCGGGCTGCCCGGCTGCCGGAACCGTCCGCTGTCGGTGGCCCGCCGTAGGCTCGGCCCATGTCCAGGCGACGTTTCGACCAGGCCGTGCTCCGCATGCGGGGCGATGACCCGCGGGCGCGCGGGGACGGGTTCGACTTCCTGCGCGAGCACGCCGACGCCTACGCCGACGAGCTGATCGCCGAGTTCGCCGCGGAACGCGACGACCACGACCTCCGCCGCCTGCTGCTGGAGCTCATCGCCGAGGCCCGCGCCCCGCGGGCGTTCCTCCTGCTGCGGGACGAACTGCGGAACACCGACGAGGCGCTGCGCTTCTGGGCGGCCCGGGGCCTGGAGATGCTCGACACCCGCGAGGCCGACGACGTCCTCGACCGGGCCCGCGCCGACGGCTGGATCGACTGATCCCGTGATCAGGCGGGGTAGTTCGGGTGCCCGAAGCCCACGATGGTTCCCATGGTGCGCTTGCGGGTCACGACCTTGTCGCTGATGTTGCCCTCGACCGTGGACACGCTGCCGTCCGGGTTGACGGCGGTGACCATGCCGACGTGGTCGATGCCCGAGATGGCGCGCCCGCCGTTCCAGTCGAAGAAGACGTAGTCGCCCAGGCGGGGCTTGCGGTCGAACCGGCCCTGCTCGTCGAACCAGGCGGCGTGGGCCGGGGTGTAGGCGAAGACGCCGGTGACCTTCTGGGCGCCGTGCTGGGCCGCCGCCCAGGTGAGGAACATGTCGCACCAGGGCGCGGCGGCGAAGCCGGCCTGCCGGGTGTACTTGCCGTACCACGTCCCGAAGGACGAGGTGCCGTCGCGGGCCTCTCCCTCGCCGACCCGGCCGAGGGCGGTCGCGACGATGCGCTGCGCGGTTGCGGCCCCGCCCGGAGCGACCGGCTGGACCTGCGCGGGCAAGCCCTGCTGGACGGTGGAGGACGGAGCCCGCTGCGGGATCACGACCTGTACCGGGCGCCTCGGCGGGGTCTTGATGCGCTCGTTGAGTTCCGAGATCCGGGAGTTCAGCCAGTCGGACGGGGCCGCGTCGAACGTCCGTTCGCCCAGCATGCCCGTGGAGGCGGTGCCGGCGTTCCCGGGCTCGGGGGTCGCGTGAGCGGTGCCCTGGGAGAGGGTGGCGAAGCCGGCGGCGGCCACGCCGGTGAGACCGAGCAGGACGGTCCGGCGGAGGTGGCGCCGTCCTGGGAGGGGGTACGGCAGAGCGGACAAGTGGCGTTCCTCATCTTCTGCGCCGCCTGCGCTGCGGGGGTGGGAGGTGCAGATGGCGGCCCGTGCGTTTCGGGGTGACGCACGTCCATCGGCGGTGGCCGGCGGCTCTTGAGGAACTCCGGTGCCCCGCGTCAGCGCCGGGAGGCCGGGACGGTGTGTAGTCCTGGTTCGTGCGGGTACCGCGCTGTCACCTCGCCGCTGCCACAGCGGTAACGGCTCTGCAAAGCGGGAGCGATCATGTCAGCACGACCGATATCCATGTCTCACGGCAGAACCGGGACGACCCGGACGCCGATCCAGCTGGCCGCTCTGGTGGTCGGCGCGGTGTTCCTGCTGGTCGGCATCCTCGGGTTCATCCCGGGCATCACCACCGACTACGACACGATGAAGTTCGCCGGGCACGAGTCGGAGGCCCGGCTGCTCGGCCTCTTCCAGGTGTCCGTCCTGCACAACATCGTGCACGTCCTCTTCGGGGCGGCAGGGCTCGTGCTCGCCCGCAGCGTGTCCGGCGCGCGCGGCTTCCTGATCGGCGGCGGCGCCGTCTACCTGGCCCTGTGGCTGTACGGGATGGTCGTCGACCACCACAGCACCGCCAACTTCGTCCCGTTCAACACCGCGGACAACTGGCTGCACATGGTCCTGGGCCTGGGCATGATCGCCCTCGGCCTGTTCGCCCCCCGGGGCCGCGGCACCCGCGCCTGACGCCGCTCGCGGCCCGCGCCCCGCTACGGCCCGCTCGGCGGATCGTGGCGGGGCGGGCGCGGACGGACGCGGCGGACGGCGTCCGCGCCGGTCGAAGCAGGTGGGTCGCGTGGGACTCGAACCCACAACCTACGGATTAAAAGTCCGGAGCTCTGCCAATTGAGCTAGCGACCCGTCGTGACAGGGTACCGAGATCGGCAACGGGTTGGCGACGAGGTTATCGCCTGCCGGGCCGGGGCCGCGGTGCCCGAGTGACCGCAGGGTACGGAAGGGCTCGGGGTGCACGCGCGTCCCGGGCGAACGTGAAGGCCCCCGTGCGTGCACGGGGGCCTTCACGTTCGGCTCAGTAGCCGGGGCGGACGGCGCCGCTGAAGTTCCGCTTGTAGTAGCGGTTCAGCTTGACCTTCTTGACGCGCTTGCCGGAGCTGGGGGCGTGGATCATGTAGCCCTTGCCGACGTAGATGCCCATGTGGGTGCGGCCGCCGTAGAAGAACAGGAGGTCGCCCTTGACGGCGCCCTTCCAGGAGACCTTGTACTTGACCGAGCGGTAGATCTGCTGCGTGGTGCGGGGCACCTTCACGCCGGCCTTCCGCCAGGAGCCTCCCGCGAGGCCCGAGCAGTCCCACTTGCCGGGGCCCGTGCCGCCGTAGCGGTACGGGTCGCCGATCTGCTTGTAGGCGTACTGGACGGCGTACGCGGCACGCTGCTTCTGCTTGGCGATCCTCGCCTGAGAGAGCTTCGCGGCGGTGACGGGAGCCTGCCGGGACGGGGCGGCCGCCTCGGCGGGGGCCGCGGTGAGCAGGGACGCGCCGAGCGCGAGCACCATGCCACCGGCCACGGACATGCCGGTCTTCAGGGGGTTTCGGGGGGTATGCAGAATGACTCCAGACCTCGCGGACGATGCCTGCCGGGGCAGCCGTCACCGCTGGAAGGGTGACGGGGATGCCGTGCGGCGCTGAGGGCCGCCTCCGGCTCCGTGCCTCGTGACTGCACGGACTCGGCGAATCGACGGCGGCCGCTGCGGGGGGACGGCCTTCGGGGCGTCACTGGCCGCGCGTCGGGGGGTGCGTCTTCTGTTGTCGTGGGCGGCTGACGATGCCGCGAACCGTTGAGGAACGTAGCCAGGGTTCGCGGGGCGTGGCAAATCTCGAAGCCATTGCATTGGGTGGCGGGTGCTCGGCGCGCAGGTCTGATCAAGCCGCTGCCTGGCGTTTCTCGGAAGTTCTGTGAGCTGGGACACAGTTCTACAAAGGGGCTGCTGGGACGGGGTGCGAGGCGTGATCTTCAGAATGAGGAGCGGTGCCGGAATTACGGGCGGTGATAAAGGACACCGACCGCATTGGTTAATCGTTCTGTGATGATCGCCACACCGGGTGATGGCCGGATCCGGTCATCGCGGCGGCGTTGACGGACCGTGCTCGGGCGCTTGTGATCCGTGTAGGTCACGTCGTGAGGAGCCCCCCGTGCGCCCAGCTCTCGCCGCCGTCCTCGCCGCCCTTCTGGTGATCTCGCTCTCGTCCCCGGCGTCCGCCGGGAAACCCGCCACCGTCCCGTTCCCGCCCGGATTCCTGTGGGGTGTTTCCACGTCCGGCTTCCAGGGCGAGGGTTCCTTCCCCGATTCCAACTGGACGCGCTACGTGGCGAGAAAGGCACGCGGAGTAGAGCATCCCTATGGGAACTCCGTCGATTTCCTGCACCGGTACCCGAGCGACCTGAAGCTCGCCAGGGGGCTCGGAGTGAACACCTTCCGGACGTCCCTCGAGTGGGCGCGGATCGAGCCCCGCAAGGGGTTTCGCGATCCGAAGGCGCTCGCCTACTACGACGATCTCGTCCGGCGGATCAAAGCCGCCGGGATGCGGCCGATGCTCACCCTCGACCACTGGGTCTACCCCGGCTGGGTGGACGACCAGGACGCCTGGCAGAACCGGAGGACCGAGCGGGACTGGCTCCGCCACGCCCGCTTCATCGTCGACCGGTACAAGGGCCAGGGCGTCATCTGGATCACGTTCAACGAGGCCAGCGCCTACATCTTCAAGGAGTTCACGACGCGGCCGCTGAACGTCGGCCAGGTGGTGACGATGCGCGACGCCCTCATCCGGACGCACCGCGCCGCCTACGACATGATCCACGAGGTGGACCCGGGGGCGCCGGTGTCGGCGAACGTGGCCTACGGGTCGCTGATCAACGGGCTGTTCGACGCGGCCCTGTTCAACGACACCACCGACAAGCTCGACTTCATCGGCATCGACTACTACTACGGGGCGAACCTGCAGAACCTGACGGCCGTGTACACGCTCACGAACGAGCTGTGGAAGATCGACCCCGAGCCGGAGGGGATCTACCACGTCCTGAAGAACTACCAGCGGCGGCTGCCGCACCTGCCCGTCTACGTCGTGGAGCAGGGGTGGCCGATGGACGACGGGAAGCCCCGCGCGGACGGCTACACGCGGTCCGACCACCTCCGCGACCACCTGTACTGGATCCAGCGCGCCATGGCCGAAGGCGTGAAGGTGATCGGCTACAACTACTGGAGCCTCACCGACAACTACGAGTGGGGCAGCTACCGGCCCCGGTTCGGGCTCTACACCGTGGACGTCCGGACCGACCCGGCGCTGACACGCCGTCCGACCGACGCCGTGCCCACCTACCGGACGATCATCGCGAACCGGGGGGTGCCGAAAGGGTACGTGCCGGTGCGCAGGCCGGGCTGGTGCTCGATCGAGGATCCCATCGCCACCTGCTTCGGGACGACGCCGACACCGCCCGCCGGGGTGGCGCCGCGCTGACGCCGGGGCGGCGCCGCGCAGGCCGTCCGCACCGGATTGACCGCGACCCGAATGACCCGCCCTTGACCGGGTACCGCCATCGCTACCACCGACAACCCGGGGGAGCGCGTGGGGGAGACGCAGACACGGCAGGGGGAGGCGACCGTCGCCGAGACCGTCGCCGATGCCGTCGGCAACGGGCTGCTGGTGTCCCTGAAACGCGCCGCGGCGGCGATGCTGGACGCGGGGGTGGACTTCGCGCTCGCCGGCGGGTTCGCCGCCTACGCGCACGGCGCGGCCGTGTCCACCCACGACGTCGACTTCGTATTGTGCGAGGAGAGCGTCGGCGCGGCGGTGGAGGCGCTGTGCGCCGCCGGGATGCGCCATCAGGAGAGCCCGGAGAACTGGCTGGAGAAGGTCTACGACGGCGAGCACCTCATCGATCTCATCCACACGCCGTCGGGCCGCCCCGTGGAGCCCGAGCTGCTCGGACGGGCGGAGCGGATGACGGTCGGGGCGGTGCTGATGCCCGTCCTGCCCGCGACCGAGCTGGTCGTCATGCGGCTGCTCGCGTTCACCGAGATCGCCTGCGACTTCAGCGGCTTCCTGCATGTGAGCCGGGCGCTGCGGGAGCAGGTCGACTGGCCGTACGTGGCGGAGCGGACGGCGTCGTCCCCGTACGCGTACGCGTTCCTCACCCTGCTGGCCCGGCTCGACGTCATCGAAGGGAGCGTGCTGTGACCGAGGGATATGTGTCGGCGCACATCCAGGAGAGCGTGGCGCATCACGCGCACGAGCTCGGCATTCGGGTGGACGTCCGCGGCGACGTGGTGCATCTGAGCGGCGAGGTCATGAGCGAGGACCGGCGGCACGCGGTCGAGGAGGCGGCGCGGGCCGCCGCCGAGGGCCGGCGGATCTGCAACGAGGTCCATGTCACGTCGGCGATCGAGCCGGAGGGGGAGGAGACGCTTTCATGATCCGGGTGGCGGCGGCGGGCGACCTGCACGTGGGACCCGAGGTGGCCGGGGCGTACCGGGAGCGGCTCGCGGGCCTGCGCGACAGCGCGGACGTGTTCCTCGTCGCGGGCGACCTGACCCGGCACGGGACGCTCCAGGAGGGCCGGGTCGCCGCGGGCGAGCTCCGCGATCTCGGCGTCCCGGTGGTGACGGTGCTCGGCAACCACGACTACCACTCCGACGAGGAGGAGGAGATCACGGACACGCTGCGGGACGCGGGCGTCATCGTCCTGGAAGGGGAGTCGACGGTCCTCGAGATCAACGGGCTGACCCTCGGCATCGCGGGCGGCAAGGGCTTCGGCGGCGGGTTCGAGGGCCGGTGCGCGAGCGATTTCGGGGAGCCGGAGACGAAGGCGTTCATCCAGCACACGAAGGACTTCGCCGGACGGCTCGGAGCCGCGCTCCTTGATCTGGACACCGATGTCCGGGTCGCCCTCACGCACTACTCCCCGGTTCCGGACACGCTGGAAGGGGAGCCCCTGGAGATCTACCCGTTCCTCGGCAGCTACCTGATCGGTGAGGCGATCGACGCGCCGGGGGACGTGGCGCTGGCCGTCCACGGGCACGCCCACAAGGGGACGGAGAAGGGCCTCACGAAGGGCGGGGTCCGGGTCAGGAACGTGGCGTTGCCGGTGCTCCAGCACGCGTACGCGGTGTACTGCCTGGAGTTGGGCGAGTCGGCGGGAGCGCACTCGCTCTCCGAGGAGCCCGTTTCGGTCTAGGACCCGCGTTCGCGGAGCAGGTCGAGGACGGCCTGCTCGATGGGGCCCTGGGTGGCGAGCTGGCCGACCTCCGCGTCGACGCCCAGTTCCCCCAGGGCGGGCGCGATCGTTCTGCCCTCTTCGTACAGCTCGATGATCCTGGGGTCGATGTAGGACGCGCGCGCGACCGCGGGGGTGTTGCCGAGGTACCGCGCGACCTCCTTGACGACCCGGACGATGGCCCGGTTCCGCGCCGTGTCGCTGCCGGCGGCCCGCACCGAGACGGCGAGGCCGACGGCGGCGAGGACGGTGGCGTGCCAGGTCCGGAAGTCCTTGGCGGTGAAGTCGCCGCCGGTGATCTCCCGGATGAAGTCGTTGATGTCGGACGCGGTGACGTCGTGCCAGCCGCGGTCCGTCCGGTAGGCGAGGAGTTCGGGGGAGTCGTCCGGGCGGCGCCGCAGCCCGTGGACGACCTTGCAGACCTCCTCGTCCGCGACGCGCTGGAAGCGCTCCTTGGAGCCCTTGGCCGGGTAGTCGAACGCGACCTCGCCCTTGCCGCAGGTGACGTGCTCCCTCAGGACGGTGGCGAGCCCGTAGGTGCCGTTCTCCGCCGCGTACGCCTCGCTGCCGATGCGGAAGAACCCGAGGTCGATCAGGCGGACGGCGGCGGAGAGGACGCGCTCGCGCGTGTACCCGCGTCCGGCCAGATGGGTCGCGATGGTCGCGCGCACATCGGGCAGGCGCTCGGCGAGTTCCAGGACGTGGTCGTGCTTCTCCTTGTCGCGCTGCTCCCGCCAGGCGTCGTGGTAGAGGTACTGGCGGCGCCCGGCCGTGTCGGTGCCCATCGCCTGGATGTGGCCGTCGTGGTCGGGGCAGATCCACACGTCCCGCCACGCGGGCGGGATCACGAGCGCCTTGATGCGCGCCTTCTCGGCCGGGTCCTTCAGGGGGTGCCCGTCCAGCCCGATGTAGCGGAACCCCTTGCCGCACTTCACCCGCCTGAGTCCCGGCTCGGCGGGGTCGCTGCGCCGCAGATCCATCCGCTCAGCCCGGGTGGATCTCGCCGCCGGCGGGCACCAGCGTCTGCCCGGTGTAGTAGGACGACAGGCGGTTGGACGCGAAGAAGACGTACGACGGCGCGATCTCGTCCGGGTCGGCCGCCCGTTCCATGGGAGCCTGCTTCCCGAACCCCTCCACCTTCTCGTCGGGGAACGTGGCGGGGATGAGGGGCGTCCAGACGGGGCCCGGCGCGACGCAGTTGACGCGGATCTCGCGATCCTGGAGGTTCTGCGCGAGGGACTGGGCCAGCACCATCGCGGCGCCCTTGCTGGCCGCGTAGTCGATCAGCTCCTTGTTGCCGCGCAGCCCGTTGATGGAGCCGGTGATGATGATGGACGAGCCCTTCCCGAGATGGTCGAGCGCGGCCTGGACCGTCCAGAAGAGGGCGTAGACGTTGACCTCGAAGGTCCGGCGCAGCTGGGCGTCGTCGATCTCGCGGACGTCCTTCACCGGGGCCTGGGTGCCGTGGTGCAGGACGAGCACGTCCAGCCCGCCGAGGTCGCGGACGGTGTGCTCGACCACCTGGCGGCAGTGCCGCTCCTCGGCGAGGTCGCCGCCGAAGGTCGCGCACGTGCGGCCCTCGGCCCGGACGAGCTCCGCCGTGCGCCGGGCGTCGTCGTCCTCGCTGAGGTAGGTGAGCGCGACGTCCGCGCCCTCCTTGGCGAACGCGACGGCCACCGCGCGGCCGATGCCGGAGTCGCCGCCGGTGATCAGGGCCCGGCGGCCGGCCAGATGCCCCGCGCCGGTGTAGTCGCGCATCTCGTCGCGCGGTTCGGGCGACATGTCCTCGGTGCGCCCCGGGTAGGGCTGGGTCTGTGCGCGCGGGGTTCCGCTCATCCGGTCGTTCCTCCCCCTGGGATCCGTCCTGGCGGGCGGGTGCCCGGAGGCGCGGGGGGCAAACATCCCCGTATGGTGACCCACAGGTAACTTCGCGGTCCGCTAGAGGGCGGGCCGTGCGCAGAGCCCGGGGTGACGTCTGGGTAACATCACCCCGAACCACATTCGGTCCCTGACGTAAGGTGCTGCTTATGGAACTGAACGGAGTTTCCGCCGTCGTATCCGGTGGCGCGAGCGGCCTCGGTGAGGCCTGCGTCCGCACGCTGGCCGCCGCGGGCGCCAAGGTGGTCGTCGCCGACCTCAACGAGGACAAGGGCAAGAAGCTCGCCGACGAGATCGGCGGCGTCTTCGTCAAGACGGACGTCTCCAGCGAGGAGCAGGTGCAGGCCGCCGTGCAGGCGGCCGTCGACACCGGCGCCCCGCTGCGCGTCATCGTCAACAGCGCCGGCATCGGCTGGGCCTCGCGGACCGTCGGCCGCGACGGCACCCCGCACGACCTCGGCCAGTTCGAGACCGTCATCAGGATCAACCTGATCGGCACCTTCAACCTCATGCGGATCGGCGCCTCGGCCATCTCCAAGACCGAGCCGGCCGACGCCGACGGCCTGCGCGGCGTGGTGATCAACACCGCGTCCGTCGCGGCGCTAGAGGGCCAGACCGGCCAGGTCGCCTACTCGGCGTCGAAGGGCGGCATCGTCGGCATGACGCTGCCCGCCGCCCGCGACCTCGCCGCGATCGGCGTCCGCGTCAACACCATCTGCCCCGGCATCATCGACACGCCGATCTACGGCGAGGGCGAGGCCGCCGAGGCGTTCAAGGCCAAGCTGGCCGCCCCCGTCCCGTTCCCGAAGCGCATGGGCAAGGCGTCGGAGTTCGCGCACCTCGTGAAGTCGCTCATCGAGAACGACTACATGAACGGCGAGACCATCCGCTTCGACGGCGGCATCCGCTTCCAGCCGAAGTGAGGCACTGAATGACCGACGCTGTTCTGACCGAGGAGGACGGCGCCGTCCTCGTCATCACGATCAACCGGCCCGAGGCCCGCAACGCCGTCAACGGCGCGGTGGCCCAGGGGATCGCGGCGGCGCTGGACGAGCTGGACTCCCGCAAGGACCTGTCGATCGGCGTCCTGACCGGCGCCGGCGGCACGTTCTGCGCGGGCATGGACCTCAAGGGCTTCCTGACCGGGGACAACCCGATCGTGGAGGGCCGCGGGTTCGCCGGCATCGTCGAGCGTCCGGCGGCCAAGCCGCTGATCGCCGCGATCGAGGGCTACGCCCTGGCCGGCGGGTGCGAGATCGCGCTGTCCTGCGACATGGTCGTCGCGGCCCGGGACGCCCAGTTCGGGCTGCCCGAGCCGAAGCGCGGCCTCGTCGCGGCGGGCGGCGGTCTGCTGCGGCTTCCGCAGCGGATCCCGTTCCACATCGCCATGGAGATCGCCCTGACCGGCGACAAGTACCCGGCGGAGCGGATGGCCGAGCTCGGGTTCGTCAACCGGCTCACCGAGCCGGGCGGCGCGCTGGCCGCGGCCCGCGAGCTGGCCCTGAAGGTCGCCGAGAACGCCCCGCTGGCGCTCGCGGCGACCAAGAAGGTCATCGTCGAGTCCCCGACCTGGGGCCCGGACGAGGTGTGGAAGAAGCAGCAGGAGGTCACGCTGCCGGTCTTCACCTCCAAGGACGCCCAGGAGGGCCCGGCGGCCTTCGCCGAGAAGCGCAAGCCGAACTGGACGGGCGAGTAGCCCGGCGGTTCTCGCGGACGCCCGGAGCGGAAGAGCGCTCCGGGCGTCCGGCATTTCCGGCTTGCCGCCCGATACCCCTTACCGCGGGGTAAGTCATCCCGTACTCTTTTGGGGGCGCCTTACCTGATCTTGGGAGTGGACATATGAGACGGAACGCGGTGCTGGCCGGGGTGACGGCCCTTGCCTGCGGCGCCGGGATGGTCGCGGTCGCCGCGCCCGCCCACGCCGCGAGCTGGCGCAACATCGGCAGCTCGGCCCTGGCCTACAACGGCAGCAACGACCGGGTCGACTTCGCGAGCAAGGGTGTCGGCTGGAGCGTCGGCGCGGCCGGCTCGTTCTTCAGTCCGCAGGCCAAGATCGTCCGCTGGAACGGCTCGGCGTGGGTCGGCCAGACCAGCCCGGTCGGCTTCACCCCGACCGACGTCGCCGCCGCGAGCGCGAGCCGCGCCTGGATCGTCGGCTACAGCCTCGGCGGGACGCTCGGCCTCTACTGGAACGGCACCACGTGGGCCAAGGTCGCCTGGCCGGGCGGGGTCACCCTGCCCACCCAGGTCGCCGCCGCCACCGACGGCACCGCCTACTCGATCGGCGGGCTCGACTCGTCCGCCGGGGGCATCAGCGCCATTCTCCGCTGGACGGGCACCGCCTGGACGGACGCGAAGGTCCCGCTGCCCGCCTCGTCCTCCATCACGGCCGTGGACGTCAAGGCCAAGAACAACGTGTGGCTCGCGGGCACCACGACGAGCGGCACGACCGTGACCGGTCTCGTGATGCACTACAACGGCTCCACCTGGCGGACCATCAAGATCCCGGGATCGGTCGGCGTCCCCGCCTACCAGGCCGTCATGCACCGCATCGTGGTGAACTCGCCGACGAACGTCTACGTCCTGCGGGTCAAGCAGAACGCCCAGGTCACCAACGCGCTGCTGCACTACAACGGCAGCGCCTGGCGGACGGTCAACACCCCGCTGAACGCCGCCGGAATCGGCCTGTCCTCGGACGGGGCGAGCGGTGTGGTCATGCTCCCGATCACCACGGGCACCAAGACGCAGTACATGCACTACAGCGGCACCGCCTGGACGACCCTGAACGGCCCGGCCCGCACCGGCACCGTCCAGGCCGGCGACCTCGACCACCGTCCCGGCACGGCCGCGCTCGTCAGCGCCGGCACCGCGTCCACCCCCGAGAAGAAGACCCCCTTCATCGAATATTTCGGCTGACCTCGAGCGGCTCGGCCGGCAGGACGCCGAACGCCCGTCTCCCTCCTCGCGGAGGGGGCGGGCGTTTCGCCGTCCGGGTCAGTGCCAGCGCCTGGAGCGGTCCTTCTTGATCGCCGAGCGCTGCTTCTTGTGCTGCAGGCGGCGCTCGTTGATGCCGCGCGGGACCTTCTTGGGGATCCGCTTCTTGGGGGGCGGGGCCGTCGCCTCGGCCAGCAGGGCGGCGAGGCGGGCGCGTGCGGCGTCGCGGTTGCGCTGCTGGGAGCGGTACTCCTCGGCGCGGATGGTGAGGACGCCGCGGACGAGCCGTCCGGCGAGGCGGTTCAGGGCGCGGTCGCGCAGGACGTCCGGGATGGAGGGGGAGTTCGCCACGTCGAAGCTGAGCTCGGCGGCGGTGGCGCTGGTGTTGACATGCTGGCCGCCCGGCCCGGACGAGCGGGAGAAGCGCCAGCCGAGCTCGGACTCCGGGATGGAGAGCGAGCCGCTGACGAGGATCCGGTCGGACATGCCCCCGATTATCCCGTCCGGGGACGGAAGTGTCGTCCCGTTTTCATCGGGAGGCGTGTGGCGACAACTGCAAGTACTTACTTACACTGAGGGCCATGAGCGATGGACTGTTCCACGACGACGACCTCATCCGCGTCATCAGCCGCGAGGGCGCGCTGATCGCGGCCGGCGGGGCGGCGTCCCTGCTCCAGACCGCGCACCCCAAGGTCGCCCAGGGTGTGTTCGACCACAGCTACACGGCCGAGGACCCCGTGCGCCGGCTGCGCAACACGATGGGCTGGCTCTACGTCGTGCAGTTCGGCACCCGGGAGGAGGCCGAGACGCTCAGCGCCTTCGTCACCAAGGGGCACGACTCCATCACCGGCCCGGACTACCAGGCGAACGACCCCGAGCTCCAGGTCTGGGTCGCGGCCACCCTGTTCGCCGTGGCGACGCAGTTCTACCAGCTGCTGTTCCGCCGGAGGTTCACCGAGCGGGAGCTGGAGGAGTACTACGGCCAGACGAAGATCTACGCCACCATTCTCGGCTGCCCCGAGGAGCGGATGCCCGCGACCTACCGGGACTTCCGCGAGTACTACGCGAACATGGTGAACACGCTGCGGATCTCGGACGTCTCGCGCGCCGTCGCCGAGCAGGTCCTCGACCCGAAGGTCCCCGCGGGCCTCCTCGCCGCGCCCGGCCTCGCCGCCGTCCGGCTGATCACCGCCGGGCTGATGCCGGCGCCCCTGCGCGAGCAGTACGGGTGGAAGTGGAACGCGGCGCGCGAGCGGCGCTTCCACCTGCTCATGAGCGCGCTCGCGGTCGTCTACCCCCGGCTGCCGCTGCGCGTCCGGACGATGCCGCGCGAGTACTACCTGTTCGCCACCCGCCGGATGCTGGCCAAGATGAGCAGGACGCGCCGTCCCGCCATCACGGTCCGCACCAACGAGTCCGCCGCCTGACACCCGAGCCGCACGCGCCCGCCTCCTGAAGGCGGGACGGCCGCGCGCCCCCGGAGGGGCGCGCGGCCGAGGTCCGGGGCCCCCGAACCCGGCCCGGCCGGGGACCCCGGTCACCGGGCGCCGCCCGTCCGCCCGCTCCCCCCAGAGCCTGAGGAGGAACCCGGCGTGGGCTACGCCTCGTCCAGCGGCAGGACGACCCGGAACGTCGCGCCCGGCGCCCCACCCGCCTGCCCGCCCACGGACTCGCCCTCGACCGCCATGCCGCCGGACTCGACCTCCACGGCTCCGCCGTGCGCGGCGACCAGGGCCGCGACGATCGCGAGGCCGAGGCCCGTCCCGCCGTCCTCCCGCGAGCGCGCGCTGTCGACCCGGTAGAACCGCTCGAACACCCGCTCCCGCTGCTCGGGCGACAGCCCCGGCCCCCGGTCCGCGACCGCGAGCACCGCCGCCGGGACGCCGCGCAGCGTCCCCGGCCCGAGCCGCACCTCCACCGGTGAGCCCGCCGGCGTGTGCGCGAGCGCGTTCGACAGCAGGTTGCCGAGCACCTGCCGCAGCCGCGGCTCGTCCCCCCGCACCTGGTACGCCAGCCCGCCCTCGACCGACAGGCCGATCTCCCGGTCCGGCGCGAGGACCCGGGCCTCCTGGACGGCGTCCGCCGCGACCGCGAGCAGGTCAACCGGGCGCCGCTCGATCGGACGCTGCCGGTCCAGCCGGGCCAGCAGCAGCAGGTCCTCCACGAGCAGCCCCATCCGCGCCGCCGTCTCCTCGATCCGCCCGATCAGCCGCCCGGTCTCGGCGGGATCGCGGGCCGCGCCCTGCCGGTAGAACTCGGCGAACCCCCGGATCGCGGTCAGGGGCGTGCGGAGCTCGTGGCTCGCGTCCGCGACGAACCGCCGCATCCGCTCCTCCGAGCGCAGCGCGTTCTCCTCCGACCGGCGCGCCGCCGCCTCCGACTCCGCGCGCGCCCGGAACGCCGCCTCGATCTGCGTCAGCATCGCGTTGAGCGACCGGCCGAGCCGCCCCACCTCGGTGCCCGGATCGTCCTCCGGAACGCGCCGCGACAGGTCACCGGCGGCGATCGCCCCGGCGGTCTCCTCGATGGCCGACAGCGGCCGCAGGCTCGCCCGGACGACCCACACGCCGAGCCCCGTCAGGCCGGCCAGCACCACCAGCCCGACGATCACGTCGATCGCGACCAGCCGCCGCACGGTGCGGCGGATCTCGTCCATGTTCAGCGCGAGGACGATCACACCGCCCGGGATCGGCTCCGCGAGCACCCGCCACGCCGCCGTCGAACCGCCCGCCCCCCGCACGGTGAACGGCCTGCCCAGCCGCGTGCCGAGATCGGCGGGCAGCCGCGGGTACCCGGCCAGGCCGATCGCGGCGGTCGCCGTGATCTCGCGCCCCGACGCGTCCCGCAACTGGCCGTACATCTCGCTCGGGATGCGGATCGCTACCCGTTCCCGGCCCCGCCTGAGCTGCGGGACGACCCGGTCGACGACCTGCGCCGCGGACGTGCGCAGCTGCTCGTCGGCCCGCCCCACGAGGTACCGCCGCAGCGCGGAGGCGCTCGCCCCGCTGATCACGATCATGCCGAGCGTGACGAGGACGAGCATCCCCGCGATCAGCTTGACCCGCAGCGGCGCCCGGTACCGCGAGACGCCCGCCGTCACGTCCCGCCCGGGGGCTCGCGCAGCACGTAGCCGACGCTGCGCAGCGTGTGGATCAGGCGCGGCTCCCCGGTGTCGACCTTCCGCCGCAGCGCCGACACGTACGACTCGACGATGCCCGAGTCGCCCTGGAAGTCGTAGTTCCACACGTGGTCGAGGATCTGCGCCTTCGACAGGACGCGTCCCGCGTTCGCCATGAGGTACCGCAGCAGCTTGAACTCGGTCGGCGACAGCTGCACCGGACGGCCGTCCCGCCACACCTCGTGGCTCTCCTCGTCCAGCTCCAGATGGGCGAACACCAGCCGCGGCGGCGGCTCGGCGCCCCCGCCGCGGAACCGCCGCAGGACCGCCCGGATCCGGGCGACGACCTCCTCCAGGCTGAACGGCTTGGTGACGTAGTCGTCGCCGCCGATCGTGAGGCCCTTCACGCGGTCCTGCACGGCGTCCCGGGCGGTGAGGAACAGGATCGGGGTGCGGTCGCCGCCGGACCGCAGCCGCCGTGCCACATCGAACCCGTCGATGTCGGGCAGCATCACGTCCAGGATGATCAGATCGGGCCGGTGCCGCCGCGCCGCCCGGATCGCGTCCGCGCCGTTCGACGCGGTGACCACCGCGAAACCGGTGAAGCGCAGGCTGCCGGCGAGCAGTTCAAGGATGCTGGGCTCGTCCTCGACGACGAGCAGCATCGCCTCCGGCGTCCTGCCGCTCGTTTCCGGTTCGATCACGAATCACTCTCCACGCGCGGAGGTTCGCATCCCGACCTGAAAGTCCCCTGAACGCGAGCCGAGGAACCCCTGAGGGCCGGCGCTCAGGTGCGGAGCGAGCGGATGGCGCGCATCGCCTCGCGCCGCGTCTCCCCGGACAGGACGTCGATGTAGACGCGTCCGTCCAGATGGCCGCACTCGTGCTGGAGGCAGCGCGCGAAGTAGCCGGTGCCCTCCACCCGGACGGGACGGTTCCGCGCGTCGACGCCCTCGACGACGGCGCGCGCGTGGCGGGGCGTGTCGAAGCGGAGGCCCGGGACGGACAGGCAGCCCTCGGACGCGACGAGCAGCTCGCCGTCCGCCTCCGTCAGCACCGGGTTGATCACGTGGCCGACGTGCCGGCGGCCGTCGTCGTCCTCGCAGTCGTAGACGAACACGCGCAATGCGACGCCGATCTGGTTCCCGGCGAGCCCGGCGCCGTTCTCGGCGTACATCGTCGTGAACATGTCGTCGATCAGCCGTTCCAGGGACGCGTCGAACGCCCGGACCGGGTCGCACTCGGTGCGCAGGACCGGGTCGCCGAGGATCCGGATCGGACGGGTGGCGCCGCGCGGGTGGCTGCGTGCTGTACTCACCACGGAATCCTACAAAAACGGCGACCCGGGGCGCCTCGGCCGTCCACCGGCCGGGCACCCCGGGTGACCGCGACGTTCCGGCGACCCCCCGCCGGGAGCGGCCGTCAGTGCGGGTCGAGCGGGCCGCGCGGCTGCGGCGGGACGATCGGCCCCGGCCCGGTGGAGGACGAGCCGGACGGCCCCGCGGGACCGGACGGCTCGCCCGGGCGCGGCGCCGGCTTGGCCGGGGTCACGAGCGGCGTGTCGCCCCGGGTCGGCTCCGGGGCGGGCTTGGCCGGGGACGGCGCCGGGGCCGGCGGCTGCGGCGCGACGTGCTTCGGCGCGGACGCGGGCGACGGCGCGGCCGGCGCTGCCGGCGCGGCCGGGGCGGGCTTGGGCGCCGCCGGGACGGGCTTGGGCCCGGTCGCGGAGGCGCCGCCGGACGGGCCGGACGCGGCGGGCTTGCGCGGGGCCTGCTGCCGGACGGCGTCCTCGACCATCTTCTCCAGCGGGCCGGCCTCGTTCTCGGCCGTCAGCAGCCGGTGCAGGGTCTCGCTGATCTCGGTGAGCCGCTGCAGCGCCTGCGTGTGGTTCTTGGTCAGCGCGGTGAGCCGCTGCGTGGCGCCCTCGTTGATCACGCTGGCGCGCCGCTCGGACGCGGTGAGCGTCCGCTCGGCCTCCAGCCGGGCGCTGGTCACCGTCTGCTCGGCCTCGTGCTTGGCCGCGGACAGGACGCCGTCGGCCTCCTTCTTCGCGGACGCGAGGACGTGGTCGGCCTTCTCCTGCGCCTGGGCGAGGTTCCGGTCGGCGTGCGAGCGCGCCTCGTCGATGATCCGCTGGGACTCGCGGTCGGCGCTCTCGCGGATCTGGGCGCCCTTGGCCTCGGCCTCGGAGACCTTCTCCTTCGCCTCGTCCTCGGCGAGGTTGATGATCTGGCGGAGCCGGTCGCTCAGGTCGTCGCCGGTCGGCTTGCGGGCCTCCCGCAGCTCGGCCATCTCGCGGCGGATGCGCTCGGAGTCGTCCTGGGCGCGGGCGAGGCGCGCCTCCAGCTCGCGGTGCTTCTGCTGGGCACGGGCGATGTAGTCGTCGACCTGGCGGCGGTTGTAGCCGCGCATCACGATCTCGAAGGACTCGTCTTGGAGGAGGTTCGGCAGGATTTCCGCTTCGTTGCTCATAATGCCTTGGGGGGTCGTTGGCGGGGGTATCACCCCGTCAGGATCGGTGGGCGTCCTCGCCTGAGGGCGAGCGTAGGCCGCTAGGGAAACGTCAGGTCCGACTGTGTCCGTGTCAACCCCTTCCGCGCAACCGGAACGCGGTTCTCGCTGCGCTTTCTTCGTCCGGGGCAAGGGGACAAACTACCTAATCAACCCCTAAATCGCACAACCTCCGGGCGGGCCGACGGCCGCGTCCGGCGCCCGGGAGAGGGGCGGCCCGCCACCCGTCCGGACCGGCCCCTAGCATCGCCCCCATGACGCAGCCTTACATCGGGTCCCTGGGCGAGGACCGGCCGAACATCCACCCCGGAGCCTGGGTCGCCCCCGGCGCCGTCGTCGTCGGGAAGGTCACGCTCGGCCACGCGTCCAGCGTCTGGTACGGGTCGGTGCTGCGCGCCGACGACGAGGTGGTCGTCGTCGGCGACGAGGTCAACATCCAGGACCTCTGCTGCCTGCACTCCGACGGCGGCAAGCCCGCGATCCTCGAGGACCGCGTCAGCCTCGGCCACAAGGCCATGGTCCACGGCGCCCATATCGAGCACGGCGCGCTCGTCGGCATCGGCGCGATCGTCCTGAACGGCGCCCGTGTCGGCGCCGGGTCGCTCATCGCCGCCGGCGCCCTCGTCCCGCCCGGCAAGACGATCCCCTCCGGCGTCCTCGTCGCCGGGACGCCCGGACGCGTCGTCCGCGAGCTCAACGACGACGACCGGTTCGTCCTCAACTACACCGCCGACACGTACGTGGAGAAGGCCGCCCGCCACAGGGGCGCCGTCTGGGAGTGATCCCGCCGCGCGAATGAAAGGCGGCTGACCAGGGCGGACGGTGCTTCCGCGGTGGTCTGGTGGGCTCTGGGGCCGGTCCCCTGATTACGATGAACGCGTGGTGTGGGGACCGGGCTATGGCGGAGCTCCGGCGGCCGGCCCCCGGACGGGGCCGGATCCGTTCGCGGAGGCGGAGCGCGATACGAGGGCGATGGTGGCCGCCGCGTGGTGGCCGTCGGCGCCGCCCCAGCAGCGCCAGCACGCGATCGCGGGCCGCATGCTCGTGCTGCCCGACGGCACGTGGTGGCTGTTCGGGGCGTGGGCGCGCTGGTACCGGCTGCATCCGTCCGACGGGCAGTGGTACCTGTGCCCGCCGCCGTACGCGCCGGGCGTCCGGGCCGCGGCGCGTCCCGCGCAGGGGCAGGGCCGGGTCCCGGCGCTGCCGCCGCACGTCGTGCCCGCCGGGCCGGACTTCGCCTACGACCCGCCCCCCGCGCTGCCGTTCGTCGCGCACGGGTTCGCGGCCGATCTGACGTCCCGCGTCCGCGCCACGGTCGAGTCGGCCGCCGCGCTGGCCGCGCCGGACTACCCGCACCGCTGGTCGCCGTTCACGGCGGAGACGCCGTCGACCGTCGTCGCGGCCTGGGGCGTGATGCTGTGGTCCGCGCCCGCGCCCGCCTTCGACGCGCGGCTGGACGCCCAGATGCTCGACCTGTGGTCGCCGTACCGGTCCAAGCCGCTCCCGGCCGTGGACGGCCCGCGCTGGCTCACCCCGCCGACCCTCGAGTCGCTCGTCGGGCTCTACGCCGAGCGGCTGCGCGCCGGCAACGTCGATGCCGCCGTCGTCGTGCTCCGGACGATGTGGGCCATCGCGAGCATCCTCCGCGACGACGTCCGCTTCCAGATGCGGGCGGACGCGCTGCTCGCGATCCTCGGCGCGACGCTCGAGAACCCGACCGTCGACTACGGCGCCCTCCCGTACGGCGACCAGGCGCTCGTCCAGCAGTGGCTCACCCGCTGCCCGCCGGGCCTCGTGCCCGCCCTCCGCAACGAGAGCTCGCCCGGCGACGCCTTCCGGCACGCGTTCTACACCCTCGGCGAGGTCATCGCCCCGCTCGCGGGGGACCCGTCCGACCCCGCCCACATCGAGCCCCGGCTGGTGGCCGCCGCGCTCCTCGCCGCCGACCTCGGCGTGGTCCGCAAGGACGTGGCGAACTCGATCGTCCCCTGGCTCGACCCCGAGATCCGCTACACGGTGCAGGCGGTGTCGGAGCAGAAGGGGCATCCGCTGCGCCGCCTCTGGCCGTCGGACATGCGGCTCCCGGAGCCGCTGCGATCCGGCACCGGGTCGGGGTCGGCGGCCGAGACGCTCCTCGCCGCCATGTACGCGGCCGACCTGGCCTGGTGCCGCCTCGGCGGGATGCCGGCGCGGCCCCGCGGCTTCCCCGTCCCGACCGCCGTCATCGCCGCGATCGTCGGACGCTCCCGCGCCCGCGCCACGGTCGTCACGCAGGCGCCCACGCCGCAGCCGAGCCCGGCTCCCGCCTTCAACCCGCACTCCCCGCCGTTCGGCGTGAGCCAGCCGGGCATCCCGCCGGGACGGCCGCCGCAGCCGCCCGCGCCCGCCCAGCCGGACCGCCCGTTCGTCCAGCCGCCGGCGCAGTCCCCGGTCGAGGAGGAGGAGCCGCAGGAGTCGTTCGTCCCGCCGTACACGCAGCTCGGCTACCAGAAGCCGGGCTTCCAGGCGCCGCAACCGCCGCCGCCGAACCCTCAGATCGTCCGGCAGCCCCCGGTTCCGCCGCCGAACCCGCAGGCCGCCCCGCAACCCCCCGCTCCGTCGCCGAGCCCGCAGGTCTTCCAGCAGGCCCCGGCTCCGCCGTCGAACCCGCAGGCCGCCCCGCGGCCTCCCGCTCCGCAGGCGAGTCCGCAGCCCGCCTTCGACCCGCTCGCCACGCGCATCGAGGACGGGGCGCCGCCCGAACCGCCGCCCCCGGTCCGGCCGGCTCCGGCGGGCCCGCCCGGCACGCGTGTCCTCGGCCCCGACGCCCTCGACGGCGAGCCCGCCGCCGGGGACGCGGGCCCGGCCGCACCCGCTCCGGCGGGCGGGCCGGGAACGCGGGTCATGTCCGAGACGATGATCGGCGACTTCGGGTTCCTGGAGGACGCGCCCTCGCCCGAGCGGCCCGTCCACGAGATCCCGCCGCCCGAGGACCGGGGCCACCGGCCCACGCTCGAGCGGTTCGGCATCACCTTCGTCTGCGGCGAGCACGACGCGGGGGCGCTCCTGGACGCCGTCCGCGCGCAGGCGGAGGCGTGGAACGCCCCGCTCGACCCCGAGCTGGAGGCGACCCGCGTCGACGGCGCGCCGAGCTCGATCCGGCCGGGCGTGCCCGGCGTGCTGCTGGTCGGCGCGCCGCATTCGGGGCAGCGCCGCCTCGCCCGGATGATCGCGCTGACGCTCGCCGAGGCCGGCATGGGCGACGGCGCCATCCGCGCCCACGACGCCGACGACGTCCGTGACGCGCCCGCTGAGCGCATGGCGGCGATCCTGGCGCAGCCGGGACCGGTGATCCTCTTCGAGCGGCTGGACGTGGCGATCAGCGGCGCGCAGGACCCGGCGGCGCTCGTCGGGGCGGTGCGCCGCGGCCGCCGCGACCCGGTCAACACCGCGCCCGTCATCGCGACGTGCGAGCCGCAGGCGTACAAACGGCTCCTGAAGGAGCACCCGAAGCTGGTGCAGTCGTTCCGGGTGCACCGGCTGCCCGACCTGAGCGGGCTCGACAACCGCATGACGCTGTTCCACGTCCTCGCCGACGAGCGGCGGGTCACGATCGGCGCGTCGGCGCTGGAGGCGGCGCGCGCCGACCTGGAGCGGCTGCGCGGCCCCGGCGACCTCGTCAACGCGCGGCTGGTCGAGGCGTACCTCGACCAGGCGAGCCGCCGGAACATGGAGCGCGCGGGCGCGTCCCACGACCGGCTGGTCCTCACCCCCGACGACCTGGCGGGCGTCGCCGAGAGCATCGAGCCCGCGCTGCGTCCGCCCGGCGACATCGACGGCTACCTCGCGCGGCTCGACCGGCTCATGGGCCTGGAGGACGTGAAGGAGGCCGTCCGGGAGCTGGCGGACGAGGCGGCGCTGGCCGCCGACCGCGCGCGGCACGGCGTGCCGTCCGCGGTGGCCCGTCATCTGATCTTCACCGGGCCGCCCGGCACCGGGAAGACGACGGTGGCCGGGCTGCTCGGCGGCGTCCACGCGGCGCTCGGGCTGCTGGAGTCCGGCCATGTGGTGGCGTGCCGTCCGGTCCATCTGGCGGGACGCGACCAGGCCGACACCGAGCGCCGGGTGGCGGGCATGGTGGACCAGGCGCTCGGCGGCGTGCTGCTGATCCAGGAGGCGCACCTGCTGGACCGGAGCCCCGCCGTGGTGCGGGAGCTGATGCGGCACCTGTCCGAGCGCGGCGTCCGGTTCATGGTGGTGTGCTCCAGCCCGAAGGCGGAGATGGAGGGGTTCCTCGCGGGCAACCCCGCGTTCCGCGCGGAGTTCGGCCGGATCGTCGAGTTCACCGGGATGGCCGACCGCGAGCTCGTCCGGCTGTTCCAGAACTACGCCGAGCGCGACCTCTACATGCTGGACGAGGAGCTCCGCGTCGAGCTGCTCACCCGGTTCGAGCGGCTGCGCGACGACCCGGCGTTCGCGTACGCGCGAACCGTCCGCGCGCTGTTCGAGCAGACCGTCGCGCGGCAGGCGGCGCGGCTGTCGGGCGCCGACGTCAACGCGGCGACCGTGGCGCGCCTGACCGTCCGTGACCTGCCCGAGACGGCGCTGGAGCAGATGCTGGGCGACTTCCGGCCGGGAGGCTAGCCCGCCCGGAGGTCCGGTGGACGGCGTCGCCGACCGATGGTCAGGGAGGACCATCGGCAAGGGTGGCCCATGAATGGCCCTCTTGGGTCATGTGCCCGGAGGGGCCGGGCGCGTAGCCTCGATGTGGGTGTGGGGAACGTAACGAGGTGGACGGAGGTGGACGCGGTGCGCCAGAACCTGGATCTGCGCGTCCATGACCGCGTCGCCCTGGACGAGATCGAACTCTATGCCGAGATGCTCAGCGCGGTGGCCGACGCCGAGCGGCCGCTGACCGTCGCGGAGATCGACGTAGTGCTCGGTGTGCGTTCGGGTGAGCCCGGTCGTGAACTGACCCCGCAGGACTGAGCCGCCGCATCGGGCCCGTGGCGGAAACCGGCCGGCGGCCCGCGCGGCGCGCCCCGCGCCGCCGCCGTGGACCAGCGCCCGGCGCGGCGCGGTTCAGGAGATCTGGTAGCCGGCCTCGTCGATGGCGGCCCGCAGCGCCGCGTCGTCGAGCTCATCGCCGCGGACGGTCACGGACTTGGCGTTCACGTCGACCTCCACCTCCACGACTCCCGGGACGTCGCTCACCTCGGCCGTGATGGCGTTCACGCAGTGTCCGCAGCTGATCCCCTGCACACTGTAACGAATCTCACTCATCGTCATCATCATCACTCCCCGTGTTGATCCTTCCCCCGGGGGGAGAGTACGCCACAGGCCCGTGGACATAGCGTTCCGACCTCGGTGTACCGCGCCTGTTCCCGGGCACGCTTCGAGGTGCGAGGATGGTGACCAGCAGTCGAAGCTGGGGCAAAGGTTCTATTCACGGCTGGTAGCGCCTACGATCCTCCACGGACTGTTCCGGCCCCTTCAGGAGAACGACGTGCGCTTGCGTCTCACGCCGCGTGAGGACAGCTTCTACGACATGTTCGCCGACTCGGCGAACAACCTGGTCACCGGCGCCAGGCTGCTCGTAGAGCTCATCAGCGACGGTGCCGATCGCGCGGCCATCGCGGAGAAGCTGCGCGCCTGCGAACACGCGGGCGACGAATGCACTCACGCGATCATGCGGCGATTGAACGAAACGTTCATCACCCCGTTCGATCGCGAGGACATCTACCGGCTGGCCTCGTCGATCGACGACGTCATGGACGAGATGGAGGAGGCCGCCGACCTGGTCGTCCTCTACGAGATCGACGAGTTCCCCAAGGGGATCGTCAACATGGTGGAGGTGCTCGAGCGCGCCGCCGAGCTGACCGCCGAGGCGATGCCCCGGCTGCGCTCCATGAAGGAGCTCAACGAGTACTGGATCGAGATCAACCGGCTCGAGAACCAGGGCGACCAGGTGTACCGCAAGCTGCTCGCGCAGCTGTTCGGCGGTGACTACGACACCCTGACGGTGCTGAAGCTGAAGCAGGTCATCGACCGGCTGGAGGACGCGGCCGACGCGTTCGAGCACGTGGCCAACACGGTCGAGACCATCGCGGTCAAGGAATCATGAGCGGGACCCGCGAACCGGGGGCGACGCTGGCGAAGGTCCCGGGGGCGGATCCGTCCCTGGCCGAGCAGGCGACCCGGCGCGTGCCGGGCAAGGCGTGGCTCGGGCTGCTGGTCGGCGTTCTGCTGGTCACGGCCGCCGGCGCGGTGGGCCTGCGGGCCGACGCGCAGATGGCCGTGCTCATCCTGGTCATCGTCATCGCGCTGGTCTTCGACTACACCAACGGCTTCCACGACGCGGCGAACGCCATCGCGACCTCGGTGTCGACCCGGGCGCTGACACCCCGGGCCGCCCTGGTGATGGCCGCGGTGATGAACCTGGTCGGCGCGCTCCTCGGCGTCGAGGTCGCCAAGACGGTCAGCGACGTGATCACTCCGCCGACCGGGCTGCACGGACTCACCGTCGTCGCCGCGGGCGTGCTCGGCGCGATCACCTGGAACCTGATCACCTGGTACTTCGGCCTGCCGTCGTCCTCCTCCCACGCCCTCATCGGCGGAGTGGTGGGCGCCGGTCTCGCGTCGGCGTCCACGGTCAGCTGGGACACGGTCGTCGAGAAGGTCGCCATCCCGATGGTGGTCTCGCCGGTCACCGGGTTCTGCCTGGCGTACCTGGTGATGGTGGCGGTGCTGTGGATCTTCCGCCGCGCCCACCCGGGCCGCGTCGGCCGCCGCTTCCGCATCGCGCAGTCGGTGTCGGCGGCGTCCATGGCCCTCGGCCACGGCCTCCAGGACGCGCAGAAGACGATGGGCATCATCGTCCTCGCGCTGGTCACGACCGGGCACTCCGACGGCGACTCGGTGGACCTCTGGGTCATCATCGCCTGCGCGGGCGCGCTGTCCCTCGGCACCTACGCGGGCGGCTGGCGCATCATGCGGACGCTGGGACGCAAGGTCATCGAGCTGGACCCCCCGAAGGGCTTCGCGGCCGAAGCGACCGCCTCGACGATCCTGTACCTGGCCGCCTACGTCTGGCACGCTCCAATCTCCACCACGCACACGATCACGTCCTGCATCATGGGCGTCGGGGCGACCAAGCGCCTGTCCGCCGTCCGCTGGGGCGTGGCAGGGAACATCCTCGTGGCGTGGATCCTCACGATGCCCATGGCCGCGGCCGTGGCGGCGGCCGTCTATGGGGTCGTCCACCTCTTCGGCGGCTGATCCAGGGGAGCGATCGCCTGAAACCCCCTGCCAGATCATGCGACCTCCGCGCCCCACGGGCACGGAGGTCGCACGACGCGTGACCGGTGGCCGCGGTTCAGGCCGCGGCCGGTCGGGCGAGGCCGCTCAGCCGCCGGAGATCCGGTTCAGGGGCGGCGGGGACACCGTGCCCTGGGCCGTCAGGTAGGCGACGAAGCCGTCCAGGTCGATGGGGCCGAGGACGGGGTTCTTGTCGTCGGTGAAGACGGTGAAGCCGTCGCCGCCGCCGAGCAGGAAGTTGTTCGCGGCGACCTTGTAGGTGGCGGCCGGGTCGACGGGGGCGCCGTCGACCGTGATGGCCGAGACGCGGTCCCCGACCGGCCGGGAGCGGTCGATCGTGAAGCGCAGGTTGGCCGACGGCTGCAGGATCTTCTCGCCCGCCGACGTCCACTGCTGCTCCAGCAGCGCGTCGAGCCGCTCGCCGGTCAGTGACGCCACGCCCACGATGTTGCTGAACGGCTGCACGGCGAACGCCTCGCCGTACGTCACGACGCCGTCGCCCTCGGATCCGCTCGCCTTGTGGACGAGGTCGGTCCGGACGCCGCCCGGGTTCATCAGCGCGACCTGCGCGCCCCTGTCCCTCATCGACGCGAGCTGCGCGTCCGCGACGAGGTCGCCGAGCGCGGTCTCGCCGGCCGGGGACGGCTTCCGGGTGATGTCGGCGGTGATCTTCCCGACGGGCCTGTTGGCGACGGGCGCGACGCGGTCCTTCCACCTCTGGACGAACTTCTCCGTCGGCCGGTGGGGGCGCACGTCGCGGGTCACGACGCGGTTGTCGCCGGCGAGGGTGGAGCGCACGATGTCGCCCGTCCGGCGGTCGACCCTGAAGTCGACCTTGGTGATGACGCGGCCGAACGAGGAGCCGGACGAGTAGAGCCGCGGCCGCCCGTCCGGGCCCTGCACGGAGCAGACGTACTGCTGGTGGGTGTGGCCGGACAGGACGACGTCGATGTCGGGGTCGGCCTTCTGGGCGATGGCGGTGCCGACGCCGGGGACGGTGCCGCACTCGTCCGGCTTGGACCCGGGCTTCACCTGGTCGCCCTCGTGGACGAGCAGGACCATCGCCCGGACGCCCCGCCGCCGCAGCTCGCGCGCCGACCGGTTGGCGGCCTCGACCTCGTCCTGGAAGGTGAGGCCCTTGACGCCGTCGGGGGTGACGATGGTCGGCGTGGTCTTGGTGACGACGCCGATGATGCCGATGCGGGCGCCGTTGACGCGCCGGATCGTCCACGGCTTCATGACGGGACGCCCGGTGGCCTCGTGCAGGACATTGGCCGACAGGTAGTCGAACTTCGCGCCGCGCCACTTCCCGGCGGGGGAGCAGCCGTCGACGGGGTGGCAGCCGCCGTGCTGGATGCGCTTCAGCTCGCCGAGGCCCTCGTCGAACTCGTGGTTCCCGACGGCGGAGGCGGTGACGCCGATGTCTCCGAGGAACTGGACGGTCGGCTCGTCGTGGTACGCGGCGGAGATCAGCGGCGAGGCGCCGATCAGGTCGCCCTGCGCCACGGTCAGCGTGTTGCGGTTCCGCAGCGCCTTGAGGTGCGCCGCGATGTAGGCGGCGCCGCCCGCGGGGACGGTCGCGCCGCTCTCGTCGACAGCGGTGCCGGAGCTGCCGGACGGCGGCTCCAGGTTGCCGTGGAAGTCGTTGAGGGCGAGCAGGCGGACCGGCGTCGTCGGGGCGGGGCCCGCCGCGGCCGGTGGTGCGGCCAGGCCGGCGGCCGCGATCGTCGCGGCGGCGCAGGCCAGAAGGGTGCGTGGTCGGCTCATGGGGAGACGGTAGAGCCGTCCGGCGTCCAGGTCCCAGCTGCATGATGACGGTTTCGTGACGGTTTGATCAGATTTGGCGCCCTCTAGGGTTGGACCATGGACGCGAACGCGATCGAGCAGGCCCTTTCCGTCATCGCAGCGGCGGCCGAGGCCGACGGGGTCGGCCCCCTCTCGGAGCACGCCCTGCTCGCGCTGCGCGCCGGCCGGTCCGGACTGACCGCCGCGCAGGACGGGCGGGTCGTCGGCTACGCGCACCTCGACCCCGCCGGGAGCGGCGAGCCCGCGTCCGGGGAGATCGCCGTCCATCCCGACTTCCGCCGGAAGGGACACGGCCGCGCCCTTCTGCACGCGCTGCGGGACCGGGCGGGCGGGCCGCTGCGGGTGTGGGCGCACGGCGACCTGCCCGCCGCCGCCGCGCTCGCCGCGGCCGAGGGGATGCGCCGGGGCCGCGTGCTGCTGCAGTTGCGCCGTCCGGCCGCCGGCGCGCTGCCCGGCGTCGGCGTCGCGCCCGGGGTGACGCTGCGCGCGTTCGAGCCCGGCCGCGACGAGCAGGCGTGGCTGCGGGTCAACGGCCGGGCGTTCGCCGACCACCCCGAACAGGGTGCCTGGACGATCGACGACGTCCTCGCCCGCGAGGCCGAGGACTGGTTCGACCCGGCGGGGTTCTTCCTCGCCGAGCGCGACGGCGCCGTCGTCGGCTTCCACTGGACCAAGACGCACCCCGGCGGCATCGGCGAGGTGTACGTCGTGGGCGTCGACCCGGACGCGCGAGGGCTCGGCCTCGGCCGGACGCTGACGCTCGCGGGGCTGCACCACCTCCGCGACGCCGGGCTCGACCGGTTCATGCTCTACGTGGACGAGTCGAACACCGCGGCCGTCCGCCTGTACGACTCCCTGGGCTTCACCAGGCACGCCGTCGACGTCATGTACGAGACGCGCGGCTGACTGCCCGGATCATCCGGCCCGCAAACCTGTATGGGCAGGTCCCAGCGGGGTTTTGACCTTTGTGAGCTGCGATGTTAACCCGGCGGCCATCACAAATCCGAATGTTCTTCGCGACCCTGCCCGGGGTCGTTCATCGTCCGTTCACCCGAGGCGGGGGTGTCTGGTCACCTCCGCTCTTTAGCGTCTCCCTCGACGGTGACCCCGCCGGCCTGGACCAACGGCCAGCTCCCCCGGGGGAATCCGCCCAACGAAACTAAGAGGAGACCCTCCGGTGAAGAACGGATCCCGACTTGCCGCCCTCGGCGGCGTGGTCATCGCGGGGGCGCTCGCCCTCACCGCCTGCGGGAGCGACGAGAACCCGGCCAGCGGCAAGAACGTCGTGCCGTCCGGTGACATCGACTGCGCCAAGGCGAGCGTCAACGCGGCCGGGTCCAGCGCCCAGAAGAACGCCGTCGAGGAGTGGACGAAGATCTACGCCGCGAAGTGCGCGGGCGCGAACCTCAACTACCAGCCGAGCGGCTCCGGCGCCGGCATCCAGGCGTTCAGCGCCGGCCAGGTGGCCTTCGCGGGCTCGGACTCGGCGCTCAAGGACGACGAGATCGCCAAGGCCAAGCAGCGCTGCCAGGGCAACCCCGCGCTGAACCTCCCGATGGTGGTCGGCCCCGTCGCCGTCGTCTACAACCTGGACGGCGTGGACGGCCTCAAGCTGTCCTCCGAGACGATCGCGAAGATCTTCTCCGGGAAGATCACGAAGTGGAACGATGCAGCGATCGCCGCCGAGAACGCGGGCGCGAAGCTGCCGGCGACCGCCATCAAGCCGGTCTACCGTTCCGACGAGTCGGGCACCACCGACAACTTCACCAAGTACCTCAACACCACGGCCCCCTCCGTCTGGACGTGGGAGCCCGCCAAGAAGTGGCCGAACTCCACCGGCCAGGGCGCGCCGAAGTCCGACGGCGTCACCGGCCAGGTGAAGAACACCGCGGGCGCCGTCTCCTACGTCGAGATGTCGTACGCGACGCAGAACAACCTGCAGACCGCGCAGGTGAAGAACGGCGCCGGCGAGTACACCGCCCTGTCGCCCGACAGCGCCTCCAAGGCCGTCGCGGGCGCCAAGGTCGTCGGCACCGGCAACGACGTCGCGCTGAAGATCGACTACACGACGAAGGAGCCGGGCGCCTACCCGATCGTCCTCGTCACCTACGAGATCGCGTGCGAGAAGGGCCTGCCCGCCGAGCAGGCCAAGTTCGTCAAGTCGTTCCTGACCTACACCTCCAGCGCCGCCGGCCAGAAGGTCCTCACCGACATCGGCTACGCGCCGGTTCCGCAGAGCGTCCTCACCAAGGTCCAGGCGTCCGTGAAGGCCCTGTCCTGACCACTGAGCACGGCACCAGCAGCCCCGCCGCCGACGACCTCGGCGGCGGGGCCGGTCTGGGTTCGGCCGACCCGATCCGAGGAGGACCACCCCCAGTGACCACCCAGACAGGCGTCGAGTCCGCCGAGGCGGGCGGCGCACGGCACCGCGCGCCCGGCCGCATGAGCACCGGCCGGCTCGGTGACCGGATCTTCGCCGGGTCCGCCACCGGCTCCGGTCTGATCGTGCTCGCCATCATGGCCGCGATCGCGGTCTTCCTCGTGTGGAAGGCGATCCCGGCGCTCCAGGCGAACGAGGCCAACTTCATCACCAGCGAGGAGTGGAACCCGAACGCGACACCGGCGGAGTTCGGCATCGCGCAGCTCGCGTTCGGCACGGTCATGTCGTCGCTGCTCGCGATGCTGCTGGCCACCCCGGTCGCGATCGGCATCGCGCTGTTCATCGCGTTCTACTCGCCGCGCCGCCTCGCGTCCGGCCTCGGCTACATCGTCGACCTGCTCGCCGCCGTCCCCAGCATCGTGTACGGCCTGTGGGGCGCGGTGTTCCTGTCGAAGCACATGGAGGGCGTCAGCGGCTTCCTCAACTCGACGCTCGGCTGGATCCCCTTCCTCGGCGGCGACAGCCCCGGCAAGAACTCCATCTTCACCGCCGGAGTCGTGCTCGCGATCATGATCCTGCCGATCATCTCGTCGATCTCCCGCGAGGTGTTCCTCCAGGTCCCGCAGGCGCACGTGGAGGCGTCCCTCGCGCTCGGCGCCACCCGCTGGGAGATGATCCGGATGTCGGTCCTGCCGTACGGGCAGTCCGGGATGATCGGCGCGTCCATGCTCGGCCTCGGCCGCGCCATGGGCGAGACGATCGCCGTCGCGATGGTGCTCACCTACGTCCCCGGCATCAACATCCACCTGCTGGAGGACGGCGGCGCGACGTTCGCGTCCAACATCGCCAACAGCTTCGCCGAGGCGTCCGAGAACGGACGCGGCGCCCTCATCGCCTCCGGCCTCGTCCTGTTCGTCATCACCCTGCTCGTCAACATGGCCGCCCGCGCGGTCGTCGCGCGCCGCAAGGAGTTCGTGTGACCTCCCTGTCCACCCCGCGGAAGGGGTCCGGCCTCGGTTCGGTGTCGACCGGCCGCAAGGTCAAGGACCGGACCGTCCAGGGCCTCGTGTACCTCGCCTTCCTGCTGGCGCTCGTCCCGCTGCTGTCGGTCCTCTGGACGGTCGTGGTCAACGGGGCCAAGCGCCTCGACCCCACGTTCTTCCAGTTCTCGATGAACGCCGTCGCGGGCAAGGACCCCGGCGGCGGCGCCTATCACGCGATCATCGGGACCCTGCAGCAGGTCGCGATCACCAGCGCGATCGCCGTGCCGATCGCCGTCCTCACCGCGATCTACCTGGTCGAGTACGCCGGCAACGGCCGGCTCGGCAAGGTGATCAGCTTCTTCGTGGACGTCATGACCGGCATCCCGTCCATCGTCGCGGGCCTGTTCGTCCTCGCGCTGTGGCTGCTCACGGTCGGCTTCGGGTTCTCCGGGTTCGCGGGGGCGCTGGCCCTCGCCATCCTGATGATCCCGACCGTCGTCCGGGCCACCGAGGAGATGCTGAAGCTCGTCCCGAACGACCTGCGCGAGGCGTCCTACGCGCTCGGCGTCCCCCGGTGGCGGACGATCTGCTTCGTCATCCTGCCGACCGCGATGACCGGCATCGTCACCGGTGTGATGCTGGCGGTCGCCCGCGTCATGGGCGAGACCGCCCCGCTGCTGCTGACGATCTTCTTCACCAAGGCCATCAACACCAACCCGTTCGAAGGCCCGCAGGCCTCGCTGCCGACGTTCATCTGGGAACAGGCCTCCGACCCCAACCAGACCTCGATCGACCGCGCCTGGACCGGCGCACTGGTGCTGATCGGGATCATCATGCTGCTCAACCTGCTGGCCCGGCTCGTCGCCCGCCGCAGCGCCCCCGTCCGCCGCTGAGCGGCCCTCCCCCCGATCCACCCCCGGTACGTCCCGATAGGAGCGAGAAACCCCATGGCCAAGCGGATCGAAGTCTCCGGGCTGCACGCCTACTACGGCGGCGTCCACGCCATCGAGGACATCTCGATGACGGTCGAGCCGCGCTCGGTGACCGCGTTCATCGGGCCGTCCGGCTGCGGGAAGTCCACGTTCCTGCGCACCCTCAACCGGATGCACGAGGTCATCCCCGGCGCCCGCGTCGAGGGCAAGGTCATGCTGGACGCGGAGGACCTGTACGGCTCGTCCATCGACCCCGTCGCGGTCCGCCGCGTCGTCGGCATGGTGTTCCAGCGGCCCAACCCGTTCCCCACCATGTCGATCTACGACAACGTCGCGGCCGGCCTCAAGCTCAACGGCGTCCGCCGCAAGGGCCAGCTGGACGAGATCGTCGAGCAGTCCCTCCAGGACGCCAACCTCTGGAACGAGGTGAAGGACCGCCTCGGCAAGCCCGGCGCCGGCCTCTCCGGCGGTCAGCAGCAGCGCCTCTGCATCGCCCGCGCCATCGCCGTCCAGCCCCAGGTCCTCCTGATGGACGAGCCGTGCTCCGCCCTCGACCCGATCTCCACCCTCGCCATCGAGGACCTCATCGGGAAGCTGAAGAGCCAGTACACGATCGTCATCGTCACCCACAACATGCAGCAGGCCGCCCGCGTCAGCGACCGCACCGCCTTCTTCAACATCGCCGGCACCGGGCAGCCCGGCAAGCTCATCGAGATCGACGACACCAGCAAGATCTTCACGAACCCCGAGCAGAAGGCGACCGAGGACTACATCACGGGCCGCTTCGGCTGAACCGTTCCGTTCCCGGGGGCGGCTCCCGGGAACGGTCGCGGGCCGGGTCTCAGGCCTTGGCGGGGACGGACTCCTTGGCGTCCCCGCCCGGCCTGTGGTCGGGGACGAAGCGGTAGCCGACGTTGCGGACCGTTCCGATGAGGGACTCGTACTCGGCGCCCAGCTTCGCGCGGAGGCGGCGGACGTGGACGTCCACCGTGCGGGTGCCGCCGAAGTAGTCGTAGCCCCACACCTCCTGGAGGAGCTGGGCGCGGGTGAAGACGCGGCCCGGGTGCTGGGCGAGGTACTTCAGGAGCTCGAACTCCTTGAACGTCAGGTCGAGCACCCGGCCGCGCAGCCGGGCCGTGTAGGTCGCCTCGTCGATCGTCAGCTCGCCGCTGCGGATCTCGTCGGGGACGTCGTCGGCGTCCGCGCCCGCGGCGACGCGGCCCACGGCGAGCCGCAGCCGGGCCTCCACCTCGGCGGGGCCCGCCGACTGCAGCAGCACGTCGTCCAGGCCCCACTCGGGGCTGAGGGCGGCGAGCCCGCCCTCCGTCACGATCGCGAGCAGCGGGCAGTCGAGCCCCGTCGTGCGCAGCAGCCGGCACAGGCTCTTGGCCTGGACGAGGTCGCGGCGGGCGTCCACCATCACGATGTCGGCGGGAGGGGCGTCCAGCAGCGCGGAGGCCTCGGCGGGCGCGACCCGCACCGAGTGCAGCAGCAGCCCGAGCGCGGGCAGGATCTCGTCGGACGGTTCCAGAGCGTTGGTCAGCAAGAGCAAACCGCTCACGTGCCGCCTCCTCGTCCATAAATAGACGTAGGACCCAGGCGGCTCACTCCGGCCCGACGCACGGCCGGTGCTCGAAGACGAGGTGACCATGCGGGGCTGTCGAATGAACTCCATGGCCTCGTCGCCCGGATCCCTCGCCCATGAGCATAACCGAGCCGCATCTCCCGGCAATGGATCTTTCATGGCCGGCCCGCTTCCGGACGGAAATACCCTGGGGGCATGGCGAAGGGAACGATCCGGTACTGGGCGGCGGCGAAGGCGGCGGCGGGCGTGCACGAGGAACCGTACGACGCGGCCACGCTGGGGGAGGCCCTGGCGGCCGCGACGGACGGCAGGGACGGGGATTTCCCGCGCGTCCTGGCCCGCAGTTCGTTCCTCATCGACGGCGATCCGGTGGGGACCCGCCCGCACGATTCCGTCGCACTGCCGGAGGGCGCGGTCGTGGAGGTGCTCCCGCCTTTCGCGGGTGGCTGATCTCACAGAACCCGCGCCGCGTTTCCCGCGATCTCATTTCCGAGTGCGACCCGGCACCCGTGGCCGCGAGGCCACTATGGTGTGGCGATCGCGTGCCGTCGGCGGAGGAGAGACATGCGGAAAGTACTGCTCGTCCTGGTGATCCTGCTGGCCGCCGGCGTGGTCGTCGCGGACCGGGCGTCCGTCCGCGTCGCCCAGGACGAGATAGGCAAGCAGGTCGCGGCGCAGTACAACCTGCAGCGGCAACCCGACGTGAAGATCCACGGCATCCCGTTCCTCACCCAGGCGGTCGGCGGCGAGTACGACCGCATCGACGTCGTGATCGGCGAATGGACGGAGCAGGGCGTCACCGTCCAGGACGTCCGGATCGACATGGAGGGCGTGCAGGCGCCGCTGAGCGAGGTCGCCGCGGGGAACTCCGCGAACGTCACCGCACGCACCGCCGCCGCGTCCGCCGTCGTGCCCTACGCGGTGATCAAGCAGCGGGCGCCGAAGGAGGTCGAGTCGCTCGCGCCGAAGGGCGACGACCTGGCCGTCGAGCTGACCGGCGCCATCCTCGGCTTCCCCGTCACGGGCAGCGCGGTCGTGTCCGTGAAGCCCACCGACAAGGGCATCGCGATCACCCCCGTCTCGGTCGGCGCGGGCGGCGGCGCCCAGGTGCCCCTCGCCCTGCTGCAGCGGCAGCTCACCTGGGTCGTGCCGGTCGCCGACCTGCCCGTCGGGTCGCGGATCACCGGGATCCAGCCCACCGCCAAGGGGCTGCGGGTGACCGCGACCGCCCACAACGTCCGGCTGAACGACCTCGAGGCCGCCGGCAGGCGCTGACGTCGGAAAGAACGCCCGCCGCCCTTGTGAACCGGCCCGCCGGCGCGTACGTGTGTACGGTGTGGGCCCCACGGCGGACGAGAGACTCCTGCGCGCTCTCTACGACGAGCACGGCGGACCCCTGCTCGGCTACGTCCTGCGCCTGACCGGCGGTGACCGCGCCCAGGCGGAGGACGTCGTGCAGGAGACCCTGCTGCGCGCCTGGCGGCACCCGGACGCGCTGTCGGGCCGTCCCGTCCGGCCATGGCTGTTCACCGTCGCCCGCAACCTCGTCGTGGACGCGCACCGCGCCCGCCGCGCCCGCCCGCAGGAGACCCGCATCACCGAGCAGGTCCTGATGACGGCCGCCGGCTCCGACGACATCGACCGCGCCCTCGAATCCTGGACGGTCGCCGAGGCGCTCGCCGACCTCAGCGCCCCGCACCGCGCGGTCCTCGTCGAGACGTACTACCGCGGCCGGTCGGTGGCGGAGGCGTCCAGGACGCTCGGCATCCCGCCCGGCACCGTCAAGTCCCGCACCTTCTACGCGCTGCGGGCGCTCAAGCTCGCATTGGAGGAGCGGGGGTTGGCGCCATGAACGGCTGCGCGGACGTGCGCACCTCCCTCGGCGTGTACGTGGTCGGCGCGATCGACCCGAGCGAGCGCGCCGACGTCGACGCCCACCTGGAGACCTGCCCGGCGTGCCGGGACGAGCTCGCCGGGCTGGCCGGCCTGCCCGCCCTGCTCGGCCGCGTCGACGAGGCCCAGCTCGACCTGGCCGCCGGCCCCGGACCGGAGATGCTGGACGCCCTGCTCTCCCGGGCGGCGGCGGAGCGGCGCAGGGGGCCGCTCCGCCGGCTCGCCCGGCGGCCGGGCGGCTGGGCGCCCCTCGCCGCGGCCGCCTGCGCGCTGCTCGTCGCGGGCGTCCTGCTCGGCGGGCTCTTCCGCCCGTCCGGCGACCGCGACGGCGCGACGCCGCGCCCGAGCCCCACGGCCTCGTCGCGTCCTCCCGGCGCCTCGCCGCCACCGGCGACGCCCCCGGTGGAGCAGATCACCGCGGAGGACCCGCAGACGAACATCAAGGCCATCGTCAACCTCCGCCGCAAGGCGTGGGGCACCGAGGTCGAGCTGTACCTGCGGGGCGTCCCGAAGGGCTCCAGCTGCCGGCTGATGGTGATCGCCCGCGACGGGAGGCGCGACGCCCTCGGCAGCTGGTACGTCCCCTACGGCGACGGCTACGGCGAGTACCGCGGCTCCACGATGTTCCCCCGAGGCCAGCTGTACTCGTTCGAGATCGTCGGACTGGACGGACGGCCACTGCTGACCATCCCGACCTGACGTCTCCGGAAGAAATACGGGCCGGCGGGTGTTTCCGCGGTGATGACAGGCGTATGGGTTGCGGCGGCGGTCCTGGCGGCGGCCACGGTGTTCGGTCTCGTCCGGCGGCACCGTGACGGCCGCCTCCGCGCGCGCGACGGGAAGGACGCGGTGACCGACATCCTCGGCCCCGACGACATCGGCGTGCCGCTCGGAGAGAAGGCCACGCTCGTCCAGTTCTCCAGCGCGTTCTGCGCCCCGTGCCGGGCGACGCGCCGCGTCCTCGGCGAGGTGACCGAGATGGTGGCGGGCGTCGCGCACGTCGAACTCGACGCGGAGGCCAACCTCGAGCTCGTGCGCCGGCTGAACGTGGTCCGCACGCCGACCGTGGTCGTCCTGGACGCGTCCGGACGCGTCGTCCGCCGCGCCTCCGGCGCCCCCCGCAAGGCCGACGTGATCGCGGCGCTCGGCGGCGTGATCACGTGAACGGCATCACGATGACCTGCGGCAAGACGAGTGTCACCGTCTCGCAAGGCGAGACGGATGTGACACGGCGTGGATTGTCGGCTTAACATCATGTCCGTGCGTTACTGGACAGAGCAGATGCTCACGAAGCGTCGCGCGGTCGACTTCTGCCGCGTGGCCGCCTCGCTCTGTCGCATGGCCTGAGGCATCGAGCCCGTCCGCCCCGAGCACTTCCGACTTCCAGCTCGTACGTACGCACGCTTCTCCTTCTGGAGCACCCCGATGCAGGTCGACCCACGCGGGCAGCGCTTCGCCGCGACCCTCACAACGGCCGTTCTGATCGCGGTGCTCGTGACGGAAAGCGGGGTTCTGCTCGCCGCTCAGGCCGCGGTCTTCGCCATCGCGATCCTCTTCGGCCTCCGGTACGCGCCGTACGGACTGGTCTACTCCGTGCTGATCCGTCCCCGGCTCGGTCCGCCACGGGAGCTCGAAGACGAGGCCCCGCCCCGGTTCGCCCAGGGTGTCGGCCTCGCCTTCGCCCTGGTGGGCACGGCCGGATACGCGACGGGGCTCACCTGGCTCGGCATCGGTGCCACCGCCTTCGCGCTGGGGGCGGCGTTCCTGAACGCGGTGTTCGGGTTCTGCCTCGGCTGCGAGATGTATCTCATCATCCGTCGTATCACCGCGAAGATTCGCTCCGAGAGGGAGGTTCCCGCATGAGCCGCTCAGACGTCCTGGTGGACGCCGCATGGGTTGAGGCCAACCTGGACGCACCGGGCCTGGTCCTGGTCGAGGTCGACGAGGACGTGTCCGCCTACGACAAGGGCCACATCCGTGGCGCCGTGAAGATCGACTGGAAGACCGAGCTGCAGGACCCGGTCCGCCGCGACTTCGTCGACAAGGAGGGCTTCGAGCAGCTCCTGTCCGGCAAGGGCATCGCCAACGACGACCTCGTCATCCTCTACGGCGGCAACAACAACTGGTTCGCGGCCTACGCCTACTGGTACTTCAAGCTGTACGGGCACGAGAACGTGAAGCTGCTCGACGGCGGCCGCAAGAAGTGGGAGCTGGACTCCCGCGAGCTGGTCACCGACGTGCCGTCCCGTCCGGCCACCCAGTACAAGGCCAAGGACCAGGACCTGTCGATCCGCGCGTTCCGCGACGAGGTCGTCGACGCCATCGGCGCGCAGAACCTCATCGACGTCCGCTCCCCGGACGAGTTCAGCGGCAAGCTGCTCGCCCCGGCGCACCTGCCGCAGGAGCAGTCGCAGCGGGCCGGCCACGTGCCGACCGCCCGCAGCATCCCGTGGTCGAAGGCGGCCAACGACGACGGCACCTTCAAGTCGGACGAGGAGCTCCGCAAGCTCTACACCGAGGCCGGCGTGGACCTGTCCAAGGACACCATCGCCTACTGCCGCATCGGCGAGCGCTCGTCCCACACCTGGTTCGCGCTCCGCGAGCTCCTCGGCCTGGAGAACGTCAAGAACTACGACGGCTCCTGGACCGAGTACGGCTCGCTCGTGGGCGTCCCGATCGAACTCGGCGAGCCCAAGTAATCGACCGTCCGGATCCACGACCCTTCCGTGCACGCGGAGATGGAGGAGCTATGACCCAGGGTTGCGCAGCGCCCGAGCAGACCGCCCACCTGCCCGCCACCGTCGACCTCGCCAACGAGGCCGTCATCCAGGGCACCGTCACCCGTGACGGCGTTCCGGTGTCCAGCGCCTACGCGCGCCTGCTGGACGCGTCCGGCGAGTTCACCGCCGAGGTCGTCACCGGCGAGGAGGGCGTGTTCCGCTTCTTCGCCGCCGACGGCGACTGGACCGTCCGCGTCCTCGCGGCCGGCGGCGTGAGCGTCGACAGCACCGTCACGGCCAAGACCGGCGAGCTCGCCGCGCTCCAGGTCGCGATCTGACCGATTCCGGTCTCCGGAGCCCCGCCGTCCGCCCACCCGGACGGCGGGGCTTCGTGCTTTTCCGGGGCCGGGCGGGGTCACCGAGGTTACGATCGGCGCGATGTCCGTCTTGTCGCCCACGTCGCCGCTGATCCTGCCCTGGCATACGCTCCGGCTGGCCGGCCGCTTCGCGCTGCCCCTCACGCTCTGGTTCAGCCTCGGCGAACTGCTGCGCTTCGGCGCCATGTACGGCGGCTACCGGCTCGGTGAGATGAAGGGCGCGGCGGCGGCCACCGCGCCGGTCCTCACCGTCGGGCTCCTCGCGACGATCACCCTCGCCGTCGCGGTCGCGATGGTGCACTGCGTCCGGGAGGGCCTGGACATCGTCCAGGCGCGCGAGGACGACGGCGACCTCGCCCCGTGGGCCGTCGGGAACGACGAGTCCGTCGCCGCGGCCATCGGCCGCGCGGCCCTGCCCTTCGTCATCTTCTACCTGGCGTGGGGCATGTTCGGCGAGGACGCCCGCGAGTTCGCGAACCAGGCGGCGTCCCGCGGCCTCGCCGAGAAGGGCCTCGAAGGCCAGATCCAGGGCATCGGGATGCTCCTGTCCCTGCACCGGCACATCGGCCTGGCGATCGGCCTCACGGCCGGGTTCCTCGCCGCGAAGTTCCTCGCCGACTTCTTGCTGCGGACGCGCTTCCCCCGGCTCGGCCCCGCCGTCGCCGCCGTCCTGGAGATCAACTTCGCCCTGTTCGCGGTGTTCACCATCGACCGCGTGCGCCGCGAGGCCACCGACTGGCTGGCGGACCGGGAGGTCTGGAACCGGGTGGACGACGTCGCCGGACCCGTCCTCGACCTGTGGCCGCCGTTCCAGAACGCCGTCCTCGGCGCCCTCATCTGGCTCGTGATCGCCGGGGTGATCCTCGGCCTGGACGTCGCCGACGAGCGGATCGTCCTCGGACGGAGCCTGGCGGCCCGGCGGATCGCGGACGCCGGCGGCCTCCACCGCACAGGCAGCGCCCGCGAGGTCCTCACCCGCGGCCTGCGCGCGATGTGGCTGCCCGCCTGGTACGGGCTGCGGCTCGTCCGCCGCTCGGGCCTCCTGCCGTTCGCGGTGTTCGCCCTGCTCTTCTCCGCCCTGCACGTCGGAGAGGACGCGGCCCGGCGGCTCGTCTACGAGCTGATCGGGCCGCATCCGGTCACCTGGTGGGTGCCGCGGCTGCCGCTCATCGGGTACGGCACCGGCCTGGTCTTCGAGATCCTGCGGATCTGCCTGCTCGCCGCCGCGTTCAACCTCGTGATGACCCGTGTCACAGAGCAAAGCGCAGCAAAGGCAGTGTCCCCTTCGGCCGTGTCCCCGGCCGCGGCCGCACCTCCAGCGACACCGCCTCCACCTTGGCGCGGGGCACCGTACCCCGAACCGTGAGCCGCGACACGGTGTTCGCCCGCGGCGTCCCGCTCACCAGCCCGTCCGCCGACCAGTAGCGCCCCGCCCCGTCGACCAGCCGGTACTCGACGCCGTACGCGGCCGTCTTCGCGCCCGCCGCGTCCTCGGGCCGCAGGACCATCGCGATCCGCAGCTCCGTGACGTCCGGGCCGGACGGACCCTTGAGCGGCGGCGCGGTCCGCCGCTCCAGGACCCGCCAGCGGACGCCGGAGAGCCGGCCGATCCCGTTCTTCGCCACCACCGTCGCCTTCTCCGGCGGCTCCAGGTGCCGCCGGACGTTCCGCGACTCGTCCACCCAATGGAACGCGAGGAGTGCCGGCACCACCACCGCGACCAGGAGAGCCTCGAGAACTCGCCTGTCGCGAGGCGACACCACCGGTTCCGTCACGACGATCCCTTCCTCACGTCCAGGCCGTCGGCGGCGGTGCGGAGCAGCTCCGCCGCTCCGTCCTCGTTGATCCGCAGATCGACGTCCGTCGCGGCGGACAGCTGCGGCAGCAGCCCGCCCGCACCGACCACGAGGCGCGCACCGGCGAGCCGCTTCCGCGGAAGCTCGAAGACGAAGACCGCCGGCGTCCAGATCAGCGGCTGGAAGACCGGCAGGGCCGGGTTGGCGGCCTCCAGCCGCGGTTCCGCGTCGAAGGCGTACCCGCCGGGCGTCTCCAGCGTCGCCGACCGCAGGGACAGGGGCTCGCGCCGGCTCATCACCCGCACGCGCACTGCGAGGTACACGCCGTCCGTCCCGATCGTCCTCGTCCTCGCGAACGACAGGCTCGGCGCGAGCGATCGCGCCGCGTCCACCCCCTCGACTTTCAGCGAGAAGTCCCGGTTGCCGATCTCGTCACCGAGACGGCCGTGGCTGCGGATCGGATCGAGCTCGCGCGCCTCGATCCGCGGCTCGAGGGCGTGCAGCCACATCGCGCCCGCGAGCATGACCGTCCCGGCGACCGCCGTCCCGCCCCGCACGAGCAGCGCGCGCCCGTTCACGACGCCGCCACCGGCAGGGTCAGCCGCCCGGCGAACGGTTCCTCGGTGTCGACCATCCACCGGTACGTCTCGTCGGTGAACCCGTGGTCGTACTTCCACCTGCGGACGCCCACCGTGAAGCTCCGAGGCGGATTCGCCTGCCCCAGCTTCCACATGGCGGACACCTCGACGGCCAGCCCCGGCTGCGTGACCTGCGTGGTGGCGCCCGCGGCGAGCCCCTCGATCTCGTCCGGCCTCACCCATTTCCCGGCCGCCGTACGGGCCACGACCGCCTCCTGAACCCCGCCGAAGCCGAGCGGCGCCGTCTCCTTGCCCTTGTTGACGACCCGCATCCGCACGATCAGGAACCGCTCCTTCTGATTCCCCAGCCCCGAGTCACCCGCGCCGACGCGGACGTCCCGCACGGTGACGTCGAACAACTCGGTATCGAGAACCGCACCGGCCCTCTTCACGGGCTCCTTGGGCGTCTCCTCGAACCCCCCGGTCACCCACACCAGCGGCACCAGCACGGCGAGCACGCCCAGCACCGCCCCGACCGCGACGAGCCGCCGCGGCGCCCGCCGCCCCTCCGGGCCGGGCGGAACCGGTGCATAGCCCTGCATGCGCCCGATGCTAACGGCGATCCGCGCTCGGCGGGATGCCTCCCGGAACGCCGTCCGCCCCGGCGGCGTCCGCGAACGGTCCGGCCCGCCCGGCCGCGGTGGGACGCCCGGCCGGACGTGAATCACGTCTGCGGAATCCCTTAGAGTCGTGGCGTTCGAACGTGTCGGGAAGAGGCGGAACATGCGCATTGGGCGACTCGCGGCGGGAACCGGCAGCCTGGTCGTGACGTCCGCGCTCGTGCTCGCCCCGGCGGCCTCGGCCGCCCCCGCCGAGCGTCCCCGCGTGGCGCCGACCCCCACTCCGAAGCCGAAGAAGACGCGCAAGCCGGAGCGGCCGTCGGTCCCGTCCCAGCCCGCGTGCAACAAGCCGAGCGGGCAGCCGGCGTCGGCCATCACCATCGAGCCGTGGGCGCAGCGGCGGCTGGACTTCGAGCAGGCATGGCGGATCACCCGCGGCAAGGGGGTGACCGTCGCCGTCGTCGACAGCGGCATCACGGCGAGCCACCCGCAGTTGCGCGGCAAGATCGCGGCGAGCTTCGACGCGACGAGGTCCACCACCGACGACTGCATCGGACACGGCACGCAGGTCGCCGGTATCATCGCCGCGTCCGACATGCGCGCCCGCAACGTCCCGTTCATCGGTGTCGCTCCGCAGGTCAGGCTGCTGAACGCCAAGTTCGCCGGCGGGCAGAGCACCAACGACACCCTGCTGCTGCCCCGCGCCATCACCTGGGCCGCCGAACGGGGCGCCGACGTGATCAACGTTTCGGTGGACGCCCCCGACACGCCCGCGCTGCGCACCGCCGTGCGGTTCGCGCAGCGCCGCGACGCCCTGATCGTCGCGTCCGCCGGGAACGTCGCCGAGGACCAGCGGGGCAAGGAGAGCGCCGCCTACCCGGCGAGCTATCCGGGGGTGCTGTCCGTCGCCGCCGTGGACGAGGCCGGGACGATCACCGGGTTCTCCAACCTCAAGACGCGCATCGACGTGTCGGCGCCGGGGCAGAACGTCATCTCGACCCTCGGCAGCGGCTATGTCGGCGGACTTCAGGGCACCAGTTTCGGCGCCCCCTACGCGGCGGGGGTGGCGGCCCTCGTCCGCGCCCGGCACCCCAGGCTCACCTACCAGCAGGTCATCAACCGCATCCTGATCACCGCCGAGGGCGGCAACGGCCAGGGCAGCGGACACGGGATGATCAGTCCGCTGCAGGCGGTGACGGCGCTCGTCGACCCGAACGCGCAGCCCGGCGCGGCGAGCGCCCGGCCGATGAGCGGGGCGGTGCCCATCGCCAAGCCGGAGCCGGTCGACCACCGCACCCGCGATATCGGCCTCGCCGTCGCGGGCGGCGCCCTCGCGCTCGCCCTGGCCGTCGCGTTCGCCGGGGCGGTCATCCCGGCCGGTCGCCGGCGCGGCTGGAGGCCGGGACGCGCCGCCCCGCTCGCGAACGACCGCGATCAGCCCTGAGGGTCCTCCCCGAAGGCCGTCTGGATGAGGCGCTTGCCCGCGCGGCGGTCCACATGGGTGCCGCGGCCCGGCGGCAGCAGGCTCGGCCGGACGTCGAACAGGTTCCCCTCGTCCTTGTTGCCCGACATGATCAGCGCCGGGCTGGCCATGTCCTTGAGCCGCTGCAGGATCGGGTCGAACATGGCGCGGCCCGCGCCGCCCATCGTCCGTGAGATCACCAGGTGCATGCCGATGTCCCGGGCCTGCGGCAGCAGCTCGGCGAGCTGAGCCATCGGGTTCCCGGACGGGGTCGCCACCAGGTCGTAGTCGTCCACGACCAGGAACAGCTCCGACCCGCTCCACCACGACCTGTTGCGCAGCTGCTCGGGCGTCAGGTCGGACGGCGGAAGCCGGTTGACGAGGGCGCCGTGCACGTCCTTCATCAGCCCGGCCGCCGCCGTGGACGACGCGGCGAACCCGATGACGTGCTCGCTCTCCGCCGAGTCCAGCAGCGCGCGCCGGTAGTCCAGCATGATGATCCGGGCCTCGGCGGTGGTGTACCGCTCCTTGATCGACTCGACGATGATCCGCAGCAGGTTCGACTTGCCGCACTCGTTGTCGCCGAGGACGACGAAGTGCGGGTCGTTGTCGAAGTCCAGCAGGACGGGGGACAGGGTGTCCTCGTCGATGCCGATCGGGATCCGCTTGCCGGTCTCGGTCAGCGACGGCAGCGAGGTGCGGGGCAGCAGATCCGGCAGCATCCGCACCGGCGGCGCCGACGGGCGGCCCTGCCAGCCGGCCCGCACCGTCTCCACCAGCTGCCGGACGCCGTCGGACAGATCGCCCGCCGAGGTCCGGCCGTCGACGCGGGGAAGCGCGCCGAGGAAGTGGAGGCCCTCGCGCGTGATGCCGCGGCCGGGCCGGCCCTCCGGCACGTTGAGGGCGAGCTTCCGGTCCATCTCCGACTCGTACGGGTCACCGAGCTTGAGCTCCAGCTTCGTGCCGAGCAGGTCGCGGATCGTCAGCCGGAACTCCGACCACTTGTTCGTCGCGGCGATCACGTGGATGCCGTAGCCGAGGCCGCGCGCGGCGAGGTCGGTGACCGTCGCCTCGACCGCCTCGAACTCCTGCCGGACGGTCAGCCAGTTGTCCACGACGAGGAAGACGTCCCCGAAACCGTCCCCGGCGATCTCCCCTTCGGCGCGCATGCGGCGGTAGGTGCCGATCGAGTCGATGCCCCGCTCGGTGAAGAACCGCTCCCGCGACTCCAGCAGGCCGGACACCTCAGCCACCGTGCGGCGGACCCGGTCGGGGTCGAGCCGGCTCGCGACACCGCCGATGTGCGGCAGCTCGGCCAGCGGCGCCAGCGAGCCGCCGCCGAAGTCGAGGCAGTAGAACTGCACCTCCTGAGGGGTGTGCATCAGAGCCAGCGACAGGACGATCGTGCGCAGCAGCGTCGACTTGCCGGACTGCGGGTTGCCCGCCACCCCGATGTGCCCGGCCGAACCGGACAGGTCCAGCCACATCGGGTCGCGGCGCTGGTCGAAGGGCTTGTCGACGATCCCGGCGAACGCGTGCAGCCGGCCGCGGCCGTCCCAGCCGGCGGTGGTGAAGCCGAACTCGGGGGTCTGCTGGAGGTTCGGCAGCACCTGGTCGAGTGTCGACGGCTCCTCCAGCGGCGGCAGCCAGATCTGGTGCGGCGGCGGGCCGTGCCCGGCCAGCTGCTTCACGACCAGGTCGAACAGGCTGATCTGCGGGCCGTCCTCCTCCTGCCGCCGCTGCCGCTGCCGCTCCTGCTGGTGCATCTGCGGCGCCACGTAGGCGGGCGTGAACGGGACGATCTGCGCCGGCTGCCGCGGTCCGTCCGGCGTCCGCTGCGGCTGGTCCTCGTCCGGCTTGTACGGCCCGGACACGTAGGCGGCACGGAACCGGGTCATCGTCTCGGTGCCGATCTTCAGGTACCCGTTGCCGGGCGCCTGCGGCAGTTCGTAGGCGTCGGGCACGCCCAGCACGACCCGGGACTCCGCGGCCGAGAACGTCCGCAGGCCGATCCGGTAGGACAGGTGCGTGTCCAGGCCGCGCAGCTTCCCCTCCTCCAGCCGCTGCGACGCGAGCAGCAGGTGGACGCCCAGCGAGCGCCCCAGCCGGCCGATCATCACGAACAGCTCCGCGAAGTCGGGCTTCGCCGACAGCAGCTCGGAGAACTCGTCCAGCACCACGAACAGCGTCGGCATCGGCTTGAGCGGCGCGCCCTGCTCGCGGGCCTTCTCGTAGTCGCGCAGCGAGGCGTAGTTGCCCGCCGCCCGGAGCCATTCCTGCCGGCGCACCATCTCGCCGTGCAGCGCGTCGTACATGCGGTCGACGAGCGGCAGCTCGTCCTCCAGGTTCGTGATGATGGCCGACACGTGCTGGAGGCCGTCCATGCCGAGGAACGTCGCACCGCCCTTGAAGTCGACCAGGACGAAGTTCAGCACCTCCGACGAGTGCGTCATCGCCAGGCCCAGGACGAGCGTCCGCAGCAGCTCCGACTTGCCGGAACCGGTCGCGCCGATGCACAGGCCGTGCGGGCCGTAGCCGCCCTGCGCCGCCTCCTTGATGTCGAGTTCGATCGGCTGGCCGTCGGCGTCCAGCCCGATCGGCACCCGCAGCCGGTTGCGCGGGGCCCGCGGCCCCCACGCCTGCCGCGCGTCGATCCGGGCCGGGTCGGGCACGCCGAGGAGCGTCGTCAGCGTCGTCGCCGCCGAGAGCGCGTCCATCTCGGGACCGGACGCGGCGCTGGCCCGCAGCGGCGCGAGCTGCCGCGCCAGCCCGTCCGCCTGCGCGTACCCGAACTGGTCGGGACGGCCGAGGGAGCTCGGGACGTCCTTGCCGGTGCGGTCACGGCGCAGCATCGCCATCTTGCCGGGCGCTACCCGCAGCCGCAGCATCGTGCTGTCGGCGGTCGGCGCGACCTGCCCGGTCAGGTCGATCACGCAGACGCCCTGGATGCCGTCCGATCCGATCTGGGAGTCGGGGGTGACGGCACCGCCGTCCACGATCACCACGTGGTAGGGCAGGTCGTCCTGCTGCAGGCCGGGCCTGAACCTCGAACGGTCCTTCACCTCGTTGCCGAGCATCCGCTCCAGCTCGGAGAGACCGCCCGCCATCAGGCGCACCGGGCCCGCCGCGTCCGTCACCGTCGGGTGCATCGCGTGCGGCAGCCACTTCACGAAGTCCCAGTGCGGCATCGCCTCCGCCGACGCGCACACGCTGACGCGCAGGTCGTCCGGCGAGTGGAACGAGCAGAGCTGCGCCACCATCGAGCGGACCATGCCGCGCACCGCGTCCGGGTCGCCCATCGGCAGGATCCGCGCGAACGACGGCATCGACACCGCCACCGGCAGGTTCGGCACGGTCGAGTGCGCCCGGACGAACCGGCGCAGCGCGCCCGCCGTCATCGGCTCCAGATCCTCCACCGGCCGGGTCTCCGGCGGGATCAGCTGGACGGCGAGCTTCTGCGGCCCGGTGCCGATCCGCACGTTCCCGAAGTCGGCGTCGGTGGGCCGGCGCTCCCAGATGCGCGCGCTCATCACCAGGGACCAGAGCGAGTCCGGCGGCGGGCTGTTCCACTCCAGCGCCTCGCGCTGCTGCTCGGCGGCCCGCCGCACCTTGCGGCGCGCCTGCGACAGGTAGCGGAAGTAGTCGCGGCGCGCCCCGTTCAGCTTGAACTTGCGCTCCCCCGAGCCCCGCGCCAGCTGCCCGATCATCATGCCGCCCATGGCCAGCGCCATGCCGCCACTGCTGATCATCATGAGCGGGCTGCGGGTGCCGCCGCCGAGGAACATCAGCCCCATCATGAGCGGCATCACGGCCATCGGCAGGTACATGAGCACGTTCTGCAGGCCGCCGCTCTGCTGCTCCGGGATCTCCGGCGGGGACTCCAGCAGCAGCTCGCCCTTGGGGGTCGGGGGCGGCTTGCGGCGTTCCTTGCGCCGGACGAGGATCGTGCTCACCTCGCGGGTACCTCCGGGAGCTCGTCCCCGGGCGACCGGGGAACAGGGGGACGGCCGACCCGCGGGATTCTCTTGATGTTGAGGTTGATTTAGCCTTGACGGCCGTCACATCCTAAGCTGCGCGTCGATCGGATCCATGCCTGATCTGACCTGAAGGACGGGAGCTCCCGTGAATTCGCCCGCCACGACCGAACTGTGCAGGGTCACCATCGTCGCGCCCAAGCGCCGCGTCGATGTCTCCCTGCCGGCCGACGTACCTCTCGCGCACATGCTCCCCACGTTGCTGCGGGCGGCCGGGGAGGACATGGCGGACGCGGGCCTCGCGCATTCCGGCTGGGTGCTGCAGCGCCTGGACGGCGAGCCGTTCGACACGTCCCAGACCACGACCGCGCTGGGCGTGCGGGACGGCGAGATCCTCTATTTCCGTCCGCGCATGGCGCAACTGCCCGAGATGTCGTTCGACGACGTCGCCGACGTGATCGCGTCCGGCATCCGGGAGCGCACCGACCGGTGGCGGCCCACCACGACCCGCTCGTTCGGGCTCGGCGCGGGCGCGGGCGCGCTCGTCACCGGGGCCGCCGTGATCGCCCTGTCCGGACCGCCGTGGATCGTCCCGGCCATCGCCGCCGGGATCGTCGCGCTCCTCACGCTCATCATGGCCGCGGTGCTGTCCCGTGCCGCCGGTGACTCGGGCGCGGGCGTGATACTCGGCTGGGCGGCGCTTCCGCACGCCTTCCTCGCCGGGCTGGCCGCGCCCGCCCGCGACGGCACCGGCCTGCCCGACCTCGGCGCCCCGCACCTGCTGGCCGCCTTCGGAGTCACGGCGCTCGCCGCGGTCATCGCCGCGTTCGCCGTCGCGGACGGGCTCCCGGTCTTCCTCGGCATCGCGTTCGCCGCGTTCGTCGGTGCCGCCTGCGCTGGGGTCGGGTTCGCGTTCGACGATCTGCCCGCCGCGGGTATCGCCGCGGTCGCCGCGGTCATCGTGATGATGTTCTTCGCCGCCGTGCCGTCGCTGTCGTTCAAGCTGGCGCGGATGCCGCTGCCGCCCGTCCCGAGCAGCGCCGAGGACCTGCGCCGCGACACCGAGACGGTGGACGGCCGGGAGGTGCTCACCCGCACCGCGGCCGCCGACCGGTTCTCCACCGGGCTGATCGCGGCGATCGCGCTGGTCGCCGCGGGGGCGATGCTCTTCCTGTTCGACTCCGGCGGCTGGACGGGCCCCACGACCACGGCGGTCATGTCGCTGTCGCTGCTGCTGCGCGCCCGGATCTTCAAGGGCGTCGCGCAGCGCTCCTGGATGCTGGTCGTCGGGCTGTTCGGCCTCGTGCTCACCACGATCGGACTGGCCGCGCACGGGAGCCAGGTGCTGGCGCTCGCCGCCGCGCTCGTACCGCTGCTCCTGCTCGCCGGGATCGTCGTCGGCGTGACGCTGTGGCTCCCGGACCACCGTCCCACCCCGGTCTGGGGCCGGTGGGGGGACATCCTCGACATGATGGTGATGATCTCGCTGATCCCGCTCGCGCTCGCGGTGCTCGACGTGTACTCCCGCGTCCGCGGGCTGGCCGGGTGACGCGCTGATGCAGAACCGGCGGGATCTCTACCAGGCGCATCGCCTGATGACGCAGCGGGTCGGGCTGGCACTGCTGCAGGGCGAGCCCGACATCGCCGAATCGCCGATGCGGCGGCTGTCGGTCGGGGCGTTCGCCGGCCTCATGGTCGGGCTGCTGATCGTCGCGGTGTTCGGCATCTGGGGGATCCTGTCCCCGGGCGGCGCCAAGGGTTTGGACAAGCCCGGCAAGCTCCTCATCGAGAAGGAGACCGGGACCAAGTACATCTACGACGCGAACACCAAGAAGATGTTCCCGGTCGCGAACTACGCGTCCGCGCTGCTGGCCCTCGACTCCGACAGCGCGCCGGAGCGGCGGAGCGTCTCCCGCAAGTCGCTGGCCAAGTTCGAGCGCGGCGCGATGATCGGCATTCCGGGCGCACCGGACTCCCTGCCCGCCGACGATCAGCTGATCCGCGGGCCATGGTCGGTATGCACCCGCGAGGCCGCGGGGCCGACCGGTGTGAAGCGCCAGATCACCGCCCTCGCGGCCGGTCAGAAGGTCGGCGGGCGGCGGCTCGCCGACACCGAGGCCATCGTCGTCCAGACCGGCGGCACCCCCTGGGTGGTCTGGAAGGACCACCGCATGCAGCTGACCGTCCCGGCGGACCAGGTTCCGGCGCTGACGGGCGGCCCCGGCGCCGCCGAGGTCCCGGCGACATGGCTGAACGCGATCCCCGCCGCGGGCAACTTCGGCTCGCCGAACGTGCCCGACCGCGGCAGGGCGGTACCGGGCCCCCGGGGCGGGACCGCCCGCGTCGGCCAGGTGTTCAAGGCCGACACCGGAGCCGGTGGGCAGGCGCTCTGGTACGTGATGCTGGCCGACGGACTCTCCCAGATCAACGAGACGCAGGCGCAGCTCCTGCTCCGCGACGTCGCCACAGCCACCGCGTATCCGGGTGAGCAGGCCCGGCCGCTGCCCACGGACGTCCCGTCCGCGCAGCAGCGGGCCTCCCGGACGCGGCTGCTGGACAACAGCCTGCCGCCGAAACTGCCCGCGTTCGTCTCCTGGGAGCCCGTCCGGCCGCTGTGCTCGGTGTTCCCTGTCGGGTCCGCCGCCGCGCAGTTGACGGTGGGCGGCAGGCTCCCGGCACCGTCCGCGGGAGTCCTCGGCTCGGGAAGCGCCGGCTCGTCCGGCAGCGTCGACCAGATGGTGCTGCCGCCCGGCGGCGCGGCCCTGATGAGCCTGGTGCCCGCCGGCGGCGACACCGCCCAGGGCGGTTCGGGATCGCTGTCACTGGTCAACGACCAGGGGATCCGGTTCGCCCTGCCGTCCGCCGAGGTGGCCAAGAAACTCGGCTACGACGCTGGAAAGGCCGCCCCCGTCCCTTCCAGCGTGATCCACCTCATCCCGCAGGGTCCGGCTCTGGACCCCGCCCTTGCACGCAAGCCGGTTTCCATACCACGGACATAGTGATCGTGGTATACATCACAGGAACGTGACTGTCATCATTTGCGTCGACATAGACGCACAGTAAGACCTAAGATCAAGGCTATTTCGTGTCGTCAGGAGTGCTCCCCGGCCGGCCGACAGCGGGCCGCCCCTTCTCTCCTGGGGCGCGACCAGAATCGCTACGGAGGTGACACTGTGGGGGACCAGTCCGCAGTCGACAGAGCCGCAATGCAGCAGGCCGCGACCCGCATCGAGGACTCCGCGGGCATCGTCAAGGGCCTGCAGAGCAAGCTCGAAGGCCACAAGTCCCAGCTCATGTCCGGCTGGGCCGGTAACGCCGCGGTGTCGTTCGACCGGGTCTTCAACGAGTTCCAGACCGAGATGAACAAGGTCCGGTCCGCTCTCGAGGGAATGCACCAGAAGCTCGTCCAGACGAAGATCGTCTACGAGAGCAAGGAGCAGGAGCAGCAGGACGCGGTCAACAAGATCAACCAGCTGCTCAACGGCGCCACCTGATCGAGGCCCCCTCCTCCCGCCCCCCGAGATAAAGGACTCCCAAAGTGAGCGACAGCTACACCAAGGCCAATTTCGGCGCGATGCAGCAGGCCCAGGCCGACTTCACCCTGGCCTACCGCGCACTCGTCGACGAGCTCGACGACCTGGAGAAGACCCTCGAGAGCCAGCTCGCCCAGTGGGAGGGCGGCGCGCAGGGTGCCTACTGGGACGCCAAGCGCCAGTGGGACACGGCCGCGGCCCACATCGGACAGGTGCTGAGCCAGCTCGGCGTCGTCATCGGCGAGGCCCACAGCAACTACACCGGTGCCGAGCGCGCGAACCTGAACATCTGGTCGGGCTGACCGACCGCGCAGTCCGTCCACGTCGTGCGGCCCACGGGTCGCACGACGTGGCGCGACACGGCCATGCCGGGGACCAGACGTGACGCGCCAGTGAGGGTGAGCGAATGGGCGACGAATTCCATCTGACAGACGAGCAACTCAAGAAGGTCCAGTACACCGAGTACGTGGGCGGCGGACACGGCGCCCCGCCGGCCGAGATCAAGGTCAACGGGCTCACCCAGGACCAGTGGGACGACCTGCCGGAATGGCGGCAGCGCCAGCTGTACTACGAGTACAGCACCGGAGCCGACGCGGGCAAGTGGGACGACCCGAAGAACGCCCTTCCGCGCGGTACGCAGCCGGAGCGCGGAGAGTGGAAGGCGCAGGCCAAGGACGGCTACGACGTCGACCCGGCCGAGCTCCGGAAACTCGCCAACGACATGAAGTACAAGCTCGACATCTGGAAGCGGAAGATCAACCAGGTCGGCGCCACCAACATCACCACGAAAGACCTCGGCGACACCAAGGGGTCGGACAAGTTCGTCGAGGTCGCGACCGCCAGCAAAACCGGCTTCCAGCAGTACATCAGCTCGATCGAAACGGCCTACAACGCCGTGATCGGCAAGTTGAGAGCGACCGCGGACCAGTACGAGAACGCCCACAACAACACAAGCAAGAAGGTGGGCGATGTGGACCCGGGCTCGGGCGCCCCGGACCTCACGTGATCCCACGCCGGAAGGAGGGAACCAATGGGTAAGGACAACGTTGAGCAATACCCCATCCGGGACGGGATGGCCTTCGGGAGCTACAGCTTCAACGACGAGAACTTCGAGGAAATCAAGAAGAAGCTGAGCAATCTCAACCCCGCTGCCGTCGGGAACGCCGGCACCGCCTACAAGGAAGCTGCCGAAGTCCTCGCGGAAATGACCGACCTGCTGCAGAACGATTATGCGAAGCGCATCGTGAAGCACTGGCAGGGCAAAGTCGCGCAGGAGGCCCTCGACCAGCTGGGGAAGGTCTACAAGACGGCCGGCCAGCTCTCGGACGACAGCCACCGCAACGCCCAGCTCTACACGTGGTACAAGACCAACATCCTTGACTGGTACCACACGACCGGCAAGACCATGGAGGACGGCTACATCAACACGGACGGCGACGACGATGCCGCCCGCAAGTTGATGCAGAAGTTCAACGCCCGGATGAACGAGGCGTTCGAAGGTCATCCGCTCAAGATCACGAAGGACCTGCCCGCAGGGCTCGGTACCGGTGGCGATGATCCGCGCACTCCGGGGCCCGGCCCAGGGGGGCCCGGCGGCCTTCCCAAGGGTGGGGGCGGGGGCGGCGGCCTTTCTCCTGGAAGCTCCAGCTTCCCGACCACCGATGGTGCGGGGAACCTGCCCCGCGGCGACAGTGCCGGGCGCTTCGCACCCGGTGGGCCAGGAGGCTCCAACCCGTTCGCACCGGGTGAAGTGAGCCCGTTCAATCCCCCAGGTGGCAATGGACCGCACCTTCCGCCGGGCTCCGGTGTGGACGGCGGCCCGTTCGGCGGTACCCCGAAGACCGACCTGTCGAGTTTTCCCGGCGGGGGCGGCGGCGGACTCCCGGGCGGTGGCGCAGGTGGCGGGTTCGGTGCCGACCCAGGCGGCTTCGGCGGTGCCGGTGCTGGCGCCGGTGGAGGCATCGGTGCCGGTGGTCCCGGTGCGGGACCGGGCCTGGGTGGCGCGGGCCGTAACGCGGCCGGGATGCGCGGTGGGATGCCGATGGGCGGCATGCCCATGGCGCCTGGCGGCGGCCAGGGCGGCGGGCAGAACGAGGAACGCGAGCGCAACACGTGGCTGACCGAGGACGAGGATGTTTGGGGTGCCGATGACGACACGGCTCCTCCCGTCATCGGTTGACTAAGGTGAGCAGCACCCGGGAGGGGGTGGAGATCTGGTCTCCACGCCCTCCCGGAACGGCTCGACGAAATTGGATGTACGAGGGAGTGTGCGGCGGATGCGATGGCTGCTTCGGACGGCGGCGTCGACGGCGGCGATCGGCCTGGCTCTAGCGCCGGTCGCACCCGCGCACGCGGTCCCGAGCCCTGGCCCGAACCAGTGGTGGTTCGGCTCCTGGGGCATCACAAAAGACGTTTGGCCCCTTACCAAAGGCAAGGGCGTTACCGTTGCGGTCATCGACACCGGTGTCAACGCCCGGTTGCCCGACCTCCGGCCGGTGGTGCTGCCGGGCCTGAATCTGAGGGGTGCCGGCGGGGACGGCCGTGAGGACCTCGATACCCACCAGGGAGGTCACGGTACCGGCATGGCGAGCCTCATCGCCTCGCAAGGCACCGGTACGGGCTTCGTGGGGATCGCTCCCGAAGCCAAGATCCTTCCGATCTCCGCCTCGGTGAGCGGCCGGAGCACCGGCCAGGCCGTCCGCTTCGCCGTCGATCACGGCGCCAAGGTCATCAACATCTCCCAGTCGGGCGAGGCCGCCGCCATCTACCCGAACCAATGCCCACCACAGCTGCTGGACGCCATCAGGTATGCGGCGCAAAAGGATGTCGTCATCGTCGCCAGCGCCGGCAACACCGGGGACGTGGACAACAAGGCCATCTATCCCGCGTCGTGTCCAGGGGTCCTGGCAGTCGGAGCGCTGGGCCGTGACGGCAAGCCTTGGAAGTCGACGCAGCAGCAGAGCTATGTGGCTGTGGGGGCGCCCGGCTCGGGGGTCGGTTTCATCAACAAGGAAGGCCACGCATACTCCAGCGGAGCGGGGACGAGTCAGGCGTCCGCGCTGACGTCCGGTGCCGTGGCGCTGATTCGCAGCCGCTACCCGGACATGCCGGCGCGGCAGGTCGTGCAGCGTCTCATCGGCACCGCGAAGGACTTCGGGGCTCCCGGGCGTGACGACCAGCTCGGTTACGGCGTCATCAGCATTCCGCGCGCCCTCAGGCAGGACGTGCCGAAGAACACTCCCAACCCGCCGTACGAGCGGCTCGACAAGGTCATGGCGACCGCGAAGAAGCCGGCGGCGACGAAGCCGGACGCCGAGGAGCAGGACGACTCGGGCGGCTTCCCGGTGCTGCCCGTGGCCGGTGGCGTCGTCGTCCTGGCCGTGGTGGTCGTCGGAGGGTTCGTGCTGCTGCGTGGTCGCCGCAAGCCCGCGACGCCGTCCGGCCCGATGCCGTCCGGTCCCATGCAGGGCGGCATGATGCCGCCGGGGCCGCCGTCGTTCGGCGGCTCGCAGCCCTCGCCCTACCAGCCGGGGTCGCCGCAGCCTCCGGCCGGGCCGCCTGGACCGCCGCAGGGCCGCTGAGGGCGCGAATGCGACGGAGGCTGACCGCGCCGACGTTCATCCTGTCGTCGGTGCGGACGGGGTCGACGCTGCTGCGCGCGATCCTGGGAAGCCATTCGGAACTGCACGCCCCGCACGAGACACACTTGGGCGACATCACGGTGGGTTTCGAGTCCCGCCAGGTCGCGCGGGCGATGGAGGGGCTCGGGCACACTCCGCGCGACCTGCGCTTCCTGCTGTGGGACGCCGTCCTGGCCGAGGAACTCGCCCGCAGCGGCAAGCGCCTGCTCGTGAACAAGTCGCCGAACGACGTGTTCATCCGGGATGAGATCGTCGAGTGCTGGCCGGACGCCCGGTTCGTCTTTCTGGTGCGGCATCCGTCCGCGATCCTGAGGTCCTGGCGCGTCGCCCGGCCGTACCTCGAGCGGGAGCAGCACGTCGCCGACATCGTCCGCTACTGCGAGGCGGTCGAGGAAGCGCGTGGCGAGCTGGACGGGCCGACCGTCCGGTACGAGGACCTGATCCGGGATCCCGTGGGCACCGTGAGCGGCCTGTGCGACTTCCTCGGCGTCCCGTGGGAGGAGGACATGCTCGACTACGGCGAGGCGGGCACCGGCTCGTTCGTTCCCGGGCTGGGCGACTGGCTGGAGAAGATCCACACGGGACGGATCCAGCGGGTCCTGGACACGCCGGAGCCGGCACCGCCGCGGTTGAAGGACGTCTGCCTCGCGTGGGGCTATTCGCCCGGCTGACGCTCCAAGCAGGTTCCGCAACGGGTGAGGGCCTCGGTGACGGCTCGCGCGACCTGCTCGGCGCCGTTCCGCGCCGTGGCCTCGTCCAGGGGGGGCTTCTCGCGGGTCTTGGGATCGGCCGTTCCCGGCTCGGCCGTCGCGCCGGTGTACCGGACGGTGATGACGGCGTTGCGGAGCCGGGCGGTGGTCTTCACCGTTCCGGACCGTCCCAGCGTTCCGTTGAGCGTCAGGTGCTGGGTGAACGCCTGCTCGCCGATGCGGACGACCGATGGGGCTTCGCCGTGCAGATCGCCGGGCGCTCCGGTGGCGGTGCCCGCCATGGCCCGCGCGCCGCGCCAGGCGGCGTCGTACTCCGACTTCGCCGCCGCGTCTCCGTCCAGGTGCAGCCTGACCGAGATGTCCAGCCGATGCGCGGCCGTGGTGCCGGGTCGGGCGATGCCCGGCGGTTCCGACCACTCGCAGGCCGCGTACCGCGCCGTCGTGGAGTTCTGAGCCGTGGACGGGACGGGCGGCTCCGAACGCGGCACGATCCGTTCCAGGATCTCTCCCGGCACGAGCGAGCACGCTTCCGGCATGGACGTGAAGCGCGTCGGCCTTGCGTCGTCACCCGATCCGCTCGTCGCCCAGACCGCCGTGCCGAGGACGGCGGCCGCCGCGAACGCGCCGCCCGCGATCCCCACACGGCGGGCTCGTCCAGCTCGCGGGGGTGGTGTCGCGTCCGCGTCCGTGGCCTGAGGGGGGTCGGCGGGCGGCACGTCGGCCGGCCGCATCGTGCCGTCCAGCTGCTGATCCGAAGCGATGAACTCCGGACGCGCGCGTTCGGGCAAGACACCGTCCCTCTCAACCGGATATGACTACGTGTGACCAATCGTGCGGATTCTGTTGTCGGCTCCGCTCGGGCGTGCCATCATCATGACCGCTCTTTGATCGATGGTAGACCGTTCCGTCAGGCCGTTCCCCCCAGGAGAGCCGTGTCACCGCCGAACAAGATCAACGACATCATCAACGCTCCCTCCGGAGGCCGACCGGGGGCGGACGGCCGGATGCGGCCCGCCCTGCCGAGATCACCCTTCGGGGCGGCCCCGGTCGGTTCGGCGGGTGACGGCGTCCGGTTCAACCCGGACCGCATCCAGGACCTCGGTACGAGGCTCGTCCGAGCGGTGGGCCGATGCCTCACCGAGGCGAGGAGCGACCTGAACGGCAGCCCCCGCGAGGTCGAGGCGGGCAGCTTCACCACCTTCTGCGCGCACCTCGCGCATGCCTACGTGCAGGCCGTCGAATACGCCGACCAGGACCTCATGATGAAGGAACGCGCACTTTTGGAGGTCGACGGCAAGCTCCGGGAGACCGCGCGGATCCTCCGCGAGGTCGAGAAGAAGAACACGGTCAAGGCCGGCTGATGGGCGGCCACGGCCTCGACGGCCTCGAGCGGGACGCGAAGATCGCCTATCACGAGGCCGCCATCGGCGCGGTGTTCGTGTCGGCGGCCTGGCCGAGCGTCGCGATCATCTATATGGCGCAGTCCGATCCCGCTCAGCTGTGGGACGCCGCCGGCGAGTGGCGGAAGGTGATGCACAAGCTGCTCCAGGCCCAGGAGGCCGTCGAAACGCAGCTCGACGCCCTCCAGGAGGCCGACTGGTCCGGAAAGGACAGGGATGCCTGCGAGAAGCACCTGAACGCCTATCGGAACCAGATCAAGATATCCCTGGGGTTCGCGGCGGCCGTCTCCGTCTCCCTGCAGATCATGGCGCTGCTGATCGCGGCCTTCATCGTCCTGATGGTGGTGCTCTCCACGATCCTGGTGCTCTACGCGGCCTGGATGTTCGCACTCATGATCGTGAGCCGGATCCCGTTCCCCCCGACGAAGACGGCCGCCGAGGCGCAGCTCGTCATCGTTCGCGCCCAGGCGAACCTGTTCGCCATACAGATGCGGAGTCTCCTGCGGACCGGGCAGAAGGGCCTGGAAACGGTCGGCAATGCCGCCGCCGGGCTTCTCTGGGCGGGCATGGCGGTGGACGCGACGGGGCAGATGCTGTCCGGCAACACGCGAGGGTACGCCGATTTCGTCCAGGCGGCCGTCAACAGCGCCGACGACGTGGCCAAGGGACGGCTCGCACTGCTGGAGCAGAAGGTGACCGGCCAGCTCATGCGGGGGTGGGCCTTCGGCGGCCAGGGCGTCGGCCGAAGCCTCAGGATTCCCATCACCCGCATCCCTCCGCAGATGAGGCCCTACGTCCAGGGCGGCCTGGCCATCCCCAAGGGCGCCGCGGACGTCGGCGTCCCCGGCGTTTCCGAAGGTCCGCTCGCGGGCGGTTCCCCCGTGATGAGCGCACCGCTCACCGGCAGCGAGTACGGCGATCCGTACGTCGAGCGTACGGATCCGATCAGGAGGTCCGAAGATGGTTGAGGGTCCAGTGATCGTCATCGACGATGGCGGCGGGGGAGTGCGCACGGCCCTCGCCTTCGGCGGCGGGACGGTGGCCTGCGTCGTCGTCGGAATCCTCGTCGGCGGCGGCGCCTCGATCGCCTTGTTCGCGGCGGCGGTCCTCCTGTTCATGCTGACCGTGGTCACCGTTGTCGGCCTCAAGCATCCCGAATGGTACTTGCGCTCCTTTCTGACCGTCGACGGATTCGTTCGCACGGCGAAGGGAAAGCAGGACCTCATCCCCGCCGCCGCGATCAAGGCCGTCGGGCTGAACAGCGAAGGGGTCGTCACCGAACTGGTCGTCTGGTGCGACACGGAGCTGCTGCCGGAGGCGCCCGGCTACTGGAAGTACCGCAAGGACCGGGTGCCCGGCACCATCGTGCTCGGGCTCGTCGACCTGGGCCCCGTGAATCCGGACGGCGCGGTGCGGGGAGGGTTTTCGCTGCGTCGCGTACAGGAGATCCGCGCCTTCATCGAAAAGCACGGCATCGCCGAGTGGCGGAACGAGCGGCCGCGTCTCGGCCGTCCCGGCTGATCAGCCGAAGTCTCCGGGGTGATGGAGGGCCTCGTCCATGGCCATGACGAAGGCGAGGAACAGTCGTGCGCCGGTGTCGGAGATCCGCGGGCTCAGTTCGATCTGCCACGCGTCGGGGCGCTCGGTGCCGGAACCCATCGCCTGCTGCTGCGCGTCGCTCATGACGTAGGTGTTCCCGTCGACGGCGATGGTTCCGGTGGGCGCGCCCGAGGAGTCCTCGACCGTGTAGCCGCGGCGGTGCCGCCGGACGGTTCCGCAGGGGTCCTCCAAGGCGTCCTCGACAGGGACGCGACGGACCGTCGAGCCGTCCGGCAGCACCGTGCGCAGGACGAGGTCGCCATCGGGACGCACCAGCCGCACACGATCATCCGTTGTGAGGAAGAGGGTCCGCCATGTGCCTCGCGGATGGCGCATCTCGGCGAGCACCTCGCCCGCCCAGTTCGCGAACGTTCCGTTCGCATAGAGCAGTTCACCGGTCGAGAACAGCATGTCAGCGCCCGAAGACCTTGCGCATGTCGCCGAGCATCGCGGTCGCGTCCCGCAAGGTCTCGTCGAACAGCTTCTGGGCCTCCGCGACCTTCGCCTTGACCTCGTCCTGCTCGACCGCCGGGTCGCCGGCGTTGCCGAAGACCTCCCGGCGCAGATCGTCGGAGTGGCGCCGGTAGCTCTCCCTCGCCTCCCTGGCCGTGGCGACGATGACCGTGGCGAGCTCCTCGGAGGCCATCCGCATCGCGCGGGGATCGAGCCGCAACCCGGCCATGCCGTCGCGGTTCCAGGTGACGGCCACGCGGCCGTCGTCGCTCTCCGCCTCGCCGGTCAAGTGGCCTGCCCGCCCCTCGAGCGCCTCGGCGCGCGCCAGGTGTTCATGGGCCTCCTCCAGCAGCTTCTCGAGATCGATATCGCCCATCACTACCCTCCGGCCGCACGCTCGGTCACTTATTCGCAACGGAACGTGTCTACGCTAATGGACGCGTGCCGCCTACGTGATGGATTCATGCGAGATAGAGGAGGAAGCCGGTCTATCCGCGCATCGATCACCGACCTACGAAGGAGGCGGGACGAGGATGCGTCTCATACGGAGGGCGTGCTTGCCGCGTTCGACGATGGCGGGGTCCGCAGGGGGCAGTTGGTAGCCGCGGCTTCTGATGTGCTGGAGCAGGCCATCCTCGGGCGCGATATCGCGCTGCTCCAGTTGGTAGGGAACGCCGCCCTGCCAGACCCAGGTGCCGTCCGTGTGGTACGTGTGCGGAACGACCCGGGGCCTGGTCCGGTCGAGTTCGTCCGGGACTAGCCGATCGTTGTCGAGCACGATGGGCGCATCGCGCAGATAGCGCAGCACCGCTTCGCGCTCCCCGGGCTCCAGACCGGGGCGTGTCCAGACCTCGACGTCCTCGGGGCGCGGGCTCCGCGACAGCGGTAGGGACTGCTCATGGACGGCCGCACGACGGCGAAGGTCGTCCAGTGTCGGTGCCTCCTGCACGGCGGTGCCGGGGGGCACCGTGCCCGCGGCGGGATCCGCGGGCAAGGCGCGGCAGCGGTTGAGAATCTCGGACGCGGGGACGTCCTGTCCGTACAGATCGCGGAGTCGCAGGATCCAGGCCGACAGGGCGTCGGCCCCAAAGGCGCCGGCGTCGGCGCGGGGCTCGAACAGAGCGGCGTTGCCGGTGACACCCGCCCATAGGTAGCCCAGCGTCACGCCGCTGCCGGTGAGCGGCAGATACCGGACCGGGCCCTCGGTGGTCATGTCGTAGAAGGGAGGCAGTTCGACGGTCAGTGCCCCCCAGCCCTCCGACCGGTCCAAGGGCGTTCCGTCCGGCAGCTCCCCGTACACCAGTGAGTCCAGGGGGGACTCTTCCTCATCCGGGTTGGCGAGCCGGGCGAGGGCACGCCTGCTCTCGAGGACCTCTTCCCGGGCACCCGCGGGGACACCGCCGCCGACGGGGTCCTCCGGGCGCCCGATCCACTGCCGGATCGCCTCACGCGCGGGCAGCCCCTGGGCGAAGCTCTCGCGTAGGCGCCGGTTCCAGACCAACGGGGTGCTGATCGCCTCCGTGAGGTACTGGTTCCGGCGGACGAATCCTGCCGACACCTCGTCGGTCCCGGCCCACAGATAGCCCACGTGCAGGCCGTTCAGCATGACCGGTAGATGAACGATGGGCCAGCGCGTCCGGGACTCGTAGGTCGTGGGCTCGGACACCTGCTCCCAGGGTGGCACCACCCGAGGTACACCTCCCTGCGGGGGAGGAGCGGACGGCACAGGCCCGGACGGCAGAAATGGCCGAAATTCGGACGAATTTGGGCCATTTGGCGGCTGGGCGTCGGTCATGTCGACTCCTGCGGTCGGGCCTGCTGGTGGCCGTGCGGTTTCTGGAGCCACGACGGGATGTGCTCGGGGGCCCGCGGGTGGAGCCGAAGCTCGTCGGCATATGCCTCTGCCGGGGGAGGGGCCGCCCAGGTCGGCTCGTCCGCGCGGTTGTATTCGATTTGGTACGTGAAGGGGAAGGTAAGCCGGAACTTCGCGGAGAACCAGGTACCCAGGCCCTCCTCGTGCATACCGGAGCGGAGGCGTGCGAAAAGTTCGGCGACGGCCGGCGGTGGTGTCCACAGGCTGGGCAGACCCGGCCCGGAGATCTTGCGGACCTGACCGAGCGTCTCGCTGTGCGAGCCCACGGCACGGTGAACGATCACGGACTCCTGCCATGCCGCCGGCAGCGTGTGGACGAGCACCAGCGTGATGTCTTCGAGGAGTGCGTTCTGCTGTTCTGGACTCAGCCGTTCACTCACCGTGCCTCCTGCAGCCTGCCCCGCAGCCATTCCGGGACATGCGCGTCCTCACGGGGGAACGCGGCCAGATCCTGGGCCCATTCACTGGCGGTGAGATCTGGTTTCCAGAGCGGATCATATTGGTAGTTGAAACTGGTGTAGTAGGTGCCGGGAGGATCCATCATCAGGCGCATGCTCAGCCAGGTGCCCGCCCCTGGCCGGTACATGATGGACCGCAGTTCGCCGACCATGCCGATCACATCGCGGGGCATTTCCATGGGCGGTGACGAACCGTCCCGGAGGACGACCGTGAGGGCGATGTCGGAGACGCCCACGGACATGACGGCCTTCATGTCGATGCGTTTCCATTCGGCCGGCGCGGCCTTGGCGAGCAGCATCGCGACGCCTTTGACGAGTTCGTCGTGACGCTGTGCGTCATAGGGCAGCGGTCCGCGCCCTGGACCGTCTGTCATGGGCGTCCCTTCCGTTGCGTGAGTTCAGTCATCGGAAACCTCCACCAGGTGCCCGGAGTCGAGGAGGGCGGTGATGGAGTCGGGAAGGTGGTACCCCATGCCGGTGTTCGGCGGGGGCGGGTCGGCTCCGAGTGGTCCGGGCTCGAACAGGCCGGTGCGGGCCTGGATGGGCTTCTCGACACGGTACCGGTGGTAGGCGTGGTCGCTGGGCGTGCCCCACAGGCCGCGCAATAGGAAGGGCGTTTCGATGTCGAAGACGAAGGGGTCGGCTGGATCGCCGTAGGTGTCGACCACCGTGCCGACAGGAAGGACTGCCGTGGGAGGCGTGGAGATGGGCTTTGGGCTGGGAGAAGGCTTGGGTAGGACCTTGTCGGCGACCATGACGTAGAGGTCGTGGACGGTGACGAAGGAGCCTTTTTGCGGTGCGGGTTCAGGGAAGCAGATGAAGTACCCACCCGGACGGTTGTGAAGCGGGTCCAAGGCGATACAAGGGGGCGAGTTGCGAGGCCGGGGCGATCCGGCGGTGCGGGACGCCAGCTCGCGGCCGATGTCGTGGAGCATCCACGCCTGCTGGTTCTTACGCGGCCTGCGCTGTCGGGTGAGGATCCCCGCGAGGGTGAGGACGGCGCTGTTGATCTCCATGTCGGCGTCCGCCATGATGCCGGCCATCGCGTGCGCGACGGCGCGGCGGGCCTCCGCGTGCGGCTGGATGGACCCGCCGGGGGCGAGGACGAACCAGACGCCCTCGGCATGGGTGACGCTCCAGCCGTCGCGGGCGGGTTCACCGATGCCGAGACGGCCCGCGCCGGGGACGAGGTCGGCGAGTTTCGCGCGGGCCTGGACGAACAGCCGTTCAGTCCCGGCGGGGAGCAGCGCCACAAGATCGCCTTCCGCCTGCGGGACGGGCGTGTGGTCCTGGGCGGCGCGGTGCAGGTGCAGCAGCTCGCGCATCCATGCGGGAAGCCTCTCCTCGGGGCGGGGGAAGCGCTGGAGTTCGGTGGCGCAGTCGGCCGGGGTGACGTCCTCGGTCCGGATGCACTCGGCGGCGGATCCGGCGGACACCGACCAATCCGTTTCGCCGTCGCTGTTCCGCAGCTGGTAGGTGAGCACCGACCAGGCGCCTTCATCGGGATCGGCGGTGATCTCGCGGTGCCGCCGCAGCAGGTCGGGTATCGGAGAGTGGGGCAGGCGCAGTTCGGCCGCTTTGATGCCGCCAGGACGACCGCCGCCTTCTTCGACGCCCGCCAGCTGGATGAACTCGTTGTCGCCCACCGCGCGGTAGACGAGCTTGGCGCTTTCCCACGTCGGAGGCAGGAGGCCGGTGATCTCGGCGATGAGCCGGGCGAGCAGGGCGGCTTCGGTGTCGGTCGTCATGGCCCGGGCACCTCGGCCAGGATTCCCTCCGTCAAAAGGGCGGCGACCGTGTCGACCAGGTAGTAGCCACGGCCCTGGCCGGCGGTGTTCTCGACCGAGATGGTGTCGGTCGCGAAGGGGAAGGACGGAAACACCGTCAGCGGTGCTCGGACCCGGTAGCGGTGCTGCGGGTGGTGGCGCGTGGGGTCGCCCGGCAGCCCCTGCCGGTGGAACGGGGTCCCCGGCTCGAAAAGGAACACCTGGTCGGGCCCACCGTAGCCGTCCAGCACCTTCCCCTCGGGGAGGGTCTCGCCGGGCTCTCCGGGGCCTTCCGGAAGCTCGTTGAACACCGCCATCGACCACACTTCGCGGACGCTGACGAACCGGCCCGCTCCAGAGGTGGGACGCATCGGGCAGACCAGGTATCCGCGGCGGCCGGCGACATCGTCCAAAGAGATGTGGAGGGTCTTGCTTGAGCGGGGCGCGTCCGTCGTCTCGGCACCCGGCCGCTCCCCCGCATCGGTGAACTCCCACACCCCGGCCTTGCCGACGATCAGACCGGCGGCCTGCAGAACCGTGCTGTTCACGCCGGTGCCGGCGTCGGCCAGCACGTCACCGACGGCACGGGCGGTCGCCTCCCGGGCCGTGCTATGCGTGGACGCCTCGACGGCGACGCCGTCCAGGACGTGAACGGCTCGCCAGCCGCTCTCGCCATGCGTGACCGTCCAGCAGCCGTCCCGCAGGGCGCCCACCTGGAACCGGTCGACGGCGTCCCGGGCCAGATCGCGCAGGATCCGCCGGGCCCGATCGAACAGGACAGGGCTATGGGGAAGGAGCATTGCGACGAGATCGCGCTCTGATTGCGGTGCCGCCATGGTCAAAGAGTGTCGGATCGGTTGATGCCGTCGACGGCCGCCCGGCGGGCGTCCTCGTCCACGTCCGGCACCTGAAAACCGGCCGCCCGGGCGCGCTCGACCAGGCCGGGCTGGGGCGGGACGTCGTGGTTGCGCAGGTAATAGGCGATCGCGCCGGGCCAGACCCATCTGCCGTCGGTGTGATACGTCATGGGCACCGCCGCAGGGCGGTCGCGGTCGAGGACGTCGATGCCGTATCCACGGGCGGCCAGCACGATCGGTGCCCCTTCGAGGTACCGCAGCAACGGTTCCCGCTCGTCGTCCCGGACGGCGGGACGGTCCACGGCCGGGACGGGGTCCATGGAATCGAAGATCCGCGCCATCCGCATGACCGGCACCGGAGGCGGGGTCGGGGTCAATCCCTGCTCGCGCAGAGCGGCGTCGAAGAGCGGGTTGGTCCGCTTGCTCAGCTCCCGGACCAGCGCCTTCTCCTCGGCGTTCAACTCCCAGCGGTCCTGGTCCTCGGCCGCCGCTATCAATCCGCGGATCGTTTCATAGATCGCAGCGACCGGCCCTTCGCCCAGGTTGCACCGGGCCCGGTACAGCTCCACCGCCGTGACGAACTCCTCGAACGACAGCTCCTCGATGTCGGCGTCCCGGTTGAACAGCAGATCCGCGGTGTACCGCATCGCCCGCTCGAAATCCCCGCGCCACGGATTCACCGCCAGGGCGATGAGACCGCCGTCCGGCGGCTCGAGCAGGACGACGGGCTTCTCGTCGTAGGTGTAGTACTCCGGGTACCGACGCGGCACCAGCTTCATCGAACTTCCCCTTGATCGTCCAACCCGCGGCGTCACTCGCCCGCGAGACGGGCCAGTTCGCTCAGATCGGCCATCGTCTGCTCCGCCGCGTCCGCGGCGATGCCCCCGGCCAGGGAATCCTCCTCGGTCCCGCGCAGCCTCCGCACCGCCTCGACCGCCGGGACGCCCGCGCCGAACGCGTGCGCCAGACGCGCCAGCCACAGTCCGGCCGCGACCTCACCGTCCCGGCCCGCCGCCGGGCGCGCCAGATAGGACGCCGCCTCGCCCGCCACCGATGCCCACAAGAAACCCAACACCGCACCGTCACGCGTCACCGGATAGAACGTCACCGGCCCCGCCGTCTCCACGGCGTACGACGGTGGACGCACGCTCACCAGCGGCCCCCATCCCTGTGCGCGGTCCGCGGGCGTGCCGTCGGGATACAACCCGTCCTGCACCAGCGGCCCGGCCGTCCGGGGGGTTCCCGGATTCGCCAGCTCGTGCAACGCGTCGAGACTCGTCGCCCGCTCCGCACGGGCACCCACCGGCACGGCGCCCGCGACCGGATCCTCCGGAGCGCCGACCCAGCGTCCGACCGCGTCCCGTGCCGGAAGGCCCTGGGCGAACGCCTCCTCCAGCCGGGCCCCCCACGTCCGGGACGCCTCCATGCCCGCGCTCCGCGTGGCCAGGCGGAGGAGGAATCCGGCGGCCTTGGCGTTGGATTCGGCCACCCACAGGTAACCGAGCAGCTCGCCACGCCCCACGACCGGCAGATACAGCACCGCCTGCCGTGTGAAGCGCTCGTACGTCCCCCTCGGCGGCCGCGGACCACCCGGTATCGGCGGGGCCTGCGGCAGGTCCGGAAAGCCGCTGGTCATGAGATGCGGATTCCTTCCTTCTCTGCAACTCTTTCCATGGTCGCCCCTAGGGTGCCGTTCCCGGCGGTATGACCACCGCCTCGATGTCGAAGACCGGTTCGCGCCCATTCCATCCGGTCTGGGTGACGCTCTTGATGTAATACCTGGTGCCGCGGGGGAGGACGAGTTCCCGCTGGTCAGGGTACGCGCTGCTGGTGCCCATCCAGACTCCGAGGGATCCGGCGGGAAGCGCGAGACGCAGGCGGTAGTCGAAGCCCTGTCCGTCGACCTCCGTCGTCCCGGAGCCGAGAGACGTCGACATGTACCCCGGTTCCGTCTGCACGGTACCGAGGAGCAGCAGGGGATGCCGTCCGCCCAGCGGCGCACCGTCGGGGCCGAGCATGAACGTCACTTCGTGCAATCCGCGGATCGCCTGGACGGGTTCGGGGAGCGGCTGGTGCAACGCCTGATCGAGTTCGCTGATCCGCCGCCAGAAGGCATCCGGAGTGGGATCCGCGCCAAGATACCCGCGAAGGAACTCGCGCAGCCCGTGGCTCTGCCACAGCTCCTGCAGACGGCCCTCAGGGTCAGTCTGCGTGAGCACATGCTGAAGGATTTGGCGCTGGTAATCGGTGAGGTCGGGCCGGTTCCAGATGGCCAGCAGCTCATCGCGATGCGAGGGCATCACGCCACCGTTGAGGTGGGCGAGGTGCTGGACGTAGTTCTGCTCCGTGTACAGACGGGTCAGATACCCGTTGACGTCGGCTCCGGGGCGCAGATGCGGGTTCGGCATCGACTGCACCGTGTACCAGTGCAAGGCGTTCTGCAGCTCTGGCGGCAGGTTCCGGTAGACGTGCGCCAGGCGGTTCTCGCCGTATCGCCCTCCCTGCTCGTCGGTGTCGAACCGCCGGTACCCGTCCGCATCGACATGGCCTTCTCGCCGGAACCAGTCGCGCAGGCCCCGCGCCTCCGCCTCGTCCGGACGCTGCGCCGGATCCGCAGCGCGCCGGCCGTCGTGACCCGGGGCGTAGCCGTTGCTCCCCGCCGTGGTGGTCGTACCGTCCGGGTTGAAGGACCGCCATGAACCGTTCGGTGGCCAGTCAGGGCGAAGCCGTCCATCCGGATCGGGACGACCGGCCGAGGCGAACACGTTGCCGTCGGTGTCGGACCAGGCCAATCCACTCGGCGCGATCACTGGCACGCCGAGCCGTTGCGCGAGCCGCGCGGCGAAGTCCGCATCGCCCGTCCCGCAGGACAGCAGCAAGACCTCGCGCCCGTTCCAGTTCGGATCGTTGCGGATCAAATGCGCCAGGTCGTCGGGGTCGAGGCGGCGTCCGTTCGGCAGCCGCAGGCCCTCGGCATCTCCGTGGCCGTCCACGACGAACCGCCGGTGGTCCACCGGAACGCGCCGCGCGAGATCCCGCATCGCGGGATCGGCCGGATCGTGGAACGAGCGGCCCGCCGGGGTGGCGTCGCTGTCGCGGAGAACGTCGTGCAGATGCTCGGGCAGGCCGGCCGGAACCTCCGGATCCTGTCGTGCAGGAGACTCGTGGCCCTCACCTGCCGGTTGCTCGGCCCGAGGCGGGCCGACATCGCGGGCTCCGTCCCCGTGAGTGCTTGATCCACCGTCGTCGCCGGGTCCGGAACGCAGATGAGGCGGCAAGGACTCGTTCAGAGCCGCGCTGAACCGCTCGTTGAGCCGCCTGTTGATCGTTTCACGGACCGCGTTCTCCTCGTCGGTCAGCGCCTCGTCACGCTCCCCGTTCGCGGCCCGGTCCTCGGCGACGTTCGGCAGGTCGCGGGAGACCTCGTACAGCGAGTGCTCGTAGTCGGCCACCGCGTCGAAGGATCGCAGATGGAGCCGCAGTTCTCCGATGTGGCCGTTCGGCGTCCGGACCGCCATCCGGATGTCGCGATAGCCGCTGGGCTGCGGGCTGCGCAGCCGGTCCTTGATCGCCACGACCTCTACGCCGTACCGCTGGGTGACCTCGCGTACGCGGTTCAGGGCGCGGTACAGGTCGCCGACACTGTCGAACTGGACCTTCCCGCCGAGCAGGTCGTTGAGTTCGGAGGGGTTTCCGCGATAGTCGTTGATGATCTTGTCGAGGGCGCGGACACGGTCCTTCGGACCGGGGCGCATCCTGGCGTCGCCGGGATCGTTCGCCAGCTCGTGCAGGATCCGGTGGAGAGTGTCGGTGCCCTCCGCGGCCGAGTCGTAGAGTCCGTCGAGGTACCGGTTGACGAACTCGTTGTCCTTGGAGAGCGGCTGCCCGGCAGCGCGCCGGACCTCCGCCTCATACGCCTCGTTGTCGAAGCCGAGCTGCCGGGGAGCCTTCGAGGAGCCGACCTCACCGATCACCCGATCGCTGATCCTGATCTGCCAGTCCTCGAGCGGGGTGGGCGTGGGCTCGACCCTCCCCTCGTCCAGGATCGCTTCGGCGCCCCGTTCGTTCACCTCCCGGACCGAGTCCTCCAGGATGCGGACGGCCTCGGGCTGTGTCAGCAGGCTGTGCAGGGTTCTCGGTCGTGCCAGCAGCGAGTGCCGGAGGGAGTCCTCGACGGGCGTGAGCGGCGGCGGGCCGGCCCCGTCGACGATGCGGGCGAGCGCGGGGTGGCCGGGGAGCCGGTTCCGCAGGTCGTCGTCCAGCAGATCGCCGAGGCGATTGCCCTTGTCGTCGACGATCGTTTGGCGTGCGGCGTCCACGACCTGCCGGATCTGCTCGTTCTCATGGATCCGCCGCATGAGCTCCGGGTCGGCCGTCCGTGGCGCTGCGCCTTCACCCTCGGCCGTTCTCGGGACGGCGTGGCCTACGGGCGGGACGGAGGCGTCCTGAAGCCGAGTGCCGGTGCCCGCCGCATCCTCCGGAAGCGATCGGTCCCCGGGCTGCGGACGTTCCGCGTCCATGGGGCCGGGTGCGGGCGAAGGCGGGGTGGCTGATCCGGTCGGCGCGCCCTGGGACTGATCCGGATACCAGCCGTAGTGAGCCGGGGCGTCCGGTCGCGGAGTGCGCTCGCCGCGCGTGTTGTTCTCACCCCGCTCGGGTGTGCCCGAGGGGTCGGCCGAGGACGGCCGTGCGTCCGCGCCACCGGTCTGACCGTCACCGGTCTGACCGTCACCGGTCTGACCGTCACCGGTCTGACCGTCACCGGTCTGACCGTCACCGGTCTGGCCGTCACCGGGCTCGGAGGACCGGTCGCTCCTCCGGAATCGCGGCTGATCCGGGACGTCGGTGGAGGCCCGGGAGGAAGGCTCGGTTCCGCCGTCCGTGGCGATCGGCCGGTTCGTCGTGCCGTCACCGCCCGGCTGTCCGGGGGCGGGGCCGGGTGTCCCGCTGCTCGGCTGCGCCGGCGCGGGCGTGCTGCCACCCGGCGGGTTCGGTGAGGGCGGCGGCCCGCTGCCCGCGCCCCCGGCGCCACCGGCCGGCGGAGTACCGGGAGAAGGTGTACCGCCGCCGTTTCGCTGGGAGGGATCGAGGTTGTGGTAGCTCCGGTAGTGCGTGGTGGTCACCGGAGGATCCTGAGAGTGATCGGTCTCCGTCCAGCGGGTGTGGACGACCTCCGGCGTGATCCTCGGATCGTTCGGCTCGGGGAAGAAGTCGATTCGCTCGATCGTGACGTCGGGATTGTTGCTGTGCCGCTGCTCGAGAAGGCTCTCGAACGAGTGCCGCCATCCCGTCTGCGGCGTGACGTCCGCACCGTGGTTCCCGCGGTTCGTGGGACTCCACTGCGGGAAGTAGTTGATCCGTTCCCCGGGGCCTCTGGCCTCGTGCGGGAAGATGTGGCCACCGTCGAAGCCGCCGCCCGGGTACTCTCTGGCCCCCTTGCCCAGCCTGCCGACCTTCCGCTGGACGTTCTCGTTCCGCTGCTCGTCGTCGCCGTGGGGCGTGTCGTAGTCGGGTCGTCCGCTGGCGCTGTCGGACTGTCCCCGCGCGTCGGTGTGGAAGAGGAACGTGCCTGGGGCGACGCCGCTGCCGCCGAAGTCACCGGTGCGCGCGGCGTCCGGCGGGTCGAGCGGCGCTGCCGGGTCGGTCGTCTGGAAACGGCCGTGGGGTTCGACAAGATAATGGGTGTTCGGACGCGGAACACTCCATTTCTTGATGTTCCGGTTGGTGTCACCGAGTTCGGGGTTGAAGCCGTGCTCGGCGTCGCCGTACCAGGTGCGGACGTGGGTGACCCGCCGATCCCCGTCCGTCCAGAAGACGCCGTGCAGCCGACCGTCCGGACCGCGGACCTCGATCCGAGAATTGGCAGGCAGATCGCCTCTGGCAGAGAAAGGACCCTCCGTCGAGACGTCGTACGCTCCGGGCCACCGCACAGGGACCGCGTCCGCCGGGGGATCGAACCGCGTGGCGGACGGTGCCATGCCCTCGTCGCCGCCGGTGTGCGGCTCACCGGTGAAGATGTGCGGCTCGTCGAAACCGAGGTCGACCATGTGGGTGACGCCCGGTTCGGGGCGGATCAGGTCGGGGTTCTCGTTCGGATCGACGACCGGGGCGCTCGGATCCTCCGGCCTGACGTTGGTGACGTTGACGACGTTGCCGTCGCCGTCCGTGTACGCCAGGGTCCGCGGGATCCTGTTGCCTGAACCGTCGTCGTCGTAGACGGTGTACCGGGTGCGCGGCTCGAGCGGGCCCTGATCGACCAGCCGCTCGCCGGGCGCGAGATCGATGCCCTCTTCGCGCGTGTAGGACGGAGGCGTCCACTCGGCCTGCTGATGCGGAAGCCCTCGGCCGACCGGGGGATCGGTCCGGTGCCGCGGCTCGGCGTCCCCCGGATCCGGGTTCGCGTCGCTCGTCGTTCCACGCCGGAACCGGCGCTCGCCCTCGCCGGGCCGGGGCGTGCCATCGGCGCGCGGTGCCGCCCCGTCGCCGGTCGGCGTCCGCCCCGGATCCGGACGCGGTCCGCCGCCTTCCGGCGGGGCGGCCGACGGGTCGGAGCCGGATGCGGAGGCCAGCGGCGGTGGCGGGCCCCACTGTCGCGGAGCCGGGCGGGACGTGCTCACGGGATCCGGGTCCGGGGCGCCGGGCGGGATGACCGTCGCGCGGATCTCAATGATCGGCCGACCGTTGGCGTCCTCGGCGCCCGTCTCCACATGTGTGATCTGATAACGAGTACCGCGCGGCAGGACCAGCTCGCGCTGATCCGGGTAATGGCTCGCGCCACCCATCCAGACCCCGCGAGAACCGTCCGGCAGGTCTAGGTGGATGCGGTAGCCGAACGGGTTGCCGTCAACGACCGCGGGTTCCCGTCCGAGTGAGGTCGACATGAACGCCGGCTCGGCCTGGATCGAGCCGATCAGCATTTCGGGGTTTCGTGAACCGAGCGGTACACCGTCGCGGGCCGTCATGAAACTGACGTCGTGGAGGCCCCGTTCGGTCTGCACCGGTTCCGGCAAGGGCTGGTTCAGCGCCTGATCCAACTCGGCGATGCGCCGGTTGAACGCGTCCACGGTCGGAGTTTCGCCGAAGTATCCGTGCAGGAAATTCCAGTATCCCTGGTTGCTCGCTAGCTGGTTGAGGCGGTCCTCGGGGTTGGGGGAGGACCGCACGTGATCGATGAGGGCCCGCTGATCCGGGGAGAGACCGGGGTGGGCTGCCCACTGCTCCAGGAGTTCCGGCGTCGGCATGCCGCGGCCGTAATTCATGTGGATCAACTGCGCGGCCCGGTCGGCCTCCGCCTGCATGCCGTTCAGCCACGCGCCGAGGTCGTTGCCCGGCCGCAGCCACGAGTTCGGGAACGACTGAACCGTGTACTGGTACAGCGCGTTCCGCAGATGCGGCGGGAGGTTGCGGAACACGTCGCCGAGATTCTCGTCCCCGTACCGCTGGCCCTCATCGTCGGTGCCGAACCGCCGGACGGGATCGGTGCCGCCAGGCTCGACGGTCGTCCAGCCCGACGATTCGGGCGTGCCGTTCGCGGTGAGGTCGACCGGCCCTGTGGGCGCTGTGACGGGGACGCCGAGCCGCTGTGCGAGTTCGCTTGCGAAATCCCCGTCCCCGGCATTGTTGGACAGCAGCAGCAGGGGGCGGCCGTTCCAGTTCGGGTCGTTGCGGACCAGGTCCGCGACCTCGGCCGCGCTCATCCGCCGGTCGCCGACGAACACGCCGTCGCGGTCGCCGTTTCCGTCCAGGACGAACCTGCCGCCCGGATCGGGGTTCACCATTCCGGCCGTGTTCCGCATGTGCGGCTCGTCGGGGCCGTAGAGCGCGCGCCCCGCGGGGGTCTCGGTGCTGTTCCGCCACGCGTCGTGCAGGCGGTCGGGCAGCCCCTCGGGCACATCCCGGTCGGGGGTGTGCCGCTGGTCGGGCTGCGGGCCCTCCTCGCGGCGCGGCCTGCCCTCGTCCGACCGCGGCTGGTCGTGGTCGGTGCGCGGCTGGTCTCGGTCTGTGCCCGTGGGATCGCGGTCCGGCCGCGGCCGATCGTCGTCGGATCGCGGACGCCCGTCGTCCGCGGCGGGCTGGTCCCGGTCGGTGCGAGGAGGGCCGTCGTCCGTGGGCTGGTCCTGCGCGGGGGACGGTTGATCGTCGTCGGGGCGGGATCGCGCGTCGTCCGTGGGCTGGTTCTCCTCGGGACGGCGTGGTTGATCGTCGGCGGGGCGGGACGGGGCGTGGTCCGCTGGGGGCTGGTCTTGGTCGGGGCGCGGGGTGCCGTCGTCGGGGCGTGGCCGGTCGCCGTCCGGCCGGGCTTCGCCGCTGGGGGTGGGGGCGCGGCCTTCCTCCGAAGGAGGCGGGGCCTCGCTCCGAGCGGGGGGTGCGGTGTTCCCGGAGGGCAGCCCATTGCTCCCCGGCTGGGGCGAGGAACCGGTCGGGGCAGGGGGAGAGGACGGCTGGGCGCCGAGGTGGCGGTCCATCACCTCGCCGATGGCCTGCGCCAGCGGACGGGGGGAGTCGGCGAGGCGGTACTCGGTGAACGCCTCCGCCATCATCTCGTGGGGGTCGCTCGCGCCGTAGCCGGACAGGGCGTTCTCGATGCGCTGCACCGTCGCCGGGTCGTGCGGCTGGGTGGCGTCGTACGGGATGCCGAGAGCCCGGGACACGGCCTGGTTCAGGTCGGCGAGCATTCGCGGGTCGTTCAGGAGCTGCTCGCCGAGGTGGTGGCCGAACTCGTGGGTGAAGACGCCCTCGGTGGATCCGCCGCCGGGGACGGTGAAGCCGGTCTGCTCCTCGTCGGCGCCGTCCTCCGCGCGCCGGTCGTTGTCGGCGAAGGAGTCGTCGTTCAGGTAGATGCCCGGCGGGTTGCCGCCGGGGGTGGCGTAGGCGAGGACGTCCTCGTTGCCCGGCCCGAGCGACTGCTGGAAGTTCTCCGAGCCGATGTGGGACAGGCCCCGCATCGTCTCCGGGTAGTCCGCCGCGAGCCGCTGGAGGGCGTTGTTGACCTCCCGGGCGGCGGCCGGGTCGATGGGGTTCGACGTGAAGTCGACCGTGGGCGCGTCATTGCCGAACCGGGCGAGGATGTCGCGCGCCTGCTGCTCGGCGTCGGCCAGGTCCCGGGCCGGGTCGGGCGGGGGCGCGTCGCCGGCCGGGTCCGGGGAGGTGCCGCCGGGAGTGCCCGGGTCCGGGGAAGCGTCGCCGGACGGTGGTTCCGCCCGGTGCGGGACGGGCTCGTCGCCGCGGATGACGCCTTGCTCGTCGAGGTTCCCGGCCGGGGCGGGCCGCGGTGGCGTCCCGCCTTCGTCGCCCGCGGTGGGGCGCGGTGCGGGTGCGGAGGGTGCGGGCGCGTCCGACCTCGTGGGGGCGTCGGTGCCCGGTCGTGCCGCCGGGGCCGGTGAGTGCGTCCGGGGCGTGTTACCGGAGGGCGGCGTCGTGCCGCCCGGCGAGGCCGTGCCCGCCGGACCGCCCATCGGGCCCATCGGCATCGGCGCGACGAAACCGGGCGGTGCTGCGGAACCGTTCCCCTGCTCGGGGGGAGCCATCGCGTCCTGGGCTTCGGGGGACCCGTCGGCGCCGCGCGGATCGGGGTCGGCCGCCATGTCCGTCGTCTCGCCGCCGGGCGCGGGCGTCTCGGTGGGTGGAGACGTGCCGGGCGCCGGTGTCTCGGTGCCGGATGGAGTGCCGCCGCTCTCGGGTGTGGGGGCGGTGCTGCCCGGTGCGGGAGGGCCCGCGCCGTGGGACGGCGTGCCGCCGTCCGGCGAGGGGTCGCCGGAGGGGGTCGAGCCGCCGCGCGTCCCGGAAACGCCTCCCGGCGACGGGTTGCCGCTCGACGGCGGCGTGGCCGAAGACGATGAAGGTGGAGGCGTGCCGCCGCCCGGCGCCGGGGGGCCGCCGGACGGGACGGTGCCGCCGGACGGGACGGTGCCGCCGGGTGCCGGCCCGCCCATCGGTGCGGGTCCGCCGACGGGGGCGGCCCCACCGGCCGGGGCCGGGCCGCCGCCGGGTGCGGGGGCACCGCCCAGGGGACCGGCGCCGGACGCGCCGGTGGAAGAACCGCCGCCGAACGACGACGGGTTGCCGCCGAGACCGCCGCCGGGCGCGTTGCCGCCGCCCGTGGACGCGAGGGACGATCCGCCGCCGGCACTGTTCCCGCCACCGGTGTCGCCAAGGAGCGTGGCGATGCGGTTGCCCCCGCCGGACGAGTCGCCGCCTCCGCCGCCGCCGCTGTGGCTCGGACCGCCACCGGGGCCGCCGCCTCCGGTGTTGGAGCCGCCGCCTCCTCCGCCCGAGTGGCTCGCGGTGTTCGAGCCGGAACCGCCCCCGGAGTCGGAGCCGCCTCCTCCGCCGGAGTTGCCGCCGGAGCCGGAGTTCCCTCCTCCGCCGGAGTTGCCGCCGGATCGTGAACCGCCGTCGCCGCCACCGGAGGGATCCCCTCCGCCGCCGGAACCGCTGGGACCGGGACCGCCGGAGTTGCCCGAGTTGCCGGGACCGGACCCGCCGGGGCCGGAGCCGCCGGGGCCGGAGCCGCTCGGGCCGGAGCCGTTGTCGCCGCCCGGCCCGCCGCCCTCGCCGCCGGACGGGGAGGGGTTCGGTGAGGACGACGGGTTCGGTGACGAGGACGGGTCGGGGTTGCCGCCCGGACCGGGGTTGCCGCCCGGACCGGGCGGGTCGCCGCCGGGAACGTTGTAGTTGCTCAGGCCGTCCCTGCCGCCGCCGACGGCGCCGCCGAACGCGCCGGACGTGGCGCCCTTCGCGATGGCGTCCCAGGTCAGCGGGTCACCGTGGATGGCCGCCGTCGCGATCGTGCCGGCCACGCCGCTCAGCGCCTCGGACGCGCCCTCCCGTGCCATGCCCTTGAACATGGCTCCGGCCGCGGTGTCGGCGCCGCCCTCCAGCCCGGGGATCTTGCCCATGCCGTGACCGATGCCGCCGGAGATCGCCCCGCCGACGGCGCCGTCGAACGTCGCCATCGCGGTCTTCTTCCAGTCGATGCCGTCGCGGTTGCCCTGCGCGACCTGGATGCCCTGGATCAGCAGGTCGAGCCCGCCGCCCTCGGCGGCACCGGCCAGCGCGCCCCGGAGAACGGCGCCGAGCAGCCGCTGGCTCAGCCGCTCCAGCAGTTCTTTGAAAATGGTTCTCGCGGTGACCTGCGCCGCGACCTCGACCGCGGGAATGGCGGCGGTGGACGCGCCGAACGTCGCGAACGCCGCCGCGATCAGATAGGCGATCTCGATCGCCGTAATGATCAGCAGGGCGATGAACATGTACTTCGCGTACTCGATGTCCAGCGCCCCGCCGTCGAGTAATTCGGCGAGCTGATTACATGATTCGACGAGTTTGGGGAGGATCTGTGGATCGGTGGAGACCCACTGGTCCCATTTCTGCCCGAACGCCTCGGCGGCGCCGCTGTCCAGGGTGGAGCGCACGGCGGCCGCGGTGCCCCGGAGGTCCCCGATCAGTTCGTTGATCTCCGTGCCGGAGGTCCGCCACGCCTCGGCGCAGCGGCGCATCGCCGTCTCGTCGCCCTCAGGCCAGTCCGCGCCGATGATCCAGGACAGCCATTGGACCGGTTCGGGAATCTCGAGGCCCACGCGTCAGCTCACTTCAGCCTTGAGGCGTCCTCGGCCGCCTTGTAGGTCTTGGCCATCTGGTCGACGCCCTTCTTGATGCCCTCCAAGCCCTTCTGCAGCTTGGGAAAGCTCCCGAGGACGTTTTCCGACGGCTTCTTGTAGCCCTCGGCGAACGTCTTGCCCGTCTCGTCCGCGCCCCAGCACTCGCCTTCCGCGCTGAGCGCCGCGTTGAGCCGGTCGAAGATCGCCTTCAGCTGGGTGGCGCCGTCTTGGAAGCCCGTGCCGGCGCGCTGCAGCCGTTCGGTGTCGACTTCCAGGTGGTCGTACGTCATAGCGGCGGGATCCCGAGGCGCGCGCGGACGGCTTCGATGTCGTGGGGGCGTTCCGGCAGCAGCTTGGTGATGTCGAAGCCCGCGTCGGCCGCGCCCTCGGGGGCGACGCCCTGCATCGCGGCGCGCATCTGGTCGGCGACCTGCGCCTGTGCGTCCCGGGAGGCTTCCATGATCGCCTCGGAGAGCTCGGTGGCCCCGAGCCTGCGGGTGGCGCGCGGGTCCAGCTCCAGCGATGTCAGCCGGCCCTGCCGGTCGACCTTGACGCGGACCATGCCGTCGGCGGCCTCGGCCTCGGCCTCGATCGTCTCCAGGCGGGACTGCATCTCCTGGATCTGCCGGCGCTTCTCCTGGTAGGTCTGCAGGAGCTCGTCGATATGCGCCTGCCACTCAGCGCGCACAGACACCCCTCTGTTCGTCGGGAGCTGAAAGAGCCCGCGACCGCGCACGATCACAGACACAGAGATCGCACATTTATACGGCTATTTACAGGTGTGTCGCAACTTGTTCGGGAAGGTCCGCATGGCTGGGGGCAGGGGCGACGGTGTGGAACACTGCGTGCGGGCGACGCGGCGCGTCCGCGGCACGCGAAGGCGATCAGGAAGGGTGGCGAACGATGCGCAGAAGACCGAACATCTGTGACGCCTGCGTGCGGCTCCAGAAGAGGTCCAATCCTGACGCCCCGACGTCCCTCGACCGGTGGATCCCCTACTGCGAGGCTTTTCCGGAGCGGATCCCGGACGAGATCTACCGGGGCGGGTTCGACCACCGCGGCCCCTACGAGGGCGACCGCGGGATCCTGTTCGAGCTGCGTCCCGGCGGTGAGCGCATGCTCGCCGCGTACGAGTCGTCGATCGCGCGCCGGAACGCGGCGTCCGGGGAGAGCGGCTGACCGGGGGTTCGCGGCGGGCCGATGCCCGTCCCGGTGCGTGCGATGACGGGCGTCTCGTAGGCTGACCGGTGAGAGGGGAGGCACGTGTCCGACTCCAGCTGGCAGCAGGCGGTTCTGCGTGAACTCGGCGTCGCGCGGCGCGGTTTCCGCACGCTCGACGCGACACCGGACGGCACGGCGCGGGAGGCCCGGGGCGCCGAGGTGCCCCCCGGTCCGGCCTCCGAGCAGCGGCCCGAGCCACCCGTCGCGGAGCCCGTGCCCGCGCCCGTCCCTGCGCCCGCGACGGCGGAGCGTGCGGGTGCGCAGGAGCGGGCGACCGCCCCGCCGTTCACCCCCGCCGCCGGTCCGATGCCGGGCACGCCCGGCCGGACGCCGGCCCCCGAACCGGCCCCGCTGATCCCGCAGCCGCAGGCGGCCGACCGGAACGCCGTCGCGCAGCAGGCCACCGCTCCCCGTCCCGCACCCGAGCACGCCGCGCCGCAGCCGGTCCCCTGGCACGGTGGGCCGGCGCAGCACGACGCCGAGCAGCGCACGGCCGCGCAGCCGGCGCCCGCACCCCCGGAGCCCGCACTCCCGGCCGCCGAGCCACCGGCACCCGCGTCCCCGCCGCCCGCGTTCCCGGTGCCCGAACCCGCGGCCCCTGAGCCACCGGCGCCCGAGCCACCGGCCCCTGAGCAGTCGGCCGTACAGTCGCCGCATCCGCAGGCACCGCCGGTGGCGGACGCGCCGGCCCCGCCCGCGCAGGCCGACTCGCTCATCGAGTCCGACTTCGACTGGGAGTCCGCCGTCAACCCCGTCCTCGGCGCGGTCTCGCACACCGAGGACACGGAGCGGCGGGACGCGGGGAACGCGGCGGCCGCGCCCGCGCAGCCCGCCGCGCCCGATCGGCAGACCGACGGTCAGCCGATGCCGGCGGTCGACCTGGTCCGCAGGAGCCGCCACGGCGACCCGCTCGCCCGCCGGATGGGACGCGGCGTCCGCAACGCGATGGGCGGCGGGGGACGCGAGGCGCGGGACCGGGCCGCGTTCGCCGAGCTGATGCAGCGGCCGGTGCCGAGTTCCCGGCGGATCGCGATCGCCAGCGTGCGCGGCGGCGCCGGCAAGACGACGATGGCGGCCCTGGTCGCCACCGAACTGGCCCGGCACCGGGCCGACCGGGTCCTCGCCGCGGACGCCGACGCGGAGCTGGGATCGCTGCCGCTGCGTCTCGGCGTCCGGCCGCAGCTGTCGCTGTTCGACCTGGCGGCGCAGCCCCCGCGGACGTTCGAGGAGGCGGAGCGCTTCCTGACCCGCACGCCCCACGGGCTGTACGTGCTGTCGTCCACGCGCGGGGGGCGCATCGCGGGCGAGTTCACGCTGGACACCTTCCAGACCGCCCTCAGCGCGGTCAGCCGGTACGTCGCGGCGACGGTCGTCGACTGCGGTGCGGGCATCCTCACCGAGGTGAACCGGGGCGTCATCGCCGGTTCGCACGGCCTGGTACTCGTCACCCCCGGCACGGTGGACGGGGCGCTCAGCGCGCGCGGGGCGCTGGAGTGGTTCGCCGCCAACAACCAGCAGGAGCTGCTGCCGCGGAGCATCATCGCGATGGTGTCGCACGCGCCGCAGGTGGACGCCGACCTCCGGCGGGCGCACGAGATGCTGACCGCGTGGGGCCTGCCCGTCGTGTTCGTCCCCTACGACCGGCAGCTGGCCACCGGCGGGCCCGTGGACGTGGACCGCGTCTCCGCGGCCGCCCGGACGGCGTGACCCAGATCGTCCATGAGGTGTTCTCGCGGGCGCTCGCCCCGGGAGGGGTGCGATGAGCAGCGACCTGGTGGCACTGGTGCGGCGCCGCCCCGACGTGCACGCCATCGCGGACGGCATGATCGCCATGGGCGAGCCGCTCGAGCTGCGCGCGGAGGACCTCGGCGCGACGCATCTGTACGACGCGGACGGCCGGCTGCTGGTGTCGATCGAGGAGCCGGTGCAGGTGGCGGTGCAGGGCGAGATCGGGCGGCTGCTCGGCCCGGAGTTCGCGGCGCGGGCCGTCGCGCCGGTGTGGTGGGTGGACGTCCGCGCGGTCGCCGACCTCCCGGAGGCGACGCGGGTCGCCCGCAGGTTCGCCGACTCGCTCGTGCACTGGCTGGGCGGAACGGTGTACCCGGACGGTGCGGCCGACGCCCCGGCGCGGAGCTGGCGGGCGTCCGAGAGCCAGGCCGGCGGCGCCGCCTACCAGGACGGCGTCATCGGCTGAGGCGGCGTCGCTCTCACCGGCCACCGGTGACCGCTCCGTGCCCGGCCCCCCGAACGTCCGGTCAGCCGATCTCTTGGAGGATCCGCTGAGCGACCGCCACCGCCTCCTTCTTGGTGGTGGCGTAGGGCGGGTACCCGCCCTCCAGTGTCCTGCCGCGCGCCCGGTACCCGTCGGCGAGCTGCCACGTGATCGAGATGGTGACGTTGCCCTTGCGGACGCCGATGTCGGCGCCGCCGAGCCAGTACGTCTTCGCGCTCGCCTCGTCCGGTCCGTAGACGATGGGGCTGAGGATGCGGCTGGAGAACGCCTCGTCGCCGAGGCCCTCCAGGCGCTCGCGCCCGCTGTGGTACTCGGGATCGCCCGCGTTCTCCCACATGCTCGTGAACTCCCTGGCGGCGCGGGCGGGGGCGTCGTTCGCGCCGCCGAGGGAGGTGTTGGTCGCGACCTCGACGTTGAGATGGCGCCCGGACGCCGAGGTCAGCCGCTGCACCTCGCAGGCGCGGCGGTCCGGGCCGCTGGTCCTGCTCGGCTCGACCGTCAGGCCCCGCGCCTTCGCGGGCAGCACGGTCCGGATGGTCCGGCAGACGTCCGGAAGGGACTGCACGACGCGGCCGCCGGCCGCGGGCCCGCTCCCGCCGGGCGCGCCCGGCGGGACGATCGGGGTCACGTCCACGGCCGCCGGTGACGAGTCGCCCTTCAGCGCCTTGCGCACCGCGGTGGTGAGGACCTTCCCGCCGAGCAGCAGCGCGATGGCGACGACCACGGCGATGACGCCGACGACCGGCCGGCCTTTGCGCGGCGCGGGAACCGGCTGGACGGGATGGCCCGGAGCGACGGGCGGCGCCTGGTGGAACGCGGGGGCGGGGTACGCCGGCGGCGGAGCGTAGGCGGGGGGCGCGTAGGCGGGTGGCGGTGCGTAGGGGGGCGGCTGAGCCGGTCCGGGGAAGCCGCCGGGGGCGGCGGCGGGCATGGGCGGCGGGGTGGGCGGGCCCTGGGGAGGGGCCGCGGGCGCGGAGGGTTGCGCGGCGGGCTGCTCGGCGGGGTCGGGAGCGCCGGTCACGAGCCGGACTGCGGCGTCCTTCGCCTCCTCGGCGACCTCGGGGACCTGGAAGCCCGCCAGCTTGATGTGCTCCAGGAGCTCGGGCTGCGGCGGGACGCCGTGCTTCTTCAGGTAGTAGCCGACCGCGCCGGGCCACACCCAGACGCCGTCGGTGTGGAAGGCCAGCGGCACGTTGGAGGCGCGGTCGGGGTCCAGCACGTCGGTGTCGAAGCCGCGCGCGGACAGCACGATCGGAGCCTTCTCCAAATACTGGACGACGGATTCCCGCAGGATCTCCGGTACCGGGGGGCGGTCGTAGACCGGTTCCCCGCCGCTGGACACGGAGTCGAACGGCTTGGCCATCCGAAGTCCTGAGGGCTCCCACGGGGGAGGGAACGGTGAGCCGGGGGGCTGGGACACGGGCTTCCTCTTCGATGCCGGGGGGCTGAGAAGTCCCCGGCATTGTAGGGGCGGGTGCCAGCCGATCATTGGCGGGCGGCATGCGGACGCGCCCGCGCTGCCGCTCCCGGCGGGGAGGCGTCAGCCGTTGGACCGCAGGTGCTGCATGAGGGCCGCGTGGCGCTGCCAGCCGTCCGGGGAGCGGCCGTCGCCCAGGGGGAACAGGGTGAGAGGGGTGTTCGGGTGGCCCACCGTCTGGCCGGGCTGGCCGGGCGGGCCCGCGACCGCTCCGGCCACCGCGAGGGCGACGGGGGCGGGGGCGCCCGTCCAGCGGGGTTCGGTGGTGAGGTCGGGGCGACCGGGGGTGAGCTGGACGAACAGGGACGCGACGGGCTGCTCGGCGGTGAGCGCGCCGATCAGCGACGGCAGGTGCTGGATCGGCGGGGGGTCGTCCGCGGCGTAGCCGACGGTGACGGAGCTGACCTCGGCGGCGCCGCCGTCGCCGGTGGCGGTGAACTCGCAGATCGCCTGGGCGGGGCGGGGGCCGTCCCCGGCGACGATGAGCTTGGCGGCGGCGCGGCCCCGCGCGTACTCGGTCAGCCGCTCGCGGCGCCACGGGTGCTCGAGGGGTTCGGCGTGGCCGAGCCCGGCCGGGGGCCTGCCGGTGAGGAGCTGGAGGAGCCGCTCGATGGGGCCGGCGAGGTCGCCGTCGCCGTGGCGGGTGCGGTAGACGAGGGTGAGCTGGGAGCCGAGCGCGGCGGCGGGCCGGGTGGTGAAGCCGGGGGCGTAGTCGCGGGCCTCGGGGACGGGGGCGAACGTCGCGCCGGTCCATTTGAGCGGGCGTCCGGACAGGCCCTCGTAGTAGCCGTCGCCGTCGCGGACGACCCACTGCGCGGCGGCGCCCGACGCGGCGGTGCGCAGCGGCAGCGTGAGCCGGGACTCCATCGGCGTGACCAGCTGGAGGGTCCGGCCGTTGCCGGCGCACTCGTCGAGGACGCGGCTCAGCCACGGGCTCAGCGGCACGACCGGGCGGTCCTGGAGGACGACCATGGCCTGGTCCGTCAGTGCGTCTACGGTGCTCATCCTGCCCCGGAGTCTAGTGGCGCGGCGCCGTGCTCCAGGGGTGGAGGGAGTTTGGCGCGACCCAGGTGACGGCTGTCCAATGTGTGCTGAAATGTTACGGATGCAGCCAACCGCCGTCCGGCCCCGCGTGTATTTCGCGGACGACGCGCCACCGCCTCCGGAGCCGCCGGTGCGGTCGCGCGCCTGGCGCGTGCTCGGCGGGCTGTCGATCGCCCTGTCGGTGCTGCTGGTCGCGGGCAGCCTCACCGCGTACGGGTTCATGCGGCGGCTGGACTCCCAGATCGACCGGGAGAACGTCGAGGGAAAGCTTGGGACGAACCGTCCGGCGAAGCTGAACGACTCCCTCAACATCCTGCTGATGGGCTCCGACAGCCGGGAGGGGGAGAACGCGCGGTACGGCGTGGAGGCGGGGAGGCGGTCCGACACGACGATCCTGCTGCACATCTCGCCGGGCGGCGAGAACGCCATCGGGATCAGCTTCCCGCGCGACTCGATGGTGCAGATGCCGTCCTGCAAGACGAAGAGGGGCGTCGTCCCGCCGCAGTTCGGCATGATCAACGCGGCCTACTCCAATGGCGGCCCGGCCTGCACGTGGAAGACCATCGAGGCGCTCACGAAGATCCACATCGATCACTACGTCGAGGTGGACTTCAGCGGGTTCAAGCGGGTCGTGAACGCGCTCGGCGGCGTCGAGATCTGCGTACCGAGGCCCATCGACGACCCGAAGGCCGAGCTGCACCTGAGGAAGGGGCGCCAGATCGTCCGGGGCGAGCAGGCGCTCGGGTACGTCCGGACGCGGTACGTGCTCGGGGACGGCTCCGACCTCGCCCGCATCAAGCGGCAGCAGGCGTTCATGGCGTCGGTCGTGAAGAAGGCCACCGACAAGGGGATGCTGACCGATCCCGGCCGCACCTACAAGTTCCTGTCCGCCGTCACGAAGTCCATCAAGGCGGACGACAAGCTCACCGTGTCCGTCATGCAGAGGCTGGCGGAGAGCCTGCGCGGCATGAGCGCCGGGAAGGTGCGGTTCGTGACCGTACCGGTGCAGGCGTACCCGCAGGACAAGAACCGCGTCCAGTTCAACGCCGCCCTCGCGGCGCCGCTGTTCGAGTCGATCCGGCAGGACGACCAGCCGCCCGCGGCCGAGCCCTCACCGGCGCCGCAGAAGGTGCAGCCCGTCCCGCCGTCCCAGGTCAAGGTCGCCATCTACAACGGCACCAGGTCGACCGGACTCGGCCGGCGCACCGCGGACGTCCTCACCGGGCGCGGGTTCCAGGTCGTCAAGATCGGCACCCGCGGGCCGACGGCCCGCACCCTCATCCTCTACGGGCCGGGCGCGGAACGGCAGGCCGCCCGGATGGCGATCGCCGTCCCGGGCCACCCCCCGCGCGCGTGGTCGCGCGGGAAGCCCGGCCACGTCTACCTGATCATCGGTGGGGACGGGGCGGCCGTGCGGGCGTTGAAGCCGGCCGTTCCGAAAATCGACGGAGAGATCCGGGCCGACCGCGATCCGTGCACGGCACAATAAGTAACGCCACATGGGTATCTTGGCGCCCGCAAACCATCAACCCGAGCAAAGCGTCCCAATTAGGACTGCACCCCCCCGCTCCCCACCCCCCGGAACGGATCATGCTCCCCGAACCCTTCACCCTCCTCATGACCGTCTACGGCGGCGATCGCGTGGAGTACGTCCGGGACGCGTTCCGGAGTGCGGTGAACGACCAGGAACTCCGCCCCGACCAGGTGGTCCTCGTGCAGGACGGCCCCATTCCGGCCGAGCTCGAGCGCTCCCTCCGCGACCTCGTCGCCGCCAGCCCCGTCGAGGTCGCCTACGTCTCCATCGGCGTGAACGGCGGCCTCGGCCCCGCCCTCGACGCCGGCCTGCACGCCGCCCGCCACGACATCGTCGCCCGGATGGACGCCGACGACATCGCGATGCCGCACCGCTTCCGCGTCCAGGTCCCGCTCGTCCGGGCGGGCGCCGACCTCGTCGGCGCGGGCCTGCTGGAGTTCGGCACGGACATCGGCGACATCGTGGGCGAGCGCACCCCGCCGAGCGACCCCGCCGACATCGCCCGCTACTCCCGCCTGCACGACCCGTTCAACCACCCGACGGTCGTGTACCGGCGCAGCGCCGTGATCGCCGCCGGCGGCTACGGCGACCTCCCCCTGATGGAGGACTACTGGCTGTTCGCCCGCATGATCGCGAACGGCGCCCGGGTCGTGAACGTGCCCGAGCCCCTCGTCTACTACCGGGTCGGGGACGGCGCCTACGAGCGGCGCGGCGGCCGCGACCTGCTCCGCTCCGAGCTGCGCCTGCAGCGCGCGATGCTGGGCGAGGGCTTCATCACGCTGCCCCAGTACTGGCGCAACGTGGTCGTCCGGGGCGGCTACCGCCTCGTCCCGACCGCGATCCGCCGCCCCTTCTACCGCGCGGTCGTCGCCACCTACGGCGCGCGCCGCAACCGCTCCCGCCAGGCCGCCGAGCCCGCGCAGCAGCCCGCGACACCGTACGTCCCGCGCCACGCCCGCCCGCCGTCCACGGAGCAGGTCCCGCCGGTCTAGGGAGCGGGACGGCTCCACAGGACGGGCTGCTCGTCCTCGGCGCCCGCCGTCCGGCCCACGCCGAGCACACTGCCCTTGAACACGGCGAGCCCGGTGATCTGCTGGTCCCCGTCCCCGCCGAGCCCGGTACCGCCGGGCGTCTCCGCCTCCCACACGACACCGTCGGCCGACGTCCACGAAACGACGTCCGCCGCCCCCGGCCGCCCGGACGTCCCGGCCGCCACGAACCCGCTCGCCGTCGCCGCGAGGGCCAGGACGGACAACTCCGTCGCCGAAGCGGGAGCCGGCAGCTTGCTCTCGCGCCAGGTGGCGCCGCCGTCCGCGGAGACGTAGGCGAAGGGCGCCGAGCCGGCCGTCCCACTGGCCTGACCTGCGGCGACGAGCGTGCCGCCCTTGGCCGCGACCTGGGTCAGCGAGCCGTCGGTGAGGCCGCTGGGCAGCGTGAGCTGCCGCATCGTCCACTTCTTGCCGTCGGAGGACGTCCACGCGGCCGGGCGCTGTCCGCGGTCGCCGCGCGCCCGCGGGTCGGTGAACCCCCCGACCGCGACGAAGCCGGACGGACCGGCCGCCACCGCGCGGAGCCAGCGGTTGCTCCTGCCGTTGACGGTGAGGTCGTTGCGACCGGCTCCGCTGCCGCGCTGCCACGTCTTCAGGTCGGTGGAGAACCAGGTCGCCGCGGAGAACCCGTCCTCACCGACGACCACGTAACCGGCGGGGCCGGCGGCGGCGCCGAAGGTGGTGAGGTTCTGCGAGCCCCGCTGCGTGAACATGGGGATGGTGTCGGCGGCCTGCCAGGCGCGGCCGTCGGCGGACGTCAGCACCAGCGGGCGCTGGGGTGAGCCGCCGCCGCTGCCGACCGCGAGCCACCCCGCCCCGCCGGTCGCCACGCTGCTCAGCCGCTGGAGCGATGGCCGGGTGATGCCGCCGGTGACGGCGCCGCGGCTCCAGGTGGTCCCGTCGGACGATGTCCAGACGGCCGCGTCGCCGCCGGTGCTGCCGACCGCGACCGCCTGGGTGGCGTTGGCGGCGACCGCGGTGACCGCCCGGTCCGGCCGGAAGGCGCCGGAGATCTTGGCCGGGTCGACCGGGACCTCCGTGCCGGACGCGTCCCGCACGGTGACCATCGCGTTCAGATCGCTGTCGCCCTGGGTTCGGCCCACCACGATCGTCTGGGCGCCCGTCGCGGTGATGCCGGCCAGGCCGCGACCGTCGGCCAGTTTGCCGGCGTCCTTCCAGGAGCGTCCGTCCGAGGAGCGCAGGATCAGCGGGCTGCGACCGGCGTCCACGAGGGCGACGAAGCCGTCGTCGGTACCGATCAACCGCCAGACCTTCCGGTAGCCGGACGGCTCCAGCTCGCCGCGCTCCGACCAGTGGATTCCGTTGGCTGAGACGTAGGCCCGCCCGTACACCTTCTTCCCGGACCTGACCTCGCGGACGGTGATGAGCCCGGCCTTTCCGCCGCCGGTGATGAGGTCGCGGGTGCCCTTCGGCGCGGGGACCTTCGCCGGCGTCCAGGTGCGGCCCTGGTCGGTGGAGCTCCACACGCGCCGGAACGAGGGCTTGCCGGGGTTCGGCGCGTGCAGGCTGCGGAGCAGGAGCACGCCGCCGCTGGACGAGGCGTCCTCGAGCACGACCTTGCCGCGGACGGGGATGCCGACCTGCGGACCCGTCAGCGCCTGCCAGGTCCGGCCGTCGGCGGAGAACCAGGCGGCGGGCACCGAGTCGCTGAAGTCGCGCTTGCGGGAGTTCTCGCCGACGGCCATGAAGCCGCGGTCGGTCGTGATGACCCGTGCGACGCGGTTGCCGGGGCCGAAGGCGTCCCCGACCGTGTTGGGCTGGCGCTGCCAGGTCGCGCCGTCCTTGCTGGTCCAGACGGCGCCGCCGCCGCCGGGGCGGGAACCGATCGCGACCCAGCCCTGCGGGCCGCCCGCGATGTGCTCCGGGACGCCCGTGGTGAGGGGCTCATCGCCGGAGCCCTCGATCCCGGCGCCCTTGAAGGTGCGGCCGCCGTCGGTCGAGACGAGGAACACGCCCCGGCGAGCGGCGGGGTCGGTCTCGTTGCCCACCGCGACCACGGTCGTGCCGGCAGCGGCGACGTCGGTGAGTTCCTGATCCCGCCCGTCGAAGCGGGCGGCGGGATCGGCCGCGAACACCGCGCCCGCGAGCCGTGCGCCGCCGTCCTTCTCAGCGGTGCCGGACCCGTCGCCCAGCAGGACGTACGCGCCGCCGGCGACCAGCGCGGCCGCGGCCAGACCGGCGACCAGGCCGAAGCCGATCTTCTTGCCGCGGCCGGAACCGCCGCCCTTCTGCTTCTGCTTCTTCTGCTTCTTGGGCTTGCCCTGCGTTCGCCACGGCTCCTCGATGACGGGCGGCGGCGCCACGGGCTGGACGGCGACGACCTCGCCGGGCTGCGGTACCGGGCCCCCGGGGACCTCCTGCGCGTACGGGAAGGGCGCGGACGGCTGCGGCGGCGGACCGCCGGGGATCTCCTGCGCGTAGGGGAACGGTTCGGGTGAACCGGCGGGCTGCGGCGGCGGGCCGGTCGGAATTTCCTGCGCGTATGGGAAGGGCTCGGGGGAGGCCGCTTGCGGCGGCGGGCCGGCCGGGATCTCCTGGGCGTAGGGGAACGGTGCCGGCGCGGACGGCATCGGGGCGGGCGGCGCGGCCGGCTGCACGGGCTCGATCACGGTCTGCGGTGGCTGCACGGGCTCCACCACGGTCTGCGGCGGTTCGGCGGCCTGCGCGTCGTCCACCTGTGTCGGCGGCTCCACGGGCTGCGGAGACACGGGCTGGGCCGGCGTGGCGGGCACCCCGGGGATCGGCTGCGCGTAGGGGAAGGCCAGAGGAGCCGGGGATCCGGCCGGGCCCGGGAACGGCGGCAGGGGCGGCGGCTCGACCCCCGCCGGGGCCTCGGCGGCGGGCCGGTGCTCGTCGCGGGAGAAGACCTGCGTGCGCTCCTCGCCCGGCTGGGCGGCGGGCCCGGCCACGGGCTCGTCCACCAGCGTTTCGGGCTCGTCGACCTGAGTCTCGGATTCCTCGACCTGGGCGGCGGAATCGGCCGGGAAGGGCGGCGGCGGTACGTCGGGCAGCAGGTTCGCGCCGCTCGGCTGCTGTTCGGTCAGCCACTGCGGCGGGGGCGGCGTGTCGCCGAAACCCCCGGCGGCAGGGCCGTCCTGCTCGGGAGGGGCTTCGTTGTGCTCGTCGCCCGGTGTCCCGTTCGAAGTCACGCTCATCCTCCCCTTGGCCTTGCGGCCCCGATTTCGTCAGGGATCATATCCGCGCATGGCGTCCGAAATGACCTCATCGGTCGGACGGGGACCGCTCCGCAGGCCGTCCCGGAGACCGGCGCGCAGCCCCCGCCGCAGCGTCGTCCTGTCGCTCGAACGGGCGTAGGTGCGGACCCAGCGGCGCAGCGACGAACCGGTGTACAGGACCCGCTCGGCCGGGCCCAGGCACCGGCTCCGGGTGAACAGCCAGACCTTGTTCCGCACTTCGTAGTAGAAGCGGTCACCGGGGTCCGCGTCGGTGCCGCCGAAGGTCCTGGTCTTGTGGACGACCAGGCTTTCCGGGCAGTAGAGGCCCGTCCGCCCGCGCAGGACGCGGGTCGTGAACTCAAAGTCGTCGTTCCAGAGGAAGTAGTCGGCCATCGGCAATCCGCATTCCCGCACGACGGAGGCGTCGACGAGCACGGAGACGAACGATGCCGAACGCACCGGGATGCAGCCGATCGCCTCCGCCGCCGCCCGCTCCGCGCGGGACGCGCCGGGTTTTGCGCGCGGGGTGTTCATGGGATGGTCGCGGCCGTCGGTCCAGGTCACGCGGCTGGCGACGAGCGCGGGCGGCTCGGACGAGCGTGCACGCGCCCGGAGCAGCGCGGCGAGCGCTCCCGGTTCGGGGACGGTGTCGTCGTCCAGCAGCCAGATCAGCGTCGCGTTCAGGTTGAGGGCGCGGGCGATCCCCGCCGCGAACCCGCCGGCGCCGCCGATGTTGGTGTGCAGGGCGACCAGGTCGGCGTCCGGGAAACGGCCGCGCACGAGGTCGCGGGTTCCGTCGGTCGACGCGTTGTCCACGACGATCGTCATGTCCGGACGCCTTGTCTGGCCCTCCAGCGCGGACAGCGATTCCACCAGCAGGTCGCGGCGGTTGTACGTCACCACGACCGCGGCGACCAGCGGCTCCACGCCGGTGCCCGTCACGCGCGCGGCCGGGACAGGACGGGGCTGAGCTCGTCCTCCTGCTCGACCGGTGGGGGAGGCTCGATGCCCTTGATGCGCTCGACGAGGTGCCAGTAGCCGACGCGCATCTTCCAGACGGCGGGGCTGCGCTCGCTCAGACGGCGGGCCATGAGTTTCGGCAGCGCCGTCCGCTCCTGCTCGGCGCGCGCCCGGCGCAGCGCGCCGAGCTCCTCGCGGAGCGTGGAGACCTCGTCGAGCAGCGCGACGATGGCGTGCGCGGCGGTGTCGATCACCTCGGCGTCGCCCGGCTCGGCGGCGCGGCCCGCGGGTTCGCGCGGCAGCAACTCGTCCAGATCTCCGACCACGTCGTATCCGGACGAGCGGATCGAGTCGATCAACTCGTGGGCCTTCTCGGCCGCCCACGCGCCCCGGTCGGCGGGCAGCGGCACCCGCCCCGGCGTCCCGAGCCCCGGGAGCACCTGCAACGCGAGCACGTCGGTGACGAACCGGTGGTAGAGCCACATCGGCGCCTCGTCCCCGACCGCGCCGTTGACCCTTCGGAGCAGTTCGGTCTCGGTCCAGCTCAGGGAGGCGTTCGCGCGGAGCTCGTCCAGGTCGGCCAGGGCGGGATCGATGCCGATCAGGCCGGCGAAGCGTTCCCAGAGCAGTTCGCGTGGCGCCCCGGGACGCGGGACGGCCAGCACATGGATCCGGTCGGCCGGGACGTGGACGGCCCACCGGCCGAGGACCTGCGGAATGTCGTGCACCCGCCAGAACCAGTCGCCGGCGCCCTCGCCGCCCGGATCGTCGATCACTTCGCGGAGCCACTGGTCGAAGTCGTAGTGGTAGCGGTGCTTGATGTACTCCTGCCATTCAGACGGCAGGAGACTCGGCAGATCCCGCGCCGAATAGACGATGTGCACCTCGCACGGTGCCAGGGACCGGACGGCCCGCTCGGCGCCCGCGGCGTCGACCGCGCAGATCACCTCGTTCGAGATGACGGCGGCGCGGGCGCCGGACGCCTTGACCTCGTCAGCCAGCCGGTCCCAGGCGCCCTCCCAGTTCGCCTGCGGCTGACCGGGTTCGGGCTCCAGTCCCCGGAGGTCGCGCATCGCCTCGACCTGCCCGCCGAAGGAACCGCCCGGCAGGAACACGCCTTCCGCCTCGAGCGCCTGGACGTTCCGCCAGAGCAGGTCCTGGAGGAACGTCGTCCCGCTCTTGGGGGCGCCGATGTGCAGGTAGACGATCGGCGGGGCGTCGGAGGGCACTGCCACCCGGCTCACTCCTGTTCGCTCACGGGGGGACGTCGCTTGTCGGTGGAGATCGGTTGTCACGGAACATCGAGATGCCGCCTGAGCGGCGGATTCCGGCCAACCACGCCGGTTCCGGCCCGGATACCGCGGAGGCGCCGGTATCTTAGCCGCGCAGCATCGCTAATCATCGCAAAGTTCTCAACAATCCCCGGCAGCTCCCCCCGGCGGGGTTGGTTCTGATGATGTGACGGGGGCGTCGCAGAAAGATGACATGTGAACGTTGACCTAGTAGTGGTCGGATCCGGGTTCTTCGGGCTGACCGTGGCGGAGCGCTGCGCTGAAGAACTCGGGCTCCGCGTGCTCGTCCTCGACCGGCGCGACCACATCGGCGGAAACGCCTACAGCGAGGACGACCCCGACACCGGCATAGAGATCCACCGGTACGGGGCGCACCTGTTCCACACCTCGAACGAGCGGGTCTGGGAGTACGTCAACCGGTTCACCCGCTTCACCGGCTACCAGCACCGCGTCTACTCGACGTACAAGAACCGCGTCTACCCGATGCCCATCAACCTCGGCACGATCTGCGAGTACTTCGGCCGGGCGTTCTCCCCCGACGAGGCGAGGGCGCTGGTCGCCGAGCAGGCCGCGGAGATCGCCGGACATGAGCCGCGCAACCTCGAGGAGAAGGCGATCTCGCTCATCGGGCGGCCGCTCTACGAGGCGTTCATCCGGGGCTACACGGCCAAGCAGTGGCAGACCGACCCGCTCGACCTGCCCGCCGAGATCATCACGCGGCTGCCCGTCCGGTACACGTTCGACAACCGGTACTTCAGCGACACCTACGAGGGCCTGCCCGTCGACGGGTACACCGCGTGGCTGGAGCGGATGGCCGACCACCCGAACATCGAGGTGCGTCTCGGCACCGACTACTTCGACGTCCGGGACGACTTCGCCGGGCGGGTCCCGGTCGTCTACACCGGCCCCCTCGACCGCTACTTCGACTTCGGCGAAGGCGAGCTGGGCTGGCGCACCCTGGACTTCGAACTGGAGGTCAAGCCGACCGGCGACTTCCAGGGCTGCCCGGTGATGAACTACGCCGACGAGGACGTCCCGTACACCCGCGTCCACGAGTTCCGGCACTTCCACCCCGAACGCCGGCACTACCCGGACGACCGGACCGTCATCATGCGGGAGTTCTCCCGCTTCGCCGACCGGGGCGACGAGCCGTACTACCCGATCAACACCGCCGACGACCGCGCGCGCCTGCGGCGCTACCGCGAGATGGCACGGCGCGAGGACGGCGTTCTGTTCGGCGGACGCCTCGGCACCTACAAGTACCTGGACATGCACATGGCGATCGCGAGCGCCCTGAGCATGGTCGACAACCGGCTGCGGCCCCACTTCATCGAGGGTGCGCCGCTCATCAGCGGAGGAGTGGACGGATGACCGAGCAGCCCACCGAGACGAAGGCCCCGGCCAAGACCGAGGCGAGGACACCGGCGAAGCCGAAGGCGAAGAGCCCTGCGAAGCCCCCGGCCGTGGACGACGGCCTGCGCGTCCTGCACCGCGTCGTGATGCCCGCGGAGCGAGACCTGGACGTGCTGCGCCTCTACGTGGACGGCAACGCGGTGTTCGGCCGCCGCGCCGCGGACCTCGATAGCGCCGCCGAGCAGGTGCTCGCCGAGCAGGACGGGGACGCGGTGCGAGCGGCGTCGTCGTTCAAGCCGTCGTCCAAGGAGGACAGCGCCGAGATCATCGGTCGGCGCAGCATCGTAGTGCCGTCCGGTGTGCGGGTGTCGTTCTGCACCTACTTCAACGCCTTCCCCGCGGGGTACTGGCGCCGGTGGAGCACGGTCGACGAGGTCCGGCTGCGGCTGCGGGTCCGCGGCGAGGCCACGATCCTCATCTACCGTTCCACCGGCAAGGGGCACCTCGAGCGGATCAAGTCGCTGCACGTCGACTCCGACACGCCGGTGGAGGAGACGGTCGACCTGCCGCTCGCCCCCTTCATCGACGGCGGCTGGTACTGGTTCGACATCATCGCCGACGGCCGTACCGCCGTGCTGGAGAGCGCGGAGTGGTGCGCGGTGACGGAGCGGACGACGCCGGGCACCGCCACGCTCGGCATCACCACGTTCAACCGGCCGAAGTTCTGCGTCGAGCAGCTCACCGCGCTCGCTGCGGCGGGTGACGTCCTCGACGCCGTGGACGAGATCCTGGTCGTCGACCAGGGCACCGACCGGGTCGAGGACCACCCCGACTTCCCTGCGGCCGCGGCCGCGCTCGGCGACCGGCTCCGCATCATCGACCAGGCCAACCTCGGCGGCTCCGGCGGGTTCGCGCGCGTCATGCACGAGACCGTCGAGTCCGGCCGCAGCACCTACGCGCTGCTCCTGGACGACGACGTCATCCTGGAGCCCGAGGGCATCCTGCGTTCGGTGACGTTCGCCGACCTCGCCCGCGGCCCGATGATCGTCGGCGGGCACATGCTCGACCTCTACAACCGGTCGATCCTGCACGTGTTCGGTGAGACCGTGGCCCGCTACCGCTGGTGGATGGTGCCCGCCCCGCACACGCACATGGGCCACGACCTGGCCGCGCATCCGCTCCGCCACACGCCATGGCTGCACCGCCGCGCCGACGTCGAGTACAACGCCTGGTGGATGTGCCTGATCCCGGTCGAGGTCATCAACAAGATCGGCCTGTCACTGCCGTTCTTCATCAAGTGGGACGACATCGAGTACGGGCTGCGGGCCAAGGCGGCGGGCATCCCGACGGTGTCTCTGCCGGGTGCGGCGGTGTGGCACGTCCCTTGGCACTCCAAGGACGTCATGACCGACTGGCAGTCGTACTTCACCGAGCGGAACCGCATCATCACCGCGCTGCTGTACTCCCCGTACGAGCGCGGCGGGAACATGCTCAAGGAGAGCCTGTTCATCACCATCAAGCACGCGCTCGCCATGCAGTACTCCACGGCGGAGCTGATGCTGATGGCGATCGAGGACGCCCTCAAGGGCCCGGACGACCTGCACCCGTCGATCATCACGAAGATGGGCGAGCTGCGGGAACTGCGGTCGCGGTTCGTGGACGCACAGGCAAAGCCCGATCTGGACGAGTTCCCGGCCGTGCGGCGCCGCAAGCCGCCGCGCAAGGGCCGCGACGTCGTCCCGCCGAGGAACCGTCGTGCCATGATCCAGACGGCGCTGCTGGGCGCGGCGCGCCAGGTGAAGCCGGTCGGGTCGTTCCCGAAGACGCATCCGGAGGCGCTCGTCCCGCACGTCGACCAGACGTGGTGGCTGCTGACGAAGTTCAACAGCGCGCTCGTCTCGTCCGCGGACGGCACGAAGGTGGCGTGGTACCAGCGCGACCCGCAGCGGTTCTGGTCGCTGATCCGGCGCGCGTCGGCGCTGCACGCCCGGCTCGGCAAGGACTGGGAGGACCTGAGCCGCCGCTACAAGGCCGCGCTGCCGGTTCTGACCTCGCAGGACGAGTGGCGCGAGACGTTCGACAAGGCGCGGCAGCAGCGATGACCGTGGCCGCTGAGTCGGCGGCGGATCCGGAGCTCGTCGACCCCGGACGGGGCGGCGGGCTGCGCGAGGTCGTCCGCCGCCGCTACCTGTTGCGGCTCATCGTGCGCAGGGAACTGCGCGCCCGCTACCAGGGATCGCTGCTGGGGCTCGGCTGGTCGTACGTGCGGCCGGCCGCGCACTTCGCGGTGTTCTTCTTCGTGGCGGGCATCTTCCTGCGAATGAGCGAGCAGGTCGAGCACTTCCCGATCTTCATGTTCTCGGCGCTGGTGCTGGTCTCGTTCTTCAACGAAACCTTGATCAACACGACGCACTCGGTGGTGGGGAACGCTCCGCTCGTCCGCAAGGTGTACCTGCCGCGCGAGCTGTTCCCGGTGGCGTCGCTGCTGGTGTCATGCGTCCACCTGCTGCCGGGCCTGGCGATCGTGCTGACGGTCGCGCTCGTATGGGGCTGGACGTTCTCGTTCGCGGCGGTCGGCTCGGCGCTGCTCGGGTTCGCGCTGACGGCGACGCTCGGCATCGGCCTCGGCCTGATCTGCGCGGCTCTGCACGTCTTCTACCGCGACACCGAGAAGGTCGTGGACATCACGACGCTGTTCGTCACCTGGTCCGTGCCGATGATCTATCCGTGGACGGTCGTCCGCGACACCGCGCCCGGCTGGGCGCTCGACCTGTACCTGGCCAACCCGCTGGTGGACGCGGTGCTGCTGTTCGAGCGGGCCTTCTGGTGGCCCACGACCAGCGGGTCCGCCGCGTTCCCGCCGAACCTCACCCGCGACGCGCTGATCTCGCTCGCCGGGGCGGTGTGCCTGCTCGTGCTGGGCCAGCTGGTCTTCGCCCGGCTGCAACGACGCTTCGCGGAGGAGCTGTGATGACCGGGACTCCGCCTGCGGTCGTCGTCGACTCCGTGACCAAGCGGTTCACGCTGCGGCACGCCCGCTCGATCAAGGACATGACCGTCCGGGCGCTGCGCCGCGAGACGCTACGCGAGCGGTTCACCGCGCTGGACGAGGTGTCGGTCGGCATCGGTGTCGGGGAGGCCGTCGCGCTCCTCGGCGTGAACGGCTCCGGCAAGAGCACCTTGCTGAAGATCGTGTCGGGGGTGATGCCGCCCGACTCCGGGACGGTTCGCGTCCGCGGCCGCATCGCAGGCCTGATCGAGGTCGGCGCGGGCCTGCATCCCGATCTGAGCGGCCGGGAGAACGTCTTCCTGAACGGCGCGATCCTCGGCATGGACCGCGCCGAGACGCTGCGGAAGTTCGACTCGATCGTGGGGTTCGCGGAGATCGGGCGGTTCCTCGACCAGCCGGTCCGGTTCTACTCGTCCGGCATGTTCATGCGGCTGGCGTTCTCCATCGCAGTCCACACCGACCCCGACGTGTTCCTCATCGACGAGGTCCTCGCCGTCGGCGACCCGCTGTTCCGCCAGAAGTGCATCGAACGGCTCCACGAGTACCGCGCCAGCGGGCGCACGATGGTGATCGTCGCCCACGACGCGAAACTGCTCCGACAGCTATGCACACGCGGCGTCTTCCTGGAGCAGGGACGCGTCCTGTGGGACGGTGACATAGCCACCGCCACCGACCTTCTGGTGCGCAAACGCCAGGAACGCCGCGGAACGCAACCGGCCCACTCCCGCCCCGCCGAAGCCGGCCGCTGACCGTCATATCCGCGTGGCAGCTGGTCAGGTCGGGGTGTGCCATACCCTGGTGCCGCCGGTCTGCTTCGATCATGAAGCTCCCAACGGGTCTGAAAGGTGCGTGATGCTCGGCGCCAGGCTGCGGCGACGGTGGTCGGCCGCTCTTCTCGGCGGCGGGCTCGCGCTCGGCGTCCTGCTCGCCGGCTGCGCCGGAGACTCGGCCCGTGAAAGGGGCGGGGCCGATCGCGGGAAGGTCTCGGCGACTCCCGGGGTCAAGCCCGAGCGGCCGAACATCGTGTACGTGCTGACCGACGACCTCTCGTGGGATCTCGTCGACCACATGCCGAACGTCAAGCGGCTGCGGCAGCGCGGCATGACGTTCTCGAACTACTTCGTCGCGGACACGCTGTGCTGCCCGTCCCGGGCGACGATCCTGACCGGCAAGTACCCGCACAACACGGGCGTGCTCACCAACGACCCGCCGCTGGGCGGGTTCGAGGTGTTCCGCGACAAGGGCAACGAGCAGTCCACCTTCGCGACGGCGCTGCAGGGTGCCGGCTACCGCACCGCGCTGATGGGCAAATACCTCAACGGTTACGAGCCCACGAACGAGCAGGGGGCGTCGCGAACCCATGTGCCTCCCGGGTGGACCGAGTGGCAGGTCACCGGGCTCGGGTACGGGAACTACAACTACAACCTCAACGGCAACGGCGCCCTGACCTATTACGGGCGCGCTCCCCAGGACTACCTGACGAGCGTCATCACGGCGAAGGGCGTCGACTTCATCAACCGCTCGTCCGACGCCGATCAGCCGTTCCTACTGACGATGTCGACGTTCACGCCGCATGCGCCTGCCACGCCGGCACCGCAGGACGCCCGGTCGTTCCCGCATCTCCGGGCGCCCCGCACACCCGGTTTCAACGAGCCCGACATCGGTGACAAGCCCGGCTGGCTGCGTAAGTACCCGCGGCTGAAGCCCCGGCACATCCGCGCCATAGACGCGGCGTTCCGGGAGCGGGTCCGGGCGGTGCAGTCGATCGACCGGATGATCGGTGCCCTGGAGCAGGCGGTGCAGGCGAAAGGGCAGGGCGGCCAGACCTATTTCGTCTTCAACTCCGACAACGGCTACCACCTCGGTCAGCACCGTCTCGTCGAGGGGAAGCTGACCGCCTACGACACCGACGTCCGCGTTCCCCTGATCGTTGCCGGGCCGGGTGTTCGCGCCGGACAGACCGAGACGCGGTTCGCGCAGAACACCGATATCTGTCCGACGTTCCAGGAACTCGCAGGGCTCACTCCGCCGAACGAGGTGGACGGGCGGTCGCTGGCGCCGCTCCTCCTGGGAAAGCGGGTGCCGAACTGGCGTACCACCGCGTACATCGAGCACAAGGGCCCCAACTACGCCAGCGACGACCCCGACCTGCCGCAGAAGCACGGCGGTAATCCGCCCACGTACAAGGCCGTCCGGACGGCGAGCGAGCTGTACGTCGAGTACGAGAACGGAGACCGGGAGTATTACGATCGCGCCCGGGACCCGTGGGAGCTCGGCAACATGTGGAATCAGACCCCGGCGGCACGCAAGGCCGAGCTGCATTCCCTGGTGACGTCCTACAGCACGTGCCGCGGCGCGAACTGCCGCGATCTCTAGCCCTGCGTCCTGTCCGGGGCTGCGGCCAGGGGGAGCGGTGCGGTGGCGATGAACGCCCGGCAGCGTCCGTCCTTGGAGCGCTTGGTGGCGACCTCCAGCAGGCCCGCGCCGCCGCTCAGCGGCAGCAGCGACGAACTGTAGTTGGCGCAGACGACCTCGAAGTGGTCGGGACGCACGGAGAACGCCACCCGCACCGGCGCCGGGTGCTGGAACCAGCGCCCGTGGCCTCCGTCGGTGCTCATGAGGATGGTCTCGCCGCTGGCCGGCCGCGCCAGCTTCCCGCGCGTGTCCCGGAGCAGCCCGCCGACGAGAAGGAGCCTTCCGGCGGGACCGCCGCCGGGAGCCCATACGAGCGTCGGTGCGTGGTGGAGGTAGCCGCCGTCCACGGTTCTGACCGCGGCGCCACGACCGGCTGGGGCGCCCCAGTTCCAGCCGTCGGTGGACCGGCGTAGATGCACTGCGCAGGCAACGCCCTCGATCCGCCCGCAGAGCTCGTACACCATGAGGTACGAACCGTCCGCGAGCCGCCGCACCACTGGCATGCCGGGCCGGTCATGGCGGCCGGGGGCTACGACGACGGTCCGGGAGGTCCAGGTCACGCCGCCGTCCGTGGAGACGGCCGCGGCGATGACCTGATCATGGCCCGGCTCCGTCTCGTCGGCGTAATAGCAGACGAGGCGACCTCGAGCGTCGATGGTGAGCTCGGGTTCCCAAAGCCCCCGGTTCCAGGGGGTTCCGTCGGAGGCGATCGCGCAGCTCGACAGGTAGGCCCATGTCCGGCCGGCGTCGAGGCTGCGCCACACGCGCAGTTCGGCGCGGCGGCCCGGTGCGTGGTTCTTCATCCCCGCCACACCCGCCCACAGCAGCGCACCGGACGGCCCGGGAAGCTCCAGGAGGCTGCCGCAGCAGCCGCCGCGTCCCTCGGACGCCGCCGGGTCGCGGATATCCGCCAGCGGACGGAACGTGCGTCCCTCATCGGCACTCTCGTAGATCCGCGCCATGTCGGTGATGCCCTTACCCGACGACGTGGCGACGCTGAGGAGGATGCGGCCGTCCCGGAGCCGGATCAGCCTGGGATACATCGCCTCCCGTTCGTCCAGGAGACGCTCTGGCGACCCGAGGAACCGAGGTGGTGGAGAAGCGGCGGGGGACGCCGCGACGGTCCGGCCCGTCCAGGGCTTCGCCGGCGGGGTCTCGGCCCGGCCGGCCGTACAGCCGGCGAGCGCGAGGACGACGGCCAGAGCCAGGGCTGCCCCGCGCGACGTCCGCTTTCGCGGTGACATGTGCACTTCGTCAGGCTGTCAGGCTCTGGCTCATCCAGCGCAGGACCTGCGGCAGGACGCGGTTCCAGGTCTGGAAGTTGTGTCCGCCGCTTTCGAGCACGAGCGATGATGCGCGCATCGGGGGCTTGACCAGTGCCAGGAACCGTTCCGTCCCCTCCCGGTTCTGCTCGCCGACCCTGCTCGTGGTCACCAGGACGGAGATGGGAGGCGGCGGCAGATTGCCCAGCCGCCAGAGCAGGTCGTTCTCGTTGCGGACGGCCTGGCTCCCTCCGTAGAGGTCGCCGGTGGTGACGTCCTTGATGGCGCGGTAGTAGCCGGACAGGGACGCGGCGGCGGAGAAGACGCTGGAGTTCCGCATGGCGAGCTTCAGCGAGCAGTAACCGCCTGTTGAGAGGCCGAAGACGCCCCAGCCTCGGCGATCATCCGCCGTCCGGTACGCGGAGCGGACGGCCTCGGGCACGTCCTGCGTGAGGAACGTGGCGGTCTGCGGGCCGCCGGGGATGTCAAGGCACTCGGTGTCGCGACCCCGCACCATGGACGGCCGGAGCAGCACGTAGATCGTGGGCCGGACGCGCCCCGCCTTGATCTCTTCCCGCGCCGTCTGCGGCACCTTGACCTGGGTGATGAGGTTGCGAAGCGCCCCCGGGTAGCCGCTCAAGGCGAGCGCGACCGGAAAGCGGCGCTGTTCGGCGGTCTTCTCGAAGTACTGCGGTGGCAGGTACACGTAGGCGCGTGCGTGCAGTCCGGACCGGACGCCGCGAAGGTCGACCGTGTCGAGCCTGCCTTCGCGTTCCGGGGGGCCGTCCATGGGCATGTCGGGCTCTCGCTTGATCAGTTCGGCGCTGACCCCCGCGCCGCCCTTCCCTTCCCCCGGGACGACATGACCGCCGTCGAGGCCGCTGGCCCCGGCGAGTTCGGTCCAGTTCGCATAGAAGCCGAAGTGCCGATTGACCAGTGCGAACACCGAAAGAGCGAGAAGAACCTGGCATAGCAGGAAGGCGCCGACGCGCAGGCCCGCCCTCCGGAGGCCGGGACGGCCGAGCCAGCGCCAGCCCCGGAAGGTGGCTGTGACCGCGACGAGCACGGCCACGATCAGCAGGCAGATGAGCGGCCACCCGGTCAGCGACACACAGGCTCCTCACCCTCGCTCAAGGTCATCCCGGACATCGGACATTACCGGTCTTGTCCGCCATGTGATGCCGTCCGGAGTTGTCTTCGACAGCCTTGGTGGTGGGTGGTATCGCTTGTGCACTTTGTGCTGGGCCTGCTGAACCTGCTGGGTGGCGCACTCCCTGGAGGGCGTCGACCGTCAACGCGCCGGGCTGGGTGCTCGGCCTGTATCTGGCGAATCTGCTCGTCAGTGCCGTGTCCCTGTTCCAGAAGGCGTTCTGGTTCTCCGGAACTGGCGGGACGTTCGTGCTCCCGCCCGACCTGTAAGCCCCCGCCGTGATCTCCCTGCTCGCCGGCGTTCGCGCGCATGCAGAAACGCTTCGCCCAGGAGCTGTGAGCCTTGGCCCGATCGATCGTCATCGATTCCGTCACCAAGGAGTTCACCCTCCGCCACGCCCGCTCGATCAAGGAGATGAGCGTTCGCGCGCTGCGCCGCCAGAGCCTGTCCGACCGGTTCAGGGCACTGGACGATGAGGGGCCCCGCGCTTTCCGGACAGCTGACTGATGGTGATCTGCGGGCAGATCTACGCTGCTTGCTGCCGGTCCAGGTACTCGGTGTGGACCTCAAGA
>NZ_JOFJ01000017.1 GCF_000718255.1 Spirillospora albida
CCCGGCCCCAAAAGACCGGATCGATAAAGGCACTGGCTTTTAACACGCTGTTGAGTTCTCAAGAAACGGACACCCACCGCGCTCGACCCGCATCCGCGAGTCTCGCCCCGGGGCAACCCTTCTAGCCTATCCGAGCCGCCTGGTTTGTCAAACTCTGGGCGGTTCGTCCCTCCACGTCCCATTTGGGCACGCCGAACGGCGATCCATCTGATCTTTGGAGGTGTCCCCCGGGGCCGGCCGCCTTCTCTGCGTCCCGCTCCCCCGTGGGGCGTATAGAACGATAGGCCCCTCCGGCGAGGTGGTCAAATCGACCGCTCCATCCTTCGAAACCCCAGGTGAGGCAGGCTTTTCCGAGGTTTGGACGGCGTCTGTGACGCCGCACCGTGACCGCAATGTGACGTAGATCTACCGAGTCTCGACCAGGAAATGGTGAACGCCCGCCCGGATCGCTCCGGACGAGCGTCACGCCGAGCCGTGCGGCGTCAGGGGGCGGCCACGGCGACCCCGCCCACGTTGCGCTTGCCCCGCCTCAGCACGAGGTAGCGCCCGTGCAGGAGGTCCGACGCGGTCGGCGCCGCGTCCTCGGACTCGACCTTCGCGTTGTTCAGGTAGGCGCCGCCCTGCGCGATCGCGCGCCGCGCCTCCGACTTGCTCTTGCACAGGCCGGAGGCTGCGAGCAGGTCAGCGACGGTGGGCAGCTCGCCGGGCGGCACCTCGGCGCGCGGGACCTCCGCGAGGGCTGAGCGCAGGGTCCGCTCGTCCAGCTCCTCCAGGGCGCCCTGCCCGAACAGGGCCTTGGACGCGGCGATGACGCTCGCGGTCTCGGCGGCGTCGTGGACGAGGGTCGTCATCTCCTCGGCCAGCGCGCGTTGCGGGATCCGCGCGGCGGGACGTTCCGCGCCCTGCTTGATCAGGTCCTCGATCTCCTCGCGGGAGCGGAAGCTGAAGACCTTGAGGAACTTCTCGACGTCCCGGTCGTCGGCGTTGATCCAGAACTGGTAGAACGCGTACGGCGAGGTCAGCTCGGGGTCGAGCCAGTAGGTCTCCCCGCCTGCCGTCTTGCCGAACTTGGATCCGTCCGCCTTGGTCAGCAGCGGTGTGGTCAGGGCGTGCGCGCTGCCGCCCTCGACGCGCCGGATGAGGTCGACGCCCGCCGTGAGGTTGCCCCACTGGTCGCTGCCGCCCGTCTGGAGCCGGCACCCGTACCGCCGGTACAGCTCCAGGAAGTCCATGGACTGGAGCAGGACGTAGCTGAACTCGGTGTAGCTCATCCCGGACGTGTCGAGCCGTGCCCTGACGGTCTCCCGGGCCAGCATCTTGTTGACCGGGAAGTGCTTGCCGATGTCGCGGAGGAACTCGATCGCGGTCATCGGGCCGGTCCAGTCGAGGTTGCTGACCATGGTGGCGCCGGTCGGGCCCTCGTCGAAGTCGAGGAACTTCGACACCTGGGCGCGGATCCGCTCGACCCAGCCGGCGACGGTGTCCTCGGAGTTCAGTACGCGCTCGGCGCTCTTTCCGCTCGGGTCGCCGATGAGGCCGGTGGCGCCGCCGACGAGGCCGAGCGGCCGGTGGCCGGCGCGCTGGAACCGCCGCAGCACGAGGATCTGGATGAGGTTGCCGAGGTGCAGCGAGGGCGCCGTCGGGTCGAACCCGCAATACAGCGTGACCGGACCCGCGGCGAGCAGGGCGCGCATCTCGCCCTGGTCGGTGGACTGCGCGATCAGGTCGCGCCACGCGAGGTCGTCCAGGATGTCGGTCACGTTCTCCCTCGTCTCCGCCTTGCTCTGTGCCGCGTCCACCAGCCTGCCCGATGGACCGCGCTCCACGGTAGCGATATTCGCCGCCCGTCGGCGCCGCTCACCCCTCCGCGGGAACCGCGCGCCGGACCCGGGGGACGTGGGCCCGGTAGGGGGACACGGTGGGGTCGCCGTCGATCCAGAACCGCCAGGGGGTCTCCTTGGCGCTGGACACGCCCGTCCGCGGGCCCGTCCTGATGAGTTCGGGGGCCGGCGCCGTGCCGGCGTGGACGGTCAGCTCCCCGGGCGTGCAGACGTCCAGGCCGTCGTGCGCGCGGTCGATGCCGAGCGCCTGGCAGAGCCGCGCGGGCCCGCGGGCCAGGTCGCGGTCGGACGATCGGGGCCGCCGCGCCCGCGCCGTCTCCACGCCCTCGATGATCTCGCCGGCGCGCAGCAGGACGGCCATGCACGTCCCGTCCGGCCCGCAGACGAGGTTCATGCAGAAGTGCATGCCGTAGGTGAAGTACACGTAGACGAAGCCGGGCGGCCCGAACATGACGGCGTTCCGCCGGGTCGGCCCCCGGTACCCGTGGGACGCGGGATCGAGCGGCCCCGCGTACGCCTCGACCTCCGTGAGGCGGACCGCGACCGTGCCCTCGGGGGTGCGGTGCCGGAGCACCCGGCCGAGGAGGGCGGGCGCGGCCTCGTCCACCGGGCGGTCGAAGAAGTCGCGGGGCAGCAGCGTTCCGTCCATCGCCTCACCGTGATGTCGCCGGGATCCACCGGTTCGCCAGCATACGAGCCGCCCGCGACAGAATCGGTCCCCTGTCCGCGCCCGGCCTCCCCGGCCCGGCGGGCCGGGGAGGCTGCGGACGGTGCGTCAGTCGGTCGCCGCGGCCCACGCCGCGTGATCGTTGACGAGGGCGCGGAGGGCGTCCATCTGCTCGCGGACGCGGTCCGGGGCGGTGCCGCCGTAGGCCTTGCGGGACGCCAGGGCGCCCTGGACGTTCAGGACCTCGCGGACGTCCGGCGTCAGGTGCGGCGACACCTTGGCCAGCTCGTCGTCGGTGAGGTCGTCGAAGTCCTTGTCGTTGACCTGGCACCAGACGACGAGGTGGCCGACGACCTCGTGGGCGTCGCGGAACGCGACGCCGCGCCGGACGAGCAGCTCGGCGAGGTCGGTCGCGAGCGCGAACCCCTCGGGCGCGAGGGCCTCCAGGCGCTCGGTGTTGACCCGCATCGTGGCGATGAGGCCGGACATGGCGGGCAGGACGAGCAGGAGCGTCTCGACGGAGTCGAAGGCGCCCTCCTTGTCCTCCTGGAGGTCGCGGTTGTAGGTGAGCGGGAGGCCCTTGAGGGTGGTGAGCAGCCCGACGAGGTGGCCGATGAGGCGGCCGGCCTTGCCGCGCGCGAGCTCGGCGACGTCCGGGTTCTTCTTCTGCGGCATGATCGACGACCCGGTGGCGTAGGTGTCGTCCATCTCGATCCAGCGGAACTCCTGCGACGCCCAGAGGCAGATCTCCTCGCCGAGGCGGGACAGGTGGACGCCGATGAGCGCGGCCGCGAAGAGGAACTCGGCGACGAAGTCGCGGTCGGCGACGGCGTCCATGGAGTTCGCGGCGGCGGCGTCGAAGCCGAGCTCGGCGGCGGTGGCCTGCGGGTCGAGCGGCAGGGAGGAGCCGGCGAGGGCGCCGGAGCCGAGCGGCGAGACCGCGGCGCGCCTGTCCCAGTCGCGGAGCCGGTCGATGTCGCGGGTGAGCGGCTGGACGTGCGCGAGGAGCTGGTGCGAGAACAGCACGGGCTGGGCGTGCTGCAGGTGCGTCATGCCGGGGGCCGCGACGCCGAGGTTGTGCTCGGCCTGCGCGATCAGGGCGGTCTCCAGCTCGACGAGCCGGGAGACGATCTGCCGGACGGCGTCGCGCAGGTACAGGCGCAGGTCGGTGGCGACCTGGTCGTTGCGGCTGCGGCCGGCGCGGAGCTTGCCGCCGAGCGCGCCGAGGCGCTCGAGGAGGCCGCGCTCCAGGGCGGTGTGGACGTCCTCGTCGGCGACGGTGGGCCGGAACTCCCCGGACCGGCAGGCGGCCTCCAGGTCGTCCAGGGCTCCGATCATGCGGTCGAGCTCGTCGTCGGTGAGCAGCCCCGCCCGGTTGAGGACGCGGGCGTGCGCGCGCGAGCCCATCAGGTCGTAGGGGGCGAGCCGCCAGTCGAACTGGACGCTCACCGAGAGCCGCGCGAGCGCGTCGGACGGGCCGCCTTCGAACCGGCCGCCCCACAGTCGCGTCGGTGCCTTGGTCACGGAAATCCTCTTCTTCCCACCGCTTGCGTTCGTCGTTCAGCGCTTGTGCCTTCGATGCCCATCCCACCACGCCCGGCGCGGCCGCGCGCGCCGGGCGGGGAGGGCGCGCGTGTCAGGCGCCGAGGTCGCGGTCCCGCTTCGCCGCGATCTTGCTCGGCAGGCTCCACAGTTCGACGAAGCCCTTGGCGAGGCTCTGGTCGAAGGTGTCGCCGGTGTCGTAGGTGGCGAGGTCGTGGCTGTAGAGGGACGCGGCGCTGCGCCGGCCGGTGACGACGGCCCGGCCGCCGTGCAGCGTCATGCGGACCTCGCCGGTGACGGCCCGCTGGGCGTCGCCGATGAAGGAGTCCAGGGCGTCCTTCAGCGGGGAGAACCAGAGGCCGTCGTAGACGAGCTCGCCCCACCGCTGGTCGACGGACCGCTTGAAGCGGGCGAGGTCGCGCTCGACGGTGACGTTCTCCAGCTCCATGTGCGCGGTGATCAGCGCGATGGCGGCGGGCGCCTCGTACACCTCGCGGCTCTTGATGCCGACGAGCCGGTCCTCGACCATGTCGATGCGGCCGACGCCCTGCGCGCCCGCCCGCGCGTTCAGCTCGGCGATGATCTGGTACGGGGTGAGGGCCCGGCCGTCGAGGCGGACGGGGACGCCGCCCTCGAAGGCGATGACGACCTCGTCGGCCTCGCGGAGCTGCGCCGGGTCGGCGGTGTAGTCGTAGACGTCCTCGATGGGGCCGTTCCAGATGTCCTCGAGGAAGCCGGTCTCGACGGCGCGGCCCCACAGGTTCTGGTCGATGGAGTAGGGCGACTTCGACGTGACGTCGATCGGCAGGCCCTTCTCCTCGGCGAACGCGATGGCCTTGTCGCGCGTCCAGGCGAAGTCGCGGGCGGGCGCGATGACCTTGAGCTCGGGCGCGAGGGCGGACAGCCCGGCCTCGAACCGGACCTGGTCGTTGCCCTTGCCGGTGCAGCCGTGCGAGACGGTCGTCCCGCCGTACTGCCGGGCGGCGGTGACGAGGTGCTTGACGATCAGCGGCCGGGACAGCGCGGACAGCAGCGGGTAGCGGTCCATGTAGAGGGCGTTGGCCTGGAGGGCCGGGACGCAGAAGTCCCTGGCGAACTCCTCCTTGGCGTCGACGACGACGGACTCGACGGCACCGCAGGCGAGGGCGCGCAGCCGGATGGCCTCGAGGTCCTCGCCGCCCTGGCCGAGGTCGACGGCGACGGCGATGACCTCGCCGCCGGTCTGCTCGGCGAGGTACGGGATGGCCACGGAGGTGTCGAGGCCCCCGGAGTACGCGAGGACGACCCGCTCGCTCATGATCTTTATCTCCCTGGAAAGAATGCGTGGTCTGGTGGTCGTGCGGTGCCGGATGCGGGGCGCGGCGCGCCCCTAGCTTCGTCGTTCGCGGCCGCCCGTCAGCCTGAGCAGGGCCTGGGCGACCTCCTCCCCGCCGTCCGGGTCGCGGGCGATGACGAGGATGGAGTCGTCGCCGGCGACGGTCCCGAGGATCGACGGCCATTCGGCGTGGTCGATCGCGGAGGCCAGGTACTGGGCGGCGCCGGGCGGCGTCCGCACGATGACGAGGTTCGCGGACGCCTCGGCGGACACCAGCAGTTCCGCGGCGAGCCGGGACAGCCGTCCGGCGAACGTCTCGGTGGCGCCGGTGCGGGTGCGCCGGATCCGCTCGCCGCCCTCGCCGGGGACGGCGTAGATCAGGCTGCCGTCGTCGGCGCGGAGCCGGACCGCGCCGATCTCGACGAGGTCGCGGGAGAGGGTGGCCTGCGCGACCTCCATGCCCTCCTCCTCGGCGAGCAGGCGGGCGAGCTCCCCCTGGGAGTGGACGTGCCGCCGGGTCAGCAGCTCGATCACGCGGGCGTGCCGCGCCGCCTTGGTGACAGGCGTGATCATGGGGACCGCTCCAGGAGCCAGATCAGCAGCGCCTTCTGGGCGTGCAGCCGGTTCTCCGCCTCGTCCCAGACCCGGCTCCGCGGGCCGTCGAGGACGGACGCGGCGATCTCCCTGCCGCGGTAGGCGGGCAGGCAGTGCAGGACGATCGCGTCGCCGTCGGCGAGGGCGAGTAGCTCCTCGTCCACCGAGTACGGCTCGTACAGGGCGGTGTCCTTGCCCTCCTGGCCCATGGAGACCCAGGTGTCGGTGGCGAGGACGTCGGCGCCCGCCGCCGCGGCCTTGGGGTCGTCGGTGACGGTGACGGACCCGCCGGTCCCACGGGCGATCTCTGTGGCGCGGGCGACGACCGCCGGGTCGGGCGGCAGGGACGCGGGCGCGCCGATCCGGACGTGCATCCCGGCGGTGGCGCAGCCCAGCAGGTAGGAGTGCGCCATGTTGTTGGCGCCGTCGCCGAAGTAGGCGAGGGTGACTCCGGCGAGGCCGCCCTTCGCCTCCCGGACGGTCTGCAGGTCGGCGAGGACCTGGCAGGGGTGGAACCCGTCGGTGAGGGCGTTCACGACGGGGACGGCCGTTCCGGCCGCCATCTCCTCGATGCGCTCCTGCCCGGCCGTCCGCCACACGATGGCGCTGACCTGGCGTTCCAGGACGCGGGCGGTGTCGGCGATGGTCTCGCCGCGGCCGAGCTGGCTGGATCCGGCGTCGATGATCAGGGGATGGCCGCCGAGTTCGGCGATCCCTACGGTGAAGGAGATCCGGGTCCGGGTGGACGCCTTGTCGAACAGCACCGCGACCGACTTCGGACCGTCCAGCGGGCGGAACGCGAACCGGTCGGCCTTGACGCGGGCGGCGAGGTCGAGGACCTCGGCCTGCTCGTCGGGGGCGAGGTCGTCGTCGCGGAGGAAGTGCCTGTTCACGTCAGCTCTCCTGGGGGGTCGCGGCGTCGAGGATCGCGGGCAGGGCGGTCGTGAACGCGCGGGCGCCGGCGGCGGAGAGGATCAGCGGCGGGGCGATCCGCAGCGCGTCCGGCTGGACGGCGTTGACCAGGAACCCGGCGGCGCGGGCGGCGGCCTCGACGGCGGGGGCGTGCGGCCCGGTGAGGACAGCGGCGCGCCACAGGCCGCGGCCCCGGACGCCGGCGAGCAGCGGGTGGTCGACCGCGGCGATGCCGGCCGCCAGGATCTCGCCGACCTCGGTGGCGTGTCCGAGCAGCCCGTCGGCGTCGATGGTGTCGATGACGGCGAGGGCGGCGGCGGCGCTGACCGGGTTGCCGCCGAACGTGCTGCCGTGGTCGCCCTTGGCGAAGATCACGCCGTGCTCGCCGAACGCGACGCACGCGCCGATCGGGAGGCCGCCGCCGAGCCCCTTGGCGAGGGTCAGGACGTCCGGCCTGGCGTTCTCGTGCTGGAAGGCGAACCAGGCGCCGGTCCGGCCGATCGCCGACTGGATCTCGTCGGCGATGAAGAGCGCGCCGGTCGCGTCGCAGGCCGCGCGGGCGGCCGCGAAGTAGCCGTCCGGCGGCGGGACGACCCCGGCCTCGCCCTGGGTGGGTTCCAGGATGACGGCGGCGCAGTCCCCGTCCACGGCGGCCTTCAGCGCGTCCGCGTCACCGTAGGGGACGAACCGGACGTCCAGCGCGTACGGCCCGAACGGCTCCCGGATCGACGCCTTGCCGGTGAGCGACAGCGCGCCCATGCTCCGCCCGTGGAACCCGTTCTCCGTCGCGACGAAGTACGACCGGCCGTTCGCCTTCCCGTACTTGATCGCGAGCTTGAGCGCGCACTCGTTCGCCTCGGTGCCGCTGTTGGTGAGGAACACCCGCCCGTCGCCGCCCAGCAGGCCGCGCAGCCGCTCGGCGAGCCGCACCTCCGGCTCGTGCACGAACAGGTTGGACGTGTGCGCGAGGGTCGCGACCTGCGCGGTCACGGCCTCGACGAGCGCCGGGTGGGCGTGCCCGAGCGAGCTGACCGCGATGCCCGCGATGAGGTCGAGGTACTCGCGGCCGTCCTCGTCCCAGACCCGGCACCCCTCGCCGCGCGCGAGCGCCAGCGGCGGGACGCCGTAGTTCGGCATGAACGCGGCCTCGAACCGCTCCCTGAGCCCGCTCACGCCGTCTCCTCCTCGGCCGTCTCCCGAACGAGCGGCCCCGCGGGGGCGGGCACCACCATCGTTCCGATCCCCTCGTCGGTGAAGATCTCCAGCAGCAGCGCGTGCGGCTTGCGTCCGTCCAGCACGTGGGCCTGCGGGACGCCGCCGCGCACCGCCGCCAGGCACGCCTCCATCTTCGGCACCATCCCGGACGACAGGCCGGGCAGCAGCGCGGCCAGCTCGTCGGTGGTGAGCCGGTCGATCACGTCGTCGGTGTCGGGCCAGTTCGCATAGAGGCCCTCGACATCGGTGAGGACGACGAGCTTCGCGGCGTCCAGCGCGACGGCGATCGCGGCGGCGGCGGTGTCGGCGTTGACGTTGAAGACCTCGCCGTCGTCGCCGCGCGCGACGCTGGAGATGACCGGGATCCGGCCGTCGTCCAGCAGCGCCCGCACCACTCCGACCTGCACCTCGACGATCTCGCCGACCTGGCCGATGTCGACCGGCGCGCCGTCCACGACGGCGTGCTTGCGCTCGGCGGTGAACAGGTTCGCGTCCTCGCCGGACATGCCGAGGGCGAACGGGCCGTGCCGGTTGATCAGCCCGACGACGTCGCGCTGCACCTGGCCGGTGAGGACCATCCGGACGACCTCCATGGCCTCCGGCGTCGTCACCCGCAGCCCGGCGGTGAAAGTCGAGTCGATCCCGCTGGCCTCCAGCGCCGCGTTGATCTGCGGGCCGCCGCCGTGCACGATCACGGGCCTGAGCCCCGCGTAGCGGAGGAACACGACGTCCTCGGCGAACGAGTGCCGCAGCGCCGGGTCGGACATCGCGTGCCCGCCGTACTTGATCACGACGGTCCGGCCGTGGAACCGCTCCAGCCACGGCAGCGCCTTGATCAGCGTCTCGGCCTTCGCCATCACGCCCGCCCGGCCGTTCGTCCCGGTCATGTCGAGTACGCCGAGTTCTCGTGGACGTACTCGGCCGTGAGGTCGGTCGTCCAGACGGTGGCGGTGGCGGGGCCGGCGGACAGGTCCACGGTGATCGCCACGTCGCGGGGGCGGAGGTCGACCTTGTCGCGGTCGTCGCCGAACGAGCCGTTCCGGCACACCCACACGCCGTTGATCGCCACGCTGACCTGGTCGGGGTCGAACTCGGCGTCGGTGGTGCCGACGGCCGACAGGACGCGGCCCCAGTTCGGGTCCTCGCCGTGGATGGCGCACTTCAGCAGGTTGTTGCGGGCGATCGAGCGGCCCACGGTGACCGCGTCGTCCTCGGACGCGGCGCCGACGACCTCGATCGCGATGGCCTTGGACGCGCCCTCGGCGTCCACGAGGAGCTGCCGGGTCAGGTCGGCGCACACCTCGGTGAGCAGCGCGGTGAACTCGTCCTCGGACGGGACGACCTCGGCGGCGCCGGACGCCAGCAGCAGGACGGTGTCGTTGGTCGACATGCAGCCGTCGGAGTCGAGCCGGTCGAGCGTCACGCCGGTCGCCGCGCGCAGCGCCCGGTCGAGGGTCTCGGCGGGCAGGTCGGCGTCGGTGGTGATGACGCACAGCATCGTGGCGAGGGACGGGGCGAGCATCCCGGCGCCCTTCGCCATCGCGCCGATCATGTAGCCGGTGGCGCCCTGCCGGAACGAGATCTTCCCGACGGTGTCGGTCGTGCGGATCGCGTCGGCGGCGGCGAGCCCGCCGTCGCCCCGGGACAGCTGCGCGGCGGCGAGGCCGAGGCCGGGCAGCAGCGCGTCCATCGGCAGCCGCGTGCCGATCAGGCCGGTGGAGCAGACCGCGATCTCGCCCGCCGAGTCGTCCAGCAGCTCGGCGGCCTTCTCGGCGGTGGCGTGGGTGTCCTGGAAGCCAGGCGCGCCGGTGCAGGCGTTGGCCCCGCCGGAGTTCAGCACGACCGCGCGGACGCGCCCGCCCTTGACGACCTGCTCCGACCACAGCACCGGCGCGGCCTTCACCCGGTTGCGGGTGAAGACGCCGGCGGCCGCGCGGGACGGCCCGTCGTTGACGACGAGGGCGAGGTCGCGGGTGCCGCTCTCCTTCAGCCCGGCGACCACGCCGGCGGCGCGGAAGCCCCGGGGGGCGGTGACGCTCAAGGGGACACTCCGATCGTGGTGAGCCCGAGTTCTTCGGGGAGTCCGAGGGCGAGGTTGGCGCTCTGCACGGCGCCGCCCGCGGTGCCCTTGGTGAGGTTGTCGAGGGCGGCGACGGCGACGATGCGTCCGGCGGCCTCGTCCAGGACCACCTGGACGAGCGCGGTGTTCGCGCCCAGGGTCATGGACGTGGCGGGCCACCGCCCCTCCGGGAGGAGGTGGGCGAACGGCTCGCCGGCGTAGGCGGTGGCGTAGGCGTCCCGCAGGGTCGCGGCGGTCACGCCGGGGCGGGCCTTCGCCGTGCAGGTGGCGAGGATGCCGCGGCTCATCGGCGCGAGCGTCGGGGTGAACGACACGGTGACCGGCTCGCCCGCGACGGCACTGAGGTTCTGCGCCATCTCGGGGGTGTGGCGGTGGACGCCACCGACCCCGTACGCGCTGACCGAGCCCATGACCTCGCTGCCGAGCAGGTGCGGCTTGAGCGACCGTCCGGCGCCGGAGGCGCCGGACGCGGCGACCACGACGACGTCGGGTTCGGCGAGACCGGCGGCGAACGCGGGGAGCAGCGCGAGGGTGGCGGACGTCGGATAGCAGCCGGGGACGGCGATCCGCCTGGTACCGCGCAGGACGTCCCGCTGCCCGGGGAGTTCGGGGAGGCCGTAGGGCCAGGTGCCCGCGTGGGGCGAGCCGTAGAACCTCTCCCACGCGGCGGGGTCGGTGAGCCGGAAGTCGGCGCCGCAGTCGACGATCAGGACGTCGTCGCCGAGCCGCTCCGCGAGCGCGGCGGACTGCCCGTGCGGCAGCCCGAGGAACACGACATCGTGGTCGGCGAGGACCTCCGGGGTGGTGGGTTCCAGGACGCGCCCGGCCAGGGAGCGCAGGTGGGGCTGGTGCGCGCCCAGCTCGGTGCCCGCGTTGGAGCCCGCGGTGAGCGCGCCGATCTCGAACTCGGGGTGTCCCGCCAGGATGCGCAGCACCTCGCCGCCCGCGTAGCCGCTGGCGCCGGCGACGGCCGTCCGGATTCCCATGATCCCCCTTCGGAAGCGATCAGCAAGATTATGCATGAGAACGCATGTCTATTCAACAATTTTGGGACCCGATCAGGATATTTCGGCACCTAATGATTTGCCCTCTAACTTTCAGGCGGCTAACCTCACCGCCATGAAGGAACTCGGCTTCGGCGACCTCCTGGACATCGGGCCCATGGAGGAGTGGCCGATCGGGCGGCTGTTCGCGGTCGCCTCCCGCCTGTCGGGCCCCGCCGTCTGGCGCACCATCGAGCGGCACGGCCTCAGCCCCACCGGGTTCTTCCTGCTGCGCATCCTCGTCGTCGAGGACGGCCTGCGCGCCGGCGAGATCGCCAAGCGGCTGATGGTGACGCCCGCGTCCGTCACCTCGGTCGTCGACACGCTGGAGCGCAACGGCCACGTCGTCCGGGAGCGCAGCCACCGCGACCGGCGCGGCGTGCTCATCCGCATCACCGACTCCGGCCGCCGCCTCATCGCGGAGAAGTCCGGGCCCATCGGCCGCGACCTCGGCCGCCTCTACGGCTTCATCGACCCGGCCGACGAGCCCGCCGTCCGCCGGTTCCTGCTCGGCCTGATCCAGCAGTTCGACAGCCACTCCCCCGAACGGTTCTGCGCCCCCGAGGGGGACGCGAAGGGAGACGACACGTGACCGCACCGCCCGGGGCCGCCGTCCGCACGGCCGGCCTCCAGAAGACCTACCCGGCATCCGGCCCGCGACCCGCCGTGCCCGCCGTCCAGGGCATCGACCTGGACGTCCCGCGCGGCGAGTTCTTCGGGCTCCTCGGCCCGAACGGCGCCGGCAAGTCGACCACCATCGGCATGCTCACCACCCTCGTCGTCCCGACCGGCGGCACCGCGCACGTCTGCGGGCTGGACGTCGTGCGGGACGCCGTCGAGATCAAGCGGCGGATCGGCGTCGTGTCGCAGAACAACACCCTCGACAGCGACCTCACCGTCGCCGAGAACCTGGAGTTCCGCGGCCGGTTCTTCGGCCTCGGCGCCCGCGAGGCCCGCAAGCGCGCCGACGAACTGCTCGAGCTGTTCGGGCTGGGCGACACGCGCGGCGGCAACCCGTTCGAGATCTCCGGCGGGCAGGCCAAACGGGTCATGATCTGCCGGGCGCTCGTCCACGGCCCCGAGGTCCTGTTCCTGGACGAGCCGACCGCCGGCCTCGACCCGCAGACCCGCACCAACCTGTGGGAGGTGCTGCGCGAACTGCAGGCGTCCGGCCAGACCATCCTGCTCACCACCCACTACATGGAGGAGGCCGAGGCGCTCTGCGACCGGGTCGCGGTCGTCGACCACGGCAAGATCCTCGCCAGCGGCACCGTCGACCAGCTGAAGGGCACCGCGGGCGCCGACACCGTCATCACCGTCGCCTACGACGCGCCCCCGCCCGACCGGATCCACGCCCTCGCCGACCGGACCGGCATCAGCAAGGTCGAGATCAACGGCGGCCAGGTCCGGGTCTTCGCCACCGAACCGGACGGACTGCTCGGCGAGCTCGTCGCCCTCGGGGCCGCGGAGGGCGTCGGCGTCACCGACGCCAGCCAGCTGCGCCCCAGCCTGGAGACCGTCTTCCTCACCCTCACCGGAAGGGACTACCGCGAGTGACCGCACCCGTCCTGGCCCCGCCGCCCCCGGCGCGGGCGACGCTGCCCCGCACGTTCGCGGCGATGATGGCCCGCGAGGCGCGGGTCATGCGCAAGAACTTTTTGTCGACGTTCGTCCGGGTGCTGGTGCAGCCGGTCATGTTCGTCTTCGTGTTCGCCTACGTCCTGCCGAAGCTCGGCGGCGGCGCGATGGCGGGCGGCCCCGGCGGGCCCACGTTCTCCACGATCCTCGTGCCCGGCCTCGTCGGCTCGTCCATCATCATGCAGGCGATGATGGCGGTGATCTTCCCGCTGATGATGGAGCTGAACTGGCAGAAGTCCATCACCGACCGGGCGCTCGCGCCGGTCCCGATCCCGCTGCTGGCCGTCCAGAAGATCCTCGCGGCGGCGCTGCAGGGCCTCATCGGCGGGCTCCTGGTGTTCCCCGCCGTGCTGTTCATCCACGCCGACGGCCAGGCGCCCGAGGTGCACGTGGCGAACTGGCCGGTGCTGATCGTCGTGATGCTCGCCGGATCGCTGCTCGCGGCGGCGGGCGGGCTGCTGCTCGGCACCCTGCTCAACCCGCAGAAGGTGCAGGTGCTGTTCGCCATCGTCCTGCTGCCCATGACGATGCTCGGCTGCGTCTACTACCCGTGGTCGGCGCTTGAGGACATCCGCTGGCTGCAGATCGTCAGCCTGTTCAACCCGCTCGTCTACATCAGCGAGGGGCTGCGGGCCGCCCTCACCCCGGACATCCCCCACATGCCCGCGTGGGCGTTCCTGCTCGCCGTCCTCGGCGGGACGGTCCTACTGACCTGGGCGGCGACCCGCACCTTCACCAAGCGCGTCCTGACCTGAGCCGGCCGCGCCGGGCGCAGGAGCGGGGACCGGGGGTTTAGCCGCCCCCCGGTCCCCTGGGCTGCCGCCCGTTCGGCACGCCGGCACGTGGATGGACGCGGATCATGCTCAAGCCCTCGCGCGTTACCTTTACGCCATCGCTCCATGAAGCGGAGCGAGCCGGAATCGAACCAGCATCTCGATGGTCATCGTCCACGTCCGCGCGATCCGGCGATCGGCGGCGAATGCTGAAACTGGAGCGAGAGTCTGAGATTGAGCGGGCGGCCGCCTCTACCGGTTGGGCCACCCCGGCGCGAATGCCGGGGGCGGGATTCGAACCCGCACTGTCACACGCCCTGATCAGCTTCGACTTCAGCTTCAGATTGCGCTCCATGCGCACCCCCCGCGCTCTGACGGGGGGATCCTATTCAGTTGTCGGGTGGCTCATCGGTCAGGCGAAGAGGTACCGGAAGACCGCCTCGCCGACGTTCCGGTCGGTCACCTCGGCGCCGTTGGCCTCCTCGCGGGCGAACTTCACCGCGTCCTGCAGCCGCTCGACCCGGCCGAGCAGCTCGTTGACGCGCTGAGCCGGAAGCGCCCCCGAGAACTTCACCGTCGTCCAGTGTCCGACGGCGACGTCCTCGTAGTACACCTCGACCTGGGCCGGGTGCTTCTCGGTCGCCTCCGCCTTGACGTGGTTGCGCGGCACCTTCTTGGTCTTCACGGTGCGGACCGGCTCCGTCCGCCACACGTCGGTGGACGGGTCGAACACCCACGTCTCCGCGGCGTCCAGAACCGGCAGCTTCTTCACGAACGTGTGCAGGTCCTTGAGCTGCTTCTCCAGGAACAGCAGGTAGGACACCGGCACGTCGCGCAGGAGGGTCGTGCCGTCCACGGTCACGTCGGCGCGGGCCGTGCAGTTCGCCCAGTCCTTCGTCGCCGTGACATCGAACAGCCGCGTCAGCGACCGCGTCACGTCACCGAGGACGTCGTCGACCTTGACCTGGACGCGGGTGGACTCCGGCGGCAGCTGCTCGCCCTCCTCGTCCTTCGGCTGGTACGTCCGCGAGATGCCGGACAGCAGCGGAGCCTTCTGGACGGCGTGATGCGCCGCGGTCAGGTCCTGGAAGGACTTGCTCTTCACGCCCTTCTCGACCGCGATGATCTGGTTCAGCTTCGTCGGCACCCCGTCCGCCCCCTTCGCTTCTCGGGCACGACCGTAACAGTGATTCATCGGTGACATCACCGCATTAATTCGTCCATCGGCTCCCCTTCTGTGAGGCCCGTCGCCCGGTCGAGGTGCAGGCGGCGGGTGATGTCGAGGGTCCGGAGGAAGCGCAGGTCGTGGCTGACCACGATCAGCGCGCCCCGGTAGGCGGACAGGGCCTCGGCGAGCTGCCGGGCGCTCGCCAGGTCGAGGTTGTTCGTCGGCTCGTCCAGGAGGAGCAGCCGCGGCGCCGGGTCGGCGAGCAGCAGCGACGCCAGGACGGCGCGGAACCGCTCGCCGCCGGACAGCGTGCCCGCGCGCTGGTCGGCGCGAGCGCCCCTGAACAGGAACCGGGCGAGACCCGCCCGGATCTCGTTCGGCGACGCGTCCGGGGCGTGCCGGTGGACGTTCTCCGCGACGGTGAGATCCTCATCCAGGACGTCCAGCCGCTGCGGCAGGTACCGGACGCCCTGCACGCCGATCTCGACCTCCATACCGTCCGGCACCGCTTCCCCGACGAGCGCCCGCAGGAGCGTCGTCTTGCCGGAGCCGTTCGGACCGACGAGCGCGATCCGCTCCGGTCCCCGGACGATCAGCTCGGTGAGCGTGCCGGGCACCGGGTCGGGCGCCGTCAGGCCGGTGACGGTGACGATGGTGCGGCCCGCCGGGACCGCCGTCGCCGGGAGGGCGATCCGGATCTCGGCGTCCTCCCTCACCAGTTCCTCCGCCTCGTCCAGACGGGCGCGGGCATCGGCGAGGCGCCCCTCGTGCATGATGCGGTGCTTGCCGGCCGAGACCTGCGCCTCCCGCTTCCGCGCGCCCATGACGATCTTCGGTTCGCGCTTCTGCTCGTACATCTTGTTCCCGTAGCGCTTCCGGCGGGCGAGCTTGACGTGCGCCTCCGCCAGCTCCCGCTTCTGGCGGCGCACGTCGGTCTCCGCCGTCCGGACGGCCCGCTCGGCGGCCTCCCGCTCGACCGCGAGGAGGTCCTCGTAGGCCGTCAGGGTCCCGCCGAACGTCCGGACGGCGCCGTCCCGCAGGTCGGCGATCGCGTCGACGCGGTCGAGCAGCTCCCGGTCGTGGCTGACGACGACGAGCACCCCCGTCCAGGAATCGACCGCGTCGTACAGGCGGCGGCGCGCGTCGACGTCGAGGTTGTTGGTCGGCTCGTCCAGCAGCAGGACGGCCGGACGCGCCAGGAACAGCGCGGCCAGCCCGGTCAGCACGGCCTCCCCGCCCGACAGGGTCGGGACCGGACGGTCGAGGCCGAGGTGGGCGAGGCCGAGCCGGTCCAGTTCGGCGCGGGCGCGCTCCTCCACGTCCCAGTCGTCACCGACGGCGGCGAAGTTCTCCTCGGTCGCCCCGCCTCGCTCGATCGCGTGCAGCGCGGTGCGCGCCGCCGTGATACCGAGCAGGTCGGAGACGGTGGCGGTGCCGTCCAGGACGAGGTCCTGCGGCAGGTACCCGACCGCACCCCGGACGTCGACCGTCCCGGACACGGGGCGCAGCTCCCCCGCGATGAGTTTGAGCAGGGTCGATTTCCCGGACCCGTTGACACCGATCAGCCCGGTGCGGCCGGTGCCGAACGCGGCGTCCAGTCCGTCCAGGACGGGGGTTCCGTCGGGGTGGGAGAAGGTCAGGTCCGAGCACACGATGGCATATGACAAAGCGGCCTCCACTACGCATGGATGGGATGCGGATAGCTGGAGGCACCGCGCTCAGGGCGCGAAAAAACCCGGCTGGACGAGAGTCAGCACTGAGGTACGCAGGCGCGGGCCGATAACGGCCGTGGCGCGGTGCCGGACCTCAGTTCTCCAATGGACTCCCCAACCGGGCGACGATAGAACCAGGAAAGCGTAAGCGATCACAGCCGAATAAGCAAGGGGCGGCCCGAAGGAATCTTCGAGCCGCCCCTTCGCGCCTGCGGTCAGGTGCCGCGCAGGACCGCGCCGGTGCGCTCGGACGCCACGGCCACCGCGGCGTCGCGGGCCTGCGACGCCTCCTCGGCGGTGAGCGTCCGGTCCGGCGCGCGGAAGCGGAGCGCGTAGGCGAGGGACTTGCGGCCCTCCCCGATCTGCTCGCCGGTGTAGACGTCGAACAGCCGGACGGCCTCCAGCAGGGCGCCGGCGCCGTCGCGCAGGGCCGCCTCGACCTCGGCGGCCGGGACGGCGGTGTCCACGACCAGCGCGACGTCCTGCGTGGCGACCGGGTAGGTCGACACGTGCGGCGCGCGCGGCGTGACCGGCTCGCCGAGGCGGCGCAGCTCCAGTTCCATCGCGCAGCTCCGGGCCGGCAGCCCGTACGCCTTGGTGACGCGCGGGTGCAGCTCGCCCGCGTGACCGACGAGCGTGTCGCCGACGTAGAGCGCGGCGCAGCGTCCCGGGTGCCAGGGGGCGTGCCGGTCCTGCTTCACCGTCAGCTCGACGCCGACCTCCGCCGCGACCGTGCGGGCGGCCTCGACCGCGTCCGCCCACAGGGCCGGACGGCCCGCGCCCCACCAGCTCGACCGCTCACGGTCGCCGGACAGCACGACCGCCACGCGGTGCGGCTGGTCGGGAAGCGCCGCGTCCACGGACGCGACCTCCTCGGCGGTCGGGCCGCGGTCCACGGCGAGGCGCGGCGCGCGGGCCGGGGCGTCCGGGCGGGGCCGGAACACCACGCCCATCTCGAACAGGGCCGCGTCGCCGAACCCGCGCCCGACGTTGTGCGCGAGGGCCCGCAGCAGGCCGGGCAGCAGCGTCGTGCGCAGCAGCGGCTCGTCCTCCGACAGGGGGTTCGCCAGCCGCAGGGTCGTGCGGCGCGCGTCGCCGGCCGGGAGCTGGAGGTCGTCCCAGTCCTTCGCGGCGACGAACGGGAACGCGAGGACCTCGGTGTATCCGGCGCCCGCCAGCGCGCGGCCGACCCGGCGGCGGAGCCGCTGCGCGGCGGTCAGGCCCTGACCGGCGGCGGGGCGCGGCGCCCGCGACGGGATCGCCTCGTACCCCTCCAGCCGGATGACCTCCTCCGCGAGGTCGTTCGGGTCGGTGAGGTCGGGACGCCACGACGGCGGCGTGACCGTGAGCGTCTCGCCGCCCGTCACCGCGCAGCCGACCTGCTCCAGGCGCCGGACGACGGTGTCGCGGTCGTAGGCCACGCCCGCGACGCGGCCCGGGTGGGCCGCCGGGATCGTGATCGCGGCGGCCTCCACCGGCGCCTCGGCGTGCGTCACGCCCGGGACGATCTCGGCGCCGCCCAGCTCGGCGAGCATCCGGGCCGCGCGGTACGACGCGTACAGCGGCAGGTCGCGGTCGACGCCGCGCTCGAACCGGTAGGACGCCTCGCTGTGCAGCCGGTGCCGGCGCACCATGCGCGCGACGCCGATGTCGTCGAAGTGCGCCGCCTCGATCACCATGTCGGTGGAGCGGTCGCCGATCTCGGTGGTGAGGCCGCCCATCGTGCCCGCCAGCGAGATCGGGCCCGAGTCGTCGGTGATCAGGATGTCCTCGGGGTCGAGCGTCCGCTTGACGTGGTCGAGGGTCTCCAGGCTCTCGCCGGGCGCGGCGCGCCGCACCACGATCGGGCCGGTGAGGGCGGACCGGTCGAACGCGTGCAGCGGCTGCCCGAGCTCCAGCATCAGGTAGTTCGTCACGTCCACGGCGAGCGACACCGGGCGCATCCCGGCGCGGTGCAGGCGGACCCGCATCCACACCGGGGTCTGCGCGTCCGGGTCGAGGCCGCGGATCTCGCGCAGGACGAACCGGTCGCACGCGGACGGGTCGGCGATCGCCGCCGGGTACGCCTCGGCGGTCTCGCCGGGGAGCTCCACGTCGGCGGGGTCCTTGAACGGCAGGCCGTACGCGGTCGCCGCCTCGCGGGCCAGGCCCCGGATCGACAGGGCGTAGCCGCGGTCGGGGGTGACGGCGATGTCGAGGACGTCGTCGCGCAGCCCGAACAGCCCGATCGCGTCGACGCCGACGGGGGTGTCGGCCGGGAGGACCAGGATGCCGCCGTGGTCCTCGCCGATGCCCAGCTCGCTGACCGAGCAGATCATGCCCTCGGACAGCTTCCCGTAGGTCTTCCGCGAGCCGATCTTGAAGCCGCCGGGCAGCTCGCCGCCCGGCAGGATCACCACGACGCGGTCGCCGACGGCGAAGTTCGTCGCGCCGCAGACGATGTTCTGCGGCTCGCCGGTGCCGTTGGCGTCGCCGACGTCCACCTGGCAGAACCGGATGGGCTTCTTGAACCCGGTGAGCTCCTCGATCGCGAGGACCTCCCCGACCACCAGGGGGCCCTCGAGGTCGGCGCCGGCGCGGTCGACCGTCTCGACCTCCAGGCCGGCCGCGATCAGCTTCTCGGCCAGGTCGCGTCCCGTGACCTCGGCGGGCAGGTCGACGTACTCGCGCAGCCAGGAAAGCGGGGCCCGCATCAGATCTCCGTCCCGAACGGGAGGGTGAACCGGACGTCGCCCTCCACCATGTCGTGCATGTCCTCGACGCCGTGCCGGAACATCAGCGTCCGCTCCACCCCGAGCCCGAACGCCCAGCCGCTGTAGCGGTCCGGGTCGACCCCGCACGCCACGAGGACGCGCGGGTTGACCATGCCGCAGCCGCCGAGCTCGATCCAGCCCTCGGAGCCGCAGGTGCGGCACGGGTCGCCGCCGGGCTCCGCCGACGCGCCCCGGCACACGAAGCACTGCATGTCGACCTCGGCCGACGGCTCGGTGAACGGGAAGTACGACGGCCGGAACCGCGTCCTCAGCCCGGCGCCGAACATGCCGGTCACGAACGCGTCGATGCCGCCGCGCAGGTCCGCCATGGTCAGGCCCTCGTCGATCGCGAGGCCCTCCAGCTGGTGGAAGACGGGGCTGTGCGTCGCGTCCAGCTCGTCGGTGCGGAACGTGCGGCCCGGCGCGACCACGTACACCGGCAGCGGCCGCGACAGCAGCGACCGGATCTGCACCGGGGACGTGTGCGTCCGCATGACCAGGCCGGACTCCTCCGCCTCGACGAAGAAGGTGTCCTGCATGGTGCGGGCCGGGTGGTCGGGCTTGAAGTTCAGGGCGTCGAAGTTGAACCACTCCGCCTCGACCTCGGGCCCCTCGGCGACCTCGAAGCCCATGGCGACGAACACGTCCGCCATCCGCTCCTGCATGGTCGTCAGCGGGTGCCGGGCGCCGCGCGGGGCGCGGTCCCACGGCAGCGTGACGTCGACGGTCTCCTCGACGAGGACGCGCTGGTCGCGCTCCTCCTCCAGCTCCGCCTGGCGGGTCTTGAGCGCCTGGGACACGGCGCCGCGGGCGGCGCCGATCCGCTTGCCCGCCTCGGCCCGGCCGGCGGGCGGCAGCGCGCCGATCTCCCGGTTGGCGAGCGCGAGGGGGGACCGGTCGCCGGCGTGCGCCAGGCGGACCTGCTTCAGCTCGTCGAGGTCGGCGGCCGCCGCGATCGCGGCGAGCGCCTCGTCGCGGGCCCGCTCCAGCGACTCCGGCTGGAGCGCGGACACCTCGACGGGATCGTAGGACTTGTTGGGTGCAGACATGGTGGTGTGAGACTCCGGTCGGCGTGGGACGCCCGCAGTCTAGTGCGCGGGCGGTGAGGATCCGGAAACGGGACGTACGGCGTGCGCGTGGCGCGCGGCCCGACAGGAACTCCCGATGACCGCCGGTCCGGCGGGACGCGCCGGGCTCAGCCGGCGTGGTCGGGGGCCCCTGCGGGCACGGTAAATCGGAACTCGGCGCCGCCGCCGGGCGCGCGGCGCACCGCGATCCCGCCGCCGTGCGCCTCGACGAGGCCCTTCACGATGTAGAGGCCGAGCCCGGTGCCGCCGCGGCGGTTGCCGCCGGGGCCGCGCCAGAACCGCCGGAACACGCGCTGGGCGGCCTCGGGCGGGATGCCCTCGCCCTCGTCGCGCACCGACACGGCGGCCCCTTCCTCGTGTGCGGTCGGTTCCACCACGATCGTGACGGTTCCGGCGCCGTGCCGCACGGCGTTTTCGATGAGGTTGCCGAGGATCTGGTCGATCTTGTCGGGGTCGAGCCACAGATCGGGCAGCGCGCCCCGCACCTCGAACCGGAACCGGTCCTCCGGGTCGCCGGCCGCGACCCGTCCGGCGAGCACCTTGCGGACGGCCGCCGGCAGATCGACGACCTGGCGGCGCATCTCCAGCCGGCCGGCCTCGATGCGCGACACGTCCAGCAGCTCGGTGATCAGGCGGGTGACCCGGTCGGCGTCGGAGTTGACCGTCTCCAGCATGACGCGCTTCTGGTCGTCGTTGAACCGGTGCCACTTCGCCAGCAGCGTCGCGGTGAAGCCCTTCACGCTGGTCAGCGGCGACCGCAGCTCGTGCGCCACGGTCGAGACGAGGTCGGCGCGGTCGCGCTCGCGGCGCGCGCGCTGCACGGCGTCGCGCAGGCAGACGGTGAACCGCTCGACCCTGCCCGTCCGGTCGCGCCGGTACCCGGCGGTGACCAGCAGCTCGGTGCCGTCCGGCAGGAACAGGACCCGCTCGGGGTGCCGCGTGCGGGTGCTGAGGCCGTCGTAGGGCGCGAGGAACTTCCACCAGTCGCGGCCGTCGGCGTCGTGCAGCGGCAGCACGTCGCGGAAGTCGCCGCCGAGCGCGGACTCGGCGGTGGTGCCGGTCATCCGGACGGCGGCGGCGTTGAACACCACGACGCGGGCGTCGCGGTCGGCCACCAGCAGGCCGTCGGGCAGGTCGTCCGCCGGCCCCGCCGCGGCGCACGCCGCGGGCGGGCGCCGCGCGGCGGGCACGAGCGGCCCGGAACGGGGCGCGCGCGCGGCCACGCGAGACGGTTCCTCTCCGCCCACAGCGGCCTCCAGAACACCGATCAGTACGCGGCCTGTCGACATCAGACTCTAGCCCCAGTCGGGCACCGCGGGGACCCGTGGAACACCCCGCGGCTAGGCGGATGTGGCCCCCGCGACGGCGTCCGCGACGTCCGGGTGCACGACGAACAGCCGGTGCAGCCCGGTGATCCGCAGGAGCCGCAGCTGGGCGGGCCGGACCCCGGCGAGGACGATCTCCCCGCCCGCCGCGCTCGCGTGGTTGTGCGCCGACACCAGCGCGCCGAGCCCGGCCGCGTCGCAGAACGGGACCCCGGCGAAATCGACCACGATCCTCCGGAACCCCGCCTCGTGCAGGCCCGTGAGCCGGGCGCGGAGCGTGTCGGCCGTGTGCACGTCGAGCTCGCCGGTGACCGTCGCGACGGCCGTGCCGCCGCGGACCGCGGACACCTCGACCTCCACCTCGGCCACCGCGCCCTGGGGCCACGCGCCGGGCACGGCCGGCGGCACGGACGCGCCCGTCCGGCACCGTGTCTCCGGCGCCCGCCGGACCTGCCTCCTGCCCGCCCTCGTGTCCTCGGTCATCCCATAGCCCCCACTCCGCGCGGCATCGTCGCCGCCCTGGTCAACACCACCGTAGGCACCCGGTGGAACACGGGTATCCCTCGCACGACCGGTCTTCGCTCCTCCCTGAGAACGAGCCGGTCGCCCGGAACATCCCCGGCCCGGAAGAACAGCCCCGACTCCCCCGTTCGGGCCACCATCCTTGCAGGTCACCGCCGATGAAGCGGGGGAACTCGCGACCGGTTGCGGCCAGTCGATCACAGAACGCGGTCAAATCGGGAAAATCAGTGCATCACACGGTGGCGTTCTTCGCCCCCGTTTCGCGTCCAACGGTTTGTCTCGCCCGCCGAGACGCGAATCGCGCGCGGCTCGTCGCCCGTCACGGACCGCTCGTCCCGCCCCGGCGGTCAGGTGCGGCGCTGTTCCCGGGCCGAGGCGTACAGGCATACGGCCGCCGCCGTGGCCAGGTTCAGGCTCTCGGCGCGGCCGTGGATCGGGACGCGGACCACCTCGTCGACGTGCTGGAGGATCTCGTCCGGCAGGCCCCACGCCTCGTTCCCGAAGACCCACGCGGTGGGCTTGGCCAGGAGGCCGCCGTCCATCGCGTCGTCGAGGGTGCGCTCGCCCGCGCCGTCCGCGGCGAGGACCGTCAGGCCCGCGCCCTTGAGTTCGGAAATCAGGTCGCCGAAGCGCGGGCCCACGACCACCGGGAGGTGGAAGAGGCTGCCCGCCGACGCCCGCACGCACTTGCCGTTGTACGGGTCGACGGACGCGTCGGTGAACACGACCGACTCCGAGCCCGCGGCGTCGGCGGTGCGCAGCACCGTGCCGGCGTTCCCCGGGTCGCGGACGTGCGCGAGGACCGTGACCAGACGGGGGCCGGACGCGAGCGCCGCGTCCAGCCCGACGTCGAGGAACTCGCAGACCGCCAGCAGCCCCTGGGGGGTGACGGTCTGCGCCAGCTCGGCCATGACCTCGCCGCTCACCCGCAGCACCGGCACACCGGCGCGCTCGGCGGCGAGGACCAGATCGGCGTGCCGGGTCTCCGCCTCGGCGGTGGTGAACAGCTCCGCGAGCCCGCCGGGCGTCGCGAGGGCCTCGCGCACCGCCTGCGGGCCCTCGGCGAGGAACCGGCGCTCGCGGCGCCGGAACGCCCGCTTGGCGAGCCGGCGAGCGGCCTTCACCCGCGGTGATCGGAGAGAGGTCAGCTCGCGGCCCGCCATCACATCGCTTCCGTCCGTCCGGCCGGGGGCCGGATCAGGCCGCCTCCGCGCTTCCCTCGGTGGGCAGCGCGTCCTTGGCGACCGTGACCAGCGCGGCGAACGCGGCCGCGTCGTTCACGGCCAGCTCGGCCAGCATGCGGCGGTCGACCTCGACGCCGGCGGCCTTCAGGCCCTGGATGAACCGGTTGTAGGTGATGCCGTTCGCGCGGGCGGCGGCGTTGATCCGCTGGATCCACAGCCGGCGGAACTGGCCCTTCCGGTCCTTGCGGTCACGGAAGGCGTAGGTCATGGAGTGGAGCTGCTGCTCCTTCGCCTTGCGGTACAGGCGCGACCGCTGGCCGCGGTAGCCGCTCGACCGCTCCAGGACGACCCGACGCTTCTTGGCGGCGTTGACCGCCCGCTTCACGCGTGCCACGTGCTGAACTCCTTCGTGGGGGCCGGGGCCATGCGGGCCTCGGCCGGTCGCTGATGTTGCCGGTGAGCGTGCTTACTTGCGCAGCAGCTTCTTGATGTTCTTCGCGTCGGCGTCGGACACCACGGCCATGCCGTCGAGCCGCCGGGTCCGCTTGGACGCCTTGTGCTCGAGCAGGTGGTTCTTGTTGGCGCGGCGGCGCATCACCTTGCCGGAGCCGGTCAGCTTGAACCGCTTCTTGGCACCGCTGTGGGTCTTGGTCTTCGGCATGGTCGCCGTCGTCTCCCTCGCTTCGGGCCCCCGTGCGGCGGCACGGAGGCGCGCCTGATCGGCGCATCTCGCGGTTTCCCGCGGGAGGCGCCGGGTCAGGCCTCAATGTACGTGCGTCACGGCCCCGTCCAGGACGGGGCCATGGGTCGGAACCACCCGGTAGAGCGGTCCCGCACCGGACGTCCGGTCGCTTCCGGAGCCCGGCGGTACCCGCCGGCCGGCGCCGCCTTCGAGCCCGGCTCCACGGCCTGCCCGCAGGCCCGGCCGCGAACCCCGCCGGCCCGCGCTCCGCGGGCCGGAGCGGATCAGGCGGTCGCCTCGGGCTCGGCCTCCTGGCCGCGGGCCGTCTTCTTCTTGTGCGGACCGATCACCATGATCATGTTCCGGCCGTCCTGCTTGGGCAGCGACTCGACGAAGCCGAGGTCCTCGACGTCGTTGGCGAGCCGCAGCAGGAGCCGGCGACCGAGCTCGGGACGGGACTGCTCACGACCGCGGAACATGATCGTGACCTTGACCTTGTCCCCCGCCTTCAGGAACCGCACCACGTGACCCTTCTTGGTCTCGTAGTCGTGCGGGTCGATCTTCGGGCGGAGCTTGATCTCCTTGATGACCGTGTGCGCCTGGTTCTTCCGCGCCTCACGCGCCTTCATCGCGGACTCGTACTTGAACTTGCCGTAGTCCATGAGCTTGGCGACGGGCGGGCGCGCGGTCGGCGCCACCTCGACGAGGTCGAGATCCGACTCGCGGGCGAGTTCAAGGGCCTTGGCGATGGGCACGATGCCCACCTGTTCGCCGTTCGGGCCGACGAGCCGGACCTCGGGCACGCGAATGCGGTCGTTGATACGCGGTTCGGCGCTGATGGGACCTCCTACGGGCCGTTCTCAAGTTCCGTGTGACCGGTCGTACCCTGGGGCCCTCAACGAGAAAAGCCCCGCACGACTCACATGCGGGGCCACCATCGGTCGCCCGGGACGCCGACGCGTCCAGGGACGACGGCGAGCCGGACGCACGCGCCCGCTTCGCCGGACCGATACCCACCGGCCGCATGGCCGGTCAGGTGGGAGGTGGCCTCCGCTTGAGCGCCCCGCGCGGGTGATCGGGATGATCGCGCGCACAGGGCCGGTCGACCACCCACGATACCACGCACCCGGACGGCTCTACGCCCGCACGCGCGCCGGGCGGCGTCCGTACGGGCGGAGGGGACGGGGAGAGCGGGGGCTGAGCAGGCGGGGGCGGGAAGGGGCTTGTGCCCTGCGGGGCGCTCGGCGGGCGGGGCGGCGCTTGTTACGGTGGGGCGAGGACGGCCCGGCGGGGCCGGCGCCAGGGAGGAACCCCCATGTCCCCGGACGAGGCCGGTGCGGCCGGTCCGCTCGCCGCCATGGAGCCGATCAGGCTGGAGTTCGCGCAGAAGGCGTTCATCGTGGCGCGCGACGAGCTGCTGATGGTGCGCAAGGCGGACTCCGACCCGTTCCACCCCGGCCGGTGGGAGGTGCCGGGCGGGCGGCTCCAGGTGGCCGGGGACCTCGACCTGGACGACCACATCAGGCGGGAGGTCTGGGAGGAGGTCGGTCTCAAGGTCGAGCCCGGTCCGCCGTTCCACCTGTGGCAGTGGTTCATGCCGGACCGCGTCCGGCCCGGGGGGCGGGTGCGGGTCGTCGCGGCGGCGCGGCGGTGCGCGCCGGTGACCCTGGACGTCGGCCTGGAGAACCAGGACGGGGGCGACCACCTCGCCGACTACGCGTGGGTGCCGCTGGAGATGGCGCCCGACCAGGACCTCATTCCGAGCCTGCGCCCGGTGATGCGCGCGTTCCTCCTGTCGCGGGGCTGAGGCGGTGGACGCTCCGGGCAGCTCCCCCGTCCGGTGGCCGAGCCTCGACGGGGCGGAGCGGCGCCGGTTCTCCCTGTTCGTGATCGGGGACGTGCGGGTCGAGGTCCGCGCGGTTCTGCCGGACGTGGCGTTCCGCGACCTGACGTCCGACCGGCTGTCCTACGCGCCGGCGCGGGCGGTGGTCGCGGGCACGGCGGTGAACTTCGCGCGGGTCGCGGTGCGCCGCTTCCGCCGGGTCACGGTGCTGGCGAAGGTCGGGGACGACGACTTCACCCCGGTCATCCGCAAGGAGCTGCGGCGGATCGGCGTCCGGGACCGGGTTCGGGCCGAGCGGGGGGCGCGGAACGGGGTGACGGTCATGCTCCGCGACCGCCCGGACGGGCCGGGGCCGGGCGTGCGCCTGCTCGTCGCCGAGGAGGACGCGCCGGGGCGGCGGCTCACGGCGGCGGAGGTCGGGGCCGCGGCGGCCGGGATCCGCCGCGCGGACGTCCTGGTCCTGGACGGCTACGCCCTGCTGTCGCCGGTGTCGCGGGCGGCGGTCCGGGCGGCGGCGGAGATCGCGCGGGCGGCGGGCACGCGGGTGGCGTTCGACCTCGTCCCGCACGACATCGACGCGCGGCTGCCCTCGGCGGAGGTGCTGCCCTTCCTCGGCCTCGCGGACGTCGTGTTCGCGGAGGCCCACACCCTGGCGAGGGTCCTGCGCCGGCCCGTCCCCGTCGGCACCTCCGAGATCCGTGCTCTCACCCGCGCACTGGACGCGGCGATAGAGGGAAGCCCGCTGTGCTTCCTCCGCCATGGGGAGACGTCCCTCGAGTGCACTCTCGTCCACCGTCGGGGGCGTGAACCCGAGGAGTACGCCACCGGCTACCGGGAGGGCGTGGAGCGCACCGGATTCGGGGACCGGCTCGCGGCGGCGGAGCTCTACCGGTGGCTGGCCGCTGGCTGACCGCCGGGCGGCGGCGCCCAGCGCAGGGTGCGGAGCGTCCGCAGGAAGCGGCGGCGGCTGGCGGGCAGCCCGAACGTCTCCTGCCAGCGCCAGGGGCCGTCCGGCCCGCCGGAGGCCGCCGTCACGCTCCACCGCAGGAACTGGCTGCGGACGCCGTCGCCGGGGTGGACGGTCGCCGTGCCGCCCTCCCCCACCAGCAGGTAGGAGCGGCCCGCCCGGTGCCGTGCCGCGAGGGCGGCGCGGAGGGATCCGTCCGGGGCGGGCGTGCCGGGCGGGCCGCACCCCTCGACGGCGGCCCGGACGCCGCGCACGCCCGGCAGCAGGTGCCAGTGCGCGTGGTCGACGCACGCGCCGCCGCCCTGGGGCGTGCCGGGGCCGTGCTCGAGCAGGACGAGGTCGGCGGTCCGGTAGGCGGTGCGGTAGAGGGCGGCGACGTGGTCGCGCCAGCGGAGCGCCCGTTCCCAGGTGGGCTCGTCGAACGCCCCGGCGCAGGCCAGGTGCGCCCGGGTGACGAGGAGCAGGTGCCCGTCGGCGAGCGGGGCGAGGTCGGGCATGAGGAGGAATGCGGCGTCGGACGCGAGGACGGACGCGGCGCCCGGCAGATCGGCCATCGCGTTCAGCCGGAAGCGCAGCGGCGGGCACAGCACGCAGTCGCGGCCCGGCTCGTCGCGCCCCCATGGCTCCGCCAACCCGCGTCCTCCAGCACCTGATCTCCCTTCCAGGGTGCCCGCCGCCCGCTCCCGGCGATCGGTGCGGCGGGGGATAGACCGGCGGGACCGGAAGGGTACAAAGCGTGGCCGAATGGGAACGATTCCGTCAGAGGAACAATGCAGCAGATCCCCCGCCTTCCCGCCCTGTGGCACCGCGTCGCGCACCCGCCCGACGAGCCCGCCGCCGTGCCCGCGCTCGACTTCGCCGTCGTCGCGCGCCGCCTCGAGGAGTCCCTGGACGTCCTGCGGGGCAGCTACGCCCCCGTGCCCGGCAGCGGCGGCGGCTGGTACCACGAGCTCGGGCGGCCGGAGCCGGGCACGACCGCGACCGCGCTCGGCCTGCTCGCGTTCACCGAGGCGGGGCGCCCGTTCGAGTACTTCGACGAGGGGCTCGCGTTCCTCGCGGCGCGGCAGACCGCGTCGGGCGACGGGCTGCGGGACGGCGGGTGGGCCACCAACACCAGCCTCGGGATGCCGGTGGTGGAGGCGACCGGATGGATCGCGCGGTTCCTCGCCCTCGCCCGCTGCGACCTCCGGGAGGACGCGCCGGACGTGCGCCGCGCCTACCGCTGGCTGGTCCGCAACCAGAACCCCGACGGCGGCTGGGGGTCGCTGCACGGCTGCCCGTCGCGGGTGTGGCAGACCTGCCTCGCGCTGCGGGCGCTGGCCCGGCTCAACCCGTACGACCCGGCCGTCGGGCGGGGCGTGGAGTGGCTGACCGCCGACCGGACGGCGCGCCGGCCCGCGTGGGGCCCCACCCCGGCGGCCGGGCCGACCGTCACGCACACGGCGTTCGTCCTGGTCACGCTGGCCGAGGCGCGGCCGGAGCCGCCCACCGAGCGGATCCTCGGCGGGTACGACTGGCTGCGGGCCAACCTGGACCCGGACGACGAGCACGTCTGGATCGAGACCTACGACGTCTCGCCGCACGGCACCGCGTCCAAGCCGGTCTGGCGGCTCGCGCTGTGGCACTACGGGCTGCCGATCGCGCTGATGGCGCTGCTGCGGGACCCGCGCGGACCGGACGGCCCGCTCGTCGCGCGCGCCTGCCGGACCCTGCTGCGCGGCGAGGTCGCCGGCCCGCGGCCGGGCGGCTCGCGCGGCCGGACGTCGCTGTGGACGCTGTGGTGGCGGCTGGAGGCGCTGTTCGCGCTGGCCCGCCTCCCGCTGACCGGCGCGGGCGACGTCCTGCACTGGCTGCCGGACGCGGCCGTGGTGCAGCGGGGCGCGGCGCGGGAGCGGCCGCTGGCGGCGCTGCTGCCGCGGCGCCGCCGGTTCGACCCGGTGCGGGCGGCGCGGCGGCACTGGTCGTCGCTGCTGCTCGGGTTCGTGTGCCTGGCGAGCGCGGCCGGGGTCGCGGCCGGCGCGTGGAAGTGGCGGGACTTCTGGCTGAGCGTGATCCTGCCGGTGGTGCTCGCGATGATCGACCGGTCGGTGCGGCGGCGCCGGGAGCCGCGCGCCCCGCCGCCCACCGCGTGACGGTCAGGCTCGGCGGGCGAGTTCGGCCTCCCCTGCGGCGCGCATCGCCGCGACCGGGACATCGTCCCGTCCGGTCATCAGGGCCACCTGCCGGACGGCCTGGTGCAGCAGCATGGGGAAGCCGCCGACGGCGGTGCCGCCTGCCTCCCGCACCGCGGTCGCGAGCGCCGTCGGCCACGGCGCGTACACGACGTCGAACAGCGCGGCGCCGGACGCGGCGACCGGCCCGGCGTACGCGTCGGCGGCCCGCCCGGGGAGCGTCGACACCACCAGTCCGGCGGGGAGCTCGGCGGTGAGCCGGTCGAGGGTCGCGACGCGGACGGCGAGCCCGCACCGCTCCCCCGCCTCGGCCGTGGCGGCGGCGCGTTCCGGGGTGCGGACCGCGAGGACCGCCTCGGTCAGGCCGAGCTCGGCGAGCGCCGCGAGGGCCGATGCCGCCGTGGCGCCGCCGCCGAGGACGACCGCGGATCCGGGCGCGCCGAGGCCCGCCTCCCGCAGCGCCGCCACGACGCCGTGCACGTCGGTGTTGTCGGCGAGCCGGCGCCCGTCCCGCAGGACGATCGTGTTGGCGCCCCCGACGTTCGCGGCGAGCTCGCTGACCTCGTCCGCGAGCTTCAGCGCGACCCGCTTGAGCGGCATCGTCAGCGACAGGCCCGCCCACTCGGGTCCGAGCCCGTCGAGGACGGCGGCGAGGCCGTCCTCGCCGCACTCGATCGCGTCGTAGGACCAGCCGTCCAGGCCCATCGCCGTGTACGCGGCGCGGTGCAGCGCCGGCGACAGCGAGTGGGCGATCGGCGACCCCAGCACCGCGGCCCGCCGGACCGCGCCCGTCACGCTCTCCCCCTCAACGCGGCTCCCTCAGTTCCCGGGGTTCGCCCGCTGCCACGCCCGGAACTTCTTCTCCAGGCGCACCCGCTCCGCCTCGGTGGTGGCGAACTCGGTGATCTTGTTTGTGGGGTCGGTGGCGATGAAGAACAGCCATGTCCCCGGCTCCGGGTTCAGCGCCGCGTCGATCGCGTCCGGGCCCGGGTTGGAGATCGGCCCGGGTGTCAGCCCCTTGTACTTGTAGGTGTTGTAGGGCGACTGGACCTGGAGATCGCGATCCCGGACGTCCAGCGTGCGCTTGTTCAGGGCGTACAGGACGGTCGTGTCGAACTGCAGCGGCATCCCGACCTTGAGCCGGTTGTAGACGACGCGGGAGATCTTCGGCAGGTCCTCCGGCTTGCCGCCCTCCGCCTGGATCAGGCTGGCGAGCGTGACGACCTTCGCCGGATCGAGCCCCCTGGCGCGGGCCTTGCGCACCAGGCCGTCGCTCTCGGCGGCCTTGTTGAACCGGTCCACCATGGCCTTGATGATGCCGCGGGCGTTCCCGTTCGGGTCGAGGTCGTAGCGCCCCGGGTACAGGAAGCCCTCCACCTTGCCGTTCGCGTACGGCGGCAGCCCGAGGCCGCCGGTGTTCTTCGCGGCGGACTGGAACTCCCGAACGGAGATGCCGGTCTTCTTGGACAGCAGCTCGTACGTCTCGATGGCGCGCCGGCCCTCGGGGATGGTGATCTGCGTCCCGGCCCGCGACTTCGGGTCCAGCAGCAGGGCCATCGCCGCCGCCGACGACATCTTCCGCCTCATCTGGTAGAAGCCCGGCTGGATCTGCGAGGCGCGCTTCGGATCCTTGGCGTACTCCTTCACGAACGCCCGCGCGCTCTTCACCACCTCGTGCTGCTCCAGCCGCAGGCCGATCACCGAGCCGCTGTCGCCCTCCCGGACCTGGACGCTGACCTTGCCGCTCCCCGATCCGCCGTAGTCGGGGGGGTTCATCCTGTTGTCGAGCCACGCGACGCCGAGCACGCCGCCGGTGCCGAACACCGCGACGATGAACGCCATCGCGAACAGGGCGGCCGCGCGGCCGCTGCGCTTGCGGCGCTTCTGCCGCTTGCGCAGGCGCCGCTGCGCCCGCCTGCCGAGCTGCTCCTCGGGGGGGTGCCCGTCGCCGTACGGGTCGGAGAAGAGATCCAGATCGTTCATGAGCTTGCCCGGACGATCTCCCCGGGGGGGCGTCCGGTCGACCTTTCACCGTCCAGGGCCGCCTGCAGCAGGACCGCCGCGGCGGCCTGGTCGACGACCTTGCGCCGCGCCTGGCCGTGCACGCCGCCGGCGCGCAGGCCGGCCTCCGCGGTCACCGTCGTGAGCCGCTCGTCGTACAGCCTGACCGCCTCCGGGGGGAGGCGGTCCGCCAGCCGCGCCGCGAACCTGCGGGCCGCCTCCGCCGCCGGGCCCTCCCGGCCCGACAGCGACGTCGGCAGCCCGACCACCACTTCGATCGCCTCGTGCTCGCGGGCGAGGTCCGCGAGCCGGTCGACGTCCCCCCTCCCGCTCTTCACGGTCTCCAGGGGGGAGGCGAGGATCCCGCCGGGGTCGCAGCGGGCGACGCCCACGCGGACGCTCCCGACATCGACCCCCAGGCGCACGCCCTGTCTCATGGCCTCCCTCCGCTCGGCGGCCTCATGACCTCGCTCCGCTCGGCGGCCTCATGGCCTCCCTCCATTCGGGAGTCTCAGGCGCCTCACCGGCGCCTCCCGGGTACTTCCCCCGATCGGTGCCGTTGTCACGGAGTCCCTCCGTCCGGTCCGGGCTCACGCGGCCCCTACCGCGCGTTCGACGGCGGCGAGCGCGTCGCCGATGGCCGCGGGGTCCGCCCCGCCGCCCTGGGCGAGGTCGTCCTTGCCGCCGCCCCCGCCGCCGAGGGTCCCGGCCGCGACGCCGACGAGCGCACCGGCCTTGAGGCCGCGGTCGCGGGCGCCCTCGGTGACGGCCACGACGACGACGGGGCGGTCCTTCGGGACGCCCGTCACCATCACCACGGCCGGGCGGCCCTGGAGCCGGCCCCGCACGTCCGTCGCCAGCCTGCGCAGGTCGTCGGCGCCGGTGCCGTCGGGGGCGCGGTGCCCGACGAAGGCGATGCCGCCGACGTCGGACGCGCCGTCGGCGAGCGACCCCGCGATCGCGAGGATCTGCTGCGAGCGCAGCTTCTCCAGCTCCTTCTCCGCGTCCCGGAGCCGGGTGACGACGCCGGAGATGCGCTCGGGCAGCTCCTCCTTGCGCGCCTTCATCTGCTCGGCGAGCTGCGCGACGAGCACGCTCTCGCGGGCCAGGAACCGGAACGCGTCGATGCCGACGAGGGCCTCGACGCGGCGGACGCCGGCGCCGATCGACGACTCGCCCAGCACCTTGATCAGCCCGAGCTGGCCGGAGCTGCCGACATGGGTGCCGCCGCACAGCTCGCGGGAGTAGTCGCCGACCTCGACGACCCGGACCTCGTCGCCGTACTTCTCGCCGAACAGCGCGAGCGCGCCCATCGCGCGGGCCTCGTCGATCGAGGTCTGGAACGCCCGGACGTCCAGGTCGTTGACCAGCACCTCGTTGACCTCGTCCTCGACGTCGCGCAGCACGCTGACGGGGACGGCGCCGGAGGCGGTGAAGTCGAACCGGAACCGGCCGGGCGAGTTCTCCGACCCGGCCTGTGCGGCGGACTCGCCGAGCGCGCGGCGGAACCCGGCGTGCACCATGTGGGTCGCGGTGTGCGAGCGGGAGATCGCCCGGCGCCGCTCCACCTCGACCTCGGCGTGCGCGGAGTCGCCGGCCTGCGCCTCGCCGCTGCGGACCTTCCCGCGGTGCACGATGAGCCCGGCGAGCGGCGACTGGACGTCGTGGACGTCGATGACCGCGCCGTTCCCCAGCCTGATCACGCCGTGGTCGGCGAGCTGGCCGCCGCCCTCGGCGTAGAACGGGGTCCGGTCGAGGACGACCTCGACCTCGGTGCCCTCCCCGGCCGCGGCGGCGTTGGCGCCGTTGACCAGCAGCCCGACGACCCGGGCGTCGCCGAGCAGGTGCCCGTAGCCGATGAAGTCGACCCGGCCGCCCGCCTCGGTGAGCAGCTCGTCCAGGACGGAGACGTCGAGGTTGCCGGTCTTCTTGTCCCGGGCGTCCTTCTTGGCGCGGTCCCGCTGCTCCTTCATGAGCCGGCGGAAGCCGTCCTCATCGACCTGGAGGCCCTGCTCGGCGGCCATCTCCAGGGTGAGGTCGATCGGGAAGCCGTAGGTGTCGTGCAGCTTGAACGCCGCGTCTCCGGCCAGGACGGGCCGTCCGGCGGTCCTGGTCTCCTCGACCGCCGTGTCGAAGATCGCGGTGCCGGTGCGGAGGGTCTGGAGGAAGGACTCCTCCTCCGCGTCGATGACCGTGTGGATGTTCGCGGCGGTGCGCACCAGGTCGGGGTACTGCTCGCCCATCGCGGCGATCGCGACGGCGGTCAGCTCGTGCATCAGCCCGGCGTCCTGCCCGCCGAGCAGCCGCAGGTTGCGGATGGAGCGGCGCAGGATGCGGCGCAGCACGTAGCCGCGGCCCTCGTTGCCGGGCCGGATGCCGTCGGCGACCATCATCGTCCCGCTGCGGACGTGGTCGGCGATGACCCGCAGCGACACGTCGGCGCGGTGGTCGCGGCCGTAGGACGTGCCGGTCAGCCCGGCGGCGCGGTCGAGGACCCGCCACAGGGTGTCGGTCTCGTAGATGTTGTCGACGCCCTGCAGGACCGCCGCCATGCGCTCCAGGCCCATGCCGGTGTCGATGTTCTTGGCGGGCAGGTCGCCGAGGATCGGGAAATCGGTCTTGCTCTCCCCCGGGCCGCGCTCGAACTGCATGAACACGAGGTTCCACACCTCGAGGTAGCGGTCCTCGTCGGCGACGGGGCCGCCCTCGCGCCCGTACTCCGGGCCCCGGTCGTAGTAGATCTCCGAGCAGGGGCCGCAGGGGCCCGGGACGCCCATCGACCAGAAGTTGTCCTCCATGCCGCGCCGCTGGATGCGGTCGAGGGGGACGCCGACCTTCCTGTGCCAGATGTCCTGGGCCTCGTCGTCGTCCTGGAAGACGGTGACCCAGAGCTTCTCCTCGGGGAACCCGAACCCGCCGTCCTCGCGGGAGCGGGTGAGCATCTCCCACGCGAACGGGATCGCCTGCTCCTTGAAGTAGTCGCCGATGGAGAAGTTGCCCAGCATCTGGAAGAACGTGGCGTGCCGGGTGGTCCTGCCGACCTCGTCGATGTCGGGCGTCCGGACGCACTTCTGGGCGCTGGTCATCCGCTGCGACGGCGGGGTGCGCTGGCCGAGGAAGTACGGCTTGAACGGGACCATGCCGGCGTTGACCAGCAGCAGGGTCGGGTCCTCGGCGATCAGACTCGCCGAGGGCACCACGGTGTGGCCGCGCTCCTCGAAGAACGTGAGGAAGCGGCGTGCCACCTCTGCCGACTCCATGATCAGTGGCCATCCTTGTCGTCGTCGATGATCGTGTACCGGCCCTTCAGGATCCGGCGGGGCCGGACCTCGTCGGGCTCGGGTGGAGCCTGGTCCATGCGGATCGCCTCGCGCAGCTCCTCTTCGCGGGCCCGCATTCCGGTACGCACGTCGGCGGCGAAAACCCTCAACCGCGTCCCGGCGTCCTGCCCGGTCGTGACGGCGCGCGCGGCGACGCCCTCGGGCGACCAGGCGTGCGCGAACCGCTCGACCCGCCGCTTGACGCGGTGCGTGGCGTACACGCCGGCGCCGGCGCCGACCGACAGCCAGAACATCCGCCTCATCGCCGCCCCTTCCCGGAACGGGAGCGCGGCGCGGGCAGCTGCGGGCGGTCGGACGGGGTCTCCCGGCCGCCGCCGTTCCCGAGCGCCTTGCGGACGCCGTAGGAGAAGGCGGCCGCCTTCACCAGCGGCCCGCCGACCACCGACGTCATGACGGTGGTGACCGCGGAGACGTTCTGCGTGACGCCCGCGACCTGCTTGGTGATCACGTCGGTGCGGCCCAGCTGCTCGTTGGCGCGCCGGACCGTGCGGTTCATGTCGTCCAGCAGCGGCCCGGCCTGGTCGCCGAGGTCGCGGACGACCTTGCCGGCCTCGCCGAGCAGCCGGGAGAGCTTCAGCAGGGTGAGCGCGAGGAACGCGACCAGCACCGCCCAGAACACGGCCACGATGAGGCCGGCCAACTGTCCGCCAGTGAGCATCAGGGCTTTCCGTTCGCTGTGTATTCGGGCTGTGTGTCCGGGCCGTGTCCGGCCGGGTGTGCGGCGTGTCGCACGGCTCGGGCCAGACCGACCTTACCGTGGGCGCCGCCCGGGGCCGCGCGGGACGATCACCGTGCCCGGCGCGTCCGGGGTCCCGTCGGCAGGTTATCCGGCCCCGGCGCCGCTGTCCGTTCCATTACCGGCGGGCGCGCTTCCACGCCTGCTCAGCGGCCCGGACCGCCGCGCAGGACCGACCGGATCCGGGCGAGGACCTCGGTGAAGCGGGCCTCGGCGCCGTGCCGGGTCGGGCGGTAGTACTCGCGGCCGTCGACGGCGTCCGGCGCGTACTGCTGCCGGACGACCCCGCCGGGGTGGTCGTGCGCGTACTGGTAGCCCTCACCGTGGCCGATCTTCGCGGCGCCCTTGTAGTGGGCGTCCCGCAGATGGCCCGGGACGGACCCGGCCAGGCCCTTGCGGACGTCGCCGAGCGCCTCGTCCACCGCCCGGATCACCGCGTTCGACTTGGGCGCCATGGACAGGTGGATCACCGCCTGGGCGAGGTTGATGCGGGCCTCGGGCAGCCCGACGAACTCGACGGCCTGGGCGGCGGCGACGGCGGTCTGCAGCGCGGTCGGGTCGGCCATCCCGACGTCCTCGCTGGCGTGGACGATCAGCCGCCGCGCGATGAACCGGGGGTCTTCGCCCGCCTCGATCATGCGGGCGAGGTAGTGCAGTGCCGCGTCGACGTCGCTGCCGCGGATGCTCTTGATGAACGCGCTGATGACGTCGTAGTGCTGGTCGCCCTCGCGGTCGTAGCGGACGGCGGCCCGGTCGACGGCCTTCTCCAGGACGTCCGGGTCGATGACGCCGCCGTCCTCCACGACGAGGGCGGCGGCCTCCAGGTAGGTGAGGGCGCGGCGGGCGTCACCGCCCGCGAGCCGGACGAGGTGGTCCTCGGCGGCGGGGTCGAGTGTCACGGCGCCGCCGAGACCGCGCTCGTCGGCGAGGGCACGGCGGACCACCTCGCGCAGGTCGTCCTCGCCGAGCGGCTCGAGGGTCAGCAGCAGCGACCGCGACAGCAGCGGGCTGATCACGGAGAAGAACGGGTTCTCGGTGGTGGCGCCGATGAACGACACCCAGCGGTTCTCGACGGCGGGGAGCAGCGCGTCCTGCTGCGCCTTGTTGAACCGGTGCACCTCGTCGACGAACAGGACGGTCCGCCGCCCGGCCATGCCGAGCTCGCGGCGGGCCAGGTCGATCTCGGCGCGGACCCGCTTCACCCCGTCGCTGACGGCGGAGATCTCCACGAAGCGGCGGGACGTGACGTGGCTGACGACGGTGGCCAGGGTCGTCTTTCCGGTGCCGGGCGGCCCCCACAGGACGAGCGACATCGGCACGTCGCGGTCGACGAGCTGCCGGATCGGCGTGCCGGGGCCGAGGAGGTGGCTTTGCCCGACGACCTCGTCGAGCGCGCGGGGCCGCATCCGGACGGCGAGCGGCTGCGCGGCGTCCCCGCCTGGGTCGCGGGCCTCGCCGCCCACGGCGTCGCGGGCCTCGCCGCGCCCGGGTGCCGCCGGGGCCGGGGCCTCCGCCGACGGGTCCTCGAAGAGGCCCTCGGCACCGCCCGGTTCCGCCCTGCTGGTCACGCTCCGACACTATCCCGGCGGGACGACGGTCCCGCCCGTCCGGCGGGCGGCCCGTCCCGCAGGGCGGGGACGGCCGACGTCGCCCACAGCGCCCCCACCACGATCAGCGAGCCGACGACACCGTCCAGCCAGTAGTGGTTCGCCGACAGCACGACGATCAGGGTCGTGAGGACGGGATGCGCGACGATCAGCCACCGCGCCCGGCCCCGGCCGTGGCGGACCACGCCCCAGGCGATCAGCAGCGCCCAGCCGACGTGCAGGGACGGCATCGCGGCGAACTGGTTGGCGAGCCCCTCCCCCGGCTCCGTCTGGTACGCGCTGGGCCCGTAGACGGTCATCAGGTCGACGAACCCGTGCTCCGGCAGCATGCGGGGCGGGGCGAGGGGGTAGGCGAAGTGCACGGCCAGCGCCACCGCCGCCGACCCGAGGACGACCGCGCGGACGCGGGGCCAGGCGTGCCGCCGCAGGAGCCACGTCCACGCCATGAACACGGTGATCGCCGGGAAGTGCACGCGGACGTAGTACTCGTTGGCCGGCCGGACCCAGCCGTCCCAGCGGAGCGCGGCGTCCTGGAGGGCCGCCTCGTCGGGCAGCAGGAGGGCGCGCTCGAGGTCCCACAGCGCCCGCGCGTTCGCGAACGCCTCCGCGGGCGCGGCCTCGACGAGGTGGCGGCCGTAGCCGTAGGCGGCGAGGGCGGCCGCCATGAGCCCCGCCTGCAGGGCCCCCGCGAGCACGACGCGTCCGCCGCCGAGCGCCCGGAATCCGCCCACTGATCGCCACATGGGGGAAATCATTACAGCAAGATGGTCGTTCCCCTCCTCGCGGGCGGAACGGAACCGCGTACCCATGACGCGGGAACCGGGGGTGGGTGCCCGTGCGTTGGGACCGCCCGAAGGGTGCAGAATCTGGAGCGTGACGGTGACCTGGACGACGGCGCTGCGGCGGCACGGGCCCGCGGGCCTGCTCGTCGCGCTGTTCGCCGTGGCCGGGCTCGTCTCCGCCTACGGCATCGGGCACGGCCCTCCGCCCCGCATCTGCACCGAGCACGCGGTGACCGCTCCCGCCGGCGCGCTGTCCGACCAGACCCCCCACAGCACGCTCAGCGCGCCCCTGAAGGCCCCGCAGGACCTTCCCCTGCACATGTGCCTGTCGCTGGCCGTGCTGCTCGGGCTCGTGGCCCTGGGCCTCGCGGCCGGGCTCCGCCGCCCGGCCGTCCGCCTGCCGGCCCGGTCCGGATGGGTGCTCGCCCCGCCGCCCCGTCCCCCGCTCCCCGCCCCCTCACCGGCGTCCCTGCAGGTCCTCAGGCTGTGACGGGCCGGCCGCAAGGCCACCCGACGCGCCGTCACGGCGGCGCGCCGCGTCCCTCCCGTCCACCTGAACCAGACCCTCGAGAGGACCCCCTCATGTCCAAGGGCGCCCGCAACCGCAACAGCAACAGCAAGGCCCGTCCCAACGCCCTGACCGAGCGCCAGACCCCCTGGGGAGTGATCGCCTTCTACGGCTCGATCGGCGTGCTGGCCATCGTCGCGATCACGTACGCGTTCATCCTGTCCCGGCCGGAGCCCGCCGGGGCGTCCATCAAGGACCTCGTGCAGAAGGACGACCTGGGCCGCGACCACACGTCCGGCACCGTGAAGTACGACGGGGCGCCGCCCATGGGCGGCGACCACGACCCCATGTGGCAGAACTGCGACGCCCGCGTCTACGAGCAGCCGCTCCGGAACGAGAACGCCGTCCACTCGCTGGAGCACGGCGCCGTCTGGATCACCTACCGGCCCGGCCTGGACGCCGCCCAGCTGAGCGCGCTGAAGGCCAAGGTGTCCGCGACGGGCTACACGTTCCTCAGCCCGTACCCGTCGCAGAAGGACCCGATCACGCTGACCGCGTGGGGCAGCCAGGTCGGCGTCCAGAGCGCCTCCGACACGCGGATCGACGCGTTCCTGCGGACGTTCGTGAAGGGCCCGCAGACGCCGGAGCCGGGCGCCGCCTGCGACGGCGCGAAGGACGCCCCGTGACCGAGCGCCCCGCCCCGGGCCGGCGGGCGACGGCCGTGCTCGTGGCCGTGCTCCTCCTCGCCGCCGCCGCGGTGGCGGCCTCCGCGTTCCTGCGGTCCGGCGGCCCCGGCCCGGACGGGCCGGAGGCCGGGTTCGCCCGCGACATGAGCGCCCACCACGCCCAGGCGGTCCGGATGTCCTTCATCGTCCGGGACCGGACGCGCGACGAGAGGGTCCGGCTGCTCGCCTACGACATCGCCAACACCCAGTCCCAGCAGATCGGCATGATGACGGCCTGGCTGGACGAGTGGGACGCCCCGAAGGCCGACCCCGGCGGCTCGATGCGCTGGATGGGCCACGGAGCCCACGGCGGCGGAGCGGGCGGCGCGTCCGGGGCGCGGATGCCCGGGATGGCGACGGAGGCGCAGATCGGGGAGCTCCAGAAGGCGGACGGCAGGGACGCCGAGACCCGCTATCTGAGCCTCATGATCGAGCACCATCGTGGCGGCGTGGAGATGGCGCGGGCGGTGCTCGCCCGCACCGGCCACGACCGCGTCGAGCGGCTCGCCCGCACCATGGTGGACGGCCAGGAGGCCGAGATCCGGCTGATGGAGGGCATGCTCCGGGAGCGGGGCGCGCGCTGAGACGCGAAGAGGCGGCCCCCGCGCAGGGGGCCGCCTCTTCGGGCATTCGGCGGTGGCCGCCTACGAGAACTCGGCGAGCGTGCGCTCGGCCTCCTCCAGCCAGGCGCGGCGGGCGACGAGGCCCTCCTCCGCCTCCTTCACGTCCTTGTCGCGGCCCGCCGCACGGGCTTTCTCCAGGCGCTTCTCCAGCTGCTCGATGGAGCTGCGCAGCTGGCCGACGGTGGCCTCGGCGCGGGCGCGGGCCTCGGGGTTGGTGCGGCGCCACTCGGCCTCCTCGGCCGTCCGGACCGCCTCCTCGACCTTGCGGAGCCGGCCCTCCAGGCGGTCGCGCTGGTCGCGCGGCACCATGCCCGCGGCCTCCCAGCGCTCCTGGACGGTCCGCAGCGCCTGCCGGGCCTGCCGGACGTCCGTGACCGGGACCAGCTTCTCCGCCTCGGCGAGGATCTTCTCCTTCTCCTCGGCGTTGCCCTGGAACTCGGCGTCGCGCTCGGCGAACGCGGCGCTGCGGGCCTGGAAGAAGGTGTCCTGGGCGCCCTTGAACCGGGTCCACAGGTCCTCTTCGGCGTCGCGGGAGGCGCGCCCGGCGAGCTTCCAGCGGCGCATGAGGTCGCGGTAGGCGGCGGCGGTGTCGCTCCAGTCCGTCGAGCCGGAGAGCGCCTCCGCCTCGGCGACCAGCCGCTCCTTCTCGCGCCGGGCCTCCTCGCGCTGGTCGTCCAGCGTCGCGAAGTACGCCTTGCGGCGCTTGGTGAACGCGTTGCGGGCGGACGACAGCCGCTTCCACAGCGCCGTCTCGGTCGGCCGGTCGATGCGGTCGGCGGCCTTCCACTCGTCGACCAGCTTGCGGAGACGCTCGCCGCCGTTCTTCCAGTGCGTCTCCTCGGCCGCGATCCGCTCGGCCTCGGCGACGATGCGCTCCTTGACCTCGCGGGCCTCGCTGCGGTGCTGCTCGCGCTGGGCCTTGACCTGCTCGCGGCGCCGCCCGACGAGCTCGCTCAGCCCGTCCAGCCGGCGGGCGAGGGCGTCGAGGTCGCCGACGGCGTGCGCCCCGGTGACGGCCTCGCGGAGCCGCTCGATGCTCTGCTGCGCCTGGGCGGGCTGCAGGTCGGTCGTGCGGACGCGCTGCTCCAGCAGGCCGATCTCGGTGACCAGCGAGTCGTACTTGCGCTTGAAGTAGGCCAGGGCCTCCTCAGGGGCACCGGCCTGCCAGGACCCCACGACCCGTTCACCGTCGGACGTCCTCACGTAGACGGTGCCGTCCTCGTCCACCCGGCCCCAGGGATCGGTCGCGCTGGACACCCTTGCCTCCTGAATCGCGGGTCCGGTCACGTTCCCGGCGACCGGACCCTCCACACCTTAGTATCCCGTTCGCCTATTTCCCGGCGATCGTGACGTCCTGGATCGTGACCTTCTTCTTGGGGGCGCCGTCGCCCTTGGGCTCCGTGCCCCCCTTGGCGACCTTCTCCAGCACGTCGAGCCCGCGCGTGATCGTGCCGAAGACGGAGTAGTTCGGGGGCAGTTCCGAGTCCTTGTAGACCATGAAGAACTGGCTGCCGTTCGTGTCGGCCCCGGAGTTCGCCATGGCGAGGGTGCCCCTGCGGTAGGTCGCGCCGGTCGTGTTCTCGTTCGGGAACTGGTACCCGGGGCCGCCCATCCCCGTGCCCTGCGGGTCGCCGCACTGCAGGACGTTGAGGGCGCCCCCGCTCGTCATCCGGTGGCAGGGCGTGCCGTCGAAGAAGTTCTTCTTCGCCAGATGGGCGAAGGAGTTGACGGTGCAGGGCGCCTTGCCGGCGTCCAGCTGCATCACGACGTCGCCCTGGCTGGTCTTGACGGTCGCCTGGACCATGCCGCCGTAGGCCGGATCGGACGGCGGGCGGCCGGCCTTCCCGGCGCTCTCGCCGGGCGCCGCGGTGTAGGAGCAGCGGCCCTCGTCGGCGTCCGAGTCGTTCATGTAGAGCGCGACGCCGCCGCCCCCGGCCGCGACCACCGCGACCGCCCCGGCCGCACCGATGATCTTGATGCGGCGGGCGCGGGCGCGCTCCGCCCGCCGGCGTTCCTGCTGGCGCTCGAAACGCTGCCGCGCGAGCTGCTTCTTGCGGTCCTTCGCCGCCACGTGCAAGCCCCTCCGGTGTGATCAGGTGAACGTGCAGCGCATAGTAGCGGTACCGGGCGGGTCGGCGGCGACACGGCGAGCGGCATCTCGTTCGCGATGGCCACGGCCGCGCCGGTACGCTCGAACCCCACGATGGCTCCAAGGAAGGACGGCCGTGCTCGTCGCCGGGTTCCCCGCTGGATCGTTCGCCGCGAACTGCTACGTCGTGGCGCCCGCCGCGGGTGAGGAGTGCGTGATCATCGACCCGGGCGAGGACGCCGCGGCCGGGATCGACGAGATCCTCCGCGAGCACCGGCTGAAGCCGGTCGCGGTGCTGCTGACGCACGGCCATCTCGACCACGTCTGGTCGGTCGCGCCGGTCTGCGGCGCGAAGGACGTCCCCGCCTGGATCCATCCGGACGACCGCGACCTGCTCACCGATCCGGCGAAGGGCCTGTCGCTGGGCGCCGGGCAGCAGCTGTTCGGCGGGCTGGAGCTGACGGAGCCGGACGACGTCCGCGAGCTCGCTGACGGAGCCGTCCTGGAACTGGCCGGGCTGAGCCTCACCGTCGACCACGCGCCGGGCCACACTCCCGGCTCGGTGACGTTCCGGACGCCGCCCGCCGGGGAGGTCCCGGACGTGATGTTCACCGGCGACCTGCTGTTCGCGGGGTCGATCGGCCGCACCGACCTGCCCGGCGGATCGTACGAGCAGATCCTCGCCAGCCTGTCCCGGGTATGCCTGCGGATGCCCGAGGAGACCGCGGTCCTGCCCGGCCACGGCCCGCAGACCACCATCGGGCGCGAACGCGCCACCAACCCCTTCCTGGCCGACCTGACGCCGGCCGAGGGCCCGCACAAGGGATTCTGACCAAAAGATCATGAGTTCGAGCTTTCAGGCCCCCAAGGGGGTCAAGGAATACGTCACGCCGCGCGCGGACCTCTTCTACGCCATTCGCGAGGCGTTCGCCGAGCAGGCCCGGCTGGCCGGCTACGGCTATCTGGAGCTGGCCGTCTTCGAGGACACGAACCTGTTCAAGCGGGGGGTCGGGGAGTCCACCGACGTCGTGTCCAAGGAGATGTACACGTTCGAGGACCAGGGCGGCCGCTCGCTGACGCTGCGCCCCGAGTTCACCGCGAGCGTGCTCCGCGCCGTCCTGGAGAACAACCTGCACAAGCAGGGCGCGCTGCCGGTGAAGGTCTGGACGAGCGGCCCCGCGTTCCGCGCGGAGCGGCCCCAGCAGGGCCGGTACCGGCAGTTCTACCAGCTCGACCTGGAGGCGATCGGCAGCGAGGACCCGCAGGTCGACGCCGAGACGATCGCGATCGCGGCGAACTGGTACCGCTCGCTCGGCCTGACGCGGGTGCGGCTGCTGCTGAACTCGCTGGGCTGCAAGGAGTGCCGTCCGGCGTACCGGGAACTGCTGCAGGGCTTCCTGCGGGGCCTCGACCTGGACGAGGCGACCCGCGCCCGCATCGAGATCAACCCGCTGCGCGTCCTGGACGACAAGAGGCCGCAGGTCAAGGCGCAACTGGACGACGCGCCGCTGATGGCCGACCACCTGTGCGGGGCGTGCAAGGCCTACCACGACCGCGTCCGGGAACTCCTCGGCGACCTCGGCATCGCCTGGGAGGACGCGCCGCGGCTGGTGCGGGGCCTCGACTACTACACCCGCACCACCTACGAGTTCGACCACCCGCTGCTCGGCGCGCAGTCCGGCATCGGCGGCGGCGGGCGCTACGACGGCCTGTCCGAGGACATCGGCGGCCCGCCGCTGCCCGGCATCGGGTTCGGCCTGGGCCTCGACCGGACGATCCTCGCGCTGGACGCCGAGAACGCGTCGGGGAGCGCGGGGTTCGCGGCCCGGCCGCGCTGCGAGGCGTTCGGGGTCGCGCTCGGCGAGACCGCCGAGCGCCGGATGTTCGCGCTGGTCGCCGAGCTGCGCCGGGCCGGGGTCGCGGCCGACATGGCGTTCGGCGGCAAGAAGCTCAAGGGCGCGATGAAGGACGCCGACCGCTCCGGCGCCCGCTACGCCGTCATCCTCGGCGAGCGGGACATCGCGGACGGCGTCGCCCAGGTCAAGGACCTCGCCGCCGGCGAGCAGACCGCCGTGCCCCTGGCCGACATCACTTCGACGTTGAAGGAAAGGCTCGCCACATGATCCGCACGCACGACGCGGGGACGCTGCGCCCGGAGCACGCCGGGCAGCAGGTCGTCCTCGCCGGCTGGGTGGCGCGGCGCCGCGACCACGGCGGCGTCACGTTCATCGACCTGCGCGACGCGTCCGGCACCGCCCAGGTCGTCTTCCGGGAGGAGGACGCGGCGCACGACCTGCGGTCCGAGTTCTGCGTGAAGGTGACCGGAGAGGTCCGGATCCGGCCCGAGGGCAACGAGAACCCCGAGATCCCCACCGGCGGGATCGAGGTCGCCGCCGCGGAGATCGAGGTCCTGTCGGAGGCCGCGCCGCTGCCGTTCCCGGTCGAGGGGGACGTCAACGTCCACGAGGAGATCCGGCTCAAGCACCGGTACCTCGACGTCCGCCGCGAGGCCGTCGCGCGCGCCATGCGGATCCGGTCCGAGGCGTCGTTCCTCGTCCACGAGGTGATGCGCGGGCACGGGTTCGTCAACGTCGAGACCCCGACGCTGACCGCGTCCACGCCGGAGGGCGCCCGCGACTTCCTGGTCCCCGCCCGCCTCAAGCCGGGCCACTGGTACGCGCTGCCGCAGTCGCCGCAGCTGTTCAAGCAGCTGCTCATGGTCGGCGGGCTGGAGCGGTACTACCAGATCGCCCGCTGCTACCGGGACGAGGACTTCCGCGCCGACCGGCAGCCCGAGTTCACCCAGATCGACATCGAGATGTCGTTCGTCGACCAGGACGACGTCCTGAACGTCGGCGAGGACCTCATCGCCCGCCTGTGGAAGGACATCGCCGGGTACGAGATCCCCCGGCCGATCCCCCACATCACCTACGCCGACGCCATGGCGCGCTACGGCTCCGACAAGCCGGACCTGCGGTTCGGCCAGGAGCTGACCGAGATGACGGAGTACTTCGCCGACACGTCGTTCCGGGTGTTCCAGGCGCCGTACGTCGGCGCGGTCGTCATGCCGGGCGGCGCGTCCCAGACCCGCAAGGAGCTGGACGCCTGGCAGGACTGGGCGAAGTCCCGCGGCGCCCGCGGCCTCGCGTACGTCCTGCTCCAGGAGGACGGGACGCTCACCGGCCCCGTCGCGAAGAACCTGTCCGACGCCGAGAAGGACGGCCTCGCCGCGAAGACCGGCGCCGCCCCCGGCGACGCGGTGTTCTTCGGCGCCGGCAAGCGGCACGCCACCCAGGAGCTGCTCGGCGCGGCCCGGCTGGAGATCGGCCGCCGCCGCGGCCTCATCGACGAGTCCGCGTGGAACTTCGTGTGGGTCGTCGACGCCCCGATCTTCGAGCCGGTCGAGGACGACAAGGGCGAGCAGATCGGCTGGACGTCCGTCCACCACCCGTTCACCGCCCCGAAGGCCGAGTACGCCGACACCTTCCACACCGACCCCGGCGCCGCGCTCGCCAACGCCTACGACCTCGTGCTGAACGGCAACGAGATCGGCGGCGGGTCCGTCCGTATCCACCGCGCCGAGATGCAGCAGCGCGTCTTCGACGTGCTCGGCATGACGAAGGGGGAGGCGGAGTCGAAGTTCGGGTTCCTGCTGGAGGCGTTCAAGTTCGGCCCGCCGCCGCACGGCGGCATCGCGTTCGGCTGGGACCGGACGATCATGCTGCTGGCCGGGCAGGAGTCGATCCGGGACGTGATCGCGTTCCCGAAGGCGGCGTCCGGCTACGACCCGCTGACCGCCGCGCCGACCCCGATCACGCCGGGGCAGCGCAAGGAGGCCGGTGTGGACGTCGTCCCCGAGGACGAGCCCGCCGGGGACTGACGCCGCGGACGTCGAAGGGCGGCCGCCGTTCGGCGGCCGCCCTTCTCGCGCTCGCTCAGCGGGTGGCGCCGCTGGTCGTGCGGTACACGTCGTAGACGCCGTCGATGGACCGGACGGCCCGCAGCACGTGCCCGAGGTGCTTCGGGTCGCCCATCTCGAACGTGAACCGGCTCACCGCGACGCGGTCGCGGGTCGTGGTGACGGACGCCGACAGGATGTTGACGTGCTGGTCGGACAGGACGCGCGTCACGTCCGACAGCAGCCGCGGCCGGTCGAGCGCCTCGACCTGGATCGCGACGAGGAAGACCGAGTCCTCCCCGGGGGACCACTTCACGTCGATCAGCCGGTCGGGCTGCGACTTCAGGCTCTCGACGTTCGCGCAGTCCGCGCGGTGCACCGACACGCCGTGCCCGCGGGTGACGAACCCGACGATCGCGTCGCCGGGGACGGGCGTGCAGCAGCGGGACAGCCGCACCCACACATCGGGGTCGTCCGCGACCACCACGCCCGGCCCGCCCGCCGGGCGGCTGCGCCGGCGGTGCGTCGGCAGGACGATCTCGGCGAGGTCCTCCTCGGCGCTCTCCACCCCGCCGAGCGCCTCCACGAGCCGCTGGACGACCGTCTGCGCCGACACGTGCCCCTCGCCGACCGCCGCGTACAGCGACGACACGTCGGCGTAGCGCATGTCGCGGGCGAGGGCGAGCAGCGCCTCCGCCGACATCATCCGCTGCAGCGGCATGTTCTGCTTGCGCATCGCGCGGGCGATCGAGTCCTTGCCGGACTCGATCGCGGTCTCGCGGCGCTCCTTCGAGAACCAGTGCTTGATCTTGTTGCGGGCGCGGGCCGACTTGACGAACCCGAGCCAGTCGCGGCTCGGCCCGGCGTCCGGCGACTTGGACGTGAACACCTCGACGGCGTCGCCGTTGTCGAGCGTCGACTCCAGCGGGACGAGCCGGCCGTTGACCCGGGCGCCGATACATCGGTGCCCGACCTCGGTGTGGATCGCGTACGCGAAGTCGACGGGCGTCGCGCCCTGCGGCAGCGCGATCACGTCGCCCTTCGGGGTGAACACGAACACCTCGGAGACCGACAGGTCGAACCGCAGCGACTCCAGGAACTCCGCGGGGTCCGCGGTCTCCTTCTGCCAGTCGAGGAGCTGGCGGAGCCACTGCATGTCGCCGGCCTTCCGGCCGCCGACCGTCTCCTCCTTGTACTTCCAGTGCGCGGCGACGCCGTACTCGGCGCGGCGGTGCATGCCCCAGGTGCGGATCTGCAGCTCGACGGGCTTGCCCTCGGGGCCGATCACCGTCGTGTGCAGCGACTGGTACATGTTGAACTTCGGCATCGCGATGTAGTCCTTGAACCGGCCGGGGACCGGGTTCCACCGCGCGTGGATCGAGCCGAGCGCCGCGTAGCAGTCGCGGACGCTGTCGACGAGCACCCGGATGCCGACGAGGTCGTAGATGTCGTCGAAGCCGACGTCCCGGGCGATCATCTTCTGGTAGATCGAGTAGTAGTGCTTCGGGCGGCCGGTCACGGTCGCCTTGATGCGGGCCTCGCGCAGGTCGGCCGAGACGTTCTCGATGACCTCCTGCAGGTAGACGTCGCGGCGCGGGGCGCGCTCGGACACCAGCCGGGCGATCTCGTCGAACCGCTTCGGGTACAGCGTCGCGAACGCGAGGTCCTCGAGTTCCCACTTCAGGGTGTTCATGCCGAGCCGGTGGGCGAGCGGCGCGAACACCTCCAGGGTCTCGCGGGCCTTCTTCTCCTGCTTGTGCCGCGGCATGTAGCGCAGCGTCCGCATGTTGTGCAGCCGGTCGCCCAGCTTGATCACCAGGACGCGGATGTCGCGCGACATCGCGACGACCATCTTGCGGACGGTCTCGGCCTCGGCCGCCTCGCCGTACTTGACCTTGTCGAGCTTGGTGACGCCGTCGACCAGCGCGGCGATCTCGTCGCCGAAGTCGTCGCGGAGCTCCTCCAGCGTGTACGGGGTGTCCTCGACGGTGTCGTGCAGCAGCGCCGCGCACAGCGTCTCGGTGTTCATGCCGAGTTCGGCGAGGATCGTGGCGACCGCGAGCGGGTGCGTGATGTAGGGGTCGCCGCTCTTGCGCTTCTGGTGCCGGTGGAAGTGCGCGGCGACGTCGTAGGCGCGTTCGATGAGCCGGAGGTCCGCCTTGGGATGCGTGTTGCGGACCGTCTTGATGAGTGGTTCGAGTACCGGATTCATGGCGGAACCGCGCTGCGCTCCCAGGCGGGCGAGCCTGCGGCGCACCCGGGCGGCGGACGGTGGGATCGTGGCCGGCGTCGGCCTGGCGGATTGACCGGACTCGGCGGCGGCCGCGTCGCCGGCGACCGCGTCCGAACGGGAGGCCCCGCCACCGGAACCCGGGGCGGGGCCTGACGCCGGCGGCTCACCGGCTCCGTCGCTCTCTTGTGTCGCGCCGCGCGCATCGCCGGCGGCGGTCCGGTCGCCGGTCGCGGCGGTCGCGCCGCCGCCCGCGTCCGTGCCGGGCGCCCCGGCGGTCGCGGCCGGGCCCGGCGGCGCGGGCCGCGTCTCCGGCGTGTCGGCGCCGGCCGCGGCGCTCACCGCGTCGGTCGATACCGCCTCACCGCGCACCCAGCCTCCTTGGTCCCAAGGGGCGCCGTTCGCTACCCGCCCCGCAGGATGCCCCGTCCCCACCGGACGTGGTGCCAGTGTATCCGGCACCTATTTCGTGCTTAGACCGAAACGAGGGAATGGACGTCCAGATTCCCCAGCTTGGAGCGGCCGTCGAGGAACGACAGCTCGATCAGGACGGACAGTCCGGCGACCTCGCCGCCCGCACGGCGGACGAGTTCGGCCGCGGCGGCGGCGGTGCCGCCGGTGGCGAGGACGTCGTCCACGATCAGGACGCGGTCGCCCGGCGCGAACGCGTCGACGTGCATCTCGATCGTCTCGGTCCCGTACTCGAGATCATAGGTCTCCTCGTGCGTCCGGGAGGGCAGCTTCCCCTTTTTCCGTACCGGAACGAACCCGGCGCCGAAGTGGTAGGCGACCGGGGCGGCGATGATGAAGCCGCGTGCCTCGATCCCGACGATCTTGTCGATGGCGCCCCGGCCGTGGTGGTCGACGATCGAGTCGATGACGCCCGCGAACGCGGTGTGGTCGGCGAGCAGCGGGGTGATGTCCTTGAACACCACGCCGGGCTTCGGGTAGTCGGCCACATCGCGGATCCGGTCCCTGATCAGCCGTTCGAGGTCCACCGTCGCACTCCTTAGATCATGAATTCGGCCGTGTCCGGGCACCCGCTCGGGGTGCCCGGACACGGCCGGTGTTCCATTCGTGTTCGCGCTACCTGCCGCGGCGCTGCTGGCGGGTGCCGCGCCTGGGCTGCTGCCGCGGCCCCTGCTGCACCACCTTGCGCACCGTGACACCGGGCGGCGGGCCCGGCTCGGCGTTCCCGTCGGGCGCCCGCTCGGCGGCGTCGGAGTCATCGTCGCCGGCGGGATCGCCGTCGGCCCCGGAACCGACGGAGGTCGCGGCGGCGACCTTGGTCTTACGCTTGGCACTGGCCTCGCGGCGCGCGATGTTGGCGCGGATCTGCCGGTACATCGGCTCCCGCTCCTTGAGCTGCACGAGCAGCGGCGTCGCCACGCAGATCGACGAGTACGTCCCGACGATCATGCCGACGAACAGCGCCAGCGAGAGGTCCTTCAGGGTACCCGCGCCGAACAGCGTCGTGCCGATGAACAGGATCGCGGCGACCGGCAGGATCGCCACCAGCGAGGTGTTGAGGGAGCGCACGAGGGTGCTGCTCAGCGCCTCGTTGGCGGCCTCGCTGTAGGTCGTCCTGGAGGTCGGGCCGAGCGGCTTGGTGACCTCCTTGATCATGTCGAAGACGACGACCGCGTCGTACAGCGAGTAGCCGAGGATCGTCAGGAAGCCGAGCAGGGTCGCCGGGGTGACCTCGAACCCGGACCAGGCGTAGATGCCCGCCGTGATCACGAGGTCGTGGACGAGCGCGACGACCGCCGCGATCGCCATCCGCCACTCGAACGCGACCGACAGGTACCCGACGATCAGGATCATGAAGACGATCAGCGCCTGCCAGGCCTTCTGCTGGATCTCACCGCCCCACGAGGCGCCGACGACCTGGGTGCTGATCTTGTCGGCCGGTATCGCCAGGTCCTGGGCGACGCCGGCCTTCACCTTCGTCACCTGGGCGGAGGTGAGGCTTTCGGTGGTGACCCGCCAGTCGTCGCCCGCCTTCTGCACGATGACCTGGTGGACGCCGCCGTCGCGGACGGCGGCGCGCACGTCCTCGATCGAGGTCTTCTGCGCCGGGAACGTGAAGACCGAGCCGCCCTTGAACTCGACGCCGAAGTTCAGGCCCATGACGAGCAGGCCGGCGACCGAGAACGCCAGGAGCAGTCCGGACAGGGAGTACCAGAGCTTCGGGCGGCCGACGATGTCGGCACTGACCTCACCGCGGTAGAGCCGGGCGAGCGTCGCGCGGAACGCCATCCCTCACACCCCCTGCCGGGTCGGGCGGGAGGCGGTCGCCTCCGGCGTGGCCTTGTGCAGGCGCCTCGGATCGAGCCCGGACATGGGATGCCCCTTGCCGAAGAAGTCGGTGCGCGACAGCAGCGCCACCAGCGGCTTGGTGAAGAAGAACACCACGATGATGTCGATCAGCGTGGTGAGGCCCATCGCGAACGCGAACCCGGCGACGCCGCCGACCGCGAGGAAGTACAGCACCAGCGCGGCGAGGAACGTCACGGCGTCCGCGACGAGGATCGTGCGGCGGGCGCGCTTCCACGCGGTCTCCACGGACGGGCGGAGCCGGCGGCCGGCCCGCAGCTCGTCGCGGAGCCGCTCGAAGTACACGATGAACGAGTCGGCGGTGATGCCGATGGACACGATCAGGCCGATGATGTGCGGCAGCGAGAGCCGGAAGCCCATCCCCTCGCCGAGCAGCACCACCGACACGTACGTGATCGCGGACGCGACGACCAGGCTGGACACCGCGACGAGGCCGAGGCCCCGGTAGTAGAACATGCAGTACAGGACGACGAGGACGAGGCCGATGCCGCCCGCGATGAGGCCGCCGCGCAGCTGGTCGGAGCCCAGCGTGGAGGACACCTCGTCGATGGAGCTCTGCTTGAACTCCAGCGGCAGCGCCCCGTACTTCAGCACGTTCGCGAGGTCCGTGGCGTACTGCTGGTCGAAGCTGTCGGGCGGGCCGTCGATGCTGGCGGTGCCGCCGGTGATCGCGCCCCGGTTGATGCTGGGCGCGGACACGACCTGGCCGTCCAGGACGATCGCGATCTGCGAGCGCGGCGAGCCCTGGCTCTGCTGGTACGCCTGGAACGCCTCGGTGGTGACCTCGCCGAACTGGCGGGCGCCCTTGCCGTCGAACTCCAGCGACACCGACCAGCTCGGCTGGTTGTTCTGCGCGTCCGGCGGCATCGCGGCGGCCTCGTCGACGTTCTCGCCGAGGACGCGGACGGGACCGAGGATGTACTTGGCGATCGAGCCGTCCTCCTCGGGCTCCTGGTCGCAGGAGACGACCCACTTGCGGTTCGGGTCGTTCGCGCCGGGCACCCGGCGGTCGCCGGTGTAGCAGTTCAGCGCCTCGAACTGGGCGATGACCTGCTTGTCGTCGATGCCGGTGTAGTCCTGCCCGAGGCCCTGCTGGAGCTGGCTCGGCAGGATCGCCGAGGGGGCGGGCGACGACGACGCGGACGGTTCGGCCGACGGCTTGGCGGTGGGCGACGCCGTCCCCGACCCGGACGGCGAGGGCGTCGGGGCGGCGAGGGCCTGCGAAAGCGCGCGGCCCCGCGGCGTGGCCGACGCGGATGGAGAGGGCGTGGCCGACGCGGACGGCGAGGGCGAGGGCGAGCCGGACGGGATCAGCGAGGTGCCCGGCTTCTTCTTCCCCTTCTCGTCGTCCTTGCCCTTCTTGCCGGACGGCGACGGCGACGGCGACGGCGCCGTGGACGGCCGGCCGTCGGCGGTCGCGAACACCTGCCGGAACTGGAGCTTGGCGGTCGTGCCGATCAGCTCGACGACCCGGCCCTGACCCTCGCCCGGCACGTTCACGACGATGTTGTTGCCGCCCTGCTTGGCGACCTCCGCATCGGACACGCCGAGCCCGTTGACCCGCTGCGTCATGATCTTGACGGCCTGGTCCATCAGGGCGGCGGGCGGGTTCTTTCCGCTCTCGGTCTCGGCGGTCAGCGTGACGGTCGTCCCGCCGGCGAGGTCGAGGCCCAGCTTGGGCGTGGTCGACCCCTGCAGGTACGTCACCCCCGCCAGCAGGACCAGGACCGCGAACAGCACGAGGAGCGTGCGCCCCGGCTTGGGGACGTTGTTGGGCGAGGCCACTGGTTCGGTTTACTTCCCGTCTCGGATCGTCACCTGGGGGGAACTCAGGCGCTGGGCTTCTTCGCGGCGCCGTCCTTGGTGAGCTCCACGGCGTCGTCGTCGCGGGCCTCGGCCCGCTCGGCGGAGCCGTCGAGGTCCTCGTCGGCCTCATCGGCCTCGTCGTCGAGCTCCTCGGGCTCGTCGTCCTTCAGGACCTGCATGACGGCCTGCTTGATGAAGCGCGCCTCGACGCCCGGGGCGATCTCCAGCAGGAGGCCGTCGTCGTCGACCGCGACCACGGTCGCGTGCATCCCGCTGGTCGTCATGACGCGCGATCCCGGCTGGATGGAGGTCTGCATCTGCAGCTGCTCCTTGCGCCGCTTGCTCTGCGGGCGGATCAGCAGGAAGTAGAAGACCAGGGGTACGGCGAGGAGCAGCAGCAGGTTGAAGGCGCCGCTGCCGCCGTTGTTCGCCGCGAGAATCATGTCGCCGCCCATCAGTGGGGCATCCTTCCGCATTGGTGTGCCCAGCCTGTGGCCTGATCGGCCGTCCCGGAGACGCGTCGGCTGGTGACGGTGAACCGGTCCCGGAGTCTAGAGAGTACGCCAGGCACCGGCAACGAGACGACGGCCGGCGAGGCCGGGAAGTTCCCAAGCCGTTACCCGATGATCACTATTCGGGCTGATCCGCGGTGTCGTCGTCCACCTCGAAAAGCGCCGGGGGCATGGACGGCGGAACGGACGGCGGCGGGGTGAGGCCGAGGTGCTCCCACGCTGCGGGGGTCGCGATCCGGCCGCGCGGCGTCCGGGCCAGCAGGCCCTGCCTGACCAGGAACGGCTCGGCGACCACCTCGACCGTCTCGGGCTCCTCCCCCACCGACACCGCGAGCGTCGACAGCCCCACCGGGCCGCCGCCGAACTTGCGCAGCAGCGAGTCGAGGACGGCGCGGTCGAGGCGGTCCAGGCCGCGCTCGTCCACCTCGTAGACGCGCAGCGCGGCGCGCGCCAGCTCGAGGGTGACCACTCCGTCCGCGCGCACCTCGGCGTAGTCGCGGACGCGGCGCAGCAGCCGGTTCGCGATCCGCGGGGTGCCCCGGGACCGGCCGGCGACCTCGGCCGCGGCGTCGTCCTCGACCCGGACGCCGAGCAGCCGGGCCGACCGCCGGACGATCTCCTCCAGGTCGGCGGGGGCGTAGAAGTCCATGTGGGCGACGAACCCGAACCGGTCGCGCAGCGGCCCCGGCAGCATCCCCGCCCGGGTCGTGGCGCCCACCAGCGTGAACGGCGCGATGTCGAGCGGGACGGCGGTCGCGCCCGGCCCCTTCCCGACGACGACGTCGACCCGGAAGTCCTCCATGGCCATGTAGAGCATCTCCTCGGCGGGCCGCGCCAGCCGGTGGATCTCGTCCAGGAAGAGGACCTCGCCCTCGGCCAGGGTGGACAGCACCGCGGCGAGGTCGCCGGCCCGCTCGATCGCGGGGCCGGACGAGATCCGCAGCGGCTGCCCCAGCTCCGCCGCGATGATCATCGCGAGGGTGGTCTTGCCGAGCCCCGGACCGCCGGACAGCAGCACGTGATCGGGCGTCCGGCCGCGCCGCAGCGCGCTGTGCAGCACCAGCGACAGCTGCTCGCGCACCCGCTCCTGCCCGACGAAGTCCGCGAGCCGCTTCGGCCGCAGCGCGGCCTCGATCATCTGCTCGTCGACGCCGTCGGCGTCGGGCGACACGAGCCGCTCCGGCCCGCTCACCTGCTCAGCTTCCTGAGGGCGGACTTCAGCAGGGTCGCGACCGGGGGCGTCTCGGCGCCGTCGAGGTCGGCGGCGACCGCGTCCACGGCGGCGTCGGCGTCCCGCCCGGACCAGCCGAGGTTGACCAGGCCCATCCGGACCTGCTCGCGCCACGCCTCGGACGCGGCGGGGGCGCGTTCCGCGGCGGCGGCGCCGACGGGGGCTCCCAGCCGGTCCCTCAGCTCCAGCACGATCCGCTGCGCGCCCTTCTTCCCGATGCCGGGCACCTTCGTGAGGGCGTTCAGGTCCTCGGCGGAGACGGCGCGGCGCAGCGCGTCGGGGGTGTGGACGGCGAGCATCGCGAGCGCCAGGCGGGGCCCCACCCCGCTCGCGGTCTGCAGCATCTCGAAGACGGCGCGCTCGTCGTCGTCGGCGAACCCGAACAGGGTGAGCGAGTCCTCCCGGACGATCAGGGACGTCGGCACGGTCGCCTGCTCGCCGACCCGCAGCCCGGCGAGGGTCGCGGGCGTGCACTGGACGGCGAGGCCGACGCCGTGCACGTCGATCACCGCCCCGTCCGGCCCGGCGGCGGCCACCCGGCCGCTGACGAAGGCGATCACCGAACGTCTCCTCCTCTGTTCCGGGCGGCGAGCCGGGCGCGCTCGGCCAGTGCCGCCTCCTCGATCCGGGACCGCGCCGCCGCGGCCGGCCGCTGCCGCGCGCCGCCCCGCCACACGTGGCAGATCGCGAGCGCGAGCGCGTCCGCCGCGTCCGCCGGGCGGGGCGCCTCGTCCAGCCGCAGCAGCCGGGTCACCATCGCGGTCACCTGCGCCTTGTCGGCGCGGCCGTTGCCGGTGACGGCGGCCTTCGCCTCGGACGGGGTGTGCAGCGCGACGGGCAGCCCGCGGCGGGCGGCGGCCAGCATGGCGATCCCGGCGGCCTGCGCGGTGCCCATCACCGTGCGGACGTTGTGCTGGGAGAACACCCGCTCGACGGCGACGGCCTCGGGGGCCAGCTCGTCCATCAGGGCCTCGATGCCCCGCTCGATGCCGAGCAGCCGGAGCGCGTGGTCGTCGTCCGGCGGCGTGCGGACGACGGCCACGTGCACCAGGTGCAGCCGCGCGCCGGGGACGCCCTCCACGACGCCCACCCCGCACCGGGTGAGCCCGGGGTCGACCCCCATCACCCGCACGGCCGCTCCTTCGATCATGTGTTCGGCCGCCACGCTATCAAGCCCGCCGCGCTCTCAGAAGTAGTCCAGCGCGTACGGCGTGGCGGCGAACGCGGCCCCCAGCGTCCCGGCGTCGCCGCCGTGCAGGAGGCCCGCGCGGCGCAGCGTGGGGACCGGGACGCCCGCGTAGAGCGCGGCCAGGCCCCGGGCGCCCAGCCGGACCGGGTCGGGATCGCCGCCGGAGCGCTCCAGCCGGCCCGTCCCGTCCTCGACCGTGAGGTGCCAGTGGCCCGCGTTCGCGGGGACGTCCGGGTCGTCGATCAGCAGCGCCGCCCGAGCCGACACGCCCGCGGGGAATCCGCGCGCCCCGATCGCGGCCGGCGCGTCCACGACGCGGAGCATCCACTGGCGGCGGTCGACGGTCTCGCACTCGCGTTCGCGGATCGCCCACAGCACCGGGTCGGACGGCGCGACGCAGGCCCGGACGGAGGCCGCCGTGGAGGAACCCGACCCGACCAGCGCCCACAGCGCCCGGAGCGTCCCCTCGGAGCCCGCCACGAGCCGCGTCACCTCCAGGCCCTCCCCGTTCCCGTCCCACCGGTAGGAGACGAACCCGTCCTCCGCCAGGTAGGTGTAGTGGCCCTCGGTGCCGAGCAGGACGCGCCACACCCCGTGCCGCCAGCCGATCGGCCCGCAGTCGCCCGCCGCCTCGTGGACGCGGGCCACCACGGCCGCGACCTCCTCCGCGTCCTGCGGCCCGACCCGGCGGACGGGGACCCGCTCGGCCGCGAGGGTCCGCAGCGCCTCCGCGGGCAACTCGACGTGGTGGAGGCCGCCCGCGTGCTCCCAGCCGAGCGATCGGTACAGCGGCGTGGTCGCCGGGTACAGCATCGCGAGCGGATGCCCGAACCGGACGCAGCGTTCCAGCAGGTCGGTCAGCAGCGCCCGGCCGAGCCCCCGGCCGCGCGCCTCGGGCGCGACCGCCACCCCGCCGACGCCCGCGACGGAGACGGCGCGGCCCTGCCACCACTGCGTCAGGTCGTTCAGCCGCCCGGTCGCGACGATCCGGCCGCCCTCGAACCCGGCGAACTGCCGGCCGGCCTCCAGCGCGGGCCGCGCCATCCGGGCGCTCTGCGCCCACGCCGAGTCGGACAGCCGCCCGAACGCGCGCGACCGGATGTCGCGGGTCTCGTCGAGCTCCCCCGAGCCGAGTACACGGATCTGCATGATCTCGACCGTACGGCACCCCAGGTCAACCGGGGTCGCCGCGATCCTCAAGATCGCGGCGCCGCACCGGCTCAGGCGTCGATCGCCGCCATGATCTCGTCGCTCACGTCGAAGTTCGCGTAGACCTCCTGGACGTCGTCGGAGTCCTCCAGGGCGTCGAGGAGGCGGAACACCTTCTTGGCGTTCTCCTCGTCGAGGGGGACGGAGACGCTGGGCAGGAACTTCGACTCGGCGGACTCGTAGTCGATGCCGGCGTCCTGGAGGGCGGTGCGGACGGCGAGCAGGTCGCCGGCCTCGCAGACGACCTCGAAGCTGTCGTCGAGGTCGTTGACCTCCTCGGCGCCGGCGTCCAGGACGGCCATCATGAGGTCGTCCTCCTCGATGCCCGTCTTCGGGACGATGACGACGCCCTTGCGGGTGAACATGTACGACACCGAGCCCGGGTCGGCGAGGGAGCCGCCGTTGCGGGTCAGGGCGACGCGGACCTCGGAGGCGGCCCGGTTGCGGTTGTCGGTGAGGCACTCGATGAGCACCGCGACGCCGCCCGGGGCGTAGCCCTCGTAGGTGATGTTCTGCCAGTCGGCGCCGCCCGCCTCCTCACCGGCGCCGCGCTTGCGCGCGCGCTCGATGTTGTCGTTGGGGACGGAGTTCTTCTTCGCCTTGTAGATGGCGTCGTAGAGCGTCGGGTTGGCGTCGGGGTCGCCGCCGCCGGTACGCGCCGCCACCTCGATGTTCTTGATCAGCTTGGCGAAGAGCTTGCCCCGCTTGGCGTCGAGGGCGGCCTTCTTGTGCTTGGTGGTCGCCCATTTGGAATGGCCGGACATGGCTGTCAGTCCTCCTCGGTCATCGCCCGGCGCACCAGATCGGCGAAGTAGCGGTGCACGCGGTGATCGCCCGTCAGCTCCGGATGGAAGGAGGTCGCCATGAGGCGGCCCTGACGGACGGCGACGATCCTACCGGCGTTCCGGCCGCCCTCGGCTCGTCCGAGGACCTCGACGCCCTCGCCGACGGACTCGACCCAGGGCGCGCGGATGAAGACGGCGCGGTAGGGCTCCTCGCCCATGCCCGTGAGGGGGACGGCGCACTCGAACGAGTCGACCTGGCGGCCGAACGCGTTGCGGCGCACCGTCATGTCGATGCCGCCGACGGTCTCCTGGCCCGCGACGCCGCCGCGGATCCGATCCGCGAGCATGATCATGCCGGCGCAGGAGCCGTAGGCGGGCATCCCGCCCTCGACGCGCTTGCGGAGCGGCTCGAGGAGGTCGAAGGTGCGGGCGAGGCGCCACATCGTGGTGGACTCCCCGCCGGGCAGGACGAGCCCGTCCACGCGCTCCAGCTCCCCGGGGCGGCGCACGGTGATCACCTTCGCGCCGGCGGACTCCAGCGCGCGGGCGTGCTCGCGCACGTCTCCCTGCAGGGCGAGGACACCGATCGTGGGCGGCGCAGCGGTCACGGGCACCTTCCGGAGGGCGAGTGGGGGATCTGCCGAAGCCTAGACGGTGATTGCAACGCTCCGGGACGGGGGGCGTCTTCCCGGGACGCCTCCGGTCACGCGTGCTTGAACCGCCGCATCGGCAGTTCGAGGGGGAGGAAGCCGTCGTCGCCGCGGTCGGCGATGCCGCGGCCGAACATGTGGGTCTCGGCGAGCGCGAGCCCGAACGCCTCCGGGTCGAACGGCAGCGGGACGTCGGGGGCGCCGGCGTCGATCGCCGCCCAGAAGGGGCGCTCGGCGGGGAGGCGGGCGCCCTGGTCGACGACGACGCCGTCATCGGCGGTGACGAAGACGTCGCGGCGCAGCGTCCCGGCCTCGTACCAGCGGAACCAGCAGCCCCGGATGACGGCGTGCAGGACGAGGACCCCGCAGTCGGCGCCGGGCAGGGCCGCGGCGGCGGTGTCGGCGATCCGGCGGGCGTCGTCGTCCAGGCAGAACAGCCGCCGGTCGCTCAGCAGCAGCGCCCGGTCGAACGCGCCGACGAACAGCTCGTCGTCGTAGGGCCAGAGGGCGAAGTCGAGGACGGTGTCGCCGGTCTCGGCGAGGCCGCCGGCCGGGTAGAGCCGCCGCGCGAAGGCCGCCGCGGCGGCCGGATCGGGGACGAGGCCGGGCCGGAACACCTCGGCGGGCGCTCCCGCGCTCGCGCAGGCCAGCGCGACGGACCAGGCCATGCTCTCCGCTCCCCCTCCCGCCGGCCGCGCACCCCCGGGGACGCCCCGCGCCCCCACCGGCCGCGCAGCCAGCGTATCCCCGGCGCGGGCCGGTGGGGAGGGGACGGACCGGAACGGGCCTCGGTCACCCGGCGGACGACGTCACCAGCCGCGGTGGGCGAACTTCTGGTCCTCGCCGAGGGAGGCGACGTTGATGCCCACCATGGCCTCGCCGAGGCCGCGGGACACCTTGGCGATCACATCGGGGTCGTCGTGGAAGGTGGTGGCCTTCACGATCGCCTCCGCGCGCTGCTCCGGGTTGCCGGACTTGAAGATGCCGGAGCCGACGAAGACGCCCTCGGCGCCGAGCTGCATCATCATCGCGGCGTCGGCCGGGGTGGCGATGCCGCCCGCGGTGAACAGCACGACCGGCAGCTTTCCGGACGCCGCGACCTCCTTGACGAGCTCGTAGGGCGCCTGGAGCTCCTTGGCGGCGACGTACAGCTCGTCCTCCGCGAGGTTCTGGAGGCGGCGGATCTCCTGCCGGATCCTGCGCATGTGGGTCGTGGCGTTGGACACGTCGCCGGTGCCCGCCTCGCCCTTCGAGCGGATCATGGCGGCGCCCTCGGTGATGCGCCGCAGCGCCTCGCCGAGATTGACGGCCCCGCACACGAACGGGACGGTGAACGCCCACTTGTCGATGTGGTTGTCGTAGTCGGCCGGGGTGAGGACCTCGGACTCGTCGATGTAGTCGACGCCGAGGGCCTGCAGCACCTGCGCCTCGACGAAGTGGCCGATGCGGGCCTTCGCCATGACGGGGATGGAGACGGCCTCGATGACGCCGTCGATCATGTCGGGGTCGCTCATCCGGGAGATGCCGCCCTCGACGCGGATGTCGGCGGGGACCCGCTCCAGCGCCATCACGGCGACCGCGCCGGCGTCCTCGGCGATCTTGGCCTGGTCCGGCGTGACGACGTCCATGATCACGCCGCCCTTGAGCATCTCCGCCATGCCGCGCTTGACGCGGGCGGTCCCGGTCTCCGGCGCGGTGTTCTCGGGGGCGGGGCTGGAAGTTGACACGGGCATTCCTCACATGGACGGGCAACAGGTCAATTCCATGATATTGCCTGCGTGTTCGCTGTCTCGACCGCCAGAGTGTCAGCGGTGGGCACGCGCTCCTTACGGAGTGCCGGGGGTCAGGGGATGTAGGGCTTCCCGTCGTTCAGCAGGACCACCCACACCTGTCCGGGCGCGAAGTTGATCCCCTTCCCGTCGGCGCCGGTGAACGCCGTCCCCTGCTCCTCGGACGGGCGGGACCAGGTCGCGTCGAACGCCTTGCCGTCGCGCAGGACGAGGGCGCGCCCGGTCCCGGTCGTCTTGATCAGCGGCGTGTAGCTGCCGAGGAAGTCGTGGAACTGCGAGCGTGTCGTCCTGGCGTACTGGACGACGATCGTGGCGCCGCCGAGGATGCCGCCCTCGGCGGCCCGGTCGGGAGTCCCGCCCCAGCTGGCCAGCCACCGCTTCTGCGACGCCGACCAGGTGAACCCCATGGTCGTCGCCGGCCAGCGCGCGGTGAACGTCTTCAGCGGCCTTCCGCCCTGAGGCGCGGCGCCGAACCGGAACCCGATGTCGCGGGGCTTGGACGCCTTGGGCGCCAGCTTGAGCAGGGCCCTGGGGTCGGCGTAGAGGTTGTAAGGGATGCGGTTCGGCCCGGCGCGGAAGAACACCGCGCCGCCGTTCTCCTGTGAGATCGGGTGGACCGGGGCCTCGCGGATGAGGCGCTTCATCTTGCTCTGGACGCCGGAGTAGGCGAAGGCGGGGCTGCCGAACTGCGGCAGGATGTGCAGGTCGGAGACGCGGGCGCTGCGGACCGGCCCGACGCGCTTCGGCAGCCGGGACGAGTAGACCGCCATCAGCCGGGTCTCGCCGCCCTCGACCTGCTCGACGTAGACGATGTCGGCGGCGGACACGCCGCTCTGCGGCAGCGCCGGCCGGGTGTTCTCGATCTTGACGGCCAGCACCGGGTTGTCCAGCCCCCGCGTCCCGCCGGTGAACGGGTGCCGCGGCGCGGGCGCGGGCGGCTTGGACGCGGACGGGGAGGCGGCCGGCGCCGGCGCCGCGTCCGGGTCGCCGGAACAGGCCGCCAGTGCGGCACCGAGCACGAACACGCCCAGCCCGGCGGCCGTACGGCTCCGGCCGGTCCCGGCACGCCCGATCGCATGCCACGCGGATCCCACGTTGCGCCCTCCTTCGAACACGTACTGCCGAAGGTAGCGAACGCCGACAAGTCGTCCGCCCATTCCCAATACGGGCGGATGCGGATCTATGCCTCAGATCGCGGGCGGATCGTCGTCGATCTCGAAGAACCCGGGCAGCGGGGCGCGGCCGGCCAGCGGAAGTACCCTGATCAGGGGCTTGCGGCGCGCGATCCGGGTCTGGGCGACGGCGTCGTTGTAGAAGCGGCGGGCGTAGGCGACCTTCGCCGCGGCCGTCGAGACCTCCGCGAGGACCTCCTTCGCCGCCTCCCCCGCGGCCGTGAGGGTGCTCTCGAAGTCCGGCTGGTCGAACACCACGCGCAGCGCACGCGACAGGTCGCTCTCGGCGAACTCGCGGTTCTCGGCGTCCGCGGTGCGGGCCTCGTGCGCGGCCGTCGCCAGCACGAGGCTGGTGGCCGGGTCCAGCAGCCGGGACGCGGCCAGCTCCAGCGCCGCCGCGGCCCGCCGGACGAGCGCGGCGTCCAGCGCCGCGCGGGCCGTCTCGACGCGGACGTGCAGCCGGTCCAGCCGGGTGGCGCGCCACGAGACGTACACGCCGACGAGGAAGACGACGGCGAGCCAGAACAGGACGTCCATGATCCAGTCGTACATGGCCGGGCCCTCAGCCTTCGGCGCCGGACTCGACGACGCCCGCGCCGCCGAACGACACCGTCTCGTACACGCGCACCACGTCCCGGGCGACCGACGACCAGTCGAAGGCGCGGACGGCCTCGCGCGCCTCGGCCGACAGCTGCTTGCGCCGCGCCGGATCGTCCAGCAGCTCCCCCGCCGCCGCGGCGAGCGCCTCGTGGTCGCCGACCGGGAAAAGCACCCCGGCGCGGCCGCCGGCCAGCACCCGGTCGAACGCCTCGATGTCGCTGGCGAGGATCGGCGCGCCCGCCGACATCGCCTCGGCCAGCACGATCCCGAAGCTCTCGCCGCCGGTGTTGGGCGCCACGAACACGTCGACGGAGTGGTAGGCGCGGATCTTGTCCTCCTCGCTGACCAGGCCGAGGATCACGACGCGGTCGCGCAGCTCCGGCGAGACCCGCTCCAGTACGTCGTCCGCGTCGCCCGGGCCGGCGAGCAGCAGCCGCAGGCCGGGCCGTGCCGGGCCGAGGATCTCGAACGCGCGCAGCAGCACCTGCAGGCCCTTGCGGGGCTCGTCCATGCGGCCGAGGAACCCGAGCGCGCCGCCCTCGGCGGCGTTCCGGTCCCGGCCGGGCCAGCCGGGCAGCGGGTCGGCCATCGCGTACCGCTCGGTCGCGACGCCGTTCGGGATCAGCACCGCGTCCCCGCCGAGGTGCTCGACGAGCGTGGTGCGGGCCGCCTCCGACACCGCGATCCGCCCGGTGATCTTCTCCAGGGCACTCTGCAGGATCGGCGCGGCCACCGACAGCGCGCGCGACCGGGTGTAGGACGCGTGGAAGGTGCCGACGATCGGCCCGTCCGCCGCCCAGCACGCCAGCACGCCCAGCGACGGCGCGGCGGGCTCGTGCACGTGCAGGACGTCGAAGCCGCCCTCGTTGATCCAGCGGCGGACCCGCGCGGCCGACAGGAACCCGAACGCCAGCCGCGCCACCGAGCCGTTGTAGGGCACCGGGACGGCGCGTCCCGCCGACACGACGTAGGGCGGCAGGTCGGCGTCGTCGTCCGCGGGCGTGATCACCGAGACGTGGTGGCCGAGGCCCGTCAGCGCCTCGGCGAGATCGCGGATGTGCTGCTGGACGCCCCCGGGCACGTCCCACGTGTAGGGGCAGACGATCCCGACCCTCACGGGGACCTCTCCAGATCGTCGACCCACACCTTCTGCAGCATGTGCCAGTCCTCGGGGTGGGCGGCGATGCCCTGCTCGAAGACGCGCGCGAGCTCCTGCGTCATGGCCTGGATCTTCTCCTGCCTGCCGCCCCCGTCCGGGACCCGGATCTCCTCGTGCACGCGTGCCGCCCAGTACTCCCCTTCGTACCACAGGGTGACCGGGATCAGCGCGGCTCCCGTCTGGAGGGCGAGCGCGGCGGACACGGCGGGCATGCGGGCGGTGGCGCCGAAGAACTCCACGTCGACGCCGGTCTCGGTGAGGTCGCGGTCGACGACGAGGCAGACCGGGCGGCCGGCGCGCAGGCGCTGCGCGAGGCGCCCGAAGGCCGACGCTCCCTTGTGCGCGAGGACCTCCATGCCGAGGCTCTCGCGGAACTCGACGAACCGGTCGAACAGCGACTCGGGCTTGAGCCGCTCGGCGACCGTCGTGAACGGGTACCCGCTGTGCACGAGCCACGCGCCGGCCTGCTCGTAGTTGCCCATGTGCGGGAGCGCGAGGATGACGCCGCGGCCGGCGTCCAGGTTCGCGAAGATCTTCTTCTCGCCGGTGACGCGCATCCGGCCGACGATGCGGCGCCGGTCGTACTCGGGGAGCCGGAACACCTCGAACCAGTAGCGGAAGTAGGACCGCAGCACCTTCTTGCTGAGGATCCGGACCTCGTCGTCCACGGCGTCCTTGCCGAGGACGCGGCATAGGTTCCGCTCCAGCTGCCGCACCCCGCGGCCGTGCCGGTGCCAGGTGCGGTCGGCGAGCGCGGCGAACATCAGCCGCGCCGTCCGCTCGGGCATCTTGCGGACGACGCCCCAGCCCAGCGCGTACGCGGCGTCCGTCACCTCGTCGCGCAGAGGCGTCACGGCCGGCGCTCCGGCCCCGCCTTCGCGGCCGGGCGGGGGGCCGGTGCGGCGGCCTCCGGGGCGCCGTTCCCGGCTCCGGACGCGGCCTGCCTGTAGACGGTGGCGAACCGCTGCCCGACGGTGACCGTGCTGAGCACGGCGAGCACCCACAGCGCGAAGGCGAGGATGTACGGGACGCCGAGCCCGTGGAACCCGGCGGCGACGAGCGCGACGATCAGGCGTTCGGCGCGCTCGGCGATCCCGACGTCGCAGGTGTAGCCGAGGCCCTCGGCGCGGGCCTTGGCGTAGGAGACGACGACGCCGGAGACCAGGCAGTAGAGCGCGACCGCGGCGAGCTGCTCCTGGCCGTCCCGATAGAGCCCGATCATCAGGCCGGAGAAAATCGCCGCGTCGGCGACCCGGTCCATGGTGGAGTCGAGGAACGCGCCGAACTTGGAGATCTTGCCGGTGACCCGGGCGACCGCGCCGTCCAGCATGTCGAACAGCACGAAGGCGGTGATGACCATCGTGCCCCAGAAGAACTCGCCCCGGGGGAAGAGGATCAGCGCGCCGGTGGCGACCCCGGCGGTGCCGACGGTGGTGATGGCGTTCGGCGAGACCCCGGTCCGGGCGACCGCGCGGCCGATGGGGGTCAACACGCGCCCCAGGGCGGGCCTGACTTTGTTGAGCATCGCCGTCCGTTCTCATGGATCTCTGGGAGGAAGGGCCCGCGGGCAGCCGTGGCGGCCCAATCGTACTGCGCCCGTACGGCGCTCGTTCCGCTCCGCGAGCCGGGGAAGAGTTTGTGCGCGGCCCCTTGAGATCCGTGCCGCCAGAGGAAAGGCTGTGGGCACGGGTGTGACGTCGGTCACGCACGTCGGTCGAGGTCGGACGCCGCACTCGGACGTCAGGGCCGGGCCCGCCGGGCCGGGCCCCAGCCGCACGCGGGCCTTCGCGGGAGGCCCCGTCCGAGGAGGTAGGCGCATGGCGGACAGAGGAGGACACGGGGCGGCCCCCGGCAGGGCACCGGAGGCCGGCGGGTGCGACAAGGTGCGCAACGTCGTGCTGGTCGGCCATTCCGGGGCGGGCAAGACCACGCTCGCCGAGGCGCTGCTGGCGGCGACCGGCACGATCCAGCGGACCGGCCGGGTCGAGGACGGCACGACCGTCAGCGACTTCGACGAGGTCGAGATGCGCCAGCAGCGCTCGGTCAATCTCGCCCTGGCCCCGTTCACGCACGGCGACATCAAGGTCAACCTCATCGACACCCCGGGATACGCCGACTTCGTGGGCGACCTGCGGGCCGGGCTCCGCGGCGCGGACGCGGCGCTGTTCGTCGTCTCGGCGGTGGACGGCGTCGACGGCCTCACCCGGATGCTGTGGGAGGAGTGCGCGGCCGTCGGAATGCCGCGCGCGGTCGTCATCACCAAGATCGACCAGCAGCGCGGCGACTTCGACGACGTGCTGATGCACTGCCAGGACGCGTTCGGCGAGGGGGTCCTGCCCTGCTACTTCCCCATCGGCGGCGGCGACGGCCACGGGCCGGACGGCCTGATCGGGCTGCTCACCCGGCGCCGCTTCGACTACTCCGGCGGGACGCGGACGGAGTGCGAGCCCGCGCCCGAGCACCTGGACCGGATCGAGGAGCAGCGCGCCGCGCTGATCGAGGGGATCATCCAGGAGAGCGAGGACGAGACCCTCATGGACCGGTACGTGTCCGGTGAGGAGATCGACGTCAAGGTGCTCATCGAGGACCTCGAGACCGCGGTGGCGCGCGGCGGCTTCTACCCGGTTCTCGCGACGGCGGTGCCGCACGGCGACCACCCCGGCCCGGTCATCGGGATGCGGGAGGTGCTGGAGCTGATCACGCAGGCGTTCCCGTCCCCGCTGGAGCACGGCATCCCGCAGGTGACCCCCGTCGCGGGCGGCCCGTCCCGGACGGTCGAGTGCGACCCGGACGGGCCCCTGGTCGCCGAGGTGATCAAGACGACGTCCGACCCGTACGTGGGGCGGATCTCGCTCGTGCGGGTGTTCTCCGGGACGCTGCGGCCCGACACGGTCGTCCACGTCTCGGGGCACGGCATGGAGGACCGCGGGCACGAGGACCACGACGTCGACGAGCGGGTCGGCGCGCTCACGTCCCCGCTGGGCAAGACACAGCGGACGCTGTCGTCCTGCGGGGCGGGCGACATCTGCGCGGTGGCGAAGCTGTCCCGGGCGGAGACCGGCGACACGCTGTCCGACCCGGCGACGCCCCTGGTCATGGCGCCGTGGTCGATGCCGGACCCGCTGCTGCCGGTGGCGATCCGGGCCCACTCCAAGGCCGACGAGGACAAGCTCGGTCAGGCCCTCGGCCGGCTCGTCGCCGAGGATCCGACGCTCCGGCTGGAGAACAACTCCGAGACGCGCCAGCTCGTCCTGTGGTGCATGGGCGAGGCCCACGCCGACGTCCTGATCGAGCGGCTCCGGACCCGCTACGGCGTCGAGGTCGAGCGGGTGGAGCTGCGCGTGCCGCTGCGCGAGACGTTCGGCGGGGCGGCCAAGGGCCTCGGCCGGCACGTCAAGCAGAGCGGCGGCCACGGCCAGTACGGCATCTGCCACATCGAGGTGGAGCCGCAGCCGTCCGGGGAGGGCTTCGAGTTCGTCGACAAGATCGTCGGCGGGGTCGTGCCCCGGCAGTTCATCCCGTCGGTCGAGAAGGGCGTCAAGCAGCAGATGCGGCGGGGCGTGTCCGCCGGGTACCCGGTGGTCGACGTGAAGGTCACCCTGTACGACGGCAAGGCCCACTCGGTCGACTCTTCCGACATGGCGTTCCAGGCCGCCGGCGCGCTCGCTCTGAAGGACGCGGCGGAGCGCGTGCCGATCCTGCTGCTGGAGCCGGTCGACGAGGTGTCGGTCCTGATCGCGGACGAGTACGTGGGCGCGGTCATGTCCGACCTCACGTCGCGGCGCGGCCGGGTGCTCGGCTCGCAGTCGGTCCCTGGCGGCCGCACCATGATCAAGGCGGAGGTGCCGCAGCTGGAGATCGCCCGCTACGCGATCGACCTGCGCTCGATGTCCCAGGGCACGGGCACGTTCAGCCGCACGTTCCTGCGCTACGAGCCGCTCCCGTCGCACCTCGCCGACAAGGCCGCCGCGGCGGCGAGGGAGGACTGACACCCGGCGGCCGGGGACTTGAGACGTCCCGGGGCGGATTTCCCGCTCCGGGGCGTCCTCCTTGAGAGTGAGCGCGGTTCGGCCCGCGGACGGAGGCCCCGCAGCCGCCGCGCATGCGATTCTTTTCCTGTTATGGGAGTTTCGGGGGAAGAAGACGCGCCGCAGGCGCGCCACGACGCGGCGGGCAGGCCCACCCGCCGCAGGGTCTTCAAGACGCTGGGCATCGCCGCCGGCGGCCTCGCCGTCGGCGCGGGCACCGTCGCGGCCGCGCCGCGCGAGAAGTCCGGGCCCGGGCCGAACATGTCGGTCCCGGTCGCGGCCGCCTGGACCCCCGCCCACGGGCACGTGGACGTCACCTGGTCGGTCGACACGGCCGAGAAGCTGATCGCCCTCACCTTCGACGACGGTCCCATGCCGAAGTGGACCCCCATGGTCCTCGACGTCCTGGACGCCGAGCGTGTCCCCGCCACGTTCTTCATGGTGGGCGAGCGGCTCGTCCGCAACGCGCGGCTCGTCCACGGGCGGATGGACCGGCACGAGATCGGCAACCACACCTGGGCGCACGCCGACCTCGCCGAGCTCGACCACCAGGGGGCCCGCGCGCAGATCCACCGCGCGCACGCCGCGATCAAGGCCGTCACCGGCAAGGAGGCGCGGCACCTGCGGCCGCCGTTCGGCCGGATGGCGGGCGCGACGCTGAGCGCCGCCGGCGAGCTCGGCTACGACATCACGATCTGGTCGATCAAGATGCTCGAGAAGACCTACGAGCACAACCCGCCCGCGCTGGTCGACTACATCCTCACCAACACCCGGCCGGGCCACATCGTCCTCGCCCACGACACCGGCCGCGACGACCGGCTCGTCGCCCTGCGCAACCTCGTCCCGATGATCCGGGGCCTGCGCGCCAAGGGCTTCGAGTTCGTGACGGTCTCCGAGCTGATGGCGGCCTCCCGCCCCGCCGGGACCCGGCAGGACCCCGCCTGACCCGCTAGCCCCCGGGGCGCCGGTCGGCGGGCAGCCGGCACGCGGCCGTCCCGCCCGGCATGCGGTGCCGGTTGATCGCGACGAGCCGGTACACCGCGCGCGCCGCCCAGCTCAGCGGCGGGACGCGCATCGCCACGCCGGGGACGCGCCACGGCCCGCCCGCGGCGGTCAGCAGCCGACCGACCGCGTCCGCGCCGCCGCTGACCCGTCCGGCGCGGTCGACCCACAGCACCTCGCGCCCGGCGCGCTCCGCCGTCGTCCCGAGAGCCGCGAGGTCGGCGAACTGGAACGCGACGATCTCGGCGTCGACCGGGACCCGCCGCTCCAGGAACCGCACGGAGCTCGTGCAGAACCCGCAGTCCCCGTCATAGACCAGGACGGGCCGCTCGCGTCGCGTCATGCCGCCCATGATGCCCTGCCCGCGGCCGGTCAGGACACGGGCCAGGCGTCCGCGAGCATCCGGCGGGTGTCGCGCAGGAGCTGCGGAAGCACCTTCGTATGGCCCACCACCGGCATGAAGTTCGTGTCGCCGCCCCAGCGGGGGACGACGTGCTGGTGCAGGTGCGCGGCGATGCCCGCGCCCGCCACCAGGCCGAGGTTCATGCCGACGTTGAAGCCCTGCGCGCCGCTGGCCTTGCGGAGCGCCGCCAGCGACCGCTGGGTGAACGCGGCGAGCTCGGCGCACTCCGCGCCGTCCAGCTCGGTGTAGTCGGCGATGTGCCGGTACGGGACGACCATCAGGTGCCCCGAGTTGTACGGGTACAGGTTCAGGACGGCGAACACCCCCGTGCCGCGCGCCACGACGAGGCCGTCCTCGTCGGTCATCCCGGGGATCTCACAGAAGGGGCAGCCCTCGTCCGGGCCGGATCCCGTCGGCTTGTTCTCGCCCTTGATGTAGGCCATCCGGTGCGGGGTCCACATCCGCTGGAAGTTGTCGGGCACGCCCGCGCCGCCCGTCTGCTCCTCGAGCCCCGGCGGGTGCGCGTCCCCTCCCTGCGGCACCCCGGGCTTCTCCGGCTCTGCGCTCAACGCGGCGGTCTCCTTTTGTTCACGGCCTGACCAGCAGCATAGAGAGACGCGCCCGGCGGAGCCCAGCCGGGACCCCCGGCGCGGCGGGGCCGGGAGGCCGGAGGGGGCGGCGGCGTGACGTCCCGCGGGTCCCTCCGCCACCATGGTCACCGGTCCGACAGCAGGGAGCAGTCATGGCGGAGCTCGACGAGGGGCGTCCCGGGACGGGCGCGGAGCCGAGACCGGAGGCGGGCTCGATGCCGTTCTTCCCGGGCGCGGGAGGCCCGCCGGGGGCGCCGCGGCCGGGCCCCGCCCCCGTCGCACCGGCCGCGCCGGCGCCGCCCGCGCCCCGCGAGCCCGGGGACCGGAAGGTCGTGGAGGGCCGTATCACGATCGACGACGACGTCATCGAGAAGATCGCCGCGCTGGCCGCGCTGGAGGTGGGCCGGGTCGTCGCGCTCGGCGGCCCGGAGGGCTCCGGCGACCGGGGCGTCCGGGTCGTGTCCGGCGAGGGCCGGGTGACGATCGACCTGATCCTCACCGTCGAGTACGGCTGCGTGATCATGGACGTGGCGCGGGCGGTGCAGGCGAACGTGGCCCGGGTGGCGGGCCTGATGCTGGGCGCGCGGGTCGGGGCGGTCAACGTCTCCGTGGCGGACGTCCGGCTCCCCGCCGGAGACCGCTCCCCCGGCGGCCGGGCCGGCTGAGCCGTCCGGTCACGTCCCGGGCTGGGAGTAGCAGCTCTGCATCGCGGCGCCGACCGACACCGTGGTCACCTTCACCCGCTCCACGAGCTGCGGGGCGACCCCGGCGAAGCGGAACGTGTGCGGCGCCCCGCCCTTCACGGTCGCCTGCCGGGCCAGCGGGGAGCGCCCGCGCAGCTCCACCTCGGCGCGGATCGCGCCGCTGGTCGCGACCGTGATCACGACCTCCAGGCCGGCGGCCGTGGCGCGGTGGAACGCCGTCCCGGGCGGGCAGGTGCCGAGCCCCGCCCCGGCGCCGGGGTCGCCGGGCATGAGCGGCCCGGTGCCGCCGGTCGACCCCGGGGCGGGGCTGTTCCCGCCGCTCCGCTGGACGGGGTTCGTCGGGACCGCGGACGGCGCCGTCCCGCCCGGCCCCGGCGTGGGGCCGGCCGGGTCCGTCACGGCGGGCGTCCCCGTGCCGGAGGCGCCCGTCCGTCCCTTCTCCTCGCCGAGGACGGGCATCAGGAGGACGACGACGGCCGCCACCGCGAGCAGCACGGCGCCGCCGTAGCCGGCGATCCGGCCGAGGCCCGGCCGGCCCTGCCTCCTGCGTCTCATCCCCGCTCGTCTCCCCGGTCGCGACATGTGACCGCCGAGGCTACCAACTCCGCGCGGCCGGGCCGCACCGGTCAGATCTGGACGCGGGCCTCGACCGCCTTCACGATCTCCTCGACCGCCTCCCCGATCGGGACGCCGTTCTTCTGCTCCCCGCTGCGGTAGCGGAACGACACGGCGTCCTGCTCGACGTCGTCGTCGCCCGCGATCAGCATGTAGGGGATCTTCTGCTTCTGCGCGTTGCGGATCTTCTTCTGCATCCGGTCGGACGAGGCGTCCACCTCGACCCGGACGCCCCGCTCGCGCAGCCGGTCGGCGACCCTCTCCAGATGCGGGACGTGGGTGTCGCCGATCGGGATGCCGACCACCTGGACGGGCGCCAGCCACGGCGGCATCGCGCCCGCGTAGTGCTCCAGCAGGACGCCGAAGAACCGCTCGATCGACCCGAACAGCGCACGGTGGATCATGACCGGCTGCTGCCGGGTGCCGTCCGCCGCCTGGTACTCCAGGCCGAACCGCTTCGGCTGGTTGAAGTCGACCTGGATGGTGGACAGCTGCCAGGTACGGCCGATCGCGTCCTTGGCCTGGACGGAGATCTTCGGACCGTAGAACGCGGCGCCGCCCGGGTCGGGCACGAGGTCGAGCCCGGACGCGCCGGCGGCCTCCTCCAGCGCGGCGGTCGCCTCCGCCCAGTCCTCGTCGGTGCCGATGAACTTCTCCGACTCGTCCCGGGTGGACAGCTCCAGGAAGAACTCGCTGAGCCCGTAGTCGCGGAGCAGGTCGAGGACGAAGGCGAGCAGGCCCTTCAGCTCGTCCACCATCTGCTCGCGGGTGCAGTAGATGTGCGCGTCGTCCTGGGTCATGCCGCGGACGCGGGTGAGGCCGTGCACGACGCCGGACTTCTCGAACCGGTACACCGACCCGAACTCGAACAACCGCAGCGGCAGCTCCCGGTAGGACCGGCCGCGCGCCCGGAAGATCAGGTTGTGCATCGGGCAGTTCATCGGCTTGAGGTAGTAGTCGCCGCCGTCGACCTCCATCGGCGGGAACATGTCGTCCTTGTACCAGCCGAGGTGCCCGGAGATCTCGAACAGGTTGCCCTTGGTGATGTGCGGGGTGTTGACGAACTCGTAGCCGCCCGCCTCGTGGCGGCGGCGGGAGTAGTCCTCCATCACCTTGCGGACGACGCCGCCCTTCGGGTGGAAGACGGCGAGGCCGCTGCCGATCTCGTTCGGGAACGAGAACAGGTCGAGTTCGGCGCCGAGCCTGCGGTGGTCGCGCTTCTCGGCCTCCTCCAGGAGCCTGAGGTACTCGTCCTGCTTCTCGCGGGACTCCCACGCGGTGCCGTAGATGCGCTGGAGCTGCGGGTTCTTCTCACTGCCGCGCCAGTAGGCGCCGCCGGTGCGCATCAGCTTGAACGCCGGGATGACGCGGGTGCTGGGCAGGTGGGGGCCCCGGCACAGGTCCTTCCAGCGCAGGTCGCCCGACTTGGCGTCGAGGTTGTCGTAGATGGTGAGCTCCCCGGCGCCGACCTCGACGTCCGCGCCGTCGTCGTGGGAGGCGGCGCCCTTGAGGCCGATGAGCTCCAGCTTGTAGGGCTCGCCGGCGAGTTCGGCGCGGGCGTCGTCGTCGGAGACGGGACGGCGGGCGAACAGCTGGCCCTGCTTGACGATCTCGCGCATCCGCTTCTCGATGCGCTTCAGGTCGTCGGGGGTGAACGGCTCGGCGACGTCGAAGTCGTAGTAGAAGCCGTTCTCCACGGGCGGGCCGATGCCCAGCTTCGCCTCGGGGAACAGCTCCTGGACGGCCTGCGCCATCACATGCGCGGCGGAGTGCCGCATGATCGCGCGCCCGTCGTCGGAGCCGATGGCGACCGGCTCGACGACGTCGCCGTCGCGCAGTTCGCCGGCCAGGTCGCGCAGCTCGCCGTTCACGCGGGCGGCGATCACGGTTCGGCCGTCGGCGTCCAGTGCCTGCCCGGCGGTGGTCCCGCCGGGCACCACTCGCTCGCTCCCGTCGAGGGTGATGCGCAGGTCGGACACGGTGGACACGGGTACTCCTCGTGATCGGTGGCGGAACGGCAAAGGCCCCGGGATCGCTCCCGGGGCCTCACCGCGTGCTGTGTCAGGGCATGCGGCCTGCGCGCCGGGAACGACCCGGCGTCGTCGTCCCGTGGGACGGTCGATGCGCGGCCTGCATGCCCCCACTGTAACGGACGGGGCGTCCGGCCGCTCGCTCAGGCGCGGGCCCGGCCCGCGCCGAGCCGGTCCATGTCCTCCAGCTCGCGTCCCCTGGTCTCCGGGACGGCCCGGACGACGAACAGGAACGCGAGCACCGAGTCCTCGTCACCGCCCATCACTCGCGACAGGACCTGCCGCGCCCGCGCGGTCTCGTGCTTCTTCACGTCGAGCGCGTCGACGGCCCGTTGATGACCGAGGAGTCGTAGCCGAACAGGAACCCGCCGAGGGCGGCGCAGCCCGCGAGCGGCACCGCCGTCGCCGTCGGATGCGGCGGCCGCTCCCGCTTCCCGTCCGCCGTCGCGTGTCCACCGCCCGCTGCCGTCATGCGGGCGGATCTTCCCGGCGAAGAAGCCCTTATGCGGCTTTGCGTCTCGGACGCTTACCGGGCCTGATACCGGAGGGCCGCCCGCGATCTCCCTCCCCCGGGTCACGTGCGTACGGGCGGCGGCGCCCTAGGCTCGGCGGCGATGAACGATTCACACCGCGCCGGGGAGGCGGGCCGCACCCGGCTGGCCCGCGGCGTCCGCGCCGCGATCGTGCCGGAGCGCGTCGGCTCGGGCGTCGTGCTGCTTCCCGGACGGCTCGGGCTGCGGATACCGCTGCTGATCCTGCTGCTCGCGCTGACCGCCGGCTTCACCGGCGGCGCCATCGCGCAACCGATCGCGCACTACGGCCTCGACCCGGGCATCGCGTGGCCGCTCGGGCTCCTGCAGGGCGCCCCGCTGATCTTCGCGGTGCGGTGGCCGCTGGCCGCGTGGCGGGTCGCCGTGGCCGGGATGCTGCTCACCGTCCTCGCCCGGCACGGCGAGGGGTTCATGCCGTGGGCGGTCACCGCGCTCCTCGCCCTGCTGGTGATCCTGTTCTTCACCGGGGTCGGCTGCGACCGCGAGACGAACGTCGGGATCGGCGCGGTCACGGTCACCGGCGTCCTCGTGCCGGCGGTCGCGTTCGGCATGGCGGGCTGGTTCGCGATGATCCTCACCGGCCTCGCCGGGCTCGCGCTCGCGTTCGGCGACGCGGTCGGCGGACGGAACTCCGCCGAGGAGGAGCTGCGGCGGCGGGAGGAGCAGCACCGCCGCGACCTCGCCCGGCAGGCCGTCCTGGAGGAGCGCGCCCGGATCGCCCGCGAGCTGCACGACGTCGTCGCGCACCACATGTCGGTGATCGCGATGCAGGCGGAGGCCGCCCCCTTCAAGATCCCCGACCTGCCGGACGAGGCGCGCCGCACGTTCGGCATCGTCCGGGACGCGGCCCGCGAGGCCCTCACCGAGACCCGCCGCGTCGTCGGGCTGCTGCGCTCCGACGACGAGGGCGCCGACCGCGCCCCCCAGCCCGGCCTCGACCGGCTGGACGCGCTCGCCGGCGCCGCGCGCGGCAACGGACTGGACGTCGACGTCAGCGTGGTCGGGATGCCCCGGCAGCTGCACGCCGGGGTCGACCTGTCGGCGTTCCGGATCGTCCAGGAGTCGCTGAGCAACGCCGCCCGCTACGCGCCCGGCGCGCACGTCGCCGTCGAGATCCGCTACAGGACGGACGGGCTGCGGGTGTCGGTCGCCGACGACGGCCCCCGCACGCCCCCGGAGGAGACCCCGGGCGGCGGCCACGGCCTGGTCGGCATGCACGAGCGCGCCACGATGCTCGGCGGCTCCCTGACGGCCGGCCCCCGGGACGGCGCGGGCTGGTCCGTCGTCGCCGACCTCCCCTACGGGGACCCCGCCTGACCCGCCACCCGTCTAGGGTGCTGTTCGTGACGATTCGGGTGCTGATCGCCGACGACCAGGTCATGATCCGCGACGGGCTCGCGGCGCTGCTGTCCTCCGACCCCGGGATCGAGGTGATCGGGCAGGCGGGCAACGGCCGCGAGGCGGTGGACATGGCCCGCGCCCTCGACCCCGACGTCGTCGTGATGGACATCCGGATGCCGGAGATGGACGGGCTCGCCGCGACCGCCGAGCTGGCCGGGCCGCCGCCCGCCCACGGCGAACCCGCCGACGCGCGGCCCAAGGTGCTGATCCTGACGACGTTCGACCTGGACGAGTACGTGTACGCCGCGCTCGGCGCCGGGGCGAGCGGCTTCCTGCTGAAGGACGCCCCGGCCGCCGACCTCGTCAACGGGGTGCGGGTGGTGGCGGCCGGCGACGCGCTGCTCGCCCCGTCCATCACCCGGCGGCTGATCGGCGACTTCGCGCGCCGCCGCCGGCACCAGCGCCCCAGCCCGCACGCGACCGCCGCGCTGACCCCGCGCGAGCTGGACGTCCTGCGGCTGATCGCGCGCGGCCTGTCGAACGCGGAGATCGCCGCCGAGCTGGTGCTGGCCGAGCAGACCGTGAAGACGCACGTCGGGCACGTGCTGACGAAACTCGCCCTGCGCGACCGCACCCAGGCGGTGGTCTTCGCCTACGAGAACGGCCTCGTCGGCTGAGCGCGGCGCCCAGCCGACGCGCCGATGCTCAGCGGGACGGGTCGAGGACCAGCTTGCCGGTGGTGCGGCGGGCGCGCAGGTCCTCGTGGGCGCGGCGGACCTCGGTGAGGCCGTACTCGCCGCCGGCGACGACGCGGAGGCGGCCGTCGGCGGCGAGCGCGAACAGCTCGTCGAGGGCGGTGCGCATGACGTCGCCGGGGAGGCGGAAGATGTGCGCGAGCCACATCCCGGAGATGGTCGTCGAGTGCGACATCAGGGTGGCGGGGCGGACCGGCGACGGCTCCCGGCGGGACGCCATGCCGTAGAAGGCGAGGCGGCCGAAGGGCGCGAGGGCGCGCAGGCTCTCGTCGGTGACGGTGCCGCCGGTCATCTCCAGGACGGTGTCGACCCGCTTCCCGCCGTTCGCCTCGATGAGGGCGTCCTTCATGTTCGGCTCGTTGGCGTCGATGGCGACGTCCGCGCCGAGTTCGAGGGCGAGGTCGCGCTTCTCCTTGGACGAGGCGGTCGCGATGACGCGCCCGGCCCCCCATGCCTTGGCGAGCTGGACGGCGAGGGTCCCGACGCCGCCGGCGGCGGCGTGCACGACGACGGACTCGCCGGGGGCGAGGTGGACGTTGCGGCGCAGCAGCACCCACGCCGACGCGCCCTGGACGATCATGCCGAGGGCGGTGACGTCGTCGATGCCGTCCGGCACGTCCCAGGCGAGGGCCTCGGGGGCGAGGGCCTTCTCGGCGTAGCCGCCGGTGCCGACGAGGGCCAGCACCCGGCGGCCGTCGGCGGTGGTGCCGACGACCTCGCCGCCGGGGACCATCGGCAGCGTGGACTCGGCCAGGTAGCTGTTCTCCGCCTGGTGGGTGTCGGCGTAGTTGATGCCGGCCCGGGACACGTCGACGAGCAGGTGCCCGGGGCGGGGCTCGGGGTCGGGCAGCTCGGTGACGGTGAGGACTTCGGGGCCGCCGAACTCGGTGATCTGGATGGCGCGCATGGATCTCTCCTGTGGTTCGGTCAGCGGGGGCCCGGGACGCCCCGGAAGCGGAACGGCTCGGACGTCCGGCCCGGCACGACGTACCAGGCCTCACCGGCTCCGTCCCCGTTCAGGATGTCCATGAACGCGTCCACGACGGCGGTGACCTCGAGGATCGGGAAGCCGGTCCGCTCCAGGTGGTCCTTGAGCGGGGTGAGGATGTCGGTGTCGGCGAACGAGGGGCACAGCGCGTTGACGCGGATGCCCTCCGGCGCGCAGGTCGGGCCGAGCGCGCGGACGAGGCCGACGACGGCCGCCTTGTTCGCCCCGTAGACGGGGTCGAACGGTGTGGCGGTGAGACCCGCCATGCTGGCCGTCGCGATGATGTCGCCGCCGCCCCGGGCGCGCAGCGCGGGCAGGGCGGCGTGCGCGCCGAAGACGACGCCGTCCAGGTTGACGCCCATGGCGCGGCGGTAGGCGGCGAGGTCGAAGTCGTCGCCGATGCCTCCGCCGCCCGCGATGCCCGCGTTGAGGAACGCGATGTCGAGGCCGCCGAACCGCTCGACGGCCAGCGCGACCGCGGCCTCGCTGTCGGCGGGCTCACGGACGTCGCAGCGCGCGAACGCGCCGTCGAGCTCCTTGGCGAGCGCGGCGCCCGCCTCCTCGTCGATGTCGGCGAGGACGATCCGGACGCCCTCTCCCGCGAGCCGGCGCGCGACCGCGGCGCCGATGCCGTGCGAGCCGCCGGTGATCAGCGCGACCTTGCCGGTGCCCTCGAAGGCTCCCATCGGGTCTCCCTCCCAAGTAACTGACTCGTCAGTTACTATAGCGTCCATGGACTTCGCTTTGAGCGGGCGGGCCGCGGAGTACGCCGGCCGCCTCCAGGAATTCATGGACTCCCACGTCTACCCCGCCGAGCCCGTGTACGCGGCGCAGCGGGCCGAACTGCGGGCGGAGGGCAGGGAGCACCACGTCCCGCCGGTCGTCGAGGAGCTGAAGGCCGAGGCCCGCAAGCGCGGCCTGTGGAACCTGTTCCTGCCCGACAGCGAGGATCCCGCGCACGGCCTCACCGTCACCGACTACGCGACCCTCGCGGAGCTGACGGGCCGCTCGCCCCACCTCGCGCCGGAGGCCACCAACTGCGCCGCCCCCGACACCGGGAACATGGAGGTCCTGCACCTGTTCGGCACGCCCGAGCAGAAGGAGACCTGGCTCAGGCCGCTGCTGAACGGCGAGATCCGCAGCGCGTTCGCGATGACGGAGCCGGCCGTGGCGAGCTCCGACGCCACCAACATCGCCACCTCGATCGTCCGGGACGGCGACCACTACGTCATCAACGGCCGCAAGTGGTGGACGAGCGGCGCGGCCGACCCGCGCTGCAAGGTCATGATCCTCATGGGCAAGACCGACCCGGAGGGGCATCCCTACCTCCAGCAGTCGATGGTGCTGGTGCCGTTCGACACCCCCGGCGTCGAGGTGCTCCGGTCGCTGCCCGTCTTCGGCTACCAGGACCAGCACGGCCACTGCGAGATCACGTTCACGGACGTGCGCGTCCCGGTCGAGAACCTTGTCGGCGAGGAGGGCGGCGGCTTCGCGATCGCGCAGGCCCGGCTCGGGCCCGGCCGCATCCACCACTGCATGCGGGCGCTGGGCATGGCCGAGCGGGCGCTGGAACTGATGTGCGAGCGCGCGGTGTCCCGCGTGGCGTTCGGCGGGCCGCTGGCCAAGCAGGGCGTCGTCCGCCAGCAGATCGCCGAGTCGCGGATGGCGATCGAGCAGGCCCGGCTGCTCTGCCTCAAGACCGCCTGGCTGATCGACAAGCACGGCGTCCAGGCCGCGCGGTCGGAGGTGGCGGCGATCAAGGTGATCGCACCGCGGGTGGCGCTCGAGGTCGTGGACCGCGCCATCCAGGTGCACGGCGGCGCCGGGGTCAGCGAGGACACGCCGCTCGCCGCGATGTGGGCGGGCCTGCGCACCCTCCGCCTCGCCGACGGCCCGGACGAGGTGCACGTCCGGTCGGTGGCCCGCGCCGAACTGGGCAAGTACCTCGGCACATGACGAACAGCACGGGGGACGCCGGCACGGGCGTGCGGCGGCGGATGCCGCACGCCCGGCGCCGCGAGCAGCTGCTCCAGGTCGCGCTCGCCGAGTTCGGCCGGCGCGGCTACCACGAGACGCAGATGGAGCACGTGGCGGGGGCCGCCGCCGTGTCCAAGGCGCTGCTCTACCAGCACTTCGCGTCCAAGGAGCAGCTTTTCGTCGAGGTGACCGGCGAGGTCGTCGCGGAACTCACCGCGCGGCTGAACGCGGCCGTCCTCGCCGAGCAGGACTCGATGGAGGGCATCCGGGCCATGATCCGGGTGCTGTTCGACTACGCCACGGCCGAGCCGGACGCGTGGGCGCTGGTGATCCGGCACCTCGACAAGCCGGAGGTCGGCCCGGAGCTGCGGGAGATGCGCGACCGGCTCGGGGGGGCGTTCGCGGACCTGCTGCTGCGCCGCCGCCGCGCCGATCCGAAGCTGTCGGCGGAGGCCCTCGCCGCGAACGAGCGGCGGGCGCGGCTGCTCGTCCCGCTCATGTACGGGTCGATGCTCTCGATGGTGTCGTGGTGGCTGGAGCACCCCGGCACGCCGCGCGACCGCGCCGAGCAGATGGCGGTCGAGTTCATCTGGCTCGGCCTGGACCGCCTCCGCTCCGGCGAGCGCCTGCCGAGGCCCTAGCCGAAGAGGTCGTCGCGGGCCCGGTCGAGGGCGGTCAGGACGGCGCCGCGCAGCACCGCGCCGCCCGCGATCACGCTGGGCCGCACCTCGGTCGGCGCGGGCGACAGGACGGCGAGCCGTTCCGCGACGCGGGCGGCGAGCCGCTCGCCGCCGGCGCGGCCGAGGGCGCCGCCGAGCACGACGAGACCGGGGTCCAGGACGGCGACGAGCGCGACCGCGACCTCGGCGATCCGGTCCGCGGCCGCCTCATCGCCGAGGCCCGGGAGTTCCTCGACGATGTCGCAGATCTCGCGGTCACCGGCCCGCAGATACGCGACCTCACCGGCGCCGCCGGACGCGCCGCGCCGCAGCCGCCCGTCCAGGACGAGGGCGGCCCCGACACCGTCGTCCAGCCACAGCAGCGCGAACTCGTCGCGTCCCGCGGCGGCGCCGTCGCGGTGCTCGGCGATCGCGGCGAGGTTGACCTCGTTCTCCAGGACGACCGGCACGCCCAGCCGGTCGCGCAGCGCCTGCAGCAGGTCGGGCCGCCCGCCGGGGAGCAGCCCGCCCGCCGTCACGCCGGTGCGGGGATGGACCAGCCCGGGTGCCCCGACGACGACGGTGTGCAGGACCGTTCCGTCCGCCGCCTCCTGGACCGCGTCCGCGACGAGCGCCACGGGATCGGGCTCGGCGCCGAGCGGACGGCCCGCCGAGCCCGCCGCGCCGCCCGCGATGTCGGCCACGGACACCTGGACGCCGTCCCGGCGCAGATCGACCCCGGCGACGTGGGCGCGCCCGGTGACGATGCCGTAGAGCCGCGCGTTCGGGCCGCGCCGCCGCTCCCCGGACTCGCCGGTCGCCTCGATGAGGCCGTCCGCGCGGAGCCGTTCGATGAGGTCGGACACCGTCGGCCGGGACAGCCCGGTCAGGTCCCGCAGCCGGGGCGCGCTCAGCGGGCCGTGCTCCAGCAGCAGATCGAGCGCGAGCCGGTCGTTGATCGCGCGGGCCATCCTGGGGGTGGCGGTCTTCACGGCACCCATATTAGTCAGGGTCCCTGCCCATGGTCTCTTTTCATCAGGAAGCCTGCCTGTTAGTTTCCGGAAGCATGACCCCACGCGTCTCCATCGGGATCGTCTTCGCCGTCCACGGCGCCGTCGCCGGATCCCTCGCCACCCGGCTCCCCTGGCTCGAGGACCGCTTCGACCTCGGCCCCGCCCTGCTCGGGCTCGTCCTGCTCTGTCCCGCCGCGGGCGCCCTCCTCGGCATGCCGGTCGCCGCGCGGGTGGCCCACCGCCTCGGGGAGCGGACCGCCACCCGTGTCCTGCTCGCCGCGTGGTGCGCCGCCCTGGCACCGCCCGCGCTGGCGCCGGCGGCGGGCTGGCTGTTCCCGGCGATGCTGCTCTTCGGCGCCACGGCCGGCATGTGCGACGTGGTCATGAACGCCCACGGGGTGGCGGTGGAGCGGCACGCGCGCCGCCCGATCATCTCCGGCCTCCACGGGCTGTGGTGCGTGGGCGGCCTGCTCGCAGGCGGCCTCGGCAGCCTCGCCGCGCATGCCGGGATCGACGCCCGCCCGCACCTGAGCGCCGTCGCCGCGGTCCTGCTCGCCGTCGGCGCCGTCGCGGGCCGCGGGCTCCTCCCCGACCGCCCCGCGCCGGCGGGGTCGGCCCCACGCCGGTTCGCGCTGCCCGGACGCGCCGTCCTGGCCCTGGGAGCGGTCGGCTTCTGTGCGACCTTCGCGGAGGGGGCGAGCGGCAACTGGGCCGCGGTCTACCTCACCGAGGTGGCCGGGGCGGGTCCCGGGCTCGCCGCCGCCGCGTTCACGATCTTCGCGTCCTGCATGGCCGTCACCCGGCTGCTCGGCGACGCGCTGGTGCGGCGGCTGGGGCCGGTGGCGCTCGTCCGCTGGAGCGGTGTCCTCGCCGTCGGCGGCGGTGCGCTGGTCGTGACGGCGCGTGCGCCCGTCCCCGCCATCGCGGGGTTCGCGCTGCTCGGCGTAGGGGTGGCGGTGGCGGTGCCGCTGGTCTTCGCCGCGGCGGGCAACGCGGGCCCGAACGCGGGCGAGGGCGTCGCGGGCGTCGCGACGATCAACTATCTGTCGGTCCTGGCGGCCCCCGCCGTCACCGGCTGGGTGGCCGGCGCCCTCTCCTACCCGGCGGCCTTCGCGATGATCACCTGCATGGCGGCCGGAATGCCCCTGGCGGCGGGCGCCCTGCGGCCCCGTGAGGAGGCCGCGCACGCCCCCGCTCACCGGGGGGCGGCCGACGCTCCGGTCGGATCGGACCGCTGAGGCCCCGCCGCGCGCCGGGGGCGGCCATCGCCGCCAAACGCCGTCGCCCCGGTCGAGCGCAGAGCGTGACCGGGGCGTCGGTGAACATCGGAGAACCGAGCCCCCCGCGCACGGGGGTCTCGGCCACCGCGCGAACGGGCCACGCGCCGGTGAGGCGGAACCGGAGGCGAGCCTCACCGGCGGATCGCGAAGCGATGCCGCGTTCGCTCGGGAACGGTCGGGGACGCGGGCCGCGCGGCGAGCGTCCCCGGGCCGGGCCGCGGTTACAGGGGGTAGACGCCCTCGGCCTGCGGGCCCTTCTGGCCCTGCGTGATCTCGAAGCCGACGCGCTGGTTCTCCTCGAGGCTGCGGTAGCCGCTCGTGGTGATCGCCGAGTAGTGGACGAACACGTCCGGGCCGCCGCCGTCCGGGGCGATGAAGCCGAAGCCCTTTTCAGCGTTGAACCACTTCACGGTGCCTTCTGCCACGTTTCTCTCCTTGACTGGGTGGTGCTCACCGGCCGCCGGACGACGGCCGGGCTGCATGCGGACTCACTCACGTCCGCCGATCACCCGGAGAAAACGGAGAACGCCCGTCGTCCAGAACTTCTGCGGGCGCACGTAAAGCAAACGTTCGAGACTGCGTGGCAGACCGTGTCTGCCTGCAACGCCATCGAATCTACCCCATCGCCCACCGACACGCGCAACGACACGCGCGGGGAATGTCGGTACCGCCACTCGTGTTCGGCGGGGGTTCGGCTCGCGTTCACGTCGCTTCGGCGAGCGCCTCCGCGGCGCGGTGGCAGTCGTGGAAGGTGTTGTAGAGCGGGGTCGGCGCCAACCGGACGATGTCGGGCTCCCGGGCGTCCGCGATCACGCCGCGGGCGGCGAGGCGCTCGACGAGAGCGCCCGCGCCGGCCACCCGGAGGGACAGCTGGGCACCACGCGCGGACGGCTCGGCCGGGGTGATCACGCGGAGGCCGGGCAGTGGCGCGAGCCGGGCCTCGAGGTAGCCGGTGAGGCGGTCGCCGCGGGCGCGCAGGGCGTCCATCCCGGCCCGGTCGAAGATCTCCAGCGACGCCAGCACGGGGGCGAGCGCCATGATCGGCGGGTTGGACAGCTGCCAGGCGTCGGCGGACGCGGGCGGCGCGATCTCCGGGTCCATCCGGAACCGGACGGCCGGGTCGGTCCCCCACCAGCCCGCCAGCCTCGGAACGGACGAGTCCCGGACGTGCCGCTCGTGCACGAAGCAGCCCGCGACCGCCCCCGGTCCGCTGTTCAGGTACTTGTAGGTGCACCAGGCGGCGAAGTCCACGTCCCAGTCGTGGAGGCGGAGCGGGACGTTCCCGGCGGCGTGCGCGAGGTCCCAGCCGACGACGGCGCCGGCCGCCCGGCCCGCCTTGGTGATCTCCGGCATGTCCATGAGCTGCCCGGTCAAATAGTTGACGCCGCCGAGCAGCAGCAGCGCGACGGTGTCGCCCTCGCGCTCCAGGAAGTCCACGACGTCCCCGGTGCGCAGGTGCTCCTCGCCGGGGCGCGGCCTGAGCCGGACGACCGCCGCCGCCGGGTCGAGGCCGTGGTGGACGGCCTGGCTCGCGACGGCGTAGGAGTCGGAGGGGAACGCGGAGTCCTCGATGAGGATGCGGGTGCGGGTGCCGGACGGGCGGTAGAAGCTCGCCATCATCAGGTGCAGGTTCACCGTCAGGGAGTTCATCGCGACGACCTCGTGCGGGAGGGCGCCGACGAGGCGCGCGGCGGGCTCCCGGAGCAGCTCGTGGTAGCCGACCCAGGGACGGCGTGCCCGCGTGTGGCCCTCGACGGCGAGCCGGGCCCAGTCGTCCAGCTCCTCGCGGAGGTAGTCCGCGGCCGACCGGGGCTGGAGGCCGAGGGAGTTCCCGGCGAAGTACGCCGCCTCCGGGTGGGCCCCGCCGGGCGCGGGCGGGATGAGGAACTCGCCGCGCCGGGACGGAAGCGGGTCCGTCTCGTCCAGCCGCAGGGCCTGCTGCTCGTCGTTCACGCGATCCTCTCGGTGGCGGTGGTCTTGGGCCGTGCGCCGTCCAGGGCGAAGAACGCGGCGGCGTTCCCGCCGAGCATGAGGGCCTGTTCGGCGCCGTCCAGGCCCGGACAGGCCCGGATCGTCTCCCCGGGGTCCTTCTCCCCCAGTGGGAAGGGGAAATCCGTTCCGAGCATGACGCGCTCGGGCCCCATGACGTCGACGAGGAGCCGGAGGGCACGCGGGTCGAACACGGCGGAGTCCACGGAGAAGCGGTCGGTGTAGTGGGACGGGGGGTGCGGGGAGTCGGCGCGGACGAGGTCGCGGTTGCGCCAGGCGTTGTCGGCGCGTCCGAGGAGGAAGGCGAAGCTGCCGCCGCCGTGGCAGAAGCACAGCCGCAGCGACGCGGGCAGCCGCTCGAACGCGCCGGACAGGATCAGCCCGAGGATGCTCAGCTGCGTCTCGGCGGGCATCCCGCACAGCCACGGCAGCATGTGGCCGCGCATCCGGGTGGCGCCGAGCATGTCCCAGGGGTGCACCAGGACGGGCAGGCCGATCGCGGCGCAGTGCTCCAGGAACGCCAGGATGCCGGGGTCGTCGAGGTTCCGGTCGCCGACGTGGTTGCCGATGTGGACGCCCCGGTGCCCGGCCGCCGCCGCGCGGGCGGCCGTCCCGGCGGCGAGCGCCGGGTCCTGCAGCGGCACCTGGCAGAGCGGCAGCAGCCGGTCGGGGGCGGCGGCGCAGAGCGCGAGGATGCGCTCGTTCACCAGGTCGCACCAGTCGGCGGCGCGGGCGGCCTCGCAGCCGTAGCCGAACATCAGCGGCGTGGACGAGACGGCCTGGACGGCCACGCCCGCCGCGTCCATGGCGGCGATGCGCGGCGCGGGGTCCCAGAGCGGGGCGGAGACCGGGCGGTACTCCTCGTCGCCGCACATCATCATGCCGGTGCCGTCGGCGTTCCGGCGCAGCCACGGCCCCGCCGGGCCGAGGAGGCGGCCCTCGGCGCGGCTCAGCGGCGGGAAGACGTGCGTGTGGACGTCGACGATCATCACGTACGGGGGGCCGTCACGGGCGTCATCGCCTCGGGCCACACCCTGCCCGGGTGGACGGCTCCGCAGTGCGGGCAGGTCCGGTCGCCGTCGTAGAAGCCCTGGAAGACGGGCGGCAGGTCGTCCACGATCGACCGGACCTGGAGCTCGGCCCGGTGCACGAGGTGGTGGCATTCGGTGCAGTACCACTCGAACGCCTCGGTCGTGCCCTCCGGCCTGGGGATCTCCACGACGAGGCCGATCGAGCCGGGCTCGGGGCGCTGCGGCGAGTGCCGGACGTGCGCGGGCAGCAGGAACACGTCGCCCTCGTTGATCTGGACGTCGACGGGCGGCCGGCCCTCCTCCTCCATGACCCGCAGGACCATGTTGCCCTTGAGCTGGTAGAAGAACTCCTCGATGGGGTCGTCGTGGAAGTCGGTCCGCCGGTTGGGGCCGCCGACGACCATGACGATCAGCCCGGCGTCGTCGAACACCTGGACGTTGCCGACCGGCGGCTTGAGCAGGTCGCGGTGCTCGTCGATCCACTTCTCGAAGTTGAACGGCCGCCCGAAGGCGAGCTGCGGCAGGGGCATGGGGAGCCTCCTTACTGAGGGATGCCGGCCTGTCCGGGCAGATAGGCCACGCACGCGATCTCGATGAGCAGGTGCGGGTGCGGGAGCTGGTGGACGGCGACGGTCGTGCGGGCCGGGCCGGTCTCGTCGAAGAACTCGCCGTAGACCTCGTTGTAGCCGCCGAAGTCGTTCATGCTGACGAGGTAGGCCGTGACACCGACCAGGTCGTGGAGCCCGCCGCCCGCCGCTTCGAGCAGGTCGCGGATGTTCTCGATGACGGCGCGGGTCTGCGCGCGGATGTCGAGGTCGGTGACGCCCATCGCGTCGGCGGACGCGCCCGCGAACGTGCCGTCGGGGCGGCGGGAGCTCGTCCCGGACACGAACACCAGGTCGCCGGCCCGCTTGACGTGCGGGAACCGGCCGCGCGGCGCGGCCTTGCCCGCGACGGTGAGGGCGTCGCCGGTCATGTGGCGACCTCCACGGAGCCGAGCCCGGCGCCGGTGACGCGGACGTGCGCGTCCTTCGGCAGCGGGATCGCGGCCGTGGCCGCCCCGGCGAGGACGACCCAGCCCGGTTCGAGCGGGATCCCGGCGCGCAGCGCGAGCCGGGCGGCGGCCCGCAGCGCCCGCGCGGGGTCGCCGAGGATCGCGGCGGACGACCCGGTCTGCACCGGCCGCCCGTCGATCTCCATCAGCAGCCCGGTATTGGACAGGTCGCGTGGCTCGTGCCACGCGCCGTAGCCGAACCTCGCGGCGGACGCGTTGTCGGCGATGACGTCCGGGAGGGTGAACGCGAAGTCCCGGTAGCGGGAGTCGAGCACCTCGAACCCGACGGCGACGCCCGCGACGGCCGACTCGACCTCGGCGACCGACCGGACCTCCCTGCCGATGAGGTACACGATCTCCGGCTCGATCCGGGGATGGATGAGCCCGGACGTGTCGACGGACGGCCCGGCGGCCATCGCGTCGGTGAGCAGGCCCCAGATGACGTCGTCCACGCCCATCTGGATCATCTTCGCGCGGCTGGTGAAACCCATCTTCACCCCGGCGAGGTGCTCGCCGCGGCGGGTGCGCCGTTCGATGCCCGCGCGCTGCACGGCGTACGCCGTCGGCACGTCCAGTTCCCGCTCAGCGGTCAGCGGCGGGATCGCCCGCACGGCCCGCGCGGCGTCGTCGAGGCGCGCCGCGAGCCGCTGCACGTCCGTCATCGGCCCTCCTCCTTGCCGAACGCGACCCGCACGTCGCCGAGCCCGTCGACGCGCGCCTCGAACACGTCTCCGGGCGCGACCGGAACGACCGGCCCGAGCGCGCCGGTCAGTACGGTGTCGCCCGCGCGCAGCGGCCGGCCGACGCGGACGAGCGTGTCGGCGAGCCAGAGCGCCGCGTTCAGCGGGTGCCCGAGGCAGGCGGCGCCCGTCCCGGTGGACGTCTGCTCGCCGCGCCGCTCCAGCACCATGCCGCAGAGCCGCAGGTCGACGTCGTGGAGCCGCACCGGGCGGGAGCCGAGCGCGTACATGCCGGACGAGGCGTTGTCGGCGACCGTGTCGACGAGCGCGATGTCCCAGTCGCGGACGCGGCTGCCGACGACCTCGATCGCGGGCAGCGCGAACGCGGTCGCCCGGATCAGGTCGGCGACGGTGTGCCGCTCGTGGGTCAGGTCGCGCTCGAGGACGAGCGCGACCTCCGCCTCGACCCGCGCCTGCAGGACGGCGCCCGGCGGGATCTCCTCACCGTCCGGGACGGCCATGTCGGCGAACAGCATCCCGAAGTCGGGGCTGCCGACGCCGAGTTGCTCCTGTACGGCGCGGGACGTCAGGCCGATCTTGCGGCCGGCGAGGCGGCGGCCCTCGCCGAGCCACCGTTCCGTCATCCGGTCCTGGACGGCGTAGGCGTCGTCCACGGTCGAGATGAGATCGCGGACGGGTTCGCACGGAACGCCGCTCGCGTAGGCGCCGAGGATCCGCTCGGCCGCCGTGTCGATGTAGGTCACGGGTTCGCCCTCAAATCTGGATGCACACGTTGACGGGCTCGGAGAAGAAGTCCAGGGAGTACTCTCCCCCTTCGCGGCCGATCCCCGACGCCTTGACGCCGCCGAACGGGGTGCGGAGGTCGCGCAGGTTCCAGCAGTTCACCCAGACGATTCCCGTCTCGACGCGGGGGGCCACGCGGTGCGCGCGGGACAGGTCGCGGGTCCAGAGCGCGGACGCGAGACCGTAGGGGCTGTCGTTGGCGAGTCCGAGGGCCTCGTCTTCCGTGTCGAACGGGGCGACATGGCAGATGGGGCCGAAGACCTCCTCTTTCACGGTTCGCGCCGATTCGGGGAGGCCCGTGATGACGGTGGGCTCGACGTAGAAGCCGCCGTCACGCTCGTCGCCGAACTCGGGGACGCCTCCTCCCGCGACGAAGGCTGCCCCCTCCTCCTCGGCGAGCCGGTAGTAGGAGAGGACCTTGTCGCGGTGCTCAGCGGAGATCATCGGCCCGTACCCGGCGAGCCCTCCGGCCCGCTTGCCCAGTTCGCGGACGAAATCGTCGAAGACGGGCCGCTCCACGTAGACGCGCTCGGTGCAAAGGCAGATCTGCCCGGAGTGGGTGAACGAGGAGCGGACCGTCCCGTCGAGGGCCGCTTCGAGGTCGGCGTCCGCGAACACGATCGCGGGATTCTTGCCGCCCAGCTCGAACGAGACCGGCGTGACGTGGTCGGCGGCGTTCCGCATGATGGCGGCGCCGGTGGCGGACTCCCCGGTGAAGGCGATCGCGTCCACGCCGGGGTGGCCGGTGAGGAACGCGCCCGCCGCGTCCGCGCCGTGCCCGTGCACCAGGTTGAACGCGCCGGAGGGCAGCCCGGCCGCGTCGATCACGTGCGCGAGAAGCGTCGCCGTGGAGGGCGTCTCTTCGGACGGCTTCGCGACGACGGCGTTCCCGGCCGCCAGGGCGGGCGCGACCTTCCATGTGAGCAGGAGGAGCGGCAGGTTCCACGGCGAGATGATCGCGACGACGCCGAGCGGCCGCCGCACGGTGTAGTTGAGGGCCTCGCCGGCCCCGCCGCTCCATCCCGGGACGCTCGTCGTGTAGGCGCGCTCGGGCCGCCCGTAGAGCAGATCGGCGTACGCGCGGAAGTTGCCGATCGCGCGCGGGACGTCGACGGTGGCGGCGAGCTCGCGCGGCTTGCCGGTGTCGGCGACCTCCGCGTCGACGAACGCGTCGAACCGGGCCTCGATGCCGTCCGCGATGCGCCTCAGGGCGGTGGCCCGCCGCGCGGCGTCGGCCGCGCCCCAGGCTCCGCGCAGCGCGGATCGGGCGGCGGTCACGGCCTCGTCCACGATCTCGCGGGTCGCCTCCGGAACCACACCGCGCTCCGACCCGTCGCGGGGATCGATCAGCGCGAAGGACGGGCCGTCCGAGCGGAAGGCGCCGCCCACGTAGTGCTCAGCCTTCATCCGTCCTCCAGCGCCGGGTACCGGGCACTGCGATCGTCTTCCTCCCAAGGTATGCCTGGCAAATACCAAACCGCCCGTGAGGTATAACGGTTCGGGGATATCTACGGCGAAAGGTCGGCCATGCGGGAGATCGACCTGCTCAGCGGGCGGCTGAAGCTCCGCCATCTCGTCCTGGTCGTCGCGATCGCCGACCAGGGCAGCGTCCTGCGCGCCGCCGAGCGCCTCCGCCTGGCCCAGCCCGCCGTGACCCGCAGCCTGCGCGAGGTCGAACGCGTCCTCGGCGTCGAGCTGTTCACCCGCGGGCCGCGCGGCGTGACCCCCACGATGTACGGGGACGCGTTCCTGGAGCACGCACGGGCCGTCCTGGCGGAGCTGCGCCGCGCGGGCGACCGCATCGGCGGCCTGGCCGACGGCGAGGTCGGCACGGTCGCGATCGGCACGCTGCTCGCCGGCTCGAACGTCCTGCTGCCCCGCGCGATCGCCGCCCTGAAGCGCGAGCGCCCCGGCATCACGGTGATCGTCCGAGAGGCCACGTTCAACGCGCAGGTGCCGCGTCTCCTGGACGGCGAGATCGACCTCATCCTGGGCCGCCTGAACCCGATCGAGGACGTGCGGGGCCTGCGCCAGATCACCCTCTACGGCGAACCCGTCCGCCTGGTGGCCCGCACCGACCACCCCGCCCGGCAGAAGGGCGATCTCACCCTCGCCGACCTATGCGACCACCCGTGGGTGCTCCCCCTGGAGCAGACCGCGCTGCGCACCGAACTCGAACAGCTCTTCCGCGCGGAGGGCCTGACGCTCCCCGGGAACCTGGTGGAATGCACGTCGGTGCTGACCGTCCGGACCCTGGTCCGCGACACCGACATGATCGCCGCGCTGCCCGACCTGGTCGCCCGCACCGACCCCGGCATAGCCCCGCTGCCGGTGCCCCTGGAGACGGTCCGCCGCCAGGTGGGCGTGACCCTCCCCGCGCACCGCGCCCCCACCCCGTCGGCGCGCCTGATGCTCGACCATCTGCGCCGCGAGGCGGAACGCCTCACCGCCTGACGAGCCCCAGCAGCGCCCGGCACACCGCCGACTCGGGATCGGCGAGGTCGAGGACGACGTCGAAATGGTCGCGTCCAGGCACGACGAGCAGTTCCCCGTTGCCCCAGCGGGGCTGGAACGACCGCGACTGCTCCAGGAACCCGTCCCCGTCGTGCTCGGCGACCACGAACACCGCCGGGCACCGCCGGGCCGCAGGCAGCAGCGCGGGGCTGAGCCGCGCGGCCTCCTCCACGTCCAGCCCGACGACGTCGTTGACGTAGACCCGTGTGATCGGCCGCAGGTCGAACAGGCCGCTGACCGGGAGAGCGCCCTTCACCACGTCCTCCGGCAGGCCGAAGGACCCCTGCCAGCCGTCCACCATCGTCATCCCGGTGAGGTGCCCGCCCGCCGACGAGCCCCCGACGAAGATCCGCTCCGGGTCCAGCCCGTGCTCGCGCCCGTGCCGGTACACCCAGGCCACGCAGGCCCGGACCTGCCGGACGATCTCCCCGAGCGTCGCCTCCGGCGCGAGGGTGTAGTCGGGCACGATGGTCGCGACGCCCTGCTCCCACAGACTCCGGGCCATGAACGCCGACACATGGCGCGACAGCGCGATCCAGTAACCGCCGTGCAGATAGACGAACGCCGGGCGCAGGGCGCCCTCTCGCACACCCCAGACGTCCAGCCGCTCCCCGCCGACCTCGTCATAGACGAGGCCGGTGACCGCGGGCAGCCCCTGGACGGCCCGCCGCGACTCCTCTCCGTAGCGGGCGAGATGCCGGTCGAACAGCTCCGGCCCGGCCTTGCGCCGCACGTTGTAGGCGGCGTCCAGCTCCTCATCGGTCGGTTCCTCACCGGACCGCGCATCGACCACGACGACACCTCCGCTCGACCGCCCGCCAGGGCCGCTCCGGGGCGGCGGGCGGGACGGAACGAAGGATGCCACGATCCCGTCCCGGCCATCCCGTCGGCCGGAGCCTCTTGCCCGACTCATGACGTTCGGCCGGACCGGCGCGCGGAGCGCTGGACGTCCAGCAGCGCGATCAGCAGCACGAGCGCCCCGGCGAGCTGCACCGGGGTGAGTTCCTGGCCCAGCCACGCCCAGGCGAGGGCCGCGCCGAAGATCGGCTCCAGCGAGATGTTGACCGCTCCGATCGCGGCGCCCACCCGGGCGGCGCCCCACGAGAACAGCAGGAACGGCAGGAGCGTCCCGAACAGGCCGACCCCGGCCGCGGCCAGCAGGGCACCCGGCCGGTGGAACAGGTCCGGGACGCCGCGGGCGAGCTGCACGGCCAGCCAGAGCACTCCCGATATCGCGAAGGCCCAGGTGGTGGCGGCGAGCGCGCCGCGACCCCGGGCGGCGGCGCCGCCGAGGCCGGAGAACGCCGCCACCGCCGCGGCCGTCAGCAGGGCGAAGAGGACGCCCACCAGATCCAGGTCCGAGAGGGGTGCCGTCGGGAGTTCCACGACGAGGCCCACCCCCGCCAGGGCCGCGGCCAGGCCGATGACGACGCGCGCCGGCGGCACCCGGCGGGCCGCCATGGCGGTCCACGCGACCACGAGGGCGGGGGCGAGGTTCTGCAGCACCAGGGCCACCGCGACCGGCAGCCTGGCGATGGCCAGGAACAGGCCCGCGTTGGCCACCGCCACCGCGATCCCGAAGCCGATCGTCGGCCGCCACCCGGCGCGGACCGCGCCGGAGGCGACCCGCGGGCCCGCCTTACGCCAGGCCCGGCGCCGCCAGGGGAGGAGGAGGGCGAGGCCGGCTGCCGCGATCCAGGTGCGCACGGCGACGACCTCGAGCGGGTCGGCGCCGCCGGCGAACAGCCGGCCCGCGACGGTGCCCCCCAAGCCCCACAGGGCGGCCGCCGCCACCACTGCCGCGAGGCCGCCGTTCCCGGTGCCGACGCGGGGAGCGGTGTCCGGCGTCTCGGTGGCGGTCACGCGCCTCCTTCCCGGAGCGGGATGTAACCCCTAAACTGATTCAGTGGTTAGCTCTCGAGAGGGTACCCCGCAGAAGCGACAAGATGCCCCTCCTCCCCTGGAGCTCGTCCGCGCCTTCATCAACACGCGTGACCTGGAAATCGGGACCGACGCGCTGTCCGAGCCCGAGGGCGTGCGGCACTGGCTGGTGTCACAGGGGCTCGCCGAACCGCCGGTCGTGGTCGGCGAGGAGGATCGGGCCGAGGCGGTCCGGGTGCGCGAGGCGATGCGCTCGCTGGCGCGCCGCAACACCGGGCGTCCGATCGACCCGGACGACGCGCGGGTGCTCGACCGGCTCTCCCGCCGGGCCGGCCTCCGCGTCCGCTTCGACCCGGCGGGCGGCCAGGCCCTGGCGCCACGGCAGGGCGGTGACGTGCGCTCCGCCCTCGGCGTCCTGCTCGCGGCCGTCGCGACGGCGGCGATCGACGGGACGTGGCGGCGCCTCAAGGTGTGCTCCGCCGATGACTGCCTGTGGGCCTTCTACGACCACTCGCGCAACCGCTCGGGGGTCTGGTGCCAGATGGCCGAATGCGGCAACCGCGCCAAGGTCCGCGCGTACCGGGATCGCCGCGCCTGACGTCGGCCCGGCCGGTCTCCGCACGGGGCGAAGGCCCGCCGGACGGGGTGGAATCCGGCGGGCCGGGTCTCTCTCAGCCTCCGGTCAGGGTGATGGTCCGGAGCGCGGGGGCCGCCTTGATCTCGTTCTCGCAGAAGCGGGACGTCACCCAGCGCTTGCCGGAGAAGAGGCGGGTCTGGTCCGCGTAGTGGGGGGACGTGGGGTCGGCCGACTGGGAGTAGGTCAGGATCGTGCGGGCGTCGGGGCAGCCGTCATCGTCGAACGAGACCACCTGGACGTAGCTGGAGCCCGTGTTGACCTCGGTGTAGCCCTTGCCCGGTGTCCAGGGCATCTCCAGCTTGTTGAAGAGGCCGAGGGGCTCGGAACCGCCGCCCACCGGGATCCTCGCGCCGTTGCGGACGACGTACTGGTTCGCGCTCAGGGGCGCGTCCAGGGGGATGCCGTCGGCCTTCAGTTCGCCGACCGCGTCCCAGAGGGCCTTGCGGGCGGCGAGGCTGCCGGTGTTGAAGCCGCGCGGCGTGCCGACCGGGTCGGAGGCGGTGAAGCCCGTCTTCCACAGGTCCCAGGCGGCGGTGGCCTTGCGCCAGTAGCGGTCGAAGAGGAGGGCGCCGCGGCTGCCGGGATCCATCTTGCGGTCCCACGCGGCGAGGACGTCGCAGGGCCGCCCGAGGCGCATGTCGCGGCACATGGCGATGGTGCCGCCGGCCGCGAGCTCGGCCGCGTGGACGCGGTTGGCGAAGACGAGGTCCTGCATCTCCGCGCGGGTGAAGCGGCCCTCCCTCATCTCCTCCTGGACGGCCACGAGGCCGCTGCGGGTGCGGAGCGTGCGGGCGGCCTTCTCGTTGCCGATGATGCGGTCGTACCCCTCGAGGGGCTGCTTCGGGTTCGACAGCCAGTGGCTGTCGTTGGAGTTCGTGACGTAGTCGGAGCGGTGCAGGACCGGGTAGCGGTCCGGGGAGAGGATGCCGGGCTGGACGGTGCCCGCGGCCTTGCCGGGGGCGCACGCCGACCTGGTGCCGTCCAGGATCGGGACGCCCGCCTGGTTCAGGACGAGGCGGCCCAGGAGGGTGCTGCAGCGGTTCGCGAGGTCGTCGGTGACGTTGGGGAGCACCTGGACCTGCGCGTAGAGGGCCTTACCGCGCTTGTCCGTCGCGATGGTGTTGACCCAAGGGAGGCCCTGCGTCGCCTTCAGCGCCTTGACCGCCTCGTCGGTCGTGCGGGCCTTGCCCAGGGCCAGGGACGTGTTCAGGACCCGGAGGTTCGTCATGTTGGGGTCGGTGATGGAGTACGCGTTCTGCGTCGTCCAGGGGAGCGAGATGGTCGCCACCCCCGTCACGATCGGGCCGTAGCGGGTGCTCCACTGCGTGGTGGTGACGGGCTTCAGGGAGCCGTCCGCCTGGCGGGCCTGGACGGTGACCCGGCGCTGGGTCATCTTCTCCTTCTTGCCGTCCACCGTGTAGGACGTGGGGTCGCCCGGCACGAGCTTGACCTCGGTCAGAAGGAAGGTGCGTCCGGTCGCGACGGTGTGGCTCCACGCGAAGTCCGCGTTGTAACCGATGTTGACGGCCGGGGAGCCGAGGATGGCGCCGCCGCTCACGTTCAGCTTGCCGGGGATCGTCTGCTGCGACTGCCAGAACCGGCGGCCGCTGTGCCACGGGTAGTGCGGGTTGCCGAGGAGCAGGCCGCGTCCGGTGGCGGTGGCGCCGCCCGCGACGGCGACGGCGTTGCTGCCGAGGCCGGTCCGGTCCATCAGGTCGCGCATGCCGGTGGCGATCTCCCGCGGCGACCGCGCCCTGACCTGGGTCTCGGCGCCGGACGGCGGGGCGGCCGTGGCGATCTGCTGGGTGAGCAGGCCGGAGCCGCCGAGCATGGCGAGGGCGTGGCCCCGCCGCAGGACGTCCATGGGGGTGATCGGACGCAGCCAGGCGGCGCCCTTGCAAGCGGGGTCGGTGACCCCGCCCTCGCGCAGGTAGCGGTTGTAGCCGGCGGCCCAGCCCCGGCTCAGCTCGCGGACGTCGGCGGTCGGGCCGAAGGGGGCGGGCGCGGCGGCGAGGCGCTCGACGGTGCCGGCGGCCCGGATGCCGGCGAAGAACACGTCGCTGGCGAGGTTCGTGGTCGCCTCCGACAGCGACGGGTCGGCGGGCCGCGCGTCCGGGCCGAAGAACGACGAGCGCTCGCCGCGCAGGGTGACGAAGCCCTGCGCGAGCAGGCAGGCGTTGTCCTTGGCCTGCGCGTATCCGGTGCCGTAGCCGAGACCGGCGTAGTCCTTCGCCACGATGTGGGGGATGCCGTACTCGGTGTAACGGATGGCGGCCGACAGCCCCTGTCCCCTGACCTCGGTGCCCGCGGCGGACGAGGCGGTCAGGGGGGTCAGGGCGGCGGCGGCGAGCAGCAGCGTCCCCGCCGCTCGCGGACCGGTGCGCAACATGGGACTCCTTGTTTCCAGAAACCTCGAAAACATGGCACGCGGTACTGGACCGCGACAAGACCCGCAGGTAACGATTCAGGGCAGGCCGCCGGCCGGGATCGGAGCGAACCCCGCGCTCCGCCCCCGCGCGGCGGCGCACCCCGTTACCATCTCGGAGTGCCAAGATCCCGTTGGCATGATGTGTACCGGAACGGCGTGAGATGGATGACCTCGAGGTCCGGCGGCGGCTGCCGGGCGACCTGCCGCGGCTGTTCGGCGGCGACGCGGCCGAGCGGACGCTGTCGGTGCCGCTGCCCGACGGCGACGTGGTCTGGCCCGACCCCGGTTACCCGCAGCGGCAGACGCTGCTGCGGCCCGCGTTCTGGCTGAGCGACGACCCCGTCGACGGCGACCTGTGGGCGCGGCTGCGCGCCGAGCACCACCGCTCGGGGCTGTGGCCGCTGCTGCTGGACGAGTCGGACCAGCCGTGGGCGGCCGGCCAGATCGCGCCCGAGCCGGTCGAGGAGATCGGCAACTACCTGCCGCACGCGTTCATGTCGGAGGTGTGGGCCGACTGGGCGGAGCAGGCCGCCACGGCCGACCTCGACGACCTCGCCCCGTTCGGGCTGCACTGCCCGGGTCCGGCTCCCGCAGGCGGCCTCCTGGACGATCCCGACGCCCTCGCCGACCGGTACGCGCGGACGCTCGACCGGCGCGGCCTGTCCCTCGGCCTCGTCGCGGTGGAGCGCGGGGCGGACGCGCTCGCGGCCGTCGGCTGGCAGGGCGCACTCAACCACAACGAGTGGACGGCGCCGCTCGCGGCAGTCCTGCGCGGGTGGGAGGACCGCTTCGGCGCCCGCGTCGTCGCCCTCGGCTTCAACACCCTGGAGCTGAGCGTCGCGGCGCCGCCGGTGACGACGCGGCACGCCGTCCACGTGGCGGCGGAGCACTGGGCGTTCTGCCCCGACATCCTGTTCCAGGGGCCGGGGACCCTCGCCGGCTACGCCGAGGACATCCGCGGCAAGACGTCCTGGTCCTTCTGGTGGGACTGAGCGTGTGGGACGCGTTCGGCGCCCGCGAGCACCGCGAGGGCAAGGACCTCCTCGAGTGACGCTACCGGTCCGGTAGCGTTTCGCCCTTGCCGTGGGGCACGGGCCGGGTCATCGTGGGCAGCGGAGGGTGAGCCGATGATCCAGGATCGTGTCGCGGGTGCCCCGATCTCCTGGGGGGTCTGCGAGGTGCCCGGCTGGGGGCACCGGATGGAGCCCGCGCGGGTGCTGGCGGAGATGCGCGCCGCCGGCCTCGCGGCGACCGAGTTCGGGCCGGACGGCTACCTGCCGCGCGGCCCGGCCGAGCGGAGCGCGCTGCTGGACGGCCACGGGCTGCGGCCGGTGGGCGGCTTCGTCCCGGCGGTGCTGCACGATCCCGGGCACGATCCGCTGCCGGGCGTCCATGCCGCGCTTGACCGGTTTGGAGTGGAACGTTCCAGAACCGGGCTCGTCCTCGTGCTGGCCGCCGTCCACGGTGGAGACGGCTACGACGCGCGCCCCGGCCTCGACGCGTCCGGCTGGGCGGCCCTGCTCGCCAACCTCGACCGCATCGCGGCGCAGGCCGCGTCGCGCGGCGTCCGCGCCACGCTGCATCCGCACGTGGGGACGATGGTGGAGCGCCCCGACGAGATCCAACGGGTCCTGGACGGCTGCGGCGTCCAGCTCTGCCTCGACACCGGACATCTCCTGATCGGCGGCACCGACCCCGGGGAACTGGCCGCGGCCTTTCCCGACCGCACCGGCCACGTCCATCTCAAGGACGTGGACGCCGCCCTCGCGGGCAAGGTGCGGACAGGCGGGACGACGTACACCGAAGCGGTCCGCGGCGGCCTCTACCGGCCGCTCGGCACGGGCGACGTGAACGTCGCCGGGATCGTCTTCTCCCTGGAGAACGGCGGCTACGACGGCTGGTACGTCCTCGAACAGGACACCGCTCTGGACGGCGAGCCGCCGCCCGGATCGGGGCCCGTCAACGACGTGCGGGCCTCCGTCGCCTTCCTGAGCGGGCTCCTGGCATGACCGGGTTCGACGTCATCACGATGGGGCGGGTGGGCGTCGACCTGTATCCGCTGCGGTCCGGCGTCCCCCTGGACGAGGTGGACACGTTCGCCCGGTTCCTCGGGGGCAGCGCCACGAACGTCGCGGTCGCCGCCGCCCGGCACGGCCGCTCCGCCGCCGTCATCACCCGCACCGGCGCGGACCCGTTCGGCCGGTTCGTCCACCGCGCTCTGGACGGCTACGGGGTGGACACCCGGTTCGTCGCGGACGTCCCCGGCCTGCCGACGCCGATCACGTTCTGCGAGCTGTTCCCGCCCGACGACTTCCCGCTGTACTTCTACCGCCATCCCAAGGCGCCTGACCTGGAGATCCGCGCGGAGGATCTCGACCTCGCCGCGATTACCGGCGCCGGGATCCTCTGGACGACCCTGACCGGCCTGTCCGCCGAGCCGTCCCGCACGGCGACCCTCACCGCGATGGCCGCCCGCCCCCGCGACGCCCTCACCGTCCTGGACCTGGACTACCGCCCCATGTTCTGGGAGTCCCCCGACGAGGCCCGGCTCCAGGCGCACACCGCCCTGGAGCACGCGACGGTCGCCGTGGGCAACCTCGCCGAATGCGAGGTGGCGACAGGGGAGGGCATTCCCGAACGGGCGGCCCGGGGCCTGCTCGACCGGGGCGTCCGCCTCGCCGTCGTGAAACGCGGCCCGGACGGCGTCCTGGGGATGACCGCCGACGGCACGGTGGCGGAGGCGAAACCCGTGCCGGTCGAGGTCGTGAACGGCCTCGGGGCGGGCGACGCGTTCGGCGGCGCCCTCTGCCACGCCCTCCTGTCCGGCAGGCCCCTCCGCCGCGCCCTCGCGTTCGCGAACGCGGCGGGCGCGATCGTCGCGTCCCGCCTCTCCTGCTCCGACGCCATGCCCGACACCGCCGAGGTGACGACGCTCCTGGAGACGATGTGAAGCCGGAACTCCATCGGCCCGCGGCGGCGACCGCCGCCGCGCCCTACGCCCTGCAGATCACGCCCGAGGACGCCGGATGGGAGTTCTGCGGCCTGCGGGTGCTCGAGCTTGCCCCCGACGGCTCCCACACGTTCCGGACGGGCGGGTTCGAGATGCTCGTGCTGCCGCTGGCCGGGAGCTGCCGGGTGCGGTGCGACGGGGCGGAGTTCGAGATCGCCGGGCGGCCGGGCGTGTTCGAGCGGGTCACCGACTTCGCCTACGTGCCGAGGGACGCCGAGGTGACGGTGTCGAGCCGGGACGGCGGGCGGTTCGCGCTGCCCGCCGCGCGCTGCGGCCGGCGGCTCGCCCCGCGGTACGTCCCGGCGGAGAAGGTGCCGGTCGAGCTGCGGGGGGCGGGACCGGCCGCGCGGCAGGTGAACGGCGTCGCGACGCCGGAGGCGTTCCCGGACGCCGACAGGCTCATCGTGTGCGAGGTGCTGACCCCCGGCGGGAACTGGTCGTCGTACCCGCCGCACAAGCACGACGAGGAACGGCCCGGCGAGTCCGCGCTGGAGGAGATCTACTACTTCGAGGTCGCCGGCCCGTCCGGGATGGCGTACCAGCGGGTGTACGGCGCGGCCGACGTCCTCGCGGAGGTCCGGACGGGGGACGTGGTGCTGGTTCCGCGCGGCTGGCACGGGCCGTCCATGGCGGTGCCCGGTCACGACCTGTACTACCTGAACGTGATGGCGGGGCCCGGGGCGGAGCGGGCGTGGCGGATCTGCGACGACCCCGCGCACGCCTGGGTGCGGGACGCGTGGACGTCGTGGCCCGCCGACCCCCGCCTGCCGATGACCTCCCCGGAGGGACGCGCATGAGGCTCACGGTGGGGCAGGCGATCGTCCGGTTCCTGGCGGCGCAGCGCACCGAGCGCGACGGGGAGGAGCGGGCCCTGTTCGCGGGCTGCCTCGGCATCTTCGGGCACGGCAACGTGGCCGGGCTGGGCCAGGCGCTCCTGGAGGAGGGGTCGCTCCCCTACCTGATGGCGCGCAACGAGCAGGCGATGGTGCACGCCGCCGCCGGGTACGCGCGGGCGAGCGACCGGCTCTCGGCGTTCGCGTGCACGACGTCGGTCGGTCCGGGCGCGACGAACCTGGTGACGGGCGCGGCGCTGGCGACGATCAACCGGCTGCCGGTCCTCCTCCTGCCCGGCGACGTGTTCGCGACCCGCACCGCGAACCCCGTCCTCCAGGAACTGGAGGACCCGAGGTCGTACGACGTGTCGGTGAACGACTGCCTGCGGCCGGTGTCGAGGTACTGGGACAGGATCGACCGCGCCGAGCAGCTGCCCCCCGCGCTGCTCGCCGCGACGCGCGTGCTCACCGACCCGGCGGAGACGGGCGCCGTCACCCTGGCCCTGCCGCAGGACGTTCAGGCCGAGGCGTACGACTGGCCGGACGCGCTGTTCGCGCCGCGCGTCTGGCGGATCCCCCGCCCGGTACCGGAACCGGCGGCGCTGGAACGGGCCGCCGCCCTGCTGCGCGGCGCGCGGCGCCCGCTGATCGTGGCGGGCGGCGGCGTGATCTACTCGCGGGCCACCGGCGTCCTCCGGGAGTTCGCGGAACGGACGGGCGTCCCCGTCGCGGAGACGCAGGCGGGCAAGGGGTCGCTGCCGTGGGACCACCCGTGCGCGGCCGGCGCGATCGGCGTGACGGGCACCACCGCCGCGAACGCGCTCGCCCGCGACGCCGACGCCGTCCTCGGCATCGGGACCAGGTACAGCGACTTCACGACCGCGTCCCGGACCGTCTTCGCCGCACCGGACGTCCGGTTCGTCAACCTGAACGTCGCCGCGTTCGACGCCGCCAAGCACGCGGGCGAGGCCCTCGTCGCCGACGCGCGCGAGGGCCTGGCGGCCCTGGGCGGGGCGCTGGCCGGCTGGTCCGTCCCGGACGGGCACAGGGTCCGGACCCGGGAGCTGGTCTCGGCGTGGAACGCCGTCGCCGACCGCGCCCTCTCCCCCGGCGGCCACATGCGGCCGGGCCAGCCGGAGATCATCGGGATCGTCAACGAGGAGGCCGGGCCGCGCGACGTCGTGGTCTGCGCCGCCGGCAGCATGCCGGGCGACCTGCACAAGCTATGGCGGACGCGGGACCCCAAGGGCTACCACGTCGAGTACGGCTACTCCTGCATGGGCTACGAGATCGCGGGCGGGCTCGGCGTGAAGATGGCCGACCCGTCGCGCGAGGTGTTCGTCCTGGTCGGCGACGGGTCGTATCTGATGATGGCGCAGGAGCTGGTCACGGCCGTCGCGGAGGGCGTGAAGCTCGTCGTCGTGATCGTCCAGAACCACGGCTACGCGTCGATCGGCGCGCTGTCGGAGTCGGTCGGCGCCGAGCGGTTCGGCACCCGGTTTCAGACCGCGGCCGGCGGGCCGCTCCCGGTCGACCTCGCGGCGAACGCCGCCGGCCTCGGCGCGGAGGTGCACCGCGCGTCCGACGCCGAAGGGTTCCGCGCCGCGCTCCGCAAGGCGATCGCCGCGGATCGCACGACCGTCGTCCACGTGGAGACCGATCCGGGCATCGCCGCGCCCGGCAGCGGGGCGTGGTGGGACGTCCCGGTCGCCGAGGTCTCCGGGCGGCCCGCCGCCCGCGCCGCCCGCGCCGCCTACGAGGAGGCCAGGAGCGCCCAGCGCCGCCACCTCTGATCCGGCCGCGGTCTGCGGAACCCGGCCGGGTCCGGCGGACGGGGGGCGCGGCACCGGTCCCGTCCTCTACGATGCCGCAAAGGGGAGAGATCGGACGCGAGCCCCTCCTCGCGCCGAAAACGGACCGGAAGTCGGGTGCGGATGCGCAGTGCGGTGCCCGCGGCGATCGGGGTGGCGATCGCCGCCACCCTCGCCGTCGACGTCGTGATGATCGTTTCGGACGGGCCGGAGCGGGCGCAGGAGCGTCCCGGGAACCTCGTCTCGGTATCGCCGGAGACGGCCGCGGCTCCGCCCCCGGTGGCGCCGCTGACCCGCCGCTACACCCCGCACCTGCTCATCGCCTCCGCCACGCCGCTGCCGCCCGCCGCGATCGAGCGGGCGCGGCGGCTCAAGGGCGTCGCCGGCGTCACGGTCGTCGACGCGGCCCGCACCCGTGTCGGCAAGCACCACGTGGGGCTGCTCGGCGTCGACCCGTCCGCGTTCCGGGCGTTCGCGCCGCAGCGGACCGCCGAGTCCGACCAGCTGTGGCAGGCCGTCGCGGACGGCGCGCTCGCCGTCTCCTTCGACCTCGGCCAGGGCGGGTCGCTCCCGCTCGGGCAGATCGTCACGGCGGGCAGCAGCACCAGGCCGGGCCAGGTCAGGATCGGCGCCTACGCGTCCATGGGGATCGGCAGCGTGGACGCCGTCGTGTCGCGCGAGCAGGCGCGGGCGCTGGGCATGCCCGCCGGGAACGGGCTGGTGCTCAGCGCCCCGAAGGCGGACGCGAAGAAGCTCACCGCGATGCTGAGGAGGATCCTGCCGCGCGGGACGAAGGTGGCGGCGCTGAAGGCGACCACCGCGCGGGAGGCGACCCCGAAGGGGCAGCCGCGCGTCACGTTCCGGCCGGACGGCGTCCGCGGCGTCCGCACCCCCATCACCGGGAACATGATGACGCCGACGATGCGCGGCGTCGTCGTGGAGCTGAACTCGATGTTCGGGCCGTTCCCGGTGATCGGCTGCTACCGGACGACGGGCGACCCGCAGGACCACGGCCTCGGCCGCGCCTGCGACTTCATGGAGGGTCCGGGCGGGGTGCTGCCGAGCACGTCCGCGCAGCGGCACGGCGACCAGGTCGCCCAGTACGCGATCAGCAACGCGCGGCGGCTCGGCATCTCCTACGTCATCTGGAAACAGCACATCTGGAACGTCCGCGGCGGCGGCTGGCGGAAGATGGAGAACCGCGGCAGCCTCACCCAGAACCACTACGACCACATCCACATCTCGGTGCTGCGCTGAGGCGGATGGAGGTCAGGGCAGGTCGAGCTCGCACCAGACGACCTTGCCGTCGGCGGTGCGGCGCACCCCCCAGCGGCGCGACAGGCGCCGGACGACGTGCAGCCCCCGGCCGGACTCGGCCATCGCGGCCGCGTCGTCCGGACGCATCCGGGGCCGGCCGTCGGCGGTGTCGAACACCTCGCAGACCAGGCTTCCGTCGCGGACGAGCCGGACGCGGACCCGGCCGCCCGCGTGCGCGATCGCGTTCGTGACCAGCTCCGACACCACCAGCGCCGCCGTATCGGCCAGATCGTCCAGGCCCCACGCGGCGAGCCGGGCGCGCACCAGGCCCCGCGCGCGGCGCACCGCGGCCGGCTCGGCGGGCAGCTCCCAGGAGGCGTGCCGGTCGGCGGGCAGCCGGCCGAGCCGCGCCACCAGCATCGCGATGTCGTCGCGGTGCTCGTCGTCGTAGACGCCGTCGAGGGCGTCCCCGCACAGCTCGTTCAGCCGGCGCTCCGACGCGCCGGCGGCGAACGTGGCGCGCAGGCGCGCCAGGCCGTCATCGATGTCGCGGGCGCGGTTCTCGACCAGGCCGTCGGTGTAGAGGAACAGCAGGGTGCCCTCCGGGACGGTGAACTCGCGGCTGCTGATGGGGCCGTCGCCGACGCCGAGAGGCGGGGCGGGCGGGACGTCGAGGAACTCGGCGTCCGCGCCGGGCGGGGCGAGCAGCGGCGGGAGGTGCCCGGCGCTCGCCGCCTCGCAGCGGCCGCTCACCGCGTCGTAGACGACGTAGGCGCAGGTCGCGAAGTGCGGTTCGCGCTCGCCGAGGGTCCGCATGAGGGAGTCGAGCCGCTCCAGGGCCTCGGCGGGCCGAAGCTCCAGGTCGGCGAGGGTGTGGATGGCGGTGCGGAGCCGGCCCATCGTGACCGCGGCCTTCACCCCGTGGCCCGCGACGTCCCCGACGACGAGCGCGACGCGTCCGCCCGGCAGCGCGATCGACTCGTACCAGTCGCCGCCGACCTCGATGAGCCGCCCGCCCGGCAGGTAGCGGTGGTGGACCTCCACGGGGGCGGGCGCGGACAGGTCGGTCGGCAGCAGGCTGCGCTGCAGCGTCAGCGCGGTCGCCCGCTCCCGCGCGTACTGGCGGGCGCTCTCGACCAGGATCGACGCGCGGGACGCGAACTCCATCCCGATCTCGAGGTCGTAGGGGTCGAACGGGCGGTGCCCGGCCCCGCGCAGGCACGCGAAGAAGCCGAGCACGCCCGCCGCCGACGTGACCGGCAGCAGCACCATCGAGCTGTCCCGCAGCAGGTCCGCGACCGGCGGGCGGCTCCACCCGTCCGCGAGGCCGGCCGCGGCGGCGGCGTCGAGCACCGTGCGGACCGCCTCGCCCGTGCGCACGCACCGCTCGTACGGGCCGTCCGGCGGGTAGGCGATGACCTCCCCGGTGGGGAACGCCGCGTCCCAGGCGGGGTCGTCGTCGGCGACGCCGATCGCCATCCGGCGCATGAGCAGCCCGTCGGCGTGCTCCTCGTCCGGGTTCACGAGGTTCTCGCGCAGCAGCAGCGCCCCGGACGTGCAGAAGTGCGGGACGAGCACGTCCATCAGCCCGCGGGCGAGGAGCTCCAGGTCGAGCGCGGCGCCGAGCCGGGGCAGCGCGTCGTCCAGCAGCGCCCGGCGGATCACGGCGGGGTCGACGAAGCGGTCGGCGAGCGGCACCGGCACCCGCACCACGGCGAGCACCGCGACATCGGCCGCGCCGCCCGCGCCCTCCCCCGCCGGGGAGGCACCGCCGTCCAGCGCCGCGCCGAGCATCGGGTGGACGGTCACGACGGCGTCGAGGACGCCGCCGTCCCGGGTCTCGACGGGCAGCATCGCGGTGCGCTCCCGCCCGGCCCGCAGGGCCTCCAGCAGCGGCCTGCGCGCACCGCCGATCACGTCGTCGAGGTGGGCGCCGAGCAGCCCGTACCCCGGCGCGGACAGCACGGCGGCGGCGTTGCGGTCGAACTGGAGTATTCGCCCCGACGGATCCATGCCGAGAATCAGAATTCGCGTGGACGCCTCCATCGCTCGATTATGGAACACGGCGCGACCCGGCGCGGCCGATACGGCAGGTGAATCCGGGCCGGAAATCCCGCCGCTCCGGTTTCTCGGCAGGAACGGCAGGTCCGGGGATTTTCATTTCCGGCGGCCGAGGAACTCCCGCCAGGTGCGCTCGCCTGCGACATGTCCGGGAGCCAGATTGTGTCCTGCCCGGAATCCGCGCATGGCGCGTCCCGGAATGCGCAGGGGCAGCAGAACGCGCCGCCGTCCGGTGGCGGCCAGGTACGAGCGGGCGAGTTCCGCGAACGTGAACGTCTCGGGGCCGCCCATGTCCTCGGCGCGTCCGGCCGCGCCGGGCGCGAGCGCCAGTTCCACCAGCCGCGCGGCGACCTCGCCGGCGTCGATCGGCTGGACCCGCAGACCGGCCGGGACCGGGAGCACGCCCGGCACCTTGGCGAGGGCCTCCAGGATCATCGCCGGAAAATCGTGGAACTGGGTCGTCCGCAGGACGGCGTACGGCAGGCCGCCATTCTCGATGTAGCGCTCCACGGCATATTTGGCCTGGTAATAACCGAACGGGATGCGGTCGACGCCGACGATCGAGATGTAGACCAGCCGCGGGCTCCCGTTCGCCCGCGCCGCCTCCACCAGCGTCCGCGCGGCGGACAGTTCCCCTTTCGGCCGGCGGGCGTCGCTCGCGCAATGCACGATCACGTCCATGCCCGCGGCGGCGCCGGCGATCCCCTCGCCGGTCGCGAGGTCGCCGCGATGCCAGATCACCCCGTCCGCCGAGGGCCGCTCCGCGCGGCTGAGCGCGTGCACCTCCACGCCGGGCGGCCCGTGCGGCGCTGCGAGCAGGCGGACGACGTGCGAGCCGAGCGTGCCGCTCGCACCGGTGACGAGAATCCTCATGGTCCCTCCCAGGTCCTTCACCAGGGGAGACGGGAAGCCTCTGCGGGCCGTGACATGACCTGCGTCACGCTCGCCCGAACACCTGGGGCGGCGGCACCGGCGCGGCGAACTCCTCGCCGTCGCGCAGCGGCGCGGCGCCCGCGCAGAACGCGGCCAGGGCGTCGCCCTCGACGAGCCGCGCCCGCGCGATCCCGCCCGCCGCGACCCGCGCCAGCTCCGCGACCGGCAGCGGCTCCCGCGACCCGGCCAGGATGAGGTTGCCGAACCGCCGGCCGCGCAGCACCCCCGGCTCGCCCATCAGCAGCGTGTGCCGGAACACCGACCGCACGGTGGCGGCGGCCCGGCGCGCGAACGGCAGCCGGAACCCGTCCGCGACGTTCAGCAGGTACACGCCGCCGGGCCGCAGGACCCGCGCCGCGTCCAGCACGAACTCGCGGGTCGCGAGCTCGGCCGGCATGACCGCCTCGGTGAACGCGTCCGTCACCACGAGGTCGTCGGCGCCGTCGGGCAGCGCTGCGAGCCCCTCACGCCCGCCGGTCACCCGGATCCGCAGGCCCGGCATGCCCTTCACCGGCAGCCGCTCCCGGACGAGCCGCACCAGCTCCCCGTCCGGCTCCAGGACCACCTGCCGCGAGCCCGGACGGGTCGCCGCGATGTAGCGGGGCAGCGTGCAGCCGGCGCCGCCGACGTGGACCGCGTCGAGGGCCGCTCCGGCCGGCGCCAGCCGGTCGACGACGTCGCCCATCAGCCGCATGTACTCGAAGTCGAGGTACGTCGGGTCGGACAGGTCCACGTACGACTGCGGCACGCCGCCGACGAGCAGGACCCAGCCGCCGTCGCGGTCGGCGTCGCGCAGCAGCTCCGTCCGGCCGCCGCCCGTCGCGCGGGTGTCCGCCGCCTCCCGCCGCCCTCTGCGCGCCATGCCCCCACAGTAAGGGCCCCGGCGGCCGGGACGGTCAGGCGCCGCCGCCCGTCCGGCCCGACCACCGGAACACCGGGAGCCTCCCGTGCGGGGTGTCCCGGTGCCGGGCGGTCGCCTTGAAGTGCTCGTAGCCGCCGCGGAACGGCAGCCTCACCTCGACACCGGGAGGGATGATCGGCGCGATCCGGTCGGGCAGGTCGGCGGGACCGCCCTCCAGGAAGGCCTTCAGAGAGGTGTCCATGGGGCGATGGTCACACGGCTCCGACGCGCGGCCAATGACCCCGGGGTCGCATCCGTGCGACCTCCGCGTCATCGCGGCCTTCGGGCCGAGCGGTGCCCACGACCTCCACTCCGATGCCCCGCGGGCGCGAGCGGGTAGGGACCCTGGCGTGGACTTCACCTCCGCCGCCGATGAGCTGTACGGGGTCGCGCCGACCGGATTCGTGGCGGCGCGGACCCGGCTGGCCAAGGCCGCCCGGTCCGCCGGCGACCCCGGCCTGGCCCGCCGCATCGGCGCGCTGCGCCGCCCCGCCCCGGCCGCCTGGGCCGTGAACCTCCTGGCCCGCGGCGCCGCCGGTGACCTCGCCGCGCTCCTGGACGCGGGCGCCGCCCTCCGCGCCGCGTGGGCGTCCGGTGCCGGCCTGGCCGATCTGGAGCGCCGCCGCACCGATCTGCTGGCACCCCTCGTCCGCCGCGCCGCCGACCTGGCGTCGGAGGCGGGGCAGCCGCTGCGGGAGCAGGCCGTTCGGGAGATCGAGGAGACGCTCCTCGCCGCCACGGTGGACGCCGGGACCGCCGAGCGGGTCCGCGAAGGCCGCCTGACCCGCCCCCAGAGCCACACCGGTTTCGTCCTGTCGGGCTTCCCCGCCGAACCGGGCGCATCGCGGACCGCGAAGGCGACCGCGCTGCGCCGCACGCGCCCGGCGGGAGCGGAGCCGGCGGAGGCCACCCGGCCGCGCGCCGCCGTCAGGAGTACGGGGGCGCCCCCGAGCCAGGACGAGGTGAGGGCCGGCCGGGCGGGTGAGCCTGCGAAGGCGGACAGGGCCGGCAAGGCCGAGGTGGCGCGGCGGCGCCTGGGCAGGGCGGAGCGCGTGCTGGCCGAGCGGGAGGAGCGGGCCGCCGAGGCCGCGGAGACCCTGCGGGCGGCCTCCGGGGAGGTCGGGCGGTTGCGGCGGGCGCTGGAGCGGGCCACCGCCGAGCGGGACGCCGCGGGGCGGCGGGCCGAGCGGGCCGAGGCCGCGCGGGAGCGGGCGGCGGAGGCCGTCCGGGACCTGCGGGACGCGGTGGAACGTGACACACGGCACGTCCGGTCCCGTGCCGCCGGGGATCCCGGGCTCAAGTAGCCTGTTTTAGAACAGGATTCGACTTTGCCCGGGAGGCATGGTGACGGCGACGTCGGTGGAGCAGGCGGCGGACTGGACCGAGCCCGGCGCCCATCCCGTGGCGCCGGGGGTGCACCGGATCCCCCTGGCGCTGCCGATTCCCACGCTGCACGCCGTCAACGTGTACGTGATCGAGGACGACGCGGGGCCGGTCGTCGTCGACTCCGGATGGGCGATGCCCGACAGCCGGACCGCGCTGGAGGACGCGCTGCGCACGCTCGGGCACACCCCCGCGGACGTGGCGCAGTTCGTGGTGACGCACGCCCACTGGGACCACTACTCACAGGCGCTGCACCTGCGGGAGGAGTTCGGGACGCGGGTGCGGATCGGCCGCGGCGAGCGGCCGTCCATCTCGGCCTACGACACCCGCAAGGGCCTGCACCCGCGCCAGGTCGACCTGCTGCGGCGCGCCGGCGCGGACGCCCTCGCCGAGGTGATCGCGGGCACGCCGCCGACCCGCGAGGAGCGGAAGGTCCCGCACACGATGCCGGACGGCTGGCTCGACGACGGCGAGCGGATCGAGCTGAACGCCCGGGGCCTGGACGTGTTCGAGACGCCCGGCCACACGCGCGGCCACATCGTCCTGCGGGACGCGGCGGCCGGGCTGCTGTTCGCGGGCGACCACATCCTGCCGCACATCTCCCCGTCGATCGGCCTGGAGACGGAGCCGGAGCCGAAGCCGCTGCGCAGCTACCTGGACTCGCTGCGGCTCGTCCGGGACATGCCCGACACCCTGCTGCTGCCCGCGCACGGCCCGGTCACGCCGAGCACCCACGTCCGCGTCGACGAGCTGCTGGAGCACCACGCGGAGCGGCTCGACGCGGCCGCCGCGCAGGTCCGGGCGGGGCACGCCACCGGGTTCGAGGTCGCGGCCGCCATGCCGTGGACGCGCCGCAAGCGCAGGCTGGACGACCTCGACGCGTTCAGCCAGATGCTCGCCGTCCTGGAGATCGAGGCGCACCTCGACGTCCTCGCCGACCGGGGCGTCCTGGACGCGCACGAGGAGGGCGGCGTCCGCCGCTACGCCGTCCGGGCCTGACCGGTCAGGCGGCGTCCGGCTCGCGGCCGAGGTGGGCCAGGAGGCGGGCGGCGGGCCCGGCGCCGTCCGGGACGGGGAGCGGCGGCGCGAACAGGCCGTCGCGGGTCCCGGCCGTGACCGCGAGGGGCGCGAGCCGCAGCAGGCGGCCGGCGAGCGCGGGCGGGATCGGGCGCGGACGGCCGGTGGCGCGGGCGATGTCCCAGCCGTGGACGGCGATCTCGAGCGCGCCGGTGGCGCCGACGACCGCGGCGTGCAGGGGATGCCCGGCGATCGCGATGTCGGGGTGGCCCGCGGCGGTCCACGCGCCGAGCAGCCGCGCCGTCGCGGCGCGGACCGTCCGGACGGGGCGGTCGGCAGGGCCCTCCTCGGACGCGAGCACGTCCCGGCGGCCGGGGCCGGCCTCTCCCCCACCCGGCGCTTCCAGGGTCAGAACGCCGCTGCCCAGGGCCTCGGCCAGGGCCGTCAGGGAGTCCGCCAGGTGGTGGAGCAGCATCCCGAGGTCCCAGTCGCGGCAGGGCGTCGGCGCCCCGAGCATGGACGGGGTGACGGTGGCAAGACGGCCCAGCATGTAGGCGGCGGAGCGCTCCAGCAGCCCGGACGCGTGTTCGTGCAGAGCCGCCGCGGCGATCGTGTCCATGGGGGCCTCGTCTCCTCGCGGGGATGTGCGGTCACGGGTACCGACCGCACGGGGCGGCGAAAGTCACCGCCGGACGCCCCGCAAGATCGCGGCGCGGGCGCCGGATAGGCTTGACGTCCGCCCCCGGAGACCAAGGAGCGGCGGATGGCGCTCGCCCCCGGATCCACGGTGATCACCTCGCCCGCCGAGCTGCGCGAGCTGCTCGGGACCCCGATGCGGCGGGCCGTCGACAAGGAGCGCCGCGCGCTGCACCCGCGCGACCGCCAGTGGCTGGCGCTGTCGCCCCTCGTCCTCATCGCGACCAGCGACGCGGACGGCGACTGCGACGTCTCACCCAAGGGCGATTCTTCCTCATCCCGGGCCGCGGCGAGACGCTGCGGATCAACGGCCGCGCCCGCCTGCTGCGGGACGCCCCGTTCTTCGACGAGATGATCGTGAAGGGGCACCGGCCCGCGCTGGCGCTGGTGGTGGAGATCGACCAGATCTTCTTCCACTGCGCGAAGGCGCTGATGCGCTCGAAGCTGTGGCGGCCGGACACGTGGACGCCGGACGCGCTGCCCTCGCAGGCACGGATCGTCAAGGAGGTCCAGCGCACCGAGGAGACCCTCGAAGAGCTGGAGGCGTACTACGCGCAGGCGTCCTACGCGGAGAAGCTCTACAACGGCTGACGCGCGGTTCCCTGGGACGGCCTCCGATGACGGGGCCGTCCCAGAAGGACGTGCGCGCTCGTCAGCCGCTCTTGCGGCGGAACTGGCGCTGGTGGTCGGCGCGCTCGTGGGCGCCGCGCACCTTCGGGCCTCCCCTGCCCGCCCCCGCGCCGCTCTTCGCGTCCGTCGCGCCGCGCTTGCGTTCCAGGGCCTCCCGGAACCGGCGCTTCACCGCGTCCTCGGCGCCCTCCGCGCCCTCGGACGACCCGGCTTCCTCCGGCGACTCGGCCATGCGGACCTCCAGTTCTCGTGTCGGACCTCCCCAGCGTCCCATACCCGGACGGGACCGGCGGACCACCCCGCGGGCGCCCGCACTCCGAACGTAAGGAAGATTTCACTTGATCCACTCGAAACGGTCTTGATTCTCTAGGGTGAGGCCTCGTGGACCCCCAGACCGAAGCCGCACCCGCGCACGCCCCGCTGGAGTCGCTCGACCTCCAGCCCCTGATGACCCGCGACTACGACTCCCGCCCGGCTCTGTTCTACGAGCGGCTCCGCGCCGAGCACGGCCCGATCGCGCCCGTGGAGATCCTCGGCGTCCCGGCCTGGCTGGTGCTCGGCTACCCGCAGATGCTCGACGTCCTGCGCGACACGCGCGGCGTGTGGAGCCGGCGGCCCGACGCCTGGCGCGCGCTGCGCGAGGGCCGGGTGCCGGCCGACTGGCCGCTGCTGCCCGCCTTCACCTTCGACGCGTCCTCGTTCAAGGACGGCGCGGAGCTCACCCGCCTGCGCACCGCGTGGTCGGAGGGCGTCCGGCCGTTCCAGGACCGCACCCGGCCCCAGGCGAAGGAGCTGGAGCACGCGGTCCAGGTCTACGCCGACGAGCTGATCACCGCGCTGGCGGAGGGCGGCCGCACCGGCACGGCCGACCTGTCCGTCCAGTACGCGCGGCCGCTGCCGCTGATGGTGCTGAACCGGCTGCTCGGCGTCCCGGCCGGCGGCCGGAGCGAAGAACTGATCATGGACGTGTGGCGGACGATGGACGCCACGCCCGACGCGGCCGAGGCGCAGATCCGGCTGATCACCGAGATCGGCGAGGTGTGCGCCGCGAAGTCGGCCGCGCCCGGCCAGGACCTGCCGTCGTTCATGCTGGCCGCCGTTCCCGACCTCGCCCTGGACGAGCTGACCCGCGAGATCAGCATGCTCACCGGGTTCATCGCCGACCTGACCGGCGCGCTCATCGGCAACACGGTCATCGAGGTGATCTCCGGGACCGGCGGGGCGCGCGAGAGCCTGTCCGCCGGGATGATCCAGGAGGCCGTCAACCGGGCGATGATCTCCAGCCCGCCGATGGCGAACATGGCGTTCCGGTGGCCGCGGACGGACGTGCGGATCGGCCGGTACACGGTCGCCGCGGGAGACCCGGTCATGCTGTCGCCCGCCGCCGCCCACCTCGACCCGGCGTTCACCGGCGGCATGTCGCCCGACGCCCTCTACAGCTCCCGCGCGCACCTCGGCTGGGGCGCGGGCGCGCACGCCTGCGTCGGACGGGAGTTCGCCACCACCATCGCCACGATCGCCGTGGAGCGGCTCTTCGACCGGTTCTGCGCGCTGCGTCCCGCGCTGCCGCCGGACCAGCTGCCGTGGCGGTCGTCGCCGATCACACGGGGCCTGCGCTCCCTGCCCGTCCACTACGAGCTGGCCAAGGAGCCGGCCGCGCCCGCCGCCGAGGAGCCCGTGACGCCCATGCAGGCGGAGGAGGACCGCGAGGCGGCGTCGCTGGTGCGGCGCATCCTGCGGATCATGCGCCGCGCGTCCTGACCCTCAGAGGGCCGCGCGGATGCGCGCCCACGCCTCCCGGACGTGCTCGTCCCGCGTGGCGGGCGCGCCGATCGCCATCCTCAGCCACACCCGGCCCCCCGCCCGGGTGTGGCTGAGGTACAGGTCGCCGGAGGCGTTGAGCCGCTCCATCAGCGCCAGCGTCGCCGCGTCGGCCTCCTCGCCGGTGCGGCCCTCCCAGCGCGGGCGGAAGCACACCAGCCCGAACGGGTGGTGGTCCCGGACCTCGAACGCGGCGTCGTCCGCGATCCACCCGGCGAGGTCCTTCGCGAGCCGCACCCCCGTCCGGACGTGCTCGCGCAGCCCCTCCGCCCCGTACCAGCGGATCACCGACCACAGCTTCAGCGCCCGGAACCGGCGGCCGAGCGGGATCTGCCAGTCGCGGTAGTCGACGACCTCCCCCGACGCCGACGCCTGGTTGCGCAGGTACTCGGGCAGGATCGACAGCGCGCCCGTCAGGGAGTCCCGGTCGGCGACCCACAGCGCGTTGCAGTCGAAGTTGGTGAGCAGCCACTTGTGCGGATCGGTGGCATAGGAGTCGGCGTACTCGGCCACCCCGTCGTTGACCCACCGCAGCTCCGGGCAGACCGCCGCGACGCCCGCGTACGCGGCGTCCACGTGCAGCCAGGCCCCGTGCCGGCGGCAGACCGCGCCGATCGCGGGCACCGGGTCGACCGCCGTCGTGGACGTCGTGCCGACGGTCGCGCACACCAGGACCGGGACGGCGCCCGCCGCGACGTCCTCGGCGATCAAGGCGTCGAGCCGCGCGGGGTCCATGGTCAGGGCGGCGGGGTCGACGTCCACGACCCGGACGTTCGCGGCGCCGATCCCCGCGACCCTCGCCGCCTTCTCCAGCGACGAGTGCGTCTCCGAGCTGACGTAGACGGTGTGCCGGCCGCCGATCCCGTCGCGTCCGGCCGCGCCGCCCGTCGCCCGGTGCAGCGCGGCGACGATCGCGACGAGCGCGGCGCTGGACGCCGAGTCCTGGATGACGCCCGCGCCGCGGAACCGCTCGGGCAGCCCGAGCAGGCCGGCGAGCCAGTCGAGCGTCCGCATCTCCAGCTCCGTGCACGCGGGGCTCGTCGCCCACAGCATGCCCTGGACGCCGAGCCCCGCCGAAAGGAGGTCGCCGAGGATCGCCGGGCCGCTCGCGTTCGCCGGGAAGTAGGCGAAGAACCCGGGGTGCTGCCAGTGCGTGACCCCCGGCATGATCACCCGCTCCAGGTCGGCGAGGACGTCCTCGAACGCCTCGCCCCGCTCCGGCGCTGCCTCGGGCAGCCCGGCCAGGATCTCCCCCGGCCGCGTCGCCGACAGCACCGGATACGACGCGATCTTCTCCTGGTAGTCGGCGATCCAGTCGATGACCTGCTTGCCGTACCGGCGGAACTCCTCCGGCGTCATGTGCCCGGCCAACCGTTTCCTCCCTGCCCGCACCCTTTGGGGTCCGATCGGCATCCTACGCAGGTCAGGGGATGTCGAGGCCGTCCAGGCCGACGGTCCACACGCCGTCCATCACCTCGGTGAGCGTCACCGACAGCAGCAGGCCGCCCCGCCCCTCGCGGACCGTCCAGAGGGGGAAGTCGACCCGGTACGCGCGCTCGTCGGGCTCGGCCGCCTCGACCTCCATCGTCGCGAGGTCGTCGCGGAACGCCTCGTCCGGCGGGGTGATCGGCCGCCGCCCGGACGCCTCGATCACCGCGGCCATCCGCGCCGCCGTCAGCGTCCGCGCCTCCGTGAGCGTCTCCAGCTCCTCGAAGTCGCCCCGGACGAGCAGCCCCACCACGACCCGCAGGGCGCGTACGCCCTCCTCCGGCACCATGCGGCACACCGTACCCGCGATCGGGTCCCCCGGTTTGGACATCCCCGCGCGGGAACGATTCCTCGCGTACGCGCCCAGGGCGATCACGGGAGGACGAGCGATGAGCGAGCAGAGCGGCAAGCACGGCCCCAAGCTGGAGGACGAGATCGTCTCCGAGACCGAGGGCATGGTCCGCGGGCACCACGCGACGCACGCCGAGGAGTTCAAGGAACCCGAGCCGTACGCGGACGGCGACCCGTCCTGGGACCCGGGCACGCCCGGCGCCGACCCGCGCGAGGGATCCCCGCCCGGGATGACCACCCAGGGCGTCGAGGACCGCAGCGCCCTCGCCCGGCTCCTCGCCGGCGTCCGCTACCCGGCCCGCCCGAACGCCCTCATCGACCACGCGTCCGACGCCGGCGCCCCCGACGCGGCGATGGTCGAGCTGGAGCGGCTGCCGGACCGCGAGTACGAGAACATCGCCGACATCGCCGAGGAACTCGGCTACGGCCGCGAGGAGCGCCGCTACTGAGCCGTGTCCACGTCCCGCCCGGCCGGCCGGCCGGTTCGCCTCACCGGCCGGGCGGGACGTTCGCGCGCGGCGCTCCCGGCTCGACGCGCTCCTAGCGCGACGCGTCGCGGGGGAGGGCCTCGGCGGGGTGGGCGTGATGGCGTTCGGCGGGACGGCCGCACCAGTGGGCCAGGGCCTCCCTGATCGCGGCGGCGCGGCGGTCCGGGGCGGTCTCGTCGCACGCCCACGCGATGTACCCGTCGGGGCGGACGAGCGCCGTCGTCCGGGTCGCTCCCCCGGCCAGGGCGCAGCGCACGCGGCCGGGCCAGCACCTGGTCGCCAGGTACGTCACCGCCGGGTCGTTCGCCCCCACCACGAGGACGAACCGGCCGTCGCCCAGCAGCCCGTACAGGCGGCCCGGGTCGCCCGCCAGGGGCACATCGGGCGCGCGCCTGCCGGTCAGCCGGTGCGCGCCGCGCGGCGCCGGATAGGCGATGTCGATCCCGGAGACCGCCCCCGCGAGCCGCCGCGCCACCGCCGGGATCCGGGACGCCGACCACGCCACCGCGTCCCGGGCCGCGCGCAGCGGCAGCGGCTCCACCAGGGCGCCGCGCAGCAGCGCGCCGCTCCCCCGGACGACGAGCCGGCCGACCGGGTACCGCTCCTCGTGGTAGGAGTCCAGCAGCCAGGACGGCGCCCAGCCCTGGAGTTCCGCGGCGAGCTTCCAGCCGAGGTTCGCGGCGTCCTGCAGGCCCGTGTTCATGCCAAGGCCGCCGACCGGGGAGTGGACGTGGGCGGCGTCGCCGGCGAGGAGCACCCGCCCCACCCGGTAGCGGGGGACCTGCCGCTCGTCGCTGTGGAACCGGGACGTCCAGCGCGCCTCCCCCATCCCGAAGTCGCCGCCGAGGGTGCGGCGCAGGACGGCGCGGAGCTCGTCCAGGTCGACGGGCTCGGAGTCGGGGGCCTGGTGCCGCCGGTTCCAGCCGATCACCCGGTACCAGCCGTCCCCGAACGGGACGACGAACCCCAGCGCGTCCCGCGACGACCCCACGGTGACCGCCTCGGCGGGCGGGTCGTCCAGCCGGACGTCGGCCAGCATCACCGACCGGACCGCGGACCGGCCCGGGAACGGCAGGCCAAGGGCACGCCGCACGGTGCTGCGCACCCCGTCCGCGCCGACCACGTAGGAGGCGCGGCGCGTGGTGCGGTTCCCGTCCGGGTCGCGGACGTCCACGTCGACGCCCTCCACGTCCTGCCGCAGGCCGGTCACCTCGGCGCCGTGCACGATCCGGGCGCCGGCGGCGAGCGCCCGCTCGCGCAGCACCCGCTCCGTCTCGTACTGCGGCGTGATCAGGACGTACGGGAACCGGCCCGGCAGCCGCGACAGCGACAGCCGCGCCGCCCCGAGCGCCCGCACCCGCCGGACCCGCGCGCCGGTCGCGACGAGGCCGGCGGCCACACCGCGCGCGTCGAGCAGTTCCAATGTCCGGGCGTGCACCGCGAACGCGCGGGTCAGCGTGCTCGTCTCCGCCTCCCGGCGCTCCAGCACCGTGCACGCGACGCCGGCCGCGGCGAGATCGCCCGCCAGCAGGAGCCCGGTCGGGCCGGCCCCCACGATCAGCACGTTCCCCACCGGGGTTCCCCTGGGCGACATCCCGTTCCCCTCTCGCTTCGCGACCGCGCGAGAGGTCCCTACCCGGACGACCGGCGCGTCACCCCGCGCGGGACAGGATCCGGACCGCGTTCACCGTCGCGTATCCGCGCCATTCCAGGGAGGCGGCGGGCGAGTGGGCGGCGAAGTCGACGGACCAGCCCCCGTCCTCCCGCTGCCCGGCCGCGAGCCGCTCCAGCTCGTCCCGGACGACACGCGGGTCGAACAGCGCGCGCACCGGCGTACCCGGGTCGGGGGCGAAGTCGAGAGGACGCATCATCTCGTCCTCCAGGCCGCCCTCGACATGGACGCGTCCGTCCGGCGGGAGGAACGCGCCCAGCTCGGCGATCAGGCCGGCGGCCTCGGGCTCGCGGTCGTGGACGGCGTCCAGGAACCGCAGCGAGAACGACAGGACCAGCGCGTGCGGCTCCTTCTCGAGCGCCCGGACGGCGTCCAGGCAGTAGCGCGTGGCACGGGCGAGCCACGGATGCGCGGCGACCGCCGGATCGTGCCGCGCGACGCGCTGCGCCATCGCGGTGACCGCGGCGGTGATCTGGAGCGAGGACGCCCGCGGGTCGGCGCCCGTCCAGAACGGCGCGCACGCCGCCGGATCGGGCACCGGCAGGGCGAACGGAACGCCCCCGTCCGGGAGCGCCGCGCCCGCCAGCCAGTCGCAGAGCGCCGCCGACTCCGGAACGGGCTCCGGGCCGAGTTCGGCCAGCACCTCGAACGCGTGCAGCGCCGCCGCGGGCTGGCTCGTCCGGGACCGCAGGTCGGGTTCGAGGCCCCACCCGTATCCGCCGTCGGGGTTGCGGTAGGAACCGAGCGCCGCCCGCACCGCGGCCCGGTCGCCGCAGCCCCGCAGCAGGTCGAACCGGCGCCGGTCGAGCGGGCGCGCGTGCGCGGCCATGAAGCCGGCGGCCGCCTCGAGATCGAAGGTCATCCCCCCAGCATGGCCGCCGCGCGCCGCCCGATCTTGCAGGTTCCGGACGTGTCAGCCGGCGCGCAGCGCGAGGCCCAGCGCCCGGAACTGCTCGACCGGCCGGTGGTAGCCACGCTCGATGTGGTGGACGCCCCGCAGCGTGGACGGCCCCTCCGCCACCGCGGCCGCGAGCACCGCCGAGAAACCGGCGCGGATGTCGGGCATCGTCACGTCCCCGCCGCGCAGCTTGCTGACGCCCCGCACGACCGCCGAGTGCAGCGCGGGCGTGTCGTGGTACCGGCAGGCGGGGCCGCCGAGGCACGTGTCGTACACCTCGATCTCGGCGCCCATGCTCTTCAGCGCCGGGACGTACGCGAGCCGGTTCTCGTACACGGTCTCGTGCAGCACCGACATGCCGTCCGCCTGCGTGAACAGCACCATCAGCGGGGTCTGCCAGTCCGTCGCGAACCCGGGATGGGTGTCGGTCTGGACGGCCGCGGGCAGCAGCCCGTCCGGCGCCGACGCCATGATCCAGTCGTCGGTGATGTCGAACCGCGCGCCCATCCCGGTCAGGGTGGTGATCGCCGTGACGAGCCGGTCCTGCGGGCAGCCGTGCACCCGCACCTCGCCGCCCGTCACCAGCCCCGCCACCAGGTACGAGAACGCCTCGATCCGGTCGCCGGCGAGCCGGGTCTGCGCGCCGCTGAGCCGCTCGACGCCCTCGACGACGATCCGCCGGTCGGGCGCGAACGAGATCCGCGCGCCCATCCGCTGCAGGAACAGCGCCAGCTCGACGATCTCCGGCTCCATCGCCGCGTTCCGGATGACCGTCCTGCCCTCCGCCCGCACCGCCGCGAGCAGCACCGTCTCGGTGGCGCCGACGCTCGGGTACGGCAGGTCGATCCGCGTCCCGGCGAGCCGGGTCGCGCGCGCGTGGATGCCGTCCGCGGCGAGGGTGACCTCCGCTCCGAACCGGCGCAGCGCCTCCACATGGAAGTCGACCGGCCGCCGCCCGATGGGGTCGCCGCCCACCAGCGGGACGAACGCCTCACCCGCCAGGTGCAGCAGCGGACCCAGCATCAGGATCGGGATCCGGTTCAGCCCGGTGAACGCCTTGCCGACGCTCGGGTCCGTCACCGGACCCGGCACGATGGTGATCTCCTCCGCGGACCGCTCGACGCCCATTCCGACGTGCTCCAGCATGCCCGCGGTGATGCCGACCTCGCCGACGTCCGGCGCGTTGCGGATCGTGCTCGCCTCCGCGCCCAGCATCGCCGCCACCATGTGCTTGCTGACGGCGTTCTTCGCGCCCCGCACGGTGACGTCGCCGCGCAGCGGCCCGGACGGTTCGATCTCCCACAGCTTCTCGCTCACGACGTGCAGCCTAAGCCCGCCGCGCCGATGCGCGGACCGGTTCGGGCATCCGGTTTCACCCGCTTTCCGAGCGGCTCCCCGTGCGGTGCTCCCGCTCCCGCCGCTCGGCGGACTCGCGCGGATCGTCGATCCGCGTCGGCCCGTCACCGTCCAGTTCCGTGTGCCGCTCGGTCGTGTAGAAACGCACTTCGTGCCCGTCGGGATCGTGCAGCTCGGGCAGGACCCATCCGATCGTGGCAAAGTGGACGCCGGCGTGGGCTTCGCCGAGCCGCGCGAGCCGCTCGGCGAGTTCCTCGATCGTCTTCTTGTCGGGGACCCCGATGGCGAAGTAGTCGAATCCGGCGGCCGCGCGGGCGCGCTCGGGATCGAGCCTGAGCGCCAGCCCGGGACCGCCGTCCGGATGCTCCAGGGCGACCCCCATGAGGGTCCCCTTCTCGACGAACTCGACCGCCACCTCGTAGCCGAGCCGTGACCGGTACCAGTCGATCGACCGCTCCAGGTCGCCGACCGGCAGCTTCAGATGATGGACCCCGTCCAACCGCGGTACGGACATCGCTCCCCTTGCAGTACCACTGCATTGTTACAGTTATGCTGCAACGTATGAACGACCCCGTCAAGGGTCTCCGCGCGGCCCGGACCGCGGAGACCGAGGAGAAGATCCTGCGTGCCGCCACGGATCTCTTCGTCCGGCAGGGCTACGCGGCCACCACCCTTACCGCCGTCGCGGCGCAGGCCGGCGTCGCGCCCCGCACCGTCTATGTCCGGTTCGGCACGAAGGCGGCGCTACTCAAGAGAGCGGCCGACGTCGCCATGGCCGGCGACACGGCTCCCATCGACATCCGCGGCCGCGACTGGTTCGTCCGGGCACGCACCGCCCCCACCGCCGAAGCCCGCATCGCGGCCCTGGTCACCGGCGGCCGGCACATGCTGGAACGCTCTGGCGACATCCTCGCCGTGGCCCTGGAGGCCGCCGCCACGGAACCCGACCTCGCCGCCGCCGCACAGGCCGCCCGCGAAGCGACCCACGAGAACATCCGCCTCTTCTGGACGGACATGGCCCGGGATTCCCTCATCGGCCCGGACGCCGACCTCGACTGGCTCATCGACACCACCACGGTCCTGGTGCACGCGGAGACGTATCTCCTGGCCCGCAAGATGATCGGCTGGGACCCGGCGGCCTACGAGGAATGGCTGACCATTACCCTCACACGGATGTGCGCAAATGAGAAAGGCCCCGCCTTTCGGCGGGGCCTTCTCTGATATGTGTCCGGCGGCGTCCTACTCTCCCACACGGTCTCCCATGCAGTACCATCGGCGCT
>NZ_JOFJ01000018.1 GCF_000718255.1 Spirillospora albida
TCCTGGGTGAAATGCCGCCTCTGTCGTGCCAACGACCTTCCCTTCCGGTTCTCCCCAACCCTAGTTGGGGACCTGTCCGGAAGATCCGGGGCGCCTCAGGGTGGTCGGCTTGGCGGTCGCCGGACTGGGTGGGGCGGCTGTGGCGGGGGCGGCGAAGGTCACGACCGCGCCGGTGGCCGCAGCCACCGCCAGTCCGACCACGCCCACCGTTAACGGCGCGCTGCGTAGGGGGGAGCTCACCCTGCTGGTCCTCGCTATTCGGTTAGGTTCGCCCGCTTTGTGCAGGCACGGCGAGTGACCATAACGGACTCAAGATCATCTTGACAACAGGTGTAACGTGCCGTCGATATATGCAGATATCTTCTTTTATCTTTTGTTGCTCCAAGGAGCCCGTCAGGACTCAGCCGACGGCCCTTCCCGCCGCACCCACGCGGTTGCTCAGAAGGGCGAACAGATAGGGGATAACCAGGGCCGCAGCATGCTGAGAGGGCACAAGTCCCGATACAGCACCGCTGCCGCTGGCCGCACCTGGCTGTGATCTCGGCCACAGGCTGCCGAGTGCTCCTGCAGATCGCGCCGCTGCTCCGCGGCAAGTACACGACATGGCGCGCTTCTTCCGGGGGTCGCCAGTGTGATCACAGGGTCGAACGGGCCGGTCGGCGGTCGACGGAGATCCTGGGCGGGACGGAGGCCAGAGTCGGATGTGAGTGGCCGTGAGGAGCCAGGTTCGGTGGGCGGCCGCCTCCGCTTCGGTCAGGTGGCGAGTGCGGCCTCGAGCATCCGCCGGACGACCGGGGTCAGTTCGGCCACGTCGGGCACCGGGCGGGTCGCGGCCGCCGCGCCGACGAGCCGGTCGTACAGCAGGCCGTCGGTCCAGGCCACGAGCAGTTCCGCAGCCGGATCCGGGCGGGGGGCCCCGAGCGCCGCCAGCAGGTCCGTCAGTCTTGACCGTGCGGCGAGCCCGGCGGCCTGCAGGTCGGCGCGCAGCTCCGGTCTGCGGGTCGCCTCCAGGCTGAGTTCGAAGCGGGCGAGCTGGCGGTCGCGCGCCTCCGTCAGCCAATGGTGCAGCAGTTCGGCCATCACGCCCGCGACGGAGTCCCGGTCCGGGGGGCCGGGGGGCGCCTCCCATCGGTCCATGTCGGCGACCGACAGTTCGGCCAGACGCAGGTAGCAGGCGCTGATCAGGGCGCTGCGGGTCCGGAAGTAGTAGGACGTGCTGCCGGTCGGCAGGCTCGCGGCGGCGTCGACCGCGCGATGGGTCAGGCCGCGCAGTCCGGCGGTGGCCACGGTGCTGATGGCGGCGTCGGCGATCAGTTCCCGGCGGCTGGGGGTGGACATGCCCGCACTCTATAGCTGTAGAGTGCGGGCCATTGGCCTCTACAAACGTAGAGGAATGAGATGGAGGGAGGCGATCGGCATGAGTGCTCGTCACGCTGTGGTGGCCGGAGGCGGCATCGGGGGCCTGACCGCGGCGGTGGCCCTGAGGCGCCACGGATGGCGCGTCACCGTGTGCGAACGGGCCGCCGCGCTCACCGGCGCCGGAGCCGGCATCGTGCTCGCGCCGAACGCCCTGCACGCACTGGCCTCGGTCGGCTTGGACCCCGGCCTGTGGGCGGGCGACGTCCTTCCGGGTCACGTCGGGCTGCGCACGCCCGACGGCACGTGGCTGCAGCGATCCGACGGCGATGACCTGTCCACCCGCTACGGGTTCCCCGCGCGCGCGGTGCACCGGGGCTTCCTGATCGACACCCTCGCGGCCGCCCTGCCGGGCGACGCCGTCCGCCTCGGCGTATCGGTGACCGGTGTGGACGACGCGGGGGACACCGTGGTCGTGCGCACGTCGGCCGGCGACCTGCGGGCCGACGTCGTCCTGGCGGCGGACGGCGTGCGCAGCGCGTTGCGCGGGCGGCTCTTCCCCGGTCACCCCGGGCTGCGTCACGCCGGTGAGGCCGGATGGCGAGCGGTGCTGCCCGGCGCGGGCCTGTCTGTCCGGCAGGCCGCCGAAACCTGGGGGCGAGGCGAGCGGTTCGGCGTCGTCCCCCTCGCCGATGGCCGTATCTACCTCTACGCCACCGCCGTTTCCGGCCCCGGCGCACGGCCCGCCGACCACCACGCGGAGCTGACCCGCCGCTTCGGCGCGTGGCACAGTCCGATACCCGAACTGCTCGAACGGCTGAACCAGCGTGATCCGGACCCGGTCGGAATCCTGCACCACGATTTCTACGAACTGGCCACGCCCCTGCCCCGGTTCCACGCCGGCCGGGTGGCGCTGCTCGGCGACGCCGCCCACGCGATGACCCCCAACCTCGGCCAAGGCGGCTGCCAGGCCATCGAGGACGCCGTCGTCGCGGCGCACCTCCTCGCGTCCGCCGGCGACGTACCGGCCGCGCTCGCCGCCTACACGAAGGCCAGACACCGGCGGACCACCCGGATCGCCCGCCGCTCCCGCCGCGCCGGCGAAATCGCCCGGCTCTCCCACCCCCTGGCCGCGTCCCTCCGGAACCTGGCCGTACGCGCCACGCCGCAGGCGCTGTCGCTGCGAGCACTGGACGCGGTCTTCGGCTGGCAGCCGCCTTCCGCCCCGTCGGCGTCCAGGAGCACCTAGCGTGAATCCCCGGGGAGCGGGGGCCGGTTGCTGTGATCGGCTGGGTCGGTGGTGTCGTCCGCGATCGTCTGGAGCCGGGCCATGTCCTCCGGGTGCAGGCCCGGCTCGGTCTGGACCGCTTCGAGGAGGAGCCGTACCTGGCGGCGCAGGGCAGGTACGCGCTCGGCGCGTCCGGCCTCAACTCGGGAAGCAGCCCCCGGCGTGTCCCCATCCCGTCATGTTCGCACCACCGGCCGTACGAACGTGGTGGGCGGGAGGATGATGTGCGCGCCGCATACGACGTCACCAAGGTCGTTCCCTGCCCCATCCCACCGCGTCGGCCGGTCCTATCCCCGTTCCGGTCATGACCCGGCGGCGGACGATGGTCTCGGCCTGATCCCCGCAGGGTTCGTCGCGGCCCGACGTGCTGGACGTCCTGGCCTCGGCGGGTATCTGGCCGGCCGGAACGCGAACGAGCCCTCTCAGAACTCGCTGAGAGGGCTCGGGTCGCGGGTCGCCGGTCAGCCGGTGGTGAGCCGGAAGGTGGTGACCACCTCGTGCAGGCGGCGGGCGGTGTCGGCCATCTGGTCGGCCGCCGCGCGGGCGGCGTCCAGGGACTGGAGCGTCCCGCCGGACAGGGTCGCGACCGTCTCGATGCTCTCGGCGATCAGGTCGCTTCCGCTCGCCACCTGGGTGACGCTGCGGTTCATCTCGCTCACGGTGGCGCTCTGCTCCTCCACCGCGGACGCGATCGTGACCTGGTAGTTGTTGATGTTCTCGATCACCGAGCTGATCTCGCCGATGGCGTCGACGGCCTCGGTGCTGTCGGTCTGGATCGCCTGGATGCGCCGGGAGATGTCCTCCGTGGCCTTGGCGGTCTCCTGAGCGAGGTCCTTGACCTCGCCCGCGACGACCGCGAAGCCCTTGCCGGCGTCGCCGGCGCGCGCCGCCTCGATCGTCGCGTTGAGCGCGAGGAGGTTGGTCTGCTCGGCGATCGAGGTGATCATCTTGATCACGTTGCTGATCTCCGCGGACGAGGCGCCCAGCTTGTTGACCGTCTGGTTGGTCGCGTTCGCCTTGGTCACCGCGTCGGCCGCGACCCGCGCCGCCTCGCTGGCGTTGCGGGCGATCTCGCCGATGGAGGAGTCCATCTCCTGCGCGCCGACGGAGACCGTCTGGATGTCGCTGCTGACCTGCTGGGCCGTGGCGGTCACGGCCTGCGCGCGGTCGGCGGTCTGCCGGGTGTCGTCGGTGGCCGCCGACGAGATCTCGCGGACCTGCTCGGACGCCGCCTGCACGGCCTCCGCGGTGGCCGTCATGGTGGCCACCGCCTCCCGGACCCCGTCGATGGCCGCGGTGACCGCGCCGTCGATGGCGGCGACCTCGTCGCGTCCCTCGCCGGCCCCGCCGCCCGTGTCGCCGGTGAGGTCCTTGGCGGCGAGCCGGTGCAGCCGCTCCATCGCCCGGTGCAGCGGACCGGTGATCGACCGGGTCACCGCCAGCGCGATCACGACGGCCGCGAGCAGACCGAGCGCGGTGACCAGCATCATGATCGTCCGAGCCCCTTCGGCCTCGTCGTCGACCGTCTGCATGGCGGCGTTCGTGCGCGTCTGCGCCGACGCGATCAGCGCACCCGTGTGCCCGAGGATCGCCTCGTAGGCCGGCACCGACTCGGAGCCGAGCACGGTGTTCCCGCCCTTGACGTCCCCGGCCGCGAAGGCGGCCCGGGCCTTGTCGAAGCCGGCGAAGTACGTCTGCCACGCCTTCTTCAGCTCGGCCAGCCTGGTCTTGTCGGCGGCGGTCAGCGCCCCCTCGTCGACCTGGCCGAGCAGCTTCTCCAGCTCGGTCTTGTACTTCGCGTACTGGACCTGGGTCTCGTTGGTCGGAGCCACCGCGTTCGCCGGTCCGATCGTCGCCACCTGCCACGCCGTGAGCGCCTGGGAGGTGGCGACCTGCGCGTTGAGGAAGTTGATCTCCTGCATCCTCTGCACGAGGTATCCCAGACGGCCGGTCGCGTGCGACGTGTCCTGCTGGTCCCGTGAGGCGTGGAAGCCCACCAGGACGCCGGATCCGACCAGTACCACCACCAAACCGAACCCGATTCCCAGCCGCGCGCCGATGCGCAGCCGCCGCACCGACCCCATGAGCCATCCCGACATGATCGTCCTTGAAGCGCGAGACAGCCGGATGCCGTCCTAGTGCCCGACCATCGGCTCGCCTCGTCCCCGACCTGAGCCTCCCGCCCGTGGCTCCCACCACATCGCGTCCGACCCGATCGGGGCTCGTCCCGGCCCCTACGCTGAGGCCATGCCGGACGACGAGAGCCTCCCCGCCCGCGCCTGCCGGTCTCGCCGTGGCCGGATAGCCGGCCGGCAGGCGGAACCCGCGCGAGGACGAGGAGGGGGCGGTGACATCCGACATGCCGTCGCGCATCCCCTTGACCGGCCGGGTGCTGAGCCGCGCCGCGTCCGGAGAGGTTCGACTGCGGGCGGCCGCGCCCCGCACGAGCCGGCGGCGCTGCTGCGCAAGGTCGGGCCCGGCGCCGGCCTGCCCGCCGACGTACTGGACGCGCTCGCCGCGCCCCGGCGTGCCGGGTCGGGGGAGAAGACCGGACGTGAAACGCGGACCAGGAACAGCCATCTGCAGAATCGGCAGGGACAACTCCGTGCAGAGCCGCACAATGCAGAGTCACGACCTCGCTTGCGGAAGGGGAACGTAGATGCTGCGCACGTTCTTCATCTACGTGGCCATGGCTCTCGGGCCGGTGGCGATGGCGGCGCCGCCGCTGATCACATGGGGCCACCTGAGGTTCAAGCGGACCGCCCTGCTGACCCGTGGTGTGGTGATCGAGCTGGAGTACCGGTCCCCAGCGCCGGACATCACGCGCCAGGTGCAGAAGATCCGCTTCCAAGTGCCGGACGGGCGGGAGTTCGTCCTGGAGGAGGAGGGCGGGAAGATGGCGGTCGGGGACGTCGTCGATGTGCTCTACGACCCGGCCGACCCGAGGCGCGCGATGCTGCCGTTCGAGAAGCGCTGGCTCGTCACGGGCTGCGTCCTGATGATGGGGCTGGGCGCCTTCGTCACCTGGCTCGTCTTCTTCGTCTGGCAGCCGCTCTCCCAGTGAGCAATGCGTCATCGGAAATGCCAGTGAGTCGCCCGACGGCACCGGGTGGCTCGGTGTTCCAGACCGATCCGGCTGCCGCCGTCCGTACCGCGACCGCCAAGGTCGAACGGATCCGCGCCCGCCGCAGCACCGGCACTGAACAACGACGACAGGACACGGCGCGATGACGACCGAGCCGACCACCGAACCGCCCCGGCCGGCGCCTGATCAGCCGCTGGAGCCCACCGCGATCTCGCGGGGCCGGGCTGCGGCCCCGACCCCGCACGCGGGCGGCGCGGCGGTGACCGGCCCGCCTGGCGCGGGGGAGCGGCCGCCGCCTCCGGCGCCGCTGGCGACCTCGGTCGGGGACATCCCCGGGCTGTCGCCGCGCCGGCGGCGGGGCGAGGGCGAGGTCGCGGCCGCGGTCGTGGACCTGGTCGACCGGCTCCCGCGACCGCAGCCGTGGAACACCGTCGCCGCGTGGCTGCGCTCGTTCGACTCGCTGGAGACCCGCCGGACCTACCTGGCCTCGCTGGCGGCGTTCCTGCGCTGGCTCGAGCTCGCCGCGCCGCAGTACGAGCTGTTCACGGTGACCGAAGACGTCCTGATCGCCTACAAGGACCAGATCGGCACCGCGACCGGCACCGCCGCCGAGCTGCTGCCCGGCGGCCGACCGCTCAGGCCGAGCACCGTGGCGCGCAGGATCGCGGCGCTGCGGTCGCTGTACGGCTACGCCGTCCGCCGCCACGCCCTGCCCCACAACCCGGCGAGCTTCGTCGACCCGCCCCGCACCCCCGGCAGCGGCACCACCCCCGCCCAGAGCAAGGACACCGCGGCCGCGCTGATGCGCGGCGCCGAGCACATCGCCGACCGGCACCCGGCCGACGCCGCCGCCGTGGGCCTGCTGCTGAACATCGGCGCGCGCGCCGCCGAGGTCATCTCCATGCCGGTGGGCGCGTTCACCAAGGACGGCGACCACCAGGTGGCGCGGTTCCGGATCAAGGGCGGCGCGGAGATCCCGGTTCCGATCACCCCGCGCGTGCACGCGCTGATCGAACCGCTGCTGCGGGGTCGCTCCCGGCACGAGTACCTTCTGCTCCGCGAGGACGGGCGCCCCTTCGACCGGTGGCGGCTACGGACCGCCCTGCGCCGCGCCGCCCGCGCGGGCGGAATCGACCCCGACACGCTGACCAACCACAGCCTGCGCGCCACCGCCATCACCCTGCTGCTGGCCGCCGGCGTCCCGCTCTGGGACGTGCAGGCTCTGGTCGGCCACGCCGACCCCCGCACCACCCAGCGCTACAACCGGACCGGCGCCCGACTGGACGGACACGCCTCCTACGCGATGGGCGGCCTCCTCGGCGACGAGTCCTGACCCCAGCTCGATGGCGATGGTCGCTATCACCCTGGTGACTTCAAGGGGTGAGAACCGGCCCGCAGTTCCGGCCCGCTTGGCAGGCTCGGTGGTCAAAGTGGCGCCAGGACCATGAGGACTTCGTCTCGGTCGTCGCCGGGAGCAAGGCGGAGTGCTCCCGGCCAGCGCCCGACCTCCGTCCAGCCGAGTCGGCGGTAGAAGGTCTCCAATCCGACTCCGGCTCGGGCGGCCAGGTGGAGTTGTTCCAGGCCCATCTCGTCTCGGGCGATCCGGCGAGCGCTTTGCATCAGGCTGGTTCCGATGCCGTGCCCGCGGAAGGCGGTGTGAGGGGCCCCTCACGGCGATGAGCTGGTCGGCGACCGGGCCGACGTGGGTTGCGTCAACGGGTGGGAACGGGAAGCCTGCGGCGCCACCGGCGTTGGTCACGGTGATCCAGCAGTCGATGAGCTCGTCAGTGAGGTCGGCGTCGATCTGATCAGGGCGGACGACTTGGTGGACGTCAGGGGCGCTGCTGCCGGTCATAGCGGGAGTCTGGCAGGCGAAGCCTGGCAATGGACGGGCAGATTAGGGGCAGGTCCGGCGTCGGCCCCGGCGCACCTGACCGGACGTCCACCTGCGGACGCAGATGGCGCACCGATCAGGTTTCCGGGCCGCGCCCGTCTGTACGTGTGAGATCGACTCACGGGAGGCTGGCACGATGCGGAAACTGTTCTTCGGCATGAACGTGACCCTGGACGGCTACATCGCCGCGCCCGGTGACGACATTGGCTGGAGCGGGGGCGAGGGACCGGACTCGTCGCCGAGCGCCGAGCTGTTCCAGTGGTGGTACGACCAGATGCGGGCGAGCGAGCTGTCGCTGTACGGGCGCAAGCTGTGGGAGACGATGAGCTCTTACTGGCCGACCGGTGACCAGCAGCCCGGCGCCACCCCGGCGGAGATCGAGTTCGCGCGCCTCTGGCGGGACATGCCGAAGGTGGTTTTCTCATCGACGATCGACAAGGTCGACTGGAACACCCGCCTGGTCACCGGCGATGCGGTCGCCGAGATCGCCCGGCTCAAGACCGAGGACGGCGGCCCGATGGACATCGGTGGCGCGACGCTCGCCGGGGCCGCCATGCGGGCCGGGCTGATCGACGAGTACGCGCTGGTCACCGTGCCGGTCCTGGTGGGCGGCGGCACGCCGTTCTTCACCGCGCTGGACAGCTGGGTGAACCTGAACCTGATCGAGACGCGGACGTTTCCCGGCGGCGTGGTGCTGACCCGATACGAGACGAGGCGATGAGCTCGGGCCTGCGGACACCAGATGCCCCGCCTGCAATGCCGACGGGGCATCTGGTGTCCGGCCGTCCGGCCCGTGCGCTGACTCGTCGATGATGAGGACTCGGTCGATCACAACGTCGGGGGCAGGCCCAGCCATGGTTTGTCGGTCACGTCGAATCCGGTGAGCTCGGCGATCCTCCCGTCGGGGATGTGCAGGACCGCGATGTTCAGCAAGCGGTATTCCGTGTCGTCGGGGGTGCGGAGGTACAGCGCGGCCGCAGGCATGCGGTTGACGGTCGTGGCGATGCAACGCCAGTCGTCCTTGCCGCGCTGGAAGAGCCCACCGGAGACCCAGCCGTCCACCGCGTCCTTGGCCGTGACGACCAAAGTGCCCGGATCGGGCAGCATCGTGAAGCGCAGGTCGGCGCGCAGCAGGGCCGTCAGCCCGTCGAGGTCGTTGCGCTCATGGGCGTCCATGTACGACTTCACCACGCCGCGTTCGGCGTTCGACAGCTCGTGCGTGGCAGGGCTCCGCCAGTCGAGGCGGCGGTCGGGCAGCTGCTCGCGCATCGTCACGCGCGCCCGCTGCAGTGCGCTGGTCACCGATGCGACGGTCAGCGCGAGGGCGTCGGCGGCCTTCGACGCCGGCCAGCCGAGGACGTCGCGCAGGATGAACACCGCCCGCTGCCGCGGCGGCAGGTGCTGGACGGCGACGATGAACGCCAGCTCGATCGTCTCCCGCGCCACCACCGATTCCTGCGGGTCCTCCGGGAGCATCCGGTCCGGGTAGGGCTGCAGGTGACGCACTTCCGAGCCCGCGCCCGGCAGCTCGGCAGGGACGGGCGTGCGGTCGTTGCGCTTCTCCAGGAAGTCGAGGCAGGCGTTCGTCGCGATCCGGTACAGCCAGGTCCGCAGGGCGGCGCGGCCCTTGAACGACTCCCGCTTGTTCCACGCCCGCAGGAACGTCTCCTGCGTCATGTCCTGGGCATCCTCGTAGTTCGCGAGCATCCGGTAGCAGTGCACCTGCAGCTCACGCCGGTAGCGCTCCGTGATGAGCGCGAACTGTGCCGTGCCATCTGAGCGGGCCGCCGCGATGAACGCGGCCTCGTCGTCGCCTGGCGGTCTGGCGGCGGTCATGGTCGTCCATCCTTTCGCGGGTGGCAAGGGGGCTACCAGAACCGACGATGTGGCGGAGGATTCCTGAGCGGTGAGCCGCTGACACCGGGCGGTTCGTCAAGCCGGATGGGTCGGGCCGATCCATGTGGACGATGTTCCACAGCACGATGCAGGTGAGCACGGGACCCAACGCGGACAGTTGGCTCTCCATGCCGTGTGCCTTGACAGAATTTCTCGCCGTGAGGGCGACTGGCGAAGGCGGAGTGGAGCTGTTGTTCCCGCAGCGATTCCGGTAGGTGGAGGCGAAGCGCCACCGGTGTCGGAGAAGTGTCGCGCGGCCATGGACGAGGCTTGGGCGCGGGTGACCTACCGGCACCATGCGCTGCGGATGGTGCCGGGAGCCGCGCCGCTCGGACCTTCGGTCACGCCGGACGCCGCCCGCCGGGTGGGATCGGGCGATCAGGCATCGAGGCGCTGCGGCCCGGGGCCGACCTCGCGGACGACGGTGTAGGTGGGAGCCCCGGTCATGCGGGGCTTGGCCTCCCCGGACAGGCCCTTCAGTGCCGTGTCGATGGCTGCCATCCGGCCGTCGGTGTCGGAGGTCTCCACGAAATGGCGGTAGTCCGCCTCGCTCGCCCAGTGCACGATGTTGTAGACGCGGCTGCCGTCGGTGCTCACATGGAAACGGGCCGAGCGGTAGCCGGGATGGAAGCGCACCCACCGCTCCTGGATCGCCGCGAACGCCTTCACGAGCTCGCGCTGCGTGTCAGGGCCGTCGACGGTGTAGTCGATGATCGAATAGAAACCGGGATCCGTGCTCACGGACACACTCCTCAAGGTCGGACGAGGCAACGCCCCCGGGCCGCATCCTGCAATCTCAACCGCAGTTGAGGTCAATGCCCGCGCGGGCCGACGCTTCTTCCGGCTGGATCGGGACGAGCGCCGGGCGCGCGGCGGAGTCCCGCGGTCATGTTGGGTTGGGTGTGCAGTGGGGCACCGTGCGGGTGCTGGGGGTCGTCCGGGTGGACTCGGATCGACGACTTTGGTCGGTGGGAGGTGGCCTGGTGGCCGTCGTGGTCAGGGGGGTGGAGGGGCGAGCCTTCGGATGGGACGACCGTCTGGAGGGTTGCTTTGTTGGATACGTCATCGGGTGCGCGGTCGGAGAAACGTGGATGGCCGGTCGCCGGGTTGGTGCTCGGGCTGGTCGTGGTGTCGCCGTTGTTCGCCGAGTCGCTGGCGGGTTATGACAGCACCACGGGGGATCCTGCGGCGCTGCTGGGCGGGCTGCTGTTCTTTGGTCCGCTGTACGGGTGTCCGGCGTTGCTCATCCGGGAGATCGCGCGGCGGTTCCGGGTGGGGTGGGGCGGGATCGCGGTGTTGTCGGCGGGGTTCGGGGTGCTCCAGGCGGGTGTCATCGACCAGAGCATGTTCGTTCTGACCTACCGCGACATCCCCTATTGGGACGACATGGTGCGGCCCACGCTGATCGAACCGCTGGGGTTCGCCGGTTACACCGCCATGGTGTTCATCGGCGGGCACGTGGTCTGGAGCTTCTGCACCCCGATCGTGCTGGTCGAGTCGTTGGGCGGGGCGCGGGCAAGGGTGCCGTGGCTGCGTTGGCGGGGGCTGATCGTGGCGGGGGTTCTCTACCTGGCGGTGGCCGCTCTGATCCTGGTCGACCACCTGCGCACTCAGGTCGACCACGCCTCGGGAGCACAGGTGGGCGGCGCTCTGACGGTGGTGGTGGTGCTGTTCGCGGGGGCGCTGACGCTGGGGCGCGAGCGCGGCGCGTCGCGGGGCGACCTGGCGGTGCCCTCTGTCCGGGTGGTGGGCCTGCTCAGCCTGGTGGCCGCGCTCGGCTTCAACTTCGTCCCGTACAGCTGGCCCGGAGTCGCCGGGGGGATGGCGCTGGCCGTCCTGGCTGCCGGCGATGCTGGTCGGCTCTCGCTCGGCACGCTGGACCGAGCGCCATGTCGTCGCGGTGGCCGGAGGGGCGGTGCTGGCCAGAGCCGTCACGGCGTTCTTCGCCACCCCGCTCGGTGACGTTTCAGCGGTCAGGCAGTACGCGCACAACACGGTGTTCCTGCTGGGCTCCCTCGCGCTGATCATCTGGGCCGCGCACCGCGCCGCCGGTCACCGAGCCGCCCCGGCGGGTTGCGAGCCTTCGCCAAGGTGAGGCCCGAACCGGCTCAGGCCGGCGGAGGGCGGGAAGGGTGTCTTGTGCCTGTTCGGGCGGGTATGACGTGACCTGACCGGGGGGTGAGGTTCGTGGGCACGGTTGATCGGGTGGCCGGTGACCGGGCGCACGTCGTCCCGGAGTTGGGGTGCCGGCCGAGCTTCCTGGCGGCTCTGCTGGACAATCTGGAAGACGCCGTGATCGCATGTGACGCCGAAGGGCGTCTGGTGTACCTCAACGAGCCGATGCGCCAGATCGTGCGGGCGGCGGAGTTGCCGGAGACGTCGCACGGCTGGTCCCGGGACTGGGGCCTGTTCGCCCCGGACGGGCGGCGAAGGCTGGAGGCGGAAGAAGTGCCGCTGGCCAGGGCCCTGGCCGGGGAGCAGATCACCGGGCAGGAAGTGGTGATCCGCCCGCCGGACGGAGCGGCCCGCCGGTACGCCATCAACGCTCAGCCGATCATCGACACCGATGGGCGGCGGCTGGGCGCGGTGGCCGTCGGGCACGAGATCACGGCCGCTCACCGCACGGCGGTGCTGCGCGCCGTCCAGCACGCCGTCACCGATGTGGTGGCCCAGGACGGCGGCGCCGCCGCCACGGCCCGCGGTGTGCTGGGGGCGGTCGCCGGTGTGCTGGGGTGGTGCTGCGGCGAGTACTGGCGGACCGACCCGGCGACCGCCACCATCACCCGGACCGCGTGCTGGATCAGACCGAACTCGGACCTGTCGCGGTTCACCGGCTCGCAACCGCTCACCTTCTCCCGCGGCCAGGGGCTGCCGGGGCGGGTGTGGGCCACCGGCCGCCAGATCTGGACCCGGGACCTGACCGCCGACGACCGCGGCCTGGTCCGCGCCCGGCAGGCTCGGCAGGCCGGCCTGCACGCGGCCATCGGCCTTCCGGTCCATCGCGGCGGCGCCGGGCCCGTCGAGGGCGTGCTGGCCTTCTTCAACGATCAGATCCTGTCCGTGGACGAGGATCTGGTGGATCTGCTGGAGGGCGTCTGCGCGCGCGTGGGTCAGTACATGGACCGGCACCGCGCCGACGAGCTGGCCCACGAGCTGGCCGTCAGCCGTGACCGCTTCGACCAGGTCATCGCTCAGCTCGACGACTTCATCTGGGTGTCGGAGCTCACCGCGGCGGGCCGGCTGCGTTCGATGTACCGATCCCCGAACTCCGCCGGGATCATGGGTGAGCAGATCGACCCCGACGACGACTTCACCCGCTACGTCCATCCCGACGACCGGCCGGTCTTCCAGGAATTCACCGCCGCCCTGGGCACCGGGGAGCCCGCCCAGGCCGAGTACAGAGTCATCGGCGTCGACGGCGTCACCCGGTGGATCTGGTCACGCGCCACGCCTCGCCGCGACGGGGCACGGCTGCTGGTCGACGGGATCTCCACCGACATCACCGAACGGCACGTCCTGGCCGACGAACGCGAACACACCCTGGCCCAGCAGCGCGAGCAGGTGCGCCGGCTCCGTCAGTTGGACGCGATGAAGGACGAGCTGATGGCGATGGTCAGCCATGAACTGCGCAACCCCATCGGCGTCATCCGGGGCTATACCGAGATGCTCAGCGAGGCGAGCGACCTGCCCGCCGAGTACTCCACCTTCGTCGAGGTCATCAACCGCAAGAGCGAACACCTGCAGCGCCTGGTCGACGACCTGCTGGACCTGGCCCGCCTGGAGGCAGGCATCGTGTCCGTCGACGCCCGCACCGTGGGACTGACCCGCCTGATCGACCAGGCCGTCGACGACCATCGGGCCGCCGCCGCCGACAACGACCTCACCCTGACCACCGAACTGCCCTCCCGCCTGCACGTCCACGCCGACCCCGTCCGGCTGCGCCAGGTCCTGGACAACCTGCTGTCCAACGCCGTCAAATACACCCCCGCCGGCGGCGCCGTCACCCTCACCGCCGCCCCCGCCTGCACCCGCTCCACCGGCAACAGCGACGTCATCGTGACCATCGCCGACACCGGCATCGGCATCCCGCCCGACCAGTACGACCAGCTCTTCCAGCGCTTCTTCCGCTCCACCACCGCCACCGAAGCCGGCATCAAGGGCACCGGCCTCGGCCTGGCCATCACCAAAGCGATCATCACCGCGCACGGCGGCGCCATCACCGCCGCCCCCCGCCCCGGCGGCGGCACCGTCTTCACCATCTACCTGCCCACCGAAGCCCCCACCCGCGAACACCCGCGACAGCGGTGATACCTGCCGATGTGCGCGAGGGCGAGGGGCCAGGATGAGACCTGGGGGACCGGAGGCCAGGGGCCGGTGTTCCCGCTCCCGGGTTCTCAGGACATGTCGAAGACGAGGCGGGCGGGGACCCGGCCGGCGAGCACCTCGGCGAAGCACTCGTTGACGTCCTCCAGGGCGCGCGACTCCGCGACGACCCGGGTGCGTCCCCGCGCGTGCAGATCGAAGCAGTCGGCGAGGTCGTTGCGGTTCCCGACGAGCGACCCCATCACCGAGATGCCGCGCAGGACGGTCTCGAAGACGGGCAGCTCGAGCCGGTTGTCCGCCGGCAGGCCCACGAGGACGAGCCGTCCGGTGGGGTTCAGGGCCGCGTGAGCCGCCCGCATGGCCGCGGGGGAGGGGACGGTGACCAGGGCGATGTCGACCCCGCCGAGGCTCTCCAGCTGCTCGGCCTGCCCGCTGCGGGCGTCGATGGTGTGGTCGGCCCCGAGGTCGCGGGCGAGCTGCAACTTCTCGTCCTCGACGTCGACGGCCACGGACGTGCACCCGAAGACGTTGGCGTACTGGAGCCCGAGGTGGCCCAGTCCGCCGATGCCGACGACCATCACGGTCTCGTTCGGCTGCGGGTGCGCCGCCTTCAGCGCCTTGTAGGTCGTGACGCCGGCGCAGGTGAGCGGGGCCGCGTCGAAGGAGCTGACACCGTCGGGCACCTTCACGGCGTGGCTGGCGTACGCGAGGGTGAACTGGGCGTAGCTGCCGTCCATCGTGTAGCCCATGTACGCGGGGGCGATGCAGTAGGTCTCCTCGCCCTTGATGCAGTAGCGGCACTGGCCGCAGGCGTGCCCGAGCCACGGCAGGGCGACACGGTCCTCCTCGCGGAGCGGTTCGGCGCCGTCCCCGACCGCGACGACCCTGCCGACGCCCTCGTGGCCGGGGATGAGGGGCATCTTCGGTTTGACGGGCCAGTCGCCGTTGGCCGCGTGGATGTCGGTGTGGCAGAGCCCGGCGGTCTCGATCTGGACGACGATCTGGCCGGGGCCCGGCTCCGGGACCGGGACGTCACGGATCTCCAGGCGTGCTCCGAGCTCGGGGACGACAGCGGCTTTCATGGAACTCCTTTTGTGGTGATGGGCCCCACGCCGCACTCCGGTGGAGCAGAGCGGCGTGGGCGCGGCGGCTGCGGGACATCGGGCCAGGCCGCGATGCCACCGCTTCGCGGCGATACCCGAGGACCCACGCGATCAATCTCTCGCCTCGGAGGTCCCTCGCGGTAGGGCCGAAGCGATCAAGGTTCGCGGGCCGTTCGTCCTGATTCCCGGCCGCCCGCGTCACGCGAGACGGCGCCAGGCGTCGTAGTGGTGCACGGCCAGCCCGGCGTAGGCGGTGTAGCGGGCCGCCTCGTCGTCCACGGTGCTCATCACCTGGTTCAGGGAGGCGGTGCCCTCCTCGAAGAAGGTGCAGTGGGGGCAGTCGGGCAGTTGTTCGGTCTCGACGGCGAGACGTACCGGCTTGCCGGCGTACTGCCCCCGGATCAGCATGTCCTTGCCCACGTCCATGAGCGAGTTCGGGCCGGTGGCGGTATCGCGGTAGCTCATGACGGTCACCGCGCCGACCCGGGCCAGGACGCGGTCGGCCAGGGTGGACGTGCCGACCGGGATCGTCCCGTACCAGAACGGCACATCGGCCTCCAGCGGCCGGGCGTCATCGTTCTCCAGTGCCTTGAGGACGCCGAGGAACGCATGAACCGTCCCGGAGCGGTCGATGTTCCAGGCCGGGAGCGCGTAGGGCTCGATGTCCACGTGGGTACGGGAGAACAGTCCCGTGGCCAGGGCGCCGCGCTGCCAGGCCAGGGCCGCGGCGGTGTCGAAGGTCCAGCCTGGATCCCCGCCCAGTGCCGACAGCCTGATGCGGGCGGCGTCGGCGAGGGTCTTGAGCTCGCGCAGCCTCGGCAGGTCGTCGCCGGCCGCCACGCCGGACGGCACATGGGCGAAGATCTCCTCCACTCCCCGGGCCGTCGCCCACTCGACCACGGCGGCCGGATCGGCCCGGCTCCACAACCACATCGCCCGCGGGGCCGTCGCGGCGTGCGCCCGCCCGTCCGGTACCCCTGTCAGTGCGGTCGCCAGTACGCAGGCGACCAGCGCCAGTCCCTTCCCGCGGCCGACCCATGGCCGCACCGGCCCTTCACTCATCGCGGTCTCCCCGATCGATCGCCGCCCTGCTCAACGGTTGGAATCTTCCTTCGGTCATTCCCTCACCGCGGTGAACATTCTCCGTGGTGTCTTCGGCCGGACCGGGGGACGAGATGCGCGCCCCGGGTCGCGGTGATGGCCATGTGTAGTTTTGTAGTGACAGAGAGTAGATTGTATGGGTTGGTTCGCGGTGATCGTCGAGCCGTGGCGGTGCCTTCGCCGCGACCGGTCAGGGCCGTCTCCCTGTCCGCCGCCGGCGCCGGGAGCGGGAAGGGTCCGGAGGGGAGCGGATGTGAGCGACAAGGCCCTGCTGCCGAGCATGCGGGTGGATGATCTTCTGGAGGAGCTGCAGGGTCGGCTGGACGCCTTCAAGTTCGCCCGGGACCGGGTGCACGCGCTGCTGGAGGCCGTCGTCTCGATCGGTGATCTGGATCTGGAGACGGTGCTGCGGCGGATCATCGAGTCGGCCACGCGGCTGGTCGACGCGCGCTACGGCGCGCTCGGCGTGATCGGTGAGGGCGGCACGCTCAAGCGGTTCATCACGGTGGGGATGAACCAGGAGGAGATCGCGGCGGTCGACCACTGGCCGCACGGGCTCGGGCTGCTCGGCCTGCTGATCAAGGAGCCGCAGACGCTGCGGCTGTCCGAGATCTCCGATCATCCGGCCTCCTACGGCTTCCCCGAGGGGCATCCGCCGATGCGCGGTTTCCTGGGCGTGCCCATCCGCGTGCGCGAAGAGGTTTTCGGCAACCTGTACCTGACCGAGAAGGCCGGCGGCGCGGACTTCGGTGAGGAGGACGAGGCCGTGGTCACCGCGCTGGCCGCCGCCGCGGGCGTGGCGATCGACAACGCCCGGCTGTACGACGAGACGCGGCGGCGCGAGGCCGAACTGCACGTGTTCGCCGGCGTCGTCGCCCACGACCTCCAGCGGCCGCTCAGCGTGATGCGCGGTTTCACCGAGCTGGTGCACGACGACCTGACCGGCCGGTCCGGCCAGGAGGACAACGTCGACTACCTGGAACGGGTGCTGAAGGCGACCTCCCAGATGAGCGTCCTGATCAACGACCTGCTCACCTACGCCACGGCCCGCGACGCCCAGCTCACGCCGATCACGATCGACGCGGCGCGACTGGTGCGGGAGATCGTCGATGAGCACATGTCCGCGGTCCGCGCCGAGCCGGCGGCCGCGACACCGGAGATCTACATCGGGTCGCTGCCGGCCGTCCACACCGACTACGCCCTGACATGCCAGCTGTTCAACAACCTGATCGGCAACGCGATCAAGTACACCCCGCACGGCCGGTCGGCCCGCGTGGACATCACCGGCGAACCGAGCGGTGAGGGCTGGGTGCGCATCATGGTCGCCGATCGCGGCATCGGCATCCCGCCCGGCCACCACGACAAGATCTTCAACAGCTTCCACCGCGCCGCCATCGACTATGCCGGCACCGGCCTGGGCCTGGCGATCTGCCAGCAGATCGTCCAGCGCCACGGAGGCACCATCACCGCGGGCGACAACCCCGGCGGCGGGGCGCGCTTCCTCTTCACCCTCCCCGCGCCGCCCCCCGGCGAGGAACCTACGAGTTTCCCCGGCGAGGAGTGCGCGGACTGAGCTCCGCAAGGCGTCCCACGAGCCGCGGGATCAGGGTGGAGCGGCGGCGGGGATCGTGAGGGTGAAGGCGGTGCCCTTGCCGGGCGTGCTGGTGGCGGTGAGGGTGCCCTCGTGGGCTTCGGCGATGGTCTTGGCGATGGTGAGCCCGAGCCCCACCCCCTGGATGGCCTGCTCGGCGGCGGTGCGGGCCCGGGAGAACCGGTCGAAGACATGGGCGAGTTCTTCGGGCGGGATTCCGATGCCGCGGTCGGTGACGGTGATGGCCACACCGGAGCCGGACTCCGCCGCGGCGGCGCCTACGTGCATGGTGATGGTGGTCTGGCGGGGGGAGAACTTGGCGGCGTTGGACAGCAGCGCGGCCAGGGCCCGGACCAGCAGCGAGCGGTCGGCGTCGATGGTGGTGAGACCGGCGTCGACGCGCAGGTCGAGGGGGTGGTGGCCGAGATCGGTCTCGGACGAGGCGCGCTGCACGGCCTCGTCGAACAGGTCGGCGACCGGTACCGGCGCGCGGCGGGGGGCCAGCGGATGGCCGGTGGCGGTGGTGTTGACGGCGAGCAGGTCCTCCACCAGCCGCTGCAGCCGCCGGGCGTTGTGGGTGACGGTGTGCAGCATCTTGCGCGTCGGATGGGGGACCGCGTCCTCGTCGTCCAGGACGATCTCCAGGTAGCCCAGGATGGTGGTGAGCGGGGTGCGGAGCTCGTGGCTGACGGTGGCCACGAACTCGTCCTTGGCGTGGTCGAGTTCCTTGAGGCGGGCGACGGTGGCCTGCTCCTGCCGGTAGGCCCGGCGCAGGGCCTGTTCGGCTCGGCGCCGGTCGGTGATGTCGTGGATGAACGCGTGGAAGACCCACGCGCCGTTCTCGTGGTTGGCCCACACCACGAGCTCGATGGGGAACTCGCTGCCGTCGGCGCGGATCGCGGCCAGTTCCAGCCGCCGCCCGAGGACGGTGGAGGCGCCGGTGGCCAGGAACCGTTCGCGGCCCGCCTCGTCGGCCGCCCGGAACCGCTCCGGCACGATCGTCTCGTGGACCATCTGGCCGATGGCCTCCTCCCGGGTCATTCCGAACATCCGCTCGGCGCCGGTGTTCCAGGCGATGATGCGGCCGCCGGCGTCCATGGAGACCAGTGCCTCCACCGACGTCTCGATGACGTGCTCCAGCCGCCGCCTCGCCTGGTCGGCGCTCTGCTGGGCGCGGTGCCGGTCGACCACCCGGCCCAGCTGGTGGCCCAGGTTGCCCAGCACCCGCAGCAGGATCTCGTCCGGAGTGATCACCTGCGGGTGGAAGAACTCCAGCACCGCGACCACCCCGTCGGAGGCGATGACCGGGACCGCCAGGGCCGTTCCGGCCTCCACCTCGCCCTGCTCGGCTCGGATGCCATCGGGATGGCGGCGCAGATCGTGCAGCCACACCGGCCGGCCCGACACCGCGGCCATGCCGACGCCGCCCACCCCCGGAGGGCACGAGACCCGCCCGCTCACCCCCCGCAGCACCGGGAACCGGTCGACGTCGCCCTCCCAGATCCCCGACGACTCGAACACGCCCGGCTCGTCGGCGGGCACGCACATGTGCCCGATCGGCCAGCCGATCATCTGGGTGACCACCCGCAGCGTCGGGCGCGCGGCCGCCTGGAGGTCGCTGCTGGTACTGATGACCTCGGCGACGCTCTCCAGCAGCGCCAGCAGCATGCCCTCCCTGCCGGTCTCCGGCACAACCCCTCCGCCCTGAAACACTCCGCCCGCCACCCATGTCCAGAGTAGTCATTCAACTACCCTGAGCATTCGGTGCCGCACCTCCGCCGTCCGGCGGCACGGTCGTGCGGATGGAGTCTCCGGGCGTCAGGAGAGGCGGAGCGTCGTCAGGCAGGTCGGCGCCTTCTCATCGGTGGTGATCTTCTTCTCGGCGGTCCTGCCGGCGTAGGTGATCCGCAGCGTCGCCTTGATGTCGCGGGGCAGCCAGAATCCGACGAACCCGTTGGCGTAGGTGGTGCGCGTCCCGTCGGCCAGGACGCGGCCGGTCGCGTCGTCGGTGATCTTCGCCTGCACCTCCTTGCCGCCCAGTTCGCCCTTGCACGTGGTCAGCGAGTGGTAGAAGCAGTCATGGGTGCGCTCGACGTAGGGCGCCACGGAGAGGTAGAAGCGGTCGCCGGGGATGTCCAGACCGGTCTCCGCGCCCCCGTTCGAGACCACGAGTTCGCCCGGACGGACCGACGCCCTCAGATCGGCCGGACGCTCCTGCAGACCCATCCGGTCGAGGTGGTCGATGACCTCCACGGCGGACTTGCCCGCCAGGCCGTAGGCGGCCAGCGGCGCCGGGCCGCCCGTGGCGGGCGCCGACCGCGCGGTGCCCGGCGCGGTGGCGGTCTCATCGGTCGAGGCCGCGCACCCGGCCAGCAGCAGCGCGGAGGCCGCGGTCGCGAAGACGAGTCGCTTCATGGTCGTGTCCCTTTGGTATCCGGTGCCGTGGGCGGGCGCATCGACCGCTCGCCGGCTAGGTGCTTCGGCGCCGTCTCGCGCGTGCGGAACGGCGTGGTCCTCAAGTCCGTCGATTCCAGTCTCCGTGAGCGGGAAGCGCGCCCACAGGGACGCAGGCCCCGGCCGGACAGGACCTTCGGCACCGGCCTCACCTGCGGGTTCTCAGCGGCCGGTGTAGTGGGGGTGCGTTTCTCCAGGAAGGAGCGGACGCCTTCGCGGTGGTCCTCGGTGGCGAACAGGTCGCCGAGGATCGTGCTCACCCAGGCGCCCAGATCGTTCCAGTGGCCTGGCGGCGGCTGTCGCCCCGCACATGGGGTGGGTCATCTGAACAGCTTCATCGACCACAGGAAGCCGACCAGGGCGATCCCGGCGGACCAGGCGACGGCCTGGTAGGCGCTGGTGCCGATGGCGGCGCCCATCAGCAGGCCGCGCAGGGTCTCGATGGCGGGGGTGAACGGCTGGTACTCGGCGAACCAGCGCAGGGCGGCCGGCATGGAGCCGGTGGGCACGAAGCCGCTGCCGAAGAACGGCAGGAGCATCAGCAGCAGGGGCGCGTTGCTGGCGCCCTCGGGGTTCTTGGCGGCCAGGCCCAATGCGACCGCCAGCCAGGTGAGCGAGAAGACGAACAGCGTCAGGAAGCCCGCGGCGGCCAGCCACTCGAGGGGTTCGGCGTTGGGCCGGAAGCCGATCGCCAGGGCGACGCCGATGACGACCGCGATGCTGATCGCGATGGAGATCATGCTGCCGACGACGTGCCCGGTGAGGATCGATGATCGGGAGATGTCCATCGTCCGGAAGCGGGCGACGATTCCCTCGGCCGTGTCCATGGCCACGGAGATGGCGGTACTGGTGGCGGCGCCGACGGTGGTCATCAGGATGATGCCGGGGGTGACGTAGTCGAGGTACCGGCCGCGGCCTCCTCCTCCGAGCCCGTTCCCGAGCGTGCCGCCGAAGACGTACACGAACAGCAGCAGGAAGACCACCGGCATGCCGATGAGCTGCACCGTCATGGCCGGGTAGCGGAGCATGTGCTTCAGGCGCCGGCGGATCATCGTCGCCGAGTCGGCCAGGGTGTGGGAGACGCGGACAGCGCCCATCGAAGCGCTCACCGGACCGCGCTCCCGTCCTTGGGGTCGCCGGTGAGAGTGAGGAAGACGTCGTCGAGATCGGGGGTGTGCACGGCCAGATCGGCCGGTTCGACGCCGGCGGCGTCCAGCCGGGCGAGCAGGTCGCGCAGCGAGGCGACACCGCCGTCGGAGGGGACCCGCAGTGTGAGGCGGTCGTCGTCGGAGGTGTCCAGGAAACCGGTGCCGAGCGCGCCGAGCGCGCCGGCCAGCGCGGTCTCGTCGGTGAACCGCAGGGCCACGTGGCCGCCGGGGATGAGCCGCTTGAGCTCCTCGGGGGTCCCTTCGGCGACCAGCGTCCCGCGGTCGAGGAGGGCGACCCGGTCGGCGAGCCGGTCGGCCTCCTCCAGGTACTGCGTGGTGAGGAAGATCGTGACTCCGTTGCCGGCCAGGTCGCGGATGATCCGCCACATGGTGCGGCGGCTGCGCGGGTCCAGGCCGGTGGTGGGCTCGTCCAGGAAGATGACGCGCGGGTCGCCGACGAGCGTCATCGCCAGGTCCAGCCGGCGGGCCATGCCGCCCGAGTAGGTGGACGCCGGCTTCTTCGCGGCCTCGGTGAGGTCGAACCGCTCCAGCAGCCGCGCGGCGAGCCGGCGGCCCTCGCGCCGCCGCAGGTGGTGCAGGTCGGCCATCAGGAGGAGGTTCTCCTCGCCGGTGAGGAGCTTGTCCACCGCCGAGTACTGGCCGGTGACGCCGATGGACGCGCGGACCGCCCGGGGGTTCGCGGCCAGGTCGTGGCCCGCCACCCGGACGTCGCCGCCGTCGGCGCCGATCAGCGTGGACAGGATCTGGACGACGGTGGTCTTGCCGGCCCCGTTGGGGCCGAGCAGGGAGAAGATCGCTCCTTCGGCGACGGCCAGGTCGATACCGTCGAGCACGAGGGTGTCGCCGTAGGACTTGCGCAGGCCGGTGACGGCGATCGCCGGGGGGTTCGCGCCGGTCATGGCTTGCCGATGGACTCTTGGTAGATGTCCGCGTAGGTGCGCGAGTCCTTGATCAGGTCGTCGCAGAAGGCGGCGACGTCGTCGCCGAGGAGTTCCCTGACCCCGCGGCCGGAGGCGACTCCCTCCTCGAAGAAGTCGACCATCTCCGACAGCAGGTCGCCGCCGAGCAGGTCGACCGGTCCGACCTTGAAGAGGTACTTCTGGATCTCCTTGTAGACGATCTGGTAGTCCGGCGGAAGCGCCTTGACCCGCGCCGTGTGCGCCCGCCACTGCTTCTTGCCCTCGATGATGTCCCGGATCCCCATGTCAGCCTCCCAGCCTGTCCAGTTTCCTCGCGACGTTCCTGTTCAACTGCTCGCGCCACCGGTCGCGATAGCCGCGGGCCCCTTCCCCGCCCGCCAGCGCCGCGCAGAAGCCCCCGATGTCGTCGCCGAGCACCTCGCGCACGCTCTGCCCGTCGGCCGCCGACTCTTCGAGCAGCCCCAGGGCGCCGTCGAGAATCGGCATCAGGTTCCGGCCCGTGAAGCCCGAGTAGGGGAGGAGATGTCCCTTCATCTCCTCCCACGCCGCCCGGTGGCCGGTCGGCAGCTTCTCGGCCCGGGTTTCGAACGCCTTCCATTCCCGGGTGAGATCGCCGCCTGTCACGGTCTCCCAGAACTTCATCTCCCGCCCTCCTTGAGCTTGTCGATCCGTGATGTGATGTAGTCCCATTTCGCCCAGAACGTCGCGAGTTCCTCGCGTCCCGCGTCGTTGAGCGCGTAGAACTTGCGCGGCGGGCCCAGCTCGGAGGGTCGTTTCGTCACCTGGACGAGCCCGTTCTTCTCCAGCCGCTGGAGGATGGCGTAGACCGTCCCCTCGACGACATCGGTGAAGCCGAGTTCGTTCAGCCGGCGCGTGATGGCGTACCCGTAGGTCTCCTCGCCGCCGATGATTTCGAGCACGCAGCCCTCGAGCGTGCCCTTGAGCATCTCCGTCAGCTGTTTGTCCATGAACCCCCCTGCTACTCAATGGCACTGACTACCACTACAAAGTAGCACTGACTAGCAGTACATAGCAACACTGACTAGCAGACCTCTGCCGGGGCCGGTACGGCGAGCGCGTGAGGGCGGGATGAGCGGCCGACCTGCGGCGCTAGGCTCGTGGTGATCACTTTGGGCTGATAATGGGGAGTTCAGGCATGAGCGGGGCGGTTGGAACACGTATTTCCGAAATCCTGGAGGATCGGGAGGCCGTACTCGGACGGTGGGTCGAACTGGTCACCGAAGGGGTGCGCGGGCGGATCACCGAACGGGAAGTGCGGACGGAGCTCGGCGAGCTCTACGGGCTGGTCCAGCGGGAACTCGCGGACGGCGACGAGTCGGCGGCCGGTGAGCTGCGGGCCGCGCTCCAGGAGATCTCGCGCAGCCGGGCGCGGCAGGGGTTCAGCCCGAGCGAGACCGCGGTGAGCGTGTTCGCGCTCAAGCAGGCCGTGCACGAGCGCATCGGGGCGGCGGGCGAGGAGACGGCGTACGCGCAGTTCATCGCGTTCTCCGGTTACGTCGACGAGCTCGGGCTGATGACGTTCGAGACCTACAGCGCCACGCGTGAGCAGGTCATCGCCGACCAGGCCGAGCAGCTGCTCGAGCTGGCGACGCCGGTGGTGAAGCTGTGGGACGGGATCCTGGGGGTGCCGCTGGTCGGGACGCTCGACTCCGCCCGGACGCAGGTGGTGATGGAGACGCTGCTGCAGATGCTCGTGGACACGGGTTCGCAGTTCGCGGTCATCGACATCACCGGGGTGCCGGCGGTCGACACCGAGGTCGCGCAGCACCTGCTGAAGACGGTGATGGCGGCGCGGCTGATGGGCACCGAGTGCGTGATCTCGGGGATCCGGCCGCAGATCGCGCAGACGATCGTGACGCTGGGCATCGAGTTCGGCGACATCGTCACCAAGGCGTCGCTCGCGGACGCGCTGGCGTACGCGCTGGCCGCCAGCGGTGTGCGGCTGGTCGAGGGGGCGGGCGCCTGATGGAGCGCGTGCCGATTCTGAAGATCGGTCAGATCCTGCTGGTGTCGATCCAGATCGATCTGCAGGACCAGACCGTCCAGGTGCTCCAGGAGGACCTGGCCGAGCGGATCGTCCGGACGGGAGCCCGGGGCGTCATCATCGACATCACGGCCGTGGACATCGTGGACTCGTTCATCGGCCGCATGTTCTCCACCATCGCGTCGATGTCGCGGCTGATGGACGCCGAGACCGTGGTGGTCGGGATGCGCCCGGCGGTGGCGATCACGCTGGTGGAGCTCGGGCTGTCGCTGGGCGGGGTGCGCACGGCGCTGGATCTGGAGAAGGGCATGCGGCTGCTCGGCGCGTCGCTGCCCAGCCTCGCGGACGGCCGATGACGGCCCCGCCGCAGGAGCCGGTGCCCATCACCTCCGGCGACGATGTGGTGCGGGTGCGGCAGGCCGTGCGGACGGCCGCGGCGGCGGCGGGCCTCTCCCTCGTCGACCAGACGAAGATCGTGACAGCGGCGAGCGAGCTGGCGCGCAACACGCTCGTGTACGGCGGGGGCGGTCACGCCCGGGTGGAGCGGGTCACCGACGCGCGCGGGCGGGCGGGGGTGCGGATCGCCTTCGGCGACGATGGACCGGGCATCCCGGACATCGATCTCGCGCTCACCGAGGGCTGGACGAGCGGGTCGGGGCTGGGGCTCGGGCTGACGGGCGCCCGCCGGCTGACCGACGAGTTCCACCTGGACACCGAAGTGGGCGGGGGCACGACGGTGACGGTGACGAAATGGGCGCGGTGACGGGCGCCGGCTGGATGAGCAGCCCCCCGGTCGGAGACGCGGCGTGGATCCGGGTGGAGGAGCCCAGCGCGGCGGCGGGCGTGCGGCGCCGGATCACGGCGCTCGCCGGCAGGCTGGAGTTCGCCGGCGAGCGGCTGGAGCAGGTCCGCCTGGCCGCGACGGAGGCCGCGACGAACCTGGCCGCGCACGCCGACCGGGGCGAGATGCTGGTGCGGATCGTCCGGGACGGGGACGCCGCGGCCCTGGAGTTCGTCTGCGTCGACCGGGGGCCCGGCATCGCGGACGTGGCGGCGGCGCGGCTGGACGGGCGCTCCAGCCGCGGGACGCTGGGGATCGGGCTGGGCGCGATCGAGCGGCTCGCCGACCGCAGCGGACTGCATTCGGTGCCGGGGACCGGGACGGTGCTGTTCGCCCGGTTCCGGCGGCCGGGCGATCCGGGCGACCTCGATCCGCCGGTCGCGGGGCTGACCCGTCCGATCGACGGGGAGGACGAATGCGGCGACGCGTACGCGGTGCGCCGCGCCGCCGGGACCGTCTACGCCGTCCTCTGCGACGGCCTCGGGCACGGGCCGCTGGCGGCGCGCGCGGCGCGGGAGGCGGTGCGGGCGTTCGAGGACGCCGTGCTGCCCGCCCCGCCCGGCGAGATCCTGCGCCGGGTGCACGAGCGGATGACCGCGACGCGCGGCGGCGCGGTGGCGGTGGCGGCGGCAGACCCGGCGGCGGGGACGGTGCGCTTCGCGGGGCTGGGGAACGTCGCGGGCTGGGTCGTCGGCCCCGAGCGGCGGCAGGGGATGATCTCGGTGCGGGGCATCGCGGGGACCCGCACCGGCCGGCTCCGGGAGTACTCCTACGAGCTTCCCCCGGGAGCGGCGGTGGTACTGCACTCCGACGGCCTGACCGGCCGCTGGGACACCGCCGGCCTCCCGCGCGGCGACGCGCTGCTGATGGCGGCGGCCCTGTTCCGGGACGCGGGGGACCGGCACGACGACCGGTCCGTGCTCGTGGTGACGACGGCGGGCGGCGCGGGCGGATGATCGACGACCTGCTGGCGCTGGAGATCGCGGCCGAGGACGACGTGTTCGCCTTCCGGCAGGCCGGCCGCCGGGTCGCCGCCGAGATCGGCTTCGAGCAGCCGGACCAGGTGCGGGTCGCGACGGCGCTCAGCGAGGCCGGCCGCGAGCTGCTCGCCTGGTCCGGGAGGGTCGAGGTCGCCTTCCTGGTCGGGCGGGGGGCGCGTCCGGCGCTGATCGTCGAGCTGCTGTGCGCGCCGCGCGCCGACGGGCTGCCGTCCTCCGAGGGATACCGGGCGGCCTCCCGCCTGATGGACGTCGTCCATGAGGAGCGGGGGGACCGCCTGCTGGTACGCCTCCGCAAGGAGCTGCCCGGCGGCGCCCCGGTCGACCGGAACGCGCTGGAGCGGCTGCGCGAACGGCTCCGGCATCTGCGTCCGGTGTCGGCGCTCGACGAGCTCCGCACGCAGAACGCCGAGCTGCTCATGGCCCTGGAGGACATCCGGCGCCAGCGGGAGGAGCTCCAGTCCCTCAACACCGAGCTGGAGCAGACCAACCGGGGCGTGATGGCCCTGTACTCGGAGCTGTCGGAGGAGCTGGAGCAGACCAACCGGGGGGTCGTGGCGCTGTACGCCGAGCTGGAGGAGAAGTCGGACCAGCTCCGCGAGGCGGCCGAGGCCAGGAACCGGTTCTGGGCCAACGTCAGCCATGAGCTGCGCACCCCGGTGAACAGCGTCATCGGACTCGTCCGGCTGCTGCTCGATCCCCACGCCGAGGCCCTCACCGGCGAGCAGCGCCATCAGATCGTCCTGATCGGCGAGTCCGGGCAGACCCTGCTGTCGCTGGTGAACGAGCTGCTCGACCTGGCGAAGGCGGAGCGCGGCGGGCTGGAACCGCGGCCGGCCCCGGTCGAGGTGCCGGCGCTGCTGCGGCTGCTGGCCGACCTGCTCGGCCCGATGGCGAAGGAGGCCGGGGCGGTGCTCGCCGTGGACGCCGCGCACGCCCCGCCCGTCCTGGTCACCGACGAGGTGATGCTGACCCGCGTCCTGCGGAACCTGGTGGGGAACGCGCTGAAGTTCACGCCCGGCGGGCGGGTGTCGGTGACGGCGCGGGCGGTGCCGGACGCGGTCGAGTTCGTCGTGTCCGACACCGGCGCCGGGATCCCGCCCGCCGATATCGACCGGGTCTTCGAGGAGTTCTACCAGGTACCGGGCACGGCCGCGGGCGGTACGGGCCTCGGGCTGCCGTACGCTCGGCGGCTGGCCCGCGCGCTCGGCGGCGACCTCGTCCTGGACAGCGTCCTCGGCGAGGGGACGACGGTCACCGTCCGGATCCCGCCGGACCCCCGTGGCGGCGGTGCGGACCCGGCCGGAGGATGAGGGACGTGAAGGCGAGCACGACACTGGTCGTCGACGACAACGACACCAAGCGGTACATCATCGGAAGCTGGCTGAAGCGCGCCGGGCACACCGTCGTGGAGGCGGCGTCGGCGGCGCAGACGTGGAAGGCGCTCGCCGCCGCGGACGTCGACCTGGTGGTCCTGGACGTCCGGTTGCCGGACGCCAGCGGGATCGAGGTGTGCGCGCGGCTCAAGTCGGAACCGGAGACCGCGTCCCTGCCGGTCATCCACATCTCGGCGACGGCGGTGCAGGTGGCCGACCGCGCGTACGGGCTGCGGCGGGGCGCGGACGCCTACCTGACCGACCCGATCGACCCGGAGGAGTTCCTCGCGACGGTCGAGGCGGTGCTGCGCTACTACCAGGCGCGGCGGCACGCCGAGCGGATCGCGGCGCTGCAGGCCGCCCTGACCCGCACCTCCCTCGCCGTCAACGCGGCCGAGACCTTCGAGGGCCTCGCGGCGGTCACCGCGCACGGCGCCTTCGAGATCTTCGGGGTGCCGGCGGCGGCGTTCATCCTGCCGCCGGACGGCCAGGCCCGCCGCACCGTGGAGCTCGGTGAGGGGGTGTGGCATCGCGTGTGCCCGCCGTCGCTGTTCGAGCGGCTCGCCGCGATGACGGGCCTCGGGGACGCCACCGGCACCGAGGTCGCCCTGTTCTCCGAGCGCAGATGGCGGGACCTGCTGCCCGACCACGCGGCCGAGGGCGACATCCTCGTGACGATGTCGCGGATCAAGCGCGGCCGCCCGCCGATCGCCGTCGCGATCGAGGCGCGGGGCGCGGCGGGCGAGGACGAGATCAACCTGCTGCGCCAGCTCGGCCAGACCCTCGCGCTGGCGATGGAGGCGCTGCGCTCCTTCACCGAGGAGCACCTGATCTCACTGACCCTGCAGCGCAGCCTGCTGCCCGCGGCCCTTCCCGCCGTGCCGGGGTGGACGTTCGCGGTCCGGTACGAGCCGGCGAGCGACCAGGCCGAGGTGGGCGGCGACTTCTACGAGGTCATCGACCTGGACGGCCGGGTGCTGGTCGCGATCGGCGACGTCCAGGGCCACTCGCTGCACGCGGCGACGGTGATGGCGGAGATCCGGCACGCGCTGCGGGCGTACGCCCAGGAGGGCCATGACTCCGTCACGATCCTGCGGCTCCTGAACGGCGTCATGCAGCGCTACCACGGCGACCAGACGGTCACCATGTGCCTGATGACCCTGGACCCGGTGACCGGCGCCCTGCACGTCGCGAACGCCGGGCACCTCGCGCCGCTCCACATCGCGGACGGCCGGGCGCGGTACGGCCCCGGCGGCGGCGTCCTGCTCGGCTTCCCGGTGGAGGAGGTCGGCATCGAGGAGACCGTCGTCCCGCCGGGCGGCACCGTCGTGCTGATCACCGACGGCCTGATCGAGGACCGCGGCGTCTCGCTGTCGGTCAACCTGGAGCGGCTCCGCACCGTGGCGGCGGACGTGGACGCCGACCTCGAGTGGTTCAGCGACCGCATCCTCGCCGAATTCGGCCATCGCGAGGACGACGTCGCCCTCGTCGCCCTCCGCCGCGAGCCCTGACCCGCAAGCGGGCGGCGGCGTCGCGTCCGACTGGAAAGGGTGTCAACAGGAGAAGGGCGTCCAGTACCTGCGCAGTACGCGAGGTATCCCCCTGGTGCAGTCGTAGCCGCCGTCCCACTCCAGCACCCGCCACTCTCCCTGCCTGCCGACCTTCTTGAACACCGCTCCGCAATCGGTGTCCTTGGTCTCGAGGTCGTCGTAGTAGACGCAGACGAGCGCGTAGTACCTGTTCTCGACCCGCCCGTAGTGGGCGTCGGACTTGCGTTCGATCCGCTGGTGGCCGCGGGTGCCGAAGTAGGTCCTCTCCCACAGTCTTCCGAGGTGATGGCGCAGGTCGTCCGACATGTGGAGGTTCGCCTCGACTCGCGGCCGCGCGCCGGCAGGTGCCGCCACCAGAAGGCCGCCGGCGGCGATGACGGTGGCAATGCCCATGCTGAGAAGTCGTTGCATCGTGCCCCCCGAACGCTCCGCCGTCGGCAATCAGCGGAACACTCCAGATCGATACCCGTCGCAGCGACACGGCGCACACCACGATCCGCTGTCCGTCCATGACCACGAGCGGGACCTTTCACCTCCGCCCGCCTTTGTCACATGCCGCGGGCGTGGCGGTCAGCGGCCCTGGATCCGGACGGGCGCCCAGCGGTTGGCCAGCAGCCGGATGCGGCCCTTGCCCTTCGGCGGGACATAGGCCAGAACCTCGTACCGTTCCACGGTGGTGAGGCCGCGGCGCACGCTGGACCGGCCGATGGTCGGACGCAGCATGTCCCCCCAGTTCGGATGCCGCCAGTCGAAGGCACCGCCCCTCCCGGTGTTGCGGTAGGCGCGGTGGCTTTCCACCGCCGACCACACCAGGGCGCCCCCGGACGTGGTGCGCACCGCGTACACCGGCAGGGTGGAAGGCCGGTAGGCCGCCGCGAGGTTCCAGCCGCTCCTCCTGAAGTCGGCCCGGTCGCGCCGCATGCCCGCGGACGCGGAGGCGACCCACGAGGGGACCGCGAAGACCCTGGCCCGCGGCGACCGGACGCCCTGATTGAGGACCTGCACGAGGGCGGCCGGCACCTGGGCGGGCGGAAGGGCCAGCGTGGCGTCCTGGAGGGGGACGACGTCGGGTTCGTCGGCGACGTCGATGCCGGGGCCGAGCGGTCCGCGGACCGGCTTGGTGGCGAGGGTGGTGTAGGCGGCCCGCCAGGGCCCCCCGGGCGCCTGCTGCTCGAAGAGGATGATGTCGCGCGTGACGGGCCTGGTGCCGGTGTCGGTGAGCGCGGCGAAGAACCAGCGCGGGTGCCCGCTGAACTTGGGGGACGCCCCGAGCGCCTGCGTGTACCTGACCTTCCCGATCCGGATCCGGTTGGCCTTGAAGATCCTGTACTTGGTGGTCTCCATGCCGAGCGAGGAACCGGTGAAGACGGACGCGGCCATCACCGGGTCGAGGCGCGCGCGGACCTGGTCGGCCCCCCGCATGTACGCGGCCACGACGGCCTTGGCCTCGGCCTGGGTCAGCGCCGGCGTCGGCGGAGCGGGCGGCGGTGTGCTCGCGGTGACGCCCGTCCCGCCACCGGCGGGGGAGGAGCAGGCGGCGGCCAGGCAGGCGACCAGCGCGAGGGCGCCCGACCGGGCGGACGGGGACGGGGACATCGTCGGCACGGTGACTCCACGGAAGGAAGGGATCTTCACCTCGTCAGCGAACCGATGATCATTTGCGTCACACCCCAGGCGTTCCCCGGTCATCGACCTGGGCGCTCAGAGGGAACGGTGGTTCAGGCTCAACGGGACTCACGCCGACCATGTGGGCTGAGCACTGTGCACGCAGGCTAAAGCTCCGTGCACTCACGCGTAAGACACCCATCCGGGGCGGCCCGCACACTGTGGTGAGCACGACTGAGACCGAAACTCCCAGGAGAGGGGATCACCCGTGCGCACGTCACGAAAGATCGCTGCCGTGGTGGCGGGAACGGCGCTCGCGACCCTGACCACGGTGACGCCCGCTCATGCCGAGCCGCCGCCGCCCAACTGCCCGCGCGGCTACTTCTGCCTGAGCGGCGAGCCCGGCGCCCCGACCACATGGAAGACCGGGGGCAACTGGACCGGCCGTCGCGCGGCCATCTACATGTTCAACAACGGCTACCCGCTCCAGGGCCTGGACCACGTCTACGTCACCTACTACCGAGGTGTGGACAATTCCGGCCCCTACACCACGTGCCTGCACTACTACCCCGGGCCGGGCGCCTACTCCTCCTACACCCCGAACGACCCCATCATCATCACGAGAATCCGCTGGGGCGGGGAGTGCTGATCGCGCAAGTGCAAGGACCTCCCCCGGTGTCCTGGCGTTCACGGAGTGAGCGACGCTGCGGGCCGTCCGGCCGGACGGCCCGCAGCGCGGCCGTGGCTCAGAGCGTCACGGAGACTTCCGAGCAGTGCTCCTCGTAGGGCGGGTCGTTGTCGTAGGCCCTCATGCAGAGCCGGTACTTGACGGTCTGGCCGCCGAAGACCATCGGTGCGTCGGTCCAGCGGATCCGCTGGGGACTGCCGGACAGCACTGCGAGAGGTGGCCCCTCGATGGCGGGGACCGCGGGGAGCGGGGAGGCGCCGAGCAGCATCAGCGGGAGCGGTGTCCAGTCCTCACCCGGTCGCTGACGGGCGATGCTGGTGTCGACGGTCGGGCCCTTGTAGTCCCAGTAGATGCGGGCCTTGAGGCCCTCGGCGTCGGTGTAGGGCTCGGCGGTGAGGTGGTTGTTGTTGTTGACGTTGAGCCCGCACGTCGGGGGGTCACCCGGCAGGGCCCTCGGGATCCAGTTGATGCTGCCGACGGGGATCGGCACGGACGCCGCCACGGCGGCCCGCACCGTTCCCGGGGCCGCGGTCATCGCGGCGGGTGACGTCGCCGTCCGGCCGGTGGTGCCCGCCGCCTCGGCGGGCCGCCAGGCGAGGTGAGGCCGCTGGGAAATGGCGGCCGGCGCCGGGCTCGCGGTCGCCGTCCGCGCGGCGGACGCGGCCGTCGGCAGCGCCGACCGGGGCACGCGAACGAAACGCGGCCGGTAGATCGAGGCGTCCAGGGTGTTCTCGTCCAGGCAGCCGTCCTGACTGACCCTCGAGGTCAGCATGTTGTAGCTGAGCACGATCTCACTGGAGGTGGTCAGAGCGGGCTGCATGCGCGCGGCGTACCCGGGCAGGACCGACTTGTAGTTCGGGATCGAGTACAGGTGCGTCGCGGCTCCGCTGAAAGCGGTGGGCGTGCTGGAGGCGTAGGCGACGACATTGGACCCGTAGTTCTGCGTCACCAGCAGGTAGGTGCTCCCGAGCTTGGCGACGCTGAACTCACTGAACAGGCCGTTGGCCAGAGTGAGGCCCGCCGCCGGCGTCATGATCTGCCACGTCCCGCCGAACTGGCCGGTCGGCACCCGGGCGATGTGCAGCCTGCGGCCGTTGAGCGTGCAGTTGGGCGCCGTCCCGGTCCACAGTTCCTGGACGCCGTAGATGTAGGTGTAGCCGCCGTCGTTGAGCAGTGCGGTTCCCCAGGAGATGGGATTCGCGGCGCTCTCCTGATGGTTGACGATCTCGGTGGACTGCAGGGCGGGCAGGCCGCCGGACGGAAGGCTGAATTTCGCCACGACGGTGTTCTTGGGCTTGCTGAAGACGTAGCAGCCCTCCGCGCCGAAGGACATGCCCGTGTAGAACCGGACGAGCTGGCCCTGGTGGATGATGCCGTCCCCGGCCCATCGCTTCTGCCTGACGGCAGGCGGATCGTTGTCGGTCCCGGTGTTGGGGACCAGCGGCTTGGCGTTCCAGTTGTTGCCCTCGCCGGGCACCGTCACCGTGCGCAGGGTGGCGCCGGCCGCCGACGAACTGGCGATGACCATCGAATTGGCCACCATCGCCGTCTGGAACGGCGGATGGAACCCCTCCGGAGTCACCGGACCGCGCATGGTGTCGCTGAACGCGAACGACACCCGCCCGTCGGGCAGTTTCACCCCGATCGTTCCATCGCCGCCGCTCCACTGAGCCGTCGCGGTGTCACTGTTGTTGACGAAACTCGTCCAGGTGCTGTTGCGCGTGGTGTCGGGCGTCGCGGCGGCGGCGGGCCCGCTGAACGGCCCGACCAGCAGGCCGCCGGTCAATGCGAACCCCGCGCACACCGCGATTACCGACCGGCTTCTTCTCCGCACCCGAGCGCGAATGCCACGATCCACAGGAGCTCCCATCCGACCGCTCCCGTGCCCGACCGCAGCGGAGAGCCTCGGAGGAAGCTTGATCATTGAGAAGGCGATGCGCCAGACCCAAGATCCATACGTTCCTGGCCGCTTCCGGCCCCCCATCGACGTTTCCCGCACATTCCGGCATCGTGATCAGGTACGACCGGCACCGGCCTAAAGGACGAGGTTGTTCTCTGATGAACACCGCGCCGCCGGACAGCGTGCGGATGAAGGAGCTGGAGCAGTTCCTGCAGGCCGGGTGATGGATCACGACTCGCCGATGTCACTGTTCTCCGGCTGGCGCGGGAGTATCTGATCTTCGCCAGGACGATCCGGCCCGGCGTGATTCCTCAGATCGGCCGGACGCCTGCCGATGGGTCGGAGTGTCGGTCGGACGTCTGAGGATTCTGGTCACCGCGACGCTCGTGCTCGCGGTGCTGGACGCCGTCCTGTACTCGACCTCGCCGGGCAACGTCCTGCATCTCGCCCTGTACGCGGCGATCTGCGGGCTGGCCTGGTGGGCGGCGGTTCGGCTGGCCCCGGCGCGGGACCGGCCGCCCTGGCTGCTCATCGCGTCCGCCCTGACGCTCTGGATGGCCGGCGATGTGATCGAGGTGCTGTCCCTCGATCCGGGCACGCCGCTCCCCGTGATCGGCGCGAGCGACGCCCTCTGGCTGTCCGGCTACCCGCTGGTCGCCGCCGCCGTCTTCCTGATGGCCCGCAGGCGCGCTCCCGGGCGGCTCCGCGCCGGCCTGCTCGACGCCCTCACCGTCACCGTCGCCGCGGCGCTGGCGTCCTGGCAGTTCTTCGTCGAGCCGTTCCTGAGCGGCGGGTTCGCCGAAGCCGTCGTGCCCGCCCTCTACGTCGTGTGCGACATCGTGCTGCTCGCCGCGGGGCTGCTGCTCGCGCTGTCGGCCGACCAGCGCGGCACGCCGATCCGTCGCCTGCTCTGTGCCGTCTCCCTCTACCTGGCCGTCGACCTGGGCTACAACCTGCTGCCGTACGTCCTCGGCCCCCAGTACGTGGAGAAGCTCGGCGCCGCACTGCTCCTCGGACATGTCGTGTTGATCTCGGCGCTGCTGCACCCCGCCCGCGCCGAGCTGACCCGTCCCGCCCCGCCCAGCCACCATCTGCATCCGGCGCGGCTGGTCTTCCTGCATCTCGCCCTGTGGACGATCCCCGTCCTGTTCCTGAGCCGCACCGGCTTGACCGTCCAGGGGTATATGACGGCGGCGGCCAGTGCCCTCTGCGCGACGTTCGTGCTGGGCAGGTTCACCTCGGCGGTCCGGGAGCTGGAGCGCGTCCGGGCGCGCCTCGTGGACCAGGCCAGCAGCGACCCGCTCACCGGCCTGCCCAACCGTTCGGCCCTGCACGACCACCTGCGGCACGTCATGCGGACCGGCGGCGTGGCCGTCCTCTACCTCGACCTCGACGGCTTCAAGCAGATCAACGACGCGCACGGCCACGAGGCCGGCGACACGGTCCTCATGGCCGTGGCCGAACGTCTCTCCTCCGCCGTGCGCGAGACCGATGTCGCTGCCCGGCTGGGCGGCGACGAGTTCGCCCTGCTCTGCCCCGGCCTCTCCCACGACAACGCCGTGGCCCTGGCCCGACGCCTCCTGCACCAGATCGCCGAGCCCGTCCCCTTCCACGGCCAGAGCCTTCACGTGGGCGCCAGCATCGGCATCGCACTCCACCATGCCGGAACATCCGAGACCAGCCCCCTCCTCATGCTCCGCGCCGCCGACACCGCCATGTACACCGCCAAGCGCGAGGGCCTCGGCTGGTCCCTCGCCGAACCGATCCCCGGCTGACCCCCACCGACGATCCAGGTCGTGCCGGCCTGGGCGGGTCGCTAACCGCTTGGTGCAGTCCTGACGCGATGACGCTGCGGCTACCAGCCCGGGGGCAGCGAGATGGAGTTGGACGACCGGATGCGGATACTCCAGGACCCCGGCGTCCTGTGGTTCCAGATCACCGGCGGCGAACCCCTCGTCAACCGATACTTCCACGAGGTCTACACGCGCGCGTGGAACCTCGGGATGATCACCAGCATCTTGTCGAACGGCTCCCGGCTCCACGACAAACGGGTCTTCGACCTGCTCGAGCGTCGCCCACCCCCGCAGGAGATCACGGTCAGCATCTACGGCGCATCCGAGGCTTCCTACGACGCGCCACGCGGACACGAGGTGCCTGGAAGGGCAACGCCCACGAACTCGACCAGATGCAGGCGCTCGCCGAACAGCTGTGCCGGGGCCGCAGGGGCCTGGCCAGCCCGATCGGCGGAGCCGCTGCTTCCTGGGCATCAGCTTGACTTGTTCGCGCAACTCACGAACCTGCTCGGGCGAAAAGGCATGAAGCACTCCCGCCAGGTGCGGAAGGGGTCTTGTGTTGACCGGTGACGGCTTCCGCCCCCCGGTGGACCACCCCCGCTCGCGCGGGGAGAACAGGACGTCTGCCAGGAGTGCGACCGGTGTGGCCGGCCGGACCACCTCCGCTCGCGCGGAGAGAACCGGCACCCTGCGCTACGCCGACACCGCAGGGAAGTACCGTCGGCGACCATCTCACCCCAGCTGTCCGTGCTACGGGGGGAACCTCAGGGCCCTGTCATCCGGGTGTAGTTCCGGCTCGGTTTGGACCGCTCGAGCAGAGCCGCATCTGGCGGCGCAGCGTCGGTACATGCTCGGCACGATCGTGACCGCGGTCGGTTGGGTCACGAGGACGTCCGGCGCCCCGCGGTGAAGATCACGAAGAGCATGAGGCCGGCCAGCGCACCCGCCACCTCTGCGCGCACACGGGAATCAGCCATCTGTAAGTCCGCCGGACGGCGAACGCCGGGGCCGTTACCTGCCGCCGGAATGTCAAAAGCCCGTGAGGGCCCCGCTGGCCTCCCAATACGCCTCGATCCGGTGGCCATCCGGGTCCGTGCATGTGAACGAGACGTAACCCGGATCTTCATACTGCTCGACGATGTCCACTCCGTCCGTCTGCATTCGGCTGAGCAGGTCCTCTACTTCCTCGGGCGCGAAGAGCCGGAAGGCGAAACGGAGGAAGGCGGCCGGAGGCTCAGCGTCCTGGCCACCGTGTAAGGCGAGCTCGAAGCCGTCGGCATTGCGAACGATGATCGTGCCGTGGCCGCCCACATGCGCGGAGGTGAATTCGAAGTAGGTCTCATAGAACCGCCGGCTGCGCTGCTCGTCACGGACCGGTAAGCCAAGCTGCATCACATGCATGACACAGCATGTAACGCTGGGGCGGCCGCCGTAAAGGGCGCCGATCAATGCGGCTGAGTCATTGCGCGGTGCGCGGCTTCTCAGAGCATCCGTGACCGTGAAGGATGAGCCGCATGATGCGCTCCTATGTCGTGACGGGCGGCGGCCGGGGGGTCGGACGGGCGATTACCGAGCGGCTGCTCGACGATGGTCACGCCGTCGTGGTCCTCGAGCTCGACTCCCATGCCCTGGAATGGACGGCAGGTCATCCCGCCGGCGACCGCCTTCGCACCGTCATCGGCAGCGCCGACGACGACGCTGTGACAGAGCGGGCGGCGGATCTCGCGGAAGCCGCCGGAGCCTTCTCGGGGTGGGTCAACAACGCCGCCGTGTTCCGCGATGCCGCACTGCACTCGGCGTCCGCCCGGGAGGTTCTCGGCCTGATCTCCCTGAACCTCGATCCGGTCGTGGTCGGCTGTGCGACCGCCGTCCGGCGCTTCCTGCGGGACGGGACGCCGGGCGCGATCGTCAACGTGTCGTCCCATCAAGCGCAGCGGGCCGTGCGCGGAGCACTGCCGTACGCCACGGCCAAGGCCGCGATCGAAGGGCTCACCCGCGCCTTGGCCGTCGACTACGGTCCGCGCGGCGTGCGGGTCAACGCCGTTGCGCTCGGGACCGTCGCCACCGAACGCTACGCGTCGTTGCTGGCCGGTTCGCCGCCGGAGTCCGCCGCCCGCGTGGAGGCCGATATCGCCCGCCTGCATCCGCTGGGACGTCCGGGCCGCCCCGGCGAGGTCGCCGCTGCCGTCACCTTTTTGCTGTCGGACGACGCGAGCTTCGTCAACGGCGCCATCCTGCCGGTCGACGGCGGACGCGCGGTCCACGGGCAGGACCCCGAGGAGACCTGACAAAGCGGCAAGGTCCTGTCGCGCAGTCGTTCTTGAAGAGGCTTCCGCTCAGGGCGTCGGGTACGTGTTGGCGGCTGCTCCCAGCGCTCAGGGACTCGCCCCCGCTCAGTGACGCCGTTGCGCCACCCCCTCACAGAAAGCCCTTCCCGAACCGGCGGTCAGGTAGGGGTGTGCGGCGCGGAGCATTTCCGGCGACGGAATAGGAGGATCCACCCCACGCCGGCACCCCCACGGACCAGCCTTTGACATCCCTGTCTGTCGGGCTCGCCGCAGGTGCTCGCCCGGATTCCCGCAGGTGCCGAATGCGGATGATCCGCGCCGTGGGATCGGTGTGCTCTGTGGATCGTCGGGTATCGGCCCGTGACGCCTCAGAACCGAACATGTGGAGTCATCCGATGCTGATCGCTTGCTTGGCGGTGATCCCGGCCGCTTTCGGTTGGCTGTTGATGATGGAGCGCCTGGAGCGGTGGATACTGCCGCACGAGAACGGGAACGGTGGTCGACAGCCGAGTCGGCAGGCACGAAACCTGGCCTATCAGTCATGACCTTGTCCACCGGCCGGTTGATGTCACCAGTCCGGTCGCGGGAGCGGTGGTGTGATGAACCAGGCCGTGGCGCCGTCTACCCGACCGAGGCTGCGGTTCCAGGACACCCAGCGGAACTTCCGGACCGAGTAGCCGATGTTGTAGTGAGTCTCGGTATCCGGACCGCAGCCGGCGGAGGTGACGGTGGTGTCTCGGTAGATGAGCGTGGTGGAGCACCCGGTGGGATGAACCTCGATGGCCAAGCCGCGATTCTCCCGCTGGCAGAGCGACATGAATTTGTTGCGGTTGGTGACCTTGATGTAAGCCGTTGAAGTCACGGCCTGGTCGTTCGCGTCGGTCCAGTAACGCCAGCATGAGTCGGTGCTGTGCGCCGCGTCGCACCATCCGTGGACCGCTGCCTCAGCGGGCGCCGGAACGGCGACCAACGCACTCGATGCCGCGGCCACGGTCACGCCGACGGCTACCAGTCGCCGACGTCGCTTTGCGGGTTTCTCCATCGTTGGGGCTCCTCTCCCTGGGCGGGCACGCGTCCGGTCCGCGCGTCGGATGCGGATCTGGGCACCCTGCCCGGGCTTCGGTTGTCTCGCCTGCTCTTACTCTCTAGAGGCTGCAGCGCGCGGGCGATTCCGTCTTTCGCGTAAGTGCACAGCTCTATGGCCAGCGTGCACAAAGGGTCCAGGGTCCGGAGACGCCGGAACAGGGCACGCGTAAGGAAGTGTCTGATAGATGAGCCTGATCGGGGTGGCGGGCGCGGTTCAACACCTCAGAAATGGCTTCGGGTATGCAGGAACCATGTGCTGAACTGCGGTTTCCACTGGGGCAGAGGTGGGGCTCAGCTCTGAGAGAGGGCGTTGGTCGTGAGTGGGGTGTCGGGGATGCAGCGGGGGTGGTGGTGGATCTCGTCGATGACGACCCTTCCGGCGACTCCGAAGACCTCGCTCAGCAGGTGCGGGGTGAGGACGGCGGACGGAGGGCCGTCGGAGTGGATCGCGCCCTGGTGGAGGGCGAGGACGCGGTCGGTGAAGCGCGCGGCGTGGTCGAGTTCGTGCAGGACGGTGACGACGGTCAGTCCGCGTGCGGAACGGAGTTCGCGGACGAGTTCGAGGACTTCGAGCTGGTGCCGGATGTCGAGATGCGCGGTGGGCTCGTCGAGGAAGAGGATGTCGGCTTCCTGGGCGAGCGCGAGGGCGAGGCGGGCGCGCTGCCTTTCGCCGCCGGACAGGGTGTCGAGGACGCGGTCGGCCAGGTCGGTGAGGCCGGTGAGGGCGAGGGCCTCTTCGGTGGCCGGGTCGTGTCCGGTGGTGCGGAGCATGCCGAGGGGGCCCTGGCCGGGGTAGCGGCCCTGGTGGACGAGCTGCCGGACGGTGAGGCCGGGGACCGGGGGGAGGGTCTGGTGCATGACGGCGATGCGGCGGGCGATCTGTCTGCGGGGCATCCGGGCCAGGGGGAGCCCGTCGAGCTCGACGGTGCCGGCGTCCGGGGTCAGGACTCCGGCGAGCAGTCTGAGGAGTGTGCTCTTCCCGCTGCCGTTGACCCCGACCAGCGCGACCGATTCGCCTTTCTCGATGGTCAGGTCGATCCCGGAGAGGAGGGGGTGGACGCCGTGCCCGAAGCTCAGGCCGAGGGTTGTCAGGCTCACGGGTTCTTCTCCCTGGAGACGATGGCGATGAGGATCGCGGCTCCGGCCAGCGCGGTGATGACGCCGGCCGGCAGGCCGAGGCGGTGGCCGAGCTCGGTGCCGGCGATGAGGCGGGTGAGGGCCTGGGCGGCGGCGTCCGCTCCGACGAGGACCGCGGCTCCGAGCAGCGCGGCCGCCGGTACGTGGCGGTCGGGGCGGCCATCGGTGAGGCGCCGTGCGGCGTGCGGGACGACCAGCCCGATGAACGCGAGGGCTCCGGCGAGGCTCGCCGCGCACGCGGTGAGGGCGACGGCGATGCCCAGGACCAGCAGGCGGGCCCGTCGTGGCGCCAGTCCGAGGGAGGCGGCGTGCTGGTCGCCGCCTTGCAGGATGGTGGTGACGGGGGTCGCCGCCCACGCGACGCAGATCCACAGGGGGATCCACCAGACGGCGATGACCAGGTGGTCCCAGACGCGGCCATCGACGGAGCCGATGAGCCAGCGCAGGGCGTTGCCGAACCGGCCGGGCTGGTAGGCGAGCAGCAGCGTGACGAGCCCGCCCATGAGCGCCGACCCGAGCAGGCCCGCGGTGACCGTCCGGCCCGGTCCGCCGCCCGCGGCGAGCAGCCAGGTCACCGCTCCGCCCAGGACACCGCCGACGAGCGCGGCGCCCAGGCCGCCGAGTGCCGAGTCCAGGGGGACGGGCCCGAAGGCGGCGGCGGCGAGCACGCCCAGGATCGCTCCGGGGTTGACGGCGGTGAGTTCGGGGGCGGCCAGCGGGTTGCGCAGGGAGGTCTGCAGGAGGTGGCCGGCGACGCCGAGGGCCGCGCCCGCGAGCGCCGCGGTGACGAGCCGGGGCAGGCCGAGCTCCCACAGGATCCGCTCGTCCAGCGTCGCCGGGCCGCCGCCGGCGAAGGCGAGGAGGTCGCCCGGCTCGCCGCCCCCGGCGCTCACATGCAGGAAGGCGGCGAGTACCGCGAGGAGGGGGAGAAGCGCCCTGGTCATCGGGCGCCTGTGCGCAGGAGGGCGGCTCCGGCGAGGACGCCGATGAGGACGGTCCAGGCGCCGAGCGGCGTCTCGACGGGGGCGAGGGCCAGCCGGGCCACCTGGTCGGCGGCCGTGGTGATCGTCGCGCCGAGGGCGGCGGTCCAGAGCATCCAGGTGCGGGCGTCGCCGTCCGGCCGGATCCTGCGGGCCAGGAGCGGCGCGACGAATCCGACCCAGGCGATCGGGCCGCAGGGCCCGGTGACGGCGCCGACCAGCAGCGCCGCGACGGCCAGGACCCCGGCGCGGGCGGTGCCGGCGCGGGTGCCGAGGGCGGTCGCGGTCTCGTCGCCGAGGCGGAGCAGCCCGAGCGCGGGGAGGGTCAGCAGGGTGAGGGGGACGGCCAGGACGAACCAGGGGAGCGTCCGGGAGACCTGGTCCCACAGGATGCCGTTGAGGCTGCCGACGAGGTAGCGGAAGAGCAGGTCGTACTGGAGCCGGTCGGCCGTCGCCATGATCGCGAGCAGGAGCGCCTGGACGGCCGCGGTGACGGCGGATCCGATGAGCAGGACCCCGCCGGCGGTGCGGGCCGCGCGGGCGGCGGCGAGGGTGAGCGCTCCGCCGGCGGCGGCGCCCGCGAGCCCGACGAGCGGATGGAGGGCGGGGGAGACGGGCAGCGCCCAGACGACGCAGGCGGCGACGGCGACGGCCGCGCCGGAGGAGACGCCGAGGAGTTCGGGGACGGCGAGCGGGTTGCGCAGCGCCTCCTGGAGCAGCAGTCCGGCCACGGCGATGGCGGCGCCGCCGAGCAGCCCGAGCAGGAGCCGGGGCAGGCGAAGTTCCCACAGCACCACGTACTCCAGGGAGGCGTGGTCGGCCAAGGCGGCCGGGATGCGCTGCGGCGCGATCACCGGGGTGCCCAGGCACAGCCCGGACAGGATCAGCAGCACCGGCACGACCGCCGGGAGGGCGAAGCGGAGCGGGGGCACGGCACGGCCGTGCCCCCTGACGTGAGACGAGGTCACCCGCCGGCCTTCGCGATGGCCTCGGTGAGGATGATGCCGAACGCGCGGGTGCCGCGGCCGGACGCCCACAGTTCGGGCCGGACCTCGTAGACCTTGCCCGTGGCGACCGCCGGGATCCGCTTCCAGACGGGGTTGGCGCGGTAGGTCTCGGTGACGGGCTTGGAGCCGCCGAACGAGAACGACTGCACGAAGACCACCTGCGGTGCCTTGGCCAGGATCTCCTCGAGGCTGTAGGCCTGCGCGGTCTCGAACCCGCCGCCCTTGCTGGGCCACGGGTAGTCGAAGTATTGGGACAGGAAGTTCCCGAGCACGTCGTCGGTGGTGTTGACGCCGATGGAGCCGCCGCCGTACATGGCCAGGACCCTCTTGTCCTTCAGCCCGGCGGCTTCGGCCCTGGAGTCCCCGTCGGCGAGTTTGGCGCGGAAGGCGTTCTCGGCCTTGGCCTGCTGCTCGCCGCGGCCGGTCAGGGCGGCGAGGCCGCGAAGGTAGCCGATGGAGTCCTCGTAGGACTTCACCTTGACGTTCCACAGCGGCGCGAACTTCTCCACCGCGGGGGCCAAGCCCTCGTGCACGCCGGCCAGGCCGATCACCAGGTCGGGTCGCGCCTTGGCGATGGCGGTGACGTCCTCGCCGCCGAAGCCGCCGGGGACGACGGGCACCTTCGCTCCGGCGGAGCCGAGGTAGTCGGGCCGGGTCAGCAGTTCCGGGGTGGTCGTGCCCGCGGGGGTCAGGCCGAGCTCGACGAGGATGTCGTCGCAGATTCCGGTCAGGCAGACGATCCGCTCCGGGGCCTTCTTCAGCGTGAGGGTCTTGCCGGCGGGGTCGGTGACGGTCAGGGACGCCGCCACCGGGGTGGCGGAGGCCACCGGGGTCGCGGGCGCGGAGGCGGCCGGCGTCTTCGCGTCCGAGCCGCCGCACCCGGTGACGGCGAGCGCGAGGAGCGCGGTCGCGGCGATCAGGCTTCTCATCGGCGGCCCGTCCTGCCGGCGGGGCCGACGCCCGGCGGTGGTGGGGGCGGCCGTGCCGCGAGAAAGCGCCGTGAAGCGCATCAGGCCTCCAGAAAGGTGATCATGTCTGGTTGAACACGATAATGACTATCATTATCGTCTTGGGTGCGCCAACGCCGATGGTGCGAACGATGCGCAGCCCATCCGCCGTCGCCACATCCGGCACGTCCCCGAGGTGAAGGAGCCACATGATCGTCCACAGGCGCCTGCTGCGGCTGTCCGGCGCCATCAAGGCGCCCATGGCCGCGTGCGTCGGGCTGGGCCTGGCGGTCTCGGCGGCCTACGTCGCGCAGGCGCTCCTGCTCGCGGGTGCGCTGGCCGCACTGGCCCGCGGCGACCACGACACCGCCATCACGCTTCTGGCCTGGACGTTCGCCGTGATCGCGGGCCGGGCCGTGCTCCTGTGGGCACGCGAGACCGTCACCGTCTGGGCGGGTGCCCTCGTCCGGGCCCGGCTGCGCGACCGCCTGGTCGAACGGCTCGGACTGCTCGGTCCGGCCTACCTCACCGAGGCCCGCACCGGTTCGGTGCAGACCACCGTCGTGGACGGCGTCGAGGGCCTGGACGCCTACTTCAGCCGCTACCTGCCCCAGGTCGTCATCACGTTCTGCGTCCCGGTGGTGCTCGTCGGCTGGCTGTTCACCGTGAACGCGGCGGCGGCGACGGTCCTGGCCGCCGCCGTCGGGGGCGTCCTGGTGATCCCGCGGCTGTGGGACGTGACGCTGCTGCGCCGCGGCCGGGCCCGCTGGACGGCCTTCGCCGATCTGGCCGCCGACCACCTGGAGGCCATGCAGGGCGTCGCGACCCTGCGCGCGTTCGGCGCCGTCGGACGCCTCGGGGCCGGGCTCGCCGCCCGCGCCCACGACCTGTACACCACCACGATGCGGCAGCTCAGAGTGTCGCTGGTCGAGACCGGGGTCAGCGCCTTCCTCGTCCAGGCGGGTACCGCCGCCGCCGTCCTCGCCGCCGTGTGGTCGTCCTCTCCCGGCGCCGGGCCGGTGTTCGCCGTCCTCATGATCACTGCCGAGTGCTTCCGCCCGGTCCGGCAGCTGTCGGAGTACTGGCACGCCGGCTACCTCGGCATCACCGCCGTCGACGGGCTCCAGGAGCTGCTGTCGGCCGAGCCCGCCGTCGCCGACACCGGCACGAGGACCGCGTTCCCGTCCCACCCGGAGATCGTGTTCGATCGCGTCACGTTCACCTATCCCGGCGCGTCCGCCGCGGCCGTGCGCGACGTGACGTTCATCATCCGGGCGGGGGAGACCGTCGCGCTCATCGGACCGTCGGGAGCCGGCAAGAGCACCGTCGCCGCGCTCCTCCAACGGCACTACGACCCCGGCTCCGGAAGCATCACGATCGGTGGCTCCCCGCTCGCCGACCTCCCCCTGAGCCGCCTGCGCGCCGGCATCGCCGTGGTGGCCCAGGACACCTACCTCTTCCACGGAACGGTCGCCGACAACCTGCGGCTGGCCCGCCCCGACGCCTCCGACGCCGACCTGGAGAGGGCCGCGCGGGACGCCGACGCGCACGCCTTCATCACCGCCCTCCCCGACGGATACGCCACGGTCCTCGGCGAGCGCGGCGCGACCCTCTCGGGCGGGCAGCGCCAGCGGGTCGCCATCGCCCGCGCCCTGCTCGCCGACGCGCCCGTCCTCCTCCTGGACGAGGCGACCTCACATGTCGACGTCCACGGCGAACAGGCGCTGGCCCGCCTCAGGAGGGGCCGCACCTGCCTGCTGATCGCGCACCGGCTCTCGACCGTCCGGGACGCCGACCGCATCGTCGTCCTCGAACAGGGACGGATCACCGAGACCGGCGACCACGACGCCCTCACCGCCGCCGGCGGCTCCTACCACCGGCTCCTCGCACTCCAGGAGACCCGCGCATGACCGCGTCCCCCCTGTGGTGGCTGGCCCGCACGGTCGGCGAACACCGCCGCGCCTTCGCGGCCACCCTCGCCTCGCACCTGCTCGGCCGGCTCGCCACCCTCGGCGTCGCCGTCACCTCGGCCTGGCTCGCCGGCCACGCCGTCGCGGGGCGGCCGACGCCCCTGAGCGCGTTCGCCGGGATCCTCGCCGGACTCGTCCTCCTCGCCGCCCTCGCGACCTGGTGGGAGACCTACGTCGCCCACGACCTGGCCTACCTGCTGCTCGCCCGGCTCCGCGGCAAGGTCTACGACGCCATCGCCCGCATCAGCCCGTCCCGCCGGCTCGGAAGGCGCAGCGGCGACCTGTCCGCGACCGTGCTCTCCGACGTCGAGACCCTCGAGTGGCTCTTCGCGCACACCCTCGCCCAGTCCCTCACCGCCGGCACGGTCCTCACCCTCGGCACCGTGTTCGCCGTCCTCCTCGACCCTCGGCTCCTGGTCGTGTCGCTGCCCGTGACCGTGTGCGTCCTGACCCTCCCGCTGTGGTCGCGCCGGATGTCGCGGCGGCACGGCGAGGAGCTCCGCGAGGCCACCGCGGAGCTGACCGCCGACGTCGTCGACACCGTGCAGGGGATGCGTGAGCTCACCGCGTTCACCGCCCTGGAACGGCGACGGGCGCTGCTCACCGAACGCACCCGGCGCCTGGCCCGCGCCCAGGCCGCCAACGCCGGGCGCGGCGGCCTCGAAGCCGCCCTCCTGGACCTGCTCGTCTCCGCCGCCGCAGTCGGAACCCTCCTGGTCGTGGCCGCGCTCATCCGCTCCGGCGACCTGCCGCTCGCCCACGGCCCCGCCGCCATGGTCCTCGCCGCCGGCTCCCTCGGCCCCGCCACCCAGGTCGCCCTGCTGCTCAAGGAGTACGGCACGCTCCGCGCGGCGGCGGGCCGCGTCCAGGCCCTCGTCACCGCGCCGGCCGAGGTGTCCCCGCCCTCCGACGGCCCCGCCCCCGCCCCGGCCCCGGACGTGGTCTTCGAGGACGTGCACTTCCGGTACTCAACCGACGGACCGGACGTTCTGCGCGGCGTCTCGTTCACGATCCCCCACGGCAGGACCGTCGCCCTCGTGGGCAGATCGGGCGCCGGCAAGACGACCTGCGTCTCCCTGCTGCTGCGCTACTGGGACCCCGACCGCGGGCGCATCCTCCTCGGAGGCACACCCCTCGACCAGATCACCGACCTTCCCTCCCGCATCACCGTCGTCCCCCAGGACGTCCACCTCTTCGCGGGGACGATCGGTGACAACGTCCGCCTCGGAGCCCCGTCCGCCGACCCCGCACCCGCCCTGGCCCGCGCCCAGCTCACCCTGGACCCGGACACCAAGGCCGGCGAACGCGGCGTCATGCTCTCCGGAGGCCAGCGCGCCCGCGTCGCCATCGCCCGCGCCCTGGCCGTCGACGCCTCCGTCCTGATCCTCGACGAGGCCATCGCGAACCTGGACCCCGAGAACGAGGCCCGGCTCACCGACGCCCTCGAAGCCGCCGCCCGCGACCGCGCCACCCTGGTGATCGCCCACCGCCTCTCCACCATCCGCCGAGCCGACCACATCGTCGTCCTGCACGACGGCCACGTCGCCGAGCAGGGCACCTTCGAGGAGCTCATCGCCAACCCCGAAGGCCACCTCTCCCGTCTCTTCCGACCGAGCGCGGCTACTTGCCGCCTTCGGTGAGGGGCGGGCATGGATGGTGCGATTGACACGCACACGCCTGTCAATCCGGCCAAGCCTCCAGCCTGGCAGCCTTCTTGAGGAAGACGATGCCGTCGATCGCGTCGAGCCGGGCCGGGTCCAGCGGGAAATAGGCCCGATCGTGGGAGATGCGCGGGGCGGGCCTCGTGATGGCTTCGCTCAGGCGGCGGGCGTCGATGACGGAGTGGTCCCACGGGAGGGAGGACAGAAGGCCCTCGACGGTGTCCGGCGCCGGGGCGTGGTCGCTCACCGTGCCGAAGGCCGAGGCCAGGAAGGCGTACCGGTCGCCCAGATGCGTCGCGGTGATCGCTCCCGCGCTCCACCACTCCAACTGCTGGTCGCCGAACGGCACGAAGCTCTTGTTCCGCTGCAGGTGGAGGTTATGGCCGAAGACCAGGGCCGGGCCCTGCTCGGCGACGGCACGCAGGTTGGCGGCCATCATCGCGTCCCGCAGGGCCGACAGCCTGGCCATCCGGGCGGGGGACGTGTCGGCCATCCAGTGGTGGTAGCGGAGCAGGCCGGTGGCGGTGCGCCCGTACAGTGCCGCCCTCTCCCCGTCCCGCGCTCTCAGCCGCGGCGCCTGCGTGTCGAGCAGCGCCACCAGGTCGTCGGTGATCAGTCGCAGCCGCTGGGCGTCGGGGGACCGGCCGATCGACCGGGACGGATCCATGACCGTGGCTTCGTCCGCCCATCGGTCGTCCGGGCCGAGCAGCGTGTCGAGGGTTTCCATCGAGTACGGGAGCGGGCCGTCGAGGAGGCCGTGGAGGCCGGTGAGCGCCTGGCGCGGGCTCGCCGCCCAATACTCCAGCGGTCCGTCGAAGCCATGGAACCGGAGCTTTTCGTCATGCTCCTCGTTGTACGCGCGCATCCAGCGCACGAGCTCGCGGTTGGCCGGTGACGCGCCGAAGCCGTGGCTGATGCCGCGTTCCATGACGTCGTCGAGCGTGCCCGTGCCCGTCGTGATGTGGTCGTCGACCACGAGTCCCATGAGGCAGTCGCTCTCGATCGCGAACGATCGGTAGCCCTCGTGCTCGACCAGATGCCGGAAGATCTCGTTGCGCACCTCGCCGAGCTCCCCGACGAAATGCCTGGCCTCGCCCAGGCCGAGCAGCAGGGGCTGGGCGGGCAGCGACCGCAGGAACGCCGAGACGCTCGCGCCGTCGAGCGGCCGGGCCATTTCCCTGATATCCATGCCTTCAACGGTATCGTTTAACCTTCGGTGTAAACTTTTCCGGGAAATCCCCTCTCTCATAGCGATGGACCTTCAATCGGTGATGCATCCGTGAGGCCAGTGGACCTGGCGCGCGAGCACGGCCTGTCCACCCAGGCGATCAGGAACTACGAGGACGCCGGCATCCTGCCCACCGCCGAACGCACCGTCCACGGCTACCGCACCTACACGCCGCTGCACGCGCACGCCCTGCGCGCCTTTCTCGCCCTGGTGCCCGGGCACGGCCACCGGACGGCCACATTGATCATGCAGGCGATCAACCGGGGTGCCACCGAGGACGCGCTGCGGCTCATCGACGAAAGCCACGGCCGACTCCTCGACGACCGCCGCACCCTCCAGGCCGTCGAAGCCGCGCTCCGCGATCTGGCGCCCGTGCCGCAAGAACGCGGCGACACGTTCATCGGCCCCCTCGCCAGGAGGCTCGGCCTCCGTCCGGCCACCCTGCGCAAATGGGAGAACGCCGGGCTGGTCCGGCCGCGCCGCGACCCGCGGACGGGCTACCGGATCTACGACGCGGCCGACGTGCGGGACGTCCGGCTGGCCCACCAGCTCAGGCGGGGCGGTTACCTGTTGGAGCAGATCGCCCCGCTGATCGCTCAGGTGCGCTCCGCCGGAGGCGTCGCCCCGTTGGAGTCGACACTGCGCGACTGGCAGGCTCGCCTGTCCGCCCGGGGCCGCGCCATGCTCAAGGGCGCCACCGGCCTGGACGCCTACCTCCGCGCTCGCGAACCCTGACCCCGCCACCCCGCCCGAACAGACGCCCAGGCCAGGGTGTTCCGTATGGCTGTTCCGGTGAAGGCCCCTTCCGGACCACGTGGACGGGTGAACGGAACCCGGGTCGGCTACGCGCGCTGCTCCATCGACGAGCAAGACGTCGTGATCCAGATACGCCGCGTCCAGTGAGGCTGTGCCCGCCCCCGGTCATGCCGGACACTCCTCTGTGGTGAGCCGGTGCGGACTGCGGGTCAGTCGGCCGGTCGGGGGATCACCGTTCCCAATGATCTGGTGACCTTGAAGCCGGCCGCCGGGCACCTGATCTCCCCATTCGGACCCAACGCGGCGGGTACGGCCACCTGGGGCTGCCTGAAGGTGCCGCCCACCGCCACTCCGCTCAGCGGCTTGTCGGTACAGGTCCTGATGAGGCCGGCCTCCTTCAGCTCGATGCCGTCGGCCCGGGGGTTCAGCACGATCGTGACCGCGGTCGGTCGGGTCACGAGGGCGTCCGGCGCCCCGGGCCTCGACCATCTGGACGACGGAGACGCCGAGGGCGAACGGAAGGTCTGGGACTACACGCTGTACTACCGTCCTCGCCGGACCGGCGGCTTCTCCGTGCGCGGAGTGGTCGGTCCGGGCGACATCGCCGGCCGCATCCTCCAGCGACTCGGGCAGACCGAGAGCTGACCGTCGCCCACCGGGCGGCGCGGATGCGCGGCCGATGTGGGGCGGCCGCGCATCCGGGCCTTCACGGCGGGACGTCAGACGCTGCCGGAGGTGCGGCTGACGTTCTCCAGGCGCCACTCGGCGGCGGGGTCGGCGAGCGGCCGGGACAGCAGGTGGGCGTTGCCGTCGACGCCGCGGAACGCGATGTGGCGCTCGGTCTGGCTCAGCCAGACCGAGTAGCCGTCGCGCGTGGCTGGCATGCGGGGGAGGGCGATCGTCTCCGAGACCCAGCCGTCGCCCGCGGACCGCAGGATCTGGATGTCGTCGTCGTAGCCACCCCAGACGAGGGACCAGGTCAGCTCCGACCCCACGGGGACGCGGTGCATCGCCAGGAACCTGGCGTGGGGAAGGCCCAGTTCGGCCGACAGGTCACGGGTGTGCCAGACGCCGTCGGAGCCCTGGAAGAACATGCGGATGTTCTGGATGTGGTCGATGAAGAACAGGCGGTGCTCCTCACCCGGGCGGGCCGCGGCGCAGATCGGGCTGTCCGCCACCAGGAGGGGTTTCTCATCCTGGGTCGCCTGGTGGAGGGAGAGCTGTGACCAGCCGTCCGGGCCCTCCTGCAGCATGCGCAGCTCGTCGCCCTCGTCGGTGTAGGTGACGAACTCCCACCCGGTGTCGCGGTTCAGGTACGGGAACAGGCCGCTGTCCAGGGGCCTGCTCGCGCCCGGCTGCGTGATGTCCTCCCACTGCCAGGGCAGGCCGGGCCGCTGGGAGAGCCGGATGACGCGCCCGTCCGCGGTCTGGTACACGACGCGCTGGGTGGCTCCGTTGCGGTAGGCGGAGGGCGTTTCGATCCCGGGCGGCGCTCCGGAGGCCGCGCACAGGTCGGCCCAGGCCCACGACGCGCCGTTCCACCACAGCTGGTGGATGTGGTCGTCCTCGCCCCGGTAGACGTAGGACGGGACGCCGTCGGCGGCGTGGAAGGGCGAGTGGGCCGAGCGCTCGGCCATCCGGGGCGCTCCGGGGACGCCGGCGGTGAGCTGGACGAAGGCCCAGCCGTCGCCGTCGGGGTGGTTCACCAGGAGGTGCCCCTCACAGTCGCGGTAGGCCAGATGGTTCTGCCCGGGAAGCGCTTCCATGCCCCGGGGGGCGAAGAAGGGCATGCGGCCGTACAGGGACCGGAAGCCGTTGATGTCGTCCGTCTTGGGGATGCGGTACCACGTGGCGTTTCGGGCCATCAGCGCCTTCTTGCTGCCGTGGGCGAGGCCGAGGGCGTGGCCGATCTCGTGGGTGGCGACGTACACGAAATCGGCGCCGGAATTGTCCGGGGGCAGGGGGTCCAGGTAGCCCGGGGCGATCCAGCGGATGTCCCTGTTGAAGATGATCGGCAGCTTGGTCGGCTTCTTCTTCCACGGATTCAGGTCGCCGGGGAACTCGGTGACGGCGAAGACCGTCCGGAACAGTCCGGTGTCGAAGTCCGGGTGGTCGCCGACGGAGATGACCAGATCGGCCTTCTCGGCGTCGAAGACCCGGGTGAGCGTGGGGGCCTGCGTCCATCCCGCGAAGAGGATCTTGAACCATTCGGTGAAGGCGTTCTCCAGGAGCTGGATCTTCAGCTCCAGGGTGAACTCCGGATGCCCGATCGGCATGTGCATGTCGCCGAGGTAGTACGTGATGTTGGTGTAGCGGTAGTGGCGTCCGTCGTAGGTGTTGAAGCCCGCCGGCAGGACCGCGTCCGGAGTGCCGCAGCCCGGCGAGGTCAGGTGCCCCACGGTCGTCGTGTCCGGGGCGGCCGTGACGGGCAGCTCGTGGTACGTCTGGTACGAACGGAGCGCCTGGGAGAGGGTGCCCTGGTGCCCGGCCTGGCGGAGCAGGTTCGCCACCGCCTCCAGCGGCACGTCCGACAGGGTCGGCTCGATGAGCGAGACGGTGCCGTCGCGGGTGTCGCCGACGTAGGCGGTGCCGTCCTCCCCGACGGTGACGCCGTACGGCCCGTTCCCGGTCTTGACCACGTCCAGGACCAGCGGGTTGTACGGGTCGGTCAGGTCGGCCAGCTGGGCGCCGTCGTCGGTCGCCATCCACGCCCGGGACAGATGCGGGTGGGCGGCCAGGTCCCGGACGCCGCGCGCGGTGCCGGCCGATCCCAGCCGCTCGCCGGTCCCGGGGTCGTGCGCGCCCACCAGGGGGTGCACTCCGCCGCCGCCCAGCGAGCCGACGTACACCATGCCGTCGTGCGCGACGGCGACGGCGTTGGGCTGCAGGTGCGCGGGGGTCATGGCGGCCGTCCGGACCGAGCCGTCGGGACCGATGACGGCCAGCGCGTCGATGGGCTCCTGGTCGGACCGCAGGCACAGGGCGGCCATGACGTCGCCGTCCGCGGCGACGGCGATCCGGGTCGGCGGTGCGGGCAGGTCGATGGTGTGCCGCTGCGAGGGGTCGGTGGCATCGATCACGATGAGCCGGCGGTGCGGCCAGTCGGCGGCGTAGATGCGGTCGGCCACGGGGTCGACCGCGATGTGGAGCAGCCCGAAGCCGACCGGGATCTCCTCCATCCGGCCGGTGGCCAGGTCGCACCGTGTGATGCTGCGGCTCTCCTCGCCCCAGTTCATGACGTACGCCTGGTTCCGGGGCTGATGCCAGGCCACCGCCCTCGGCATGTGCCCGACCGGCAGCGGGTCGGCGACGGGCTCGAGCGTCCGGGGGTGCAGCATGTGCAGCTTCCCCCACCCCGACGCGCCGTAGTGCGCGACCAGGAGCGCCGGCCCGGCCGCGGCCAGGCCGTGCACCGAGCCGGGGTCGTCCGGAGTGCCCAGCCGCACCTGGGTCTGCGGCCGTTCGAGTCGTGGAGCCATGTTCTTCTCCCATGCCGGGTGTCGGAGGAATTTCGCCGCGGTTGGGACGGCACGGGGTGAGGGGCCCGCGGCGAACGCCGGTCGAGGGCCGCGCCCTCTGCTCCGGCATGCCAAGGCTCTCCGCGGACGGCGGCGCGGACATCCGTGAATGCCGCCGAGTTCTCGGGTCGTCCACGTACACCGGCGGAGCGGGCACTACGAGGCGCGATCCGGCGCAGCGTCGGACGAGGGGGACCGTCGCGGTCAGTGCTACCGCTGAGCTGGGCGAACTCGATCGCGTGTACGTGCTCGCGCGTTCCTTGCCGACACCGGGTTCGCGTGACGGCCTCCGCTACCGGTCGCGACCAAATGATCGCTTTCCGTAGCCGTTAGAGTGGATCGGACCAGCGCCTGACGTTCGCCGGGGGAGACGAGTGACCGTCGCGATGGATGAACGACATCCCCGGGCCGACCGGAGCACGCTGGTCCTGCCGTTGCTCATCGCACTGCTGGTGACCACGCTCGGGCTGGGCGCGTCGGTGGCGGCCGGGATGACGCTGGACCGGACCCAGCGGCGCGCCGCCGAGCAGGCCATGGACCGGCGGATGGATCTGGTGAGCCAGGCGGTGAGCACCGAGGCCGGCCGCTACGTCGACGCGCTGCGCATGCTGGCCGCCGCCATGGGGGCCTTCGAACAGCCGACGGACGCCCGGTTCGGCCGGGTAGTGGCGCCGCTGCGCGACATGCGGCTGGCCGGAGCCACCTCCATCGCGTTCCTGGTGCCGGCCACCGACGAGCAGATCCCCCGGGTGCAGGCCCGCTGGCGGGAGCGGGGGCTCCCGGATCTGGTCCTGCGGCCGGCCGGCGCGGACCGCGACCACATCTTCTCGGTCTTCAGCCGGTCACTGGACGGCCGGCGGGTTCCGGCGGTCGGCATCGACTTCACCGAGGTGGAGGCGTCCGTCCACGCCTTCGCCGAGGCCCGCCGGAGCGGCCGGGTCGCGGTCTCCGACACCTATCATCTGCTCCGCGACCGTGACCTGCCGGTCCAGCGGCGGCAGCTGTCGTTCGTCCTGACCGCCCCGGTGCACGGGCCGCCCGACGCCCGCGGACGGCGGCCGTTCGTCGGGTGGGTGCGGCTGGGGCTGCGCGGCCAGGACTTCATCGGCGCCACCCTGCGCCACATCACCCAGGGCGCCGCCGATGTGCGGCTGCTCGCCCACCACGGCGCGAGCCCGCCCGTGACCGTCGCCACCCTGACCGCCGAGGCGGCGGGCCGCCGCGACCTGCGCCGCAGCCGCAGGATCCCGGTCGCGCAGCGGTCCTGGGTACTGGAGCTGCGGGCGCCGCGGGCGCTGCTGCCCGGCGCCGACAGCCCCCTGCCGGCGGTCGCCCTCAGCGCGGGGGCCGTGGTGAGCCTGCTGCTGGGCGCGCTGACCTTCACCATGGTCAGCGGCCGCGCTCGGGCCCAGGCCCAGGTCGTCGCGGCGACCGCCGAACTGCACGCGGAGCTGGACCGCGGCACCGCCCGCGAGGAGGAGCTGCGGGCCGCCCGGGACGAGCTGGCCTCCCACGATGCCTACCTCATCCAGATCCTGGACGCCATCGACGTCCCCGTCATCACCTGCGATACCGACGGGGTGGTCGTGCACGCCAACCGCGCCGCCCGCGAGGCCCTGCCCGACACCGGCGGCCGGCCGCTGACGATCGCCGAGGACCTCGCGGAACCCGCCCTGGCCTATCCCGACGGCACTCCGATACCGGCGCGGGAAACGCCGCTGGCCGTCGCCCTGCACGGTGAGAACGTCGACGACATGGAGGTGGTCGTGACCCCGCCGGACCGGCCGCGGAGCGTCATCATGGTGCACGCCCGTCCGCTGCGCCGTTCCGACGGCCGCGTCACCGGCGCGGTGACCTCCGCGTTCACCATCACCGCACTGCGCGAGCGCGAGGCCGAACTGCGGGCCTTCGCCGGCATCGTCGCCCACGACCTGAAACGCCCCCTGACGGCGGTGCGCGGTTTCGCCGAACTGGTGCACGAGGACCTGTCCGCGCGGGGCGGCCACGAGGAGCATGTCGCCCAGCTGGACAGGGTGCTTGCCGCCACGGACCGCATGCGCCGGCTGATCGACGACCTGCTGGCCTACGCCGCCGCCCGGGACGCCACCGTGACCCCCGTGCGCATCGATCTGACCGCCCTGGTGCGCGAGCTGCTCGAGGAGCATCTGGCCGTGGCGGCACCCGAACCCGTCCCGCGGGTGGAGGTCGGGGACCTGCCGCCCGTCCGCGCCGATGCGGCGCTGGTGCGCCAGCTGCTGGACAACCTGATCGGGAACGCGCTCAAGTACGCCCCGCCCGGCCGTCCGGCCCACGTCGAGATCACCGGCCGGCACTGCTCCGGCGGCCGGGTCTGCGTGCAGGTCGCCGACCGTGGCATCGGCATCCCCGCGGGTGAGCACGAGGCCATCTTCACCGGGTTCCACCGGGCCGCGACCACCTACAGCGGCACCGGGCTCGGCCTGGCCATCTGCAAGCGCGTGGTCGAGCGTCACGGCGGCACCATCCTCGCCGAGGACAACCCCGGCGGCGGTGCACGCTTCCGCTTCACCCTGCCCGCCGCCGACGACGCGTCACCGCCGAGCGGAGCGGCGTGACGACCTCGCCGCCGGTGGCCGGGGCCGTGCGTCAGGAGGGTGGCGCGGTCTCCGCGGGGAGGGTGAGGATGAAGGTGGTTCCCTTGCCCGGTGTGCTGATGGCGGTGAGGGCGCCGTTGTGGGCTTCGGCGATGGTGCGGGCGATGGTGAGTCCGAGGCCGATGCCCTGGACGGCCTGGTCGGTGGTCGTGCGGGCGCGGGAGAACCGGTCGAACAGGTGGGGGAGCTCCTCGGCGAGGATGCCGATGCCGCGGTCGGTGACGGCGATCGCCACCCCCGGGCCGGCGGGGCCCGTTGCCGGGGTGCTCCCGGCGTGGAGGGTGATGGTGGTGTGGCGGGGAGAGAACTTGGCGGCGTTGGAGATCAGCGCGCCCAGGGCCCGGAGCAGCAGGGCGCGGTCGGCGTCGACGGTGGTGACGTCGGGGTCGACGCGGATGTCGATCGGATGGTCGCCGGCGGTGGAGGCCGCGGCCTGCTCGGCGGCCTCGTTGAGCAGGCCGGTGACCGGCACGGGTGCGCGCTGGGGGATCAGCGGGCGCTCGGCGGTGGTGTGGACCGACAGGAGGTCTTCGACGAGCCGCCGCAGCCGCTGGGCGTTGTGGTCGATGGCGCGCAGCATCCGGTCGCGCTGCTGGGGGGGCGGCGGGTCGTCGGGGTCGAGGACGACCTCCAGGTTTCCCAGGATGCTGGTCAGCGGGGTGCGGAGTTCGTGGCTGACGTTGGCGATGAACTCGTCCTTGGCCCGGTCGAGCTCCTCGAGGCGGGCGACGGTGGCCTGCTGCTGCCGGTAGGCCTCGCGCAGGGCCCGCTCGGCGCGGCGCCGGTCGGTGATGTCGTGGATGGCCAGGTGGAAGGTCCAGGCATCGTTCTCCAGGGCGGGCCACACCATGAGCTCGATGGGGAACTCGGTGCCGTCGGCGCGGACGGCGGTCTGCTCCAGCCACTGTCCCGGCACGTCGCTGGTCCCGCTGGCCAGGACCTGCTCCCTGCGCGCGATGTCGGTCGCCCGCTGGTGTTCCGGCGAGATCGTCTCGTGCACGCTCCGGCCGAGGGCGTGGTGGCGGGGGATGCCGAACATCTGCTCGGCGGCGGTGTTCCAGGAGATGATCCGGCCGTCGGCGTCCACCGAGACCAGCGCGTCGGCCGAGGTCTCGACGAGCTGGTCCAGGCGGTGCCGGGCACGGTCGAGGTGCTGCTGGGTGCGGCGCCGGTCCAGCATCTGCCCCAGGTTGCGGCCCAGGGTGTCCATCACCCGCAGCAGCACCTCGTCCGGAGGGATCACCTCCCGGGTGAAGAACTCCAGCACGCCCGCCACGCCGGTGGAGGAGACGAGCGGTACCTCCAGGACCGTCCCGGCCTCCCCGCGCTCGTCCTCCCCGGCCTGCACGAAGTCGGGGTGGTGGCGCAGGTCGTGCAGCCACACCGGCTCGCCCGACCGCACCGCCCGGCCGACGCCGCCCACCCCGGGGGCGAACCGCAGCCGCGCACTCGCCCGCCGCAGCGCGGGGAACTGCTCGACCGCGCCCTCCCAGACCCCGGCCGACACGAACTCGCCGGTCGCCTTGTCCGGTACGTACAGGTGCCCGACGGGCCAGCCGAGGACCTCGCACACCACCCGCAACGTCGCCCGCGCGGCCTGCCGCACATCACCGCTGGAATCGATCACCTCGGTGACGCGGTCCAGCAACGTCACCAGCATGTTGTCCCTGGCCGAATCCGCCACACCACCCCCCGACCCACCCTTGCGGAGACCCTTCACCATCTGCTGATTGCTCTATACCGAATGTAACCGCTGGTAGTCGCACGGGTCGCCCTCCGGCCGCGATCGGGGCGCCGCGTGCCATGTGCGGGCGGTCCTAAGGCGCCGCGGGCTCCGGGGCGGGCACGAAACGGCCGGCGGGGCCCTCCGCCGGCTCGATCCGCCAGCGTGGCGGGACCTCGTGCGCCAGGGCGGTGTCCGCCGCCGTCGCCGCCTCCAGGTCGACCCCCTTCTCCGGGAAGATCGCCTCGCCGAACCTGGCGGGCCCGGTGAACGCCGCTCCGCTGAACACGGCGTCCCCCGTGAAGGTCGCTCCGCCGAACCTGGCGTCCCTGCCGAAGCCCGCGCCGCTGAACCAGGCGTCTGCCGTGAACGTGGCCTCGATGAACCCCGCGTGCCCGGTGAAGGCGGCCCCGCTGAACACGGCGGAACCGGTGAAGGCGGCCCCGATGAACACGGCCGGCCTGGTGAAGGCCGCCTCCCTGAACCAGGCGTCCCCGGCGAAGGACGCTCCGATGAACACGGCGTCCCCGGTGAAGGTGGCGCCGCTGAACCAGGCGTCCCCGCTGAAGGACGCCCCGCTGAACACGGCTTCCCGGACGAAGGTGGCGCCGCTGAACACCGTGTCCCCGGTGAAGGCCGTGTCGGTGAAGTCGGCGGTGTGGAGGTGGCAGCCGGTGAGGTCGAAACCGGTGAGGGCGGCGCCGGTGAGGTCGAGGTCGATGCCGCTCCAGTGGACCGGGGCGTCGGGGCGCAGATGGGTGTGCAGGAGGCGCTGGGCGGTGAGGCGGACCTGGTGCTCCTCGTGCGGATCGGGTCCGGGTGAGGCGGCGAACCGGGCGGGGGCGGGCTGGCCGGTGCGGGCGGCGCGGTAGCGGGCGGCGTTGCGGCGGGCCCGTTCCCGGTGCTCCTCCTCGGAACCGGGCCCGGGGGCGCAGGGCGGGGTGCAGGGCATGCGCAGGTAGGCGCAGATGATGTTGACGATGGTCTGCCGGTGCCGCTCGTTGCCGTTGGCCAGCCGTTCCAGCGTGTAGAGCGCGGCGAGGCGGACGGGCGCCTTGTCGGAGCCGAGCTGTTCGGCGGCGGCGTTGTACAGCTCGGTGATGCGGCGCTCGGCGGCGTCCTGCTCGCCCAGTGCGGTGGCCAGCTCGGCGTGCCGCTGCCGGCGGAACGCCAGCATCAGCCCGACCGCGGCGGCCGCGCCGCCGCCCGCGGCCAGGCCGGTGCGGACGGCGTCCATCCGGATCTGGGCCCGCTCGGTGCCGGGCCGGGCGTCCTCGGCCACGCCCAGCAGCCAGGCGGTGGTCACCCAGATCGCCAGCGCCGCCAGACCGGCCGCCGCCGGCATCCAGAACCCGGCCGCCAGCGGGCGGACCCGCAGCGGCTCGCCCGCACGCCGCTCCCGCATCCCGGCCCAGCGCCGCCGCACACGTTCCCGCGCTCGTCCCACACGTCCGCTCACACCATCAGTCAACGAGCACGGGGCCTTCCCCCGCCACCGGCTTTGCCACAAAGGTGCAGGGAGACGGGACGCAGGCCACCGCGGCGAGGGCGCTACTCGGCGGGTTTCGGTCTGCGGCGGGGGAGGCGCATGGTGAGGAGTTTCGCGCGCGGGGCCACCCGGGCGGCCAGGCCGAACAGCGCCTCGGTGCGGGTGCGGTCGGCGTCGAGGTGGGTGAACATGTTGACGCCGAGGTAGAAGGTGATCGCGGCGTAGGCCAGATCGCGCGGCGGCATCAGCTTGGCCAGCGGCGAGCCGCCGATCACCCGCTCGAGGGTGTCCTCGACGAACGCGATCCAGGGTTCCGCCCTGTCGACGATCTCCTTGCGGAGCTCGGGACGCGCGATGCTGGCTCCGACCAGTTCGGAGAACAGGGTGATGTGGCCGCCCTCGATGTCGGCCCGGTAGACGGCGGTGGCCGCCTCGACCAGTTCCTCCAGCGTCCTCGCGGGGGCGACCGCCCGGGTGTGGGCGGCCATGCGCTCCTGCGACGACCGGTCCAGGGCGGCCAGGAGCAGGGGGTCGACCCCGCCGAAGTGGTAGAAGAGGACCCGGAGCGCCGGGGCCGCTGCTCGGCGAGGGCGTCGTCTGCCTGGTCATCGCTGCCCCGCTGTTCTACGGCGTGGGCGCGATCGTGGGGCTCCTCGCCGACCGGGCCAAACGGCACCGCGGCATGCAGGTCATGCTCCTCGTCCCGCTGCTCGTCGCCGCCGAGGGCAGCGTCGCCGACCTTCCGCGCGGCGCCGAGGTGACCGTCGCCAGGACCGCCGCCGCCGGAACCGACATCGAACGCGCCCTGGCCGGTGCCCCGGCGATCGGGCCGGTGGGCTCGCGGCTGCTGCGGATGAAGTTCCCCAAGCCCGTCCGCGCGGACGGCACCGGGCTGGACGTCGGCGCCACCCGCCGGATCACCTTCACGCCGCGCACGTCGCTGGGGATCGGCGCCCGCCCGGAGCCCCGGACGATGGAGCTGAGGGTCGTCCGGCGCGAGCCCGGCCGGGTCGTCTTCGCGGTCACCCGGGACACCACGCTCGCCCGGTGGCTGGAGTTCGAGGAGGCCGAGTTCGCCTGGCGGGGCGCCCGGTTGAGCGTCACCCTGCGCTACACCCGGACGTTCGACCCGTCCTGGTACTTCGGGCCGGTCCAGAGATACGCCATGGGCGAGGCCGCCGCCTACCTGGCCGACACGTTCACGGCACCGTGATGGACCCGGCACTGGTGCGCGGGGTCGCGCTGTTCGGGCCGGTCCTGCTGCTGGCGGTCCTGCTCCGGCACCGGCCGCCGGGACGGAGCGAGACCGCGGCCCTGATCCTCGCGATCACGTGGAACACCGCGGCGCTGGCAGGGGTGAACGCCCTGGCGGTCCGGGCCGGATGGTGGACGTTCCACGCCGAGGGTGGGACCGCGGACGGCGTTCCGGTCGACCTGCTGCTCGGCTGGGCCGCGCTGTGGGGCGGCCTGGCGGTGGTCGCCCTGCGCCGGCTGCCGGTGCCGCTCGTCGTCGGCCCCGCGGTCTGGATCGATCTCGCGGTGATGCCGCTCGGCGAGCCGGTCGTCCTGCTGGGGGACTCCTGGCTGCTCGGGGAGACGGTCGCCGTCCTCGCGGCGCTGGTGCCCGGCCTGCTGCTGGCGCGGTGGACCGCGACCGGGCGGCACCTGCTGCCCCGAGTGGCCCTGCAGGCCGTCCTCGCGGTCAGCGTCATGATCGTGCTTCCGGTCGCGTGGAGCCGGGTGCCGGACCGTCCCGGATGGGCGCTCGGCCTGGCGGCCCAGCTCCTGCTCGTCCCCGGAGCGCTGGTCACCGCCGCCGTCTGGGAGTTCGCGCGGACCGGCCGGGGGACACCGCTTCCCTACGACCCGCCGGTCCGGCTGGTGACGACCGGCCCGTACGCCTACGTCCGCAACCCCATGCAGACCTCCATGGCGGCCGCCTATCTCGTGCTCGCCGCGCTGGACGTCCGGTTCCTCCTCGCGGTCGCCGTGGCCGTCGCCTACGGCGCCGGGCTCGCGGCCTGGCACGAGGACGAGCAGCTGCGCGGCAGGTACGGGGGCGCATGGACCGCCTACCGTTCGGCCGTCCGCCCCTGGCTGCCCCGCCTGCGCCCGTTCCCCGGGACACCGCCCGCCGTCATCTGGATCGCCGGCGGCTGCGACCGGTGCTCTCCCGTGGCCGACTGGATCCGGCGGCGCCGCCCGGTCGCCCTGACCGTGCGCGCGGCGGAGGACCATCCGGAGGGCGTCCGCCGCATGACCTACGAGCGGGCCGACGGGTTCCGGGCGCGGGGAGTCGCCGCCTGGGCCCACGCCGCCGGGCATCTGCACCTCGGATGGGCGCTCCTCGGATGGACGCTGAACCTGCCCGGACCGGCCCACTTCGCCCAGCTGTGCGCCGACGCGTTCGGCGCCGGCCCGTCCGCGCGGCCCGTCGGCGGCCCTCCGGTCGATCGTCCATCGAGGGCATAGGGTCGGGCGGTATGGGGCTGCGACTCGTCCAGGTGAACTTCAAGGCTCGCGACGACGCGGCGCTCGGCCGGTTCTGGGCGGACGCCCTCGGCTGGGGCGTCTCCAGCGAGGGGCCCGGGGTGACCAACGTCGAACCCGTCGGTTTCACCTGGCCGGACCCCACCGCCGTCTGCGTCGACCTCGTCACCGTCCCCGACCCCGAGACGGTGCGGTACCGCGCGCACCTCGACCTCGCGACCACCTCCGCGGCCCATCAGGCGGAGCTGGTCGCGCGCCTGACGGATCTCGGCGCGACGCCCGCCGACGTGGGGCAGGGGGACGTCCCGTGGACGGTCATGGCCGACCCGGAGGGCAACGTGTTCTGCGTGCTGGAACCCCGGGAGGTCTACCGCGACACCGGGCCGATCGCCGCGGTGGTGGTCGACTGCGCGGATCCGCGGGCCATGGCCCGGTTCTGGGGCGAGGCGGTGGACTGGACCGTCCACGAGGTCACCGACGAGCACGCGGTGCTGCGTTCGGCCAAGGGTGTCGGGCCGTATCTGGAGTTTCTCCGCGCCGCGCCCGGCGCGAAGACCGTGTGGAAGCGCGTCCACCTCGACGTGCTGCCGTACCCCGGTGACGACCAGGCGGCGGAGGCGGCGCGGCTGCGCGCCCTCGGCGCCACCGACGCCGACGTGGGCCAGGGCGACGTGCCGTGGATGGTCATGGCCGACCCGGAGGGCAACGAGTTCTGCCTCCTCGGCCGGGGCTGACGCGTCCCGGACGGCGCCGTCCGGTCAGGGCGGGTCCGCGTAGCGGGCGGCGAGCGCGGCGGCGCGGTCGCGCAGGGAGGCGCGCAGCGACGGCGGGGCGAGGGCTTCGGCGTCCGCGCCGAGCTGCCACAGCGCCCATTCGGCGTGGCGCGAATCCTGGAAGGTCACCTCCAGGCGCAGCCGGCCGTCCGGGTCGGGCTCCTCGGCGCGGACGGTCAGCGCGGTGTTCAGCAGCTCCTCCCGCCGCGCCTGGTGCACCCGTACCAGCACGGTGATGTGGCCGTCGGCCAGGAACCGCGCGCAGCGCTCCCGCCAGATCCGGTCCAGGTCGACCCGGTCCGGCCGCCGTGCCGGTTCGGGCAGCTCCTCGGCGGCCAGCACCCGCGACAGCCGGTAGGTGCGGTCCTCGCCCGATCTCGTGGCCAGCAGGTAGCCCCGGTCGCGGACGGTGACCAGGCCGATCGGGTCCACCGTGCGCCACCGTGGTTCCTGGCCCGTGGCGGCGTAGTGGATGCGGAGCCTGCGCCCGGCGAGCACCGCGCGCCGGACCTCGGTCATCATGGCGCCCGGCACCTCTTCGGTGACCAGCCGGCGTGAGAGCAGGTCGGTCTCCGGGTCGACGAGCAGTCGCCGGGCCGCGTCGCTCGCGGTGGCCCGATGGCCCTCGGGCAGCGCGTCGACCACCTTGCGCATGGCCGAGGCGAGCGCCGAGCCGAGGGCGTACACCTGGTCGCCGCGTCCGGATCCGGCGACCAGCAGGGCGACGGCCTCGTCGTGGTTCAGGCCGGTCAGCTCGGTGCGGAAGCCGGGCAGCAGCGCGAACCCGCCGTGCCGGCCGCGTTCGGCGTAGACCGGGACGCCCGCCGCCGAAAGCGCCTCGATGTCGCGCAGCACGGTGCGGGTGGACACCTCCAGCTCGCGGGCCAGCGCGGCGGCGGTCATCCGGCCGCGCTGGCGCAGCAGGAGCACCAGGGAGACCAGCCGGTCGGCGCGCATGCGGAAACCATGCCAGAAAACACGACCGAGGATGTCGTGATTCGTTGGGAGGCTCCTCGGCACGGCGTCACGAAGCGATGGCGTCGCACCGATGGATCGAATGGAGCTGGTACGGCGATGGAACGAACGGCTGTCAACCCGGTGACGTGGTCGCTGGAGATGGGGTTCAACCAGGGCGAGGTCGTCTCCGGGCACACCCGGACCCTCTACTGCTCCGGGCAGACGGCGACGGACGGCGACGGCAAGCCCAGGCATGACGGTGACATGGCGGCGCAGCTGGCGCTGAGCATCGACAACCTCGAGGCCGTCCTCGGCGAGGCCGGCATGTCCCTCGCGAACCTCGTCCGGCTCAACGTCTACACCACCGACGTCGACGTGCTCTTCCCGAACTACGGCGTGCTGGCGGCGCGGCTGGGCGCGGCGGGCGCGGCGCCGCCCACCACGATGCTCGGGGTGACGCGGCTGGCGCTCCCCACCCTGATGGTCGAGCTCGAGGGGACCGCCGTCGCGTGAGGCGACCCCGCGTCCGGCAGGGCGGCTGAACGGATCGGGCGGCGCGGCTTCCGGCGGCCCCCCGATCCACCCGCGGCCGTGCGGCCGCCTCTGGCGAGCAGTTCGGCCTCCAGCAGGAGACCGACGTCGCGTACCACCACCATGCGGTCACCCTACGCACCGCCCGGCCCGCGGGACCAGAGCGCGGCCCTGCCGCCGGCGGATCGTGGCGCGCGGATCGCCCGTGGCATTCCGGGCGATCGGTCTTGACTGTGACGTTACGTCGTACCCCAGGCTTGGCTCGTGCGAGTGAAGGAATTGGCGGACCTCGCCGGTACCACGGTGCGGACGGTCCGGTACTACCACGAGATCGGCCTGCTGCCCGTACCAGCGGTGCGCGACGGGTGCCGTGACTACGACCTCACGCACGTCGCGCGGCTCATCCGCATCCGCTGGCTGGCGCAGGCCGGGGTGCCGCTGTCGCGGGTCAAGGGAATGCTGCACCCCGCCGACGACCCGGAGCGGGAGCCGGCCGGGGTCCGCGCGTCGGTGCTCACCGACCTGAACGCCACCGTGGTCGCGCTTGAGGAGCAGCTGGAGGAGCTGGAGGCGCAGCGCGCGCAGGTGCGGCGTCTCATCGCCGCCGTGGAGCGGCATGACCACCTGTCGCCGCTGCCGGCGGCGATCGCGCGGTTCTACGAGACGATCGAGCGGCGCGTCGAGGACGACGGCGCGCGCCGGATGATCCGGCGGGAGCGCGACTTCATGGAGCTGGCGTTCTACCGCGGTGAGATGCCACCGGAGGTGGAGGTCGTCTACCAGGGATTCGACGAGGCGCGCATGGCCGAGAGCGCCGCGCTGTTCGGCCGGTTCGCCGACCGGTACGAGGCGGAGTCGGCGCCCACCGACGAGGAGGCCGCGCAGATCGCGGCGGCGATCGTCGAGCGGTTCAGCCGGCATCTGGGGGCCGGGTTCCCGCCCCTGGCCCGGTCGGTGGACGTGGACGGCCTCCGGCGGGCCGCGGACCTGTACGTGCGGCTGGCCGAGGACAAGGACAGGCGGCTCGACAGGGTGATCGCCGACGCGCTGCTGGACGCCATCGAGGAGGCACGGAACCGATGAGCCGGGACGACGTGATCGACGTGACGGGGCTGGAGAAGCGGTTCGGTGCACTCGCCGCCGTCGACGGCCTGGACCTGCGGGTCGCCGAAGGGGAGGTGCACGGCTTCCTTGGCCCCAACGGGGCGGGGAAGTCGACGACGATCAGAGTCCTGCTCGGGCTGTACCGGGCCACCGCCGGGCGCGTCCGCGTCCTGGGCCTGGATCCGGCGTCCTCGGCCGCTCGGCTGAACCGGCGGGTCTCCTATGTGCCGGGCGAGGTGAACCTGTGGCCGAACCTGACGGGCCAGGAGGTGCTCGACGCCCTGGCCGGCCTGCGGGGTGCGCGCGACGTGGCGGCCGAACGGCGCCTGGTCGCCGATTTCGCCCTGGACGTGCGCAAACGGGTCCGCGCCTATTCCAAGGGCAACCGGCAGAAGGTGATCCTGATCGCGGCGCTCGCGGCCCCCACGGACCTGCTCGTCCTAGACGAGCCGACCTCGGGCCTCGACCCGCTCATGGAGGAGCTGTTCCAGCGCTGCGTGCGCGAGGCCGCGGCGGCGGGCCGCACGGTGCTGCTGTCCAGCCACATCCTCGCCGAGGTCGAGGACGTGTGCGCATCGGTGTCGATCATCAAGGACGGCCGGCTGGTGGAGGCGGGGCGGCTGTCCGACCTGCGGCATCTGGCCGCCTCCGAGGTCACCGCCCGGTTCGGCGCGGACCGGGCGTTCGCCGCCGTGGCGGCCGGCCTGGACTCGCTCGGCCTGGCCGTGGACGGACCGGAGGGTCCGGCCGCGGACGGGCACCGGGTGCGGCTGAGCGTCCCCCGCGATCTGGTCCCCGCGACCCTGGGGCTGCTGGCCTCGGCCGACGCCGAGGACATCACCTGCACCCCGGCGCGGCTGGAGGACCTGTTCCTGCGGCACTACCGGGGGGAGGCCCGATGACCGCCGCGCGCCTGATGCTGCGCCGCCACCGGCTGCTGATCGGCTCCTGGTCGGTGCTGCTGGTCGCGCTGGCCGGTGGCACCGTGTCGGCCTACCAGTCGACCTACCCCACCGAGAGGGAGCGGCGGGCGGCCGTCGACCTGATCCAGCACGACGCCGCGACCACGCTGCTGTACGGCAGGCTGCCGGACCCGGGCACGCCGGCCCAGATGTTCGCCTGGGAGGTCGGCGCCCTCGCCACCCTCCTGGTGGCGGTCATGGCGGTGGTGCTGGCGGTCGCCCTGACACGCGCGGCGGAGGAGGACGGGACCCTGGAGCTGATGCTGACGTCCGGGGCGGACCGCCGGACGCCCATCCGGGCCGCCTGCGGTGTGCTTGTCGCGGTGGCGGCCGTCCTCGCCGCGGGCTGCGCGACCGGGGCCGGGCTCGCGGCGGGCCGTGTCGACGGGGTCACCTGGCCGGGCGCGCTGGCCTTCGGCGCGGTCCTGGCGGTGACCCTCCTGGTGGTCGGCGCGCTGACCATGGTGCTCGCGCAGGTCGTCGCCTCCGCCAGGGCCGCCCGTCGCCTGGGGATGGCGGCGGTCGGCGTCGCGTTCGTCGTCCGGGCGTTCGCCGACACCCGGGACGCGGAGCGGCTGAACTGGGCGAGCCCGCTCGCCCTCTCGACGACCGCGGGGCCGTTCACCCATGACCGGTGGTGGGCCCTGGCGGCCTTCGCCGGCGTGGCCGGGGCACTGGCGTGGCTGGCGGTGCTGCTGTCGGACCGGCGCGAGTACGGCGCCGGCCTGCTGCCCGCAACGGAATCCCGCGACGCGCGGCTGAACATCCGTTCCGGGCTCGGCCTGACCGCGCGGCTGTTCCGCGGCGACATCCTGACCTGGACGGTCGCGGTGGCGTGCGTCGGGGCGCTGTTCGCCTCCATGGGCTCCACGGTGGTGCAGCAGAGCAGGGAAGGCGACCTGGACGGCTTCCTGGGATCGCAACTGGAATCGGGTGATCCGGAAGCCGCCTACCTCGCCTACTGCGGGACGGCCGTCGGCATCGCCGTCGCCGTGTTCGCCGTGCTGAGCGTCCTGCGCACCGGCCGCGACGAACGCGAGGGGCTGGCCGACCACGTCCTGGCCACCGGTACGGACCGATGGAGACCGCTGGCCTGGAACGTGACCGCGACGGCCGTCGGCTGCGCGCTGATCCTCCTGGTCACCGGCGCGGCCAGTGCGCTCATCGCCCCGATGACCATCACCGGCACCGACGTGGCGCTGCGCGCCTTCACCTACAGCGCCGGCCAGTGGCCGGCGGCGATGGCCGCGGCCGGGTGGACCGCCCTGCTGGTCGGTCTGCGGCCCGGCGCCGGACCCCTGGCGTGGGTGCTGCCGGCGGCCGGCGGGACCCTCGCCCTCCTGGGGCGGCTGTTCGGCGTTCCCCAGGCCGTGCAGGACCTCGGCATCTTCCAGCACGTCCCCGACCCCGCCGCCGCCCGTCCCGGCCTCGGCGGTCTCGCCGTCCTCCTCGCCGTCGCGGCGGTGACGGTCCTGGCCGGCGTCATCGCCGCGGCCCGCCGCGACGTCGTCCTCGGCTGAGCCCCGCACGGGCGAGCGGATCAGTCGCCGCGGGGGACGACCATGCCGGACTCGTAGGCGAACACGACGGCCTGGGCGCGGTCGCGCAGGCCGAGCTTGGCGAAGATGCGCGCCACGTGCGTCTTCACGGTCGCCTCGCTGAGATGCAGGTGGGCGGCCAGTTCGGCGTTCGACAGGCCGCCTCCGAGCAGGCGCAGCACCTCCCGCTCGCGCGGCGTCAGCTCGTCCACGCCCGTCGGCTCCGGGCCCGGCCGGGCGAACCGCTCCACGAGCCGGCGCGTGATGGACGGCGACAGCAGCGCGTCCCCGGTCGCGACGAGCCGCACGGACGCCACCAGGTGCTCGGGCGTGACGTCCTTCAGCAGGAAGCCGCTCGCGCCCGCCGAGAGCGCCGTGTAGACGTACCGGTCGAGGTCGAAGGTCGTGAGCATCACCACGCGGCAGGACGGACGGTCGGCGAGCACCCGCCGGGTCGCCTCCAGCCCGTCCAGCTCCGGCATCCGGATGTCCATCAGGACCACGTCGGGACGCAGCCGGCGCGCGGCGGCCACCGCCTCCAGCCCGTTGGCGGCCTCGCCGACCACCTCGATGCCGCCCTTGGTGAGGATCATCCGGAAGCCGCCGCGCACGAGCGTCTGGTCGTCGGCGATCAGCACGCGCGTCACGGCCGCTCCAGGGGGATCCGCGCGCGCACCCGGTACCCGCCGCCGAGCCGGCGCCGGGCGTCCAGGTCGCCGCCGTAGACGGCGACCCGTTCGCGCAGCCCGATCAGGCCGCGCCCGTCCTTGTTCTCGGCGGCGGGCGCGGCCGTTCCGGTCAGCACGCTCGGCCCGGTGTTCAGCACCTCCAGCCGCAGGTTCCGCCCGTAGCCCACCCGTACCTCCGCCCGCGCCCCCGGCGCTCCGTGCTTCAGCGCGTTGGTGAGCGCCTCCTGGACGATCCGGTATCCGGTCGCGTCGATCCCGGCGGGCAGCGGACGCGGCTCGCCCGTGACGGTCACGTCCACCGGCAGTCCCGCGAACGCGACCCGGTCCACCAGCGCCCCCAGCCGGGCCAGCGACGGCTGCGGCGCGAGCTCGTCGCCGTCCGGCGCGGGCGCGAGGACGCCGAGCAGGTTCCGCAGCTCCGTCATCGCCTCGCGTCCCGTGCGCTCCACGGCGAGCAGCGCCTCCTCGGCCTCGCCCGCCTCCCCGTCGAGGCCGTGCCGCGCGGCCCCGGCCTGCACGACCATGACGCTGACGCTGTGGCTGACGATGTCGTGCAGGTCCCGCGCCACCCGCGCCCGCTCCTCCTCGACGGCCTGGCTCGCCGCGCCCTCCCGCTCCCGCTCCAGCAGCCAGTTGCGCGCGCCCAGCTCGGCGCGGCGGCGGCGGCGCTCCCACAGCGCCCACAGGCAGGGGAGGGCCACCGACAGTGGCACGATCCATAGGGGCACCATGCGCTCATACTGGCGGCGGACCGGACGAAGCGCATCCTTCGGCCGGGCGAGGCCCGTACATCGCCGGGATGACCCGGCCCCGCGGCTACATCCCGGGCCCGACGCGGCGGCGGCCCGGCGAGCCCTACCGTCCAGGCATGGAACTGATGGTTCGGCTCAAGGACGTGCGCAAGGAGTACGGCGAGACCGCCGCGCTCGCGGGCGTCACCCTCGACATCCGCGCCGGTGAGGCCGTCGCCGTGATGGGCCCCTCGGGTTCGGGGAAGTCCACCCTCCTCAACATGGTGGCGGGCCTGGACCGGCCCACCTCCGGCCAGGTGATCGTGCGCGGCGAGGACATCACCGGCATGGGTGAGGCGGCCCTCGCCAAGTACCGCCGGCGCCGCATCGGCATGGTCTTCCAGTTCTTCTACCTCCTGGACGACCTGCCGGTGCTGGAGAACGTCATGCTCGCGGCGCAGCTGCTCGGCATCGGCCGCAGGCAGGCGCGGACCCGGGCGATGGAGCTGCTGGACGAGCTCGGCATCGCCGACCGCGCCGACGCCTACCCCGTGGCCCTGTCCGGCGGGGAGCGCCAGCGCGTCGGCGTCGCCCGCGCCCTGATGAACCGCCCCGCGCTGCTCCTGGCCGACGAGCCGACCGGCGCCCTCGACTCCCGCGCCGGCGAGCAGGTCATGGACCTCCTGCTGGACCTCAACCAGATCGGCCAGACGCTGCTCATCGTCACCCACGACGAGCGCCTGGCCGCGCGCTGCGCCGACCGGGTCATCGCGTTCGAGGACGGCCGGCTCGCCACGGAGGTGACCCGGTGAGGGCGGTATGGCGGGCCGCGCGGTACGCGGTCCGGCGGCGGAGGCTGCAGACGCTCATCATCGGGGTCGTGGTGCTGCTGTCCACCGCCACGACCGTGCTCGCGATGGGCCTGCTCGCCACGGTGGACGGCCCGTACGACAGGGCGTTCGCGCAGCAGCGGGGCGCGCACCTGACCGTCTCCTACGACGCGGCGAGGACGACCGGCGCGCAGGCGGCGGCGTCGGCGGCGCGGCCGGGCGTGACGGCGGCGGGCGGCCCCTACGCGTCGCAGATCATGACGGTCGGGTCCCCGGGCCGCCCCGCGGGCGGATCGTCCGGCGGTTCGCCCGGCGGGCCGTCCGTCCGGCCAGCGCTGCCGCCCGGCCCGATCACGGTCGTCGCGCGGGCCGCCGACGGCGGCGACCGCGTGGACCGCCTGACGCTCAAGCGCGGGCGCTGGGCGACCGGACCGGGCGAGATCGTGGTGGGCAGCGACCTCGCGCGCGGCCCCGGGCAGACGGAGCTGATCGGGCAGAAGGTCCCCTTCACCGACGGGCGGACCCTCACCATCGTGGGCCTCGGCCGGTCGATCACCCGCAGCGCGCAGGGCTGGGTGGCGCCCGGTCAGCTGACCAGGCCGGACGGCAGGCAGATGCTCTACCGGCTCGCCGACCCCGCGGCCCCCGCCGCGAACGTCACCGCCGGGCTCGCGGCGACCTCCGCGCAGAGCTACGAGGTGGCCCGCCGCAAGGCCACCGAGGACGGGAAGGTGGCGATCCCGTTCCTCGTCGCGTTCGGGGTCGCCGGGCTGATCGTCGCGGTCCTCATCATCGGCAACGTGGTCAGCGGCGCGGTCGTGTCGGGGTTCCGGCACATCGGCGTCCTCAAGGCCATCGGGTTCACCCCGGCCCAGGTCACCGGCGTGTACCTGATGATGATCGCGGTTCCGGCGGTGGTGGGCTGCCTGGCCGGCACGGTGGCCGGCAACATCCTGGCCGGGGCGGTCAGCGCGTCCCTGAGCGAGTCGCTCGACCTGCCGGCCGCCAGCGGGGTCTCGGTCGCGGTGGACGTGCTGGCCGTCCTCGGGGTGCTCGGCGTGGCCGCCGTGACCGCGCTGGTCCCGGCCGTCCGCGCGGGGCTGGTCCCGGCGGCGGTGGCGGTCAGCGCGGGCGCCGCGCCGCGCCGCGGCCGGGCCCTGCGGGTGCAGCGGCTGCTGGCCCGGACCCGGCTGCCGCGCCCGGTCAGCCTCGGCCTCGGCGTGCCGTTCGCCCGGCCCGGACGCACCGCCCTGACGGTCAGCGCCGTCGCGTTCGGGGTGGCCGCCGTCACGCTGGCGGTCGGCCTCAGCCGGACCCTCGACGCCTACTTCACCGACGAGACGCGCCTGCGGACCTTTCAGGTCGAGGTCGTCGGGCAGGGCGAGGCGCCGTCGCTCGCGGGACGGCCCGGCACCGCGAAGGTCGCCGTCACGTCGTCCGCGCAGGTCCACGTGCCGGGTTCGTCCCGGGCGGTGGAACTGAAGGCGTACCAGGGCGCGCCCGCCGACCGCCACGGCTACCGGGTGGTGAGCGGCCGGTGGCTGGACGGGCCGGGGCAGGTGGTCGTCGGAGACCCCTTCCTCGAGGAGTCCGGCAAGAGGATCGGCGACACCGTCACCGTCGGCACGGACGGGAGGAAGGCCGTGCTGCGGATCGTCGGCACGGCGATCGTGGACGGCAGCGACACGTTCGTCACCGACTGGGCGTCCTTCGCGCCGTTCGGCGACGTCGCCCTCGGCTCCCTCATGGAGGTCACCCTCACGCCGGGCACGTCGGCGCGCGCCTACGTCGACGCGCTCACGGCCGAGGGCGTGATGGCCCATACGACCGACGAGGGCACGGACGTCGAGCAGGCGATCGTCCTCGGCCTCGTGGCGCTGCTGACGCTGGGGATCGCCGCCGTGGCGGGGCTCGGGGTGTTCAACACCGTGGTGCTCAACACCCGCGACCGGGTCCGCGACTTCGGCATCCTCAAGTCGCTCGGCGCGACACCGAAGCAGGTGCTGACGGTCGTCCTCGTCTCGATGGGCGCGCTCGGCCTGCTCGGCGGGCTCATCGGCCTGCCGCTCGGCATGGCCGCCCACCAGGTGGTGCTGCCGGCCATGGCCCGCACGGGCGGCATCGTCCTGCCCTACGGCCTGACCGAGATCTTCCCGTGGACGCTGGCGGCCCTGTTCGTCCTGGCGGGGATCGCGATCGCCGTGCTCGGGGCGCTGGTCCCGGCGGGCTGGGCGGCGCGGATCAGGACCGCCACGGCGCTGCGCTCGGAGTGAACGTCGGCCGCACGGGCGGCGGGCCGCCCGTGTGGCCGACCAATTCGAACGCTATTCTAGAACGGTTTCGGCAGGACGCGCCGTCCCCCCGCGGCTCCGCGGCCGTCACCGAGGAGGATCCGCTGGTCTTCGCCCGCGACAACCGGCCGGACGCGCCGTCCGGCGCCGGCACCTGGCAGATCGTGGCGACGGTCAGCCTGGGGACGACCATGCTCGTGCTCAGCGGCACCGTCCTCAACATCGCCCTGCCGCTCATCGCCGGGCACTACCGGGCGGGCCCGCTCGCCGCGACCTGGGTCGTCCTGGGTTTCATGCTCGTCCAGACGTCCCTGCTGGTCGTGTGCGGCAGGCTCGCCGACCGGTTCGACCGGCGCAAGGTCTACCTGTCGGGGCTCGCCCTGTTCACCCTGGCGAGCCTGGCGGCCGCCGCGGCGCCGACCATCGAGGTCCTGATCGTCCTGCGGACCCTCCAGGGGATCGCCGCCGCCATGGCCATGGCCAACGGGACGGCGCTCATCGCGGCCGCCGTCCCGAAGGAGCGCCTGAGCCAGAGCATGGGCGTGTACCTGGGCGCGCTGGGGGTGGCTCCGCTGCTCGGCCCCTCGCTCGGCGGCTACCTCGCCGACACGTTCGGCTGGCAGTGGGTGTTCCTCATGGACGTCCCGGTCGGCCTCACCGCCCTGGTGTGGGGCGTGTACTGCCTCCCCCGGGCGAAGACCTCCGCGCGCGACCCGATCGACGCGGTCGGGGCGGCGCTGCTGACGGGGTGGCTCGCCCTCCTCGTCCTGGTGGTCTCCCAGACGGGCTCGGGGGACTGGCGCTCCGCGCCGCGCCTTGTGCCGCTCCTGCTCTGCCCCCTGCTGTTCGCCGTCTTCGTCCTGCACCAGCGGCGCTCCCGGTCGCCGCTGATCGATCCCGGCCTGTTCGCGGCGCGCGCGTTCGTGCTCGGCAACCTCGCCGCGCCGCTGAGCGCCGTCGGCATGGTCGGCATGGCGTTCCTCATCGCGCTGTTCCTGCAGAACGTGCAGGGCATGTCGACCGTCGAGGCGGGGATCGCGGTGCTCGCCGGACCGCTGGCGGGCATGGTCGCGCCGCCCATCAGCGGCCGGCTGGGCGCGCGGTTCCCTCCTCGGCGCATCGCGGTGTGCGGTACCGTCGCCGCCGCGGCGGGCCTGGCGCTCCTGGCGACGTACCTGGCGGAGGACACGCCCTACCCGCTGATCGCCGCCGGGATGGTGCTGGTGTGCGCCGGAGCCGGCGTCTTCTACACGGCCAACACCACCCTGCTCATCATGGGCGTCCCGGCCGAGCGGCTCGGCGTGGTCAACGGCGTGCGTCTCACCGTCCACTTCCTCGGGGTGTCGCTCAGCCCGGCGATCTGCCTCGCGGTCGTCTCGTCCCGGCTGGCCCCGGGCGACCGGCACGTGCTGTACGCGAGCGCGGAGACCCGGCCCGGCGCGGCCGTGCGCGACGCCCTCGTGTCCGGTTACCGGCTGAGCTTCTGGATCTTCGCCGTGGCGGCCCTGGTCTGCGCGTTCCTGGTGTCCCGGCTCTCCGGTCCGGCCGGACCGACCGCGGGCCCGGATGATCCCGGACGCCCTTACCGCAGGCCCGCCGGCGGGCTCAGGCGGGCGGTCCGGTGGGGAGCCGGACGGTGAAGACGGTCCCGCCGCCGGGGTTGGGGGCGGCGGTGATGGTGCCGTCGTGGGCGGTGATGATGGCCCGGGTGATGGCCAGGCCGAGCCCGGTGCCCTTGATCCCCGCCTCCTTGGCGGTGGTGGCGCGGAAGAACCGGGTGAACAGCTGGTCGTACTGGTCGAGCGGGATACCGATGCCGGTGTCGGCGACCGAGATGACCACCGTTCCCTCGGCGTCGCCCGTACCCGGGCGGGCGGTGACGGTGACGAGGCCGCCGGCCGGGGTGTACTTGATGGCGTTGGACAGCAGGTTGTCGATCATCTGGCGGACGCGGACCGGATCGGCGACCGCGTGCAGGGCGGGCGCCAGGTCGGTGCCGAGGTCGAGCCGCTGGGCCTCGGCGGCGGCGCGGTGGTCGGAGACGGCCTCCTGGAGCAGGTTGGTCAGGGAGGTCAGGCGCGGATCGATGCTCACGTGCCCGGCACTGAGCCTTGCCAGGTCCAGCAGGTCGTCGACCAGGCGCCGAAGATGGGTGGTCTTGCGGCCGATCACCTCGGCGAACGTGCGCTGCTGCCCGGTCAGCCCGGCGTCGAGCAGGAGCTCGGCGTACCCGTAGATCGAGCTGATCGGGTTGCGCAGCTCGTGGGTGACCAGCGCCATCAGCTCGTCCTTCATCGCGTCCACCGTCCGGAGCCGCTCGACCTGCTCGCGCTGCTGGGCCAGGAGCTTCTCGCGCTGCTGCTCGATCCGGTGGCGTTCGGTCACATCGGTGGTGATGCCGTCGATGAAGACGCGCCCGTCCTCCAGGCGGGGGGCGCCGCGCATCCATATCCACCGCACCCGGCCGTCGCCGCCGCGGACGCAGCACTCGACCTCGGCTGGGCGGCCCGCGCCCAGCTCGGCCTGGAACGCCCGGAACGCCTCGGCGTCGTCCGGTCGCTCCAGATGCTCGGCGACGAACCGGGCCTGGTCGACGTCGTTGGGAATGTGCTTGCCGAAGACCTTGACGCTGTTGGGGCTCATGTAGACCGAGCGGACGCGGTGGTCGGGGGTGACCTCCACGGTCCAGACGTGCTCGTTGATCTGGGTGACGACCCGGTCGAAGTGCTCGCGGCTGGCCTGCAGCGCCAGGGTCAGGTCCTCGCCGCGGCGGCGCTCCATGTAGCGGCCGACGAACTCGGCGATGCCGTCCAGCAGGTCGGCCAGGTCCTCATCGGGCCGGACGACGTTGGTGATGAAGAACGCCAGCACGCCGAGGACCCGGCCGCCGGTGTGCACCGGCACCGCGATCGCGGTGCGCACTCCGGTCCGCAGGGCCACCCGGGCGCGGGGGAAGTCGATCGGTTCGGCGGGCAGGTCGGTCACCCAGATCCGTTCACCGGTGTCCCAGGCCCGGCCGGCCAGCCCCTCACCCCGGGCGTAGGTGAGGGGATCGGGGCCGGTGAACGCCTCGAGACCACCGCTGGGCGACGTCCAGGACGCCAGCCGCGTGATGGACTCGCCGTCCTCGTCGACCTGCCAGTACTCCCCGCAGCACCACCCCAGCGCGCCGGCGACCGCCTCGATCACGCCGGTGGCGGCCTCCGGCACCGATGCCGCCTGGGCCAGCGCGGTGTCGACGGCGTGCCTGGCCGCGCGCAGCATCTCGGTGCGCTGCTGGTCGGTGATGTCGTGCATGGCCACCACCGCGCCCAGCCGGCGCCCGTCGGGGGCGTCGAGCGGACGTCCGTTGACCGACAGGCAGCGGGCCGCCATCTCCGGGGTGTCGACGACGATCCGCTGGCCGGCGACGTGCTCGCCGGCCAGCGCCCGCGCCAGCGGCAGCTCCTCGGGGCGCAGCGGGTCGCGGGTGTCGGCGTCCAGGATGCGGTACGCCTCGGGAAGGTCCCACACCGACACTCCAGGTGAGAGCGGATGGGCGACCAGCGGGCGCTTGTTCATGATGGTGATGCGCCCGTCCCGGTCGCACGCACGCACCTCGGCGTCGAGGCTGTCCAGCAGCGCCTGCACGAAACCCCATCGCTCGTCGTCGGCGATGAGCGCCTCGATCTCGCCGTGCTCGGACGGCCGATCGTGCGGACGGACGCGGGTCAGCCGCGTCGCGATCTCCGCCTCCACCAGCCCGGCCAGTTCCCGCAGCGTCTCCAGATGTACGGCGTCCCATGTCCGCGGCCGCGTGTCGATCATGCTCAGCGCCCCCAGCGCCTGATCGCCGCCCGCGCGCACCGGGACCCCCGCGTACGCCAGCATCGACCCGCCGCGGACGGTGTCGATGCTCCGCCACCGGCCCTCGGCCCGCAGGTCGGGCAGCACCAGCTCGGCGTTCCGGGCCACCACGTCCCGGCACGGCGACCGCGGCCACGGGGCGGGTTCCCTCTCCCAGCGCCCGGCGGAGCTCACCACCACCTGGTGGTCGGCCTCGATCAGCGACAGCATCGACACCGGCGCCGGCACCGTCCGGACCGCCGCCCGGGTCACCCAGTCCAGCACCGGAACGTGCCGGGCCTCCAGCAGGCCCGTCGCGCGCAGCACCCGCAGCCGGTCCGGGTCGGTGACGCGATCGATGACCGCCATCACACTCCACCTCCGTCCGGGCTATACCCCGGCCAGGGGCCGAGGTGCGGCTCCGGCGGGCGGTGCCGGTGCTCAGCTCCTGGCGCGGCCATGCGGCGTCACGCCGCCGGGGGCACCGGCAGGGTGATGCGCATGCAGGTGCCCTTGCCCGGGGCGCTGTCGGTGCGGATGCTCCCTCCGTGCGCGTCGATGATCTTGCCGGCGATGGACAGGCCCATCCCGGTCCCGGGGATGGCCCTCTCCTCCGCCTCGGGTGTGCGGTAGAAGTCCTCGAAGATGTGCTCGATGTGCTCGGCGCCGATGCCGATGCCGGTGTCGCAGACCGCCAGACGGGGGGCCGGGTCGGCGATCACCGTGACGGTGATCGTGCCCGGGTCCAAGGTGAACTTGATCGCGTTGTCCAGCAGGTGGCCGACCGCGTGCTGCAGGCGGGGCGCGTCGGCCCACACCGCCACCGGCTCGGGCGCGTTCAGGGTCAGCGTGTGGCGTTCGGCGCCGGCGCTGTCGGCGGCGACGTCGAGCGCGTGACGGGCGATGGCGACCAGGTCGCAGCGCGCCGGGCTGAAGGAGGTGGTCTCGGTGTTCAGGCTCGCCATCAGCAGCAGCTCGTCGATCAGATGCAGGATGCGGTCGCTGTTGCGTCCGATCACCGACAGGAACCTGTTCTCGGTGGGCTCGTCCAGTTCGCCGGACTGGATGAACTCCAGAGAGGAGCGGATCGAGGTCAGCGGTGTGCGCAGCTCGTGGTTGATGCTGCTCAGGAACCGGTCCCTGATCGCCCGCACGTCCCGCAGCCCGTGGATGGTCCGGTCGGCGCGCAGGGCGTAGTGGTGCGCCTGCAGCAGCCCGGCCGCGCTGTCGGCCAGGAAGCGCAGGATCCGGCGCTGGTCGTCGGTCAGGTGGCGCGGCCGCTCGTCCAGCGCGCAGACCACGCCCAGGACGTGGCCGCGCGCATTGATCACCGGGGCGGCGGCGCAGAACCGCAGCCGGTGGCCGTCGATCACCACGGGGCCCCCGCCGAAGCGCGGGTCGGCGTCGATGTCGCCGACCTCCATCTCCTCCCCCCGGGCGAGGACGGAGACCAGCGGCGCGACGTCGTGGTCGGTGTCGGTCCCGGTGATCCCGGTGTGCCCCGTGATGCGCGGCCCGTCGGGGCCGATCAGGATGACCAGGCTGATCGGGGCGGCGCAGACGTGCGCGGCCGTGACGGCGATGGGGGTGAGGTCCGGCTCGGGCAGGACTTCGACCGCGCCGGGGTCCGCCGGGGCGGGGAAGCGCGCCGGCCGGTCGCCGGGGTACGGTGCGGCCGTCATTCGCCGGGCAGCCGGAGGGCGAGCAGGGCGGCGTCGTCGGTGCCGCCGGACGGCATGCGCTCCAGCAGCTGATCGCAGAGCTCGTCGACCGGATGCCGGGCCAGCGCGGCCGCATGGCGGCGCAGCCGGTCCATGCCGGCGTCCAGATCACCGCCGGGCACCTCGATGAGCCCGTCGGTGTAGAGCAGCACCGTCCCGTCCGCCGGCAGCGGTTCGATGGCGTCGAAGCGCGAACCGGGTTCGGGGACGCCGACGCCGAGCAGCGGGTTCTGGCCGGTCTCCAGATAGCGGGTCTCGCCGTCGGCGGTGACGAGCAGCGGCGGCGGATGCCCGGCACTGACCCAGTGCAGCTGCCAGGGGCCGTCCAGCGGACCCTCGACGCGCGCCAGGATCACCGTGGCGGTGACGATGTCCGTGGTGAAGATCATCGCCTCCTCGAAGCGGTCGATGACGAGACTGGGCGGCTCCGTGCGGTCCCAGATCAGGCAGTGCAGCATGTTCCGCAGCTGCGCCATGTGCGCGGCGGCGGGCAGGCCGCGCCCGGCCGCGTCCCCGATGACGAGCGCGGTCACGCCGTCGGACAACACGAGGGCGTCGTACCAGTCTCCGCCGATCCGGGCGCCCTCCCTTCCTCCCGGCCGGTAGCCGGCGGCCAGGCGCAGGCGGCCCGACTCGGGCAGCGGGGCGAGCAGGTGGCGCTGCACGGTCTCGGCCGTCTCGCCCTGCCGGCCGGCCAGGCGCGCGTTGTCCACCGCCAGCCCGGCGCGCCGGCCGATGTCGGCGATCAGCATCAGCTCGGAGGCGTCGAACGGGCGGGCCGGCTCGGTGCGCGCCACCGTCAGCGCCCCCAGCACGCCCCGGGCGGTGCGCAGCGGCGCGATGATCACCGAGGCCGCGCCGAAGGCGGCGAACAGCTCGCCGTGCGCGGCGTCCAGCGGGCCCTCGCCCGCGGCGGCGATGTCGTCCGGCCCCAGCAGCAGGGCCTCGCCGCCGCGCAGCACCCGGGCCAGCGGGGCGCGCGAGGAATCGGTGACCGGCGGCAGCGGCCCCAGCCAGACGGCCGGATCCTCCTCGGTGCCGCCCTGGAGAGCGGCAACGCCCGGGGGAGCGGGGCCGCGGACGGGGGAGGCGACCGAGACCCGGCGCACCTCGGCCAGACCGGTGCACACGTCCACCGCCGCCCAGTCCGCCAGCCGGGGCACGAGGAGGCGGACCAGCCGGCCCAGCGCCTCGTCCTCCTCCGGTGTCCGGGCCAGCACGGTGCTGATCTCGCTCACCGCCGCGAGCCGCCCGGTGAGCCTCTCCACCGCAGCCAGCTGGTCGGCCTGCCGCCGGGCGGCGGCCCGGCGGTCGCTCGCGTCGCCGAACAGCACCGCCGCGCCCCGGATCCGCCCGTCGCGCCGGATGGGGGAGGCAGCCCAGTCGATCGGCCGCAGATGGCCGTTGCCGTCCAGGAAGGCATCGCACTCGCCGTCGCCGTGGACGGTGCGGCCGTGTTCCAGCACCGGCAGCAGCACGCACTCCGATCGCGGGATCGGCGCCCCGGCCGCGTCCCGGTGGAGCAGGTCATGGGCATCGGCCCCCACGAGGGCGCCGGCGGGCCGCTCCAGCAGCGCCATGGCGTGCGGGTTGACCGCCGTGATGCGCCCGGAGTGGTCGGTGAGGCACAGGCCCGCGCCCAGATCGGCGAACACCGCCAGCAGCAGCTCGGCGTCCGGCGGGATCGCCGCGTCCGGCGCCGCGTCCGGTGTCCAGGCCGGCGCGGCGGCCGGGACCGGCGGGTCTCCGGCGTCCATGCCGCCGGGCTCTTTCCCGGTGCCGTCCGTCTCCGCCGTCATCGGGACGTCCCCCGCGCCCGCGGGCACGGACGCCGTCGGCGCCGCGCGGACTGAGCGCGGGCACCGGCGCCCTCATCGGTGATCGGCACGCTGGACAACGATCTGTGCTCCCGTTGCTTTTCGGGCTGCCCCAGGCAGATCACACCTACCCGGACGAACGCCGAGCGCACCGGACGGATCGTCAAGAACTCTTGGCCCGCCGCGCTGCGTGCCACCGTCGTCCACCTCGGCGGCGCGCCGCCGCAGGGCGGCCTCAGGGTCGGGGTCGCCCGAGGGGGCGCACGCTCCCCACGCCGAGTGTGATTCTGCTCATTCTGTGGCCGGTCCGGTCGATGGTCGCGGCACGGGCGCAACCGGCCCCCAGTCAACGACATCGATCAGACAGAGCGGGGCCGAACATGAAGAAGATCAACGATCTCAAGGTCGGAGTGCGCCTGGGTGGTGCGTTCGCGGTGGTGAGCGTCCTGCTGTGCGGGGCCGTCGGCGTAGGCGCCACCGGGATCTTCTCGGCCCGGGAAGCGGCCGATCAGATGGCGGCCAGTGCGGCGGTGCGCGGCGCGGCGCTGACGGCGAAGTTCCGCACCGCCGACTTCAACGGCTGGCAGACCGGCTACGCCTTCGACACCATCCGCGGCGTGCCGAAGGCGACCGACGACACCGTCGGGCAGCGCAAGAACTTTTTGGCCTCCACCGAAGCCTTCCGCAAGGACCTCGACAAGCTGGCGGGTCTGGAGCTGACCGCCACCCAGCGCGAGCACCTGCAGCAGGCCGAGACCGCGTTCGAGCAGTTCATGCGCCTCGATGAGCAGGTCGTCGCCGCCTACCGCCAGGGCACGCCCGTCCGGACCCGGCAGGCCAATGACCTGGTGGCCGGTGAAGCGCTGGAGTACTTCGACCGGGCCGCCGGCGCTGTGAACGGGCTCGCCGATGAGGCCGATGCCAACGTCGTGACCGCGATCGCCGACGCTCGCGCGGCCAGCGACACCGCCCTGCGGCTGATGCTGGGCGCGGGCGCGCTGTGCCTGCTGCTGGCCGCCGCGCTGGCCGTGCTCGTGACCCGGACCATCACCCGGCCGCTGGCCGCGACCGTGCGGACCTTGCGCACCATCGCCGCAAAGGACCTCACCGCCTCCATCGACACCTCCCGCCGCGATGAGCTGGGCGACATGGCCCGCGCTCTGGAGCAGACCGTGAGCGTGCTGCGCGGCGCCTTCGGCATGATCACCCGCCACAGCGCGACGCTGACCGGCGCCTCCCGGGAGCTGGCCGCCGTCTCCGGACGGATGGACACCGCCGCCACCGGCACCGCCGCCCGCTCCGACCAGGTCGCCGCCGCCGCCGAGCAGGTCTCGGCCAACGTGCAGACCATCGCCGCGGCCAGCGAGGAGATGAGCACCACCATCGCCGAGATCGCCGGCAGCGTCAGTCAGGCGGCCCGGGTGGCCGACACCGGCGTGCAGACCGTGCGCGACGCCGGTGACACCGTGGCCAATCTGGGCGCCTCCAGCGCGGAGATCGGCTCGGTCATCAAGACGATCACCTCGATCGCCGAGCAGACGAACCTGCTGGCCCTCAACGCGACCATCGAGGCGGCGCGTGCGGGGGAGCAGGGCAAGGGCTTCGCGGTCGTCGCGGGCGAGGTCAAGGACCTGGCCCAGGAGACCGCCAAGGCCACCGAGGACATCGCCCGCCGCGTCGAGGCCATCCAGGCCGACACCGACGCGGCGATCGCGGCCATCGGCGGGATCAGCGAGGTCATCACCACCGTCAGCGAGCACTCCACCACCATCGCCGCCGCCGTGGAGGAGCAGAGCGCCACCTCCGGGGAGATGAGCCGCAACATCTCCCAGGCCGCTGTCGGCGCCGACGACATCGCCGCCGGCATCACGGGGGTCGCCACCGCCGCGCAGACCACCACCGCCGGGGTGGCCGATGCCCGCCGTACCGCCGGCCAGCTCGATGAGGTCGCCACCGAACTGCACGGCATCGTGGCGCAGTTCACCGTCTGAGGTTCCGGCCGGGTTCCCCTTTTCCGATACGGACGCGGCCCGCTTCTCCTTGCCGCCTCTCCCGGAACGGTGTCTCCGGGAGAGGAGCGCGGTTCGGGCCTCGCCTCGACGTGTCGGTCAGGCCGAGGCGAGGCGGTCGTTGAGGGTGCCGTCGGGGCCGAAGAGCTCGGCGCGCCAGCGGGCGAGCAGTTCGGTGGCGTCGTAGTCGTCGGGGTGGAAGCCCTCGCGCTGGTAGTCGCGGATCCGGGCGCGGAGCTCGCGGCTCAGGAAGGGGGAGCGGCGCAGCGCGCGGACGCTCGCGGCCAGGCGCCGGGGGTTGTAGGTGGCGGGGTCGGCGAGCATCGACAGGATCGTGGCGACGATCGTGAGGCCGAGAAGACCGAAGCTGGCCTCCACCATGGTGCGGCGGCGCATCCGCTCGGTGCCGCCGACGGCGCGGTAGACGTCGAACGCGACCGCCTTGTGCTCGGACTCCTCCAGGGCGTGCCAGAGCAGGACGTTGCGGACCTCGGTGTCGCCGAGCAGCGCCTGCGCGCGGGGGTCGGTGAGCAGGCACTCGGCGAGCGTCGCGGTGTAGTGCTCCAGCGCGGCGGTGTGGCCGAGCCGGGCCCGGCCCGGCATCAGCCGGTCGCCGAGCGCCAGGCTGCGCTTGACGAACGCGTCCACGCGGTGGGTCGGGTAGCCCATCGCGCGCAGCGTGGCGTTGAGGGTCTCGTGCTCGCGGCCGTGCACGACCTCCTGGCCGATGAACCCCTTCACCTGCTTCTTCAGCTCCGGGTCGGTGATGCGGCCGGAGTAGTGGTGGACGGAGCGGATGAAGAACTCCTCGCCCTTGGGGAACATCGCCGACAGGACGGCGACCACATGGCTCATGATCAGGTCGCCGTCGACGTAGTGGCGGCGCAGGGAGCCCTTGGGGTAGCTGAAGCGGACGCGGCGTACCTTCACGGAGCGTTCGGGAACGGACGTCATATGGGCCTCGTCTCGTAGGTGTAGTCGTCCAGGGGGAACGTGGCGGCGGCCTCGCGGGCCTGCGCCGAACTGGTCGGCCGCAGGTAGGGGACGTCGCCGTGGTGGTCGAAGTAGTAGCTGTTGGCCGTCGCGCAGCGGCCGGTGAAGACCGAGCCGGCGAGGCGGCGGCGCATCCCGGCCGTCCACCGCTCGGTCGGCTCCGCCCGGACCTCGACGCAGGTCGCGCCGCGCCGGCGGGCCTCGGTGAGCACCCGGACGACGTGCGCGGCGGTCGTCTCGACGAGCTGGTGCCAGGTGCCGCCGACCCACCCGTAGGGGCCGAACATCATGAAGTGGTTCGGGAGGCCGGGCAGCGACACGCCCTCGTAGGAGGCGAGCCGGTCGGTGGCGTAGCGGTCGGCGAGGTCGAAGCCGCCCCGGCCGCGGACGGGGGTGCGGCGGAACACCTCGGGGTCGGTGGACAGCCGGAACCCGGTCGCGAGGACGATCACGTCGGCGGGCCGCTCCGTGCCGTCGCCGGTGCGGATCCCGGCCTTGGTGACCGTCTCGATGGGGTCGGTGACGAGCGTGACGTCCGGCCGGTTGAACGTCTTGAGGTAGGTGTTGGACACGGACGGCCGCTTGCACCCGAATCCGTAGTCGGGGGTCAGCCGGCGCCGGACGTCAGGGTCGCGGACCTGCGTCCGGTACCAGGCGGTCAGGAGCCGCTCCAGGGTGCGGGTGACGGCCGGGCGGTGCCCGACCACGCTGTCGATCAGCAGGAACTCGGCGCCGCGCGTGCTCGCCCGCCGCACCGCCTGCTGGACGCGCGGCGCCCGCCGGTAGAGCCGCCGCAGCGCGGCCGGGGTGCGGGCGTCCGGTTTGGGGGCGATCCAGATGGGGGTGCGCTGGTAGACGTCCAGGTGGGCGACCTGCGGGGCGATCTCGGGGACGAGCTGGACGGCGCTGGCGCCCGTCCCGATGACGGCGACCCGCCTGCCGCGCAGCGGGGCCTCGTGGTCCCAGCGCGACGACGACAGCACGTCGCCCGCGAAGTCCCCGATGCCCGGGATGCCGGCGTCCTTGGGATCGACGAACACCCCGATCGCCGACACCACGAACCGGGCGGTGACCTCCCCTGACGGTGTCGCGAGCCGCCATTGGTGCCGTTCCTCGTCCCAGTCGCGGCGGAGGACCTCGGCGCCGAGGCGGATGTGCTCGCGGATCCCGTAGCGGTCGGCGAGGCCGTCCACGTACGCCTTGACCTCGTGTCCGGGGGCGAAGACCCGGCTCCAGGACGGGTTGAGCGCGTAGGAGAACTGGTACGCCTGCGCGGGGACGTCCACGCCGATGCCGGGATAGGTGTTGTCCCGCCAGGTGCCGCCGATGTCGGAGGCCCGCTCCAGGATGACGAAGTCGGTGATGCCCGCGCGGCGCAGCGCGATGCCCATGCCGATCCCGCTCAGCCCGGCCCCGATGATCGCGACTTCGGCGTCCGGCATGGGGCCTCCCTGCTGTTGGAATGCTTGTCCAATAATCTGCACATGTAACAGATTTCGTCAAGATGTAAACCGGGTTAAGCTGCCTGACATGGGGATCGTCCACGGCCTGTTCCAGCGCGCGCGCAGCGCGCCGCCGCACGGGGACGGGACGGCCGAGCGGGTGCTGGACGCCGCCCTCCGGCAGGCCGAGGACTTCGGCGTCCGCCGCTTCACCATCGACGACGTCGCCCGCCGCTGCGGGCTGTCCCGGGTGACCATCTACCGGCATTTCCCGAAGAAGGACGCCCTGCTGGACGCGATCCTGCTCCGGGAGATGCGGCGCTTCCTCACCAGGGCCGACGCGGTCATCGCCGCCCAGTCCACCCCGGAGGACCGGCTCGTCGAGGGCCTGCTGTTCTGCCTCGACTTCCTGCGCGGGCACCGCCTGCTGAACCGGCTGCTGCGCACCGAGCCGGAGTTCATCCTCCCGCACCTGACGACCCGCGCCGCGGGCCCGATCGCCGAGGCCCGCGCCTGGATCGGCGGCCATGTCCGCGCGGAGATCGCCGCCGGGCGCCTGGACGTCCCCGACGCCGACGTCGACTACTTCGCCGAACTCGTGATCAGGGGCGTGATCTCGTTCGTCCTGACCCCCGAGACGGTCCTCCCCCTGGACGACCCGGACGCCCGCCGCCGCCTGGCCGACCTCTACCTGGCCCCCTTCGCCCGCCACTTCCGCCCGGAGACCTGACGGGGGACCGGATCGCGTATTACAGGTGCAGACGGCGCCAGGAAGACGCGGTGGGCTCTGTTCGCCCACGCCGATCGTTACGAAGCTGCGGCGTCATCTGCGACTTACGCCACCTACCAGTGCACCGCTGGCGTCCCCTCCGAAGACCTCCGGCCGTCCGTCGGCGTTGCGGGTGTCATGGCTACCCGTCTGCCCGGGGCGGCACCCGCCGAGAAGGGCGTGGCCCCAGGGGACTTCCCGCATACCCGGTGGCGGCGGAGTGACCGGGTTCCTTGAGTTCGATGAAGATCGCGTGGCTCGGGGTGTCGCCGATGTTCTCGCCCGCGTGCTCCTGGGCGTCGAGCCATCGCACCTGTCCGGTCTCCAGTTCGACTTCCGCCTCCTTGCCGCCGGCGGTTAGGCGGCGCGTGAAGGACGCCAGCGGGACCATCACGGTGTCGGGGTGGCCGTGCGCTGCGGTCTTGTCGCCGGGGTGGTCCCGGTACTCCAGCACCCTGACGCGCTCGTTTTCGAAGAGCACCGTGTACAGCTCGGGATCGGTCACAACGGGATCGTGGGGATCGTGGCTCATGGACGCCTCCGCATGGGCTCTCCGTAGCTCCATGGGACTTGAGTCCCATGGGATGAAAGTACCATGATGGCATGTCGGTACCATATGAGCTGATCGGCCGTCGCGAGCAGAAGGCCCGCACCCGCGCGGCGCTGGTCGACGCCGCCCGCCGCCTGCTCGGTCAAGGAACCGAACCCACGGTGGAAGAAGCGGCCGCCGCGGCCGGCGTCTCCCGCACCACCGCCTACCGCTACTTCGCCAACCAGCGAGCTCTGCTGGCCGCAGCCCACCCCGAGATCGAGCAGACCTCCCTGCTGCCCGACGACCCACCTGACGACCCAGCCACCCGCCTGGCCCTGGTCATGCAGGCGTTCACCCAGCTCACCCTGGACTGGGAGCAGCAACTGCGCAGCTCGCTGCGGCTGTCACTGGAACCGGAGGCCGGCCGGCCGACACTGCGCGGCGGCCGGGCCATCGGCTGGATCGAAGACGCCCTTGCCCCGCTCGCCCACACCCATCCCGGCCTGGACATCCGCCGGCTCGCCGTGGCGATCCGATCGGCCACCGGCATCGAAACGCTGATCTGGCTGACCGACATCGCGGGCCTCACCCGGCAACAGGCCACCGAGATCATGCGCCAGACCGCGCAGGCACTCCTCACCGCAGCCCTCGTCCAGCACCGGAGTTGAGGAATCCGGCGACCTTCCTGGTGCGGTGGTGCCTCGCGTCACCCGGCTCAGCGGCATATCCGTTGGATCTTCGGCGGTCGCTGGCGGGATCCCGTATTGACGCCGCCTCCCGGGTGCTCCACAGTCTCCAGAACGATCACCCCCCGACCCCCGAGAGGGCCGCCATGTCCGCCGCCGGAATCGCCGGAACCCGACTGCTCGTCGAGGATGCCCTGCGCGTCGTCCAGGGCCTGACCGCCGACGACTGGAACCGCGAGAGCGCGTGTCCCGGCTGGCGGGTGCAGGACGTCATCGTCCACATGGCGTTCTTCTTCAACACCCTCGCCGACCCGTCCTGCCTGCCGCAGGACAAGACCATCACCCAGGCCGAACGCCTCAACGACGCCGCCGTCCGGGAGCGCGCCCACTGGACGCCCGAGCAGGCCGCCGCGTACTACGCGGAGCAGTCCGCCGCGGGGCTCGCGGTGCTGGAGATGCTGGAGGCGCCGGGAACGGCCGAGACCGCGATCCCGCTCGCGGACCTCGGGACGTACCGGCTGTCGGAGATGAGCACCACCGCGGCGTTCGACCATCTCGTCCATCTCGCGTGCGACCTGCTCGCCCCGCACGGCCCGATCGCGCAGCCGCCGATCCCGATGGACGACGCCCGGCTGGCCCCCGCGCTCGACTGGATGCTGTCCGGCCTGCCGCAGATGTGCGGCAAGGCTCTGTACCCGGTGCTGACCCGTCCGCTCGGGCTGCGCCTGGAGGGGCCGGGCGGACGGCGGGTCGTCCTGGAGCGCGACTCCGGCGCCGTCCGCGTCGCCGAGGCCGCGGCGCTGCCGGACGACGTCGTGACCTCGTCCACCGTGGAATTCCTGCGCTGGTCCACCACCCGCTCGGACTGGCGCGACGCCACCGCCGTCAGCGGCGACGCCGCCTACGCCGCGGCCGTCCTGGACGCCATCGACATCGTCTGACCGGGACCGATGTGCCGCACCGGCCGGGAATATACCCCAGGGGGTATAGGTTGACGGGTGTGTGCGGGCGCGCACCGGGCCGCCCGCCGCCCGGTACGGAGGGTGCGACGGTGAAGACCGTGATCATCGGTGGGGTGGCCGGCGGGATGTCGGCGGCGACGCGGCTGCGGCGGCTGGACGAGTCGGCCGAGATCGTGGTGCTGGAGCGCAGCGGCCACGTCTCCTACGCCAACTGCGGCCTGCCCTACCACCTGGGCGGCGTGATCCCCGAGCGGGACGCGCTGCTCCTCCAGACCCCCGAGAGCCTGCGCGCCCGGTTCGCCCTGGACGTCCGCGTCCGGCACGAGGTGACCGGCATCGACACCGCCGCGCGCACCCTGACCGTGCGGGACGCGGTGTCCGGGAGCACCTACACCGAGACCTACGACCACCTGGTGCTCTCGCCCGGCGCGGCCCCGTTCGTGCCGGACGTGCCCGGCGTCGAGCGGGCCCACGCGCTCCGCACCGTCGAGGACCTGGACGCCCTGGTCCGCGCCCTGGACGCCGCGCCCCGCACCGCGGTGGTGGCCGGCGGCGGGTTCGTCGGCCTGGAGACCGCCGAGAACCTGCGCCGCCGCGGCCTCGACGTGACCGTGGTGGAGCTCGCCGACCAGGTGCTGGCGCCGCTCGACCCCGAGCTCGCGGCGCTCGTCCACGCCGAGCTGCGGCGCAACGGCGTCGCCGTGGAGCTCGGCACGTCCCTGTCCGCCGTCGGCCCCCGCGAGGTGGAGCTGGCGAGCGGGCGGCGGCTGCCCGCGGACCTGGTCGTCCTCGCGATCGGCGTCCGCCCCGACATCGCCCTGGCCCGCGCGGCGGGACTCGCCATCGGCCCGCGCGGCGGCATCGCCGTGGACGCCCGGATGCGCACCAGCGACCCCCGGGTCTTCGCGGTCGGCGACGCCGCCGAGAAGGCCGACGCGGTCGGCGACGGGCCCGTCCTGGTGCCGCTCGCCAACGCCGCCAACCGCGCCGGACGGCAGGTCGCCGACGTGATCGCCGGACGGGACGCCGACCTCGCGCCCAGCCTCGGCACCGCCATCGTGGCGGTGTTCGGCCTGACCGTCGCCGTCACCGGCTGGAACGAGAAGCGCGCCCGCGCGGCCGGCCGCCCCCACCAGGCGGTCCACACCCACCCGGCCTCGCACGCCGGCTACTACCCGGGCGCCGCGCCGATGGCCCTCAAGCTCGTCTTCGACCCGTCCGACGGGCGGATCCTCGGGGCGCAGGGCGTCGGCACCGACGGCGTCGACAAGCGCATCGACGTCATCGCGACCGCCATGCGCGGCGGCCTGCGCGCCGCCGACCTCGCCGACCTCGAGCTGGCGTACGCGCCGCAGTTCGGCTCCGCCAAGGACCCGGTGAACATGCTCGGCTACATCGCGGGGAACGTGGCGTCGGGCGACGGGCCGTCCGTCCAGTGGCACGAGCTGGACGAGGCCGTCGCGGCGGGCGCGGTGCTCGTCGACGTCCGCACCCCGGGCGAGTTCGCGGCCGGGCACATCCCCGGCGCGGTCAACGTCCCGCTGGACGAGCTGCGCGACCGGGCGGCCGGGCTGCCCGACGCCCCGCTGATCGTCTACTGCGGCGTCGGGCTGCGCGCCCACACCGCGTCCCGCCTGCTGGCCGGCCTGGGCCGCCGCGCGGCCAACCTGGACGGCGGCTACCGCACCTGGTCCGCCGCCGCCTGAAGCGCGCCCTCTACGGCGGGGGCAGGAGGGTGACGCGGACGGTGGTGCCGCCGCCCGGGCCGCCCGTCATGGCGACGGTGCCGCCGTGCATCTGGACGATCTCCTTGACGATGGCGAGGCCGATGCCGGTGCCGCCGATGGCCTGCTCCTCGGAGTGGGGGGCGCGGTAGAAGGCGTCGAACGCGCGGGCCGCCTCCTCCTCGGTGACGCCGACACCGGTGTCGTGGATGGCGATGGCGGGGCCGGGATCGCCGGTGACCGCGACGTCGATGCGCCCGCCGCCGGGGGTGAACTTGATGGCGTTGCCGAGCAGGTGGACCAGCGCGATCCGGATCCGCTGCGGGTCGACCCATGCCGTGACCGGACGCGGCGCGTCCAGGACGAGGGTGTGGCCGCGGTGCCCGGCCTTCTCTCCGGCCTCGGCCACCGCCTCGGCCACCAGGGCGGACAGGTCGGCGGGCTCGGGGTTGAAGGAGACGCTCTGGGCGCTGAGGCTGGCGAGCAGCAGCAGCTCGTCGAGCCGTTCCAGCAGCCGGTCGCTGTTGCGTTCGATGACCTCCATGAAGCGCTGCTGGGTGTCGGGGTCGATGTCGCCCTCGCGGACCAGGTCCAGGTAGGTGCGGATCGAGGTCAGCGGTGTGCGCAGCTCATGGTTGATGTTGCGCAGGAACGTCTGCTTGAGGTCGTCCAGCTCCTGGAGCCGCTGGGCGACCTGCTCGGCCTGCCGGCCCTCGTGGTGGTGCTCCAGCAGCGCCACCACGCAGACGGCCAGCGCCCGCAGCGCGGCGCACTGCTCGGGGGACAGCCGGCGCGAACGCCGGTCCAGCACGCACACGGTGCCCAGCACGTACCCCCGGTCGCTGACGACCGGCACACCCGCGTAGAACCGGATCCACGGGTCGCCGACGACCGCCGGGTCGATGTGGAACCGCGGGTCCTTGAGCGCGTCGGGCACCAGCAGCATCTCCCGCGAGCAGATGACGTGCGGGCAGAACCCGGTGCGCCGGCTCACCGCGGTGATGTCCAGCCCGAAGCGGCCCACGAGGTGCTGGAGGCGGTCGCCGACGAGATTGACCAGCCCGATCGGCGTCCGGCAGATCCGCGCGGCGAGCTCCGCGACCCCCGTCAGGGACGGCTCAAGGGAGACGTCGACGGCGCCGAGGTCGGTCAGGTCACGGACCCGCTCCTCCTCGTCGGGCGGGAGCGGGGCGGACCCCTCCGGGAGCGGCGGCTCACCCATGACCGCGCCCTGGCACGCCTGTGCCGCGCGGGCGGGCCGCCCGGCCCGCCGCAGCGGTCATCACGCTGGACACGACCTACCGCCATCGTCTGGGCTTCCGCCGTCCGGAAACGGCCTGAGCAGCATGAACGTACCCCGGGGCGCCCAAGATCACCCGCCTGCCGCGCCGGTCGGCGGGGGACTCAGCGGCGATCGAGGCGGTGCGGGGAGGGCTCCAGCATGGGGACGAGGAAGCGCCGGGCGAGCGCGGCGAGCTGCTCGTCGTCGTCGAGGTCGACGAGCCTGCTGGGGATCGCCAGGAAGGACGCGGAGATCCGGACCATCATCTCGGCGACGTGGTCGATGTCGAGGTCGCCGGACACGTGGCCGGCGCGCTGCTCGTGGCGGAGCTGGCCCGCGACGAACCGGCGCACGGTGGCGAGCGTCCCCCCGCCATCGCTGATCATGGATCCGACGATCAGGTCCGGTTCCGTGGCGATGAGCCCGCCGATCAGGGGGTTGTCCCGGATGGCGCGCAGCGAGCCGACGAAGCCCAGCACCACCCGGTCGGCGACGGTCTCGGCGTGCCGGATCTCGGCGAGGAACCGGTCGAAGTAGCGGCGGAACTCCCGGCGCACCACCAGCTCGACCAGGGCGTCCTTGGTGGCGAACCGCCGGTAGACGGTGATCCGCGAGACCCCCGCCCGCCGCGCCACGTCCTCCATGGTCGAGCGCTGGATGCCCATCCTGCAGAACTGCTCGTAGGCGGCGTCCAGGACGCGGGCCCGGCTCTCGTCCGGGTCGTCGGCCCGCTCGACGGCGTCGCTGAAGGCGCGGTCGAGCAGGGACTCCGGGTCCGAGGACGCCGCGAGGAACGACAGAACAGGTTCCACGATCTCCTCCTGAGACACCCGATTCTGCCGCGATCCGGCCGCGGCCACACGGGGGCTTGTGACGGCCGACACGGTGTGCTGTTATTGGCCCGGCACCGAATGATACGCAGAAGCGCATCTTGTTTCAGCATATCAGTCCGGTGTCTCGCCACCCCGAGAAGGAGCAAGCACATGGAGCAACCCAGCAGGCGCAACGTGCTGATGGCGGGCGGGACGCTCGGCGCGGTCGGCGCGCTCGCCGCGGCGTCGCCGGCGCAGGCGTCCGCACTGTGGACGTGGTCCCCCAAGGGCTCGGTGGCGGGCTACGGCAAGGGCGCCGACCCGCGTGGGGTATGGGACCCCGAATGCGACGAACTGGTCGCCTCGCTGATCGCGGGGGGCGCCGCCCCCCAGGTCAACAAGCTGCTGAAGACCTGGACGAAGAACGGCCAGGCACTGCCGAAGGGCCTGCCGGCGGACCTGCGGGACTTCATGGAACGTGCCCGTCAGCTGCCGTCCTGGACGGACCAGGGCAAGCTGAAGACCGCCGTCGACTTCAACGAGAAGCGGGGCCTCTACCTCGGCGTCACCTACGGGTTCGCCAGCGGGATGATGAGCACGGCCATCCCCAAGGAGGCGCGCGCGGTCTACTACTCCAAGGGCGGCGCGGACATGCGCGACCGCATCACCAAGACCGCCAAGCTGGGATACGACATCGGCACGTCGAACGCCTACAAAGACGACGGCGAGATGGTCGTGACGTGCGTCAAGACGCGGCTCGCGCACTCGGGGGTGCGGCACCTGCTGCCCAAGTCGCCCTACTGGACGAAGGCCGCCGACGAGAGCATCCCGATCAGCCAGGCGGACATGATGGTCACCTGGCACAGCCTGCCCACGACGGTCATGAAGAACCTCGTCAAATGGAAGGTTCCGATCCCCGCCGCCGAGTCCGAGGCGTTCCTGCACTCGTGGCAGGTCTGCGCGCACATGCTCGGCATCAGGGACGAGTACATCCCCAAGTCGTGGGACGAGGCGAACTCCCAGGCCGCGCAGGTCCTGGACCCGATCCTCGCCCCGACGCCCGAGGGCATCAAGCTCGCGGACATGCTCCTGAACCTCGCGTCCTTCATCGACGGGGGCATCCTCAGCAAGCCCGTCCTCGGCGCCCTCACCCGCTACATCCTGGGGCCGGAGATCGGGGACTGGCTGAAGATCCCCAAGGACCCGTTCTGGGACCCGATCTTCGAGAACGCCTGGGAGCCCTTCATCGCCGTCCGCGAGGGCCTCCTCAAGCTCGAGGACGCGCCGGGGGTCCTGCAGAAGGCGTACTGGGCCTTCGACGAGATCATCCGCCTGGGCGTGCTGCTCGTCCTGTCCGGGGGCGACCTGCCGATCAGCATCGAGATCCCGGTGACCAACAACCCGCACTACTAGCGGGTTCCCTCGGGCCCGGAATCCACCGGATTCCGGGCCCGAGGCATGTCAGGCGGCGACGCGCAGGACCTCGGCGACGGACGTCTGCCCGGCGGCGGCCTTGGCCAGGCCGTCCGCGCGGAGGTCGCCCATGCCCTGCTCGGTCGCCACCCGCCGCAGCTCGTGCGCGGACGCGCGGCGGATCGTCAGCTGCTCGATCTCCTCCGACATCGTCATCACCTCGTGCAGCGCGATGCGCCCGCGGTAGCCGGTGTTCGAGCAGGAGCGGCAGCCGACGGGCTTCCACAGCGTCTTCGGCATGGGCACGTCGCCGAACGGCCAGCGCGCCGCGTCCAGCTCCGCCATGGTCGGGGCGTGCTCGCGCTTGCAGAAGTCGCAGAGCCGGCGGGCGAGGCGCTGCGCGAGGACGCAGTCGACCGACGAGCCGACGAGGAACGGCTCGATGCCCATCTCCGTCAGCCGCGTCACCGCGCTCGGCGCGTCGTTGGTGTGCAGGGTCGACAGGACGAGGTGGCCGGTGAGGGCGGCCTCGACCGCGAGCTGCGCGGTGGCGCGGTCGCGGATCTCGCCGATCAGGACGGTGTCGGGGTCGGACCGCAGGATCGCCGGCAGCACCGCCGCGAACGTCAGGCCCGCCTTGTGGTCGACCTGGATCTGGTTGACGCCGGGCAGCCGGTACTCGACCGGGTCCTCGACCGTGATGATGTTGACGGTGGGGGAGATCAGCGCGGCGAGCGTCGCGTACAGGGTGGTGGACTTGCCGGAGCCGGTCGGGCCGGTGACCAGCAGCATCCCGTGCGGCTTCGCGAAGGACGCGCTGTAGCGGGCGTGGTTGTCCGCGCTGAACCCGAGGGCCTGGAGCTCCAGCGTGATGCCGTTGGTGTCGAGGACCCGCAGCACCACCTTCTCGCCCCACACCGTCGGCAGCGTCGCGGTGCGCAGGTCGACCGACCGGTGCGCGGTGTGCACGGTGATCCGGCCGTTCTGCGGGACGCGCCGCTCGGTGATGTCGATGTTCGACATGATCTTCAGCCGGGAGACGAGCGCGGCCTGCACCTCGCGCGGCACCGTGTCGACCTCGTGCAGCACGCCGTCGATGCGGCAGCGGACCCGCATGTCGCCCTCGGTGGGCTCCAGGTGCAGGTCGGACGCCCGGTTGGCGATGGCCTGCTCGATCAGCGAGTTCACGTACCGGACGATCGGCGCGTCGTCGCCGGCGTCCGCGATCCCGGCGACGCTCGCCGTCTCGGTCTCCTGCCGGGTCCGCAGCGACGCGGCGATGTCGGCGAGGTCGGTGTCCTCCCGGCGCAGCCGGTCGATGATCGTCCGGAGTTCGGACCGGGCCACCACGACGGGCCGGACCGTCAGCCCGGTCGCGGCGCGGACGTCGTCCAGCGCGACGACGTCGGCGGGGTCGGTGATGCCGACGACGAGCTCGCCGTCCTTCAACGACAGGCCGAGGACGCGGTGCCTCAGCACCAGCGGCAGCGGGATCCGGCGGACCGCGGCGGGCTCGATCGGGTACCCGGCGAGGTCCACGCTGGCGACGCCGTGCGCCTCCGCGGACGCCTCGGTCAGCTGCGTCTCGGTGACGAGGTGCTCGTTGATGAGGACGTGGCGGATCGACCGCCCGGTGCGCTCGGCCTCGTCGGTGGCGCGCTTCAGGGCGTCCTCGCCGACCCCGCGGCGCCCGAGCGCCTCGAGCAGCGGGCGGAAGCTCTCGTTCATCGTCCCTCGATCCGGTGGCGGTCCTCGTGTCCCATCGGCGGGGACGGGCGCCACCTGAGCCGGGAAATGGGCGAAGCCGCCGCCGGGGTCGGCCCGGCGGCGGCTTCGCGGTCGAGGGGTCAGCGGACGTTGACGTAGTCGGTGCGGCTCGTGCTCGCGACCCTTCCGCCGTCGCCGCCGAAGGCGACCTGCCAGGTGCCGTCCAGCCGGGCGGTCACGGTCGTCCGGAACGTGCCGCTCGCGTCCGTGGTGACGGTCTTGACCGACGAGCGGGCGGTGGCGCCCTTCTTCTGGAACACGAGGGTCACCCTCGCGCCCGGGACCGGCGCGCCGGTGTCGTCGCGGTGCAGCGTCCCCTTGACGACCAGTACGCGGCCCTTCCTGACGGGTTCGGGCGAGACGTTCATCGTCCGGATCCGCGTGGCGGCCTTCCCGCGCGCCAGCGTCTGCAGCGAGGCGTAGTTGCCGTTGAAGACGTTCTGGTCGCCGGGGAAGATGCCGGAGGAGTCGTACTGCCAGATGGCCTGCTGCTTCCACCCGGGGGGCAGCGGGCCCAGCGTCGACGAGTACTGGGCGATCCACAGGGAGTTGCCACTGAACGCGGTGCTGTCCCCTGTGCAGGTCTTCCACCAGTAGCCGTTGGTGTAGATGATGGGCTTGCGGCCGGTGAGGACGGCGTACCGGTCGCTGAACTCCTTGACCCAGGCCACCATCTTTGCGTCGGAGAACCCGTAGCAGGTGTCGAGGCCGTTGGACGACTGGTAGGGGTTGAACTCGATGTCCAGGACGCCGGGCAGCGTCCATCCGTCGGCGGTCCAGTGGCCGCCGTTCTTGACGAAGTAGTCGGCCTGCGCCGCGCCGCTGGACTTGTGCGGCAGCGCGAAATGGTACGCACCCCGGATCATGCCGACGTTCCGGGCGCCCGTGTACTGCTGGGAGTAGTACGGGTTGCGGTACGTCACGGACTCGGTCGCCTTGATGAACGCGAAGCGCGCGCCGTCCTTCCAGACCTGCGGCCAGGACACGTTCGGCTGGTGGCTGCTCACGTCCAGGCCCTTGATGCCGGGGGGCACCGAGGCGGCGACCGGGAGGGCGGCCTGCCGGACGGGCTCCCGCGCGGGCGCGGCGAGGGCGGGGGTGGCGGAGAGCGCGCCGGCCAGGACGGCGGCGGCCAGGCCGCCGGCGGTCGGGCCAGTGAGGGGTTTCATTTCGGGGGCCCCCAAGGTCAGGGATGGGATCTCCCCTTCCGATCGGCTCCCTTGGGGAACACATGAGCATTTCTCGCCCTCGGCGTGGCCCCGGCGGTGCCCGGATGAACGCGAACGAGGTGCGGTGCGTCACCGTTTCGGGATGTCCGAAAAGTGTTGCACCGCACCTCGGTTGGAGCGGGGTGGGGGCGTCAGCGGGCCAGGCGGATCCGCCAGGGGCGGCGGGCGTGCCGGTCGCCGGCGCGGAGCGTCCGGGCGGCCGCGCCCGGCAGCGCGTCCGGGCGCGCCGGGGCGGAGGCGGCCGGGACCAGGGGCGTCACCGGCGCGGGGACCTCCCGCGCGGACGGGAACGCCGTGGCGCACTCGGGGCAGGCGTACACGCCCCGGTCGTCGGGCAGGCGGCCGACGCGGACGACGGGCCGCGGCCATGCCTTGGAGCAGACGGCGCAGGCGTCCCCGTCGCGCTGGCGCTCGTCCAGGCAGGCGGGGTCGATCAGCAGCTCGATGCCGTTTGCGGACAACCGCTACACCCCCTTCGTTACAGAACGAGAGTAACCGATTGCGCACGTGGTGTCACATTTGAACTGTTGCAGGGGGTTGCTCGCCCTGCTCGAGAGGTTCGCCGCCGACGGTCCTCGGCCGATCGAGCGGTGGCGCGTGCCGTACAGGCGACGCGGACGCGGCCCGTTCTCCGACCCGGGTGCGTCGCGCCGGAGCCGGTGATCCGGGTTTCGCGCTGCGGCCGCCCGGCTGCCGGAGCGGATTCGGATGTGTCAAGAGTCGGGAAAGTTGTGATGGAGCCTCGCTCGGAGATCGTCGCCGGTCCGTAGTGTTGAGTGCCCGGAGACGGTTTCGGGGAGACAATGAACCTAGATGTCGACGACCAGGACTTCCGGCGTTTTCTGGAAGCCGCTGAACTCTACTGGAAAAGAGGACGTTCCGGATCTTCGACAGAAAGATGGATCGTTGTCGAGGCGTTCCATCCCGACATTCGGGTCCATATCCGTAATCTCACGCTGGGCGGCGTGCTGAGCCGGATCACCGGCGCGCGCCTGCTGGTCCTGACGGGTGCCGATCCCGAATGGAAGACGACATTCTGGAAGCGGTTCGACACGGACCGCGTGCGGGCGCTCGCCGAGGCGTACGGGGCGGACGAGGTTCTGGACGTCCATGCCCTCGCGGCCCGGCAAGTGCGGGACGGTGCGCTGCCCGATGCCGACCTCGACCCCGGATCGCTCGCAGCGCGGACCGACTCCACGCTGTGCCGGCTGCTCTGCGCGCCCCGCGTCCCCGCCGGGTACGACCGCGCACCCCGCGCCGGGCTGGGCCGGGCCCTCGCCGCCGTCTACGCCATGGTCTTTCACCGGTACGCGCCGGAGGCCCTGATCACGTGCGACGTCGAGTACGACCAGTGGGGGCTGGCGGTCGAGCTCGCCATGCGGTGGGACGTCCCGGTCCTGCACGCCCAGACGACCGGGTCGATGAAGGCGTACGCGCTGTTCCCCGGAAGCCGGGTGGGAGAGCCGACCTTCCGCGGTGAACTCACGCTCCAGATCGGCGACTTCTTCCGTGCGAACGTCTGGGAGAACCGATCGCTCCTCGAGCCGGGCGTCGCCCGGGTGATGGAGCGGTCGCGGCTCAACATGGGGCGGCCCAGCTGGTGGCGCAAGGACGGTCAGGCAGCCCTGGAACTGCGCACGGAGGCCGAGCGGGAACGGTTCCGTGTCTTCGCCCAGGACCGTTTCGGATTCGACCACGACCGGCCCGTCGTCGCCGTCTTCGCACACGCGCTGTCGGACGCCCTCGGCACCAACCGGGAGGTGTTCGCCGACCTCGCCGAATGGCTGGAGGAGACCGCCAGGTTCGCCTACGGGCGCAGCGACGCGAACTGGTTGTTCCTGGACCACCCCCACCAGAGGATCTTTGACGAGACGGGGTTCTTCAAGGAACTCGCCGGGCAGTACGCGGGGGCGCCGAATCTGCGGTTCCTGCCGAGCGTCGACCTTTCCAAGAATTCCCTTTACGCACTCACCGATCTCGGCGTCACCGTCCGCGGCAGCGTCGCGAACGAGCTGCCCGCCCTGGGCGTGCCCGTCCTGCAGGCGGGCTGGTCGGAGTGGAGCGGCTGCGGATTCTCCCAGGTCGCCGCCGACCGCAGCGGGTACTGGAAGGCGCTGGACGACTCGATCGGCGCGATCACGGCGGGCCGCCCGCTCCTCACCGACGATCAGAAGGCGGGCGCCCGGCTCTGGCAGTGGTTCTACCGCTGCGGCACCGACGTTCCGTCGCAGCTCGTCCCGCACTGGGAGACGATGCCGGCGCGGACGCTGCTGGAGCATCTGGAGACGCGGATGCTGCAGATCGAGGACGACGGCGAACCGCTGCACGCGGCGGTCGCGCGGATGTGGGAGCGGCGGGAGCCCGTGCTGACCCGGTTCGACCTGACCGACGCGGCGGAGATCCGGAGGCATGTCCGATGAACGTCCAGGACGCGCACGCAGGCGCGCTGACCATCGACGACGGCCGCGCGCCTGAGATCAGGGCGGTCGAGAACGTGCTGCGCCGCACGGGCCGCCTCGGCCGGTGCACCGGGTCGCCCGCGGCGGTCGGGGCGCGGATCCCGACGATGGAGGGGCGGGTGCGGGTGACCGTCCGGCTCGGGATCCGCGCCGGCGGAGAGGACGACCCGCGGCTTCCCCGGGCCGTTCTCGTGCGGGCCCAGGGAAGGGTTCGCGGCGCGGTCCTGCTCGTCCCGCGCAAGAAGGGCGTGCGGACGGCGCCGCTGGAGTTCGACCTCGACCCCGGGGAGATCGCCCCTGAGGGGTTCCTGCTGGTCGAGTTCTGGGACGCCGCCGCCCGCGCCGCCCTGCCCGGCATGGGCGGTCTCGCCGGCGTCCTCATTCAGTCGCTCCACGTCCAGGCGCCGGGTGCCCCGGCGAGCCCGCTGTCGCTCGGCTCCGGTGAGCCCGCCGGACGCCTCGCGGCCTGCGGCTTCTTCGTCGTCAATCCCAGCGCCGACGACGTGACCGTCACGCTGTCCGCCGCACCGTCCGCCCAGCGGGGGCGCGCCGCCCGTCTGCTGGGCCTGGCAGCGCAGCGCGCGGCGCCGTGGTGTCCGGAGCCCGCCGCCCGGTCCCTCGTCGATGGTGCGGACGCGGCGGTCATGCTCGCCCGCACCGGACGCGACGCGTGCGAATTCCTGATCCCGGCGCGTCCCGAGCCCGTCGTGGTGTTCCCCGACGGAATCCGGGCAGGTCACACCGCGTCGCACGCCATCACCGTGAGCGGACGGCCGGGCGCGGAGTCCCGCCGATGATCCCCGGCGCGGGGGCGTCCTGTCAGTGATCCTGGAGAGGCCCATGTCAATATCGGCGCGTCCCGCCCTGAGCGTCATCGTTCCGTTCTACGACGTCGAGTGCTATTTCGACGAATGCCTCGCATCTCTGGCCGCGCAGACGTTCGCGGACATCGAGGTCATCTGCGTGGACGACGGGTCCCGGGACGGGAGCGCGGCCATCGCCGAACGGTACGCCGCCCGCGACCCCCGGTTCCGGATCGTTCGGCAGGACAACCAGGGTCTCGGCCCGGCCCGCAACACCGGTGTCGACCATGCGCGGGGCCGCTACCTGACGTTCGTGGACAGTGACGACGTCATCCCGCCCGGTGCTTACGGGCGCCTTGTCGGGGCTCTGGAGGAGTCGGGGTCCGATCTGGTGTGCGGGCACATGGCGCGGCTGTCGTCGGCGGGCGTCGTGAAGGTCGCGTGGGTGGACGCGGTGTTCGCCGCCGAACGCACCGGCATCACCGTCGCGGACCTCCCGGTCCTGCTCCGCGAGCGCAGCCCCGTCAACAAGGTGTACCGGCGCGAGTTCTGGGACGCGCACGGGCTCCGGTTCCCCGCGGGGTACTACGAGGACGCGCCCGTCATCATCCCGGCGCTGCTGCTCGCCGGGGCCATCGACGTCGTCCCGGACGTCGTGTACCACTGGCGGCGGCGGGAACGCGGGCCGCTGTCGATCACCGAGCGGAGCCGGGAGACCGCGCAGGCCACCGACCTGCTTCACGCCCTCATCCGGACCCGCGCGTTCGTCGTCGAGCACCGGCCGGAACTCCTCGAGGCGTTCGACCTTCAAGCTCTGGAGCGGGAGGTGTGGGCGGCGGTCTGCGCGCTCGCCCAGGCCGACGAGGACGACCAGAAGGAACTGCTGAAACTGATCGGGGACGTGATGTCCCCGATCGATGAGCGGCTCATCGCCCGGCTGCCCGTCGCGCACCGCGTGCAGATCGGGCTCGCGGCTCGCGGCGCCGTGGACGAGATCGTCGAGATGCGCCGCGCCCAGCTGTCGGGCGACTGGACGATCGAGCCGGTGCGGCGCGGCCTGTGGAACCACCGCTGGTACGCACGCCACCCCTTGTGGGAGGAGAGCCCCGAACGGCTCCCGCGCCGGTTCTTCGACATCACGGGCGCGCTCAGCGCGCGGACCGCGCTGACGGCGGCTGAATGGGACGGCGATGTCCTGCGCGCCGAGGCGCTCGCCTACATCCGGCTGCTGGACACTCCCCGCCGCGACGACTCCCAGATCCGGTTGACGCTGCGGCGTCCCGGGGGCGGCGTGGCCCGGACCGTCCCGATCGAGCGGCTGCACCGGCCGTCGGCCACCGCCGTCGCCAGCGAGCCGCACGCCAACCACGACTGGGCCGCGTTCGCGTTCACCCTCGACGCGGCGTCCCTGCTCGAGGGCGGCCGGCGCCGACGCTGGGTGCTGGAGGTCGAGGTCGCCGCGCACGGCGTGCGTCGCCGGGCGCGCCTCGACCCGCGCCGCATCCCCGCGCTCGTCACCCGTGACGGCGACGGGTTCCGCTTCCTGCGGGCGGCACGCGGCGGCGACGGGTCCATGCAGCTGGTGAGCCGTCCGCTGGACGTCGTCTGCACCCGTGCCACCGTCCGGGACGGCCGCATCGAGCTCGGCGGTTCCCTGGCCGCCGACTTCGCCGGGAAGCTGGTCATCCGGGCGGTGCCCGACGGTCCCCACGGCACGGTCGAGGCGGCCGCGGACGTGACGGACGGCGCGTTCACCGTCCGGCTTCCCCTGCCGTCGCTGGACGGCGCCCGCGAGGCGCGCTGGCGGTTCTCCACCGTCGTCGCGGGGAAGACGCACCGGCTCATCGGGCTGGACGTTCCGGAAGGGGACCCGGAGGGCGGTGCCGTGAAGACGGCGTTCCGGGTCGGGCGCGGCGGCGGCCTCGACCTGTACATGCAGGACGGGCTGCCCGTCCTGGAGGCGGTCACGTGGACGGAGGAAGGGGTGCTGAGGCTCACCGGCCGCCAAGACCGTCCGGGCCGGTTCGTGCTGCGGCGCGGCGGGTGCCTCGAACGTCCGGTGGACACCGAGTGGGACGGCCGCCGCTTCACCGCGTCCGTCGACCCGTCCGCAGGGAACCTGCCGATGCCGAACGGCGACTGGGAGCTCCTGTTCGCCGACGACACCGACGCGCGCGCGGATGTGGCGTTCGGCACCGCCCTCACCGGCGGGCTCCCGGAATCGCGCCGTTCCGGGCTCCGGGAGGTGGAGGTGAGGGCGGTGACCGGCCGGATGAGCGGCCTGCGCATCCGGATAGTGGCCGCGCACGACGAGGCGGAGAGGGGCGCGTACGCCCAGCGGAGCATGCGCCGCGCCTGCTTCACGCCGCGCACCCCCACCGAGCCGCTCGCCGTGTTCGTCGCCCGCCAGGGCCTCGGCCACGGCGGCCACCCGGAGGCGCTGCTGCGGGAACTGCGGCGCCGCCGCCCCGACCTGACGCCCGTCTGGCTCACCGCCGACGGCCGGCACACCGCGGCGGTCGCGGCGGAGAGCGTCGTGCTGAGCAGCCAGGCCGGATATGAGGCCCTGTCCCGGGCGCGGCTCGTCATCAGCGACCATCATTTGTTCGAGTGGTTCGAGAAGCGACCCGGCCAGTGCTACGTGCAGACCTGGCACGGAACGCCGATGAAACGCGTGGGATTCGACCTGGAGGACATGCCGTTCCATCGCGTCCGGCCGTTCAGGGCGATCGCGGCCGACGTCGCCCGCTGGGACCTCCTGCTCAGCGGGAGTCCGTACATGACGGACGTCATGCGGTCCGGGTTCCGGTACGAGGGGCCCGTCGCCGAATGCGGTAGCGCCCGCAACGACGTCCTCGTGTCCCGGGCGGCGGACGACATCGCCGCCCGCACCCGCCATGCCCTCGGGATCCCGGACGGCAAGAAGGTCGTCTTGTACGCGCCCACCGGACGCAACGAGGACCCTGACGCGACGTTCCATCGCGCGTTCCAGCCGGAACTCGATGTGGAGGTCGCGAGACGGGAGCTCGGTGACGACCACGTCCTGCTGATTCGCGCGCCCCAGTTCACGGCCCGGCGGTACATTCGCAAGGTCGACGGCTTCACCTGGGACGTCACCGACTATCCGTACATCGAGGACCTCTACCAGGCCGCGGACGTTCTTGTCACCGACTACTCGTCCGCGATGGCCGACTTCGTCATCACGGGGCGGCCGGTGTTCCTCCTCGGGCCGGATCATGAGATGTTCCACGAGCGCCTCCGCGGGCTCGTCGTGGACCTAAAGAGTGAGGGCCCCGGCCCGCTGCTGCGCACCACTCGTGAGCTCGCCGAGGCTCTTCGCGGACCGAACCCGGCGCTGGACGGCCGCTATGCCCGGTTTCGGGCGATGGTGTCGCCGGGAGACGACGGCAAGGCGTCCCAGCGTGCGGTCGACGCGATCCTGGAGCACCTGGAGTGACACGGGCCAACGCGCGGCTCGCCGCGGAGCGGGCTCCGAAGCCGGTGCGGGATGGGGTGGGTGGGCAGGGGGTGCTGGTGCTCGGGACCGTCCAGTTGGGGGTGCCGTACGGGGTCGCCAACCGGGTCGGGCAGCCGGGTCCCGCGGCGGCCGAGGCGATCCTGGCGGAGGCCGCCCGGCTCGGCGTCACGCATCTCGACACCGCCCGCGCCTACGGGACGTCCGAGCGGTGCATCGGCCGGGCGGCGCCGCGCGGAATGCGCGTCGTCACCAAGGTCGCCCCGCTGGAGCCCGGCGAGACGGACGCGGCGCGGGCCGTCCGGGAGAGCGTCGAGCGCAGCCGCGCCGAGCTGGGGGCACACGGGGAGCGGCTCGCCGCGCTGCTGCTGCACCGCATGGCCGACGCCCGCGAGGGGGCCTGGGACGTCCTGCGCGACCACCGGGACGCCGGGATCGCCGAGCGCATCGGCGTCTCCGTCCAGAACCCCGCGGAGCTGCTGGCGGCGCTGCGGCTGCCCGGTATCGGCTACGTCCAGCTGCCGTTCAACCTGCTGGACCGCCGCTGGCTCGACCCGGCCGTGACCGGCGCGCTCGCCGCCCGCCCCGACCTGGTCGTGACCGTCCGGAGCGTGTACCTCCAGGGGCTCCTGCTCGCCGGACGGGACGTGAAATGGCCCGGCGTGCCCGACCCCGACCGCGACGCGCTGGTCGCGGCGATAGACGCCCTCGTCCGCGACCTGGGCCGCACCGGACGCGCCGACCTGTGCACGGCGTTCGCGCTGTCCCACCCGTGGGTGACCTCGATCGTGGCGGGCGCGGAGACCGCCGCGCAGGTCCGCGACACCGCCGCCGCGACCGCCCGCCCACCGCTCACCGACGCCGAACGCGGCGAGGTCCTCGCCCGGCTCCCCGCCGGGCCCGCCGACCTCGTCGACCCCAGCCGCTGGAGGACCCGCTGAACTCCCTCGACGACCTGTTCGGCCTGCACGGCCGCACCGCCCTCGTGACCGGCGCCGCCGGCCACCTCGGCGCCGCGATGACCGAGGCCCTCGCGCGCGCCGGCGCGCGCGTGTGGGCCGTCGGCCGCGACCCCGGACGGCTCGGCGGCCTGCGCGACCGGCTCGCCGCCGAGGGCCTCGACTGCCGCACCGCCGCCTGCGACATCACCGACGACGAGCAGGTCGCCGCGCTCGCCGACGAGTTCCACGCCGACCACGAGAGCCTTGACGTCCTGGTCAACAACGCCCACCAGCCGCGCGGCGGGACGCTCGGCAGTGCCCGGCCGGCCGACTTCCACCATGCCTGCGAGCTCGCCCTCGTCGCCACCACCCGCATGATCAACACGTTCCGGCGGGCGCTGGTCACCGCCGCCGGCACCGGGTCGCCCGGCATCATCAACGTCTCGTCGATGTACGGGCGGGTCAGCCCCCGCCCCCACCTCTACGACGACGACGCCTCGGTGAATCCGCCCTACTACGGGGCGGCCAAGGCGGGGCTGCTGCAGCTCACCCGGTACGCCGCGGTCGAGCTGGCGCCGCACGGCGTCCGCGCCAACAGCATCACCCCCGGGCCGTTCCCCGCCGACACGAGCACCCCTCTCGCCGACCGGCTCCGCGAGCACACGCCCCTCGGCCGGGTGGGCGTCCCCGACGAGATCGCCACGGCCGTCCTGTTCCTCGCCTCGCCCCGGTCGAGCTTCGTCACCGGCGCCGACGTCCCCGTGGACGGCGGCTGGACGGCCTGGTGACCGGCCGCCGTTAAATGGCCTCCCGGAAAAGGTAATTCCTCGGAAAGCAAGGCGGATTCGGCGGCCGGCCGTCGATACCGTGACGTTTTCGCCAATGCGACCGCCGGGGGAAATGGCCATGCCCGTGGGAATTCTGGGAATCGTGCAGGCCCGCATGGGGTCGTCCCGCCTGCCGGGCAAGGTGCTGCGCCCGCTGGCGGGACGCAGCGTCCTCGGCTGGGTGGTCCGCGCCGCCGCCGACGCCGGCGTCGAGGACATCGTCGTGGCGACCACGCGGGCCCCCGAGGACGACGCCGTCGTCGAGGAGTGCCGCCGACTCGGCGTCGGCTGGCACCGCGGCCCCACCGACGACGTCCTGTCCCGCTTCCTCGGCGTCCTGGACGAGCACCCGGCGGAGGCGGTGCTGCGCCTGAACGCCGACTGCCCGCTGCTCGACCCCGCGCTGATCCGGACCGCCGCCGCCGTGTACGGGGCGGTGCCCGGCCTGCACTACCTGAGCACCCACGTCGGCCGCAGCCTCCCGCTCGGCATGGACGTCGAGATCGTCGACGCGTCGGTGCTGCGCGCCATCGACGCGACGGCGACGGCGCACCACCGCTCCCACGTCACGTCCTACGTATACGCGCACCCGGAGATCTACCGCGTGATGGGCCTGACCCTGCCGCCGGACGCGTCCGACCTGCGCGTCACCCTCGACACCCCGCAGGACTGGGACCTGGTCTCCGCGGTGGTCGCCGAGTTCGGCGACCGCCCCGTCCCGCTGCGCTCCCTCGTCACGTGGCTGCGCCTGCACCCGGAGGTCCGCGACCTGAACGCTGGCATCCACCAGAAGGCCCTCGAACTGGGCTGAGGCCGCTTCTAGCCTGCGGTGCGGCGGGGGAGGGCGGCGGCGCCGGCTCCGGCGCCGTGGTCGGCTCCGGCGGTGGCCTGGCGGGGGACGCGGGAGCGGGGGCGGAACATCAGGCGCAGCAGCGGCGCGCCCGCGACGTCCTGCTCCTCCATCCACCAGTCCTCGCGGCCGCGCGCCCAGGCGCGGAGGCCGTCGCGGAGCGGGGCCGGGTCGTCCCACGTGCCGTACAGCTTCTGCCCGGTGACGCACACCGGCCGCAGCCCGCGCGTGAACACCGCCTCCCACGCGGCGGCGGCGACGCCCGGGGTGTGCTCGGCGCGGTAGTCGTCCAGGACGACGACGCCGCCGGGCGCCAGGACGGCGCGGGCCGCGCCGATGTCGGACCGGACGTGCTCGTACAGGTGGGACGCGTCGACGTGCACGAACCGGCACGTCCCGGGCCGGACGTGGTCGAGGATCTCGCCGGTCGGGGCCTGCACGATCCGCGGGGGGCGCTCGTGGAACGCCAGGTAGTTGCGGGTGAACCCGGCCCGGGTCAGCGACGCGTAGGAGCCCTTGACCTCGCTGTCGTTCGCGGCGGTCGGGGCGGGGCTCTCGAACAGGTCGCACACGGTGAGCGTCTCCTCCGGGCGCAGGTGGCGGCCCAGCAGGATCGCGCTCTTGCCCAGGTAGCAGCCCAGTTCCAGCAGGTCTCCCCGGGACGCGGCGCCAGCCGGCCCGGCCAGGAACCAGGAGAACAGCTCCTGGTCGGTGATGGGGAACCAGCCCGGCACCTCGTCGAGCGTCCGCGGCGCGTCCTCGGTCATCCGTCCTCCTCGCACTCGGTCATCCGTCCTGCCGGCACAGTTCCACCCTGATCACCTGGCGCGGCTCGCCGTCCACGAGCCGCTCGCGCGCGCCGGTCTCGCGGAAGCCGTGCCGCCGGTGCAGCCACCGCACGGCCGCGTTGTCGGCGAGGACCTCCGCCCACAGCCGCCGGACGCCCATGGGCCCGAACGCGTACCGGACGGCCTCGCGCTCCAGCTCCATCCACGCGCCCATCAGGTCGCCCGAGCGGTGCCCGAGGCCCTCGATGTCGAGGTAGATGCCCCACGCGGCGGTGGCGGCGTCCCGGTCGTGGTCGAAGAAGTTGACGACGCCCGCGGGTGTGCCGGCGCGCTCGTAGATGAGCGTGCGGCGGGACGGGTCGCGGCCGACGGCGTCCCACCAGCGGCGGTGCTCGTCGGCGCCGATGCGGTGGGTCGTGAGGCTCACCCGCCGCACCTCGGGGTGGTTGCGCCACTCGCGGACCATCTCCCGGTCCGCGTCGGTCGCCTCCCGCAGCATTCGGCCTCCTTCGGCTCGCGCACGGTCACGTTACCGACACAGGACGTGACTGTTCAATTACTATCGGGGATCGGGAATCACGAGGTGGAAAGGAAATGGTGCGATGTCCGAGAATGTGCGTAACGCCATCCGGGGTTTTATCAGTCCGAAATTTCCGGGCGTCGACTGGGAGGACCACGAGGACCTGTTCTCGTTCGGCCTCGTCGACTCCGCGACCGCGATGGAGCTCGTGATGTTCCTGGAGCGCCGCTTCGGCGTCGAGATCCCCCCGCAGGACCTCGACATCGCCAACTTCCGCACCGTCGACGCGATGACCGCGCTCGTCGGCCGGCTCGGCGGGGCGGCGGTCTCGTGAAGCCGGTCAAGTGCGTCGTCTGGGACCTGGACGACACCGTCTGGTCGGGAATCCTGCTGGAGGACCACCGCGTCGAGCCGCGTCCGGAGGTCCTCGCCGCGGTGCGGCGCCTGGACGAGCGCGGCATCCTGCAGTCGGTCGCCAGCCGCAACGACCACGACACGGCGATGGCGCGGCTCCGCGAACTGGAACTCGCCGACTACCTCCTGCACCCGCAGATCAACTGGAACCCCAAGTCGAACTCCATCGCCGCGATCGCCCGCTCCCTCAACATCGGCGTGGACGCCCTCGCGTTCGTCGACGACCAGGAGTTCGAGCGCGACGAGGTCGCCTTCGCGCACCCCGGCGTCCTGTGCGCCGACGTCGCCGACCTCGACCGCCTCCTGGACGACCCGCGGCTCAACCCGTCCCACGTCACGGAGGAGTCCCGCTCCCGGCGCCTGAAGTACCTGGCCGACAACCGGCGCGAGCAGGACGAGCGCTCGTTCGCCGGCACCCGCGAGGAGTTCCTCGCCACGCTCGGCATGGTCTTCACGATCGCCCCCGCCGGCGAGGCCGACCTGCGCCGCGCCGAGGAGCTGACCGTCCGGACGAACCAGCTCAACTCGACCGGCGTCACCTACTCCCTCGACGAGCTCCGCCGCTTCGCCGAGTCGCCCGACCACCTGCTCCTGGTCGCCGACCTGGAGGACCGGTACGGCTCCTACGGCAAGATCGGCCTCGCGCTCGTCGAGCGCGGCCCCGTCTGGACCGTCAAGCTGCTGCTGATGTCGTGCCGCGTCATGTCCCGCGGCGTCGGCACCGTCCTGCTGAACCACCTCATGCGCCTGGCCCGCGCCGACGGCGCCCGCCTGCGCGCCGAGTTCCGCCCCACCGACCGCAACCGCGTCATGCGCGTCACCTACGGCTTCGCGGGCTTCCGCGAGATCGAGACCCGCGAGGACGGCACGGTGATCCTGGAGTCGGACCTGGAGACGATCCAGCCCGTCCCCGCCCACCTCACCCTGAACGTCGGGTGAGCTCCTCCAGGACCTCCGCGTAGCGGCGGAACAGGCGCGGCGCGGTGGTGTCGCGGCGGGTGAGCAGCAGCGTCCAGCATTCCGCGACCACGGCGCGGGCCCGTGCGCCGGGCCAGGGGCGGGGGAGGAGCTCCGGCGGGAGCAGCGGGTCCGGGTCCATGGCGCGGGTGAACTCGGCCGCCAGCTCGACCGCGATCGCGAGGCCGGGGGCGTCCGGGTCGCGGAGCCGTTCCAGCCGCTCGGACGCGACGTCGGCGAGACGGCGGTGCCCGGCGGCCAGCTCGTCCAGCGGCCAGAGCCGGGCGGCGAGCGCGACGGGGTCGGTGACCCCGCCGGCGTTGAGGTCGGTGCTGGTCAGGAACGTGACGTGCGCGGCGGCGCCGAGCCGGTCCGCCGCGTCCGCGACGAGGTCCTCCCAGGCGTTGGCCGCCACGTAGAGGCCGCCCTGCAGCGGCGCGCCGCCGAGGTGGACGACGGTGGCGCGCAGCGCGTCGCGGACGGCGCGCTGCGCCTCCGGGACGGCGAACGCGACCAGGTGCCAGACGCCGTCCCAGGGGGCCTCGCCGCGGTCCTGCGCGTACATGAGCCGGACGAACTCCACGTCCGGCTCGATCGCGTGCCGTGTGCCGGCGGTGGCGCGCAGCACCGCCCGGCGCCCCCGCCCCTCCTGGACGAACGCGCCGTCCGCGACGAGCCGCCGGACGCACAGGCGCACCTGCTGGTCGGTCATGCCGAGCGCGCCGGCGACGGCGTAGAGCTCGGCGGCGTCCACGGTCAGGTCGTCCCGGACGAGGCTCTCCACCAGCGTGCGGGTGGCGACCTCCACCTGTGCGGGCATCGCGTGCACCTCCTTTCGTTCGAGTATAGTACGGTCGAACCTGAAACGACCGTTTTGAATGCGAACGAAAGGTGGCCGATGCGCCTCCGTCCCTCCAGCCGCCCCCTGCGCCGCCTCCTCGCCGTCCTGCTCGGCCTGGCCGTGCTCGCCGCCGCGGCATTCGCCTGGGTGATCCACCAGAACACCTACGACCTGCGGGAGGAGCGGGTCGTCATCACCGGCGGGCGGCAGCCCCTCAAGGGCGTCCTGGCCTGGCCGAAGCGCGGGGAGGGGCCGTACGGGCTCGTCGTGTTCGTGCACGGCGACGGCCCCTCCGACGCCACCCGCGAGGGCTTCTACCGGCCGATGTGGGAGGCGTTCGCCAAGGCCGGGTACGCCTCGCTGTCCTGGCACAAGCCCGGCGTCGCGGGCGCCCCCGGCGACTGGCTCGACCAGAGCATGGACGACCGCGCCGACGAGACCGCCGCCGCCATCGCCTGGGCGCGCAAGCGCCCCGGCATCGACCCGTCCCGGATCGGCCTGTGGGGCGCCAGCCAGGCCGGATGGGTCATGCCGAAGGTCGCCGCGCGGACCCCCGTCCGGTTCGTCATCGCCGTGTCACCCGCGATCAACTGGCTGCGCCAGGGCCGCTACAACCTCCTCGCCGAACTGAAGGACGAGCAGGCGAGCCCCGGCAAGGTCCGGGCCGAGATCGCCCGCAGCGACAAGACCCGCGAACTCCTCGACCGGAAGGCCGGCTTCGAGCAGTACAGGGCCGCGATGGGCGACGTCCGCGGGCTCACCCCGGCGCGCTGGCGGTTCATCTCGAAGAACTACACCTCCGACGCGTCCCGCGACCTCGCCGCGATGCGCGCGCCCGTCCTGCTGATCCTCGCCGGACGCGACCGCAACGTGGACGTCGCCGACACCGAGGCCGGCTACCGGAGCGCGCTGCGCGCACCCGGGCGGCTCAAGGTCGAGCACTACCCGGACGCCACCCACGGGCTCGTCCGGGCGGACATCGAAGGATCCTCGCCGAAGCTGTACCTGTACGCGATCGCGGCGCCCCGCGCGCTGTTCGCCCCCGGCTTCCTGGACGACCAGCGCCGCTACCTCGAAGGGGTGCGCTGACATGCGGGTCCTGGCCCTCGGCGGGGCCGGCGCGATGGGCGCGGCCGCCGTCCGCGCCGCCGCCCGCCTCCCCGGCGTCGCGATCACCGTCGGCGACCGCGACGTGGACGCCGCCCGGCGGCTCCGCCTCGGCACCCCCCGCCACGTGGACGTCTCGGACGAACGGTCCCTCCACGCCGCCCTGGAGGACGCGGACGTCGTCCTCAACACCGTCGGCCCCTACTACCGGTTCGGTCCCGCCGTCCTGCGCGCCGCCATCGCGACCCGCACCCACTACCTCGACATCTGCGACGACTGGGAACCCACGCTCGCCATGCTGGACCTCGACGCGGACGCCCGCGCCGCCGGGGTCTGCGCCGTCGTCGGGATGGGCGCGAGCCCCGGCGTCAGCAACCTGCTCGCGGTCCGCGCCGCCCGCGGCCTCGAGGCCGTCCACGACGTGCACACGGCGTGGCCGGTCGACGTCCCGCCCGGACCGGACGAGGACCTCCTCGGCCCGGACGGACGGCCCGGCGCCGCCGCCGTCCACTGGATGCAGCAGATCAGCGGCGAGATCGCCGTCGTCGAGGACGGCCGCCTCGTGCATCGCCCGCCGCTGCGCCCGGTCACCCTCGCGCTGCCCGGTGGGCGCACCGGCACCGCCTACACGGTCGGCCACCCCGAACCGGTCACCCTGGTCCGCGCCCTCCGCCCCACCGGCCGCGCCGCGAACCTGATGGTCGTCACCCCGGACACCCTCGCCTACCTGGACGTCCTGCGCCGCGATCTGGACGCGGGCCGCCTCACCCCCGAGTCCGCGGCGGCCGATCTGGCCCGCCCGACCCTGGCCCGGTTCGTCCGCTCCTGGCCGGCCGCCGCGACCCGGCGCGGCCCCGGTACCCTTCCGCCGTTCTTCGCCGCCGTGACCGGCCTCAGCCGGAACCGCCCCTGGACCGTCCTGGCCCACCTGCCCGCGATCGGCGACATGGCGGAGGCGACCGGCCTCCCCTTGGCCCTGGCCCTGGCTCAGTTCCTGGACGCCGTCCCCGAACCGGGCGTCCACGCGCCCGAGGCCGTCATCGACCCCGACCGCCTCCTGGCCGCCCTCCCCGTCCCCGTCACGGTCGAGAGCGACGGGACGTCCGGTGGAAGAGGGGGATGAGTGCGCCCGCCACGGCCAGGTGGGCGAGGCTGAGCACGATGATGGAGCCGGTGGATGCCTCGACCCCCGTCAGGGGGAGGTACGAGGCGAGCAGGAGGGCCAGGGCGACGCCCAGCCAGATGCGCCAGGCGTGCCGCGTGAGGCGCTCGAGGACCGCCAGGAACGCCCAGCCGGCGAGGCCGGAGCCGAGCGCGATGAACGCGAAGGCGGCGGCGCCCAGATCCAGCGGTTCCCGGTCGGGCTGCTCGACGACCAGGTCGTGACCGAGCAGCGGCTCGCCCACCACCCACACGGCGAGGGCGGCCGCCACGGCCGCGGCCACGCCGATGAGCCGCCCGCGCGTGCGCCCCGCACGCGGGCCGGTCCCCTCCGCCGCTTCGTTCCTCTGCGCCGTGCCGGTGTGCTGCGCCATGGGGGATTCCCTTCAGTAGGTTGATTGTTCAGCTCCTTAAGTGTTGGACGCTAGCAGATACTTAAGGAGCTGAACAATACAGGTGGTGAAATCAGGGCTCTATGCTGGTCGTATGAGCGCCGATGCCGACCCGGTCGTGACCGAGCTGATCGAACTGATCTTCCAGGCCGGCGGGCGGCTGCGGGCGGAGTTCAACGCCGCCGCGGCGGAGCTGGACCTTCCTCCCGCCCAGGCCATGGTGCTGACCGACCTCACCGGCCCCACGCCCATGCGGACGCTCGCCGACCGGCTGTCGTGCGAACCCTCGAACGTCACCGGCATCATCGACGGCCTGGAGCGCCGCGGCCTCGCCACCCGCCGCCCCGACCCGGCGGACCGGCGCGTCAAGCAGGTCGTCCTCACCGCGGAGGGCGAGCGCAGGCGCGACCACCTCCGCGCCCGCGGCCGCGCCCAGGCCGAAGCCTTCCTGGCCCTCACGCCGGCCGAGCGACTCCAGCTGCGCGACTTCCTGGCCCGCATCACCGGCGGCTCGGGCGGACGGCCGTCCTGCGGTCCCGCCACCCCCTGACCGGCGTGGCCGGAGAATGGCCGGCGGTCAGGCGGGGGCGGGGGCCGGCAGAGTGAACAGGCCCGAAAGCCGGGTGAGCGCGGCGGGGATCGCGCGGTAGTACACCCAGGTCCCGCGGCGCTCACCCTCGATCAGCCCGGCCTGGCGCAGCACCTTCAGGTGGTGGGAGATGGTCGGGGCGGTCAGGTCGAAGGCGCCGGTCAGGTCGCACACGCACGCCTCGCCGCCCTCCGCCGCGGCGATCATGTTCAGCAGCCGCAGCCGGACCGGGTCCGCCAGCGACTTGAACACCTTGGCCAGCTCCGCGGCCTCATCGGCGTCCAGCGGCGGGCCGCTCAGCGGCGCGCAGCAGGCCGGGGCGGTGACATCCTCGATTCCCAGCGACATGGACATGCCTCTAATTTGACATCTATCTATGCAGGGTGCAAGCTGAGAGCTACTTAGATAAATTTCGAAATAAGCGTCGAAGGAGTGCGCCGTGAGCGACACCGCCCAGCCGCAGAACCCGACCGCGCCCCCTCAGGCCATCGCCGGGGGCGGCTGCTGCGGGGTCAGCGCCTGCTGCACCGACGCCGAGCAGGCCGTGGACCCCGGCTCCACCGTCGTGCAGGCCAAGACCGAGGCCGGCTGCGGCTGCCTGGACACCCCGCGCGACGACCGCGACGCGTTGCCGGTCGTGGTGATCGGTGCCGGGCCGGTCGGCCTTTCGGCCGCGGCGCACCTGGCCGAACGCGGCCTGGACTTCCTGGTCCTGGAGGCCGGTGACCGGGTCGGCGCCTCGATCCGCCAGTGGAGCCACGTCGCCCTGTTCAGCCCGTGGCGATACGGCATCGACCCCGCCGCCCGCCGCCTGCTGGACGCCGCCGGATGGGCCGCCCCCGACCCCGACGCGCTGCCGACCGGCGGCCGGCTCGTCGGCGACTACCTCGAGCCGCTGGCCGCGCTCGGCCCGATCGCGCCGCGGCTGCGCACCGGGACGCGGGTCGAGGCGATCAGCCGCGCCGGATACGACCGCGTGCGCAGCGCCGGACGCGAGAACGCCCCCTTCGTCCTGCGCGTCCGCCACACCGACGGCACCGCCGCGCAGATCCGGGCCCGCGCGGTCATCGACGCCTCCGGCTCCTGGGCGACACCCAACGTGCTCGGGGCCACCGGGCTGCCCGCCCTGGGCGAGGCCCAGGCCGCGCCCTGGATCAGCCACGCCCTGCCCGACGTGCTCGGCGCCGACCGCGACGACTTCGCCGGCGGGCACACCCTGGTCGCCGGCGCCGGCCACTCGGCCGCCACCACCCTCATCGCCCTGGCCGAGCTCGCCGAGACCGAACCCGGCACCCGCGTCACCTGGGCGATCCGCGGCGCGAGCGCCGCCCGCACCTACGGCGGCGGCTCGGGCGACCAGCTGCCCGCCCGCGGCAGGCTCGGCACCCTCGTCCAGCACCTGGTCACCACCGGGAAGATCACCCTGCTCACCGGGTTCTTCACCGACGAACTGCGCCCCCTGGCCGCCACCCCCGACCTCGGCGGCGTCCAGGTCATCTCCCGCGACCCCTACGGCGCCGAGCAGACGGTGACCGCCGACCGGATCGTCGCGGCCACCGGCTACCGCCCCGACCACTCCATCGCCGCCGAACTGCGCCTGCGACTGGACGCGATCCTGGGCACCACCCCCGCCCTGGCCCCGCTCATCGACCCCAACGAGCACTCCTGCGGCACCGTCCCCCCACACGGCGTCGACGAACTCGCCCACCCCGAAACCGGCTACTACGCCATCGGCGTCAAGTCCTACGGCCGCGCCCCCACCTTCCTGCTCGCCACCGGCTACGAGCAGGCCCGCTCGGTGGTCGCCGCCCTGGCCGGGGACTGGGACGCCGCACGCGCCGTCGAACTCGACCTGCCCGAAACCGGCGTCTGCTCGGCCGACAACGCCATCGGCCTCGGCACCGGCATCAGCGGCGGCCTGCTCGCCCGGCCCCTCGCCACCGCCAACGCGGGCGACCGCGGCGCAAGCTGCTGTGGCTGACCGCCGACCGACCCCGGCCGCCCCGGTCCGCCGCCACCACCCGGAGCAGTCATGACCCCGCTCATCCGGCCCATGACCGACCAGGACGCCGACCAGGTCCTGGCCATCTACCAGGCCGGCCTCGACACCGGCCACGCCAGCTTCGAGACCGCCACCCCCACCTGGGACGCCTTCACCGCGAGCAGGCTCCCCGCCCACCGCCACGTCGCCGCCGCCCCCGGCGGCGAGATCCTCGGCTGGGTCGCGGCGAGCGCCGTCTCCGCCCGTCCCGTCTACGCAGGAGTCATCGAGCACTCCATCTACATCGCCCCCGCCGCCCAAGGCAGGGGCGTCGGCGCCGCGCTGCTGAAAGCGCTCATCGCCTCCACCGAGGCCGCCGGGATCTGGACCATCCAATCCGGCGTCTTCCCCGAGAACACCGCCAGCCTCGCCCTCCACCACCGCGCCGGATTCCGCACCATCGGAACCCGCGAACGCATCGGCCTCCACCACGGCAGGTGGCGCGATGTCATCCTCCTGGAACGCCGCAGCCGCACCACCGGGGTCCACACCACCCCCGGCCACTGAGGCGATCGCCGCTCCGGGCGCACGGGCTGTCCGCGTGGACGACGAACGGGGGCGCGTCGGGCGCGCGGCCGTGAGCGGCGACGGGGCCGGTACCCGGAGGCCCCGGACGTGTGCCGACTCCCCATCAGAATCCGATGGTCTCGCGGAGCAGCAGGACGGTGCCGCGCCCGGGGGAGGGCTCCGCGTTGAGGATCAGAAGGCGGTTGGGGGCACTGGGCCTGCCGTAGGCGTTCATGGCGCGGTCGTTCTCCAGCGGGAGGCAGTGGTCCTCGACCCTGCGCAGCGCGGTCGGCAGGTCGGAGACCACCTTCTGCGCCCCGACGATCCAGATCGCGTGGGCGGCGGCGCCGGCGTAGCCGGGCAGCTGGCTTCCGCTGGCCGAGGCCGCCACGAGGGAGCCGGTCTCGGTGACGGCGGCGACACTGCCCACGATGACATCGGGGGTGGACATCAGCCGCCAGATCTCGCGCATCCGGGTGGTGCGGTCCATGGCCAGGCCGCGTGGCTTGACGGCGTCGTAGCGCCCGCTGGAGTTGATGTCCTCCTCGATGCCGGACAGGCGGAGGGTCTCGCTGGCCCCGGTGAACACGCTGGCCCCCTCGGGTATGAGCTGTTCGACGCGGGTACGCGCGGCGGCGGCGTCGTCGAGGATCTCCACGGTGAAGCCGTGTTCCGTCAACGCGGCGGCCGCCCGCTCCAGTCGCTGCGGGGATGCCGGGCCGGTGAAGGGTGATGCCGGCATTGCGGTGGTCATGATGCCTCCGAGTTCCTGTTCGCTGATGATGCGTCCATCTCGGCAGTACGACGACACAGCCCTTCCGGATGTGAGGTGGCGTGCCGACCTCACAGTTCGGCGTGCTGTCTCGTCTAACAGGTGAGGGCAGATGCGACCAAGGGAGCCGCCGACACCATGACCACCCGATCCGAGCCCGGGCAGCCCGATCCCGGCCTGAGCGCGATCATGAGCGAGCGGCGTCGGTTGCTCGATCTCGCCTACCGGCTGCTGGGCTCCACGGCTGAGGCCGAGGATGTCGTCCAGGAGACCTGCGCCCGCTGGTACGCCATGTCCGAGCGGCAGCAGGACGCCATCGAGTCCCCCGGCGCCTGGCTGACGAGGGTCGCCGGCCGCATCTGCCTGGACGTGCTCGGCTCGGCACGCGCGAGGCGGGAGCGGTATGTGGGCGAGTGGATCCCCGAGCCGCTGCCCGAGTCCACGGAATGGAACGGCGGGCGGCCGGGCGGCGCGGCCGCCGACCCCGCAGACCGGATCACCCTGGACGAGTCGGTCAGCATGGCGTTCCTGGTCGTGCTCGAATCGATGACCCCGGCCGAGCGCGTCGCGTTCATCCTGCACGATGTCTTCTGCCACCCCTTCGCCGAAGTGGCCGAGATCGTGGGCCGGACTCCGGAGGCATGCCGCCAGCTCGCCTCCTCGGCCCGCCGCCGCGTTCGCGATTCGCGGGGTCGCGCGCGTCCGACGACCCGGCAGGCCGCCATCGTCAGGGACTTCAAGCGGGCCTGGGAGGCCAAGGACATCGACGCCCTGATCGGCCTGCTCGACCCCGGCGCCACGGCGGTCGCCGACGGCGGCGGCCTCGCCGCCACCTTCCCGGCCCCCATCGAAGGCGGCGAGCAGATCGCGCGCGCCTGGGTCGAGCTCGCCGACCGGAGGTCCGCCGACATGACGGTCGTGGAGTGCAAGGTCAACGGCCGGCCCGGTCTGGTGGCCCAGCAGGACGGCGTCACCGTGACGGTGTTCGCGTTCGAGGTCGCGGGCGACCGGATCGAACGCATCTGGGTCGTGCGCAACCCGCAGAAACTCCGTCGTTGGACGACGGGCTGATACGCGCCCTCGCAGCGATAGTTCGCGGCCCGAACTATGGACGCTAGTCTGGCCGTGTGGATGAGCATGAGGACGGCCCCTTGGGGGTTGTGGCCGCTCTGGTGCGGTCGGCTTTTCTGGTGAACGCCGTGTACGCGGAATCGGCGCGGGAGCACGGGCTGACCTCGCAGCAGGGGCAGTTGCTGTGCGTCCTGATGGGGCGTCCGTACGGGATGGGCGAGCTGGGCGCGACGCTGGGGCTGGCCAAGTCGAGCCTCACCGGGCTGGTGGACCGGACCGAGCGCAACGGCCTGATCGGGCGTGAGCCGGACCCGCGGGACACCCGGGCCGTGCGGGTCTCGCTGACCGGCGAGGGGGCCCGTCTGGCGGAGGGGTTCTACGCCGAGACGTGCCGGCGGATCGGGGAGCTGCCGTCCGGGCTGGGGGCCGACGAGCGGGCCGCGCTCGCCCGTCTGCTGGGACGCGTCGTCCTGGACAACGAGGTCCCCGTGGTCTTTCCGGAAGGTTGAAGTTCGTACTACGAACTAATATGGTTCGTGGAACGAACTAACTTTCTGGAGGGTGGAACATGAGCCTTGCCGACGTCGTCTTCGGATTCGGGGCGCACACCGGGCTCGGCGAGATACCCGAACTGCTGCGCATGGCCCGACAGGCCGACCGGGAGGGGCTCGACCTCTTCTCGCTGTCGGACCACCCCTACATCGGCGGACGCGTCGACGCCTACGCCGCCCTCGGGTTCGTCCTCGGCGGCACCGAGCGCCTCGCCGGCCTCGCCAACGTCACGAACCTGCCGACGCGGCCCGCCGCGATGCTGGCCCGCACCGTCACCTCACTGTCGGCCCTGTCCGGCGGACGCGTCGTCCTCGGCATGGGGGCGGGCGGCCTGTGGGACCGGATCGCCGACATGGGGGTGCCGCCGCTGGCGCCGGGCGCCGCCGTCGAGGCGTTCGAGGAGGCCATCACGCTGGTGAGGCTGCTGTCGGGCGGGGGAGAGCCGGTCACGTTCGAGGGGCGGTACTACCGCGTCGAGGCGATCGAGCCCGCGCCGGTCCCCGCTCCGCCCGTCTGGACCGGCTCGGTCGGCCCGCGCTCCCTGCGCGCCACCGGCCGGGTCGCCGACGGCTGGATCCCCGGGCACGCGGCGGACTGGCTGAGCGAGCGGTACCGGACGTCCCGTCCCCTCATCGACGCGGCGGCGGAGTCGGCGGGACGCGACCCGCGCGACGTCCGCACCGTCTACAACCTGCCCGGACGCATCACCGACCGCCCCCTGCCCGCGACCCGCGATCGTGACGGCCGCTGGATCGGCGGCTCCGTGGCGCAGTGGGCGGAGGAGCTGACCTCGGCGGTCGTGGAGCACGGCGCGTCGGGGTTCATCCTGTTCCCGCCCGGCCACGCCGCGCACGACGACGTCTCCCTGGGCCGCTGGGCCGCCGAGATCGCGCCGGCCGTCCGTGAGGGCGTTAGGCGGTGCGGGGTTGGTGTTGGAGGGTGATGAGGGTGTCGATGTCTTGGGGTGGGAGGGGTTTGGCGAAGTGGTAACCCTGGGCGAGGCGGTAGCCCATTTGGTAGAGGCGGTGGGCTTGGGGGGCGGTTTCGACGCCTTCGGCGACGGTGGTGAGGTTGAGGGCGTGGGCGATTTGGGCGATGGAGGTGGCGATGGCGGCTTGGAGGGCGAGGCCGTCGTCGAAGACGGCGGTTTCGGTGATTTCGATGAGTAGGTGGTGGGGGTGGAGGCCGGTTTGGGTGAGGGTGTCGGCGACGGTTTGGGCGAATGAGGGTTCGCGGAGTTGGCGGGCGGAGACGTTGACGGCGAGGTGGCCGGGTGCGGCGGTGCCGTGGGTGTGTTGCCAGTGGACCATCTGGTGGCACGCTTCCCGCAGGACCCAGGCGCCGATTTGGACGATGGTGCCGTTGCGTTCGGCGAGGGGGATGAATTCGGCGGGTGAGATGAGTCCTCGTTCGGGGTGGGTCCAGCGGATGAGGGTTTCCACGCCGTACAGGTCGCCGTCGGGGAGTGTGACGACGGGTTGGTAGACCAGGAACAGTTCACCGCGGGTGAAGCCGTGTTGGAGGTCGGCGCCGAGGCGGGCGCGTTCGTCGGCGCGGGCGTCCATGTCGGGGTTATACGGCCGGTGGCCGCCCTTGCCGTTCTCTTTCACGGTGTACATGGCGACGTCGGCGCGGCGCAGGAGCTCGGTGGCGTCGGCGCTGCCCGATGCTTGGGCCAGGCCGATGCTGGCGTGGACGAGGAGGTCGTGGCCGTGGGCGTTGACGATGCCGGTGAGGGCGGTGGAGATGCGGTCGAGGATGGTGTGGATCTGGTCGGTGGAGAGGTCGTGGAGGAGGATGGCGAATTCGTCGCCGCCCAGGCGGGCGACCATGTCGCCGGGGCGTACGCAGTTGCGCAGGCGGCCTGCGATGGCGATGAGGAGGGCGTCGCCGACGGCGTGGCCGAGGCGGTCGTTGATGGTTTTGAAGTCGTCCAGGTCGATCAGGGCCAGGGCGACCCGGTGGCCGCCGGGGCCGGCCAGGGCGTGCTGGGTGTGCTCGACCAGCAGCGCCCGGTTCGCCAGCTCGGTCAGCGCGTCATGGCCCGCCTGGTGCGCCAGTTCCTCCTGCACACGATGAATCTCGGTGATGTCGCGGATGTTGCTGACGATGCCGTTCACGGCGGGATCGGCGTAGGAGTTGGTGGCGTACAGCTCGGTCAGCCGCCATGATCCGTCGCCGTGCCGCATGCGGACCTGGCAGGTGTACGTGCCGCCGGGGTCGGCCAGCAGCCGTGCGGAATGGTCCGCCATGATCGGGATGTCGTCGGGGTGGACGGCCTCCATGAAGTGGCGGCCGATCCAGTCCTCGGGCTTCTCGCCAAGGACACGTTCGATGCCGGGACTGATGTAGAGGATCTTGCCGCCCTCGCCGACGATCGTCGTGACGTCGGAGGAGTAGCGCTGCAGCGCGCGGAAGCGGCGCTCGTAGCGGGCCAGCTCGCCCATGCTCGCGTCCAGGCGGTCCAGCAGGCTCCCGATGAGGCTGTAGGACCGGCGGCGGGGCCGCTCGCGTACCGGTGCGGAGGCCGACCGGCGCTGGCGGTCGGCGCCCAGCAGGATGAAGAGCACCACCACGGGCATCGAGAGCTGGGGGTTGGCGAGATACGGCCGGGTCTCCATGAAGGGGACGAGGAGGCCGCCGGTGGCGGGGGCGAAGAAGGCCGCGCCCGCGAGCAGGCCCAGGGCGCGGTGGTCCAGCGGCCCGATGCCGGTGAGGGCGACCTTGGCGACGGCAACGGCGGTGATGGAGCTCAGCCCGATCACCACGAGCATGCCGCCCTTGGCCTCGATGATCGCCGCGCCCTGCCGGTTGAGGTCGTACCAGACGAACAGGCTGGCGCCGAGGAAGGTGATGCCCGCGTCCAGCCCGAGCGCCAGCCACTCCTTCCGCGTCCGCGGGCCGATCGGGATCATCAGCAGCGCCCACGTGACCATCAGAAGGCAGCCCAGGTAGACGCTCATGGCGAGGGCGCCGATGTGCGGTCCGGGGACGCCCCGCCCGGGGAGCGAGTCGGCCGCGTCCAGGACGATGCCCGCGGTGGCGACCCCCACCGCCAGGCCGATCCGCCACCAGAACAGCCGCGTCGCGCCGGTCATCTCCCGGCGGCTCCGCAGGCAGGCGTACGTGCCGATCATCGAGGCCAGGACGGCCGGCGCCCACGCGAGGACGGGGGTCGCGGTGTCGTGCACCGGCCCGAGGAGCAGCGGCAGGCTGACGGCGGTGAGCATGACGACCAGCAGGATCGGCGTGCGGCCGCTCGAGGCGGTCTCCGCCCGCGCGGTGGCTTTCGCCTCGGCCATCGTCGAAATCCGCTTCGTCGGAGAGAACATCGTGTGTTGGACCATCGGCGTCCGGGACACCGACCTGAGAGTCAGGCGATGCGTGGTTCGCACTGGCGGAGGATGAGCGCGTCGATCTCCTCGGGCGGGAGGGGCTTGGCGAAGTGGTAGCCCTGCGCGAGGCGGTAGCCCATCTGGTAGAGGCGGTGGGCCTGGGCGGCGGTCTCGACGCCCTCCGCGACGGTGTGCAGGTCGAGTGCCTGCGCGATCTGGGCGATGGAGGTGGCGATGGCGGCCTGCCCGACGGTGCCGGTGACCTCGTCGACGAACAGCTTGTCGACTTTCAGGACGTCGACGGGGCAGGTGCGCAGCAGGCCGAGGGAGGAGTGGCCGGTGCCGAAGTCGTCCAGGGCGATCTTCACTCCGAGGGCCTGCACCGCCCTGACGGTCTCGACCGCGAGGCCGCCGTCGAACACGGCGGTCTCGGTGATCTCCATGAGGAGCTCGGCGGGGTCGAGACCCGTCTCGGCGAGGGCGTCGGCCACCGTCTGGGCGAACGACGGCTCGCGCAGCTGCCGGGCCGACACGTTCACCGCGAGGTGGCGCGGGGCCGCCGCGCCGTGAGCCTCCTGCCAGCGGACCATCTGCCGGCACGCCTCCCGCAGCACCCACGCCCCGATCTGGACGATGGTGCCGTTGCGTTCGGCGACCGGGACGAACTCCACCGGTGACACCAGGCCGCGTTCGGGGTGCCGCCATCGGATGAGGGTCTCGACACCGTAGAGGCCCCCGTCGGGGAGCGTCACGACGGGCTGGTAGGCGAGGAACAGTTCGCCGCGCGCGAACCCGTGCTGGAGGTCGGCGCCGAGGCGGGCGCGCTCGTCGGCGCGGGCGTCCATGTCCGCGGTGTAGCGCAGGTGGCCCCGCTTGCCGCCCTCCTTCACCATGTACATGGCGACGTCGGCGCGGCGGAGGAGCTCGGTGGCGTCGGTGCCGTCGGACGCCTCGACCAGGCCGATGCTGGCGTGCACGAGCAGGTCGTGCCCGAGCGCGTTGACGATGCCGCTGAGGGCGGTGGAGATCCGGTCCAGGACGCCGTCGATCTCGTCGGAGCCGATGTCGCGGAGCAGGACGGCGAACTCGTCGCCGCCCAGCCGCGCGACCGTGTCGCCCGGCCGCACGCAGTTGCGCAGCCGGCCCGCGATCGCGACCAGCAGGGCGTCGCCGACGGTGTGGCCGAGCCGGTCGTTGATGGCCTTGAAGTCGTCCAGATCGATCATGGCGAGCGCGACGCCGCGTCCGCGGCTGTCCACGACCGCCGCCTCGGCGCGCTCGACGAGCAGCGCCCGGTTCGCGAGCTGCGTCAGCGCGTCGTGGCCCGCCTGGTGGGCGAGCTCCTCCTGGACGCGGCGGATCTCAGTGATGTCGCGGACGTTGCTGACGATGCCGTCCACGGCGGGGTCGCCGATGGAGTTGGTGGCGTGCAGCTCCGTCCACCGCCACGACCCGTCGGCGTGCCGCATGCGGACCTGGCAGACGTAGGTCCCGCCGGGGTCGGCCAGCAGTTTCCCGATGTGGTCGTTCATGATCTGGCCGTCGCCGGGGTGGATCGCTTCCAGGAAGTTCCGGCCGACCCACTCCTCGGCCGTCCTGCCCGTGACCTGCACGACGTTCGGGCTGACGTAGGTGAGCGTCCCGTCGGCGGCGACGATCGCCGTGACGTCGGACGAGTAGCGCAGCAGCGCCCGGAACCGGCGCTCGTAGCGCGAGCGGTCGAGCAGCAGGCTGGAGACCTCGCGGAACGCGACGACCTGCCGCACCACGATCAGCGCCGCCATCAGCATCACCCCGATGGCGATGGCCGGCTCGCCGGGATTGCCCGTCGCCCGCGCGACGATCACCAGGAGGTTGGCGGCACCGAACATGATGTAGGGCAGTCGGCTGTAGGACCGGCGTCGGCGCTCCGGCGCCGGGTCCGCGGCGGCCCTGAGCTGGCGGTCGGCGCCCAAAGCGACGAGGAGGGCCACCAGCGGGACCGCGAGCTGAGGGCCGGCGAGATGCGGCCGGGTCTCGGCGAGGGGGGTGATGAGGCTGCCGATGGCCGCGCCGAGGAAGGCCGCGGCTCCGAGCCAGCCCAGGGCGCGGCGGTCCAGCGGCCCGGTGCCGGTGAGCGCGATCTTGACGGCGGCCACGGCGACGATGCCGCCCATCGAGATCACCGAGAGCGCGGCGAGCCGGGTGTCGGTGGCGGAGACCAGCCCCCCGCCCTGCCTGCCGAGGTGGTATCCGAGGAACAGCGTGCCGCCGAGGACGGTGATGCCCGCGTCCAGCGCGAGCGTCACCCATTCGCGCCGCGACCGGCTGCCGGCCGGGATCATCAGCAGCGCCCAGACCACCATCAGGAGGCAGCACACGTAGACGGCCATGGCGAGGGGACCGATCTCGGCCCGGGGAGCGCCCGGCCCGAGGAGCGTGTCGCACGCGTCCGCGAACACGCCGACGGCGGCCATGCCCAGCAGCAGGCCGATCCGCCGCCAGAACAGACGCGTCGGCCCGGTCATGTCCCGGGCGCTCCGCAGGCAGCCGCAGGCGGCGATCGCGGGGGACAGGACCGCCGGCGCCCACGCGACGGCGGGCACGCCCGTGCCGTCGATCGTCCAGAGGAACCAGAGGGCGCCGGCGACGGCGAGCAGGCCGAGCGGCAGGAGCGGCGCGTGCCCGGAGCGGCGCCGGTGCGCGGCCGGCGGCCGGTCGGGCGTCGTCGTGGCCGTCTCGTCGGAGGTCGCTGGAAACATGGTGCTCTCCCATCGGCGGCGGGACCGCGAACCTGAGGGGCCCGCCGAGGTGGGAGACCTCACGCCGATCGGGGCATGTTCGGCGGCTCCGGGACGCTGATATCTGGAGACGGAACCGACCACCCCGGGGAGACCGAATGCCGATCAAGCGCCCGTCGTTCCTGCCGTCCCGGGAGGCTCTCGAGCAGCAGGCACTGGACCGCTCCACCAGCAAGACCCGGCCCGGTTCCCAGTTCGATCACCCGACGGCGAAGTACCTGTTCATCGTCGCCTTCGCCGTGACCGTCGCGGCGCACGTGGTCGGCGGCGTGCTGTTCGCCCTGATCAAGTTCTGAGCCCGGGTCAGACCGGCCGGTGCGCGGCCTCGCGGAGGATGAGGGCGTCGATCTCCTCCGGCGACAGGGGCTTGGCGAAGTAGTAGCCCTGCGCCAGGCGGTAGCCCATCTGGTAGAGGCGGCGCGACTGCGCGGCGGTCTCCACGCCCTCCGCGACCGTCGTGAGGTCGAGCGCCTGCGCGATCTGGGCGATGGAGGTGGCGATGGCGGCCTGCCCGACGGTGCCGGTGACCTCGTCGACGAACAGCTTGTCGACCTTCAGGACGTCGACGGGGCAGGTGCGCAGCAGGCCGAGGGAGGAGTGGCCGGTGCCGAAGTCGTCCAGCGCGATCTTCACTCCGAGGGCCTGCACCGCCCTGACGGTCTCGACCGCCAGGCCGCCGTCGAACACCGCGGTCTCGGTGATCTCCACGAGCAGGTCGGCCGGCTCCATGCCCGTCTCGGCCAGGACGTCCGCGACCGTGTCCACGAGCGACGGGTCGCGCAGCTGCCGGGCCGACACGTTCACCGCGAGGTGGCGCGGGGCCGCCGCGCCGTGCGCCTCGCGCCAGCGGACCATCTGCCGGCACGCCTCCCGCAGCACCCACGCCCCGATCTGGACGATCGTGCCGTTGCGTTCGGCGACCGGGACGAACTCCACCGGTGACACCAGCCCCCGCTCGGGGTGCCGCCACCGGATGAGGGTCTCCACGCCGTAGAGGCCGCCGTCCGGGAGCGTCACCACCGGCTGGTAGACCAGGAAAAGCTCACCGCGTGCGAAGCCGCGCTGCAGGTCCGCGCCGAGGCGGGCGCGCTCGTCGGCGCGGGCGTCCATGGTCGCGGCGTAGCGCCGGTACCCGCTCTTGCCGCCCTCCTTCACCGCGTACATCGCGACGTCCGCGCGGCGCATCAGCTCGGTGGCGTCGGTGCCGCCGGACGCCTCGGCCAGCCCGATGCTGGCGTGCACGAGCAGGTCGTGCCCGAGCGCGTTGACGATGCCGCTCAGCGCGCACGAGATCCGGTCCAGGACGCCGTCGATCTCGTCGGCGGAGACGTCCCACAGCAGGACGGCGAACTCGTCGCCGCCCAGCCGCGCGACCGTGTCGCCCGGCCGCACGCAGTTGCGCAGCCGGCCCGCGATCGCCACGAGCAGCGCGTCGCCGACCGCGTGGCCCAGCCGGTCGTTGATCGCCTTGAAGTCGTCCAGATCGATCAGGGCGACCGCGATGCCGTCCCCGCCGGTTCCGGCGAGGGCGCTCTCGATGCGCTCCACGAGCAGCGCCCGGTTCGCCAGGTGCGTCAGCGCGTCGTGCCCCGCCTGGTGGACCAGCTCCTCCTGGACACGGACGATGTCGGTGATGTCACGAAGGTTGCTGACGATCCCGCCGACGCTGGAGTCGCCGTAAGAGTTGGTGGAATGGACCTCCATGCACCGGTACGTCCCGTCCGTTCGGGCCATGCGGACCTGGAAGGTGTAGGTGCCGCCCGGGTCCTTCAGCATCATCGCGACGTTGTCGTTCATGATCTGGACGTCGTCCGGGTGGAGGCGGTTCATGTAGTGCGTGCCGACCCACTCCTCGGCCGGGCCGCCCAGCACGCGCTCGATGTTCGGGCTGACGTACGTGATCCTCGCGTCCGGGCCGACGATCGTCGTGATGTCGGACGAGTAGCGCTGGAGCGCGCGGAACCGGCGCTCGTAGCGCCCCAGCTCCGCCATGCTCGCGTCCAGGCGGGCCAGCAGGCTGCCGATGTCGCAGAACGCGATGATCTGCCGCATCACGACCAGGCCCGTCAGCAGGATCACCCCGATGGTGACGGCCCGGTGCGGGCCCTCCCCGGACCACTCCGAGATCACCAGCAGCACATGGACGCCGCCGACCGCGATGTAGGGCAGCCAGCTGTACGCGTGGCGGCGGCGGCGCCGGCCGGCCGGCGCCGCAGCCATCTGGCGCCGCAGCCCCACGGCGACGAGCAGGCACGCCACCGGCAGCGCGAGATGGGTGGACGCGAGGTGCGGACGGCCGTCGATGACGGGGGCGAGGACGCCGCCGGTGATGGAGGCGAGCAGGACGCCGATGCCCAGCGCCCAGAGGGCGCCGCGGTCCATCGGCCCGGCGCCGGTGAGCGCGAGCTTGATGGTGATCAAGACGACGGCCCAGCTCAGCGCGACGACGGAGGCCGAGGAGCCCACCGCCCCCGTCGTCTCGGCCATCTGCGCGCCCTTGAGGCTGAGGTAGTACCAGACGTACAGGCCGGCGCCCACGATGAAGATCCCCGCGTCCAGCCCGAGCGTGAGCCACTCGTTCCGCGACCGCCGCGGAACGGGGATCATCAGCAGCGCCCCGACGAGCAGCAGGATGCAGACGATGTAGACGCCCATGGTGAGCGGGCCGATGTAGGCGCGGGGAGCGCCCGGACCGAACAGGGTGTCGCCGGCGTCGGAGACGACGCCGAGGGCGACCAGGCCCAGCACCAGGCCGATGCGCCGCCAGAAGAGCCGGACGGGCCGGCTCAGCCCCGGCGCGCGGGCGCATTGCAGGCAGCCGTGCGAGACGAGGAGCGTGCACACGACGGGCGGGATCCACGCCACGAACGGCATGGACGTGCCGTCGACCGTCCAGAGGAACCACAGCGCGCTGAAGGCGGTGAGCAGCGCGATCGGCAGGATGGGCGCGCGCAGGGCAGGACCGGTCGCCGGCCCGGTGGCCTCACCCAGATCCTTCGCCATGGCCGCCCTTCCAGAGGCATCGCGAACCCATCGGCCGCCGCCAGGCGATCCTGAGGTTCCCGGCGCTACGGCCGGACGGATCCGTCGATGAGCAGCCGGAGGGCGCCGCGGACGATGTCCTCGCGGTCCCTGCCGTCCGGGGTGTCGGAGAGCTTCCCGCAGGAGGCCGTGACGGTGCGCAGGACCATCCAGGCCCGCAGCTGGTCCTGGAGGCGGGTGGAGCGTCCGGCGAGCGCGTCCAGTAGGTGCTCGCGCTGGCCGTGGGTGGGGATGAACGGTGCGGTGCCGACGGCGTCCGCCAGCTCCGTGAGCAGCAGCGCGACCTCCCGCCGGTAGCGCAGGGCGAGGTCGACGAACCCGGTGACGGCCGCCTCGGCGACCCGGTCGTCGGGCAGGTCGGCGAGCCGCTCGGCCAGCGCGTTGCCCGCCTCGATCGCCGGGTCCAGCGCCTCGGCGAGGAGCCCGCCCTTGGAGCCGAAGTGGAACAGCAGGGTCTGCTTCGCGCAGCCCGCCTCGACGGCGATGTCCTGCAGCGAGGTGTTCCGGTAGCCGCGCTCGGCGAACAGGCGCAGCGCCTCCTCCAGGAGGCGGTCGCGCAGCGCGTCGCCGATGCGGGTCATCTCGTCGTCCGTCACGGCGCCCCATTCGGCACCCGCCCGCCCCGGCTGAGCGAAAGCCCCCCGGTGCCCGGAGATCATCCGCCGGCCGGCACCCCGGCGACCGTCACTGTGACGCCTGGCGGCGCTGTTCCCACAGGGCGGCGACGGCGTTGAGTTCGTGCTGGAAGCGGTCGAGGCCCGCGAAGGCGCGCTCGTCCAGGAACACCAGGATCCTGCGGCGGCGCTGCGGGCCGATGGAGACGGTCACCACGTAGCGCGAACCGACCTGTATGCCGTAGGCCGTATTGACGACCTTCCGGTCGGTCAGCTCGAACTCGTGGACGTCCGACCACAAGTGGTGGCGGCGGACGAGAAAGCCCTGACGCGTGATCCCGTCCTCGGCCACGACCGTCCCCACGCGCAGGATCCGGACGACCACGAGGGCGATGACCGCCAGCCACGCGACCGTGACCATGGTCGCCGTCGATTCGGCCAGCCCGATGCCGAGGGGGAGCCCGTAGGCCAGCACACCGTTCACGGACGCCGCCATGAGCGTGTACAAGGTCAGGCTCTTCGGAATCCGGTACCTCCTCGGTAGCTCCATCGATGCGGACCCCGCCTTCTTCTCCCAGGTGTCCCCCGCGTCGCCATCGGTCCGATACTCCAACGGCTACGGCGATCCGCAAAGGGGGCGTTGTTCGGCGTCCGAGAGCCGGGCACGGGCTTGCTTATAGGAAGCTATCTTCCTATTCTTGGTCCATGCCACGACGCAAACCGGGGGCCCTGGTCCCCCTGGAGACCGAGATCCTCGAGGCGGCGCTGTCGATGCAGCGGTCGGGGCAGGCCGCCTTCCACGGGTTCGGTCTCGCCCAGACCATGCGGGAGCAGAGTTCCTCCCGCTCGCTGACCAGCCACGGAACCCTCTACAAGGCCCTGGGCCGGCTGGAGGAGTTCGGCCTGCTCACCTCCCACTGGGAGGATGCCGCGGCGGTCGAGGGGCGGCCCCGCCGCCGCCTGTACGAACTCACCGGCGAGGGCGTCCGAGTGGCCGCCGCCGCGGCCCGTCCGGTTCCGGGACGCCTCCCGCGCGCCGCAGGGGAGCCCGCATGACACCCGAACGCATGGCCTGGCTGGTGACCCGGTGGGTGCGGTTCTACACGCGGGATCTGCCCGCGCCGATCGCCGAGCGCCGCGTCGACGAGATCGCCGCCGATCTGCACGACCACATCGCCCACGAACGCGACCGGGGGACCGGGGAGCGGCGCATCGCCCTCGCTCTCGCGTCCCGCATGGTCCGCGGCCTGGCCGCCGACGCCACGTGGCGCGGACGGCACGCCGGGGCGGCCGCCGGCCGCACCGCACCACCGGAGGTGGCAATGAGGAACAAGGTCGCGTACCGGCTCGCCGTCGGTGCCACGATCATGGCGATGCTCTTCCTCGTCTGGCTGATGGGCGCCGTCGGCGTCATCGGCGTCGAGGGCGACCGCGCCGACCTGATGTACTTCGGGGTGATCGCCCTCGGCTTCGTCGGCGCCGCCATCGCGCGGTTCCGCCCGCGCGGAATGGTGTTCGTCCTGCTCGCGATGGCCGCGGGACAGGCGCTGGTCGCCGTGGCGGCGCTCCTCGCCGGGAAGCACCGCTCGCCGGTCACGTCCGTCTACGAGCTTCTCGGGCTGAACGGGATGTTCATCGTGCTCTTCGCCGGCGCGGCCTGGCTCTTCCACCGCGCCACCCCCGACCGCCCCCGCCGCGAGGCAACGAAACCGGGTTCGTGAGCCGAGCTCAGACGATGGACGAACCCGCCGCCTGTTCGCTTCTTGGGAGCCCGGAAGCTCAGAGGTCGTGGTCGCTTGCGCGGATGTCGCGAGTGAGCGCGCCGAACACGGCCCGTCCGAGGATGAGCATGGGGCCGTCCGGGTCCTTGGAGTCGCGCACCGCCACGGTCGAGGCGATCCCCGCCACCTCGACACAGTCACCCCCTTGACCGGTGCTGTGGCTGCTCTTGCGCCACCGGGCGATCGTCAGGTCCGGGATGCTCATTTGTAGTCCTCCTGGATCTTCCTGATCAACGCGAGAGACTCGTCCTTGGGAAGGGCCTCCCCCATTACCAGGTCGAAGCGTACTCGGAATTCCGCGACCGTTGCCAGGTCCTCGATCACCTGGCTGATTTCAGGACCCTCGTGATAGGCGATGTCCCCACCGCCGGGAAGCGTCAGGACGGTGAATGAGCCGTCGAGTCCCGCATAGGTCACCGAAGTAAAGGGCAGCACCCGAATCTCGGTGCGCGGATCGGTGGTGGCGATCTCTTGCAGCAGCTCGAGCTGCTCTTTCATGACGGCCGGTCCGCCCACAGCCCGTCGTAGGGCGGCCTCATCGAGCACGAACCACTTTCGTGGATTCTTGTTCTGGGTGAGATGTTTCTGTCGCGCCATCCGTGCGGCCACGTATCCGTCCAGGGCGTCCAGAGATTGTGCGGTGGTCAGAGTCCCACGTGCGTAAGCCGGTGTTTGAAGCAATCCGGGCACCACCTGGGGGTCGAACTTCCGGATGCCGTCGGCTTCGGCTTCCAGCCCTGCGTACCTCGAGAATCCGGGAGGTGTGGCGAGGTGCTTGCCTTCGCGCTTGATCTCGCGCCACATCGTCCAGAAGATTTGGGCAGGGCCGGTCTCGAAGAAGACGTCGAGGTCGTTCGCGGTCGCTTCCGACGGCGGTTTTTGTGCCGTCTCCAGTTTCTCTATCCAACCGGGTCTGCAGCCGAGTGCCTCGGCGAGCCGCGGGCGGGACAGGCCGGACGCCTCGCGGTGGGCGCGCAGGACCGCGCCGAAGTTCCGGAGCAGCGGGTCGCGGGTGTAGGTGCCGTCCTCCAGAGCCATCGGGGGGCGTCCCTTCGGTCTTGGGGGGGCCGTCTGGAATGTGACGGGCTCATGGCTGAGCGTAGCCACTCGCTGGGAAGGTGGTCCGGTGCTTCCCGAACACGCGATGGGCGGGGCTCGAGATGACCACATGGAGGTGATGGCGTCATGCGTGCTACATCGAATGGGAACGGCTGGCCGCCCAGGCATACGACATGCTCGATCCAGACGCCCAGGCGGCGATCGCCAGAGCGGTGGTACGGCTCGCCCGCCAAGGCATCCCCGACGACGCGGTGCCCGGTGACGACGGCCGATGGACCCTACGGGCAGGTGGCCACATCATCGTCTTCACCGAAAGCGATCTGGACCTCTACCTCATCGTGATCGAGCGCGACTGAGCCGGTTTCGGTATGAGCATGGCGCCGCCTCCTGGACGACGTCCGTCCCCGCGTCGAAGCACCGCCAGGTCAGTTAGCGCCAGCCGTGGGGGTTGGAGAAGGACTCGCGGGAGATGCGCGAGCCGGTGTCGGGGAAGTCTCCGAACCGCTCGCTGTGCAGGTGGGCGAAGAGATAGGGCATCCGCTCGCACCAGGCGTCCGGTACCGCCATCCGAGGGTCGCGGGTGACGGCGGTGTAGAAGTCGCGGCCCAGCGCGACGATGAAGCCGCGCGCGTAGAGGAAGCCGTCGTCGGAACCGCCCGTCACCTGGTGGACGTCGGCGCGGTCGATGTCGTGGAGCAGGCGTTCCACCGTCCGGTCGAGTGCGGTCAGTTCCTCGGGCGGCAGGTCACGGGCGGTGGTGGACAGGTTCGCCAGGAAGCCCTCGAGGGCGCCTTCGACGGTGGCCAGCTGCTCGGCGTACAGGTCTTCCTCCGGCGTCGGCGCGCGGTGCGCCAGGGCGTGGCGCGCCTGGTTCGTCTCCGGGCCCAGAGGCTCCCATGCCTTCTCCACCAGCGCCCACAGGTGCTCGACCTCATCCATACGGTGACCTCCTTGTTCGATGCGGGCCACCTAACCAGCCGGCACCGACATCGCGCGGCGGCCGGCTGGTCGGGTGAGGCGTCAGGGGTGGACGGGCAGGGGGTCGGGGGTCGCGGCGGGGGAGGGGGCGGCCTCGCGGTCGGGACGCGGGGTGTTCATCAGGACGGCGACGAGCAGCGCGCCGGTCAGGAGGATCCCCGCGCCCCAGGCGCTCGCCGTCGCGAAGCCCTCGACCATGGCGGCGGCCGGGCTCGCGGGGTGCGCGGCCAGGTGGTCGGCGGCGGCGGTGGTGGCGATGGTGTTGAGCAGCGCGGTGCCGAGCGAGCCGCCGATCTGCTGCGCGGTGTTGACGGTGGCCGAGGCCACGCCCGAGTCGTCGGTGCCGACGCCGTGGGTGGCGTAGTCGAGCGCCGTCGGCATGATCAGGCCGGCGCCGAGGCCGAGCAGGAGCTGCGTGACGAGGACGCCGCGGGCGTAGCCGGTGCCGGTGTCCAGGGTGAGCATCCACAGCAGGCCGGACGCGCCGAGCAGCATGCCCGGGACGATCAGCATCCGCGGCGGGACCCTGGGCAGCAGCCGCGCGGCGAGCCCGCCGGCCGACACCAGGACCGCCATGACCATCGGGAGGAAGGCCACACCCGTCCTGACCGGCGAGTACCCCTGGACGACCTGCATGTAGTAGGTCATGAAGAGGAACGCCCCGAACATGCCGATGACCGCCAGGCCGATGGCGAGGTAGGCGCCGCCGCGGGTGCGGTCGGCGATCACGTGCGGCGGCAGCAGCGGCTGCGGTGCCCGGCGCTCGACGGCGGCGAACGCGGCGAGCAGCGCCGCGCCGGCGGCCAGCAGGCCCGCGACCCGCGCCGAGCCCCAGCCGTCGGACTCGGCGCGGCCGGTGGCGTACACGATGGCGACGAGCCCGCCGGTCACCAGCAGCACGCCGGGGATGTCGAAGCGGGCCCTGGCCGAGCGGCGCGATTCGGTGAGCACCGCGTACCCGCCGGCCGCCGCGATCAGGGCGATCGGGACGTTGATGTACAGGCACCAGCGCCAGTCCAGGTACTCGGTCAGCGCCCCGCCGGCCAGCAGCCCGACCGCGCCGCCCGCGGCGGAGACGGCGCCCCAGATCCCGAACGCCTTGGCCCGGTCGCGCGGCTCGGTGAACGTCACCGTCAGCAGTGCCAGCGCGGACGGCCCGAGCAGCGCGCCGAACGCGCCCTGCAGCGCGCGGGCGAGCAGCAGCATCTCGGTGTTCGCCGCCGCGCCGCCGAGCGCGGACGCGGCGGCGAAGCCGAGCAGCGCGACCAGGAACGTCCGCCGGCGGCCGGCGTGGTCGGCGATCCGGCCGCCGAGCAGCAGCAGGCCGCCGAACGCCAGCATGTACGCCGTGATGATCCACTGCCGGTCGCCGTCGGAGATCCCCAGATCCCGCTGGACGGACGGCAGCGCGATGCTGACGACGGTGCCGTCCAGAACGATCATCAGCTGGGCCAGTGCGATGCAGAGCAGTGTGGCCCGGCGGCGCGGCGAGCCCGCCGGGGCCTTGGTGGTCGCCATGGCGTCGTCCTCCCTCGTGGAGTCGGGTGCCGCGCGGATCGTCCGCGCGGCGTCTGACGAACACGAGATGCCGGCGGCCCGGCCCGTGTGACGGCGTCGTCGTGTGACCTGCGCCACCGGCCGCGGGTGTCACAAAGCGGCGGGGACCGGCGTCTCGTGGACGAGGGCGAAGGGAAGGGAGCCGGTCATGAGCGAGGACGTCGAACGCGCGGACGCCGCCACCGAGGCGTTCGTGGCCCACCGCAACCTGCTGTTCACGGTCGCCTACGAGATGCTCGGCTCGGCCGCCGACGCCGAGGACGTGCTGCAGGAGACGTGGCTGCGGTGGGCGGGCGTCGATCTCGCCGCGGTCCGGGACCGGCGCGCGTACCTGGTGCGGATCGTCACCCGGCAGGCGCTGACCCGGCTGCGGACGCTCGGCCGGCGCAGGGAGTCCTACGTCGGCCCCTGGCTGCCGGAGCCGCTGCTGACCGCGCCCGATGTGGCCGAGGACGTCGAGCTGGCCGACAGCCTCTCGATGGCGATGCTGCTGGTGCTGGAGACGCTCGCGCCGACCGAGCGGGCGGTGTTCGTGCTGCGCGAGGTGTTCGAGGTGTCCTATGACGAGGTCGCCGAAGCGGTCGGGAAGAGCCCGGCCGCGGTCCGCCAGATCGCCCACCGGGCGCGGGCGCACGTCGCGGCGCGCCGGCCGCGCGACGCCGTCTCCCCGGCCGACACGCGGGCCGCGCTCAGGGCGTTCCAGCACGCGGTGGAGACCGGCGACCTGCGGGACCTGCTCGACATCCTCGCGCCGGACGTCGTCCTGCTGAGCGACGGCGGCGGGCTCAAGCGGTCCGTGCCGCGGCCCATCGTGGGGGCCGGCAAGGTGGCCCGCCTGCTGACCGCCGGGCTGAGCGGGTTCGACGCGGAGGTCTCGACCGAGCCGGTCCAGGTCAACGGCCACCCCGGCCTGCTCCTGCGGCTGGACGGGGAGCTCGACGGTGTCGTGGCGATGCGGATCGAGGACGGCCTGATCACCGGGTTCTACGTCGTCCGCAATCCCGAGAAGCTGTCGCGGGTGCGGCGGGAGACCGCGGTGAGCCGCTGACGCCCGGTCGCGGGCCGGCGCACCGCCGGACGTCCGGTCAGGGGGAGTGCGGGGGGTCGGTGGGGAGGCAGACGGTGAAGACCGTACCGCCCTCTTCGCGGGGGGCGGCGGTGATGGTGCCGCCGTGGGCGGTGACGATCGCCTTGGTGATGGCGAGGCCGAGGCCGGTGCCGCCGATGCCGGCGGCGCGGGCGCTGGTGGCGCGGAAGAACCGGGAGAACAGGTGCTCGTACTCATCGGCAGGGATGCCGATGCCGGTGTCGGCGACGCTGACGGTCACGCGGGGGCCCGCGTCGTCGCGGTCCTCGCCGGACGGGCCGGTGCTGACGGTGACGGTGCCGCCCTCGGGCGTGTACTTGATGGCGTTGGACAGGAGGTTGTCGAGGACCTGGCGCAGCCGCAGCGGGTCCGCGTAGACGCGCACGTAGGGGGCCAGTTCGGTGACGAGGTCGAGGTTCTTGGCCGCCGCGGCGGCCCGCTGGTCGTCGACGGTCTGCTGGATCAGCCGGGTCAGCCACACGGTGCGCCGGTCGATGGTCATCCGGCCGGTCTCCAGCCGGGTCAGGTCGAGCAGATCGTCGACCAGGTGCTGCAGGTGGCCGCTCTTGCGGTCGATGACCTCGATGAAGGCGCAGTACTCGGCGGGCAGGTCGGACGCCTCGCGGAGCATCTCGGCGTAGCCGCGGATGACGCCGATGGGGTTGCGCAGCTCGTGGCTGACCATCGCCATCAGCTCGTCCTTGAGCCGGTCCAGCCGCTGCAGGCGGCGCACCTGCCGCTGCTCGTCGGCCAGCAGGATCTCGCGTTTCTCGGCGAGGTCATGGCGTTCGGTGATGTCGCTGGAGATGGTGTCCATGAACAGGTGGTTGCCTTCGCGGCGCGGTGCGGCCCGGGTCCAGATCCAGCGGGTGACGCCGTCGAGCCCGATGACGCGGAACTCGGCCTGGGCGGGCTCACCGGCCAGCATCGCGGCCTGGAGTCCCATGAGGATCTCCCGGTCGTCGGGGTGGATGTGGCGGGCCACGAGGGCGTCCATGTCGGCGCCGTCGGGGATCCGCCGGCCGAGGAGCCCGGTGGTGCTCGGGCTGGCGTAGACGGCCTGGAAATGGCCGTCCGGTGTGATCTCCCATGTCGAGACGTAGTCGTCGATCTGGGCGACGACCTGGTCGAAGTGGCGGCGTGTGGCCCGCAGGGAGTGGGCCAGTTCCTCGGCGCGGTGCCGCTGCATGTAGCGGCCCACGTAGGCGCCGATGGCCTCCAGGGTGCCGACCAGGTCCACCTGCGGTTCGACGGGGGTGTCGGCGAAGAAGAGCAGCACGCCCAGGAGGCGCCGCCCGTCGGACACCGGCATGCCGATCGCGGCGCGCAGGCCCGCCCGGCGGGCCTCCCGGTCACGGACCAGCACCTCCGGGTCGGCCGAGAGGTCGGCCACCCACACGTGGTCGCCGGAGTCCCATACCGCGCCGGGCAGGCCCTGGCCGCGCGCGAAGTCGAGCGGCTCCGGGCCGGTGAAGGCGGACAGGTCGCGGTCGGGCGCGCTCCACGAGCCGGCGCGGACGATGCGGTCGTCCTCCTCGTCGAGCCGCCAGAACTCCCCGCAGGGCCACTCCAGCGCTCCGCACACCGCGGCGATCACCCTCCTGACGGCGGTGAGCGGATCGCCGCCCTCGGCGAGCGCGCCGACCGCGGCGTGGTGGGCCGCCCGCAGCGCCTCGAGGCGGTGCGCCTCGGTGATGTCGTGCCCGACGCACATCGCGCCCAGGCGGCGGCCGCCGGGCGTCTCGACGGGACCGCCGTTGACCGAGAACCGGTAGGCGGGCCGGCCCGGGGCGTGCACCACCATCTCCATGCCGTCGAAGTGCTCCCCGGCCAGCGCCCGCGCCAGCGGCGTCTCGTGGGGGGCCAGCAGGCGGCGCCCGTCCGCGGCGAACAGCCCGTAGGCGGCAGGCCACTGGGAGAGGCCCACCTTTTTCGGATCGGTCCCCAGTACCTGGCGCAGCGGTTCGTTGAACCGCATCACCTCGCCGGTGTTGTCGCAGGCGACCACGCCGGCGTTCAGGTTGTCGAGCAGCGCTGCCAGGAAGGTGCGCTCCTCCTCCAGTTCGTTCTGGGTCGTCTGCCGGTCACCGAGGTCGTGGACGAGCACCGGCCACACGGTCCCGCCGTCCCGCCGCTGGGAGGGCCTCGCGATGAGTTCGGCCGGGAACCGCGCCCCCGAGCGATCGGCGCAGGTCAGATCATGCCGCTGGACGGTGTCATCGCCCTGCCGCAGCAGGGCGATGACGCGCACGCACTCCCGCCGTCCGTCCGGCGGGCCGATCAGCTCCTCCACCGGCCGGTGCAGGGCCTCGCCGGCCGTCCAGCCGAACCGCCGCTCCGCCGCGGCGTTCCACGCGATGACGGCCCCGGTGTCGTCGAGCCCGAGGAAGGGTTCGGGGACGTCGTCGAGCATCTCCTCCAGGGCGGCCTGCGCCGCGCGTGCCAGCCGCAGCGCGATCTCCGCCTCCACCACCGCCGCCAGGTCCGCCAGAACCCCGAGCAGGTCCGCGTCCCATGACCGGGCCGCGTCGTTGATCACGCACAGCGTGCCGAGGACGTGGCCCGCGGGCGCGCGCAGCGGCATCCCGGCATAGGCGCCCATCTCGCCGCGGCGGGCGTCGTCGATACGGCTCCAGCGCTCGTCGGCGCGCACGTCCGGCACGATCAGCGGCACGCCGGTGACGACGACGTGCAGGCACATCGACTGCGACAGGGGGCTCTCCCGGGACGCCTCGACCGCCGCCGAGCCCGCCGCGGCGACCACCACCTGCCGGTCGGCGTCGATCATCGACACCATCGCGCCGGGCGTCTCCAGCCAGCGCATCGCCAGGCCGGTCACCCGGTCCAGCAGCGGCACCGGCTCCGGCGTCAGCAGTCCCGTGGCGTGCAGCGTCCGCACCCGGCCGGCGTCCTCGACCTGATCGCCTGCGTCCATGATTCACTCCCCTGCGCTGCATACCCACTGAACGGCCGCTCACCGGGCACCGACGTAAGGGGTATGACTCTGCTATACCTATTACGTGGAGATTCCCGTGGACGACTACGCCTGGGGCGTGGCGGTCGCGAACGACCTGGTCGCCACCTCGCCCACGGTGCGGGCCGGCGAGGACGCGCTGCCCGGCCCGGCCGCGCTGGCGGAGTTCCTCGCCGCCCACCGGCTGCACCGGGACGGCCCGCCCGCCGGCGAGGACGTCCGGCAGGTGCGCTTCCTGCGCCGCGAGGTGCGGGGGATCATCGAGACCGAGACCGCCGAGCAGGCCGTCGCGGGTGCGCGCGTGCTGATCCGGCGCGCCGGGCTGCCCCCCGCCCTGGCCCCGCGGGGCGACGGCCGGTGGGAATGGGTGGTGCCCACCGCGCCGGGCGCCGGCCTCGCCGACGAGCTGGCGGCGCTCGCCGCCGTGGGTGTCCTCGGCGTCGTGCGGACGCTGGGGCACGAGCGGTTCCGGCCCTGCGCGGCGCCCGGATGCCGGGGGGTCTTCGCCGACATCAGCCGCGCCGGACGGCGCCGCTACTGCATGCCCGATGTGTGCGGCAACCGCGTCAACGTCGCCAACCATCGCGCCCGCCGACGTGAAGGGGTCCGATGAGCACCTCGCCGCTCCTGCTGCCCGACGGCGTCCGCGTCCGCGGACGGGGCCTGCGCCGTCCGCTGCCCGAGGGGCCGGCGCCCGACGTCGGCCTCTACCTCGGGTCCGGCCGGTTGCGCCGCCGCCACGACGACGCCCTGACCTGGCCCCACACCTGGATCGACTGGCCCGACTTCCTGCTGCCCCGCGACCCGGAGGAGGCCGTCCGGCAGATCCGCCGCCTGCACGAGCGCGCGCGGTCGGGCGCGCTGGCCGAGGTCGCGTGCGGCGGCGGGGTCGGCCGGACGGGCACGGTCATCGCCTGCCTGGCCGTCCTGTCCGGCGTGGACCCCGCCGACGCGGTCGCCTGGACCCGCGCGCACCACCATCCGAAGGCCGTGGAGACCCCGTGGCAGCGCCGCTGGGTGGCCCGCTTCCCGCCGCCCTGACACGGCGGCGGGACGCCCTTCTCGCGGCTCAGTGCAGGATGCGGTCCACCACGGCGGACGCTCCCGCGCCGGTGGGGGCGTAGGCCGCGGTGAAGGCGCCGTAGGCGGGCTCGGGCGTGTCGCGGATCGCCTCGATGAGGTCGGCGGAGGTCCGCAGGACCGGGCCGGGGCCCTCCTTCTCCAGATCGAGGTAGAGGCCGCGGCCGCTGCCGCGGTAGACGTCCAGATCGGGAGTGAACAGCAGGATCGGACGGCCCGTCCGGGCGAAGTCGGCCATCGCCGAGGAGTAGTCGGTGACGAGGAGGTCGGCCGCCAGGTAGAGGTCGGCGATCTCCGGCCGGTTCGCCACGTCGAACGCGAAACCGTCACCGCCGATTCGGGGACGGTCCGTCGTGGACGGGTGGGGCCGCACCAGCACGATGTGGTCGTCGCCGAGGGCGGCCCGAGCCTCGCGGAGGTCCCATTCGAGAGGGAAGATCCGGCGCCCGCCGCGGATGAGGTGGTCGTCGCGGATGGTCGGCGCGTAGAGGATCACCCGTTTCCCCGGCGGGAGGCCGAGCCGCGCCCGCGCGGCGGCCCGGTCGGCGGACGGGTCGTCCAGCACCGCCGTCGCGGGGGAGCCGCACTCCAGGATCTCCCCGGTGTGGCCGAGGGCGCGGCGGAACACCTCCGACGCGAACGGGCCGGGCGACAGCAGGACGTCGGTGCCGGCCGCGAGTTCGTGCCCCGGGTAGGGGACGCGTCCCGGCGGGACGTCGGCGCCCAGGCGTTTCAGCGGGGTTCCCGGCCACGCCTGCATCCAGATCCGCCAGTTGTGGGCGCCGATCCAGCGGGGCGGCGTGCCGTCGCTGACGACGACGTTCGCCCAGGCGAGCGCCCGGTAGTGCTCCTCCGACCCGGCGAGGACGGACTGCGCGCCCGGCGGCGGCTCCATCCCCTTCCGCGTCACCCACACGCACGTGAACCGGCTGTCGCGGCGGCGGAGCTCCTCGTAGACGGCGCGCGGATGCCCGCTGTAGGGGTGCCCGACGGTCGTCTCGAACACGACGGTGTCGGTCTTCGGCCACGAGCCCCGCACCAGGTCGCGGACGCGTTCCTGCATGCGGCGCTGCGCGTACCGGCCGCGTTCACCGATGGGCAGCCGCTGCCGCATGTCCAGGCGCAGCGCGTCGCCGCCGCCGCGCACCGGCGTGACCTCCAGCAGCCCCGCCGTGTGCGGGCCGGGCGGGAGGGTGCAGCCGAGGACGGGCTCGTCGGACGCGAACAGGTGCCAGGACCCCTCCACGTACGCGCCCGGGACCGGGATCCGCGCGGTGAACCGGTCACCGTGCCAGGTGAGGGGGACGGTGTGCTCCTCGTGCGTCCGGGCGCGGCGCAGCTCGAGCCCGTCGGGGCGGGTGCCGGGGTCGGCGCAGTCACCGGCCACGGCGAGCGCGTCGCCGTCCCAGTGCAGGTCGTCCACGACGAGGCGGGCGGTGCGCTCGAGGAGGCCGAGGTTGCCCCAGCGGGTCCGGACGAGGGCGATCTCGCGGCTGTCCCGCGCGTGCCGCGCCTCCGGGACGTCCGGTCCGACGGCGAGAGGCCACTGCCGGTCGGCGGTCTCGACCCGGACCGTCCACGGCGCCTCCTTCGGGCGGGGCAGCCAGTTCTCGACGGTGTCCTGCGCGCTGTCGGGGACGCGCAGGTCGGTGTCCCGCAGCCGGACCCGGAAGCCCCCGCCGCCCGTCATCGTCATCGGGACGCGGATCGGCGGGCCGCCCTCCGGGGTGATGACGAGGTCCGCCGCGTCGACGGGGGAGGTGAGCCGCCCGGACAGCTCGACGCCGTCGTCGGTGCGGCTCGCGGCGCTCACCCACGCGGACGGGCGCGCCACCCGGACGGTGAGTCCGCCGCCCGCCTGGAGCCCCGTCTGGATCCGCACGCCGTCGGCGACGTGGTGCGCGGCGGGCCACACGAGGTTCGGCGAGGCCCCCTTGATGACGCCGGTGCGGCGCTCCCCGGACGAGGAGACCTCCGCCTTCAGCTGCCACGACATCGGCCGCCAGCCGCCGGTGTCCAGCGCGGCCGGGTCGATGTCGACGCTGAACCCGGAGCCGTCCAGGCAGATCAGGGACTGGTCCGACCAGGCCGTGACGTCGGGCCGGTCGACCCGGGTGACGTCGAGGTCGACGCGGCGGCGCGGGGACCCGCCGTCCAGCCACAGCCGCAGCCCGTGCTCGGCCGTCATCGGCAGGTTCCTGATGTGCGCGTGGCCCTCGACGCGCAGCCGCCCGTCCCGCCATTCGAGGGCGTCGACGGTGCCGGTGACGGTCAGCTCGCGGGTGACGTCGTAGACGCGCTGGGGGATGCCGCGCGTCCGGTCGTCGTGGAACGGGTAGGCGGCGTACCAGCGGCGCAGCAGACCGCGGCGGTGGACGCCCGCGTCGGAGATCCCGGCCCGCTGGAACGCCAGCACCTCCAGCAGTTCGGGCACCATCTCGCGGCGCAGCAGGTGGTAGCGGAGCCGGTCGATGGCGGTGAGGTCGCGGAACACGCGCTCGTCGACGCCGGCGAGGTAGCGGGCGGCGGTGGCGGCGAGGCGTTCGCGGGTCGCGTCGTCGTGCCGCTCCAGCGAGTCGATGAGCGCGGCGACGTCGACCCTCAGCATGTTGCGGTCGAAGACGGGCTTGAGGGCGGGCGCCCGCTCGCGCATGAACCCGGCGACGTCCAGGACGGACACCATGCGGTCGGTGAGGTTGTCGGCCTCCAGCGCCCGCTGCGTGATGGACAGCCCGCCGCGGTCGCGGAGCCGCCAGTAGTAGACCGGCTCCCGGACGACGTCGATGCCGTCCGCGAGGACGTACGCGCGGATCATGACCGGGAGGTCCTCGTAGAGGATGCCCGGGAAGGTGAGGCCGTGCCGGTCCCAGAACGTCCGGCGGAACGTCTTGAACACGACGCCGCGCTCGCGCATCAGCTCCGGATGCCGGGTGATGGAGACGCCCTGGCGGTCCTTGCGGAACGCCTCGTTGTGCGACCACGACTGCCATACCCGGTGGGAGTCGAACCGCTTGGCGTTCCCGCAGGCGAAGTCGGACCCCGACCGCTCGAGCGACCCTACCGTCAGCTCGTACGCGGCGGGCGGCAGGACGTCGTCGCTGTCGACGAACGCCAGGTACTCGCCGACGGCGTGCTTGATGCCGGTGTTGCGGGCGGGGCCGAGGCCCTGGTTGTCCTGCCGGACCAGCATGAAGCGGGGGTCGCTCTCGGCGTAGGACTCGGCGATGGCGGCGCTCCCGTCGGACGACCCGTCGTCCACCATGACGACCTCGATGTCCGAGAAGGTCTGCCGGGCGATCGACTCCAGGCACGCCGGGAGGTAGGGACGGACGTTGTGGAACGGCACCACGACGCTGAGGCGCGCCATACCGCCACCTTTCGTTTCTGTTCGCGGAGCGGCGCCGCGCGGCGCCCGGTTCATCGCGAGCCGGTTCAGAGCAGGGACCAGGACAGGGGCGTGCCCTTGGGGACGTCGCGGCGGAACGTCCGGCCGAGGACCTCGCCGAGCGCGTCCGGGGCGAGACCCCCCGCCGGCCGGATCGACCGGACGTTGCGCTCGGTCACCTCCTGCCCCGCGCGGACGTCGGTAACCACGTACAGTGACCGCCGGAACCGCAGCCCCTCCCGTTCGGCGGGGCGCGGCCCGATGCGGGCGGTGCCGAGCGCCTGCCAGGCGCGGCGCGTCTCGGTGACGAGCGCCGCGACCTCGTGCGGTTCGAGGGAGAACTCCGCGTCGACGCCGCCGTCGGCGCGGGCGAGCGTCACGTGCTTCTCGACGAGGGACGCGCCGAGCGCGACGGCCGCGACCGCGACGCCGACGCCCGGGGTGTGGTCGGAGTAGCCGACGACGGTGCCGAACAGGTCGGCGAGCAGCGGCAGCGCGCGCAGGTTCCCGTCCTGCGGCGACGCCGGGTAGGCGGCGGTGCAGCCGAGCACGGCGAGCTGCTCGCAGCCGGCCTCCCGCGCCGCCCGCACGGCCGCGTCGATCTCCGCGGCGGTCGCCATCCCGGTCGAGACGATGAGCGGCTTGCCGGTCGCGGCGGTGAGCCGGATCAGCGGCAGGTCGACGAGCTCCGACGAGGCGATCTTGTAGGCGGGGACGTCGAGGGACTCCAGCAGCCGCACCGCCGACGGGTCGAACGGCGACGAGAACGCGGCGAGCCCCCGCTCCCGCGCCCGCGCGAAGATCGGCTCATGCCATTCCCACGGCGTCTGCGCCCGCTCGTACAGGTCGTGCAGCGTCTCCCCGCCCCACAGTCGGTGCCCGTCCCCGACCCGGAACGCGGGCCCGTCGGCGTCGACGGTGATGGTGTCGGGCCGGTACGTCTGCAGCTTCACCGCCTGCGCGCCCGCGTCGGCGACCGCGTCGACGATCGCGAGCGCGCGCCCGAGGTCGCCGTTGTGGTTGCCGGACAGCTCGGCCACGATGAACGGCTCGTGGCCCGGCCCGACCCGGTGCCCGCCGATCTCCAGCACCCGGGGGCCGTCATGCGCGCCGGGGGGTTGTCCGTTGGTCGTCATGTCTGTCCTTTCTGGGGGTGGACGAGGACGCGGCGGGCGTAGCGGAGCGGGGCGACCACCAGGCGGCCGGGGCCCGAGCGGCCGTGCCGGCCGGAGCGCATCTCGGCGCGCTGCTCGCGCAGGCGGCCCTTCAGCTCCTTGACCTCCAGCTCGCGGGCGGTGAGCGCCTCGTCCGCCCAGTCGGCGCGCTGACGGAGCAGCCGCACCTCGTCCTGGAGGCGGGCGTGCGCGGACACCAGCTCGCGGTGGCCGCGGACCGCGCCGGGCGCCTCCGCCGCGTGCCGGAGGCGCTGCACCAGGTCGGCGACGGGACGTCCGGTCATGGACGCGGCGACCTCGGCCTCCAGCAGCAGGCCCGCGTCCAGCAGCGGCCGGCCGGCAGGGCGCCCGGCCATGGCGTGCAGGGTGGTGCAGATGTCGTCCGGGGACATCGACGCCGGCCACGGGTGGCGCTGCCCGCTCTGCAGCATCCGGGCCAGGAAGCGGCGCAGCGTCCGGGCGAGGACGTGCTCGGCGGGCAGCGGCTCCGCCCATTCCCAGCTCGGGTCGAGCGCCGCGAACCCCGATGGCACGGCCGCCAGGTTGTCGAGGGTGGCGAACGCCAGGCGGCCCGGGACGAGCCCGTTCTCGGCCTGCTTGAACAGCCATTCGGCGTACGCGCCGAGCAGGTCGCGGACGGCGGGCAGGTCGTGCCGGTCGCACGCGGCGCGCAGCAGCGTCTCGGCGTCCCGGCCGCCCCGGACGGGGCCGCGCAGCCGGGCCGGGTCGCGGATGATGCGGCCCGCGACGCGGGGCGCGGCGGTGCCGCAGAGCTCCCAGGCCGGGCCCTCCGCGTGCAGCTCGCGGACGACCGTCCACGGGGCGGCGCCGTCGGCGGCGAGCGCCCACGGCAGCGTCTCCGGCGACGGGTCGCCGTAGGGGCGGGCGACCGCGACCCAGCCCGGCGCGAGCGCCCCGGCGAGGCCGCGGGCGAGCGCGGCCCGCAGGATCCAGCGCGGGTCGCTGAGGACGGGGCGTCCGCCGAACCCGTCGGCGCACGCGGCGGCGAGCAGCGGCTCGGTGGCCTCCGCGAGGAGGCCCTCCTCCAGCAGCTCGTGGTCGATGAGCAGGGACGGCGCGGCGGGGCCGGCGTAGGCGGCGTAGCAGCGGTCCGGCGCCATGCCGAGGCCGTCCAGGACGTGGCACAGCCCGGCCGGGTCGGTGGGGCGGCCGGGGCCGAGCGGCGGCCGCCAGTTGCCGTCGCCGCGCCGCGTGTCGGGCGCCGCGACGTCGCAGAGCCGGTGCACGCCGATCTCGTTCTCGACGCCGAGGAGCAGGACGCCGCCGGGGGTGAGCGCCCCGGCGAGCCGCCGCGCGATCTCCGTCCAGGCCAGGTCGGGGCTGTCGCTGGACAGCAGCCGCTCCAGCCCGCCGAGCGCGACGACGACGTCGTAGCGCTCGTCGCCGGGCAGCTTCTCGATGCCGCCGCAGCACACCCGCGTGGTGGTGCGGTCGGCGTTGGCGCGGGCCAGGGCGCGGGCGTCCGGCAGCGACCGCAGGACGAACGTGACCCGGGCGTCGCGTCCGGCGAGCAGGTCGGGCAGGCCGCGCGGGTGCGGGCCGGCGACGAGGATGCGGTCGCCGGGCTGGACGACGCGGGCGGCGAGTTCGCCGAGCAGCGCCCCCGCGGCGGCCGGGGCGACGCTCACGACCCCGGGGTCGTCGTCGTCCGACCAGAGCAGCATCTCGCCGCCGAGGAGGCGGACGCCCCACGGGTCCGGCACGTCGAGCGGCGCGTCGACCGGCGACATGGTGGACGGGTCGGTCATGTCAGGACTTCCTCACGATCGGATGGAGCAGGCCAGCCGAACAGCCGGCGGATCTCCTCGGGCGGCGCGACCCACCGGTGGCCGAGCTCCTCCTCGGCCACCGCCCGCGCCACGGCCGGATCGATCTCCGCGCCGCGCAGCTCGGGCCGCATCCGGTTGCCCCGCCCGGGATCGCCGTACACCGGGCTGCCGCCCGCCAGCGTCATGGGATCGCCGTACAGCGCCGGCGCGCAGCCGGCGAGCGTGCCGTACAGCAGCGCGCTGGACAGCCGGTTCGACGCGACCCGCCGATGCCGGCGCAGCTCCGCGAGCTGCCCGTACAGGAACCGCGGTTCCACGCCGCGCCCCCGCCACCCCCGGTAGCCGTGGCAGATGACGCGGAACCCGGCGTCCTCGTACCGGGCCCGGACGCGCGGGTCGCGGTGTTCCAGCCAGTACAGACAGACGGTCACCGGCCCCGGCTCCGTCGCCCTGATCTCCGCGATGAGCCGGTCGTGGTCGCCGGCCACCTTGTTGTACTCCCAGCCGTGGAACGGGTACCAGATGGTGCCGCGCCGCTCCCCGTCCGGCACCCGGCCGAGGTCGGGCTCCATCGCCAGGAGGTAGTTCCAGGGCGCGCCGATGACGTAGCAGTCCCGCCAGCCGATCGACCACGCCCGCCGCCGCACGATGTCGGACCACACGAACTTCGGATAGCCGTGCGGGACCTTGTGCATGACCCCGAACCCGTGGACGGGGTTCCAGCCGTGCTGGAGCGTTCCCCGTATCCGCGGCGGGGCGGTGTCGTCCAGGCCGCAGTACCGCGCGAACAGGTGCGCGTGCCCGTAGAAGAGATTCGAATGATGCATGGCGCGCCTCAGATGAGGATGCCCCGCAGCGCGTCCACGACCTGGTCCTGATCGCTGTCGCTCAGGCCGGGGAACAGCGGGAGCGACAGCTGCTCGTCGTAGAACTCCTCCGCGGCCGGGCAGAGGCCGCGCCGGTAGCCGAGGTCCTCGAACACCGGGTGCAGGTACACCGGCAGGTAGTTCACCTGGACGCCGACGCCCGCGGCCCGCATCCGGTCGTAGACCTCGCGGCGCCTGCCGTCCAGCACCCGCACCGCGTACAGGTGCCACATCGGGTCGGCGCCCGGACGGACGTGCGGCAGCCGCAGGCCCGGCACGTCCGCGAGCAGCTCGTCGTACCGTTCCACAAGCCGCGCGCGGCGCCGCTTGAACGCCTCCAGCCGTTCGAGCTGGCTCATCCCGAGCGCGCACAGCACGTCCGGCAGCCGGTAGTTCAGCCCGAACGCGTGCACCTCCTGATGCCAGCCGCCCTCGTCGGGGCGCCGCATCCGGCCGGTGTCGCGGACGAGCCCATGGCAGCGGAACGCCCGCGCCCGCTCCAGCAGGTCCGGGTCGGACACCGCGACCGCGCCGCCCTCCGCCGTCGTCACGTTCTTCGTCGGGAAGAACGAGAACGTCGTCAGGTCGGCCAGCGCCCCGACCGGCACGCCGTGCCAGGACGACCCCAGCGCGTGCGCCGCGTCCGAGAGCAGGAGCTGGCCGCCCCGGTCGGTGATCTTGCGGAGCGCGTCGTAGTCGGCGGGATGGCCCGCGTAGTCGACCGCCGTCACCGCCCTGGTCCGGGACGTCACCGCGGCCTCCGCCGCCCCCGGGTCGAGGACGGGCACGTCGTCGGACACGTCCGCGAACACGACCCGCGCGCCGAGCTGCGCCGCCGTCGCCGCCGTCGCGACGAACGTCATCGGCGACATCACGACCTCATCGCCCGCGCCGACCCCCGCCGCCGCGTACGCGACGTGCAGCGCGGCCGTCCCGGAGCTGACGCTCACGCACGGGACGCCGCCCGTCCGGCGCGCCAGCTCCGCCTCGAACGCCGCGACCGCCGGGCCCGTCGTCAGCCAGTCGCCCCGCAGGACCGCGGTGACCGCCTCGACGTCGAGGTCTCCGACGGACTGCCGCCCGTACGGGATCACGTACCGCTCCCCGCGAGGAGTTCGCGCAGGTCGTCGTGGTCGAGCCACAGGTCGTTGGTGTCGGAGCGGCAGGAGAACCCCTCGTGCACGGGCTCGCCGTCCGCCGGCGGGGTGTACCCCCACGTCGCGATCGTCGGCATCACCACGTACCGGTCGCGCAGCCGCAGGGTGCGGCGCGCGTCGTCGGGGGAGATCATCTCCTCGTGCAGCTTCTCGCCCGGCCGCACCCCGATCTCGTGGACGACGCAGTCCGGCGCGATCGCCTCCGCGAGGTCGACCAGCCGCATGCTCGGGATGCGCGGCACGTACAGCTCGCCGCCGTCCATCATCGCGAACGAGTCGACGACGAACCTGACGGCCTGGTCCAGCGTGATCCAGAACCGCGTCATCCGCTTGTCGGTGATCGGCAGGCTCTCGCCCCGCTCCGCCAGCCGCCGGAAGAACGGGATGACCGACCCCCGGCTGCCCATCACGTTCCCGTACCGCACGACGCAGAACCGGGTCTCGTGCGCGGCCGCGTAGTGGTTCGCCGACACGAACAGCTTGTCGGCCACCAGCTTCGTCGCGCCGTACAGGTTGATCGGGCTGGACGCCTTGTCCGTCGACAGCGCCACGACCCGCTTCACGCCGCAGTCGATCGCCGCGTCCACGACGTTGTGCGACCCGACCACGTTCGTCTGGACGTACTCGAACGGGTTGTACTCGGCGGTGTCGACCTGCTTCAGCGCCGCCACGTGCACGACGTGGTCGACGCCGTGCATCGCGCGCCGCAGCCGCACGGGATCGCGGATGTCGCCGATGAACCACCGCAGGCGCGGGTCGTCGTCGAACTTCTGCCGCATCTCGTACTGCTTCAGTTCGTCCCGGGAGAAGACCACGATCCGTCGCGGGTCGAGGTGGTCGAGGGCGTGCCGGACGAACGCCTTCCCGAACGACCCCGTCCCCCCCGTGATCAGGATCGACGAGCCCACGAGATCCATTGCCGGCCCCCTCCGCGCAGTTGGTTACTCATGGTGATGTTGCGGTAGCGTAGCGTGTCATGTCGCCGCCAGGAGCGAGATTCGGGAAGTGTCCGTCGGTCGGCATCTACTGCGACGCGGGGCCGGGGATCGGCGTCGGCCACCTGATGCGCTGCCTGGCCCTGGCGGAGGAGCTGCTGTCGCGCGGTGCGTCCGTGCGGGTCATGGCGCCGACCTCGGGGATCGAGTGGATCCCGGCGCTGTTCGGCCCGGTACCGCTGGAGGAACCGCCGCCCGACCTGGTCGCATCCGCCGCCCGCTTCGACGCCCTCGTCCTCGACTCCTACCTGCTGCCGCCGGCGGTCTCGGGGGAGCTGCGCCGCGCCGGGCTGCCCGTCCTGGCCATCGTGGACGGGACGACCCGCGGCCAGGACGCCGACATCTTCGTCGACCAGAACCTCGGCGCCGAGGACGTCGCCGTCGACCTGCCGCCCGCCTCGACCCACCTGGCCGGGCTCCGGTACGCGCTGCTGCGCGACGACGTCCGCGCCCACGCACGGCCCCGCCCCCGACGCCCGCTGGACGGACCGCCCCGCGTCCTGTGCGTCTTCGGCGGAACGGATCCGTACGGCGCGGCCCCCGCCGTCCTGCGCCTGGCCGCCGGAACCGGGGCGCCCTTCGACGCCACGGTCATCGCCGCGCGTCCGCCGCTGCTGGCGGAGCTGGAGAGCGTCACGCTGGCGCCGGGCCAGACCGCGCGGGTGATTCCCCCCGTCGCCGACCTGCCCGCCCTGGCCGCCGCGTCCGACGTGGTCGTGACGGCCTCGGGCACCTCGATCTGGGACATGCTGCACCTGGGCGTCCCGACCGCGCTGACCTGGGTCGTCGACCATCAGCGCGACGGCTACACCGCCACCGTGTCCCGGGGCCTGGCCGCCGGTCTCGGCCACGTGCGGGAGTTCGGACCGGAGGCGTCCAGAACGCTCTTCCGGCTGCTCACCGACCCGTCCGTCCGAGCCGCCCTGGCAGGCCACGGCGCCACGGCGGTCGACGGCCAGGGCCGCGAACGCGTAGCCGACGCCCTCTTCGCCGCTCTGCGGGACGGCGCGGCCGAACCGACTCCCGGCAGCCGCACGGCCTGAGCCTGCGGCTCGTCCCGTGAAAGGATCAGGCTCTGGAAGCGGCGCGCGAGGACGGGAAGCAGGGATTGAAAACGGCGGATTCGCGAAGAGTGCGCGACCTCGTCTATGACGCGCCACGCAGATTCCGGCCATCACCGCCTCGAACTGCGGGGCGTCCCCGCGCTGCCCCGCCGTCACCACCAAAGACAGTGGTTTCTGGCCCTGCTCGCAGGCCAGATGCACTTTGGTCGACAGCCCGCCGCGGGAGCGGCCCAGGGCGTGATCGCCGGGCTCGATGGCCGTGCCGCCGGGGGACTCGCGTTGCAGGTCGCCGTGGCGGCGGGCCCCGGCGGCGTGCTGGTGGGCCCGCATGATGGTGGAGTCGATGTTCACCTCCCAGCCGATCAGCCCGGCCACATCCGCCCGGGCCTGCAGGCCGGCCAGGATCCGCGCCCACACACCCTCACGCTGCCACCGGCGGAACAGCCCGTAGACCGCCTGCCAGGAGCCGTAACACTCGGGCACGTCCCGCCACGGCGCCCCCGTCCGCACCCGCCAGCGGATCCCATCAATCAGCTGCCGCTTGGTCCATTTCGACGGTCGACCAGACCGCCTGGGGACGGGCAGCAGCGGCCCCAGGATCGCCCATTGCGCGTCGGTCAGATCGAACCGCCTCGTCACCGCTAAGGTGGCCACGAGGTCTCCGGTTTCAGGTTCTTCTTGGTCGATGAACCATCTACCGGAGACCTCACTGCGTCCGGCTCACAACACGCCGACACTCAACCCACTTCGAAACACGCCCTAGTTCTAGAAGCTGATCCAAGATATCGAGCAGCGCCGCCCGAGCTGCCTCGGTGAACGCGGATCCGCCCTGCTCAAAGGCTGGCCGGTGTTGCCGTTGGCCATCAAGTGCTCATCCCTCGCCGTCGCGGCCGTCCCCCCACGCCGCACCGCACCCATCTGTCCTCGGGATACAGCCCACGGTGGATAGGCTGCGGCGTGTTCGTGGCTGGCTCTCTCCCTGGGCGCGGTCGCCAACGGCTTCGGCCCGCCCCGCGGCTGACTTGCTTTCCGGGGACTACGTCCCGGTGGAACCGGGCGCTCATCGAGGGGCCTGATGTCGTGCATGACCGTCGGCGGTGAGTGTTCCTGCGTCGAGTTCGGCTCGCAGGACGTCGGCGATCGGGTTGGGCTTGAGGTTGATCGCGGCCACGGCCTGGGGTGTGGCGGGGATCTGTTCGAGCCGGTACTCGCCGCGGTCGGTTCGGGTGAACTCCGGGCCGGTTCGGGCGGTGAAGTTCCAGTTCGTGATGGCGGCGAGGTAGAAGTCCTCGCGGCCGCCGCCGGGACTCTCCAGGGTGTGCAGGTGCCGGACGATGTCGGCGCTTCCTGCGATCTCCTCCCTGATCTCGCGGTGCAGTGCGTCGAGGGGGCCGGCATCGGTGTCCTCAACGCCACCGCCGATGACGACCCAGTAAGGCTCGACACCGGGCCGGATCCGCTTCATCAGCAGCAGGTTCCCCTCCGGAGTGAGCAGCACGGCGCGGACCCGGTGACGGCCCGGCTCGTTCGTGGGCTTGACGAAGCCGGGCTGCGGGGTCGGGTGCATCGGTGTTCCTCCCAGGTAGTCGGCGGTCAGTGCAGGATCCAGCCTCCATCGACGTGGAGAGTCTGCCCGGTGATGAACGCGGCGGCGGGCGTGGCGAGGAATAGCGCGGCGGCGGCGACGTCGTCGGGGCGGCCACGGCGTGGGATGCACTGGCGGCCGAGTTGCTCGGCGATGCTGCGGCGGTGCTCGGTCGGGAGCGCGGTTTCGGCGTCGACGGCGATCGCGCCCCCCTCCCGGCAGACCTCCGTAATGATCGTTGAGGATGCGGTCCAGGCGGGCGACCGCCGGTCCAGAGCCGCCAGAACACCACGTTCCAGCAGGTCGAGACCTATGTGCGCGGACACGTGCGCACCATACCCGGTGCTGGTCAACGAACTTGGCGACCTATATCTGGAGCTTCGGCTACAGCACTCACGAGACCCGCCCGTCCAGGCTCAGGCCGCGGGGATGGCCTCGATGGTCTTCATGTGCTTCTCGCCCCACTCGCCCAACGGGATCAGGGCTTGGTTGAGCGAGGTGCCGAGGTCGGTCAGCGAGTACTCCACCTTCGGCGGGACCTGGTGGTACACCTCCCGGTGCACCAGGCCGCAGTGCTCCATCTCGCGCAACTGGATGATCAGCGACTTCTCGCTGATGCCCGGTACGCCCCGCCTCAGCTCACCGAAGCGCCGCGGACCGTCGTGCAGAGCCCACAGGATCAGGGCCTTCCACTTGCCGCCCACCACGTCCACGGCGGCATCGAGCCCGCACGAGTAGCTTCGCTTCTTCACTTCGCCCTCCGATACTGAAGAAAAGGTAGGTACCTGAAAAAATAGTAGGTACTTGGAGGAAGTGCCGCAAGCAAGCACGATCGGAGTCGCCGGGGGAGGGGCCCATCCCGCGGCACCGCACATCACTTCCACAAGCACGGAGTCCACGTGAACAACGGGCGCATCACCGCCAACGGCATCGACTTCTCCTACGTCGAGGAGGGGGAAGGCCCGCTGGCCCTGCTGCTGCACGGCTTCCCCGAGTCCGGGGACGTCACCTACCGCCATCTGATCCCGGCGCTGGCCGCGGCCGGTTACCGGGCCGTCGCCCCCAACATGCGCGCCTTCGCCCCCACCGCGCTCCCGGCCGACGGCAGCATGCTCCTCCGCGACCTCGTCGACGACGTCAACGCCCTGCACCAGGAGTTGGGCGGTGACGGCGACGCGGTCCTGGTCGGGCACGACTGGGGCGGGGGCGTGGCCTGGTCCGCCGCCGTCACGGCCCCCGAGCGGTGGTCGCGGGTGGTGGTCAGCGACGTCCCGCCGCTGCGGTTCTTCGCCGCCTACGCCGGCACCTTCGAGGGCATCGAGAACCTGAACCACTTCTGGTTCATCCAGATGGACATGGCCACCGAGGTCCTGGCCGCCGACGACATGGCCTGGCTGCGCCAGGGCCTGCAGGACAAGTGGACCTCCCCCGGGTTCGACGCCACCGAGGAGATCGACGGGATGCGCAAGGCCCTGGGCGAGCCGGCCCGGCTCCGGGCCGCCCTGGACCTCTACCGGACCAACTTCGGCTCCACGCAGATGGGCACGCCGGAGTGGGCGGCCGAACACGACCGCCTCTGGGGCGCCCTGCCCAGCCAGCCGGCCCTGTACCTGCACGGCACCGAAGACAAGAGCGTCGTGCTGGACCAGGAGACCCTGACCTCCATCGGCGCAGCCCTCGCCGAGAGCAACAAGGACTCGGAGGCCGCCTTCGTCGAGGGAGCCGGGCACATCGTCCCGGCCGAACAGCCCGACCGCTACAACGAACTCGTCCTCCGCTTCCTCAACAAGAGGAGCTGACCAGCCGGACGCCGACACCGCGTACCTCTACTCCGGAATCCCACCGGAGTAGAGGTACGCGGTGCCGCCGGTGATACTGCGAAATGAGGACACCTTCAGTCCCTCTCTGACCCGCCAGGATTGCAGACGGGGGCTCAGTGCAGTTGCCGCGGCTGGGTGAATCGGAGCATGTTCCCGGAGGGATCGAGGAAGGCGCAGTCGCGGACGTCACCGGGCCGGTCGATCGGTTCCTGCATCACCTCGGCGCCCGCGGCCTCGATGCGTTCGAAGGTGGCGTCGCAGTCGTCGGTCACGAAGACGAGACAGCCCAGCAGGCTCTTGGCCATCAGGTCGACGATCGCATGCCGGTCGGCCGGCGAGACGACCGCGTCCGCGCCGGGGGAGCGGAGGAGGATCCGCACGTCCGGCTGCGAAGGCGGGCCCACGCTCACCTGCCGCGACTCCTCGGCGCGCACCTCGAAACCGAGCACGTCACGGTAGAAGGCGAGCGCCTCGCCCAGGTCGTGGACGGCCAGAGCGCACGACGAGAGCCTGAGATCCGCGCGGGTCAACGCCGCTCCCTGTCGTCGGCGGGAAGAATGACGATGTCGAGCTCCCGGATCCGATCCGGATCGGTGTCGACGTCGATACGGGTGATCCTGTCGTGGTCGACGGTGAAGGTGATGACCGCCTTGGGCCGGCCCAGGTGCGACCACACGGCCGCCGGGACGCCGTCCACCAGCGCGAGCCGCGCGGCCTGGGCCCGTCCGGCGAAGAAGGCCGCCACCTCCGGTCCGCCGCGGAGCTCGCCGACCACGGCGCCCGGATCGAGCAGCTCCAGCAGGGCGGCGAAGTCCCCGCCACGGGAGGCCGCAAGGAAGGCTTCGACGATCTCCCGCTTCGCCGATCGCGCGGCATCGGACGCGTCCGCCGCTCCCTGCACCCGGCGCCGGGCCCGGCTGGCGAGCTGCCGCGCCGCCGTCGGGGAGCGGTCGATGATGGCCCCGATCTCGGCGAAGGACACGGCGAACACGTCGTGCAGGACGAACGCGAGCCGCTCGGCCGGAGTCAGCGCGTCCAGCACCACCATCAGCGCGACGCCGACCGAATCGGCCAGCAGCGCCTCGTCCTCGGGGCCGCCCTGTTCGGCCGGGCGGATGCTCGCGTGCTGCGCGTGCGGCTCGGCCGGCACCGTCCCGGCCGACTCCTCACGCCGGTTCCGGCGTGCCTCCAGCATGTTCAGGCAGACCCGGCTGACGATCGTGGTCAGCCACCCTCCCGGGTTCTCCACCTGGCCGGTGTCGGCACGGCTGACCCGCAGCCACGCCTCCTGCACCGCGTCCTCGGCCTCGCCGGGCGAGCCGAGCATCCGGTAGGCCACCGCGTGCAAGCGTTCCTGATGCTCGGCGAACCGCTCGCGCACCCAATCCTGCTCGACCATCTGTCACATTCCTCCGCCTAGCCGGTCATCAGTGATTGACCGGCGAACCCGCGCCGATGTGACGGCCGGGCCCCGCCCCGGCTGTCCGGCCTGACGGTTCCGCCGGCGCGAACACCTCGATTCACCAAGGAGACAGACCATGAAAGCGCACGTCAGTTCGATCCTCCTCGGCGTCAAGGACATGGAGGCGTCCAAGCGGTTCTACACCGAAGGGCTCGGCTGGAAGATCAAGGACGACTACGGCATCTCGGTGTTCTTCGAATCGGACGGGGCCTCGCCCGTCGGCTTCTACGGCCGCGACGGCCTGGCCGACCAGGTGGGCACCAGCCCGGAGGGCAGCGGCTTCAGTGGACTGGTCCTCACCTACGTCGTCCGCAGCGAGGCGCGGGTCGACGAGATCATCGCCGAGGCGCAGAAGGCCGGCGCCACGATCCTCAAGCCCGCCGGCGCCCTGCCCTGGGGCGGGTACGGCGGTACCTTCGCCGACCCGGACGGCTACATCTGGAGCCTCGGCTACAGCGCCCGGGGAACCGACCAGCTCTACGCGGAGTAGCCGCCCGAAAAAGGTGGACGGCCATTGCCGGTCACAACCGGCGTGACCGAAGTGCATGACCGGGGTTCGGCGTCGGCACGGGATCGTGCCGACGCCGAACCCTCACACGTTTGCCGGACGAGTCTTGCGCCACTCCGTCCGGCCCTCAGAAGCGGAACGCCTGGACGAACCGGTGGAGGAGCGCGGGATCGCCCTCCACCCGCACGGTGCCGTCGGCGAGTGCTTGGTCGGGAGTCTTGGCGCCGGTCATCAGGGCGTGGATTCCCTGCTCGTTCATCCTTTCGATGACCAGGTCAGGGGCCGGATGCGGGCCGACGCCGACCGCCAGGGCCCCAGCGGTGATCTGAAGGCGGAGGGTGAACCCGCCCATGCGGACCTCATAGCCGACGGTGGCGTCCCGGGCCGCCTCCGGCCGGTAGGTGGTGCGGAAGGCCATGGCCACCGATTCGGCGGTGATGGCCTCCCCCGGACGGGGCTCGGTCATCGTCCGGGCGGGGCGGCGGCCTCCCGCATCGTTCCGCTGGCGGTCCTGGCCGGTTTCGCCGGCTCCGCCGCCAGCGTGCTCATCTTCTTCGCGGGGGCGGCGCTGGGCCTGGTCTGGCTCACCGCGACGACCGCGCGACTCGCCACCGAACGCTGACCACCCAAGAACGGAGCCAGATCATGACCGCACCGACCGGGGGCAATCCCGCCAGCTACTTCCCCGCCATCGAGGCCAAGTACGGCCGCCCCGTCCAGGAATGGATCGACCTCATCAACTCCTCGCTCTTGACCAGGCACATGGACCTCGTCGGGTGGCTCAAGACCGAACACGGTCTCGGCCACGGCCACGCCAACGCCCTGGTCGCCCACACCCTCGCCGACAGGAAATAGACCGCCCCCACCGGCCCCAGGGGCGGCCGTCGGCGCAATCTCCCAGCGCGTCCGACCGTCCGCTGTCTCGGCGCCTCTATCTGTCGGGGTGCGGGGGTGTCGCGGGGAGTTCCACGGTGACGCGGAGCCCGCCCGCGGGGCGGGGGGTGAGGGTGAGGGTCCCGTCGTGTGCCTGGGTGATGGTCTTGACGATCGCCAGGCCGAGGCCGACGCCTGCCTGGTCGGTGTGTATGCGCTCCGTCCCGCGCTGGAACGGTTCGGTGATCGTGGAGATGAGCTGTGGAGTCAGCTTCTCCCCGGTGTTCTCGACGGTGAGCACCACGGTCTCCGCGCGGACGCTGGTATCCACCCGCACGGTGCCCTGTTCGGGCAGGTTGTGGACGATCGCGTTCTGCATGAGGTTCATGGTCAGCTGCAGCAGGAGCGCTTGCGATCCGATGGTCACAGTGATGCCACCGGACGTTTCGATGGTGACGCCGCGCTTCTCCGCCAGGGGGAGGAGCGTCTCGGCGGCTTCTTCCGCCAGGAGGGACAGGTCGACGCGTTCCCGGGTGAAGGACCGCTGTTCGGCGCGGCTGAGCAGGAGCAGCGCTTCGGCGAGGTCGATCGCCCGGGTGTTGACGGAGTGCAGGCGTTCGATGACCTCGCCGGTGTCGCGGTCCGGATCGGTGCGGGCCACGTCGATGAGCGCCTTCGAGATCGCCAGCGGCGTGCGCAGCTCGTGCGAGGCGTTGGCCGCGAACCTCCGCTGTTCGGCGACGTGCTCCTCGAGCCGTGCGAGCATGCCGTCGAAGGCGTCGGCGAGTTCGCGGAACTCGTCCGCGCGGCCCGGCAGCCGGATCCGGTGGGAGAGCGACCCGCTCGTGGCCAGGCGCGTGGCGTCCGTGATGCGGGTCAGCGGGGCGAGCATCCGGCCAGCGAGGATCCATCCACCGACGAGGCCGAACATCAGCAGGAAGAACAGCAGCGCGGCCGCGGCCTCCGCGAAGTCGTGCATGAGGGTCTGGCGGACCAGCACGCCGCCGGTGACGGGCGTGTAGGCGGGCAGGTGGCGCAGGATGAGGACCCAGACCGCCGCGAGCAGCAGGACGCCGGCGAGCATGAGGAACCCGGCGTAGCTGAGGGTGAGCTTGAGGCGGACGCTCAGCCCGGGTGCCCTATCCACCGTCTCCTCCGTCGATGCGGCAGCCGGCGGCGAGGACGGCCTCCGCGAGAAAGGGCTCGTCCTCGACGATCGAAACGCGCATGCGATCGATGCTACGGGACGGCGCATATCGTCGGCATATCGAAGACTCCATACGTGCCGGCAACGTCATGCTGCCTTGACTGGAGGCATGTATCGAATACCCGCCTCGACGCGAAAGGCGTCCCGCAAGACATGTGTGTTTCTCGCCGTCGGCCTTATCGTCGTCATTGCGACAGTCGGCGCCGCCCTGGTTAGTCGGTCCCCGGACTCCTCGCCCTCCTCAACCGAATCGCGGTCAGTCCCCGTCTCGAAGTTGCCACGCAATGCGCAGGGTGACGCACACATCGAGAGCCGTGGTCCGCTCGACGAGGCCGATGGCGCCGTACCCGACGGTGTCACCGTCTTCGACGAGGCGATCCCGGCCGTGACCAACCTCGACCCCGATCTCCTCGCTGCCCTCCGCCGGGCCGCGACGGACGCCGCGAATGCCGGAATAGAATTCAACGTCAATAGCGGCTGGCGCTCCCCGGCATACCAGAGCCGGCTCCTTCGCGAAGCGGTCTCCAAGTACGGCTCCGAAAAAGAGGCCGCCCGATGGGTGGCCACCCCGGACACCTCGCCTCACGCGAAAGGAGAAGCGGTCGACATCGGGCCTTCCGATGCCACGATGTGGCTGTCGGAAAACGGCGCCGAGTACGGGCTGTGCCAGATCTACAGGAACGAAGCCTGGCACTACGAACTGCGCCCGGAAGCCATCGATCACGGCTGCCCGCGCATGTACGCCGATCCCACCCACGACCCCAGGATGCGAAGTGGTCGACGGTGAGCCGGGCAGGGCGACGCCGTCCGCCGGGCGATCCTGCTCGCCTCCGGCCGGAACCGGCGTTCAGGTGCGCGCAACGATGGCGTTTCTCAGCGAAGCCAGAAGGAAGGAGATGTGCCCGTGGTGAGCGGAGGCATGATGAACGAACCGGGAAGCAAGGTCGTGGCCGCCGGCGTCGGGCGGGTGGCGCTTCGTTCCGCCATCGCGGTTCTCGGGGTCGCGGTCGTCCTCCTCTTTCCCCAGGCGCTGGCCGTTGTGGCCGGACTGGCGCTCGTCTTCTTCTTCTTGAGATTCGACCGGCTGCACTGACAGACCGGCATGAAGACAGGCCGGTGCCGACCAGCGGCCCTCTAACACCCGGCGGGCAGGAGGGGTGACGACGGATGACGGCACTGTAAGGACCGAAGCCACACGACACCCCGGTTTCGGCGCGGTGGCGAAGTGGCGGGTACGGACGCCGCCGAAGACGACGCTCGGCATCACATGCCCGTCCTCGTCGTCGCGACGGGGACGCTCATCAGGGGAGCGGACGGCAGGGTGGCGTGGGTTACGTGGTTTCCCGGATAGCGCCCCTGACCAGCGGCAATGCATTCTGTAGCTGTCCGATCGCAGACAGTCGCAGGAGGATTCATGAAGATCAGGAAGGCCGCGCTCGCGGTCGCGATCGCCGGTTCGTCGCTGGCGGTCCCCGTCACCGCCTCGCCCGCGTTCGCCGACTCGTGGCACAACACGGGGCAGACCTTCTACTGGTACTCGAGCTGCGCCGCCGCCGGCAGGGCCGGCGTGCGGTCCGGCTGGCAGAGCTACGACTGCAAGGGCAGCTCCGCGCCGTGGTCCACCTACGAGCTGTGGGGCCTTTACTGACCCGACCGTGCTCGCCGCCCCGCCGACCGGCGGGGCGGCTTCGGCCGTCCGGCGGCACCGGATCGTCGATCAGGTCGCCGACCATTCCACCGCGTCCGCGATGAACCGGTCGTAGAACCATGCGTCGCCGGCACATGCCGCTTTGTCATATGACGTAGAAGCACGATTCGCTCCACGCCTCTGTCGCCGGGTCGCTCAATCGCCCCGGTGACTCGAGGCGGTCGCGTCCGCTTGGGACGCGGAGCCGCGGCGGGCGCGACGGGCCCCGGCGAGCAGGAGGACGGTCGCGACCAGGAGGATCGGCCAGGGGGTGGTCACGAGGACCACGGCGTCGACCACGGTCCAGATCCCCAGCGTCCAGGCGATGAACGACGGCGGAGTGATGCCGCGGCGGTCCAGCCACAGCACCATCAGGCCGACCAGGATCAGCGGCACGCCGAAGCTCGCCACGCTGAACCAGTACGCGCTGTGCGCCGGGCTCATCGCGGTGAATTCCTCGCCCCACAGGTCCCCGCTGAACCACGTCCCGGCGTGTGTCGCGGCCTTTTCGAGCGTCAGGGAGAGAAGGGTGTGCGCGGCCCCGAACAGTGTGATGAGCCAGCCGGCCCACTTGATCATTGGACTCCCCATTCCCACCGCGGAACCGTGTGATCCCGCCTGAATATACGGTGGCGTATAGATTGAAAATAGACCTGTTATACGGCTCCGTACAACTGAGAGGGAGAGTGAGGTGGGCCACAGGGGCGCTCATTCCTCGACGCTGGGCGCGGTCGTGGTCCGTGTCAGGTTGAACGGGGTGGCGTTGCGCGGGAGGGTCACGCGCGGGCGCGCTCTTCCCGCCGCCGGATCAGCTCCTCGACCGCGCTCGGCAGCGTCGTCTCGAAGTCGATCAGCTTCGCCCACGTCGGCGTCACGACGATCCGGACCATGCCGTCGTAGAGCGAGCGGACGCCCGCCTCCCACTCGGCCCGCTGCTCGGGCGTCATCCGGTAGCTGCCGTTCATCTGCAGGTACTCCTCCGGGATGCCCTCGACGAGGTCCAGCTCGGCCCGTCCGCGGATGAGCAGGATCTTGGGCGGGTGCACCTCGGTGTCGATGGTCAGCGCGACCATCGGGTTCGCGCGCAGGGAGCGCAGCTTCGGGGCGTTCACGGCGGTGCACATGACGATCTCCGAGCCGTTCCAGGTGAACGCGATCGGAATGCTGCGCGGAGTGCCGTCCCCGGCGACGTAGGCCAGGCGGGTCAGGTCGCGGGCCAGCAGCTCCCGGCTGAGCGGCCGGTTCAGGATCTCGGTGATCTCGTTCTGGTTCACGGTTGTTCCTCCGTCGGCGGAGCGGCCCCGTCGTGGTCGCTGTACCCCTGGGACGGAGCCCGCCGGTCGTTCTCGACATCCCGAGCGCGCTGATCTCGGACGGCCTGCGGGTGAGGCCGCGCCGCCGACGATCGCATCTTTCGATCTCCGAAAACCTATGTCGATCAAAGTAGATTTTCGCGCCGGAGTGGTGTAGTGTTCCTGTCATCGAAGCGGAACAAGTCCATGAGACGCGGCAGAGGACGAACTGCCCGGTGAGATGGATGGCGCGGGCCGGGCGTGCCGGGGTCAACGCAGTGGAAGGGACTCCGGCAGCGGTCCGCGCTCCCGGTGGCCAACGGGCCGCCGACAGCATGAAGGCAAGTGGCAACAAAGCAGGAAGTGAAGATACGGAAGGAGGGTCTCGGCACCATCGGATCGCCCGTTTGCAGGCTCCGGTCATGCCTGCGCGGGTACCGCAGCCCCACAGATTGGACGGTGGTCTACGGTCACGCATCCGCGATCCCCGCGCCCCCGCCTCTGGCGGCCCGCGCGGAAGTCAACCGGCCACAGTGCCGAATAGATGGTGTTGTACCTCATGGCCCCGGCGCCGCTCTTCGGCGCCGGGGCCTCGTCGCTTCCCCTGAACACATCAGGCGTCCACCTCGACGCACCGACACTCGACAGCAGCACGGAAGGTTCTGTGAGCGCACTCCATCCGGATCGGACCGGAACCCACTCGGCGCACCGCGACCCGGCGCCGGACGGCGGCCTGGACGACAAGCTGGACGATGAGGACTACCCGGCCTACAGCATGGGCCGGGCCGCCGAGATCCTCGGCGTGACCCCGGGGTTCCTCCGCGGCCTGGACGCCGCCAAGCTGTTCGTCCCTCAACGCTCGGCCGGCGGCCACCGCCGCTACTCCCGCTACCAGCTGCGCCTGGCCCAGCGCGCCCGCGACCTGGTCGACCAGGGCACCGCGCTGGAGGCGGCCTGCCGCATCATCATCCTGGAAGACCAGCTCGCCGAGGCCCGGCGCATCAACGCCCGGCTCCAGCGTCGCATCGACACGAGCCCCTGACGGACTGACCGGCCAGGGGCTCCGCCCCCTGAACCCGTACGCCGACACGGACCGGACCGCCCGGCGTCACTGCGTCCGCGACCGGGGACGTCACCGCCTGGCGTCGTTCACGGACCCGAGGGCGATCAGATCCTCCCGCGGCGCCGGCCGCCCGCGCTCGATCGGGCGGCCCGGGTTCTGCGCCGGAGTCATGACCGAGCCGGCGTGGGGGCGGTGGCGTGGATGAAGGAGCGGATCAGGGCGGCGGTCCGGTCGGGCTGGTCGATCATGACCAGGGTGCGGCTGTCGTCGATGCGCTCCACCCGGGCGTCCGGGAGGATGGCGGCGAGCAGCTCGGCGTGCGCGAAGGGGAAGAGCCGGTCCTCGGGGGCGAAGGCGAGCAGCGTCGGCTTGTCGAACGCCGCGAGGCGGAGCGCGGCCTCGCGGGTGACGTCCGGGACGAGGCCCCGGGTGACCTTGACGCAGTCGCGGCGCACGCCCCGGTCGCCGCGGAACGCCTTCGACCACTCGTCGATCAGGTGGTGGGGCAGCGGGCCCTTGGTCAGCAGCCCGAAGGTGAACGGCAGCCGGCGCAGGGGCCGGAAGCGCTGCGACCGGAGCCCGGTGGTGACGATCATCGGGACCCTGGCGGCGGGCACCAGCGGCTTGAACAGGGTCGGCGGGCAGTTGTCGAAGCAGTCGCCCGGGGTGAGGACGAGCCGTGCGAGCCGCTCGGGGTGCCATGCCGCGACGACCTGGGCGATGGCATCGCCGCTGTCGTTGCCGACCAGTGTGACGTCACGCAGGTCGAGCGCGGTGAGCGCGTCCGCGACGAGCGCGCCGAGGCCGCGCAGGCCGAGGTCGGCGTCCGGCTCCATGGGGATCCGGTGGGCGCCCGACGGCAGGTCCAGGCTGATGCAGCGGAACTCGCCCGCGAGCCGCTCGACCACGCCGTCCCAGAGCCGGCCGTCCATGAAGTAGCCGTGCAGGAACACGATCGGCGCCCCGGTGCCGGCCTCGCGGTAGTGGATCGTGCCCTGGCGCAGCTTGATCAGCGGCATCTCGACCTCCGACTAGAATCCGTACAGGTTGTACGGATATTTACATACAAGCAGTCTGTATTCAAGAAGGGACCGGTGAGAAGCGTTGGGCGGCACGCATGCGGAGCGCTCCCAGGCGACCCGGACGGCGTTGATCGCCGCAGGTAGGAGGCTGTTCGGGGAGCGTGGGTACGCCGCGGTCGGCACCGAGGAGATCGTCCGCGCGGCCGGGGTGACGCGCGGCGCGCTCTACCACCAGTTCCGCGACAAGCAGGCACTGTTCGACGCGGTCGCCGAGACGGTGGAGGCCGAGCTGACCGAGAAGATCACCGAGGACGCGCTGGCCGTCGCGGACCCGGCGGAGGCGCTCAAGGCCGGCGCGCGCGCCTTCCTCGACGCCTGCGCCGCTCCCGAGGTCGAACGCATCCTCCTGCTGGACGCCCCCGGCGTCCTCGGCTGGCAGCGCTGGCGCGAGATCGGCGAACGGCACGGCCTCGGCACGATCCAGGCCGCCCTCCAGGCGGCCATCGACGCGGACGTCCTGCCGCGGCAGCCGGTCCGGCCGCTCGCCCATCTGCTGCTCGGCGCCCTTGACGAGGCCGCCCTGGCGGTCGCCCGCGCCGCCGACCCCCCGACCGCCCGCGAGGAGATGCTGACCGCCCTGGAACGCCTCCTCTTCGGTGCCGCGGCGGATTCCTCCGGAAAGTAGCGCCGGGGCGCGGCCGCCTTGGCAGAGGGGCGCTCACGCCTTCCGAATCGAGTTGGGAGCGTCCTCTGGGAAGCGGGACGCGCGGCGCCACCAGGAGCTGCGGCCCCAGCGCCGCTCGCACGGCGAAGTGCGCGGATCGTGGTGATTGAGTACATCGCTGAGTAGATGCGCTCAGGTGCGGACCGCCCGGGTCGGACAGCATGGTCGTCATGAGCGACGGTTCCGGTATTCGCGTGGCCGGCTGGGTGGCGGCCTCCTACGCGGTGGTGGTGCTCACGGCCGGGATCCTGACCTGGACCGACCCCGGGAGCGCAGAGGGCGACTACATCCCCCTGCTTCTCCTGGTCGACCTTCCGCTCGGCTGGATGGTGCCCGAGCTGCCCTTCACCGATCTCTCACCTCGGGGATGGATCATCGGGCCGACCCTCGGCGGGCTGGTTCAGGCCGCCGCCCTGTGGATTCTCATCCGGACGATCTCGCACCTCGGCAAGCGCGGGCGGCGCATTATCAAGGCGCGGCAGAAGCGATGACCATTTCGGCAATACCGCTGGCGGCTACGAGCATGGTGCCGTTCACCACTTCGATCTCCGCACTGGTGGACTGGAGCCATGAATACATCGGGCCCGATGGAATGGGCGGGATGGCCGCGTCCATGGTGCTGGTCGTCTCGGGATCGGTGGTCGCCTTTTTCGGCGGCCTTGTGGCCCAGGTCGGTGCCGCCCCGGACAGTTCACCGTCGGGCGCACCTCACGGAAGCCCGACCTGACAGGTCTGCGAGTCTCGGGGCCGTGTGATCGATTCGCGGATACTCCGGTCGGAGTAGAGCGGTTTACGCCGAGCGGCGGTCGACGTGTCGGAAGCGGTTTCCGAGGATGGCGTCACGGCTGTCGACACGGTGGTGAGATCGTGGATGTGGTGAGTACGGTCCAGGCCCCGGTCAAAGACCGGTTCGATTTCTGGCGCGAGGTGACCTCAAAGACATGGGTGCCTCTGGACGTGGTTTGTGAACCGCCTTTGGAAGGGGAATTTCAGGCCCAGGTCGGTATCAGGGACCTCGGGTCGGTGCAGATGACGTTGATGACCACGACGCCTCATTCGGTACGCCGGACACCTGCGTTGATCCGCCGATCCGACCCCGAGGTGCTCCTGCTGACCTGCGCCGTGTGCGGTCCCGGCATGATGGGGGAGCAAGACGGCCGGCGCACCGACTGCGTGGTCGGAGACTTGAGCCTTTATGACAGTTCACGTCCCTACGTGGCCGGGCTGGCGCCGCGATCCCCCGTGAGCCGGCTGCTGGTCTTGCAGTTCCCGCGCCACCTGCTGCCGTTGCCCGAGCGGGCCCTGCGCCGCCTCACCGCGGTCCGCATCCCCGGCGACCACGGAGTGGGCGCGCTGTCTTCACAGTTCCTGCTGCAACTCGCCCGCCGCGTGGGCGAATTGACCCCATCCGACGGTGCCAGGGTGTCGAGCCTCGCGCTCGACGTACTGACCACCGCCCTCGCCGGTGAGCTGGACGCCCAGAGCACGGTGCCGTCCCACGTCAGGCAGCGGGCACTGACGGCCCAGATCCAGGTCTTCATCAGGGAGAACCTCAGCGACGCGCGGCTGACCCCGGGTGCGATCGCCGCGGCGCACCACATCTCCGTGCGCTACCTGCACCGGCTCTTCCAGGCCGAGGGGCACACGGTCGCCGGCTATGTGCGCGAGCTCCGCCTGGAACAGTGCCGCCGCGACCTGGCCGACTCCCGGCTGTCCTCCCGCTCCGTCACCGAGATCGCCGCCCGGTGGGGGTTCACCAATCCCTCGCACTTCAGCCAGTCCTTCCGAAGCGCCTTCGGCATTCCGCCGCGCGAATTCCGCAGGCGGAGCACTCACCCCGGCTGAACGCCGAACGGTGCGTTCGCTCCCGGCGGGCCTGGGCCGTCTTCATCGCCCGCGCTGCGCGGCTCAGCCCTTCAGGCGGGGGCCCTTCCAGATGGTGATGTCGAAGGAGACGTAGCGGGTGGACCCGCTGTGGACGCCCCTGACGACGAACAGGCCGACCGCGCCCTTGTCGGTGCTGACGCAGAACCGGCGCCCCCGCGCCAGCTGCCCGCTTCGCAGGGACGCGGTGTAGCGGGTGTTGTTCCGGCAGGCGGTGTAGCCGCCGCGCTCGCTGCGGCCGAGCATCGCGATGCGCTTGTCGCGTGCGATCAGGACTCCGCCGCTGTTGCCGAGGTCGCCGTCGTGGACGCCCTCGTCCGGACTGCCGGCGTCCGGCAGGAGGGCCAGGCTGTAGCCGTCGGTCAGCTCGACGCTCTTGTACGAGCCGAGCTGTGCGCCCACCGCGGCGTCGGCGTGCTTGCCCTTGTAGGGATCGCGGCTCGGGTCGTCGGGCTTGACCATCTGCCAGATGACCCAGGTGATCAGCACGATCAGGACGAGGGAGCCGCAGCCGATCCGCGGCATCTGCGCGCGGAACCGCCGTCGCGGCGCGTGCTGCCGGGGCGGCTTGCGGCGTTCGCGTCGCGGGCGCTCGGGAGCCTGCCGCCGGGGCTTCGGCGCCGTCCCGTTGCCGCCCGCCAGCTGCCTGACGACCGCGGCCTGGGAGTTCGCGCCGGCCAGCCGCAGGAGTTCCGCCATGTCGGTGAGAGCCTGCTGGGTCTCCGCCGGCTCGAAGGCGGCCGTCCCGAAATTGTGGCCGAACTTGTTGCCGACCTCTCTCAGCCGCGACGCCAGGTTCAGCCCGGGATAGGGCAGCGCCTTCCGGAAGACGTCCCGCTCCTCGGTGACGACCCGCAGCAGATAGCGGCCGTCGTTCTTGTCGTAACTCCTGGCGTGGCCGAACTTCTCGGCGTCCCGCTGCTCCAGCCGGCTGAGCCAGCCCTTGCCGAGCGCGGCGGTCATGTGCCGGTCGACGAACGGCGCGAGCCCGATGGTCAACTGGTCGATCCCTCTGCCGATCAACTCTTTGTTGGTCAGCGCACCCATCGCACCCCCGCCGCCGCTCATCCCGGGGGATCATAGCTGATCTTCATTCGCATAATGGGGCGAACCCGGATGCCCGGCGAAGGCGTCCTCGGCGTGCCCCACGGGAAGAGGCCGTGCCCTGCTCCTCGTGCGGCCGGACGCTCAGCTCAGGCGGGCCCTGAGGAGGCAGAATTCGTTGCCTTCGGGGTCGGCCAGGACGTGCCAGGACTCCTCGCCGGTCTGGCCGACGTCGGCCGGACGCGCCCCGAGCTCCAGGAGCCGCGCGAGCTCGGCGTCCTGGTCGCGGTCGGTGGCGTTGACGTCGAAGTGCAGCCGCGGGCCGCCCGCCTCGGGCTCGGCGGCGGGGCTGAAGACCAGAGTCGGCTGGAGCCCGCCGAACCCTTCCCGCGGTCCGATCTCCACCGCGCCGTCGTCGTCGGTGTCGAGCACGACGAAGCCCAGCACCTCGCACCAGAAGGACGCCAGCAGTTGCGGGTCCCGGCAGTCGATCACCAGCTCGGAAATGCGGCACGCCATGATCGACACCATACGCGGCCGTCGCGTTTCGGGCGCGGTCCGCCGGTGATGTCCCTCAGGCCCGGGGGCGGCGCGCCGCCAGGGTCTGGACGCGTAGCGCCAGCTCGCGGGGGCTGAACGGCTTGACCATGTAGTCGTCCACTCCGGCCCGGAAGCCGGCCTCGACGTCGGTCTCCTGCGCCTTCGACGTCAGCATGAGGACGGCGACGTCTTCCATGTCGGGCAGGAGCCGCAGCCGCCGGCACACGTCCGGTCCGGGCAGTCCGGGCAGCATCCAGTCCAGCACCACCACATCGGGCTTCCACGAAGCCAGCATGTCCAGCGCCTGCAACCCGTCATCGGCCAGCCGCACCTCGAACCCGGACTGCTGCAACCGAAAGGTCGCCAGATCCCGGATGTCGGTGTCGTCCTCCACGATGAGCACATTGGTCATCGGCCACCTCGCCGTCGGTCACCCGGGCTCTTTCCCCCACGTCGCCAAAATGATCACCATCTTCCGGCAAAGAAGGCGGCATGTCGGGAGGCGGGGAGAGGGACGGCGGCCCACGCGGCGGGCCGTCCCCGTCCAGCGGTGGTTAGCCGGGCGGCGAGCGGACAGACCGACCTCCGGGCGGGTGGTTCGTGTCGGCGCGCCCTTCGGCGACGGCGGAACGGGGGAGCCTTCATGCGCGGAGTGGTCCTGGACGGTCCCGGCGACGTCCGGGTGGTGGATCGCGAGGATCCGCGGATCATCGAGCCGACCGATGCGGTCATCAGGGTGGCCGCCGCGTGCGTGTGCGGGTCGGATCTGTGGCCCTACCGCGGTGTCGACAAGTCGGGCGGCCGGGCGCCGATGGGCCATGAGTACGTCGGGGTGGTCGAGCGGACCGGCCCGGACGTGGCGAACGTCAAGGCCGGGGACTTCGTCGTCGGGTCGTTCTTCGCGTCCGACAACACCTGCGAGATCTGCAGGGCCGGTTACCAGTCCCGTTGCGTGGACGCCGTGCCGATGGGCGCCATCGGCACCCAGGCGCAGTACGCCCGCGTCCCCCTCGCCGACGGCACCCTGGTCGCCACCCCCGGCATCCCGGACGCGGACCTGGTCCCGTCGCTGCTGGCGGCGTCCGACGTGCTGGGGACCGGCTGGTTCGCCGCGGTCGCCGCCGACGCGGGACCGGGCAGGACGGTCGCGGTCGTCGGGGACGGCGCCGTGGGCCTGCTCGGAGTGCTGGCGGCACGGCGGCTGGGCGCCGAGAAGATCATCATCTTCAGCCGGCACGCCGACCGGCAGAGGCTCGCCGCGGAGTTCGGCGCCACCGGCGTCATCGCCGAACGCGGCGACGAGGGCGTGGCCGCGCTCAAGGAGCTGACCGGCGGGCTGGGCGCGCACGGCGTCATCGAGGCGGTCGGCACCCAGGAGTCGATGATGCAGGCCGTCCGCTCCACCCGGCCCGGCGGGTACGTCGGATATGTGGGCGTCGCCCACGACGTGCGGATCCCGGGCGACGAGCTGTTCTTCTCCGGCGTCCACCTGCACGGCGGCCCCGCCCCCGTCCGCCGCTTCCTCCCCGAGCTGATCGACCTGATCTGGAACCGGCGGATCGACCCCGGCAGGGTCTTCGACCTCACCCTGCCCTTGGAGCAGGCCGCCGAGGGCTACGCGGCCATGGACGAACGCCGGGCCATCAAGGCTCTGCTCATCCCCTGAGGACCGCCCGGTCATCGCAGCGGACGGGCCGCGGCCTCAGTCGAGGCAGAACTCGTTGCCCTCGGGGTCGGCCATCACGATGTGGCCGGCGCTCAGCGGCGGCTCGGGCTCGTGGCGGCGGATCCGCTTCGCTCCCAGGGCGACGAGGCGGTCGCACTCGGTCTCCAGGGCCGCCATCCGCTCCTCGCCCTGGAGACCGGGGGCGGCGCGGACGTCGAGGTGGACGCGGTTCTTGGCGACCTTGTCCTCCGGGACCTGCTGGAAGAAGATCCGCGGGCCGTGGCCGTCCGGGTCCTCGATGGCCGACCGCGTGTTGCGCTGCTCCTCCGGCACACCGGCCCGCGCGAGGAAGTCGTCCCACGCGGCCAGGGGGTCGGCGCCCTCGGGCAGTTCCACTCCGGGTGGGGCGGGATGGACGTAGTGCAGGACGTCCCGCCAGAAGGACGACAGCGTCCGCGGGTCGCGCGCGTCGAAGGTGACCTGGATGTGACGGCTCATGACGCTCCACTCGTCGAGGGCGGCCCGTGCCCGGCCGCATGCGGCGATCCTCTCAGCGCCGTCCGACATTCAGGACGGCGTCCCGCCGAGGGCGCCGAGCTGCGTCATCATGCCCATGACGTCGGAGACGACCCAGTATTCGGCGAAGCGGTCGCCCTCCGCGCGGAAGATGTCGTGGCCGCGGAAGGCGACCCGGGTGCCGGGTTCGGCGGTGGCACCGGGGACGCCGCCGCGGTAGGAGCCGTGGAACGTCCATCCGGCGGCGACCATGCCGTCGGCGATGACGGGCCCGGCGTCCAGGCTCGTCCGGACGTCGGTGAAGTACTCGTGCGAGCGGCGCACCTGCTCGGCGGCCTCCCGCGGCCCGTGCACCTCGATGCCGGGCCAGTGCCCGACGAATCCGGGGGTGAGGATCTCCTCGGCGACGTCCGGCCCGCCCTGCCAGACCTTGAACAGCCAGCGCCGGTACAGCGTGTCCAGAGTGTCCATGGTGGTGATGATTGGCCGGGCGGCGCCGAGGCAAACCGCCAGAACGCCCGAAGCTGGACGAAGCCCGGCAGGGCCGTCAGACCTGGCGGTCTGGCGGCCCTGGGGGAGGGGGAGGTCACGCCTTGTCGAAGGTGCGCTTGGCCCACAGGTAGGAGAGGGCGGTGATGCCGGCGCACCAGGCGGTGGCGATGGCGGCGCTGTCGCCGATCGCGGTGCCGAGGAGGAGGCCGCGGACGGTCTCCATGATCGGGGTGAAGGGCTGGTACTCGGCGAACCAGCGCAGGACGGTGGGCATGGAGTCGGTGGGGACGAAGCCGCTGCCGAGGAAGGGCAGCAGGATCAGGGGCATGGGGGCGTTGCTGGCGGCCTCGGGGGTCGGGGAGCGCAGGCCGAGGGCGACGGCCAGCCAGGTGACGGCCAGGGCGAACAGGGTGAGCAGGCCGGTGACGGCCAGCCATTCGGCGGCGGTGGCGTTCGGGCGGAAGCCGATCGCCAGGGCGATGCCGATGAGGACGGCCATGCCGAGCAGCTGCTGGACGACGGCGCCGACGACATGGCCGGTGAGGACCGACGCCCGGGAGATCCGCATGGTGCGGAAGCGGGCGACGATGCCCTCGGTCATGTCGGTGGCGACCATGACGGCGGTTCCGGTCGCGGCGGTGGCCGCCGCCATGAGCAGGATGCCGGGGACGATGTAGGCGACGTAGGCGTCGCGTCCGCCGCCGATCCCGGCGCCGAGGGTGCCGCCGAGGACGTAGACGAACAGCAGCAGAATGATGACGGGCGTGATGACCAGCTGCACGGTCATGGACGGGTAGCGGAGCAGGCGCTTGAGCTGGCGCCGGGTCATGGTGGCGGAGTCGCGCAGGGCGAGGGCGGGGCTGTTCATCGGGTGGCCTCCCGGCCGGTGAGGGTGAGGAAGACGTCGTCGAGGTCGGGGGTGTGGACGCTCATCTCGGCCACGTCGATCCCGCGCTCGTCCAGCAGGACGAGCAGTTCGCGGACCGCGCGGACGCCGCCGTCGCTCGGCACGCGCAGGGTGAGCGCGTCGGGGTCGGCGACGCCCTCGTCGAGGACGCGGCGCGCGGCGTCGAGCAGGTGCGCGCCGGCGAACGTGAGCCGGATGTGGCCGCCGGGGATGCGCCGCTTGAGCTCGTCGGCGGTGCCCTCGGCGATCAGCCGTCCGCGGTCGAGGAGGGCGATGCGGTCGGCGAGCTCGTCGGCCTCCTCCAGGTACTGGGTGGTGAGGAAGATGGTGACGCCGCCCGCGACGAGCTCCCGGACGATCTGCCACATGGAGCGGCGGCTGCGCGGGTCGAGGCCGGTCGTGGGCTCGTCCAGGAAGATCAGGCGCGGGTCGCCGACCAGGGTCATCGCCAGGTCGAGGCGGCGCTGCATGCCGCCGGAGTAGGCGGAGGCGGGCTTGCGGGCCGCGTCGGCCAGGTCGAAGCGGTCGAGCAGCTCGGCGGCCCTGCGCCTGCCGTCCCGGCGGGACAGGTGGTGCAGGTCGGCCATGAGGAGGAGGTTCTCCTCGCCGGTGAGCAGCTTGTCGACGGCCGAGTACTGGCCGGTGACGCCGATCGCGCCGCGCACGTCGTCCGGGCTGCGGGCGAGGTCGTGGCCGGCGACCCGGACGGTGCCGCCGTCGGCCGGGATCAGGGTGGACAGGATCTGGACGGCGGTGGTCTTGCCTGCGCCGTTCGGGCCGAGCAGGGAGAAGACCGTTCCTTCGGGGACGGTGAGGTCGATGCCGTCGAGCACGACCTTGTCGCCGCCCTTGCCGGGATAGGACTTGCGCAGCCCGTTCGCCGCGATCGCCGGGGTGGTCATGAGTGGGTGCTCCTAGAGGCTGCGGGCGGCGATGTCGCCGTGGGCGGTGGTGGCGCGGACGTCGAGTGCGGCGGTGCCGTCGTTCTTGAGGGCGTTGGTGATGCGGCCGTGGCCGGTGCCCGCGTCCAGGGAGGCCGAGACGCCGGCGGCGGCGCCGACCGAGATGTCGCCGGACTCGGTGCGCAGGACGACCGTGCCGCGCACCGCCTCGGTGACGTGGATGTCGCCCCGGGTGGTGGTGATCTCCCCGGGGCCGGTGAGCCGGCCGACCGTGACGTCGCCGTCGACGGCGGTGATGCGGGCGCTCGCGGCCTCGTCGACCTTGGTCCGGGAGTGCGCTCCCTCGAAGACCACGTCGCCGAGGCGTCCGACGGCCCGGAACTCGGCGCTGCCCGCCTTCGCCTCGACCCGGGAGCCCGCGGGCATCTGGACCGTCACCTCGATGGATCCGGAGGCGCCGAAGTACCGGTTCGCTTCCGGCACCGCGATCCGCAGGACGCCGTCGTCGTAGTCGACCGCGGTCTGCTCCGCGGCCTTCACGTCGCGGCCCTTCGAGGCGTCCGCGGGCAGGACCTCGACCGTGGTGTCGGGCCGGTCGGCGGCGATGAACCGCAGGCGTCCGGCGGGGACGTCGAGGATGGCGGAGATGGGGGCGGGGGTGTCGAACCTCTGCATTGCGCTCACCTGTCGGTCGTTGTTTCGAACAAGGGAAACGCTACGTTGCGTTCTCAAATCTGGCAACGCAATCATTGCGATAAATCGACGTTTAGCCAGGTAGACGCTCGATAATCGTTGCATCGACATGAAAGACAATGCAACGAATCTCCATCATTACGTTGCAATGAAGTGGGAGTGAACGCTATGCTGGCGGCCTCAGGGGACACGAAGGAGGACGCGATGCCGGGAGGCAGGCTCACCCAGGAGGAACGCCAGCAGATCGCGCTGGGCGTGGCCGACGGCCTCGCCTACGCGGAGATCGCCAGGCGCCTCGACCGGCCGACCTCGACGATCACGCGCGAGGTGATGCGGAACGGCGGCCCCACCGCCTACCGCGCCGACCTGGCCCAGCGCGCCACCGAGCGCCGCAACCACCGGCGCAGGCCGGCGCCCTCGGGGGAGCGGCCGTCCCGGCAACCCCACGGACGCGACGCCGAGGCCGTCCAGGAGTTCGAGGAGGTGTTCACCACCGCCCTCATGGCTTCGGGCATGCCCAAGATGACGGCCCGGGTGATGGCCTGCCTCAGCCTCACCGACTCCGGCAGCCTCACCGCGGCCGAACTCGTCCAGCACCTCGGGGTCAGCCCCGCCTCCGTCTCCAAGGCGGTCACGTTCCTGGAGGAGCAGGGCCTCCTGTGCCGGGAGCGCGACGAGCGCCGCCGCGACCGCTACATCGTCGACGACGACATCTGGTACCGGTCGGCGATGACCAGCGCCCGGCTCCTCGACCAGATCACCGAGACCGCGCGGCAGGGCGTCGGCGTCCTCGGTCCCGGCACCCCGGCCGCCGTCCGCCTGGAGAACGTCGCCCGCTTCCTCGACTTCGTCAGCGAGAGCACCGTCCGCGCCGCCGAGCAGGCTCGCGAGATCCTCCGCATGAGCGCCGGAACGCCCGCGGACGCCACCGCCGAGCCGGGTTCGGGGGAACGGTGAGCCCGGCCCGGCGTCCGGGCGGCCTCAGGGGCGGACCGGGAAGTTGCCGCGGAACACGCCGTGCGGGTCGTGGCGGTCCTTGATGCCGCGCAGGCGGTCCAGCACGGCGGGGGTGAAGGCGTCGGCGGCGGTCTCGTCGGCGTTGAGGAAGGTGAGGGGCTTGCGGCCGCTGACGGGCAGCGCGCCGGCGAGGGCCTTCTGCTTGGCGGTGACCGCGCCCGGATCGGCGGGGATGCCGAACAGGTAGAGCGCGTACGGCTCGGTCAGCGGGCCGTGCGGGGAGTCGGACGGACGGGCGAACGCGCCTTCCAGATGCCGGACCTGCACGCTCAGCAGCGGGGCGATCGGCTCGGCGAGCAGGGAGTCGTCCAGGACGGTGAGCAGCTCGCCGCGCGAGAGGCCCGCGCTCGGGTCGGTGGGCTCGGCGGTGATGCCGCCGAGCTCGGAGACCTCCATCATCCGCCTGCCGTCCGACAGCGGCGCGGGCAGCCGGTCCAGCGGGGCGAGCAGGTCGCGCGCCTCCGTCTCACCGCCGAGGTGGGTGGCGTCGACGGCGACCATCGGGTCGGCGCCGGGGAAGTGCAGCAGGTCCAGCCAGACGGTCAGCTCCTCGGGGGCGGTGGCGGTGATCCGCCGGTAGGCGTCCAGCACGGCGGGGGCGTGGTCGCCCGTCCACAGGACGCGGCCGCCGAACAGCCGCGGCGCCGGGTGCAGGGTCAGCTCGAGGGCGGTGACGATGGCGAAGTCGCCGCCTCCGCCGCGCAGCGCCCAGAACAGGTCGGGGTCGGTGCCGGCGGTGACGCGCCGGGGCCGCCCCTCGCCGTCCACGATGTCGAAGGCGGTGACGTTGTCGGCGACCCAGCCGTGGGCGCGGCCGAACCAGCTCAGCCCGCCGCCGAGGGCGACGCCGGTGACGCTGACGACGGGGGAGCTGCCGGGGAGCCCGGTCAGGCCGTGCGGCGCGGCGGCGGCCTGGACCCGGCCGGACGGCACGCCCGCGCCGACGCGGGCTCGCCGCGCGATGGGATCGATCTCCAGCGTGTCCAGCCGTCCGGTCCGCAGCAGGATCGCCCCCTCGGTGCGGCCGGTCGCGCCGTGCCCGCTGGGCTGCGTCGCGATGGTCAGCCCGGCGGAGCGGGCGTACCGGACCAGGGCGGCGACGTCGTCGGCGTCGGCGGCCTCGACCACGGCCGCCACCGGCTGCTCGATCGCCAGGTTCCAGGGGCGCCGGGCGGTGTCGAAACCCGGGTCGCCGGGCAGCAGGACCTGTCCGCGGACGGCGGAGCGGAGGGTGTTCATGACCATGCCTCTCTCACGAAGGCGAAACGGAACGCACCGTGCCGCCTGAACGTGATCAGCGTGGCGGAACCGGTGACTCCTGTCAAGACGGCACGTTCCGTTCCGTCTCACGAGACCGCCAAAGAAGACTGACACTAGGCGTCAGGTTTTCAAGTGATCATGAAATGGGAGGCCGGCGCCGCAGGGGCGCCGGCCGGGCTCCAGGACGGACGGGCACATGCGCGAAACACCGGAAGAACTCGATGAACTGCAGGTCCTGCTGGACGGCTCGCTGTCCCGCTCCACCTCGCATCTCCGCTCGATCATCAACGCCGAGCGCACGCTGACCGCGGGACAGCTCACGGAGGTCCTCACCGGGATGTGCACCCTGGCCCTGTCCACCGTGACGGCCAAGGGCGAGCCGCGGATCAGCGGCGCGGACGGGCACTTCCTGCACGGCAAGTGGCATTTCGGCACGGCGCGGAACGCGGCCAAGGCCCGCCACCTCGCCGCCCGCCCCGCCGCCAGCGCCGCCCACATGCGCGGCGAGGACCTCGGGGTCTTCACGCACGGCGCCGTCGAGGTCCTCAACCCCCTGGACGGCGAGCCGGCCGCGGACTGGCCGGACCTGCTCGCCTACTTCCAGGACTTCTACGGCAACGACCTCTTCGACTGGGAGAACGAAGTGGTCTACTACCGGCTGCGCCCGCACTGGATGGCCGTCTACGCCCCCGACTTCGACAAGCTCAGGCGCTGACGCCCTCGCGCAGGTCCACGGAGATGTGCGGGGACAGCGCGCGCAGGAAGCCCGCCGCGTCGAAGACCTCGCCGGCGGACGCGACACCGGTCGCCTGTGTGCGCCCGGTGAGGATGCGGTCGACCGCCTCGACCACGAGCGGCGCGGTGACGGCGTAGATGTCGCGGCCGCTCGCCACGGCGCGCCGCTCGATGCCGCCCGAGCGCACGACGACGTCGACGAGGAAGGTCTGCGCGGACCGTCCCCGCTCGTCCGCCGGGGACGGCGCCGGGGTGTCCGGGGCCGACAGGTCCCTGGCCGCCTCGACCGTCATGTAGGTCCGCACCTCGGGGATGGACAGGTGGCTGGGGACGGTGACCACGTCGGCCATCGAGAACTCCCCGATGACGTCCCGGCGACCCAGCGGAGCGGGGAAGTCCCACTCCAGGGTCGGCGGGGCGTCGTCGCGGTACTCCAGCCGGCCGTTCGCGTACCGGACGCGCCGCCCGTCGCGCCGCCGCCGGGAGACCGCGCCGGCCGCACGCGTCCCGGCGGTGGGGTGCCAGCTGTTCAGCCCGTACGCGATGTGCGCCTCGTCGGCCGCCGTCCAGTCGCCCATCGCGGCGGTGGCCAGCAGGTCGCCGAGGCCGCCGTAGAACGCCATCGCCGGGACGACCACCGTCCCGGCGGCGCGGGCGCGGTCGGCGAACCGCGCGAACGTGTCGGCGTTGGCCTCGATCTCGGCCGCCACGTCCACGTACGGGATCCCCGCGCGCAGGGCGGCCTCGATCACCGGGGCCGCGGTCGTGGCGAAGGGGCCGGCGCTGTTGACGACGGCGGACGCGCCCGCCAGGGCGCGGTCGAGCGAGGCCGGGTCGTCGACCGACGCCGGACGGGCCTCCAGCCCGTGCTCCCGCGCCATCGTCTCCAGCTTGCCGGCGTCGCGCCCGGACAGGACCGGGACGAACCCCCGCTCCCGCAGTTCCGCCACGACGAAGCGCCCGGTGTGCCCGTACGCGCCGAAAACCGCCACCGTGTGCGCCGATCCCATGATTCTCTCCCGTGCTCGAACGATCTTTCACGGGACATCCTGCCGAGGACGGTCCGCCGCCACGAGTGTCTGGAACGCCATGACCCGTACAATTCCGGACATGCACACGATCGCGCTGGCCGTCACGGACGGCATGCTCCACTTCGAGCTGTCCCTGGCGTTCGAGGTCTTCGGGTCGCCCGTGACCGACCCCTGGTACGACGTCGCCGTCTGCGGCCCGGACGCCGTGGGGGTCGGGCTGTTCCGGCTCGCGCCCGACCACGGCCTCGACCGGCTCGCCGGGGCCGACACCGTGATCGTCCCGGGGTGGGCGGACATCGACGTGGATCCGCCCGCCGGCCTGGTCGACGCGGTGCGCGCGGCCCACGACGCGGGCGCGCGCGTGGCGTCCCTCTGCACGGGAGCCTTCGTCCTCGCCGCCGCCGGCCTGCTGGACGGCAAGCGCGCGACCACGCACTGGGCGCACACCGGCGAGCTGGCCGCCCGCCACCCCCGGGTGGAGGTGGACCCGGACGTCCTGTACGTGGACAACGGCAGCGTGCTCACGTCCGCGGGCAAGGCCGCCGCGATGGACCTGTGCCTGCATCTCGTCCGCCTCGACCACGGCGCCTCGGTCGCCAACACCGCCGCCCGCCGGCTGGTCGTGCCGCCGCACCGGGACGGCGGCCAGGCCCAGTTCGTCGCCACTCCGGTGCCCGCCCCCGGCGACCACCCGCTCGCGGACCTGCTCCCTTGGGTGATGGAACGGCTGGACCACCCGCTGACCGTGGAGGACCTGGCCCGCCGGGCGAGGATGAGCTCCCGCCACCTGGGCCGCCACTTCAGGTCGATGACCGGCACCACCCCGCTGCGGTGGCTGCTGACCCAGCGGATCCGCCACGCCCAGGAACTCCTGGAGACCACCGACGACAGCGTCGAGACCATCGCGGCGGCGACCGGCATGGGCACCGCCACGACCCTGCGCCGCCATTTCAACCGCACGGTCGGCGTGCCCCCCGACACCTACCGCCGCACCTTCCGCGCCCGCGGGAACGGCTGACCCCTCAAATAGACGAAGGCAAGGAGTTCCGGAACTCCTTGCCACTATCAATTTATAACACACAGGGGGGCTTGCGGCAAGACCCCCGTCGTCCCTCAGAATCTCTGGCAGAACTGCGGAGGGTAGGGATTCACAAAGCCGAATTCAGCTTCGGCGAAATGGGGGATTCATTGATCGACGTCATCATCGCCGGGGGCGGGCCGACCGGCCTGATGCTGGCCGCCGAGCTGCGGCTGCACGGCGTGCGCACGGTCGTCCTGGAAAGGGAGCCGGAGCCGCCGAAGTACGTCCGCGCGCTCGGCCTGCACATGCGCAGCATCGAGGTGATGGACCAGCGCGGCCTGCTGGAGCGATTCCTCGCGCTCGGCCGCAAATACCAGGTCGGCGGATTCTTCGCCGGCATCTCCAAGACGTGGCCGGAACGGCTGGACAGCGCGCACCCGTACGTCCTCGGCATCCCGCAGACCGTCACCGAGCGGCTGCTGGCCGAGCACGCCGCCGAGGCCGGCGCCGAGATCCGGCGCGGCCGCGCACTGACCGGGCTGAGCCAGGACGAGCACGGCGTGACGGCCGAGCTCGCCGACGGCACGCGGCTGCGCGGGCGCCACCTCGTCGGCTGCGACGGGGGCCGCAGCACGGTCCGCAAGCTGCTCGGCGTCGGCTTCCCCGGCGAGCCCTCCAGGGTCGAGACGCTGCTGGGCGAGATGGAGCTGACCGCCGACCCGGAGACGATCGACGCCGTCGGAGCGGAGGTCCGCAAGACCCAGCTGCGGTTCGGCGCCATGCCCCTCGGCGACGGGGTGTACCGCGTCGTCGTCCCGGCCGAGGGAGTGGCCGAGGACCGCGGCGTCCCGCCGACCCTGGAGGAGTTCCGGCGGCGGTTGCGCGTCCACGGCGGCACCGACTTCGGCGCGCACTCGCCGCGCTGGCTGTCCCGCTTCGGGGACGCCACCCGGCTCGCCGACCGCTACCGGGTAGGGCGGGTGCTGCTGGCCGGCGACGCGGCGCACATCCACCCGCCGACCGGCGGGCAGGGCCTCAACCTCGGCGTCCAGGACGCCTTCAACCTCGGCTGGAAACTGGCCGCGCAGATCCGCGGCTGGGCCCCGGACGGCCTGCTGGACGGCCTGCTCCTCGACCAGACCGGCCGCCTCTCGGTGGACGGCTGGGCGGACCGCGTCGACCACGTCGTGGACGTGAGCGAGGAACTGGACGTCCCCGCCGTCCTGCTCCGCCCGGACGGCCACGTCGCCTGGGCGGGCGACGACCAGGAGACTCTGCGGACCCACCTGCCCACCTGGTTCGGCGCCCCCACCGCCTGACCCGCGCGGCGGGCCGTTCTGCGGTGGGCGGAATGGTCTGGGGTTGCCGGAAGCACCGATTTACGATGTCGCCATGAGCGAGATCAACGGGAAGTCGCAGGGGCCGAGCGCGGCGCGGCGGGGGGCGGAGCCCCTGTGGCGCGACGCGCTCGGCGGATGCCTGCGGCGGCTGCGCCTCGAGCGCGGCGAGATACTGAGCGAGACCGCCGGGCGGGCCGGGATCTCGCCGCAGTACCTCTCCGAGATGGAACGCGGCGTCAAGGAGCCGTCGAGCGAGATGATCGCCGCGGTCGCCGGCGCCCTGGACCTGACGCTCGGTGAGCTGACGCTCGAGGTCGCGACGAGCCTCCGGGGCGTGCCGACCGCCTACGCCCTGGCCGCCTGACCGTTCCCCGCCGCGGGCGCCGGGTGGCGCTCGTCGCCGCCAGGTCCTGAGGTCGCATTGCTCAGGAACGGCGGGCGGAGGCCGATGGACATTCGCTATGTCCTCCCGAGAAGCGGCCATCACGCTGGACGAGGGCGCGGAGCGGGCGGGGGCCTCACGCGCCCTCGTCCGGTATGCGCCGCTGCTGATGATCGCCGCGCTCACCGTCTTCGCCGGGGTGTGGTTCGCCTGGACGGTCGACGGTACGCCGGCGCCGTTCGTCGCCTGGATCCCCCCTGTGCTGTCCACGGCGATCGCCGCGTACACGTGCCTGCGGAGCGCACGCTGGCTGAGCGGGCCGGTGCGGCTGTTCTGGGGACGGCTCGGCGTGGCGATCGCCCTGGTCTCCCTCGGCGCCGCGATCGACGCCGCCGACTCGCTCATCGGGCCGGGCGCGCCCGAATCCCACGTCAGCCCCGCCGCCGTGGGTGTGTATCTGTTCGCCACCGTCCTGCTGATCTGGGCGCTTCTGATGATTCCGATCCCCCGGCGGTCGCGGGGCGAGTGGCTCACCCTCGGCCTGGACGCGGGCATCTTCGTCCTGGGCGGCGGGCTGTACCTCTGGTACTACCTCCACCTCAAGAGCGACGGGGTGACCGCGGCCGCCGGGATCCAGGGCTCCGAGTTCTCCATCATCGCGCTGGGCCTGGCGGTCGCCCTGGTCGCCATCAAGCTGGCCTTCACCGGCGCCGGGCCGCTGGACCGCCGCGCCCTGTGGACGCTCGGCGCCGGCGTGCTGCTCTCCTGCGTCATCGCCGGCCTCGTCGGCGCCCTCGGCGAGAGCCGGCCGCATCTGTCCGCCGCCCAGCTCGGCCTTCCGGGCGCGATCCTGCTGGTCGCCCTGGGCGCCGAGATCCAGCGGCAGGCGGGCGCGCCGGCCCCGCGGCGGCGGCGGCCCTACAGCTGGCTGCCCTACGCCGCGGTCGGCGGCGCCCATGTGCTGATGCTGGTCTCGCTGCGCTCGGCCGAGGGCCCCAGCGTGGCCATCGTCGTCGGCGTGATCGTGCTGACCGGGCTGGTGGTGCTGCGGCAGATCATCGCGTTCCGCGACATCGGCAGCCTGCTGGGCCGGCTGGACGCGAGCATGGCGGAGGTGAGCCGGTACGAGCGCCGGTTCCGGGCCCTGCAGCGCTACTCCTCCGACGTCACCACGATCGTCGGTCCCGACCAGACGCTCACCTACGTCAGCCCCGCCGCCGAGCGGGTGTTCGGTGAGAAGGCCGAGGCCCTGGTCGGCCGGTTCTTCCTGGAGGGCTTCCACCCCGACGACGTTCCCATTCTCAACGAGCACGGCGCGAAGCTGTTCGAGGGGCCCGGCGCGACCGCCATCAGCCAGGTCCGTATGCGCCATGCCGACGGATCATGGCGATGGATGGAGCTGTACGCCACCAATTCCATCGGCGACCCCGCCGTGGACGGCATCGTCAGCAACATCCGCGACGTCAACGAGATCCGCCGCGTCCAGGACGCGCTCGCGCACCAGGCGGGCCACGACGCGCTCACCGATCTGCCGAACCGCGTGCTCCTGGTGGAGCGCACCGACGCGGCCGTCGCGAGCACCGGCGGCCGCGGGGTCGCGCTGGCGATGATCGACATGGACGACTTCAAGGCGATCAACGACCGCCTCGGGCATGCCGTCGGTGACGCGCTGCTGGTCGCGGTCGCGGGGCGGCTGCTCAACTGCGTCCGCCCGGGTGACACCATCGCCCGGCTCGGGGGTGACGAGTTCGCCGTCCTGCTCCAGGACATCGCCGACTCCGAGATCGACGCCGTCCTGGACCGGATCTCCGCCGCCCTGAGCGGGATCGTCAACGCGCTCGGCCACGACCTGCTGGTGCACGCCAGCATCGGGCTGGCCCGACATGGACGCCCGCGCCGACGAACGCGCCCGCCTCGGCGCCGACCTCCAGCAAGGCTTCACCCGCGGCGAACTGTTCCTGGTCTACGATCGGCGCCTGGGTACTGCGCCAAGCCTGCCGCCAGATGGTCCAC